>NZ_LMCT01000073.1:96450-214818 GCF_001424875.1 Kitasatospora sp. Root107 | reverse complement strand
GAGGCGAACTGCCCCATGCCGCCAGGGGATTTATCCACCCAAATCGGCGATCGATATGCGCTCTACCTGCAGTGATGCGCTAACTCACTGGCATTGCTGGTCAGAGGCACTTTTCGCTTATCTGATCACCCGTCGGACAGCCTGCTCCGTGAAAGCGCGAGGCTAAGTGGCCCGGCGCTTCCGTCCGGGCCGAGCCTTCGCCAATGCACTCCCAACTCACTCGCTCAGACGTCTCGCCTCGCGTCCTCGCGATGCATCAAGGACAGTGCTCTAGGGGACCTTCTGAGGGCCGCGCGAGCCGAACGGGAGTCGGATATGGGCACGCCACCCCTGCCGCCTGGAGGCCACCAGCCGTCTATCCCGCTCCTGCTGGAGCAAGCCCATGACCAGCGAATGGACCAGTACTCGCTGGCCGACTCCCTGAACGTGGTGGCTGCGGCACTCCTAGGGTTCGAAGCTGTCTTGATCACCTTGATCAGAGGCCAGCTCGATGAAGGTTGTCGCACCGCCAGCATCGTCCTACTCACGATCAGCATGCTCTTCCTCTTTGCTTGCCTGCTCGACCGGACTACGGTGGCCACCTGGCCGCCCTGGAGGGGACCGTTCAAGGCGAGGCAGCCGCAGAGGCTTGATATTCAACGACTGGAAGCCCTCTACGCGGGTCAACCGGTTGAACAGACGGCGAAAGTCTTGCTCGACTCGGAGTCGGATCTTTACCGCAGAAATGATCAAGAAGTTCAGAGGCCCAAGCGGCGTAGCATCGACATTGCCGTCTACTTCTTGGCCGCGGCACTGCTCGCCTACGGCCTCGGCGCGCTGATCGGAAGTGGCTCAGACCATGTCGTACAACCAGCCAGCGGTCAGTCCAGCAGTGGACCAACATGTCCATCCCACGGATCAGGCTGCTGCCCGAGCGAAGCGCCAAACTCTCCTCCCACCGCCCGGGAACCGAGACCGGAAGAGTCGGCGCAAGGAACGAGAAAAGAGGCTGAAGGAGCTGCTGGAACGCAAGCAACGGGGTCTGGGTACGGCAAGTAGCGAAGCTCGGCTGGCCGCAGGTCTGCCACGCGATGCTCAACCACGTGAAGCGGGACCAGATCCGCGGCTCTACGCTAAGCGGTCACGGTGATCCCCTCGGCTAGGCCCGGCCCGTGTGGTCCGGACGTAGCCGCAGAGCGCCAGTCGCCCGTGCGTACGGGACGACGTCATTACCGATCTGGTGAGGATTCAGCAGGCTGAGAAGGGCTGGAAAGCTACCTGATCGTAGGGCCCAGGTCGGACCCTACGATCGAGATGCGGCGCCGGTCAGGGGCACTTCTCCCCGAACTTGACGACCCGCAGCGTCACTGGCTGCCCGTTGAGAGCCGCACCCACAGCGGGGTCCTGGCTGCACACCTGCCAGTTCGAGTCGACCAGCACCTCCCGGCTCTGCAGCACGTCCGTCAGGGTGTAGCTCGTCGACCGGGGCAGCGCGTCCTTCACGGCGGAGACGGCCTTGCCCTTGAAGTCCGGCATCGCGCCGCCCGCCTTGAGTGTGGACCCACCCTGATCGGCTGCGGAGCACTGCTCGTCGAGCTTCACCGTGGCGAAGTCGACCTTCGAGTCGACCGGCTGCTGACCGGCGGCCGGCGCCTGGGCGCAGACCTTCCAGTTCCTGTCGTCAACCTGGCTGCGGGAGCGGCCGAGAGCGTCGTGCGACGTCAGGCTGAAGAACCCTGCGGCCGGGGCTTTGTCCTGGGCGGACTGCAGGCCCATGCCGACGAAGTTGGACAGCTCCGCCGTCTTCGGGGCACTGGCGGGTGTCGCGGCCGGTTGTGCGGGCGCCGGGATGCTGGCGGCGGTGGTCGGCGGCCTGTTACTGGTGGGAGTGGCCACCTGCGGGTCGCAGGCGGTGAGCGCGGCGATGAGGCCGACAGTGGCAAGAGCGGTACGGCGGTACGACAAAAGGTCCCCCAGCTTGGATGTGGGGGGGACCGTATCGCCGAATCTGATGGTGTGTTAGCTGAGTGTCTGACTCGTGATTGTTACTCACCCGTCCGGCCCGCCGGGGGGCGGCAGGTGGGCTGATCACGATCCGAGCACTGTGTGTGTGGAGCGCCCGCCAGGCTGCGAAGCTCTCCGCCATGTCTGACGAGATGACAGATCCGCCGTCCGCCGCCCTGCTTGTGCCCGAATTCGAGCCTGCGCCCGGCGCCCGTGTGAAGCCAATGTGGTGGTCGACGCCACTCGCCGCAGGCATTGCGGGCCTAGCCATCGGCGCTGGCAGCGTCGGAATGGCCTGGGTCGCTTCCAGTAACAGCGGACCGTCGGCTGCCGCGGCGTCACCATCCGCCGCAACGTTCACCCTGACCGGAACGATGGACCTGAACCAGACAAGCCTGAAAAGTGGGCTCTGCACGGGCATCGGCAGCTACAACGACATCGCCGAGGGCGCTTCGGTCACGGTCTACGACAGCAGCGGCCAGGTCGTAGCAACTGGCCATCTGGGAGCCGGGTTCCGATCAGGCACCAAATGCGCCTTCGCCGTGACGGTCCTTCGAGTGCCCCTCGGGCCGAAGTTCTTCCAGGTCGAGGTGTCCCACCGAGGCAAGATCACTCTCTCCGCCGAGGATGCGCAGGCCGGGAGGTTCGCGGCATCTCTGGGCTGACCTCTCCGCTGCCTCACAGCCCAACTGCTGCGCGCGGCGGCAGCGGCCCTGAACACGCGAGAGCCCACCATGGTTTGGGGCTCCGACGCGGTGTCAGCTGGTGGTCCGCAGATCGGACTGCTCAAGGTTGGACTCTTGAGCGGCGACCCCGACGGCCTCCTCCGACTTGCGGCTCAGCTTCGACTTAAGGTCATTGAACTTGCTCTTGACGTGCGGCGCGGCCTTCACACCCGCGAGGGTCACACCGACGCCTGCCGCGAAGATGAGGCCTACCGCCAACTTGATCTCGTTGTCGGCCGCGTAGAGCACGGCTTGAGTGACCAGGCCGTTGTCGTCATTTCTGGCAAGGGGGCTCTTCCCACCGGGTGTACTCGACTCGGAGAGATGTGTCCCGATCGGGTGCTCGACGAACATCAGGCGCCGGATCATCCCGGACGAATCAGGTGAAGCCATGTGGCAACTGTAGAGATCACACCGACGTTGCGGCGGGAAAATGAGCGATAGCCCGTCGGTCCGCCTCGGGTGGCTGTGTTCCCTACGTCAGGGGCGAGCCGCGGCGGCCTGCAGCAGTCGGTGGACTTCATGCTGGCGCCGGCCGGGCCGTCGTTCCAGTCGTCGACCGGCACCGGTTCACCACGCTGGTCGAGGGCGTTTCCGAGACGAATGCGAGCCCGCCAGGCGGTGGTCGGCGTGCCGTACCCGGCGGCCACGACGGCCAGTTGGGCACCGAGCACGCAGACCGCGCCGTCGGGTGCCCACAGGCGGCCCTGGGTCCAGCCGTGCCGGTGCACGTAGCGGTCGACCAGGAGCAGGTACACCTGGACGGTGACGTCGGCGGCCGCGCTGGCCGAGTCGCAACTAACTGGCACCCGCCGTGGTGGCCTCGATCGGCATCCCGATGCCGATCGAGGTTTCGACGGGGTGCCCAGCTGATAGCCTGTCAGCACAAGGCTTACTGCATGCGTGCAGGTTGCCGAGAACGAACCACAGCAATGCTCGGGCTAGTCGTCATACGACTGAAGCGTCAATGACGCTCGCCAGGGCAAAGCGAAGGACCGCCCGGCAGGGGTACCAACCTGCAAGCCGGACGGCCCTTGTATCGCTACACCGCAGTGAGTTTGATCAAAGCCCGAGGGCGGCAACCCTCGGGCTCACTGCTGTCCCCACCAGTTTTTGATCCTGTCGATCCATCCGATGGCCCTGAAGGCCAACTGGATGACGCCAGCGATCTTGGCGAGCAGCGTGAGCAAAGCCATGATCTCGTCGTTGCGGCGCTTGGCGGGCGGTTGCGGTTGCTGCTTTCGGACCTTCTTGCGTCCGCGCTTCTTCCGCTCCTGCTTCGCCATTGCGCCTGCCCCTCTCGCCGATGGAGCCGGACGAGGGGATCCCCGCCGGCCTACGGATAGAGGCGAGGGGGAGGTGCTCCGATAGAGCGTAGTAGGTCGACCGGCCGCTGGACGAATCGCAACCCAGGGGTCGCCGCAGGATCGACAACCATTAGGCTTCTGAGCGGCCCTGATGCACCATCAAAACTGCTTCGACGACCAATCAGGTTGCCGGGTAGTCGTACCGATTGGCGTCGTCCGGGGCGGGCAGCCGGTAGTGCTCGGCGTCACCACGGTGCGGCCACACGCGGATCGTCAGCGCGCCGGGCGATTCCGGGCGCGACGTCCGGATGATGGCGGCGAAGGCCGACGGGCGGCAGGTCGGCCGGCGCGACGTCGGTGGTGAACAGCGAGGCCGGGGCGAGGACGCTCCGGGCGGCACGGGTCACGGCTCCGGTGAAAGCACGGACGCCGGACAAGCAGGTGATGGTGCGCTGGGGCAGGGAGATGCGAAGATTCACGGCAGCTGACTTCCTGTCGACTCAGGTAGGTCGGTCAGGCCCTGCCGTTGGTGCTGTAACACCAGGGCGGGGCCGCCTTACGAAGGCGGCCCCGCTGGACTGTCACCAGCCCCGAGCCCACCACTCCGGGATGTGCGGACGCTCCGCTCCCAGGGTGCTGTCGTTCCCGTGGCCGGGGTAAATCCAGGTCTCGTCAGGGAGTTGGAAGACCTTGGTCTCCAAGTCGCCCATCAGGGAGCTGAATTCCTCCGGCGTTGTTGTCCTTCCGGGACCGCCTGGGAACAGGCAGTCGCCGGTGAAGAGGTGCGGGTGGCCCTGGGGGTCGTCGTAGGTCAGCACGATCGCGCCCGGGGTGTGCCCGGTCAGCTGGCGGACGGTCAGTTCGACCTGGCCGACCCGGACGGTGTCGCCGTCGTCCAGCAGCAGGTCGGTCGGGACCGCGATGCCGGGTGCGTCGATCCGGCCGGCGGCCGTCCGGGCGCCGGTGGCGGCGACCACCTCGGCCAGTGCGCCCCAGTGGTCGCCGTGCTGGTGGGTGATGACCACGGTGGCCAGCTGGTCGCCGACGGACTCCAGCAGGACCGGGGCGTCCGCCGCCGCGTCGATCAGCAGTTGCTCGTCGGTGGCGCGGCAGCGCAGCAGGTAGGCGTTGTTCTCGTACGGGCCGACCGCGATCTTGGTGATGATCAGATGGGCCAGCTCCCGCACGTCCGGCGGTCCGCCGACCTTCACTGCTCCGTGGTACGTCATCGCGCCGCTGCTCCTCGCTCGCACTGGACCTGAACCTGAACCGCCATCATCCCCCTCAGCCCATCGGCGGGAGCTGCGGCAGGGCGGTGTGGTCCAGCTCCGTGCCGTCCCGCTGGACCCGCAGGCCGGTGCCGTCCGAGCGGCCGGACAGCCAGGCGGCCAGGGCGCGGACCGGGCCGGCCACGGTGAGCTGCTCCGCGCCGTCGCCGAGGGCGGCCCGCTGGCCGGTGTCGGTGGCCGCCAGGGTGAGCGTCGGCAGGCCGTCGACCTTTTCGAACTGCTCGGCCAGGCGCGGGAGTTCCTGCTCGGCGAAGTCGGCGGGCCACTGCCCGGGGGTGTAGTCGGCGCCGAGGTCGACCAGGTGGTACTCGATCTCCATCTGCCGCCTCAGCGGCAGTTCGTGGGCCGGGAACAGGTAGCCGGCGCGGTGTCGGATCTGCACCGTCCAGGCTTCATCGGGCAGCTCGGCGGCGGCCGCGGCGAAGCGCTCGTGGCTGGCCGCCAGATCGGCCAGCTGCTCGGCCAGCGGACGCGGCGCGCCCCGCTCGATGTCCTCGTCCCGGGCACTGGGGGAGGCGTACTGCGGGATGTCCTGGCCGGTCCGGGCGCCGTTCAGCAGGTTGACCAGCGAGTCGGCGTTCCGGGCGAGGTGGGTCAGTACGTGGCCCTTGGTCCAGCCCGGCAGGGCGGACGGTTCGCCGACCGCTTCGGGCGTCAGGCCACCGGTCTCCCGCAGCAGGGTCGCGGTGGACTCCTCGACGGCCCGCAGGCGGGCGGCCGCGATCGCCGCGGCGCTCTGGGCAGCCGTGCTGGAGTCGGTGCTGGAGTCGGTCATGTTGCGGCCTCCGAATCGGTGTGCACTCGAGCGTTGCCCCGAGGGGCGTGACTCGTTGACACCGTGACGGTACCGGGGGTGCCAGGCCCTGAGCAGGGGTTTTCCGGACGGGGAAGGTACGGATCCGGACCGGTCGTCACCCGTTCGGGTGGACTCGGCTGGACAGGCTCGATATTCGAACGCCTGAGCTAGTAGGCTGACAGGCGCACACTGGAAGAATTCACCCGATTGCGCTTGTTGGTCCCGGCAGTGGGCCACGCAGCCCTTCCCAGCCACCTCCCCCGGAGAAAGGCGCCAGAAGCAGTGGCCGACCGCCTCATCATCCGCGGTGCTCGCGAGCACAACCTCAAGAACGTCTCGCTGGACCTGCCGCGGGATTCCCTCATCGTCTTCACCGGCCTCTCCGGCTCCGGCAAGTCCTCGCTCGCCTTCGACACGATCTTCGCGGAGGGCCAGCGCCGCTACGTCGAGTCGCTGTCCTCCTACGCGCGCCAGTTCCTCGGCCAGATGGACAAGCCCGACGTCGACTTCATCGAGGGCCTCTCCCCGGCCGTCTCGATCGACCAGAAGTCCACCAACCGCAATCCGCGCTCCACCGTCGGCACCATCACCGAGGTCTACGACTACCTCCGGCTGCTGTTCGCCCGGATCGGCAAGCCGCACTGCCCGCACTGTGCCCGCCCGATCGCCAAGCAGTCGCCGCAGGCGATCGTCGACCGGGTGTTGGAGCTCAAGGAGGGCACCCGGTTCCAGGTGCTCAGCCCGGTGGTCCGGGAGCGCAAGGGTGAGTTCGTCGACCTCTTCGCCGACCTGCAGTCCAAGGGGTACGCGCGCGCCCGGGTGGACGGCGTCACCGTCCAGCTGACCGAGCCGCCGACGCTGAAGAAGCAGGAGAAGCACACCATCGAGGTGGTCATCGACCGCCTGACGGTCAAGGAGAGCGCCAAGCGCCGCCTGACCGACTCGGTGGAGACCGCGCTCAAGCTGGGCGGCGGCATGGTGGTGCTCGACTTCGTCGATCTCCCCGAGGGGGATCCGGAGCGCGAGCGGATGTACTCCGAGCACCTGTACTGCCCGTACGACGACGTCTCCTTCGAGGAGCTGGAGCCGCGCTCGTTCTCCTTCAACTCCCCGTTCGGCGCCTGCCCCGACTGCTCGGGCCTGGGCAACCGGATGGAGGTCGACCCGGAGCTGGTCATTCCGGACGAGGAGAAGTCGCTCGACGAGGGCGCCATCCACCCGTGGTCGCAGGGCCACACCAAGGAGTACTTCCAGCGCCTCACCGACGCGCTCTCCGGCGAGCTCGGCTTCCGTACCGACATCCCGTGGGCCGGGCTGCCCGCCCGGGCCAAGAAGGCGCTGCTGTACGGCCACAAGACCCAGGTCGAGGTGCGCTACAACAACCGCTACGGGCGCGAGCGTTCGTACACCGCGCCGTTCGAGGGCGCGATCCCGTTCGTGACGCGCCGTCACTCCGAGTCGGAGAGCGACAGCAGCCGCGAGCGCTTCGAGGGCTACATGCGCGAGGTGCCCTGCCCGTCCTGCCAGGGCTCCCGGCTCAAGCCGGTGATCCTCGCGGTCACCATTCTCGACAAGTCGATCGCCGACGTCTCCGCGATGTCGATCGCCGACTGCGCCGAGTTCCTCGGTGCGATGAAGCTCAACGCGCGCGACAAGCAGATCGCCGAGCGGGTGCTCAAGGAGGTCAACGAGCGGCTCCGCTTCCTGGTCGACGTCGGCCTGGACTACCTCTCGCTGAACCGCGCGGCCGGCACCCTGTCCGGCGGCGAGGCCCAACGGATCCGGCTCGCCACCCAGATCGGCTCCGGCCTGGTCGGCGTGCTGTACGTGCTGGACGAGCCCTCGATCGGTCTGCACCAGCGGGACAACCACCGGCTGATCGAGACCCTGGTCCGGCTCCGCGACATCGGCAACACGCTGATCGTGGTCGAGCACGACGAGGACACCATCAAGACCGCGGACTGGGTGGTCGACATCGGCCCCGGCGCCGGTGAGCACGGCGGCAAGGTGGTGCACTCCGGTTCGCTCAAGGAGCTGCTCACCAACGACGAGTCGATCACCGGCCAGTACCTCTCCGGCCGCCGCGCCATCCCGACCCCCGAGATCCGCCGCCCGCGCGACAAGAAGCGGCAGATCATCGTGCACGGCGCCCGCGAGCACAACCTGCAGGACGTCACGGTCGCCTTCCCGCTCGGCACCTTCACCGCGATCACCGGGGTGTCAGGTTCCGGCAAGTCGACGCTGGTCAACGACATCCTCTACACCCACCTGGCCCGGGAGTTGAACGGGGCGCGCAGCGTCCCCGGCCGGCACACCCGGGTCACCGGCACCGACCTGGTCGACAAGGTCGTGCACGTGGACCAGTCGCCGATCGGCCGCACCCCGCGCTCCAACCCCGCGACGTACACCGGCGTCTTCGACAACGTCCGCAAGCTCTTCGCGGAGACCCAGGAGGCCAAGGTCCGGGGCTACCTGCCCGGCCGGTTCTCGTTCAACGTCAAGGGCGGCCGCTGCGAGCACTGCTCCGGTGACGGCACCATCAAGATCGAGATGAACTTCCTGCCGGACGTCTACGTCCCCTGCGAGGTCTGCCACGGCGCCCGCTACAACCGGGAGACGCTGGAGGTCCACTACAAGGGCAAGTCCATCGCCGAGGTGCTGGACATGCCGATCGAGGAGGGCATGCACTTCTTCGAGGCCGTCCCGGCGATCCACCGCCACCTGCGCACGCTGAACGACGTCGGCCTCGGCTACGTCCGGCTCGGCCAGTCCGCACCGACCCTCTCCGGCGGCGAGGCGCAGCGCGTGAAGCTCGCCTCCGAGCTGCAGAAGCGCTCCACCGGGCGGACGGTCTACGTGCTCGACGAGCCCACCACCGGCCTGCACTTCGAGGACATCAGCAAGCTGATCAAGGTGCTGGACGGCCTGGTGGAGAAGGGCAACACGGTCATCGTCATCGAGCACAACCTCGATGTGATCAAGACCGCGGACTGGGTCGTGGACATGGGTCCCGAGGGTGGCAGCGGCGGTGGCCTGGTGGTCGCCGAGGGCACCCCCGAGGAGGTGGCCGCCGTCCCGACCAGCCACACCGGCAAGTTCCTCCGCGACATCCTGGCGGGCCGGGTCTCGGACGCGGCGGTCCCGGCCACGGCTGTGGCTCCGGCTGCGGCCAAGGCCCCGCGCAAGCGGGCCGTCGCGAAGAAGAAGTAACGCCACTGCTGTGGAGCCGTCGTACTGGGGTTCGCTCCGGTACGGCGGCTCTCTCAGTTTCCCCGCATAGACTGCGGCCGGTTCCGCCCGTACCGTCGACCCGCTGAGGGAGCGTCACCGATGACCGAGCCCACCCCCGCACCCACCCGCCGGACCCTGCTCTGCTGCGGCGCCGCGCTGGCCGCCGGAGGCGCGGCCGTCGCGGTGGCCGGCTGCGGCTCGTCCACCTCCTCCGACAGCGGGTCCGGCAACGGCTCCGCCGGGGCGGCCGCCCCGGTGACGGTCGGTGCGGTGGCCGACGTGCCGGTCGGCGGTGGCAAGGTGTACCGGGACGCCAGGATCGTCATCACCCAGCCGACGGCCGGTGAGTACAAGGCGTTCAGCGCCAAGTGCACCCATGCGGGCTGCGTGGTGGACGAGATCAAGGACGGCACCGTCAACTGCCCGTGCCACTACAGCAAGTTCGCCATCGCCGACGGTTCGGTCAAGGACGGCCCGGCCCCGAGCCCGCTCCCGGCCTACCAGGTCACCCTCAAGGACGGCGCCTTCCAGGTGACCAAGTAGGTGACGAAGTAGGTGACCGACTAGGTGACCGACCAGGCCAGGGAACGGCGGTTTCCCGGTGCCCGGACCCCCGTACCGGGCACCGGCACCTGGGATCATCCTGAGGGGTGGGCCCGGGTCGGGGACAGGGGTTTCAGGGGTGCCTTAAAGGTGCAGCCTGAAACGGACAGGGGGAAGCCGTGCTGCGTGTCCATCTGACCACCGAAGACCTGCTCCGGGTACGAGTGGCGCCCACGGTCGGGCCGCTGGCCGAGGCGTACCACAGCCTGGAGGCGCTGACCGGGCCCGGCGGCTGCGCCCAGTTCCGGCCCTGGCGGCAGAAGTTCGGCGGTGGTCCGCTGGCCGAGGAGATCCGCCCGCTCGCCTCGCTGATCCCGGGCCCCGGCCCCTGCTTCGATCTGGGGGCGCTGACCGGCACCGACACCTCCGTTCAGGAGGGCCTCGACCGGCTGCTCGGCGCCCCGGACGAGCTGGTCCGGCTGGAGCTGGGCCATGTCGCGACGCCCCGGGCCGACCCGCGCTGGATCCGGGCTCTGAAGGAGGGCGACCTGACCGCCCGTCAGCGGTTGGCCGACTCGGTGGCGGCCTGTCACCGCCTCACCGTCGGCCCGTACTGGGGCCGGATCCAGGCCCATCTGGACGCGGTCCGGGCCGACCTGGCCCGTGCGTTGCTGGGCGGCGGGGTGGAGCAGCTGCTCGGCACCTTCTGCGCCCCGACGATCCGCTGGCAGGCACCGGTGCTGGAGATCGGCTACCCGCGCTCGGTCGACGTCCATCTCGGCGGCCGGGGGCTGGTGCTGGCCCCGATGGTCTTCCTGGCCGATCCGCCGGTGCTGCTGACCGACTCGCTGGACCGGGACGCCCCTGCGGTGCTGGCCTTCCCCACCGTCCGCGACCCGCTGGCCGGCGCCCGGCTGTGGAGCGAGGACCCGACGGCCCGGCAGTCGCTCACCGCGCTGCTCGGCCGCACCAGGGCGGCCGCCCTGGACATCGTCACCGAGGGCTGTACCACCACCGAACTGGCCCGCCGTCTCAACGTCTCCCCGGCCTCGGCCAGTCAGCACGCCACGGTGCTGCGCAACGCCCACCTGATCACCACTCAGCGCCGGGGCGGCGCGGTGCTGCACTCCATCACCGCGCTCGGCATCGACCTGCTCAACCGCGCGGCCGGCGGCCCGGCCCCGGTCGGCGCGCCGGGACGAACGGGCTGAACAGGCTGAACGCGATGAACGGGCTGAGCATCCGGATTCCGCGCCTGGCCCGTGACTGAACCGCACCCACCGATGGCCCCGGGTCGGGCGGGGCACACCTGGTGGGTCAGCTCTGCCGGAGCGGTGGCATCGGGATCGCCACCGAGTGCGCGGTCGCCCCCGCGCCCACGCCGGCCTCACAGCTGTTCGGCGGCGTGGTGGTCACCCCGCGCACCGAGGGCCGCTCGGCCGCCCAGAACATGTAGCCGAGCAGGCCGGAGCTGGTCCCGGCCCCATCGGGGGCGGCGCCCCGCAGCCAGCTGCCGGTCGAACTCTGCAGCGAGGCGGCGAAGTTGTTGCACTCGGGCCGGACCTTCGAGCCCTCCGCCACGTACAGCCCCGCGGTGAACTTGGCCGGGGCCAGCGGCAGGACCGGCGGGTTGTAGGTGGGCTTGCCGGTCAGGTGCTCCTGCCAGTTGGCGATCGCACCGCTGGTGGACGGCTGCCGGGCGGGCACCATCGCGTTGGCGAAGTCGAGCACCGGCCGGTCGGTGCGCAGCCAGTTCGCGGTGGCGTACTGGTTGATGCCGATCAGCCAGCGGTCGCCCGCCGCCACGTCGATGGTGAACCGGGCGGCCGGGTCGCTGCCGCTCGCGTCGTACGGGTGCACGGCGCGGTAGGCGTCCACGAAGGCCTGCAGGCCGGTCAGGTTCGGGTTGGTGTTCTCCTCGTAGTCGATCTCGATGCCGACCCCGAGCCGGGTGGCGAGCGCGGCGGCCCGCTGCCCGAACAGGGTCGGGTTCTTGGCCAGCGCCTGGTTCCAGGCGTCGGTGTAGGTGATGCCGCCGATCGAGAGCATCACCCTGATGCCCCGGCTGGTGAAGTAGTCGACGACGGCCTGGTTGATGCCGATCGGCACACCGTCCACGGTCTGGGCGTCGTTGGTGCCGTCCAGCAGCCGGAGCGGGTGGACGAAGCTGAGCACCACCAGGTTGACCGAGGGGCGGCCGTCGCCCCGGTCCACCAGCCAGTGGTTGGCCTGGTCGAAGTCGGTCATGTTCCGCACCGTGCCCCAGGTGCAGGCGTCGTTGCTGCACTGCCAGGCGCCGTACACCTCCATGGGGGGAGTGGCGGCGACGGCGGGCGGGGCGGACGGGACGAGGGCGGCGGCCAGCAGGGCCGCCGTGGTGCCGAGCGTTCTGAGCCGGTCGAACGGAACGCGCATGTACGCCTCCTGTACGAGTGGGGTCCCCGGACGGATCACAGCGTGGGGCTGGGCGTGCTCGCGGTCAATGGCGCGTACCGAACCGGCCTTCGTACAGATGACAGGCCGTCAATCCTTTAACAGTCCCGGCTACACCCTGCTCATCCCGCCGACGCCGTGCTCCGCACCACACTGGGCGCTCCCATCCCCCTTGCGTCCCCCGGGAGTTCACGGTGTCCCCAACCGATCAGCAGTCCCCGCCCCAGGTGCAGCGGCTGAGAGCCAACTCGGTCGGCCTGGCCGGTGTGGTCTTCATGGCGCTGGCCACCGCGGCCCCGATCACCGCGATGACCGGCAACCTGCCGGTGGTGGTCGGCGGCGGCAACGGGGTGCACGCACCGGCCGGATTCCTGTTCGTCACCGTGGTGCTGACCGTCTTCACCGTCGGGTACGTGTCGATGGCCAAGCACATCACCACCGCCGGGGCGTTCTACGGCTTCGTCTCGCAGGGGCTCGGCCGGGTGGCCGGGATGGCCTCCGGGCTGCTCGCGGTGCTCGCCTACGTGGTCTTCGAGGCCTCCATCGTGGGCATCTTCGCGTACTTCTCGCAGCAGGCGTTCGAGTCCCAGTTCGGGCTCGATCTGCCGTGGCAGGTCTTCGCGTTGGCGATGCTGGCGATCACCGCCGTGCTGTCCTACTTCGATCTGGAGGTGGCCTCCAAGGTGCTGGCCGTCTTCCTGGTCGGCGAGGTGGTGATGCTGACGCTGCTGGGCGGTTCGGTACTGGTGCACGGCGGCGGCCCGACCGGGCTGCACTGGGGCACGCTCAACCCGACCGGCGCCTTCGCCGGGGTGAACGCGGGCGTCGGCCTGTTCTTCTGCTTCTGGTCCTGGATCGGCTTCGAGTCCACCGCGATGTACGGCGAGGAGTCCCGCAACCCGCGCCGGATCATCCCGCGCGCCACCCTGCTCGCGGTGCTCATCCTGGGCGTGCTGTACACCTTCGTCACCTGGATGGTGCTGGCCGCCGACACCCCCGAGGCCGCGGTCGGCCTGGCCACCAGCTCAAGCCCGCTCGACCTGTTCCTGGTCCCGGCCAAGACGTACCTGGGTGACTGGGCGGTCACCGCGCTCCAGTGGCTGATGGTCAGCAGCGCCTTCGCCTGCGGGATGGCCTTCCACCAGTGCGCCGCGCGCTACCTCTACGCGATCGGCCGGGAGGGCTTCCTGCACCCGGCGCTCGGCCGCACCCACGCCAAGCACGGCTCGCCGTACGTCGCCTCGTTCACCCAGACCGGCATCGCGCTGGCCGTGGTCTGCGGCTTCTGGTTCACCGGGCAGGACCCGTACGTCGGCCTGTACACGCTGACCGCGATCCTCGGCACGCTCGCGCTGCTGGTGGTGCAGACGCTCTGCTCGTTCGCGGTGATCGCCTACTTCCGCCGCAACCACCCCGAGTCCAGGCACTGGTTCCGTACCCTCACCGCGCCGCTGCTCGGCGGGCTCGGCATGCTCGCCGCGATCGTGCTGCTGGTGGTCAACCTGGACACCGCCGCCGGGGCCGCCTCCGAGATCTTCTTCTTCAAGCTGATCCCCTGGATCGTCGGCGCGGTCTTCCTCGGCGGTGTCGGCCTGGCGCTCTACATGCGGGCCCGCCACCCGGCCCGCTACGAGGTGATGGGCCGACTGGTGGTCGAGGACGCCCAGGAACGCACCGAAGAGCCCACCCCCGCCACCGTCTGAGCCTTTCGGAAGGGAACCCCCACATGTCCCGCTCCCCGTACGCCCGCCTGCTCCGCTCCGCCTTCGCCGACCAAGCCACCGCCGATCGGCTCCGGCTCCCCGTCGACGAGTACGTCGGCCTCCGGGACGCCGCCCGCGCCGAGCCCGAAGGACCCTCCCGTCGCGCCCTGCTCGGCCGCGCCGCCGCCCTCGGTCTCGGGGTCGGCCTGGCCGGGATCGCCGCCACCCCCAAGGCGCGGGCCGCCGTCACCACCAAGTTCACCGGGACGATGCCCCGGGTCGCGATCATCGGCGCCGGGATCTCCGGCCTGAACGCCGCCCTCACGTTGGCCGACAAGGGCATCACCTCCACCGTCTACGAGGCCGAACCGGCCCGGGTCGGCGGCCGGATGTACTCCAAGGCCGACTGGGCCCAGGGCCAGGTCTCCGAGTACGGCGCCGAGTTGATCGACACCGGCCACCACACGATGCTCCAGCTCTGTCAGCGCTTCGGCCTCTCCACCACCTCGATCCGGCACTTCTCCGACGGCGAGCAGACCCTGCACTTCCAGGGCGGCTACTACCCGCGCGCCACCGCCGACGCCGAGTTCAAGCAGATCTGGCAGACCATCAAGAACGACATCCAGGCCGGCGGCTCGGGGCCGACCTGGGACAACCACAACCAGGCCGCCGTCACACTGGACCGGATGTCGGTCCGGGAGTGGATCAACACCCGGGTCCCCGGTGGCACCTCCAGCCGGCTCGGCGCGCTGCTCGACGTCGCCTACGCGGTCGAGTACGGCGCCGACACCACCGCCCAGTCCGCGTACGCGCTGCTGCTGATGCTCTCCTGGCAGGCCAACCCGGGGAACTTCAACATCTGGGGCGGCAGCGACGAGCGCTACCACGTCACCGGCGGCAACGACCAGGTCCCCCGGGCCATCGCGGCCGCGCTCCCGGCCGGCACCGTGCAGGCCGGCCACACCCTGGTGGCGGTGGTCCGCAACGCCGACGGCAGCCAGACCCTCACCTTCCGGCTGAACGGCGGCGGCACCCGTACCGTCACCGCCGACCACACCATCCTGGCGCTGCCGCTCCCGGTGCTCCAGCAGCGGGTGGACCTGACCGGGGCAGGGCTGGACCCGATGATGCGCAAGGTGCTCACCGACATGACGATGGGCTACTGCACCAAGCTCAACATGCAGTTCAGCAGCCGCCCGTGGACCGGCACCGGACCCTGGCCCGGCGTCTCCGGCGGCGAGTGCTTCAGCGACCAGCCGTTCCAGCAGGCCTGGGACGTGACCAAGGGTCAGCCCGGCTCCAACGGCCTGCTGATCCAGTACCACGGCGGCACCCCCGCCAAGTCGCTCGCCCCGGGAGCGCCGTTCACCGACGCCACCAACAGCTACACCCGCAACCTCGCCACCACCTACCTGACCCAGATCGACCGCCTCTGGCCCGGCACCAAGGCCGCCTGGACCGGCAAGGCCACCCTCTCCGCCTGGCACCTCAACCCGAACACCCTCGGCGCCTACTCCTGCTGGCCGGTCGGCTACCTCACCACGGCAGCCGGCTACGAGGGCACCGCCCAGGGCCGCCTGCACTTCGCGGGCGAGCACACCTCGTACGACTTCCAGGGGTACATGGAAGGCGGCGCCACCGAAGGCGCCCGGGCCGCTCAGGAGGTGCTCTCCGCGATCGGGGCATAGCTGACACGGCGGCCCCGGGTGTCAGAGCGGATCGGTACGGTAGGGGCATGGCAGACCCATCCACCTACCGGCCCGCACCCGGGGCCATCCCGACCTCGCCCGGGGTCTACAGGTTCCGCGACGCGCACGGGCGGGTCATCTACGTGGGGAAGGCCAAGAGCCTGCGGCCCCGGCTGTCCTCGTACTTCCAGGACGTGGCCAACCTGCACCCGCGCACCGCGACCATGGTGACCACGGCCGCCGCCGTGGAGTGGACGGTGGTGGCCACCGAGGTCGAGGCGCTCCAGCTGGAGTACTCCTGGATCAAGGAGTTCGACCCCCGCTTCAACGTCAAGTACCGGGACGACAAGAGCTATCCGGAGCTGGCGGTCACCCTCAACGAGGAGTACCCCAGGGTCCAGGTGATGCGCGGCGCGCACAAGAAGGGCGTGCGCTACTTCGGTCCGTACGGCCACGCCTGGGCGATCCGCGAGACGGTCGACCTGATGCTCCGGGTGTTCCCGGTCCGGACGTGCTCCAACGGGGTGTTCAAGCGGGCCCGGCAGATCGGCCGGCCCTGTCTGCTCGGGTACATCGGCAAGTGCGCCGCACCCTGCGTCGGCAAGATCTCGCAGGCCGAGCACGTCGAACTGGCCGAGGAGTTCTGCGACTTCATGGCCGGGCGGACGGGCAACCACCTGCGCAGGATCGAGCAGGAGATGCAGGACGCCGCCGCCGCGATGGAGTACGAGAAGGCCGCCCGGCTGCGCGACGACCTCGGGGCGCTCCGGAGCGCGATGGAGAAGAACGCGGTGGTGCTCGGCGACGGCACCGACGCCGACCTGTTCGCCCTCGCCGAGGACGAGTTGGAGGCGGCCGTGCAGATCTTCCACGTGCGCGGCGGCCGGGTCCGCGGCCAGCGCGGCTGGGTCACCGACAAGGTCGAGGACGTGGACACCGCCGGGCTGGTCGAGCACGCGCTCCAGCAGCTGTACGGCGGCGGCACCGAGAGCGTCCCGCGCGAGGTGCTGGTGCCCGCACTGCCCGAGCCGCTGGCGCCCGTGCAGGAGTGGCTGACCGGGCTGCGCGGCGCCCAGGTGGACCTGCGGGTGCCGCAGCGCGGGGACAAGAAGGACCTGATGACCACGGTCCAGCGGAATGCCCAGCAGTCGCTGATCCTGCACAAGACCAAGCGCGCCTCCGACCTGACGACCCGTAGCCGGGCGCTCCAGGAGATCGCCGACGCGCTGGAGCTGGACTCGGTGCCGCTGCGGATCGAGTGCTTCGACATCTCGCACCTGCAGGGCGAGGACGTGGTCGCCTCGATGGTGGTGTTCGAGGACGGGCTGGCGCGCAAGAGCGAGTACCGGCGGTTCCAGATCAAGAGCTTCGCCGGCCAGGACGACGTCCGCTCGATGCACGAGGTGATCACCCGCCGGTTCCGCCGCTACCTCCAGGAGCGCGAGCAGACCGGCGAGTGGGCGGTGCCCGAAGAGGACGGCCCCAGAGAAGAGGATGGCCGCCCGAAGCGGTTCGCCTACCCGCCGCAGCTGCTGGTGGTCGACGGCGGTCAGCCGCAGGTCGCCGCCGCCCGCCGCGCGCTGGACGAGCTCGGCATCGACGACGTCGCACTCTGCGGGCTGGCCAAGCGACTTGAGGAGGTCTGGCTGCCCGGCGCGAGCGACCCGGTGGTGCTGCCGCGCTCCAGCGAGGGCCTCTACCTGCTCCAGCGGGTCCGCGACGAGGCGCACCGGTTCGCCATCACGTACCAGCGGACCAAGCGCGCCAAACGGCTCACGGCGGGGGAGCTGGACTCGGTCCCCGGCCTCGGAGAGACTCGCCGCCAGGCGTTGCTCAAGCACTTCGGTTCGCTGAAGAAGCTGCGGGCGGCCACGGTGGCGGAGATCTGCGAGGTGCCGGGGATCGGCCTGCGCACGGCGGAGACTGTTGTCGCGGCGTTGGCTGCCCGTACACCGGTCGCTCCCGCCGTGAACACCGCCACTGGCGAGATCATTGAGGACAGTACCGAGGAGGAGACGAAGTGACGGTCGACGCCGCCCGTCCGCGCTCCGGCAGAATCAGCGAGAACGGGGATCAGACGTGACAGTGGCCGATGTGGGAGAGAGCGCACCGGAGCTGGTGATCATCTCCGGTATGTCCGGAGCCGGCCGCAGCACCGCGGCCAAGTGCCTGGAGGACCTGGGCTGGTTCGTGGTGGACAACCTGCCGCCCGCCCTGATCCCGACCATGGTCGACCTCGGCGCCCGCTCGCAGGGCGCGGTGCCGCGGATCGGCGTGGTGGTCGACGTCCGCGGCCGGAAGTTCTTCGACGACCTGCTGACCTCGCTGGAGGAGCTGGCGAAGCGCGGCGTCCGGCTCCGGGTGGTCTTCCTGGAGTCCTCGGACGACGCCCTGGTGCGCCGCTTCGAGTCGGTCCGCCGCCCGCACCCGCTGCAGGCCGCCGACCGGATCGTGGACGGCATCGAGCGCGAGCGCGACCTGCTCCGCGAGCTGCGCGGCGAGGCCGACCTGGTGATCGACACCTCCGATCTGAACGTGCATCAGCTCCGGGCCAAGCTGGACGCCGCGTTCGCCGACAACGACGAGCCCGAGCTGCGCGCCACCGTGATGTCCTTCGGCTTCAAGTACGGCCTGCCGGTCGACGCCGACCTGGTGGTGGACTGCCGCTTCCTGCCGAACCCGCACTGGGTCCCCGAGCTGCGCGCCCGCACCGGAACCGACCCCGACGTGGCGGGTTACGTCTTCCAGCAGCCGGGTGCGAACGAGTTCCTGGACGGCTACACCGAGCTGCTCAGGATCATCACGGAGGGTTACCGCAGGGAGGGCAAGCGGTACATGACACTTGCCGTAGGCTGCACCGGTGGGAAGCACCGCAGCGTAGCGATGTCGGAGCGGCTGACGAAGCGTCTGATCGCGGACGGCGTCGAGACGGTGCTGGTCCACCGCGACATGGGCAGGGAGTGACCCGGGGGGAGTGACGGCGGAGCTCCGGCGGCCGCTCTTACAGAGACAAGGGGCGCCGCCGCACCAGGGCGGCGCCGACGAGCAGAACGTGGGGTCGGTGTGTCGGGATACTCGCTGACGCGGCAGCACAAGACCGCAGACCGGGCCCAGCACGCCGGCGGCCGGACCAGAGGCGCGCCGCGGCCCAAGCCCATCAGTGTGGCCGCGCTCGGCGGCGGCCAGGGCCTGTCCGCCTCGCTCTCCGCGCTGCGCCGGCTGACCACCGAGCTGACCGCCGTGGTGACCGTCGCCGACGACGGCGGCTCCAGCGGCCGGCTCCGCAGCGAGCTGGGCGTCCTGCCACCCGGTGACCTGCGCAAGGCGCTGGCCGCGCTGTGCGGGGACGACGACTGGGGCCGGACCTGGTCCGAGGTGCTCCAGCTGCGCTTCACCGGCGACGGTGAGCTCGGCGGCCACGCGGTCGGCAACCTGCTGATCGTGGCGCTCTGGGAGAAGCTCGGCGACCCGGTGGAGGCGCTCAACTGGGTCGGCCGGCTGCTCAACGTGCACGGCCGGGTGCTGCCGATGTCGGCCGTCCCGCTGGACATCGAGGCCGTGGTCCGGGGCCACGACCCGCTGCTGCCGGGTGAGTTGAGCTCCGTACGGGGTCAGGCCAACGTGGCCGTCACCCCCGGCACGGTGCAGTCCATCCGGCTGCTGCCGGAGCAGCCGCCGGCCGTCCCGGAGGCGGTGGCGGCCGTGCTGGAGGCGGACTGGGTGGTGCTCGGCCCCGGCTCCTGGTTCACCAGCGTGCTGCCGCACCTGCTGGTCCCCGAGCTGGCGGACGCCCTGGTGCAGACCCGGGCCCGCCGCCTGCTCACCCTCAACCTGGCCCCGCAGCCGGGCGAGACCGAGGGCTTCACCCCGCAGCGCCACCTGGAGGTGATCGCCGACCACGCTCCGGAGCTTGCGGTGGATGCGATCCTGGTGGACGAGCGCGCCGTCACCGGCGGTGCCTTCGGTCAGGCGGACCTGGCCGGTCTCGAGAAGGCCGCCGGACGGATGGGTGCCGCTCTGGTGCTCGACCGGGTCGCCGCCGCGGACGGTACGCCGCGACACGACCGGGAGCTTCTGGCGGCTGCGTACGACCGGATTTTCCGGACACATGGAAGGATCGGCCCATGGCGATGACGGCAGCGGTGAAGGACGAAATCAGCCGGCTCCCCGTCACCCGGGCCTGCTGCCGCAAGGCTGAGGTTTCGGCGATCCTCCGATTCGCGGGCGGGCTGCACATTGTGAGCGGCCGGATCGTGATCGAGGCGGAGCTGGACACCGGCATTGCGGCTAGGCGGCTGCGCAAGGACCTGCTGGAGATCTTCGGACACTCCTCGGATCTGGTGGTGATGGCCCCCGGCGGGCTGCGACGCGGCAGCCGGTACGTGGTGCGGGTGGTGAAGGACGGCGAGTTGCTGGCCCGGCAGACCGGGCTGGTGGACGGACGAGGACGGCCGATCAGGGGCCTGCCCCCGGCCGTGGTGTCGGGCGCGACCTGCGACGCGGAGGCCGCCTGGCGCGGGGCCTTCCTGGCGCACGGCTCGCTCACCGAGCCGGGACGGTCCTCCTCCCTGGAGATCACCTGCCCGGGTTCGGAGGCGGCGCTGGCCCTGGTCGGCGCGGCCCGCAGGCTGGGCATCCCGGCCAAGGCCCGCGAGGTCCGCGGGGTGGACCGGGTGGTGATCCGGGACGGTGACGCGATCGGCGCGCTGCTCACCCGGCTCGGCGCGCACGAGTCGGTGCTGGCCTGGGAGGAGCGCCGGATGCGGCGCGAGGTGCGGGCCACCGCCAACCGGCTGGCCAACTTCGACGACGCGAACCTGCGCCGCTCGGCCCGCGCGGCGGTCGCGGCCGGCGCCCGGGTGCAGCGGGCGCTGGAGATCCTCGGCGAGGAGGTGCCGGAGCACCTGGCGGCGGCCGGCCAGCTCCGGATGCAGCACAAGCAGGCCTCGCTGGAGGAGCTGGGCGCGCTGGCCGACCCGCCGCTCACCAAGGACGCGGTGGCCGGCCGGATCAGGCGCCTGCTGGCGATGGCCGACAAGCGCGCCTCCGAGCTCGGCCTGCCGAGCACCGAGGCCAACCTGACCGACGAGATGGCGATGAGCTGACGCTGTCTCACTTTTCGAACGGCCGGTGTCCGCATCGCGGGCACCGGCCGTTCCGTGTTCGAACTGCGCGGCGTACCCTCCGGTAGCCCATTCGGGCCGCAGGGCCAACTCCCCTGCGGCGCAGGGACCGAAGCCCCGATTGCGGTGTTCGAGGCGTCAGGCCCGGTCGGTGCCGGTGAGGCGATGTGCCCGGGCCGCCTTCGGAGAGGTAGGGTCATGGGTGGTCGGGGACATCCCATTTCCACCCCGTCGGCACAGTCCGGCGCACCTAACGAGGAGATCGGTTCGTGACGATCCGGGTAGGCATCAACGGATTCGGCCGCATTGGCCGCAACTTCTTCCGCGCGGTCAAGTCCCAGGGCGCGGACATCGAGATCGTCGGTGTCAATGACCTGACCGACACCAAGACCCTGGCTCACCTGCTCAAGTACGACTCCATCCTGGGCACCCTCCAGGGCGAGGTCAGCCACACCGCCGACAGCATCACGGTCGACGGCCACACGTTCAAGGTGATCGCCGAGCGCGACCCGGCCAACCTGCCCTGGGGCGAGCTGGGCGTGGACATCGTGATCGAGTCCACCGGCATCTTCACCAAGGCCGACGCTGCGAAGAAGCACGTCACCGCCGGTGCCAAGAAGGTCATCATCTCGGCCCCCGCGACCGACGAAGACGTCACCATCGTGATGGGCGTCAACGACGAGAAGTACGACGCGGCGAACCACACCGTCATCTCCAACGCCTCCTGCACCACCAACTGCGTGGCGCCGATGGCCAAGGTTCTCCAGGAGAACTTCGGCATCGTCAAGGGCCTGATGACCACGGTGCACGCGTTCACCAACGACCAGGTCACCCTGGACTTCCCGCACAAGGACCTGCGTCGTGCGCGCGCCGCGTCCATCAACATCATCCCGACCTCGACCGGTGCCGCCAAGGCCACCGCGCTGGTCCTGCCTGAGCTCAAGGGCAAGCTGGACGGCACCTCGCTGCGCGTCCCGGTCCCGACCGGTTCGATCACCGACCTGGTCGTCACCCTCGAGCGCGAGGTCACCGTCGAGGAGGTCAACGCCGCCTTCCAGAAGGCGTCCGAGGGCTCCCTCAAGGGCATCCTGCAGTACACCGAGGACCCGATCGTCTCCTCCGACATCGTGAACTCGCCGTTCTCCACGATCTTCGACTCGCTGATGACCATGGTTCAGGGCAACCAGGTCAAGATCTTCGGCTGGTACGACAACGAGTGGGGCTACTCCAACCGCCTGGTGAACCTGACCACCCTCGTCGGTGGCCAGCTCTGAACCCAGCGGAAGCTGACGTGATGTGAGGGAGGGCCCGGACGAAGACCGTTCGGGCCCTCGCTCTGCGTTCCCTCTCGCTTCATCGGTGGCCCGCCGCAGTGCCTCCGCCACTTTTTCTCCCCAGGAGATTCGAAGACCGTGAAGACCATCGAAGACCTCCAGGTCAACGGCCAGCGGGTGTTCGTCCGCGCCGACCTGAACGTGCCGCTCTCGGACGGCCGGATCACCGACGACGGCCGGATCCGCGCCGTCGCCCCGACCATCGCCAAGCTGGTCGCGGCCGGCGCCAAGGTGATCGTCGCCTCCCACCTGGGCCGCCCCAAGGGTGAGCCCGACCCGCAGTACTCGCTCGCCCCCGTCGCGGTCCGCCTCGGCGAGATCCTCGGCCAGTCCGTGTCCTTCGCGACCGACACCGTGGGCGACAGCGCGAAGGCCACCGTCGCCGCCCTGGCGAACGGCGAGGTCACGCTGCTGGAGAACCTGCGCTTCAACGCCGGCGAGACCGCCAAGGACGACGCCGAGCGCGGCGCCTTCGCCGATCAGCTGGCCGAGCTGGCCGACCTCTACGTCGGCGACGGCTTCGGTGCGGTGCACCGCAAGCACGCCTCGGTCTTCGACCTGCCGGCCCGCCTGCCGCACGCGGTCGGCGACCTGATCGCCACCGAGGTCGGCGTGCTCAAGCGCCTGACCGAGGAGGTGGAGCGCCCGTACGTGGTGGTGCTCGGCGGCTCCAAGGTCTCCGACAAGGTCGGCGTGATCGACAACCTGCTGGGCAAGGCCGACCGCATCCTGATCGGCGGCGGCATGGCGTACACCTTCCTCGCGGCCCTGGGCCACGAGGTCGGCATCTCGCTGCTGCAGAAGGACCAGATCCCGGTCGTCCTGGAGTACCTGGAGCGGGGCAAGGCCAACGGCGTCGAGTTCGTCATCCCGGTGGACGTCGCGATCTCCGCGAGCTTCCCGGACACCAAGACGCACAAGCCGGTCGAGGACTTCGAGGTCGTCGACGCGGACAAGATCCCCGCGGACAAGGAGGGCCTGGACATCGGCCCGAAGACCCGGGAGCTGTTCGCCTCGAAGCTGGTCGACGCGAAGACCGTGTTCTGGAACGGCCCGGTCGGTGTCTTCGAGCACCCGACCTTCGCCGAGGGCACCAAGGCCGTCGCGCAGGCGCTGCTGGCGAGCGACGCGTTCACCGTGGTCGGTGGCGGCGACTCCGCCGCGGCCGTCCGCATCCTGGGCTTCGACGAGACGAAGTTCGGGCACATCTCGACCGGCGGTGGCGCGAGCCTCGAGTACCTGGAGGGCAAGACCCTCCCCGGTCTCGCCGCACTGGAAGGCTGAACACAGATGACTGACCGTCTCCCGCTGATGGCGGGCAACTGGAAGATGAACCTCAACCACCTCGAGGCCATCCAGCACACCCAGAAGCTGGCCTTCGCGCTGGCCGACAAGGACTACGAGGCCGTCGAGGTCGCCGTCCTGGTCCCGTTCACCGACCTGCGCTCCGTGCAGACCCTGGTGGACGGCGACAAGCTGAAGATCAAGTACGGCGCCCAGGACCTCTCGGCGCAGGACTCCGGTGCCTACACCGGTGAGATCTCGGGCCCGATGCTCGCCAAGCTGAAGTGCACCTACGTGGCGATCGGCCACTCGGAGCGCCGCCAGTACCACGGCGAGAACGAGGACATCGTCAACGCCAAGGTGCAGGCCGCCTACCGGAACGGGATCACCCCGATCCTGTGCATCGGCGAGCCGCTCGAGATCCGCAAGGCGGGCACCCACGTCGAGCACACCCTGGCCCAGCTCGACGGCGCGCTCCGCGAGATCTCGGCCGAGCAGGCCGAGACCATCGTGGTCGCGTACGAGCCGGTCTGGGCGATCGGCACCGGCGAGGTGGCCACCCCCGAGGACGCGCAGGAGGTCTGCGCCGCGATCCGGGTCCGCCTCGGCGAGCTGTACTCGGCCGAGCTGGCCGACAAGGTCCGCGTCCTGTACGGCGGTTCGGTCAAGTCCTCGAGCGCGGCCGGCCTGATGGCCAAGCCCGACGTGGACGGTGCACTGATCGGCGGTGCCTCGCTGGACGCCGACGAGTTCGTCAAGATCGTGCGTTACCGCGAGCAGGCAGTAGGCTAACGCCGCACCGGCAACGTAGTCTTTGGGGCCGGACCGCGTCGAGCGGCCCGGCCCCTTCGCCGAAGATACGAGAGATTGGTCCCGCTGTGGTTCTCGGGTTCACGATTGCCCTGATCGTCTTCAGCCTGCTGATGATCCTCCTGGTGCTGCTGCACAAGGGGAAGGGCGGCGGTCTCTCCGACATGTTCGGTGGCGGCGCGATGTCCACCGGCGGCGGTTCGGCCGTGGCCGAGCGCAACCTCGACCGCATCACGATCATCGTCGCGCTCGGCTGGTTCGTGTGCATTGTGGTGCTCGGTCTGGTGCTCAAGTACAAGAGCTGAGCCAAGCCCAAGGGCCAAGCTTTCGCACACATCTGACGCTCTGTCGGTTCGCCGCTTATGCTCGGTACGGTGAAGTGCCGGAGGTGGTGCGGACAGATCCTTAACCGCTGCTTACACTAGGACGACTTCGCCACCGTTCGCCGGCCTCGGCCGGGCGGCAGTGGATATCGGCTGCCGTCCTGCCGTCAGACACCGGGCACGGGTGAACGGCCCTCTCCGGGCAGCGGCCGAGATCGCATCGCACCAGCACGCAGGGAGTCAGACCGTGGCAAGTGGCAACGCCATCCGTGGCAGCAGAGTCGGCGCCGGGCCGATGGGTGAGGCGGAGCGCGGCGAGTCCGCCCCCCGAAACCGGATCTCCTTCTGGTGTGCCAACAAGCACGAGACCAAGCCGAGTTTCGCCGCCGAGGCGGTCATCCCGGACACCTGGGACTGCCCCCGCTGCGGTTTTCCGGCCGGACAGGACGAGCACAACCCGCCCGCCCCGTCTCGCAACGAGCCCTACAAGACCCACCTCGCGTACGTCCGCGAGCGGCGCACCGACGCCGACGGCGAGGCGATCCTCGCCGAGGCGCTCGCCAAGCTCCGCGGCGAGATCTGAGCAGTACCGAAAGGGCCCGGCTCCGCACTGCGGAGCCGGGCCCTTTCTGACGCTGCCTCAGGCGGAGGCGGGCGGGTAGAGCTGCGGCGGGATCTTCGCGGCCGCCGTGCGGTCGAGCAGCCAGAGCGTGCGGGCGGTGCCGTACGCGCCGGAGGCCGGGGCCTGGATCTCGCCGGGGCCGGTGAGGGCCAGTGCGACGGCGTCGGCCTTGTCCTCACCGGCCGCCAGCAGCCAGACCTCGCGGGCCGCCCGGATGGCCGGGAGGGTGAGCGAGATCCGGGTGGGCGGGGGCTTGGGAGCGCCCCGGACGCCGACCACGCTCAACTCGGTCTCCCGTACGCCGGGGTGGCCGGGGAAGAGCGAGGCGACGTGGGTGTCCGGGCCGACGCCGAGCAGCAGCACGTCGAAGGCGGGCACCCGGCCGCGGCCGGCCTTGGTCAGCTCCTCGGCGTAGCGGGCCGCGGCGGCCTCCACGTCGGAGCCGTCGACGCCGTCCGAGGCCGGCATCTCGTGCACCCGGGCCGGGTCGAGCGGGACGGCGTCGAGCAGCTCGGCCCTGGCCTGGACGGCGTTGCGATCCGGGTCGGCGGCGGCGACGAACCGCTCGTCGCCCCACCAGAGGTCGAGCCGGGCCCAGTCCACCGCGTCGCGCGCCGGGGAGGCGCCGATCGCGCCGAGCAGGGCGTTGCCGTTCCGACCGCCCGTCAGCACCACCGAGGCGGTGCCGCGCGCGGCCTGGGCGTCCACGATCCGGGTGATCAGCCGGGCGGCGGCGGCCTGCGCCATCAGCTCCTTGTCCCGGTGGACGACGAGCTGCGGGACGGTCGTCACGAGCCCGCCTTCTTGGTGGCGCGCTTGGCCGGAGCCTTCTTCGCCACCGCCTTCTTGGCCGGGTCCGGAGCCTTGGCGGACACCTTGGCGGTGACCCGGGCCGGTGCGGCCACGGCCGCCTCGATCACCGGGGCGTGCGAAGCGGTCTCGGCGGCCGGCTCCCTGAGCCGCTCCACCGGAGTCCGGACCGCGGCCGCGTAGATGTCGTCCGGGTCGAGCCGGCGCAGCTCCTCGGCGATCAGCTCCGAGGTCTCCCGCCGCTTGAGCGCGACCTGACGGTCCGGCGCACCGGGCATCGACAGCGTGCCCATCAGCCCGTCCGGACGGTCCAGGACGATGTCGCCGCCCTTGGTCCGCAGGGTGACCGAGGTGATGCCGGGGCCGCCGGTGACGACCCGTTCGACCGGGATGTGCAGACGGGTCGTCAGCCAGAGGCCGAGCAGCTCGACGCTCGGGTTGTACGACTCGCCCTCGACCACGGCCGAGGTGATCTCGACCGGGCGCTGGTCCAGGGCGGCGGCCAGCATCGAGCGCCAGCCGGTGATCCTGGTCCAGGCGAGGTCGGTGTCGCCGGGGGTGTAGCTGGCCGCCCGCTGGGCGAGCTGGCCGACCGGGGACTCGGCGGTGACCGCGTCGGTGATCCGGCGCTGGGCGATCGCACCGAGCGGGTCCTGGGCCGGGTGCTGCGGGGCGTTCTCCGGCCACCAGACCACCACGGGGGCGTCGGGCAGCAGCAGCGGCAGCACCACCGACTGGGCGTGGGCGACGAGTTCACCGTGCATCCGGAGGATGACGGTCTCGCCCGAGCCCGCGTCGGTGCCGGCCAGGATCTCGGCGTCGAGCTTGGTCTCGGCCCGGGCCCGGGGTGAGCGCCCGGCCCGCTTGATGACCGCCAGGGTGCGCGAGGGGTGCTCGCGGGAGGCGTCGTTGGCGGCCTTGAGGGCGTCGTACGCGCTGCCCTCGTCGGTCACGATCACCAGGGTGAGCACCATGCCGGCCGCGGTCGAGCCGCCGGCCCGGCGGGCGTCCATCAACGCTGCGTTGATCTTGCTGGACGTGGTGTCGGTCAGGTCGATCTTCATGGGCGCCGCCAGCTCCTGCCGTCTCGTGCCAGCATCTCGTCCGCCTCGGTCGGTCCCCAGGTGCCGGAGGAGTACTGGGCGGGCTTGCCGTGGGTGTCCCAGTACTGCTCGATGGGGTCGAGGATGTCCCAGGACAACTCGACCTCCTGGTGACGGGGGAACAGGTTGGCGTCGCCGAGCAGCACATCGAGGATGAGCCGCTCGTACGCCTCGGGGCTGGACTCGGTGAAGGACTCGCCGTAGGCGAAGTCCATCGTGACGTCCCGGACCTCGAAGGAGGTGCCGGGCACCTTGGAGCCGAACCGCACCGTGACGCCCTCGTCCGGCTGCACCCGGATCACCAGGGCGTTCTGCCCCAGCTCCTCGGTGGCGTAGGAGTCGAACGGCAGGTACGGGGCGCGCTGGAAGACCACCGCGATCTCGGTGACCCGGCGGCCGAGCCGCTTGCCGGTGCGCAGGTAGAACGGCACGCCCGCCCAGCGGCGGTTGTTGATCTCCAGCTTGATGGCCGCGTAGGTGTCGGTCTTGGAGTTGGGGTCGATGCCGTCCTCGTCCAGGTAGCCGACCACCTCCTCGCCGCCCTGCCAGCCGGCCGCGTACTGGCCGCGCACGGTGTGCTTGCCCAGGTCCTCGGGGAGCTGGACGGCGCTGAGCACCTTGAGCTTCTCGGCCACCAGCGCCTTGGGGTGGAACGACGCGGGCTCCTCGATGGCGGTCAGTGCCATCAGCTGGAGCAGGTGGTTCTGGATCACGTCGCGGGCGGAGCCGATGCCGTCGTAGTACCCGGCCCGGCCGCCGATCCCGATGTCCTCGGCCATGGTGATCTGCACGTGGTCGACGTACGACCGGTTCCAGATCGGCTCGAACATGGTGTTGGCGAAGCGGAGCGCCAGGATGTTCTGGACGGTCTCCTTGCCGAGGTAGTGGTCGATCCGGAAGACCTCGTCACGGGGGAAGACCTCGTGCACGATCCGGTTCAACTCCTGGGCGCTCTCCAGGTTGTGACCGAACGGCTTCTCGATCACCGCGCGCCGCCAGGAGCCCTGCGGCGGGTCGGCCAGCCCGTGCTTCTTGAGCTGCTGCACGACGTTCGGGAAGAACTTCGGCGGCACCGAGAGGTAGAAGGCGAAGTTGCCGCCCGTCCCCTGGGCCTGGTCCAGCTCCTCGATGGTCTTGCGCAGGGTGTCGAAGGCGTCGTCGTCGTCGAAGGTGCCCTGGACGAACCGCATGCCCTTGGCCAGCTGCTGCCAGACCTCCTCGCGGAAGGGGGTCCTGGCGTGCTGCTTGACCGCGTCGTGGACCTCCTTGGCGAAGTCCTCGTCCTCCCACTCGCGGCGGGCGAAGCCGACCAGCGAGAAGCCCGGCGGCAACAGGCCCCGGTTCGCCAGGTCGTAGATGGCGGGCATCAGCTTCTTGCGGGACAGGTCGCCGGTGACCCCGAAGATGACCAGGCCCGACGGCCCCGCGATGCGCGGGAGCCGTCGGTCTGCGGGGTCACGTAGCGGATTGGAGGGCACGAGCGGGGGATCGCCCTGCTCGACCTCCGGGTATTCGTTGCTCACTGTTGGGGCTCCGCTTCCGTGAACGTGCTTGTGAGCAGGTGTCAGTTCTCGTCGGCGAAGGAGGCCAGCGAGGCGGTGACGGTGTCGAGCAGCTCGATCCAGGACTGCTCGAACTTCTCCACGCCCTCGTCCTCCAGGACCTGGACCACGTCGTCGTAGTCCACGCCCGCGGCGGCGATGGCGTCCATCACGGCCTTGGCGTCGGCGTAGTTGGGGGTGATGGTGTCGCCGGTGATCACGCCGTGGTCGCCGGTGGCGTCCAGGGTGCCCTCGGGCATGGTGTTCACGGTGCCGGGGGCGACCAGCTCGGTGACGTACAGGGTGTCCGGGAGGTTCGGGTCCTTGACACCGGTGGAGGCCCAGAGCGGACGCTGCGGCTTGGCACCGGCGGCCTCCAGCACCGACCAGCGGTCGCTCGAGAAGACCTCCTCGTACGCCTGGTACGCGAGCCGGGCGTTGGCCAGCGCGGCCTTGGAGCGAAGGTTCTTCGCCTCGCCGCCGATCTTGTCCAGGCGCTTGTCGATCTCGGTGTCCACCCGGGACACGAAGAACGAGGCGACCGACTCGATCTGCGACAGGTCCAGGCCGGCCGCCTTGGCGGTCTCGAGACCCGTCAGGTAGGCGTCCATCACCGCGCGGTAGCGCTCCAGCGAGAAGATCAGCGTGACGTTGACGCTGATCCCCTTGCCGAGCACCTCGGCGATGGCGGGGAGGCCGGCCTTGGTGGCGGGGATCTTGATCAGCACGTTCGGGCGGTCCACCAGCCACCACAGCTGCTTGGCCTCGGCGATGGTCGCCGGGGTCTGGTGCGCCAGGCGGGGGTCGACCTCGATCGAGACCCGGCCGTCGCGGCCGTTGCTGGCGTCGTAGACCGGGCGCAGCACGTCGGCCGCGTCCCGCACGTCCGAGGTGGTGATCATGCGGATCGCCTCGTCGGTGGTGACCTTGCGGACCGCCAGGTCGCGCAGCTGGACGTCGTACGCGGCGCTGCCGCCGCCGATCGCCTTCTGGAAGATGGTCGGGTTGGTGGTGACACCGACCACGTGCTTGCTCTGCACCAGCTCAGCCAGGTTTCCGGAGTTCAGCCGGTCACGGCTCAGGTCGTCCAGCCAGATCGCCACGCCCTCGTCGCTGAGGCGCTTCAGTGCGTCAGTCATGGTGCTACTTCCTCTTGTTCTGTTGGACAGTCAGACGGGGCCGGGCGCCCGAAGGCACCCGACCCCCCGGGGTACGACTAGCGCGAGATGGCCTCGACGGTGCGCAGCGAGGCGCGGGCGGCGTTGGCCACCGCGTCGGCGGTCAGGCCGAACTCGCGGAAGAGGACCTTGTAGTCGGCCGAAGCACCGAAGTGCTCCAGGCTGATGATCCGACCGGCGTCGCCGACCAGCTCACGCCAGCCCTGCGCGATGCCGGCCTCGACCGAGACCCGGGCCCGGACGTTCGGGGGCAGCACGCTGTCCCGGTACGCCTGGTCCTGCTCGTTGAACCACTCGATGGACGGCATCGACACGACGCGGGTCGGGATGCCGTCGGCCTCCAGCTCCTCGCGCGCGGTGACCGCGAGCTGGACCTCGGAGCCGGTGGCGATCAGGATCACCTTCGGCGCCGCGTCGGAGGCCTCGGCCAGCACGTAGCCGCCCTTGGCGGTGCCCTCGGCGGAGCCGAAGACCTCGCGGTCCCAGGTCGGCACGTTCTGCCGGGTGAGCGCCAGGCCGACCGGGCCGGGGTGGCTGGTCTGCCGCTCCAGGATGGTGTGCCAGGCGACCGCGGTCTCGTTGGCGTCGGCCGGGCGGACCATGGCCAGGCCCGGGATGGCGCGCAGCGAGGCCAGGTGCTCGACCGGCTGGTGGGTCGGGCCGTCCTCGCCGAGACCGATCGAGTCGTGCGTCCAGACGTAGGTGACCGGGATCTTCATCAGCGCGGCCAGTCGGACGGCCGGGCGCATGTAGTCCGCGAAGACCAGGAAGGTGCCGCCGAACACGCGGGTCTTCCCGTGCAGCGCGATGCCGTTCATGGTCGAGCCCATGGCGTGCTCGCGGATGCCGAAGTGGATGGTCCGCCCGTACGGGTTGGCCGACTTCAGCGGGTTGCCCTCGGGCAGGAAGGAGCTGCCCTCGTCGATCGTGGTGAGGTTGGACTCCGCGAGGTCGGCCGAGCCGCCCCACAGCTCCGGGATCACCGCGCCGAGCGCCTTGAGGGTGTCGCCGGACGCCTTGCGGGTGGCGACCTCCTTGCCGGCCGGGAAGACCGGGACGGCCTTCTCCCAGCCGTCGGGCAGCTCACCGGCGCTGATCCGGTCGAACTCGGCGGCCCGCCCCGGGTTGGCCTCGCGCCAGGCGTGGAAGCCCTTCTCCCACTCGTGCCGGGTGGCCTTGCCACGCTGCACGACCTCGCGGGCGTGGTTGATCACCGTGTCGGTGACCTCGAAGGTCTTCTGCGGGTCGAAGCCCAGCACCTTCTTGGTGGCCGCGATCTCGGCCTCGCCGAGCGCCGAGCCGTGCGCCTTCGCGGTGTTCTGCGCGTCGGGGGCGGGCCAGGCGATGATGGTGCGCATCGCGATCATGGACGGGCGCGAGGTCTCGGCCTTGGCCGCGTCCAGTGCCGCGGCCAGCGCCAGCACGTCGATGTCGCCGTCCGACTTCGGGGTGACGCGCTGGACGTGCCAGCCGTACGCCTCGTAGCGGGCCAGCACGTCCTCGGAGAAGGCGGTGTCGGTGTCGCCCTCGATCGAGATGTGGTTGTCGTCGTACAGCGCGACCAGGTTGCCGAGCTTCTGATGCCCCGCCAGCGAGGACGCCTCGGCGGAGATGCCCTCCTCCAGGTCGCCGTCGCTGACGATCGACCAGATGGTGTGGTCGAACGGGGAGGTGCCGGGGGCGGCCTCCGGGTCGAACAGGCCGCGCTCGTAGCGGGCGGCCATCGCCATGCCCACCGCGTTGGCGATGCCCTGGCCGAGCGGGCCGGTGGTGGTCTCGACCCCGGCGGTGTGACCGTGCTCCGGGTGGCCCGGGGTGCGGCTGCCCGCGACCCGGAACGCCTTCAGGTCGTCCAGCGACAGTCCGTAACCGGACAGGTACAGCTGGGTGTAGAGAGTCAGCGAGGTGTGCCCGGGAGAGAGCACGAAGCGGTCGCGGCCCACCCAGGCCGGGTCCGTGGGGTCGTGGCGCAGGAAGCGCTGGAAGATCAGGTACGCCGCGGGGGCCAGCGACATGGCCGTCCCCGGGTGTCCGTTGCCGACCTTCTGGACCGCGTCCATGGCCAGGACCCGGGCCGTGTCGACCGTCCGCTGATCCAGCTCGGTCCACTCGAATACGTTCGGCGTGGTGCTCACCCTGTCTCAGGGCTCCTTCCATATATGAAGAGTGACCCCGTGAGGGACCGGGTCAGCCACGTCGCTGTGGGCCTGACGTCTCGTTGGTTCCGGTCACGGAGGGTTGATCCCGCTTCTCTGTGCGAGCCTACCGCCCGGGCGGACCTTCACCCTGCGTGGCGGGACAACCAGGACTTTCCGGCTCGGATTCCCGAATACCGTGTCACCTGCCGCCCGTCCTACCCTCACCCGGATCGGCCGGGTCGGCGCGTCCACGGAGCAAGACGGGGGAAGGGCCGATTTGCGGTGGTTCACCCGCCGGTGTGCGGTTCCGCCTCGCCGGAGGACCCCGGGGCCGATCGCGGTATATGGAGCGTCTAAGGTGGCGTGGTACGCGCAGCGCGGACGGATCGGCACATTCTGGTTCCGAGGACGCCTGTGAAGATTCATCGTGAGTTGGGGTGTCCGTGACCGCCGTTGAATCCCGCCCTGCCGGGGTGGTGGGGACAACTCCCGCGCGCCGGCCGATCGGGGCCCGTGTCGGAGCGTTCGTCGCACTGACCAAGCCTCGGATCATCGAACTGCTGCTGATCACCACCGTCCCGGTGATGTTCCTGGCGCAGCGCGGGGTGCCCGATCTGCTGTTGGTGCTCTGGGTGGTGATCGGCGGGTACCTCTCCGCCGGTGGCGCCAACGCGCTCAACATGTACATCGACCGCGACATCGACGCGGTGATGTCCCGCACCGAGCGCCGCCCGCTGGTGACCGGCATGGTCTCGCCGCGCGAGGCGCTGGTCTTCGGCATCGCGCTGGCGATCGGCTCGACCGTCTGGCTCGGCCTGCTGGTCAACCCGCTGGCCGCCGGTCTGGCGCTGACCGCACTGCTCTTCTACGTCTTCGTCTACACGCTCGGTCTGAAGCGGCGGACGGCGCAGAACATCGTCTGGGGCGGCATCGCGGGCTGCATGCCGGTCTTCGTCGGCTGGGCCGCGGTGACGAACTCGGTCTCCTGGTCGGCCCTGGTGCTCTTCCTGGTGATCTTCTTCTGGACGCCGCCGCACTACTGGCCGCTCTCGATGAAGGTGCGCGACGACTACATCCGGGCCGGCGTCCCGATGCTGCCGGTGCTCAAGGGCAACCTCGCGGTGGCCCGGCAGATCGTGGCGTACTCCTGGGTGATGGTGCTGGTCTCGCTGGCGCTCTGGCCGCTGGCCCACACCAGCTGGCTGTACCCGGTCTCGGCGGTGCTGCTCGGTGGCTTCTGGCTCAAGGAGGCGCACGGCCTGCACGCCCGCGCCAAGGCCGGTCTGGCCGGAGCCAAGCTCAAGGAGATGCGGCTGTTCCACTGGTCGATCACCTATCTGACCCTGCTCTTCGTGGTCATCGCGGTGGACCCGTTCATCCCCTGACGGACCGTCGGGAAAAGGGGCCCCTCGGGGCCCCTTTCTCATCTCCCGGGCAGCTCGCTCGGGCCGACGTGTCCGTCCAGCCAGGCTCGCAGCGGCTGCGAGGCGCGGAGGAACCCCACGACCCGGTCGAGCGCCTGCGGGGTGCCCAGCCAGGCGGCGGGCTCCCACTCCTGCCAGGCCACCAGGCCCTTGTTGCGCAGCAGTTCGATCCTCGGGTGGTCCTTGGCGAAGCCGCGCGGGGCGGTCTTCAGCGCGTCCCGGCCGTGCACCTTGGGCCCGGCGGCCTCGACCGCGGCGATCACCCGCTGCAGCTCGGCGCCGCTGACGTCCTCGGCCACCGCGGCGCGGTAGCGGGCGAGTTGGTCGGTGGCCAGCTGGTACATGCCGTTGCCGCAGGCCAGTCCGTCGGCGGAGAGCTGGATGTAGCCGCCGCCCTCCAGGTAGCCGCCGATGTGCGTCTTGTACGGCGACTTGTCGGCGCTGAACCGGACGTCGCGGTTCGGCCGGAAGATCTTCCCGGGCCCGAACTCCGGCTCCAGGGCCTCCAGCAGGGCCGCCATCGGGTCCCGGACGTCGTGCTCGTACCGCGCTTTGTGGGCTTGCCAGAAGACCCGGGAGTTGTCGGTCTCCAGCTGCTCGTAGAACTCAAGGGCCTCGGCGGGCCAGCCTTCGAAGGTCACACCCCCAGCCTAGGTACTCCGCCCGTGTGTTGGGCTCCACACGCCGCTCCCGTCGCCAGTGCGACTACTGATCGGTAGCATGCCGGACATGAGCAGCGCAGACACCGCCACCACCGCCGCCGCGCCGGACGCCCGCGCCGAGCGCCGCGCCAAGCGCATCGCCAAGAACATCCAGAGCTTCGCCAAGCAGCACGGCGGCAGCGCCGAGGGTGTGGTCGAGTACGTCGGCCGTACCGCCACCCGGATCGTGCTGGTCGGGGCGGACGGCTCCTGGGGCGACCAGGTCGCCCCGACCTTCGCCGTCGGCAAGCGAGCGGCCGAGCTGGCCGGGCTCAAGCTGCACGACGACTTCGAGGGCGAGCTGGCGCTCAAGGTGCGCACCAGCTCGTACGAGTGGAAGCGGATGGCCGGTATCCAGATCGGCGGCTGACGGTACGTCGAAGGCCCGGACCCGATGACGGGTCCGGGCCTTCTGTCTTGGCTCGTCAGGCGTCCTGCAGCTCCTGCGCTGGGACTGCTGCCGGCGCGGGCAGACCGGCCCGGCTGCGCAGCGCCAGCGGGATGCGCAGGGCGGCGATCCAGACCAGGGCGGCGCCCAGCATGTGCAGGCCGACCAGCACCTCGGGGGCGTCGGTGAAGTACTGGACGAAGCCGATCAGGCCCTGCGCGAGCAGCACGATCAGCAGCTCCTTGGCCCGGGCCCGGGCGGCCGGCGGGGCCTTGACCGCCGCGAGGACGAAGACCGCGGCGATGGCCAGGCCGAAGGAGAGGAAGGCCAGGTCGGTGTGCAGCTGCGCCAGCCGGTCGTAGTCGATCGGGATCCGGTAGACCGGCTTGCCGTCCGCCTTGGAGGCGCCCGGATGGTGACCCGCGCCGGTCACCAGCGTCCCCGCCACCACCAGCAGGCCGATCACCAGCACCAGCACGTCGGCGAACCGGGCGACCGGCCGGGTGACCAGCGGTTCCGGCGCGCCGTCACCCTCCTTGGTCCGCTCCCAGGTCAGCAGGGCGACCCAGACCAGGGCCATCGCGGCGATCAGGTGTGCGCCGACGATGTACGGGTTGAGGCCGGTCAGCACCGTGATGCCGCCGAGTACGGCGTTGCTCATCACCAGCCAGAACTGTGCCCAGCCCAGCTTGGTGATGCTCCGTCGCCACGGGCGGTGGCAGCGGGCGGCCAGGGTGACCCAGGCGACCGCCGCGCAGAGCACGTACGTCAGCATCCGGTTGGTGAACTCGATGATGCCGTTGATGCCCATCTCGGGGGTCGGCGTCAGGCTCTCGGGAGTGCAGCGCGGCCAGGTCGAGCAGCCGAGGCCGGAGGCGGTCAGCCGGACGGCGCCGCCGGTGACCACGATGACCACGCTCATCACCAGGGCGGCGAGCGCGGCCCGCCGGACGGTCACGGCGGTCGGCTGCCAGCGGGCGGCGAGGAGGGAGGAGGGGGTATGCACGGGAATCACTGTAATTCGCCTTACAGATGATCAATGCGCGCCCCCTCCGCTGCCGCTCTAGGCGGCGCGGCGGCGGCCCTTGATCCGGCGCGGCCAGGGGAAGAGGCGGGGTGGGCGGCCGGCGGCGAGGTCCTCGATCCAGCCGAAGGCCAGCACGAACAGCGCGATCAGTGGCAGTGCGACCAGCAGCGGGGGGTAGCGGGTGCGCAGCAGCCAGGCCAGGTGGTCGGCTGCCCAGTCGCTGCGCCAGGCCAGGTCGATGATCGGAATCGAGATCACCAGGGCCAGGGTGTGCCAGAGGTAGACACTCACCGCCCGGGCGTTGAGCAGGCTGATCAGGCCGTTCCAGCGTTGCAGCGGGCCTGGCCAGTCCTGCCACGACGGGCTCAGGTGGAGCAGCAGCAGGACGAAGCCGAAGGACCAGACGGCCTGCGCGATCGGCACGTTCTCCAGGTCGCCGACCGCGGTCGGGTCGAGCACCGGACGGCTGGTCAGCCACCAGTAGCCGGCCAGCATCACCAGGGGGGCGATCGAGGGCGCGACGTACTGCGGCAGCTTGCGCAGCAGGCCCTCCTGGTGGGCCATGCCGAGCACCCAGCAGGAGCCGAAGGTGGTGAAGTCCGAGAAGGTCTCCCAGATCCGGCCGCCGCCCTCCGGTAGGAAGCCGGAGCAGAGCGCCAGCGCCAGCGGGGTGAAGATGGTGACCACCGGGAAGCGGCGCAGTGCCTTCAGCATCAGCGGCGAGAGCAGCACGTACCAGAGGTAGGCCCGCAGGTACCAGAGCGGCACCCCGACCTGCACGGCCCAGCCGTGCTCCAGCAGGCCGCCGAAGCCGGACAGGGAGACCTCGGCGAACGGCGGGGTGCTCAGCGGCAGGATCCAGAACGCCAGCTTGCCCCACCACCAGTTGGGGTGCCCCTCGGCGTTCGGGCCCCAGCCGTCCAGCAGGCTCAGGCCGATCGTGATGATGCCGAACAGCCAGAGCGGCGGCAGCAGCCGGCGCAGTCGGCCGCGGATCACGGTGAGTGCGGGGCGGCTCAGCGAACGGGCCATCAGCGAGCCGGCCAGCGCGAACATCACGCCCATCGAGGGGAAGACCAGCGGCAGCCAGGCCCAACCGAAGTTGTGGTAGATCACCACCCGGAGCAGCGCCAGCGCGCGCAGCAGGTCCAGGTAGCGGTCCCGGCCGCCCGAGCGGGGCTTGGGGGCGGGCGGCGGATCGGTCGCGAGCAGCTCGGGCTCGAGTTGCGGCTCCGGCTGCCGGGGCAGCGGGACGCGCAGTTGCATGGTCTCGATGTGCTGCGGGAACGAGGACACGTCACACCTCCACTACGGGGGCCGAGACCTCGCCGGTCAGTGCGGTGATCGAGGACTGGAGCAGGACGGACTGCCGGGGGCGCTGGTGGCGGGACAGTCGCGGCAGGAGCCTGCTCGGGAGACCGTAGTCGACCCGGACGACCTGATTCGGAGTCAATGTCCGTTCTGTGTTGGTCTGGCGCAAGCTTGTAATCGGATCGAAATTACGTACACCGTTGCCAAGCACTGCGCGTATCCCGAACGGAACGGGACGTACCGGCCAGAACGGTCATTGGTCTTGACCAATGCCCGTCCTGCTCGACAGAGTGCGCCCTGACCCATACCTGTTGGGCCGCACCTACAGCGGAGATCCTGCACATGCGCATATCCGTACCCGCCGCCGCGCTCGCGCTCGGTGGCTCCCTCGCTCTCGGCGCCCTGGTCGCCCCGACGGCCCTCGCGACCCCGGCTGCCGAGAACTGCCGCACCTTCGGGGTGGCCAACCTCTACGGCGAGTTCGTCGAAGGGGACGACACCCACACCCCCGACGCCGAGGGCGCGGTCGCGATCGGCGGCAACGCCGACTTCACCGGCGGTTTCTCGGTCGGCAACGAGCTGACGGCCGACCAGGTCGCCAAGCTCCCGGGCGGCAACGCCCTGGTGGTCGGCGGCAACCTGACCGGCAACGTCCAGGTGATGAAGGGCGACGGCGTCTACGCCGGCAAGCTCACCGGCAAGGCCGAGGCGCACGCGGGCAAGGTCGTCCAGGGCCCGTCCCCGATCGACTTCACGGCGGAGTTCGCCAAGCTGCGGTCACTCTCCGCCGAGCTGGTCAAGCCCGGTGCGGGGACGATGACCCTGGACGGCACCAAGCTCACCCTGACCGGTACGGACGCGACGCTGAACAGCTTCGTCCTCCCGAAGCACGTGCTCACCGGGGCCAAGGAGTTCTACCTCAAGGTGCCGGTCGGCTCCGTGACGGTGATCAGCTCGGTGGAAGACTCCTACGACCAGGACCAGGCCGGTACCACCGGCTTCTTCCTCTGGGACGAGGCCGCCAAGACGTACGTGAACGACGACAAGCAGCAGAGCGCGGCCGGTGGCCAGATCCGGGCCAAGCTGCTGTGGAACTTCCCGAACGCCACCAAGGTGACCAAGAAGAGCGGCAACGCCTGGCCGGGCAGCGTGCTCGCCCCGAACGCCGCCTTCGACCTCGGCAGCGGCGGCCCGGTGAACGGCTCGGTGATCGCCAAGTCGCTGACCGGCAAGGGCGGCGCGGAGACCCACCACTACCCGTTCACCGGCTGCCTGCCGGCTACCACCGTGGTGGTGACCACCCCGCCGACCACTCCGGCGCCGAGCACCAGCGGCACGCCGTCCGGCACCCCGTCCGCGAGCACCAGCGGCAAGCCCACCCCGAGTGGTACGCCGACCCCGGGCGGCAGCGCCGGCCCGTCCGTCGCGGTGCCCGGCACGCCCGCCCCGAGCGCGTCGGCCCCCGGTAACGGTGGCGGCGGCCTGGCCTTCACCGGTGTCAGCGGCCTGCTGCCGCTGACCATCGGTGGTGTGCTGGTGCTCGGCGCCGGTGTCGGCATCGCGGTGGCCGTCCGCCGCCGCTCGCGCTAGCCAGTAGTCACTCCCAGCGGAAGAACCGGGCCGCCAGGCCCAGACCGACCGCTGCCCAGGCGCCGAGGATGCCCAGGTCCGCCCAGGGCATCCCGGCGCCGTTCTGCAGGACGTCCCGCAGCCCGTCCGAGAGCGCACTGATCGGCAGCAGCTCCAGCACCGGCTGGACCGCCGCCGGGAACTTCGACAGCGGCACGACCACGCCGCCCGCCAGCAGCAGCAGGACGAAGACCAGGTTGGCGGCGGCCAGCGTGGCCTCCGCCTTGAGCGTGCCCGCCATCAGCAGCCCGAGGCCGGAGAACGCGGCCGTGCCCAGCACCAGCAGCGCCGCCACCGCGAGCGGGCTGCCCTGCGGCGACCAGCCCAGGCCGAGCGCGATCACCGCGAGCAGCGTCACCTGGAGCAGCTCGGTGACCAGCACGCAGCCGGTCTTCGCGGTCAGCAGCGCCCAGCGCGGCAGCGGCGAGGCGCCGAGCCGCTTGAGCACGCCGTACCGCCGCTCGAAGCCGGTGGCGATCGCCTGCCCGGTGAACGCGGTGGACATCACCGCCAGCGCCAGCAGCCCCGGCGCCAGGAAGTCGACCCGCTTGCCGGGCCCCGTCACGTCGACCACGTCCACGGCGCTGAACAGCACCAGCAGCACGGTCGGGATCACCACGGTGAGCAGCAGCTGCTCCCCGTTGCGCAGCAGCATCCTGGTCTCGAACGCGGTCTGCGCCAGCAGCATCCGGCCGACCGGCGCGGCGCCGGGCCTGGGTTCGTACGTGGTCATCGGAGCTCCCGGCCGGTCAGTTCGAGGAAGACGTCTTCGAGGCTGCGCCGACGCACCGTCAGGCGTTCGGGCATCACCCCGACCGAGGCGCACCAGGCGGTGACGGTGGCCAGCAGCTCCGGCCCGAGTGGCGCCTCGACCCGGTACGAGCCGGGGCTCGGCTCGGTGGCGGCGGCTCCGTCCGGCAGCACCTTGTGCAGCGAGCCGAGGTCGAGCCCGGCCGGGCCGTCGAAGTGCAGGCTGCTCTCCGAGCCGCCCCGGCAGAGCTCCTCGACGCTGCCCCCGGCGATCACCTTTCCGCCGTCCACGATCGCCACCCGGTCGGCCAGTTGCTCGGCCTCGTCCAGGTGATGGGTGGTCAGCACCACGGTGACGCCGTCCCGGCGCAGGTCGCGGACCAGCTCCCAGGTGGCCCGGCGGGCCTGCGGGTCGAGCCCGGCGGTGGGCTCGTCCAGGAAGACCAGCTCGGGCCGGCCGACCACAGCCATCGCCAGGGCCAGCCGCTGCTGCTGGCCGCCGGAGAGCCGCCGGTAGGCGGTCCGGCCGCAGGAGCCGAGGCCGAGCCGTTCGACCAGGGCGTCCACGTCCAGCGGGTGGGCGTGCAGCTTGGCGGTGTGCCGGAGCATCTCGACCGCGCGGGCACCCGGGTAGACGCCGCCGGACTGGAGCATCACGCCGACCCGGGGCCGGAGCGCGGCGGCGTCGGCGACCGGGTCGAGGCCGAGCACCCGGACCGTCCCCGCGTCGGGGCGGCGGAAGCCCTCGCAGGTCTCGATCGTGGTGGTCTTCCCGGCGCCGTTCGGCCCGAGCACGGCGGTCACGGTGCCGCGCGCGATGGTCAGGTCCAGCCCGTCCACCGCCGTCTTCGGCCCGTACCGCTTCACCAGGCCGGTCACCTCGACCGCAGGTTCGCTATGCATGCCCCGGAGTCTATGAGGCGACCCCTACCACCCCTGCCGTGGGCCAGGTTGATCGTTTGCGCAGGTCAGGCGAGAAGTGAGGTAAGCCTTGCCTGCGTGATTGACGCCACCGATGCGTCGTGGATCACGGGTTGTCGCAACGGAATGAATTACGCAACAATCGTGTTGTGAAAAACATGCGCGAGTATGCCCAGCTGCCGGAGGCCGAGTCGGCCCCCGGTTCTGTGCTGCCCGCAGCCGAGGGGGACGGCCACCGCGCCACCCGGGACAGGGTCGCCCGGTCGATCCTCGACCACGGCCCCTCCTCCGCCGCAGACCTGGCCACCCGGCTGGGCCTGACCTCCGCCGCCGTCCGCCGGCACCTGGACGGTCTGGCCGCCGCCGGCCTGGTCGACGCCCGCGAACAGCGGGTCTACGGCAGCCGCGGCCGGGGCCGCCCGGCCAAGGTCTTCGCGCTCACCGAGTCCGGCCGGGACGCCTTCTACCAGGCCTACGACCAGCTCGCGGCCGACGCGCTGCGCTGGATCTCCGAGGCGGTCGGCGGCGGCAAGGCGGGCGAGGAGGCGGTCACTGCCTTCGCCCGGGCCCGGTTCGGGCGCCAGGGCGACCGCTACCGCGACGCGCTGGAGCAGGCCGGGGCGGAGTCCAGGACCGAGGCACTCGCGCAGGCGCTGAGTGCCGACGGGTACGCTGCCACGGTGCGGCGAGTGCCCTCGGGAGCCTCTCCGGCGGCCCCGGTCGGCGCCCAGCTCTGTCAGCACCACTGCCCGGTCGCGCACATCGCCGAGCAGTTCCCGCAGCTCTGCGAGGCGGAGACCGAGGTCTTCTCCCAGCTCCTGGGCACCCATGTGCAAAGGCTGGCCACCATCGCCCACGGCGACGGGGTCTGCACCACCTATGTGCCGGCACCCGGTGCCGCATCGTCAGCAGGCGTCCGCCCGCTGCCCGGTGCAGTGCCGACTGCCGGTACGTCTACTCCATCCGAACCTGCGTCCGCGCGGAGGAACCTCGCATGACTGACACCGTTTCGCACCCCGAGCTCGATGGTCTGGGCACCTACGAGTACGGCTGGTCCGACCCGGACGCCGCCGGTGCCACCGCAAAGCGCGGGTTGAGCGAGGAGGTCGTCCGCGACATCTCGGCGAAGAAGTCCGAGACCGAGTGGATGCTCAACCTCCGCCTCAAGGGCCTGAAGCTGTTCGGCAAGAAGCCCATGCCGACCTGGGGCTCGGACCTCACCGGCATCGACTTCGACAACATCAAGTACTTCGTCCGCTCCACCGAGAAGCAGGCCGAGTCCTGGGAGGACCTGCCCGCCGACATCAAGGCGACGTACGACAAGCTCGGCATCCCGGAGGCGGAGAAGCAGCGCCTGGTCGCCGGTGTCGCCGCGCAGTACGAGTCCGAGGTGGTGTACCACCAGATCAACGAAGAGCTCGAGGCTCAGGGCGTGATCTTCATGGACACCGACACGGCGCTCAAGGAGCACCCGGAGCTCTTCAAGGAGTACTTCGGCACCGTCATCCCGACCGGTGACAACAAGTTCGCCGCGCTGAACACGGCGGTCTGGTCCGGCGGCTCGTTCATCTACGTGCCGAAGGGCGTGCACGTCGAGATCCCGCTGCAGGCCTACTTCCGGATCAACACCGAGAACATGGGCCAGTTCGAGCGGACGCTGATCATCGTCGACGAGGACGCCTACGTCCACTACGTCGAGGGCTGCACCGCTCCGATCTACTCCTCGGACTCGCTGCACAGCGCCGTGGTCGAGATCATCGTCAAGAAGGGTGGTCGTTGCCGCTACACGACCATCCAGAACTGGTCGAACAACGTCTACAACCTGGTCACCAAGCGCGCCGTGGCGTACGAGGGCGCGACCATGGAGTGGGTCGACGGCAACATCGGCTCCAAGGTCACCATGAAGTACCCGGCCGTCTACCTGATGGGCGAGCACGCCAAGGGCGAGACCCTGTCGATCGCCTTCGCGGGCGAGGGCCAGCACCAGGACGCCGGCGCCAAGATGGTGCACATGGCGCCGAACACCTCCTCCAACATCGTCTCCAAGTCGGTGGCGCGCGGCGGCGGCCGGACGTCGTACCGCGGTCTGATCGAGATCGGCGAGGGCTCCAAGGGCGCCAAGTCCAACGTGCTCTGTGACGCGCTGCTGGTCGACACCATCTCCCGCTCGGACACGTACCCGTACGTGGACGTCCGCGAGGACGACGTGTCGATGGGTCACGAGGCCACCGTCTCCAAGGTCAGCGAGGACCAGCTCTTCTACCTGATGAGCCGTGGCATGACCGAGTTCGAGGCGATGGCGATGATCGTCCGTGGCTTCGTCGAGCCGATCGCGCGTGAGCTGCCGATGGAGTACGCGCTGGAGCTCAACCGGCTGATCGAGCTGCAGATGGAGGGCTCGGTCGGCTGACGCCAGCCGCTCGTGGTCCAGTCCGTTTTCCAGAAAGAGAGCACTACGACAGCTATGGCTGACGTTCAGAACACCACCGGCTCCACGACCGCCGGTTCGATCGAGGTCGGCACCGCCGGCGCCGGTGCGCAGCTGGCCGGTCCCGGTACCGGCCGGGCCACCGTGCAGCAGCCGATCGACGCCCGCGTCGCGGTCAAGCCCTCGTACGACGTGACCGACTTCCCGGTGCCGAACGGCCGCGAGGAGGACTGGCGGTTCACGCCGATGCACCGTCTCCTCGGCCTGCACGACGGCACCGCGGCCGACGGCGCGTCGGGTACCGACAAGGTCGAGTTCGTGCTGCCCGAGGGCGTCACCGCCGAGACCGTCGGCCGCGACGACGCCCGGCTCGGCAAGGCCGGCAAGCCGGTCGACCGGGTCGCCGCGCAGGCGTACAGCGCCTTCACCCAGGCGCTGGTCGTCACGGTGCCCCAGGACGCCGTGCTCACCGAGCCGGTGAAGATCGACGTGCACGGCGAGGGCGGCGTCGCCTTCGCCCACGTGCTGATCGAGGTCAAGCCGTTCGCGGAGGCGGTCGTGGTGCTCAACCACACCGGCACCGGCGTCCGCGCCGCCAACGTCGAGCTGGTGCTCGGCGACGGCGCCAAGCTCACCTTCGTCTCGATCCAGGACTGGGACCGGGACGCGGTGCACGCCGCCCAGCAGACCGCGCTGATCGGCCGGGATGCCTCGCTCAAGTCCGTCGTGGTCACCTTCGGCGGCGACCTGGTCCGGCTGCACCCGCGGGTCAACTACGCGGGCCCCGGCGGCGAGGCCGTGCTGTACGGCCTGTACTTCGCCGACGCCGGCCAGCACCTGGAGCACCGCCTGGTGATCGACCACGACACCCCGCACTGCCGGTCGAACGTGGTCTACAAGGGCGCCCTGCAGGGCAAGGACGCGCACGCGGTCTGGGTCGGCGACGTGCTGATCCGCGCCACCGCCGAGGGCACCGACACCTACGAGCACAACCGCAACCTGGTGCTCACCGACGGCGCCCGGGTCGACTCGATCCCGAACCTGGAGATCGAGACCGGCGAGATCGTCGGTGCGGGCCACGCCTCCGCGACCGGCCGCTTCGACGACGAGCAGCTCTTCTACCTGCAGTCCCGTGGCATCCCGGCCGACGACGCCCGCCGTCTGGTGGTCCGCGGCTTCTTCGCCGAGCTGGTCCAGCAGATCGGCGTCGCCGAGATCCAGGACCAGCTCATGGAGAAGATCGAGGCCGAGCTGGAAGCGACGGTCTGACCCGATGACCTTTCTCCGAGCCTGCTCGCTGGCCGACTTGGCGGAGGACACCCCCAAGCGAGTCGAGCTGAACGGCGTACCGGTCTCGATCGTCCGCACCGAGGGCGAGGTGTTCGCGATCAACGACATCTGCTCGCACGCGAACGTCTCGCTCTCGGAGGGCGAGGTCGAGGACTGCGCGATCGAGTGCTGGCTGCACGGCTCCAGCTTCGACCTGCGCAGCGGCAAGCCCTCGGGCCTGCCCGCGACCAGGCCGGTCCCCGTCTACCCCGTAAAGATCGAAGGGGACGATGTGCTCGTCTCCGTCAACCAGGAGTCCTGAGTACATATGGCAACGCTTGAAATCCGTGACCTGCACGTCTCCGTCGAGACCGAGAGCGGTCCCCGCGAGATCCTCAAGGGCGTCGACCTGACGGTCAAGCAGGGTGAGACCCACGCCATCATGGGCCCGAACGGCTCCGGCAAGTCCACCCTGGCGTACACCCTGGCCGGGCACCCGAAGTACACCGTCACCAGCGGCTCGGTGCTGCTGGACGGCGAGAACGTGCTGGAGATGACCGTCGACGAGCGCGCCCGGGCCGGCGTCTTCCTGGCCATGCAGTACCCGGTCGAGGTCCCCGGCGTCTCGGTCTCCAACTTCCTGCGCACCGCCGCCACCGCCATCCGCGGCGAGGCCCCCAAGCTGCGGACCTGGGTCAAGGAGGTCAAGGAGGCGATGTCGACCCTCCAGATGGACCCGGCCTTCGCCGAGCGCAACGTGAACGAGGGCTTCTCCGGCGGCGAGAAGAAGCGCCACGAGATCCTCCAGCTGGAGCTGCTCAAGCCGAAGATCGCGATCCTCGACGAGACCGACTCCGGCCTCGACGTCGACGCGCTCCGTCAGGTCTCCGAGGGCATCAACCGGGTCGCCTCCTCCGGCGAGGTGGGCACCCTGCTGGTGACCCACTACACCCGGATCCTGAAGTACATCAAGCCCGACTTCGTGCACGTCTTCTCGGCCGGCCGGATCGTCGAGTCCGGTGGCGCCGAGCTCGCCGACAAGCTGGAGAACGAGGGCTACGCGGCCTATGTGAAGGGTGGCGCTTCCGAGTGACAACACATCCCGACTCGGCGCTCGCCGGTCTGCTGGCCGAGGCACAGGAGTTCGGCGAGACGATCCGCAAGGACTTCCCGATCCTGCAGCGCGTGCTGCACGACGACAAGCCCCTGGTCTACCTGGACAACGCGGCGACCTCGCAGAAGCCCCAGCAGGTGCTCGACGCGCTGAACGGCTACTACGAGCGGCACAACGCCAACGTGCACCGCGGCGTGCACGTGCTGGCCGAAGAGGCCACGGCGCTGTACGAGGGCGCCCGCGACAAGGTCGCGGCGTTCATCAACGCGCCGAGCCGGGACGAGGTGATCTTCACCAAGAACGCCTCGGAGTCGCTCAACCTCGTTGCCAACATGCTGGGTTGGGCCGACGAGCCGTACCGCGTCGACGCCGACGCCGAGGTGGTCATCACCGAGATGGAGCACCACTCCAACATCGTGCCGTGGCAGCTGCTCTCGCAGCGCACCGGCGCGAAGCTGAAGTGGTTCGGCCTGACCGACGAGGGCCGGCTCGACCTGTCGAACATCAACGAGCTGATCACCGAGAAGACGAAGATCGTCTCCTTCACGCTGGTCTCCAACCTGATGGGCACGGTCAACCCGGTCGAGGCCATCGTCCGGCGCGCCCAGGACGTCGGCGCGCTGGTGCTGATCGACGCCTCGCAGGCCGTCCCGCACATGGTGCTGGACGTGCAGGAGCTGGGCGCCGACTTCGTCGCCTTCACCGGCCACAAGATGCTGGGCCCGACGGGCATCGGTGTGCTGTGGGGCCGTCAGGAGCTGCTGGAGGACCTCCCGCCGTTCCTCGGCGGCGGCGAGATGATCGAGACCGTCACCATGGGCGCCTCGACCTACGCCCCGGCGCCGCACAAGTTCGAGGCGGGCACCCCGCCGATCGCCCAGGCGGTCGGGCTCGGTGCGGCCATCGACTACCTGTCGGCCATCGGCATGGACCGGATCGCCGCGCACGAGCACACCCTCACCGAGTACGCGGTGCGGCGGCTGCTCGAGGTCCCCGACCTGCGGATCATCGGCCCGCGCACGGCTGTCGACCGGGGCGCGGCGATCTCGTTCGTGCTCGGCGACATCCACCCGCACGACGTCGGCCAGGTGCTCGACGAGCAGGGCATCGCGGTCCGGGTCGGCCACCACTGCGCGCGGCCGGTCTGCCTGAGGTACGGAATTCCGGCGACCACCAGGGCGTCGTTCTACCTGTACTCGACGCCGGCCGATGTCGACGCACTGATCGACGGCCTGCACCACGTCCGGAACTTCTTCGGCTGAGGGGTGAGCGCGGAATGAAGCTCGACTCGATGTACCAGGAGATCATCCTGGAGCACTACAAGAACCCCCACGGCAAGGGGCTGCGGGACGGCGACGCCGAGGTGCACCACGTCAACCCGACCTGCGGTGACGAGATCACCCTGCGGGTGCGGCTCGACGGCGCGGTCATCGCCGACGTCTCGTACGAGTCCCAGGGCTGCTCGATCAGCCAGGCCAGCGCCTCGGTGCTGAACGACCTGGTGGTCGGCAAGTCCGTGGGCGAGGCGCAGGCGATCCAGGAGGCCTTCCTGGAGCTCATGCAGAGCAAGGGCAAGGGCGTCGGCGACGAGGACGTGCTGGAGGACGCGGTCGCGTTCGCCGGTGTCTCCAAGTTCCCGGCCCGGGTCAAGTGCGCGCTGCTGAGCTGGATGGCCTGGAAGGACGCCACCGCAAAGGCGCTCGCCGAACACCCCGCCGTCTGACGACCTTTAAGGAAGCACTCATGAGCGACACCGAGACCGGCACGCCGGCCGAGGCGGCGGCGCCCTCGACCGAGGGCCCGACCGTGATCGTCGGCACCACGGCCGGCACCGTCTCCGTCGAGGACCTGACCGAGGCCCTGATGGACGTCGTCGACCCCGAGCTGGGCATCGACGTCGTCAACCTGGGCCTGATCTACGGCATCCACATCGACGAGTCCGACGTGGCCACCATCGACATGACCCTCACCTCGGCGGCCTGCCCGCTCACCGACGTGATCGAGGACCAGGCGAAGACCGCCACCGACGGCCTGGTCCAGGATCTCCGGATCAACTGGGTCTGGATGCCGCCGTGGGGCCCGGACAAGATCACCGACGACGGCCGCGACCAGCTCCGCGCGCTCGGCTTCAACGTCTGATCAGCTCCACCACGGAGTGCCGGGCCCTTGCCGTATGCCCTACCTGGTCTTGCGGAGCACCACGCCCGCCAGGCCGAGGCAGGCCAGCGCCGCGACGCAGACGAAGCCGCTGACGGCCGGGAGCAGGCCGTAGCGCTGGGTCAGGGCGCCGACGGCGACGATCGGGAGGGAGGAGCCGAGGTAGACGATCACCCAGAGGGTGGAGAGCTCGCTGCCGCGTCGCTCCGGGTTCATCGCGGCGACGGCGGTGGTGAAGAGCGAGCGGAAGGCCACGCCCTGGCAGCAGCCGCCGAGCACGCTGCCCAGGAAGAGCAGGGCCGGGGTGCCGGTGTAGAGGGCGGTGACCACCAGGGCCAGCCCGGCGGCCAGGCCGGCCATGCCGAGGGCGACCACCACGCGGTCGGCGGTCGGCGGCACCAGCAGCTGGGCGGTGGCGGAGGAGCCGAGCAGCAGGGCGGCGACCACCGCGCCGGTCAGCGAGGAGGTGGTGTCCAGCAGCTTGGCGGAGAAGGCCGGGGCCAGGCTGAGGTAGACCCCGAAGACCGCGTACGAGACGAAGCCCGCGCCGGAGGCGAGCAGGAACTCGCGGCGGCCGGTGCGCGGCAGCCGCAGGCGCTGCGGGCGCAGGTGGGCGGGGGTGGTGATGCGCGGCGGTGCGGCGGGCGCACGTCGGCGTCCGGGCATCCGGGGGTGCACCAGGGCGAGCGGGACGCAGAGCGCCAGCAGCGCGATGGCGTGCAGCAGGAAGGGCGTCAGCAGCGGGTGCTCGCCGGAGGAGAGGGTGGCGCCGACCACCGGGCCCAGCGCCACGCCACCGGCCGAGCAGGCCAGGGTGAGCTTGGCGGCCAGCGTCGGGTGGTCGGGCAGCAGGTCACCGAGCGCGGCTCCGGCGGCGCCGGTGGCGAAGCCGACCGCGATGCCCTGGACGGCCCGGCCGAGGGCCAGCTGCCAGAAGCTGCCTGCGGTGGCGAACAGTACGTCGCCGCCGGCCGCCAGGGCCACGGCGGGCAGGATCATCGCGCGCCGGCCGAGGTGGTCGGACCAGTGGCCGACCGCGGCCAGCACCGGGACCAGGGCGAAGACGTACACGGTGAAGAGGACGGTGGTGTCGAGCGCGGTCAGGCCGAGCTGCCGCTGGAGCACCGGGTAGATCGGGGTGGCCAGGTTGGCGCCGATCAGCAGGAACAGCAGGGCGGCGGCCACCAGGCCGACCCGGATGCCGCGCAGCGCGTTCCAGCGGCTGATCGCGGCGAGCTGGAGCTGCGTGCGTGGTGCGAGCTCCAGGGGGAGCAGGGCCTCCGAGAGTCGGCGTCCTTCGAACTGTGCGGTGGACAGTCGGGCGCCGGCGGGGGAGAGGTCCGCCATGTCAGGGATCTCCTGTGGCCGGGCACCACCGGGACCGGCCCGGGCCCATGGGTGGTGGCCGGACGTGCGAAGCCCTGGTGGGGCGGGGGTGAGGGGGGTGGGCTTCGTTGCCCGTCGGCCGGTACGAGGGTTGTGCACCGCGCCTGATGCAGGATACGTGGCGCGGGGAGCGCGCCAGGCCGGTCCTGAGTGTCATCTCTGCCACGTCGTCAGGTCCCGGCGGTCCCCCGGCGAGGTGGTGTCCGGGCGGCTCGGCGTGCGGCTCCGGCATGCCGGGGCTGCTGCGGATACGCTGAGCCGACGGGCCGTTACCCATCCGGCTCGTCGGGCAGTGACCACCGCCACAACCGGGGAGACCTAGTAACGATGTCCGGACGCAGCAGCAGCACCCCTGACAACCCGTCGGACCAGGCGGCCACGGAGCGCCTGCTGCCCGCCGACTACGACCTGGCCGACCTGTACGGCGCGTTCGCCGCACACGGGCAGGACGAGGACGAGGACGACGCGGCGGTGCTGGTGCCCCCGATCCAGCTGCCCTCCGAGCGGGAGCTGGCCGAGGCCGCGCTCGCGGTGCCGCTGATCGCGCAGGCGCTGAAGCTGGCCCGCTGGGCCGCACCGCACCGCCCGGTGGACGAGTTCGGCGACCTGGTCGGCGAGGACCGGGCGCCGGCCGCCGAGCTGCTCGGTCTCGGGACGGGCGAGGAGGCCGAGGTCGAGGCGATGCGGTCCTGGTCGCTGGCCTGCGACCTGGACCTGGTGGAGATCGGTACCACCGAGGCGGGCGAGCACGTGGCGATCCCGGGCCCGGACCTGGAGCCGGCCGAGGCGGGCGACGAGGAGACCGTCCTGGAGCTCTGGCTGACCGCCGCCGGGATCGTCCGGGAGCTGGCCACCGAGGCGGACTCGCTGGACCTGGCGGACGAGGAGGCCGAGGCCGAGGAGGACGACGAGGAGCGGCTCGCGGCGGTGGAGGAGTCCCGCAAGGCGGCGGCCGAGCTGCTGGACGAGGCGCTCCAGGTGCTCTACGAGACCACCGCCTTCGCCGAGCCGGGCGAGGAGACCGTGCCGCTGGGCGTGCTGGCCGCGCTGCTGGTGGTGCCGGAGGGCGAGGAGCCGGACGAGGAACTGCTCGGCGACATCACCGATCTGATGATCGCTCTGGATCCGATGCTGGCTGACCTGGCGGAGATGGGTCTGCTGGAGTACCAGCCGATCGACCCCGAGCTGTTCGAAGAGGAGGACTCCCCGGTCGGCGAGGGCGAGCTCAGCGACGAGGAGTCGGCCCGCTTCGGGATGGTCCGGCTGACCCCGCTCGGCCAGTACGGGGTCCGGCAGTGGCTGCTCGAGGAGGGCTACGACGCCCCGCTGGTGGGCGAGTTGGCGCAGGGCGACGCCGAGGCCCTGCTGCGTGCGATCTCCGAGACCGCGAACGTGCTGCCCGAGCGCGAGATGCTGGTCTGGCTGGCCGGACGTGACCCGGAGACCGCCGCGCGGGAGCTGCTGGCGGCCTCCCGGGGCACCGACCCGTACAGCCCGGTCCGGCGGCTGCTCAGCGTGCAGGCGCTGGAGACGATCGGCGAGGCGGCCCGGCCGGCCGCGGTCGAGGTGCTGGACGACCCGGAGCTGGGCGGGGCGGTCCGGGCCTGGCTGCGCGGGCAGGGCCAGGAGGTGACGGCACCGGAGCGCGGCATGGTGCTGTGGACGATGGTGGACGGCTTCGCGGCTCAGCTGCTGACCAGCGAGGGCGAGGCGGAGGTGCTGCACCGGCTGATCGCCGAGCTGCCGGTGACCGACAACCCGGCCAGCTACTTCGGCGAGCTGTGGCGCGTCCGGCACCCGTACACGGCAGACGTGCTGGAGGCGATCGGCGAGCTGCACCTGAACCGTACGGTGGCCAAGGAAGCCCGGAAGGCCGCGTTCAAGGCGCGCTCCCAGCAGAACGGCTGACGAGCGGTCAGAGCGGCCCGGGCCCGGTCAGCAGGCGCTGGAGCCCCCGGTGGCCGCCGCGCATCATGGCCGCGTGGTTGGCCAGGAAGAGCGGGCGGGCGACCGGGGCCAGCCGGCGCATCAGCGGCTTGGCCGGGCGGACCTCCTCCTGGAAGACCGCCCGGCTGCCGGTGCCCTCGGGGTGGACCGTCCAGCGGGACCAGCCGACCAGGTCGCCGGTCAGGTCGGCGGTCAGGGTCAGGGCGGTCTCGTCCTGCTCGCGCTCGGTGGCGGTCAGCCGGAGCCGGTACGGCAGCACGGAGCGGATCAGCAGCTCGCCGCTGTGGTCGGTCAGCCGGTGCACCGACCGGACCTGCGGCCACCACTTCGGGTACTGCTCGACGTCCTGGAGGGTGCGGTAGACCCGGGACGGCTCGGCGGACAGCCGCCAGACCGAGGTCAGCAGGTAGTGGTTGGCGTCCACGGCCCGGAGCCTACGGCAGGTCGAGCTGGCCGCTCTCGGTGAACGGGAAGAACGGGTTGTGCGCCAGCTCCCAGAGGTGGCCGTCCGGGTCCTCGAAGTAGCCCGAGTAGCCGCCCCACTCGGTGGCGGCGGGGGGCTTGACCACGGTGGCGCCGGCCTCGATCGCGACCTTCAGGGCGGCGTCCACCTGCTCGGTGGACTCCAGATTCACCGCCAGGGTGACGCCGCGGAAGGAGGGCTCGCCCATCGCCGGGACGCCCGCGTCGGCGGCCAGCTCCTCGGTGGGGAAGAGGCCGAGCGCCGAGTCGGCGGTGCGGAACCAGACGATGTTGTCGTTGGAGGCGGTGGAGCGCGACCAGCCGAGCGCCTGGTAGAAGGCGGTGCTGGCGGCCAGGTCGGTCACCCCGAGGGTGACGATGCTGATCCGGGCGGGGAAGGCCGGAGTGGCTGCGGTCATACCTCCCAGAGTAGGCAAGGCTACTGACAATCCGTGCCGGACGGGGCCGGGACGCCGGGCTGCCAACCGTACGAGCGAAGCTGATGGCCCAGCAGACCCCCGGCCCCGTATCGTGGGGCGGACGCGGCGCGGGGCGCCGGGCCAGGCCCGGTGCGGTGGGTCGTGAACGACGGTCAGGCGAGCACGCGGGGGTGCGGCAGAGGATGACGAGGCAGAACGCGACCAGGCCCCAGGAGCCCGAGGACTACTACGCCGACCACGAGGAGCACAGCCGTCAGGTGCTCGCGGACGCGGACTTCCCGGTCTACGGGGTCGACCGTTCGGAGCGGGGTCCTGGCCTGCGCCGGGCCGACCGGGCGCACGGCGACGAGAGCGCGCCCCGGCCGGCCCCCGATCCGCCGGAGGACAGCGACGCGCTCGCCGAGTACGAGGTGCAGAACGGCCGGCTGGGCTGGGTCGAGGTCCGCTCGGGCGACTGGAGTTCCGCCGAGGGCCCCTATGTGACGGTCCGTACCTACCGCCCCGGCGCCGAGCAGCGGCCGCTGCCGGAGCTGGAGGACGTGGTCGAGGACGAACGCGACCGGGTCTACGAGCAGTTGGAGATCGACGAGGGCGATGGCCCCGGTGCGGTCCGGGCGTTGCGGGAGTGGATCACGGTCGAGGGCGAGCCCCGGGCGGTGCAGATCCACGAGGACAGACGCCCCGAGGGTGACACCCCGGCCCCGGTCTGGGCGGGCCGGCTGCGGGTGGACGGCGTGACCGTCCAGGTGACCGGGCGGGGCGTCCCACCGGGCGGGGTCGAGCTGCGCCGGATCGAGGACTTCGAGAAGTACGTGCTCGGCCGCACCGACCTGATGCGCAAGCTGGCCCGCCAGCAGGCCCAGCGGGCCATCCTGGAGGAGCGCGAACTCCCGCCGGTGGCAGGCCTCGAGGCGCACCGGGCGGTGGTCGAGCACGCGGTGCACGAGGCGGTGCTGCTGGCCGCGCAGGTCCGGGCCCGGCGGGTGCCGAGGCTGCCCCGGCGGCTGCGCGGCGAGGCGGGCGCGGTGCGCTGGGAGGCGGCCGTCCGGCAGCAGATGCGGCTGGCCTCGGAGACCAGGGACGAGGCGGGCGACGCGGTCACCGCGATGGTCAACCACCTGACCCGGCTGGCCCAGAACACCGACTGGGCGATCGGCACGCCGGAGGGGCAGGCCGCCGTCGAGGAGGTCATCCGGTTCACCGCGTTCGCCAGCGAGGTGCCCAGCCTGCCGGCCCAACGGGCTTGGGAGCGCCTCTGGTTGGGCGGCGCGCCGCGTACCCCGGGCACCGCCCCGGTGACCGAGGAGGCCTGGCTGACGGCCTGGGAGCAGTGGCGGGTGGAGCGGGTCGAGCGCTGACGGACCGTATCCGATCTGACGGTGTCCCGTCCGTTTGTTCGGATACGGTCCGCAAATCACCACCTGATGGCGGTGTCGGGTTCACCGAGGGTTCACTGCGAGCGCGGAGTCTGCAGGTCGGCGGCGGCCCACCCCGCCGTCACCGAGTACGCCGTCGGCCGGGACCGTCCGGACAGCGGCCCCACCTCTCAGGAGTGACTACATGTCGCTGTCCCGTCGGGACTTCGTCAACCGTTCCACCGCCATCGGGGCCGGCGTCCTGATCGCCGGCAGCGCCGAGGTGCTGGCCACCGCCCCCGGTGCCATCGCCGCGCCGTCCGGCGGCGAGGCCCCCGCCGCCGAGTCGGTCGAGGCGGCCCGCTGCGCCACCGGCTACGGCGAGCTGCTCCCGGACCCGGACGGCATCCTCGCGCTGCCGCGCGGTTTCAAGTACCAGGTGATCACCTACACCGGGAAGACCAAGCTGGTCACCGGTGAGAGCACCCCGAGCAACCACGACGGCACCGCGGCCTTCCAGGGCCCGCGCGGTGGCACCGTGCTGGTGAACAACCACGAGATCCGTGGCCCGCGTGCCAACTGGCCGCACCCCGTGCCGCTGCTGGAGGGTCACGTCTACGACCCGGGCGCGGCCGGCGGCTGCACCGTGGTCGAGGTCCGCAAGAACGGCAAGGAGGTCAGGGAGTGGGTCGGCATCGCCGGCACCTCGACCAACTGCGCCGGTGGCGCGACCCCTTGGGGCACCTGGCTGACCGGCGAGGAGACCGAGGACAAGGCCGGCCAGAACGGCATGACCAAGGACCACGGGTACATCTTCGAGGTCGACCCGCACGACCAGGACGCCAACCGTGACCCGCAGCCGATCAAGGCGCTCGGCCGGTACGCCCACGAGGCGGTCGTGGTGGACCAGAAGCGTGGCCACCTCTACCTGACCGAGGACGCGTCCAACCCGAACGGGCTGCTGTTCCGCTGGACCCCGCCGGCCGGCTTCAAGCACGGCAAGGGCAAGCTCCGCGCGCTGGCCGCCGACGCGGGCAAGCTGGAGGCCTTCAAGGTCTTCGACTCGCACGGCGCCTTCGTCGACGACCTGTCCCGGGCCGTCAAGGTCGGCACCACCTACGGCGTGGACTGGGTCGACGTCCCGGACCGCGACGCGAAGACGGTCTCCGTCCGCAAGCAGTTCACGGCCGGTCAGGTCACCCGCTCCCGCAAGCTGGAGGGCATGTGGTGGGGTGACGGCGGCTTCTACTTCGTCGCCAGCTTCGCCCGCACCGAGAGCCCGGTGCAGCACGACGGCCAGGTCTGGTTCTACGACCCGGCCCGACGCACCATCACCCTCAAGGTGCTGCTCGGCGTCAACACCGACGTGACGGGCGACCACGGCAACTACGACGGTCCGGACAACATCACCGTCTCCCCGTACGGCGGCCTGGTCATCGCCGAGGACGGTGAGGGCGTGTCGCACCTCTTCGGCACGACCGAGGACGGGCGCACCTACCCGATCGGCCGCAACGACCTCAACATCGGCACCGCCACGGAGCCCGTGTTCAGCGAGTTCACCGGCGTGACCTTCTCCGAGGACGGCCACACGCTGTTCGCCAACATCCAGGAGCCGGGCATCATGCTCGCCATCACCGGCCCGTGGTGGCGCCTGCGCCACCGCAGCGGCCACGGCTACAACGACTGATCCGCGCCGCTCACGACGACTGCCCGCCGACCGCTCAGGTCGGCGGGCAGCCGTCGTTTCAGGAGTGCCCCTGGTCCGGCTCGGCCGGGAGCCGGAGCTGAAGCATCGCCAGCAGGCGCTGCTGCGGCTGGGCCAGGTCGATGCCCGTCAACTGCTCGGCCCGGCGCACCCGGTAGCGCAGGGTGTTGGGGTGGATGTGCAGGGCGTCGGCCGCCACCCGGACCTCGCCGAGCGCGTCCAGCCAGGCGAGCACCGACTCGGCCAGCCGGGTGCCGTGCCTCAGGTCGTACGCGCTGAGCGCGGTCAGCCGGGGGTCGCGCAGGCCGCCGCGCTCCTGGAGCAGCGCCAGCACCTCGCTCACCAGCACCTCGGCCTGCACGTCGATCAGCGCCGCGACCTCGGTGGCCACCCCGCCGCGCCCCATCGCGTCCAGGATCCGGTCGGCCTGGGCCCGGGACTCGGGCACCGCCGCCAGCCCGTCCACGGTCGAGCCGATCGCCGCCCGCAGCTGCACCCCGAGGTGCTCGCGGGCCGCCAGCACCACCTCCTGGGCCCAGTCCCGGACGGTGACCATCGCCAGCCCGGCGGGCAGTTCTGGCAGCAGCACGTACACCCGGGAGTCGATCGGCGCGAGCAGGGCGGAGCGGTGCCGGGCGGCCGTGTGCACCGAGATCAGGCCGGTCACCTCGGCCCGGGTGAGCTCCAGGTCGGAGCCCTCGGAGGGCGAACTCGCCGCGTAGGCCAGCACGGTGGCCGGGCGGCGGAGCTCCAGGCCGAGGTGGGTGGCCAGCGACTGCGGCCCGGTGGAGCCTTCGAGCAGGCCGGTCAGCAGGGTCTGGGTGAGCCGGACATCGGCCGACAACTCCCGCCGCCGCCGCACCAGTTGGGCGGCCGCCACCCGGGCCGCGCCGACCAGTGCCTGGTCCGCCAGCGGGGCCAGCGGCCGGGAGCCCTCCTGGACCCAGATGGTGCCCAGCGGCTGCGCCCCGGCCCGGATGCCGATCGCCAGCCGGCGCCGGATGCCGAGCTCGGGGTGCGGGTCGATCCGGATCACCGCGTCCGAGCTGCGCAGGTGCTGGAAGATGCCCCACTCGCGGAGCTTGGACAGGTACGGCTCGGGCCCCTGCCAGCCCAGGATGGAGAGCCGCCGCAGGTCGTCCACCTCGTCGCTGTCCGAGGAGCGCGAGTACGCCAGCACCCGGCTGGAGGTGTCCTCGATGCTGACGATCCCGCCGGTCAGTGCGGCCACCGTCTGGGCCAGCGAGAACAGGTCGCCGGTGTTGTGCTCGCCGCCTTCCGGGGCGTCGGGGCCGGCGATGATCGCCCGGGCCAGCGAGTCCAGGTGCTCCCAGCGGGTCTCCCGCCGCACGCTCAGCAGCGCCACGCCCGCCTCGGTGGCCGCCTCGCGCAGCGCGTCCGCCTGGCCCGGGCCGTCCAGCTTCACCGCGACCGCCGCCGCCTTCGCCCGCCCGGCCGCCCGCAGCGCGGGCAGCGCGGCCCGGCCGCGGGCCCCGATCGCCAGCACCAGCTCGCCGGGCTGCGCGGTCGCCGGGTCCTCCGGATCCAGGATCGCCACGTCCCGGACCGGCACGTCCAGACCGGCCGGCGCCGCCTGCAGCTCGACCAGCGGTTCGCCCAGCGCCATCAGGAGTTGGCGCAACGGCAGCCCGGGGGTGGTCACCGGCGGCCTCCTCTCTGATGGGAACGGAACCGACTTTAGTCGCGTTCCGGACAGCTGTTCATCCGGTCCGACAACTCCGAACGGATGACTTTGGCCGCCCGGCCAATCTGCTGCACGGGGCGGGCGGGCTAGCGTTTCGTCATGGCCGGAGTGCGACCCTCACCGGCCTTCCCATGACGAGAAGGAGAGCGTGCGCCATGGATGCTGTGACCCAGGTCCCCGCGCCGGTTAACGAGCCGGTCCACAGCTATGCCCCCGGGAGCCCCGAACGGGCCCGGCTGGAGGCCAAGCTGAAGGAGCTGGGCGGCCAGGAGCCGGTCCAGCTGACCATGACGATCAACGGGGAGCGCCGCATGGGCGGCGGCTCCGAGTTCCACGTCGTCCAGCCGCACAACCACGCGGCTCGGCTCGGCACGCTGCGCAACGCCACCCAGGACGACGCGCGCGAGGCCATCGACACTGCCCTGGCCGCTGCCCCGGCCTGGCAGGCGCTCTCCTTCGACTCCCGCGCCGCGATCTTCCTCAAGGCCGCCGACCTGCTGGCCGGCCCCTGGCGCGAGACGCTGGCCGCCGCCACCATGCTCGGCCAGTCCAAGACCGCGCAGCAGGCGGAGATCGACACTCCCTGCGAGCTGGTCGACTTCCTGCGCTTCAACGTGCACTTCGCCCGGCAGATCATCGCCGAGCAGCCGATCTCCTCCGAGGGCGTCTGGAACCGCAGCGACCACCGTGCGCTGGAGGGCTTCGTCTACGCGATCACGCCCTTCAACTTCACCGCCATCGCGCTCAACCTGCCCACCGCCCCGGCCCTGATGGGCAACGTGGTGCTGTGGAAGCCCTCCCCGACCCAGCAGTTCTCCGCGCACCTGCTGATGCAGCTGCTCGAGGCCGCCGGTCTGCCCAAGGGCGTCATCAACATGGTCACCGGTGACGGCAAGGACGTCTCCGAGGTCGCGCTCAAGCGCCCCGAGCTGGCGGGCATTCACTTCACCGGCTCCACCGCGACGTTCCAGCACCTGTGGCGCGAGGTCGGCGCGAACATCGCCAACTACCGCTCCTACCCGCGGATCGTCGGCGAGACCGGCGGCAAGGACTTCCTGGTCGCCCACCCGTCCGCCGACCCGGCCGTGCTGAAGACCGCGATGACCCGCGGCGCCTTCGAGTTCCAGGGCCAGAAGTGTTCGGCGCTCTCCCGCGCCTACGTCCCGGCCTCGCTCTGGGCCGAGATCAAGGACGACTTCCGGGACGAGGTGGACGGCCTGACCATGGGTGACGTCACCGACCTGACGAACTTCATGAGCGCCGTCATCGACGACCGCTCGTTCGCCAAGAACAAGGCCGCGATCGACCGCGCCCAGGCCGACCCCTCGGTCGAGGTGCTGGCCGGTGGCACGTACGACGACTCGGTCGGCTACTTCGTCCGCCCGACCGTGCTGGTCTGTTCGGACCCGGCCTCCGAGTACTTCAAGGACGAGTACTTCGGTCCGATCCTCTCGGTCCTCGTCTACCAGGACGACGAGTACGACGCGATGCTGACCCAGATGGAGTCGGTGTCCAGCTACGCGCTGACCGGCGCGATCATCTCCCAGGACCGCGAGGCCGTCCAGCACGCGATGCTGAAGCTCCGTAACGCGGCGGGCAACTTCTACATCAACGACAAGCCGACCGGCGCCGTGGTCGGCCAGCAGCCCTTCGGCGGTGCCCGGGCCTCCGGCACCAACGACAAGGCCGGCGCCAAGCAGAACCTGATGCGCTGGACCTCCACCCGCTCCATCAAGGAGACGTTCGTCCCGCCGACGGACTACCGCTACCCGCACATGGGCTGACCAGCCCTGAGTGCTCATGGGGCGGCGGCAAACACCCTCAGCCGCCGCCCCACCCCTTCTTCCCCCGCTGAAACATCGCCAGGAGTACCGATGCTCCGTTCCGCCCTCCTCGCCGCCTCCCGCTCCCCGCAGGTGCGTACCGTCGTCGAGAAGTTCCCGCCCACCCACGCGATAGTCGAGCGCTTCGTCGCCGGTGAGCAGCTCGACCAGGCGGTCTCCGCGACCGACGAACTGATCGCCACCGGCCGCAAGGTGACCCTGGATCACCTGGGCGAGGACACCAAGGACGCCGAGCAGGCGGCCGGCACCGCCGAGGCGTACGAGCACCTGCTCTCCGCGCTCAAGGACACCGGCCTGGCCGCCGACGCCGAGGTCTCGGTCAAGCTCTCGGCGGTCGGCCAGTTCCTGCCGGTCGACGGCGAGAAGATCGCGCTGGAGAACGCCCGGCGGATCTGCGTCGCGGCCGCCGAGGCGGGCACCACGGTCACCCTGGACATGGAGGACCACACCACCACCGACTCCACCCTGTCGATCGCCCGCGAGCTGCGCGCCGACTTCCCGTGGCTCGGCGTGGTGCTCCAGGCGTACCTGCGCCGTACCGAGGCGGACTGCCGTGACCTGGCCACCGCCGGGTCCCGGGTGCGGATCTGCAAGGGCGCCTACAAGGAGCCCGAGTCGGTCGCCTTCCAGGGCAAGCGCGACGTGGACCTGGCGTACGTCCGGGCCCTCAAGGTCCTGATGAACGGCGAGGGCTACCCGATGGTCGCCTCGCACGACCCGAACATGATCAAGATCGCCGGCCAGCTGGCCGAGTGGCACCACCGCGGCCGGGACAGCTTCGAGTACCAGATGCTCTTCGGCATCCGCCCCGAGGAGCAGCTCCGCCTCGCCGAGGCCGGCAACACCATGCGGGTCTACCTCCCGTACGGCCAGGAGTGGTACGGCTACTTCATGCGCCGCCTGGCCGAGCGCCCGGCCAACCTGACCTTCTTCCTCCGGGCCATGGCCACCCGGGGCTGACGGGTGACACCGGAAGGGGCCGGAGACGGCAATCGCCTCCGGCCCCTTCGGCGTTCGGTCAGAGCATCGCGCTCGCGGGCTTGACCATGGCGCGGGCGGTCTTGGCACTGACGTACTCGCCGATGGCGGTCATCACCCACTCGCCGGAGTACTGGCGGACCAGCTTGCACATCACCACGCCGGTCTGCGGCTCGGAGGTGGTGAGGTCGAAGCGGACCAGCTCCTGGCCCGAACCGGCGTCCAGCAGGCGGCAGTAGGCGTTCTTGACGTCGGTGAACTTCTGGCCGGAGAAGGAGTTGACCACGAAGACCAGGCCGCAGACCTCCGGCGGCAGGCCCTCCAGGTGGACGGTGATCGACTCGTCGTCGCCCGCGCCCTCGCCGGTGAGGTTGTCGCCGGAGTGCGCGATCGCGCCGTTGAAGATCGAGAGCTTCATGAACCAGGCGGTCTCGATCTTGTTCCGCTGGGCGTCGAAGGCGATGCAGGAGGCGTCCAGGTCGACGTTGCGGCCCCGGCCGGCCGGCTCCCAGCCGAGGCCCATCCGGATGGCGGAGAGGAAGGGCTTGCCGGCCTTCTCCAGCGAGACCGAGCCGCCCTTGGCCAGGCTGACCTTGCCCTTGTCCAGGGTGACCTTGGTGAGCGAGGCCGGGACAGCGGGCGGGGTGACCGGCCTCGGCGGCGTGGCAGTGGCCGGGGCGGCCGCTGCGGGTGCGGTCGGTGCGGGTGCGGCCGGTGCGGATGCGGTCGGCGCGGACGTCGGCATCGGCGGCGGCGCGGGGGAGTCGTCCACCGAGACGCCGAAGTCGGTGGCGATCCCGGCCAGCCCGTTGGCGTAGCCCTGGCCGACCGCGCGGACCTTCCAGGCGCCGGCCCGCCGGTAGACCTCGACCACCACCAGAGCGGTCTCCCGGGTCAGCCGGGGCGGGGTGAAGGTGAGCAGCACGGCGCCGGTGTCGGCGTCCCGCAGGGTGGCGGTCGGCTCGGTGCCCGCGAAGGTGGCCCCCGCGTCGTCCAGACTGGCCGTCACCACGATCTTGTCGATCCCGGCCGGTACCGCGCCGGTGTCCACGGTGATCGCGTCGGGCGATCCGGCGGAGGCCGGACGGTGCGTCACACCCGGCCCGTTCGGCGCGTTGAAGAAGACGAAGTCGGCGTCCGAGCGGACCTTGCCCGACTCGGTCAGCAGCAGCCCCGAGACGTCCAGTGCCTTGGGTGCGGTCACCTCGACCGTCACCCTGGCCGCGGTCAACGGCGCGTTGCCGCCCTGAGTCAGGACCGTCGTCACTGTGCTCCTCCTGATGCGCGCTCAACTGGCTGGTGTGCCTGGCCCTGAGCCTAACCAACTGACGGCCCGTCCGACCCGGCTCGGCGCCGTGTGGCGACAGCAGTCTGCCGCGCAGTGCCGCTCTGAGCGGAATGCTGCGAAATGGTCTTGAACGGGGTGCCGAGCTGGGGAAGCATGCAGGGATGCCAGCTCTTCAACGTACCGAGGCACGCACCCGTGCCCAGCTCCTGCAGGTGCACGGCTACGCCATCGACCTCGACCTGACCCGGGGCGAGACGGTGTTCGGCTGCACCACCGTGATCCGGTTCGGCAGCGCCGAGACCGGAGCCGGGACCTTCCTCGACCTCCGCCCGCAGACCCTGCACCGGGCCGTGCTGAACGGCACCGAACTCGACCCGGCCGCCCTGGACGGCAACCGGCTGCAGCTCACCGGCCTGCTGGCCGAGAACGAGCTGCTGCTGGAGACCGACCAGAACTACTCCAGCACCGGCGAGGGCCTGCACCGCTACACCGACCCCGCCGACGGCGAGGTCTACCTGTACGCGACCTGCGGTCCCGACCTGGCCCCGCTGGTCTTCCCCTGCTTCGACCAGCCGGATCTCAAGGCACCGCTGACCATCGCCGCCACCGCCCCGGCCGGCTGGACGGTGCTCGGCAACGGCGCGGGCAAGCAGGTCGCCGAGGGGCGCTGGGAGTTCGAGCCCACGCTGCCGATCTCCACCTACCTGTTCACCGTGGTGGCGGGCCCGCTGCACTCGGTGTACGCCGAGCACGACGGCATCCCGCTCGGTCTGCACGGCCGTCGGGCGCTGGCCGCCGACCTGGACCGGGAGGCCGCGGAGCTGTTCGAGGTGACCCGCGCCTCGCTCGACCGGCTGCACGAACTCTTCGACCAGCGCTACCCGTTCGGCCGCTACGAGCAGGCTTTCGTGCCCGAGTTCAACTGGGGCGCGATGGAGAACCCGGGCTGCGTGGTGTTCGCCGAGGAGATGCTCTTCCACTCCGCGCCGACCGAGGCCGAACGGACCTCCCGGGCCATGGTGGTGGCGCACGAGATGGCCCACATGTGGTTCGGTGACCTGGTCACCCTGCGCTGGTGGGACGACATCTGGCTGAACGAGTCCTTCGCCGAGTACCTGGGTTTCCGGGTGGCGGCCGAGGCCACCCGATTCACCAACTCCTGGAGCGGCTTCGCGGTCAAGCGCAAGGGCTGGGGCTACGACGCCGACCAGCGCGCCAGCACCCACCCGATCGCCGCGAACGGGCTGGAGAGCGTCGCCGAGGCGATGAGCAACTTCGACGGCATCTCCTACGCCAAGGGCGCCGCCGCGCTGCGCCAGCTGGTCGCCTGGCTGGGCGACGAGGCGTTCTTCGCGGGCATCAACGAGCACTTCGCCCGGCACCGCTTCGGCAACGCCGAACTCTCCGAGTTCCTCGAGGTGTTGGCGCAGAGCAGCGGCCGGGACGTGCACGGCTGGGCGGAGAGCTGGCTGCGCACCAGCGGCGTCGACACGCTGCGCCTGGCGGTGGAGCACGACGGCGACCGGATCGTCTCGGCCGAGCTGGTGCCGGACGGCAGCCGTCCGCACCTGGTCGGTCTGGGCGTCTTCGACCTGGACGCCGACGGGCGGCCGGTGCTGCGCGAGTCCTTCGAGGTGGAGGTCGAGCCGGGTCGGCCGACCGCCCTGCCGCAGCTGTCCGGTGCACCGCGCCCGGCCCTGCTGCTGCCCAACTTCGGTGACCTCAGCTGGGCCAAGATCCGGCTGGACGAGCACTCCTGGCTGACCGTCAGCTCCTCGCTCTCGCTGATCGAGGACCCGCTGACCCGCGCGGTGCTCTGGGAGCACGCCCGGGACCTCACCCGGGACGGCGAACTGCCGCCCGCCGCCTACCTGGACCTGGTCGCCGCGCACCTGCCGGGCGAGCCGGTGGACGCCATCGTGGAGGCGGTGCTGACCTACTCCCGGCTCCGCCTGCTGCCCTGCCTGGCACCGGCCGAACGGTCGGCTGCCGAAGCCCGACTCGCCACGGTGGCACGGGAGTTGCTGGCCCGGCCGGAGGCCGACCAGGGGCTGCGGCTGGCGGCCCTGAAGTCCGCGATCGAGAACGCGACCGGCCCCGGGCAGCTCACCGAGCTGGAGCACTGGCTGGCCGACGGGGCGCACGGGGCGGAGCTCAGCGCCTCGCTGCGCTGGGCCGCGCTGCTCCGGCTGGCGGCGCAGGGCGTGATCGGCGAGGAGCGGATCGCGGTCGAGCTGGCCGCCGACCCCGGTCTCACGGCGGCCGAGGGCGCCGCCCGGGCCCGGGCGGCGCTGCCCGGCGCCGAGGACAAGGCGCGGGCCTGGGCGCTGCTGTTCGACCCGGCCGGTGGGCTCTCCAACGCGCAGTTGAACGCGACCGCCCAGGGGTTCTGGCAGTCGGGCTCGGAGCAGCTGCAGAGTGCCTATCTGGAGCGGTACTTCGCCGAGATCCCGTCGGCCGGAAAGCGCGGCGACATCACCGCCAGGCTGCTCGCCAGTAGCCTCTTCCCGGCCGGCCGGTCCACTCCGGAGGCCGTCGCGCTGGCCGAACGCACGCTGGCGGACGGGGAGTTGAGCCCGGTGCTGCGCCGGGTGCTGGCCGACCAGCTGGACGACCTGGCCAGGGCGGCCCGGATCCGGGGCTGAGCTGAACGCGGTGGTCCGGGGGCTGCCCCGGGCCACCGCGTACGGATCAGCCGAACAGGCCCCGGACGGCCACCGCGCGCGGCTCGTCCAGCAGGCTGAACGCCGAGGCGGTCCAGGTCTCCTCGGGGGCGAGGCTCGGGCGCGCGGCGAGCGGGTCCAGCGGGGAGGTCGCGCCGTGCACGGCGAAGACGTACGCGCCGGGCTCGACGTCCAGACCCGGGGTGAGGGTGAAGCGGTAGATCACCGTGCCGCGCTCCTGAAGGACCGTCACCACCGTGCCCGGCAGGTTGCTCCAGGGCAGGGTGCCGGGCAGCGCGGTCGGCCGCTCGAGGCGGAACTCGACCTGCAGCGCGGTGATCGGCGTGACCACCGTCAGCTCCAGGGTGTGCCGGGTGCCCGAGAGGCCGAGCGGCCGGCATTCGGCCAGGCCGGTCAGCACCTCCGGCGACTTGGCGGCCGGGACACTGTCGGCCGGGACGCCGCCGGCGGGCTGTGCGGCGGCGATCGGTGGCTGGCTGGGGCCGTGGCCGGTCGGCGGGCCGAGGGACGGACCGGCCGACGGCACGGCGGACTCGGACCCGGACTCGGACGGGCTCGGGGAGGCCGGCGGCCCGACGGGGGCCCCGGTGGCCGGCGACGGCGGCGCGGAGCTCCGGGACGGCGTCGGCCCTGCGGTGACCGGGCGGGCCGGGGGCTGGCTGGGCTTTGCGGCCGGGGTCCCGGTCTTGACGGCCGGGCCGGGTGTGGTGGGCGAGGTGGCCGTCGCACTGGGGGCGGCCGAGCTGCTCGCGGCCTGCTGCGGGACGGCGTCGGGGCTCGGCGCGGGCGGGCTGGCACCGACGTTGATGAGCCCGGGCGGCCGGCCGACGTTCTGCTGCTGGCTGACCAGCCAGGTGGTGGCCACGCTGATGCCGACCACGGTGGACATCGCCATCGCGGCGCCGGAGAACCGGAAACCGGGCAGCCGGAAGCGGGCGCCGATCGGCTTCGGCCGGCCGTGCCTGGCCTGCCGCTGGTCGGGCTCGGCGACCCGCACCGTCCCGCTCTCCTCGCGGAGCATCAACTTGCCCCCTCCCCACCGTCCGGGCATGACACCGCCCGGGCGCGGGCAGAGTGCTGGAGAGACTACCAGCGGTCACCTGACGGTTCGCCAGGCCCGGTGCGAAACGTCTTGATGACACTTCTGCTCCGTCAGTTCTGGCGGCCCCGAAGGCTGTTGGCGGGTGGTCGGCCGGCCGTTGCAACCTCTTTGCAACCGTTGCAGCGGGCGGCGCACTGCCGCAGTCTGGGCAGAACCCCAGCCGCCTCGGAGAGATCGTCATGCCGCGCGACCCACTGTCAGCAGCCTCGAACCCGCCGTTCGCCGCCACCCCCACGGGCGACGAGGCGGTCCGACCCGACGAGCCCGGGCCGGTGGAGGAGATCCTGATGCTGCGGATCGCACTTGACGAGGACTCGGTGGGCGAGGTGCGCACCCGGTTCAGGTACGACCCGGACCGGCCTTACGAGGTGCTGCTCACCTTCCACCTGGGCCGCTCGGACGAGGCGGACTGGGTGTTCTCCCGTGACCTGCTCCGGGACGGCCTGCAGAGCCTGAGCGGCCAGGGCGACGTCAAGCTCTGGCCCGCGTACTGCCCCTGCCACGGCTCGACCCTGCACCTGGCGCTCGAATCACCGCACGGGCAGGCCCTGTTGGAGGTCTCCAAGCCGAAGGTGAAGGACTGGCTTGACCGCACCTACGCCTGTGTCTCGGCAGCGGACGAGGCGGCCGCCGGGCCGACCGACGACCAGCTCGCCGCACTGCTCGCCGAGGGCTGAGACTCTCCGGGCAGGCAGGAGCCGACGCACCCGGCCCCCGGCAGCCTGAGCACCCCGCGCAGCAGGTCGGCCCGCAGCTCCCGGACGGCCGGGGCGGAGGAGGTCGGCAGCAGGTCGTACGGGTCGCCGGGAGGCAGCACCGAGACCTCGGCGGACCGGCTGAGCCGGTAGGGCCGGTGGTCCAGCAGCCCGCCCAGGTAGCGCCGCAGCCGGGAGATCTCGGCCCGGACGGTGACCGTCCTGGCCCGGTCGCCGAACAGTGCCTCGGCGAGCTGGGCGGCGCTCAACCCGTCCCGGTGCACCGCGAGCAGCAGCACGAGTTCGGCGTGCCGGGGGCTGAGCGCGTGCGACCAACTGCCCACCGCGCCGCGGACGGCCAGCTCGGGCCGGGTGCTGCGGCGCAGGTCCAGGGTGATCGTGGCGCCCTCGGTCTGCTCGGCCAGACCGTCCGGGTCGGTGCCACCGCGCAGCGGGCGGATCAGCCAGCCGTCGGCCAGCGGTTCGACCGCGCACTCGCCGATGGTGGGCAGCCAGAGCCGGGGTGAGGAGCCGAGCCCCTCGGCGGGCAGCCGCAGCCGGGGGACCGGCGGCAGGCCGATCGCGGCGGCTGTCCAGCCCGCGCCGTCCACCACCATGGCGGGCTGGTCGACCCGGGCCAGCAGCGGGATGGCCACCGTGCGCAGCTGGTGCAGCGCCTCCAGCTGACGGGCCTTCAGCTCGGCCTCGGCCAGCCGGGCGGCGGTGGCGGCGAGCGGCAGCAGGTAGGGCGCCATGGTGCGGGCGGGGCCGCTGAGGTTGACCGCGCCGAGCAGCTGACCGGTGCGCGGGTCGTGGATCGGGGCGGCCACGCAGGTCCAGTCGTGGTGGCTGCGCAGGTAGTGCTCGGCGGAGTGCACCTGCATCGGACGGCGGACCCGCAGCGCCATGCCTATCCCGTTGGTCCCCACCTCGTCCTCGACCCAGCGGGCGCCGGTCTCGAAGCCGATGCCGTCGGCGATGCGCAGCAGCGGGCGTTCGCCCTCGTGCCAGAGCACATGGCCCTCACCGTCGCTGATCGCCAGGATCAGCGGGATTCCGCTGGTGGGGAGCAGCAGGGTGGAGCGGAGCACCGGGAGTATCTCGGACAGGTGGGTCTCCCGGCGGCGGTGCTCGACCTCGGCCAGGCTCAGCCGGTATGCGTTCCGGCCTCGCTCCGGGTCGAGCCCGAGCCGGCGCAGCCGCTCCCAGGAGTCCCCGATCTCCGGCCTGGGCTCGGGGGCGCCGGGGTCTCCCGACATCGTCCGGTCGTGCTGTCGGTCCAGATCGAGGGCCTCCGGGGTCCGGCGAGGCTGCGGGACCGCGCGATGACTCTCCAGCAAACCGGTGCCTCCCCGTCCCGTGGTGTCCCGAGACAGGTTACGACCGTCGGCCCGTCGAATGGGGGGCTTGGCAAATCTTTCGACCGTTCGGTATGGAGACGATCTGTCAGGGTTTGACGAGAAATCAGGATCTTCTGCGGCGTCTGATAGTAGTTGTCTCTGTGATCCCATTTGTTCAGGAGACGTTCAGGTCCGCGCCCCTCGCCTACGACGGCAGCGGGATCGACGGCGGCCTCTACACCACGGTCACCGGCTGGGCGCAGGACGCCCCGCACTGGTTCGACCGGCTGGTCGAGGTCTGGTCGGACCTCGGCCTGGTGGTCTTCGCGCTCTTCATGCTCTACGGCTGGTGGCGGGCCAGAAGCGCCGATCCGGTGGTGATGGCCCGGGTGCTGGCGGCCCCGCTGATCGTGGCCGCCGCCTACCTGGTGAACCTGGCGCTGAAGAGCCTGGTGGAAGAGGTGAGACCCTGCCGGCAGATCCCCGGCAGCGTCACGTTGGAGTCCTGTCCGCCGCCGGGCGACTGGTCCTTTCCGAGCAACCACGCGGTGATCGCCTTCGCCACCGCGACCGCGCTCTGGTTCGCCTGGCGGGCGCTCGGCCTGGTGTGCGGGGTGGCCGCGCTGCTGATGGCCGCCTCCAGGGTCTGGATCGGGGTGCACTACCCGCACGACGTGGTGGCCGGTGCGCTGGTCGGCATCCTGGTGGCGATCCCGCTCGCGCTGGCGGCGGCCCGCGCCGCTCCGCTGGTGGACCGGGCCCGCAGCGGCCCGCTCGGCCCGATGTTGTCTGTACAACTCTTGAGGGGCGGTTAATCTCCGCGCCGCCGGTCGGACGTCCGTAGGACACCTGGAGGCTTCAGTCTGGCCGCCATGAGAGTCATCGTCGTAGGAGCGGGCGTGCTGGGGACCATGCACGCCTGGCAGGCCGTCGAGCGCGGCCACGAAGTCGTCCACCTGGAGCGCGAGAGCGAGGCGCGCGGCGCCTCGGTGCGCAACTTCGGCCTGGTCTGGGTCAGCGGCCGGGCCGCCGGGGAGGAGCTGGCGGTCGCGCTCCGGGCCCGCGAGCTCTGGGAGGGCATCGGCGCCAAGGTGCCCGGGCTGTACTTCCGGGGCAACGGCTCGCTCACCGTGGTCCGTACCGAGGCCGAACTCGCGGTGGCCGAGCAGGCCCTGCTGCGGGACGACGCCGAGGCCCGGGGCTACCGGCTGCTGGACGCCGCGCAGACCAGGGCGGCCAACCCGGCCCTGCGCGGCAAGCTGCTCGGTGCGCTGCACTGCGACCGGGACGCCGCCGTCGAACCCCGGATCGCCCAGCCCGCGCTGCGCACCGCGCTGGAGGCTACCGGCCGCTACACCTTCCTGCCCGGGCGCGAGGTACGCGAGGTGGTCGGCGAGAACGCCGTCCGGGACGACCACGGCCAGACCCACCAGGGCGACCTGGTGATCCTCTGCACCGGTGCCTGGCTCGGCGGTCTGGTCCGCGAGCTGGCCCCCGAACTGCCGGTCCGCAAGGTCCGGTTGCAGATGATGCAGACCGATCCGCTGGGCGAGCCGCTGCCGACCTCGGTGGCCGACGGCGACAGCTTCCGCTACTACCCGGCCTTCGCAGGACCCGCACTGGAGGAGCTGCGCGCCGCCCAGCCGCAGGGCCCGGTGGCAGCCGAGCACAGGATGCAGCTGCTGATGGTCCAGCGCCAGGACGGCGGCCTGACCATCGGTGACACCCACGAGTACGACCAGCCGTTCAACTTCGACGTGGTCGAGGAGCCGTACGAGCACCTGGCCGCCGTGGCCGAGGAGCTGCTCGGCCGGCCGCTGCCCCGGATCAGGCACCGCTGGGCCGGGGTGTACGCGCAGTGCGTCGACATCACCCGGGTGGTGCACCGGGAGCAGCTGCGCAGCGGCGTCTGGCTGGTCACCGGGCCCGGTGGGCGCGGGATGACCTGCTCGCCCGCGATCGCCGAGACCACCGCCCAACTCGCCAACCTGTAAGGGTAGTTCTGCAATGACTGACATCTCTCTGGTCGTACTCGACATGGCCGGCACCACCGTGGCCGACGACGGTCTGGTCGAGCGGGCCTTCCAGGCCGCCGCCGACGGGCAGGGCGTCGAGGCGGGCAGCGCCCAGCACCAGCGGATGCTGGAGCACGTCCGGGCCACCATGGGCGAGTCGAAGATCTCGGTCTTCCGCCACCTGTTCGGCGCGGAGGAGCGGGCCCAGCAGGCCAACCTGGACTTCGAGGCCGCCTACCACCGGCTGGTCGACGAGGGCCACTGCGCGGCACTGCCGGGCGCGGCCGAGGCGATCGCCGAACTGCGCGCCTCGGGCCGCAAGGTGGTGCTCACCACCGGCTTCTCCCGGGCCACCCAGGACCGGATCCTGACCGCGCTCGGCTGGGAGTCGGTGGCCGATCTGACGCTCTGTCCGGCCGAGGCGGGCCGTGGCCGGCCGTACCCCGACCTGGCGCTGACCGCGCTGCTGCGCACCGGCACCGACTCGGTCCGGGAGCTCGCGGTGGTCGGTGACACCGGCTACGACATGCTCACCGGCGTCCGCTCCGGCGCCTCGGTGGTGGCCGGGGTGCTGACCGGTGCGCACGACCGCGAGCGGCTGCTCGCGGACGGCGCCACCCATGTGCTCGGCTCGATCGCGGAGCTGCCTGCACTGCTGGCCGGCTGACGGCTGGTCAGCTGGCGGCCGACGGGCCGGCCCGGGGCGGTGGGAGCCCCGGGCCGGCCCTTCTGATTTCAGCCGCCGGCCGGGAACCTGATCGGCATCGCGTCGGTCAGCCCGGGCGGCACCACCGCGATCAGCAGGGCGGTCAGCCCGTCGGGCCCGGCGTGCAGCACGGCGCCGCTGTCCAGCGGGCAGACCGCCAGCGCGTTCCGGCGCAGCGGCAGGGTGCTGCCGTCGGAGGTGACCAGGCGGCCGCCGCCGCTGACCACGAACCAGATCTCCTCGGTGCCCGCCCGCCCGCGGGCGTCGATCTGGCTGCCGGGGGTCAGCGCCAGGTGGTCCACCGCCTCCGTCTCGCTGTGGAAGAAGCCCCGGCGGGCCAGTGACTGTCCGGCGCTGCGTACGGTGCTGTCGCGCAGGGTGAGCGGGGCGCGGCCCGTCCGCGAGATGATCATGCTGCGCTCCCGTCCGTGATCCGGCGGCCGTCCCTGGCGTTCGGCACCCCCAGACTGGCGGTGAAGAACCGCAGCGGCAGCCCGTCGGCCTGCAGGGTGACCTGGCTGCCGAGCGGCAGGGTGACACCAGTGCCGGGCGCCAGCGGCACCTCGGTCTTCCCGGCCTTGGCCCGGCCGGTGCCGTTCAGCACGAACAGGGTGTGCTCGCGGTCGTCCGACCGGAAGGTCTCCTGTTCGCCGGGCTCCAGCGTGACCAGCCGGGCCTCCCGGAGCGGGCCGCTGAGCAGGGTGGTCAGGTCGGCCGGACCGTGCGCTTCGAGGTCGATGACGGTGGCGGCGGCGGTGGCAGCGGTGCTCATGAGGTGCCTTCCGGAGTGACTCGGATCGCCCGTCAGCGTGGCGGCGACGGGCGGGCTGATGACTTCGATGACGATCCAGTCGAGGTCCACGGCGCCCGGGTTGTTCAGCCGGTGCCGGGTGCCGACCGGGTTGGTGATCAAGGTGCCGGGCCCGACCGGGTGCAGCTCGCCGTCGAGCAGCAGCTCCCCCTGGCCGGAGACCACGAAGTACAGCTCCTCGGTCCGGCTGTGGTGGTGCACGCCGCACTCCGCCCCGGGCGGCAGGGTGGAGATCTCGATCGCCTCCCAGGTGCCGTCCAGACCGAGCCTGCGGGCCAGGCACTTCCAGCGAGCGACGGCCAGGCCGCCGTGCATCGCGTACACGTCGGAGGCACCGCCGGGTGCCGCGACGATCAGCTCGTCGGCGTACTCGACTGCCGTGGTGGTGGGGGTCGGCTGCATGCCGCTCTCCTCCTCGGGTGCTCGGTAGGGTTTCTGCACTGCCCCCATCGTGCGGAGCCCGCGGTCCCGGATGCCTGGGGCAGGTGTCACGAACCGGTCCCGAGAGCGGGGTTGGTTCGTCTGACAGCGGCTCGTCCATGTGCGAACATGTCCACCGCCAATGAGATCTGACGATCAGCCAGGGGGACTCGCATGATCAGAACAGGCACGCCTCAACCCATGCCCGGTTGGGACGGTGGCGACGGCAACAGCGCGTATCTGGACAAGACCCTGCGCCATGCCCCGGTCGAAACGGCACTCGACGACCGGGTCGGCCTGCGGACCCTGCTCGGCCTGGTGGCGCCCGCCTGGATCGTCGGCACCGTGGTCGCGGTGACCCTCGCCGTGTCGGGCCTGCTGATCGCGTCGGCCGGGGGCGAGTTCGAATCCGCCGTCAACAGCTACGGCAGCCGGTACGGCGACAGCGAGGGCGGCAGCGGCTTCGGCGTATTCCTGCTGATGTCGGCCCTCCCCGCCTCGTGGGTCGCCTTCCTGCTGGTGCTGCTGTTCCAGCGGGTGATCGAACCGATCGCCGAGTGGCGGGTGCTGCTGCACGAGCGGGCCGACAGCGATTCGGCGTACGCGCAGATCCGGATGGTGGTGCTGCAGCGCGGCTACCCGCTGGCCCACCAGGACGAGTGGACGGCGGCCGGTCCCGGCGGCCGTGACCTGGTGAAGCGGCTGGTGCTGAGCCAGGGGGACTGCACCGCGCACATCGCGGTCTTCACGTACGGCAACGGCCTGTACCTGGGCTGGCAGATGTGGCGTTCACGGCGGTCGAGCCGGCTGATCGGCCAGTACGTACGCGACATCGTCGGCAACTTCACCGGCAAGGCCGACCTGCAGTGGGCGATGGCCAGGACCGAGCAGGTCCGCGCCATGCGCGAGGCCGTGCACGCGGCCTGCCGGGAGGGGCTGGTGGTGGCGATCGAGGGCCGCCAGGTGCCGCTCAGCGCGGGGTTCCCGGACGGGCGGATCCCGCTGGTCAAGCAGGCGGGTGTGGCGGGCGCCGGGGTGCCGGCTCCGGTCTCCGGGGTGCCGGTGTCCGGTGCCACCGGGAGCTTCCCGGTTCAGCAGCCGCCGGCTCCGCCCGCCCGGTCGTACGGCCCGGTCGCCCCGCCCGCTCCGCCTGCTCCTCCCGCGCCGCCGGTCGGGCCGCCCGGTACGTGGTCCGGTGGCCCGGTCGGCCAGGGGTGACGGTGGATCAGTGGGGCCCCGGTGTCCTGGTCCGCGCCGACGGTTCGGGCGGGTACACCGCCTGGACCGCCCAGCGGATCGCTCCGGCGCCGGGTCTGGCCGAGCACCGGGCCTACACCGGGCTCGGTGAGGAGCAGCGTCGGATCGAGACCGAGGCGGCCGAACTGGCCTGGCTGTCCGGCCTGTGCCGCCCCGGCGGCCGCTTCGAACTGCGCTGCACCGGCGGTCCCGCAGATCCGGTCCGGGCCGTCCTGCTGACCAGGGCGGACGCGCCGACCCCGGCGGCGGCGGTGGCCGCGGCCAAGGACGTGGTGGGGGTGCTGCCCGCCCATGTGACGGGCGAACCGGCCGATGTGGAAGTCGAGTTGACCGCCCTGACGGCGGACGGCAGCCCGCCCGCCGCAGTGGACCTGCGGGAGATCCGCAAGCGGATCGACGTCCGGACCATCGCCCGGCCGAGCTCGCCCCGCCGCCAGGCCGCAATCGCCGCGCCGCTGGCCCCGAGCGGCCGGTCCTGGGAACTGCTCTGGACCGAGCTGGCCCGACAGCCGGTGCCCACCGCACTCTCGGTGGCCCTGGAGCCGGTCCAACTGCTCCCCGAGGCCGGGCTGTTGTTCCATCAGTTCGCCGAGCTGTACGCCCGGCTGGCCGCACCGGTGGACGGCAGCCCGCTCTGGCAGGGCGCCCGCCGGGGCGATCCGGCGGCCGAGGCGGGCCGCGACTTCTTCGACGACGCGATCCGCCGCTACCTCGGCCCGGTCTTCCGGCTGCGGATCACCCTGGCGGCCGCCGGACCGCTGCCACCCGGGCTCGCGCAGCTGGCCGCCGACCAGGTCGGCGGGGCGGTGCTGACCCCGGAGCCGTCCGAACGCGGCCTGTCCTGGCGGAACTTCACCACGCTCGCGCTCGACCCGCTGCCCCTCACGCACCGTCCGCCGGTGGACCAGGGTGACTGGGGGGACGTCGAGCAGGAGCTGTCAGGGCTGGTCGACCGCCAGGAGGCGGCGGCCGCGTTCCGGCTCCCGTACGAGTTCACCGGGCGCGCCGTCCGGCTGTTCGAGCGGTCGGCTCCCGGACCGCTGCCCCCACGATCGGCCCCGAGCGGCCCGCTGCCCGGTCTCTCCCCACTGCTCTGAAAGGTCCTTGCTCGTGTCCCAGTTCACCATCGCCTTCGACGGCACCGACGACGACGTCCGGGAGGATGCCGAGGCTCTCCACCAACACCTCGACCGAGACAGCGAGTTGCGTGGTCTGACCGACAGTCGGATCCGCCCGCCCCGCCCGGGCGAGCAGGGCGGCATCGCCGACGCGGTCCAGTACGCCGCCGACCTCGGCCCGCTGGTGATCGGCCCGCTCTGCGTCTGGCTGGAGGCCCGGCTGCGCCGCAGCGGCGTCTCGCTGGAGCTGCGCCGCCCGGACGGCACCGAGCTGCGGATCTCCGCCGACTCCACCCGGGACAGTGCCGAACTGCTGGACCAGGTCGCGGAGTTCCTGGCGGAGTGAGTGCGTGGCCGCTGCTGCCCGACCGGTCCTCCTCCTGGGCGGTGCTGATCGCCGTCGGGGCGTACGCGGAGCTGTCGGCGATGCCCGAGGCGGTCCGGTCGGCCGAGCTGCTGGCCGATCATCTCGGCGGCCCCGACGGGGTGTTCGATCCTGATCAGGTGATCCGGGTGCTCGATCCGCAGAGCGCCCGGGAGGCGACCGACCGGATCGCCTGGGCGGCCGGCCAGGCGACGAGCACACTGTTCGTCTACTACGCGGGCCACGGCGTGACCGGTGGCGGCGCCGAGCGGCTGCACCTCGCGCTGCCCGGCACCGTCGACAAGCCCGGTGTGCTGAGACGGACGGCGCTGTCGGCCGACGCGGTGTTCGCCGCGATGGGGACGCGGGCCACCCACCGGGTGGCGGTGCTCGACTGCTGCTTCGCCGGTCTGGCCCTGGACGAGCCGTCTGCCGCCGACCTGCACCTGCTCACCGCCGTGGACCGGAGCCGCAAGGCGCTGTTCAACCAGGAGCTCGGGCTGACCCGGTTCGCCGAGGAGTTGCTGCGGCTGTTCGAGGAAGGTGTGCCGGAAGCCGCCGAACATCTCACCTTGGATCTGATCTACCGTCAACTAGCCATCAATCTGAACCAGTTGCCGGCCAAGCGATCCCGCACCTATGTGGCGCCGATCCCGATGCAACGTACGGTCGACGCCAGCGGCAGCCTGGCACTGGCCCGCAACCGGGCGTACGGCACGGCCCGCACCGAGCCGGGCCTGCGGGCCAGAGCCGCCTTTGCCTACCGCCAGTTCGCCGTCCGGCACCGTCGCCAACCCTGGCACCAGCCGCAGGCCACCCGCCTCCTGCACGGCATCGCCGCCGACGCTGCCGACTCCCTGGGTCGCACCCACCCCCTGACCTTCCAGCTCCGCAACGCGCACGCCCAAGCCGTCGGAGCCACCGAGGGCCACCCCGCCGCCCTGGCCCTGCTGGAGCCGCTCGCCACCGAAGCCACCGCTGTCCTGCCCGCCGACTCCCCAGTGCTTGCCGTCATCCTGGCCACCCTCGTGGAGCACAGGCCCTGACGCCGGATGTATGGGTCCGGTTCATTCGGAAGGAGGCATCAGCCCCGTCTCCCCCGTGCTCGACCTCTGGTTGGCCTACGCTGGCCGGGCAGCCTAGGAGGAACCCGTGAGCACAGCGCCACAGCATCACGGCGGGGAGCTGATTCCCCGCCCGGAGAAAACCCCGGACGCTCTCCGGGCAGCCCTGGCCGTCGTGGCACCGGATCGCCTTGACGAGATGCAGGCAGACCTCAACAAGGCGTTCGCCGAGGCCAGCCGAGAGAACAGCATCACTCCGGTGAAGGCATTCGTGATTCAGTGGGCCACCGTCGTGGAGATCGAGCGTCACCCGGAACGCGCAAGGGAGTTTCACCGCGCCGAGTACTTGGTGCAGATCGAGGACGACGACGTGAGCTTCCGGAAGCACATGACACTTATCGCCACCACCCTCCGTGAGGCGCAGGCGGCGGTGCAGGAGTGACCTGGTCGTGGGAGTACTGGACCAGTAGGGAAGAGATCGCGGGTGGAGCGCCGCCGTCGTTCGTGAAGGCGGTGGAGGACAAGGCGGCCGAGATCGTCCGGGCGGCCGAAGTGCTGTACCTGGACGGAACCGCTTGGCAGGGCCCCAACCCGAGGTCCGCCGACATGCGCGTTCCCGGCGGCATGTTCAGCTACACGATCATCATCCGCAAGGAGCGGGTCTACGTCCTGCAGATCACCTGCCTCGACTTCTAGTGGCTCGTCTCAGTTCCTTTGGAGGGCAGGCTGGTGTCCGCGCAGGTCAGTCGGTGCCGGACATCACCACGTTATGCATCCCTCTACGCTAGCCAGGTGCGCTACCTGACCGGATCCTTCGCCCTCGGTGCCCTGCGGCGAAGCCGCAGTCCGGGCAGTCCTAATGCCCGCCACCCCGACGTCCTGGCCGCCCAGCGCCCCGCCGAACGGCTTCAGATTCTCAAGTCGAGGACTGTATGACGACCTGCTCACCCTCTCCCTTCGGTTCCTCGAAGCYGGCCAGGTAGCGGTTGAACAGCGCCTCATCCACGGTGACGGCGTTGGCGCCCTCTACRCCGCTCCGTACTTCGAGGCGGCGCTCCAGCGTCGTCCGGTCAGCCTTGAGGTGGACCAGTTCCCAGTGGCAACCGTGGCTTTCAATCAGCGCCTTGTAGTCGTCGCGGGCGGCGCGACTCCAGAAGCTGTAGTCCACCACCACGTCGCGCCCGGCCAGCATCAACTCGACCAGCTCCTGCCGTTGCTCGCGGCGGATCACTTCCTTGAGCCGGTCGAACGCATCAGCTTCCAGCACCAGGCCGGCGTCGCGCTGCCCGAGTCGTTGCCAGACCACTTCGTCGATCGACAACCGGGCGAAACCGCGTCGCACCAGATCCATCGCGTAGGTGGTCTTGCCCGCTCCGGGAAGACCGCACATCAGCACCACCGTGCTCAATTGCTCCGTCACGGAGCCAGGTTNGCGTCGCACCAGATCCATCGCGTAGGTGGTCTTGCCCGCTCCGGGAAGACCGCACATCAGCACCACCGTGCTCAATTGCTCCGTCACGGAGCCAGGTTAGACCGACCAACCCGGGCGAACCTTGGTCCGGATGTCTGCTGCACCCGTTTCTGCGGCCCGTGCAGCGCTAGCGTTGGGCCTCGTGATCATATGGCTGAACGGCACCCACGGCGCAGGTAAGACGACGACCAGTGCACTCGTGCAGGAGCTGATCCCGGATTCACGGGTGTTCGACGCCGAGAAGGTGGGCGAGACACTCATGGACATCACGCCGGGGCTGCCCAGGACGGACAACTTCCAGCACTGGCCGCCGTGGCGGCCACTCGTCGTCGAGACCGCCCGCCGCGTTCTCGACTACACCGGGGGCACTCTGGTGATGCCCATGACTGTCCTGGTCGAGCAGTACTGGCGCGAGATCAGCACGGGCCTCGCTCAACATGCCATTCCGGTGCGGCACTTCGTCCTCCATGCTGACCAGGAAACCCTCCGAGGGCGCATCGCGGGCGACACTGTTGTTGGCCCCAACTCCTCGTTCCGCCTCAAATACCTTGAGCCCTACGCCGAGGCGGCCCGCACCTGGCTGCACGCCGAGGCCGAGGTCGTCGACACCACGCACCTCACGCCCGCCCAGGCTGCCCGGCAGATCGCAGAGGCCGTCAAGAGCTGAGTTCAACCCGCCGCCCTGGCTGAGCGCCGGGCTTGACGTCCGTGCCGGGCCCGGTAGCGCCGGTCAGGTCCGGTAGTGCGAGGCGACCCCGGGCTGGCCGGTGTAGTTGGGGCCGGCGGTGTCGTCCGCGCCGAGGTAGTCGAACGGCAGCCTGACGGTGCGTCCGCCGTCCAGGGTGAGCAGGTGCCGCCGGGCGCGGTACTCGAAGCCTGCTGCCCGGAGGGCCGCCAGTACGGGGCGGGCCAGCGAGCCGCCGTCGGGGCGTCGGACGGACTCCGGGTCGAAATGTGCGGTGAACCGGCCGTCCGGGACCAGCCAGTCGGCGATCTTGGCCAGCAGACCGAGCTTGTCGCCGAGGTAGTGCAGGCCGTGCACGCAGGTGATCAGGTCGTACTTGCGGCCGGGTGACCAGTCGGCGAGCGAGGCGGTGACCAGGCGGACGCCGGCGGCCGAGGTTCGGTGGCCGACCGGGCCCACCAGGTCCACGCCGGTCAGCACCGCGTCGGCCAGGAGCCGGTCGGCGGCGAGCAGCAGGGCAAGGCCCTCACCGCTGCACAGGTCGAGCCAGGAGGCCGGGCCCGGCCGTCCGAGCAGCCACTCGGCCGGGTCGAAGCCGAGTTCGCGCCGGTAGCTGTTGACCCCGGTCAGGGACCGCTCGCGGTTCATCGTGCTGTTGGCCACGACAGTGGAACGGTCCAGGTCGGAGTCGGTCAGCAGGGTCGCCATCAGCTCAGGCTACCGGCCGGACACCACCGCCTTCAGGGCGTCCAGGAAGCGGGCGGTCGGCTCGCTGGCCCGCCCCGTACTGGCGGCCAGGACGGTGCGGACCGGAGGGTCCGTCAGGTTACGGACCAGGAGGTCGGTGCGGAGGGCGGGGGTGAGGAGACGCGGGACCAGGGTGATGCCGAAACCGGCGGCGACGAAGGCCTGTTTGCCGAGCAGGCTGCCGCACTCGATGTCGATACGGGGAGTGAAGCCGGCTCGGGCGCAGGCGCCGGTGAGCAGGGTGGCGGCGCCGGGGTCGTCCTCCACCCAGGTCTCGTCGGCGAGTTGGGCGAGGTCGACGGTGTCCTGGTCGGCGAGCCGGTGGCCGACGGGGAGGAGCAGGCAGAGCGGGTCGTCAAGGAGCCGGACCAGTTCGATCCCGGTGAGCAGCGGCAGGCCCGGCGGGTAGTCGGTGACCACCGCGACGTCCAGTTCGCCCTCGCGCAGGCGGGGAAGCAGCTTGGACGTGACGTCCTCGACGAAGGTGACCCGGGCGCCGGGGCGGTCCCGGGCGTAGCGGGCGAGGGCGCGGGGCAGCAGGGTGGCGGCGGCCGTCGGCACGGCGCCGACCCGCAGCCGGGCGGCCTGGTCGCGGCCGACGGCGGTGATCTCCTCGGCGGCCCGTTCGGCCCGGGTGACGATCGCGTGGGCGTGCTCCAGCAGCACCAGCCCGGCCGGGGTCGGCCGGACGCCTCGGGCGTGCCGCTCCAGCAGTGAGCTGCCCAACTGTCGTTCCAGCGCCGCGATCTGACGCGACACGGCGGACTGGGTGTAGCCCAGGGTCTGGGCGGCCGCGCTGATCGAGGTGAGCCGGCACACCTCACGGAAGGAGCGGAGGGCAGCGAGTTCCATGCACGGGAGGGTATGCGGTGGACGCATGGCCGGTCTGCCGGATATTCGCTACCGGAAGATCAGCGCGAGGGCGAGGATGACGCGGTATCAGTAGGCGCTTCGGAAGGACCCGTCATGTCCCAGCTCAACCGTCTCGGCGACCCGGCCGGCGTAGCTCCCAGTGGCCGGTACAGCCACGTGGTGTCCGGCACCGGGCGGCAGGTGTTCGTCGCCGGGCAGGTGGCGTTCGACGAGAAGGGCCAACTGGTCGGTGAGGGCGATGCGTTGGCCCAGGCCCGGCAGGTCTTCGCGAACCTCGGCCACTGTCTGGCCGCCGCCGGGGCGGGCTTCGAGCACCTGGCGAAGCTCACCATCTTCGTGACCGACATCGCCCACCTGGAAGCGGTCCGCACCGCCTGGGACGAGGCGCTCGACCCGGCGTACGCTCCGGCCAGCTCGGCGGTCCAGGTCGCGGGGCTGTTCCGGCCCGAACTACTGCTGGAGATCGAGGCGTTCGCCATCGTGCCGGAGCAGCTGGCGTGAAGGTCACCGTCTGTGGACTCGGCCGAATGGGAACCGCCTTCGCCGCCGCCCTGGTGACGGCCGGTCATGAGGTGACGGGCTGGAACCGGACCGGCCACGGGCCGGTGCAGGACGCCGTCGCGGGCGCGGAGGCGGTGGTGATCGCCGTACTGGACGGCCCGGCCGCCCGGTCGGTGCTGGCCGGGGTGCTGGCGGGCGCCGCGCTGGGGACGCTCGTGATCAACGCGTCCACCGTCGGGCCGGACGAGTCCCGGCAGTTGGCGGCCGAGGCGGTGGCGGCGGGGCTGCGCTACGTGGAGGCCCCGGTGCTGGGCTCGGTGCCGGCCGTCCGGGCCGGGAGCCTGACCGTGCTCACCGGAGGGGCGGCGACGGACGTGGCGGCGGCCGAGCCGGTGCTGCTCGCCTGGTCGCACGCCGGGGAACGCCGCTGGACCGGGCCGGTCGGTACCGCGTCGGCGCTCAAGCTGGTCGCCAACCTCACGCTCGGCATCGCGGCGGCGGGCCTGCGGGACACACTGGCCCTCGGCGAATCCCTGGGGCTACCGAGGGGTCAGATCCTCGATCTGCTGGCGGAGGGGCAGTTCGGCCGGCTGGTCACCGCCAAGCGCGAGCGGCTGGCCGAAGAGTCCTACGGGGACGCCGACTTCACCCTCGCGGCGCTCGCCAAGGACCTCCGCCTGGCGCTCGCGGCCGGGCCCGCCCTGCCGGTCGCCGAGGCCGCCGCCCGTACGGTGGCGGCGGCCGTCGCCGACGGCGGGGCGGACCAGGACCTGGCCGCGCTGGCCCGAGGTCAGGCGATCTCGTAGTCGAACCAGATCCGGTGGGTGCCGTCGGCATCCACCTGGAGGCCGCCGGAACCGGTGATGCCCGCCAGCTCACCGGTGCCGCTGGACGGCACGATCAGGAAGAACCGGTCGGTCGGCTCGCCGCCCGCGGTGGTCATCGAGTGGACGAAGTTGAACGCCCCGGCCCGGCCGTTCACCTTGCCCTCGAAGGACTCCATCGCCAGGTAGGTGCCGACCCCGGCCGCCTGGTCGTACGCGCCGGTGAAGACGGTGGCCGAACGGCCCGCCGCCTCACCCTCGAACTGCTTCTCCATGATCGCGACGCCGACCGGCAGCGCGGTCTCCACGACCGGATCGACCGTCAGCTCGGCCGGGACGAAACTCTTTACGGTAAAGGTGCCGGAAGCTCTCATGCGGCGGATGGTACGGCGGGGCACTGACACTGGCCGGGGATCAGGGCGCCCCGGGCGGGTCGGGCCACGACAGGTGGAAGCCGGTCGGGCATGTTGGAACTACTGGAGACGTACCGCAGTCCGGACAAGGTCGGCGACGGCTCTGGACCGGCTGTGCGGTGGCCAGGCGATCACGGTGGTGACTGTGGGCGCGTCCAGCACGGGCACGGCGGCGAGGTCATCGGGCAGTTGGGCTCGGCACGACTCCGGTGAGACCGCGCAGGCCCGGCCGAGCGCGACGAGCTGCAACAACTGCGCGTGGTCGCGGACCTGCGGGCCCGGGCCGGGCGAGTAGGTGCCGTCGCGGCAGGGCCAGCGCGGCAGAGGCAGGCCCGGCAGCCCGGTGATGTCGGCCATGTGTACATGAGCTCGGACGGTGAGCGGATGCCCGGCCGGCAGGATCACGACCTGGCTCTCCGTGCTGAGCTCCTCGGTGTGGAACCCGGCCGTCGAGTCGAACGGCCGGTGCAGCAGCGCCACGTCGGCCCGGCCTTCGCGCAGGAGTCGTTCCTGCTCGGCCGGACCGCACAGGATGACGTCGACGGGGACCGCGCCGGGTTCGGCGGCGTACGCGTCGAGCAACTTCGCCAGCAGTTCTCTGGACGCGCTGGCCTTGGTGACCAGGACCAGGCCGGGACCGCCGGTCACCGAACGGGCCGCGCGGCGGGTCCGCCGCTCGGCGGCTTCGACCGCGTCCAGGGCCGCCCGGCCCTCGATCAGCAGCACCGAGCCGGCCTCGGTCAGCGTGACGGTGCGGCTGGTCCGGTCCAACAGCACCGCCCCGAGCCGACGTTCGAGCTGCTGGATCGCCCGTGACAAGGGCGGCTGCGCGATCCCGAGCCGCTGCGCGGCGCGCCCGAAATGCAGCTCTTCGGCGACGGCGACGAAATACCGCAGTTCCCTGGTCTCCATGCAGGCACGCTACCCCGGATCAATACCCGGACGGTATCGCCGACCACCCGATCGGTCTTGGACCCCCGGCCGGCTCCGCAGGCAGCATGGTTCCCATGAGCGAACGAACGATTGCGCTGATCACCGGCGCGAACAAGGGAATTGGCTACGAGATCGCCGTGGGCCTGGGCGCCCTCGGCTGGAGCGTCGGCATCGGCGCCCGCGACGAGCAGCGCCGTGCGGCCGCGGTGGAGAGGCTGCGCGCGGCCGGCGTCGATGCGTTCGGCGTGCCACTGGACGTGACCGACGACGCGAGCGCCACCGCCGCAGCGCAGTTGATCGAGGATCAGGCCGGGCGTCTCGACGTACTTGTCAACAACGCGGCCATCACCGGCGGCATGCCGCAGGAGCCGACCCGGGTCGATCCCGCCACCATCCGAACTGTCGTGGAGACCAACGTGATCGGCGTCATCCGCGTCACCAACGCGATGATGCCGCTGCTGCGCCGCTCCGCCTCGCCGCGGATCGTCAACATGTCCAGCGCGGTCGGCTCCCTCACCCGGCAGTCGGAGGACGCCTCCGAGCAGGCGATCGGTCCGGTGGCCGCGGCGTACTCGCCGTCGAAGAGTTTCCTGAACGCCGTCACCCTCCAGTACGCCCGGGAGCTGCGCGGCACGAACATCCTGATCAACGCCGGCTGCCCCGGTTACGTCGCGACCGACCTCAACGGCTTCCGCGGCGTGCGTACCCCCGAGCAGGGCGCCGCGATCGCCATCAAGCTCGCGACGCTGCCCGACGACGGGCCGACGGGCAGGTTCTTCGAGGACGCCGGCGTAGTTCCCTGGTGATGTGCAGGGCTGTCATCGCCCGCAGGGTCTCAGTCGGGCCAGCCGCCCCGGCCTGCCAGGTCGAGCACCAGCGCGCCGATGTTCCACGCATCGTCCTCGCCCCGGTGGTGGCGCCCCTCCAGTGGCAGCCCGGCGATCTCCAGGGCCTGCGCCATGCCCGGCCGCTTGCGCAGCCCGTACACCTCGGTGAAGACCGCCTTGGCGTTCACGTGCCGATCGCCGAAGGGGTAGGCGACCTGGTAGCCGCACTGCCGGGTGAACTGCTTCCGGTCGTAGTCGCCCCAACTCGCCCATGGCAGCGACCCGGTGTGGTGTTCGGCGGCCAGCAGGCGGCACGCCTCGGCGAAGCTCACCCCGGTGTCCACCTCGGCCTGGGTCAGCCCGGTCAGCTGGGTGCAGAAGGCACTGACCGAGGAGCGGGCGGGGCGCACCACGATCCGGTGCCGCCCCACCCGCTGCCCGCTGTCCAGGTCGACCACGGTCAGCCCGATCTCGATGATCTCGCTCACCGAGCCCACCGGGGGCATGCCGTCCCAGCAGGTCGCCTCGATGTCCACCACGTTCAGCAGTCCGGCTGTCCTGTCCATCCGCCGAGCGTAGGTGGGCCGGGCCGCCGGGTCACCCGGATTAGCCGTCAGTGCAGGGTGCCCGCGTAGCGCTGGGTGAAGCGGGTGCCGGTGGCGGCGGTCACGGTGACGTCGTAACGGCCTTGGTCCAGCGCCCAGTTCAGGGTGCGGGTGGACTGGGCCGGGACCCAGACGGACTGCGCCGGGGTGCCGAAGTCGTTCGGTGTGGCGGCGAAGTAGGCGGGTGTCCGCCCGGAGTTGGTCAGGGTCAGGGTCAGCGAGGACCCCGTGACGGCTGCGGTCACCACCGGGACGGCCACGTCGTCCTGCCCGGCCGGCACCACCGAACCGGCGAACCGGCGGACGAAGCCGTCCGGGCCGTGCACGGTGAAGTCGTACCGGCCGTCGGTGGCGGCGGTGTCCCAGACGTAGCTCGCGGAGGCTCCGGCAGGGACGGTGTACGGGGTGCCCGCGAAGGCGTACACGATGTTCGGGTAGACCATGTAGGGGAAGGCCACCGAACCGGAGTTGGCCAGTGCGCAGGTGACCTTGCCGGTGGACCGGTCGACCGTGACATCGGCCCACGGCCGGTACGGCAGTCGCCGGTGCGGGCGGGCTCCGGGCTCCTGGACGGGCTTCGACTGGGCTCCGACGGCGGGGAGTTGGACGGCCGGGAGCTTGGCGGCGGCGTCCGCCTTGGCCATCAGCGCGGCGGTGTCCGGCAGGGTGGGCAGCGAGAGGTCGGGGTTGCCGAAGTCGAAGCAGCTGGTGAGGTCGCCGCTGACGGTCCGTCGCCAGGCGGAGATGTTCGGCTCCTGCACGCCGGTCACCACCTCGAGCAGCCGGAGCACCGAAGTGTGGTCGAACACCTGGGAGTTGACCCACCCGCCGCGCGACCACGGCGAGGCGACCCAGCACGGCACCCGGTTGCCGAAACCGATCGCCCGGCCCTGGGTGAACTCGTTCGCGGTGCCCGCCTCGGGTGTGGGCGGCACCATGTGGTCGAAGTAGCCGTCGTTCTCGTCGTACATCACCAGGTAGGCGGTGTGCTTCCACACCTCCGGGTTGGCCATCAGCGACTGGAGCGCGGTGTTCACCCAGTGCGCCCCGTAGTTGGGGTTGGCCGCCGGGTGCTCGCTGAACAGGTACGGGGCGACCAGCCAGGAGACCGTGGGCAGGGTGCCCGCCTTGCAGTGCTGGTCGAAGGCGGTCAGGTCCCACTTGGTCATCGCGTTGATGTAACGCGGGTCGGTGGCGGGGAAGTTGTGGAACTGCTTGAAGTAGGAGAGCGCGTTGTCGTCGTAGTCGCCGGTCCGCTCGTCCTTGCTCGGGTTGTGGTAGACCCGCCAGCTCACCCCGGCGTCCTGCAGTCGCTCGGCGTAGGTGGTCCAGTCGGCCACCGGGTTGTCGGTGACCGGGGTGTTGTCGATCCACGGCCCGGTGGTGCCGTCCACGCCGGGGCCCGAGGTGCCGGTCCACAGGTAGAGCCGGTTCGGGTCGGTCGGCCCGGCCAGCGAGGTGAAGTAGGCGTCGCAGAGCGTGAAGGCGTCGGCCAGCGCGTACTGGTAGGGCACGTCGGCGCGGGTGAAGTACCCCATCGCCCGCTCGCCCTTGGCCGGGATCCACTTGTTCATGGCGCCGTTGTTGATCGCCTGGTGGCCGGTGGCCCAGTCGTGCGGCAGGCCGCCGGCGTTCTGCGCGTTGTACTTGCTGGTGTCCATCCGGTACGGCAGCATCACCCCGCCGTCGCTGCGGCCGGCGTCGGGCTGGCGGAACACGTTGCCGCCGTCGGGGAACTGGAGCGCCTGCTTGTCGTCGAAGCCCCGGACGCCGTTGAGGGCGCCGAAGTAGTGGTCGAAGCTGCGGTTCTCCTGCATCAGGATCACCACGTGCCGGATGTCGGCGACCGTCCCGGTGAGCCCGACGGAGCCGGGGGTGACGGCGGAGGCGGTCTCGACGGGCAGGCCGACCAGGGCGGCGGCGCCGGCGGCCGCGGTGGCCCCGACGAAGGTGCGACGGCTGAACTCGGTCATCGGATACGGCCTTTCAGAGGGCGAAGGTCGCGACGGCGGCGGCGGTGTCGGAGGGCCATTCGTTGCCGGTGACGGCCGGGTCGGGCTGTGGGCGGCCGGTGGTCAGGGTGTGCGCCTCGACCAGGGTGAGCGGGCCCGCGTACTGGACCTGGTCGATCCGGTCCTGCGGCTCCGGCTTGCTGCCGCGCTGCTTGCGGGTCGGTGACCAGGTCGCGCCGGGGGAGGCCACCGGGTCGGGGTGCGCGGCGCGGTAGGCGTCGGTCAGCCCGGCGTTCTGCAGGGCCACCGTCACCGGCCAGTTGAGGGGGTGTCCGGTGGCGGCCGTCCAGTCCAGGTGCGAGGGCGAGGCCAGCCCGGCGGCCAGCAGCACCGGGGCGCCGGTGGCGATGTCGGCCTTGACGGCGTTCGCCAGCGCGCTGGCCTGCTGGCCCCGGGTGGACGCGGCCTCGGCGGTTGTCACCTGAGCGGGCGTCTGGCCGTCCTGGATCGCGTACGGGCCGTACGCCGTCTCGTCCAGGTGCGCGCCCCAGAGCCGGACCGAACGGCCGCCCGGCAGCTGGACGGTGACGCCGACGGCGGGCAGTGCGGGGGTGGTCGCCGCGGTCAGCGGGTAGCGGCTGAGGATGCCCACGCTGCCGGCCGTCTGCTGGACGTACCAGCCGAGCGCGTTGGCCAGGGTCTGCGCGGCGGTGCCCGCCGTCTCCTGCAGGGCGACCACGTCCAGGCCCTGGGTGAGCACCACCCGGAGCTGCTTCTCCACCGGGTCGGTGAAGGCGAGGCCCGCGTTGGCCAGGTTCCAGGCCGCGACCTTCAGCCGGAGCGGCGCGGTGGCGGCCTGTACCGGCACCAGCAAGGTGAGCGTGTCGGTGTTGCCCGCCGTGTCCTTGGCCTCGACGGTGAGCACCGCCGGGTCCGCGAGCGCGGCCGCCGGGGCGGTGCCGGTGACCTGGCCGGCCGAGCTGACGGTCAGCCAGGACACCCCGCCGGTACGGCGGAAGGTGACCGCGCCCGCCGCCCTGACCCAGAGGCCGCCGAGCTTGACGCTGACTGCCGCGCCGGGCGCGACCGGGGTGGCAGTCAGCGCGTCCACCGCCAGGTGCGGGCGGACGGCGGCGGGCTTGGGCTTGAAGCTGAACGGTGCGCTCTGCGCCAGGATGCCGTAGCCGTCCTTGGCCAGCAGGTAGGCGGTGTACGGGCCGCCGGTCAGCGCCGAGGTGTCCAGCTGGACGTCACCCAAGGTACCCGGGGTGTACTTCCACAGCAGCGAGGAGCCGGTGCCGGGGAGCCGGGTGCCGTCGTAGATCCCGACCCAGTTCTTGGCGTCGGGGACATCGGTGGTCCAGTGGAAGGTGAGCCGGTCACCCTCGGTGGGGCTGGTCGGAGTGCTGAGCGCAAGCGTGCTGCCGGTCGCCACGGAGCTCCTGTCCGCCGCACCAACGCTGGTGCGGCTGGGTCGAGTTGGCTGTACAACTGACCCAATTCACTCTAGCCCCAGGGGACTTCGCGTGAACAGGACATGACGAAGCGACGTGAAGACCGCAAACTCAGTGACTGCTCCGGAGGTTGAGCACTACCACGCCGGTGATCACCAGTGCGATACCGATCCACTGCGGCTTGCCGAGCTGCTCGCCGAACGCCACCACGCCGATCGCCGCGACGGCGGCGGTGCCCGCGCCGGACCAGACGGCGTAGGCCACCGAGACCGGGATGTGCTTCAGCGCCCGGCCGAGCAGTACGAAGGAGAGCGTGTAGCCGAGCCCCACCCCGACGCTCGGCCACAACCGGCTGAAGCCCTCGGTGAGTTTGAGGCAGCTGGTGGCGCAGACCTCGCTGACTATGGCCAGCGCCAGCAGCAGGTACGGCATCAGCGCGGCCCGGTGAGCCCGGCCAGCAGGGCCAGGTCGGCCTGCTCCAGGCTGTCCAGCAGGGTGATCCGTTCGGCGGCGGCGATCGGCACGGCGGACGGTACGGCGAGCACCGCGCAGCCCGCCGCGTACGCCGAGGCGACCCCGGTCGGGGTGTCCTCGACCGCGACGCAGTCCGCCGGGTCCAGGCCGAGCCGGGCGGCGGCGGCCAGGTACGGGTCGGGCTCGGGCTTGGTGCGCGGGGTGTCCTCGGCGGCCAGCGTGACGGCGAACCAGTCCCGCCCCAGCGTGCCGAGCACCAGGTCGACCACCCGGCGGGGCGAGGCGGAGACCAGCGCGGTCGGCACGGCGGCGTCCCGCAGTTCGGCCAGCAGGGCCAGCGCACCGGGGCGGGGGATCACCTCGGCGGCCACCTTCTCGGTGAACGAGTCGTTCAGCCGCACCGCGAGCTCGAGCTCGCTCAGCGCGGTGCGGCTGGTGCGGTGCAGGTGCGCCGCGGTGTGCTCGACCGCCTGGCCGAGCACCTCGGGCAGGTCGGCGTCGGTCAGCACCAGGTCGAGCTCGGCCGCGCACTCGACGGCGGCCTGCCACCAGAGCTGCTCGGTGTCGACCAGGGTGCCGTCCATGTCGAACAGGACGGCGGCGGGCTTCTTGGCTTCAGGCGTGGTCTCAGGCATGGCTTCAGGCATGGCGGTACCTTCGGTGGTGGATCAGGCGGTGCGGCGGTCGACCAGCACCGGGCGGTCGGGCAGGGTGAGTTCGGCGTTGCTGCCGATCGGCAGCGCGGCGGCCGCCTCGGTCGGCAGGTCGGCCTTCACCTCGGTGCCGTCGGCCAACCGTACGGTCAGCCGGGTGACGCTGCCCAGGAACGAGGCGGACACCACCAGCGCGGGGCCGGTCGCCGAGGCGGTCAGGCCGACGTTCTCCGGCCGGACCAGGACGTCGAGTTCGCCGTCGTAGGGCAGCGTGCCGTCCACCGCGAAGGGCCGGCCGAGCAGCACCACGGAGTCGCCGGAGCGGACGCACGGGATCCGGCTCATGGTGCCGACGAACTCCGCGACGAACGCGGTGGCCGGACGGGCGTACAGCTCGGACGGGGTGGCGCACTGCTCCAGGCGGCCGGCCCGCAGCACAGCGACCCGGTCGGCCATCGACAGCGCCTCCTCCTGATCATGCGTCACGAACAGGGTGGTGATGCCCAACTCCTGCTGCAGGCGGCGGATCTCGTCCCGCAGGTTCAGCCGGACCTTGGCGTCCAGTGCGGAGAGCGGCTCGTCCAGCAGCAGCACGCGCGGCTGCAGGGCCAGCGCGCGGGCCAGCGCGATCCGCTGCTGCTGACCGCCGGAGAGCTGGTGCGGGTAGCGGTCGGCGTGCTGCGGCAGGCCGACCAGCTCCAGCAACTCCTGGGCGCGGCGGCGGCGTTCGGCCTTGCCGGCACCGCGCATCCGCAGGCCGAAGGCCACGTTGTCGGCGGCGCTCAGGTGCGGGAAGAGGCTGTAGGACTGGAACACCATGCCGGCGTCCCGGCGGTGCGCGGGCACCCCGGTGATGTCCTCGCCGTCCACCAGCACCTGGCCCGAGTCGTGCGACTCGAAGCCGGCCAGGATGCGCAGCGCGGTGGTCTTGCCGCAGCCGGACGGGCCCAGCAGGGCCACCAGCTCGCCCGGGTTGATGGTCAGGTCCAGGCCGTCCAGCGCGGTGGTGACCCCGAAGGACCGGCGCAGCGCCTTGAACTCGACGGTGGCGCCGACGGCCGTCTTCTTGTCAACAGTGGTGGTGCTCATGGGGGTTGTCTCCGCAGAATTCAGTGGGTGGTGGTGTTCCGGCGCCGCTCACGGCCGGCCGTGGACAGCAGGAGCAGCAGCACCCAGGTGATCAGCAGGCTCAGCACCGAGACCGCGACGGACATCTGGCCCTGGCTGTTGCCGACGGTGTAGATCCAGACCGCGAAGGGCTGGTAGCCCAGGATCGAAGAGGCGGTGAACTCGCCGAGGACCAGCGCCAGGGTCAGGAAGGAGGCGTTCAGCAGCGCGCCGCGCAGGTTCGGCAGCACGACCGTCAGCACCGCGCGCGGCCAGCTCGCCCCGCAGTTGCGGGCGGCCTCGACCAGGGTGCGGACGTCCACCGCGCGCAGCCCGGCGTCCAGCGCCCGGTAGGCCAGCGGCAGCGACATCAGCACGTACGCGATCACCAGCACCAGCGGGAACTTCGGGTCCTGGATGAACACCATGGTCTGGAAGAACGGAGTGTCCATCAGGTAGTCCGGGCCCCAGCGCAGCACCCCGATCAGACCGGCGGTGAGTGCCACCGGGGGCACCACCAGCGGGAGCGTGCAGACCACTTCGAGCACCGCGCGCAGCCGGGGCGAGCCGAGCCGGACCGCGATCAGCGCGGGCACCAGCAGGAGCAGCAGCACCACGACGGTGACGGCGGCCAGCTCGAGCGTGAGCACCAGGCTGTCGGTGAAGCCCGGCGCGCTCAACAGGCCGGTGTAGGCGGCGAAGTCGATGCCGTGGTTGGTGTCGAGGGAGAACCAGACCGAGGCCCCCATCGGCACCAGGAAGTACACCCCGGCCAGCAGCAGGACGAGGCCGCGCCACAGGCGCAGACGAGAGATCAGCTGAGCCATCGGGCGCTCCGGCGCTGGAGGGGGAGATAGACGGCCATCACCAGGACGGCGACCAGGATCATGTCCAGGCTGAGCGCGAGCGCCAGGTTGCCCTGCCCGACCAGCACGTTGCCGGAGAGCGCGTCCGCGATCGAACGGCTGATCAGCGGCACGGTGGCGCCGACCATCGCGGCCGCCGTGGCGTACGCGGCGAAGGCGCTGCCGAACAGCAGCACGAAGCCGCCGAGCAGCGAGGGGAACAGGATCGGCAGCGCGACGTGCCGCCAGTACTGGAAGCCGGTGGCCCGGTTGTTCTGCGCGGCCTCGCGCCACTGCACCCGCAGGCCGTCCAGCGCCGGGGTGACGGTGAGCACCATCAGCGGCACCAGGAAGTACAGGTACACCACGGTCAGGCCGGTGAACGAGTAGAGCGACCAGCCGTGGTCGGTCAGGTCGAACATCTCGGTGATCTCACCGGCGTTGCCGAGGGTGGCGACGAAGGCGAAGGCCAGCGGCAGGCCGCCGAAGTTGGCCAGCACACCGGAGGCGGTGAGCACCGCCTCGCGCAGCGCGCGGAACCGGGAGGTGACGACCGCCTGGGCGATCGGCAGGCCGATCAGGGTGGCGAGCAGCGCGGTCAGCGCGGAGAGCTTGACGCTGCTCCACAGGGCGGTCTGGTACGCGCCCTGGACCGAGTCGGTGAGGTTCGCCGTGGTGAACTCCCCGGCGCCGGCCTCGGCGTCGCTGGAGGCGGTGAACGCGCCGACCACGATCGCGACGGCCGGCAGGCCGAAGCCGACCAGGAAGAACAGCAGCAGCGGGACGGTGGCCAGCCAGGAGCCGCCGAGGCGGCGCAGCGACCGGACACGCTTGCGGGGGACGGGAGTTGCGGTGCGGACCCCCGCGCCGCCACTGATCATCTCAGTGGCGGCGGGGGTCGGCACCGGGGTGGGAGCCGTGGTCATTTCGGTGATCAGCCCGCGATCGCCTTGGTCCAGTTCTCGGTCACGACCTTCTTCGCGGCCGTGATCTGCTCCGGGGTCGGGAAGACGGTGAACGGCTTCTCGATCACGGGCAGCTTCGCCGCGGCGGCGGTGTCCAGGGTGCCGTCCTTCTTCAGCGCCTCGAACTGCGCCGGGTTGGCGTAGCCGCCCAGGAAGAGGTTCTGGCCCTCGACGCTGAACAGGTACTCCTGCCACAGGCGGGCGGCCGCCGGGTGCGGGGCGAACTTGTTGATGCCCTGGTTGTAGTACTGGGCGTAGCTGCCGTCGGCCGGGATCGCGACCTGCCACTCGATGCCCTTGGGCTTGAACTGGTCGGTGTAGCCGGCGTTCAGGTAGGACCAGTCGATCGAGATCGGGGTCTCACCCTTCTCGATGGTGGCCGGGGTGGACTCGACCGGGTTGAAGTTGCCGGACGCCTTCAGCTTGCCGAAGAAGTCGATGCCGGGCTGGATGTTGTCCAGCGAACCGCCGTTGGCCAGCGCGGCCGCCATGACGCCACCGAAGGCCGAGCCGGACTTGGTCGGGTTGCCGTTCAGCGCGACCTTGCCCTTGTACTCGGGCTTGAGCAGGTCGGCGAAGGTCTTCGGGCAGTTCGGGATCTTCTTGGCGTCGCAGCCGATCGAGATGTAGCCGCCGTAGTCGTTCACCCGGGCGCCGCTCGGGTCCTTCATGGTCTCGGCGACCTTGTCGAAGGTGGCCACCTTGTACGGGGCCAGCAGGCCGTCCTTGACCGCCTGGATGGCGAAGGCGCTGCCCAGGTCGACCACGTCGGGGGCGCGGTCCTGGCCCTTGCGGGAGGTGATCGCGTTGATCTCGTCCTGGCTGGAGCCGTCCGGGTTCTCCTCCTCGACCTCAATGCCGTACTTGGCCTTGAAGCCGTCGATGATCTTGCCGTAGTTCGCCCAGTCCCGGGGCAGCGTGATGACGTGCAGCTTGCCCTCCTTCTTGGCGGCGGCGATCAGGGCGTCCATGCCGCCGAGGTCGGCTGCGGAGGCGGCGTCCTTGGCCTCCTTGGTGCCCGCCTTCGGGGCGGCGTCACCGGACTTGGCGGTCGAGCCGGCCGAGCCGCAGGCCGACAGGGAGAGCGCGGCGGCGGTCAGCACGGCCGCGAGGGCGGCGGCACGGGAGCGGTGCGTGATCACGGGTGGATCTCCTGAGGAAGGGGAGTTCGCGAGGGAGGGGGCCAGCTGACGCTGTGCCAAGTTGGCCAGCCAACTTGGCTGCCGGAGGTAAGTACGCCGGAGTCCGGTGACGAGAAGGTGAACGGATGGCCCAGTACAGGGGGCGGCTGCGGGAACGGTGTCGTCCGACCCCTGCGTGGTGATCAGCAGCGGCTACAGTCGGTGGCGTCCGTGCACCATCTGGGTGGACAGGACACCGCGCAGGGAAGGACTTTGACGCACGTGGCACTCGACCAGGACCGCGCCGCCGGCTCGCTCTACCGCAAGGTGGCCGCCGACCTGCGGGAAGCCATCACCTCCGGCTCCTACGGCGACGCCGGCCGGCTGCCCGCCGAGGGCGCCCTGGCCGAGCAGTACAGCGTCTCCCGGGGCACCGTCCGCCAGGCCCTGGCCGTGCTGCGCGCCGACGGACTGGTCACCTCCCGTCGCGGCACCCGCCGGGTGGTGCTCGGCACCGCCCGGGTGCAGAGCTTCTCCGAACTGCTCTCCTTCACCCACTGGGCCCGCTCGATGGGCGAGGAGCCCGGCGGCCGGCTGGAGTCCCTGGTCCGCCGCCCCGCCGACGCCGCCGAACGCGAACAGCTCCGCCTGGAGCCCGGCTCCGAGGTCTACGTGACGCTCCGGCTGCGCACCCTCTCCGGCACTCCCGTGATGGTGGAACGAACGGTCTACCCACCCCTGGTCGGTGAGTTGGTCGCCCAGCTCCCCCCGGACGTGGTCTCCCACACCGAGCCCCTGCGCGAACACGGCATCCTCTTCACCGACGCCGACCACACCATCGACGTGGTCGCCGCCAACGCCGACGACGCCCGCCTCCTCACCTGCCGCCGCGGCAGCCCCCTGCTCCGCGAGAAGCGCCGAACCACCGACCCCACCGGCACCCCGGTCGAGTGGTCCCAGGACCGTTACCTCCCCGGCACGGTCGCCTTCAGCATCCACAACTCGCTGGCCTCCTCCGCTCTTTCACGCCACGCCCGCGAGAGCGACTAGGCACACTGTGCATGGTCAGGCACTTTCGCAATGACCCGCACGCCAGATCTCCTCGCAGTTCCCCGAGCCCCTGACCGTAGATACCTGAGCACCTGCGCAAGCTCAGCCCAGAACGCGGGCCAGCAGCGGCCGGAAGTGGTCGAAGTCCGGGGTGACCGCGTCGGCGTCCTTCGCCTGGTCGTCCCAGCGCCGGACGGTGACTGCGTCGGCGGCCCCCGGAAGGGCGGCGAAAGTGGCGGCCTCCTCGTCCGTCATCGGCCCGCCCTGGACCTGGAGGGTGAAGACCGAGGCCTCGGAGAGCAGCGCCAGGTAGCTGGGATCCACCGCACACAGGTACCGCTTGGCGGCCACGTGCAGCTGGATCGGGCCGGTCACCTCGGGGCCGAACCACCGCGCGAGCCAGTCCGCACCGGTGTGGCTGTGCCGGTTGTCCTGACCTGCCATCAGCTCCAGGCCGGAGCCGCCGAAGTGGCCGACGTCGTGCAGCAGGGCGGCGGCCACCAGGTGGTCGGGTGCGCCGGCCGCTTCGGCCAGTGCGCCGCACTGGAGCATGTGCTCGGCCATCGTGACGGCCTCGCCGAGGTACTCCCCGGCACCCTCGGCCGCGAACAGCCCGGCGATCGTGTCGATCGCGGCGGCCCGCCGGTCCAGTACCGCGAGCGTGGAGGCGAGCGAGTCCAGGTCGGCGTAGCAGCCCTGCAGGTGCCGGGCGCCGTCCTGCTCGAAGGCGGTCCTGGCGTGCAGCAGGCGGGTGTTGTCGAAGATCAGGCAGTCGCCGGGCCCGAGCCGGAACTCCAGCTGCAGCTCAGGCCGCAGGGTGATCTCCGCGAACCGCCGGTACGCCCGGTAGAACGCCTCGACGTCACCGTCCCGCAGGGTGCCGATGGAACGGTTGTTGAACCGCACCTCGCGGATCCGCCCCAGCGGGTCGACCTCGATCAGCGGCCGGTCGGCCCGCAGCTCGGTGCCCCGGTCGCGGAACACGAACGGCACCGGCGTACCGGTGAGCACCGCGAAGTCCGCCGGGTGCTCGGCCCGCAGCGTGGCCGCCGCCCGGAAGCCGTCCACCAGGCCGGAGTCGCCGCCCTCGGACTCGTTGCGCAGGCAGTGCAGCAGCTGCAGGGTGGGCACCGGGTCGCGGTAGGGGTTGTCGGTGTGCGGGGCGATCGCCACGTTGGTGAAGGCCAGGTTGTTGGCATCGGCCTCGACCCGGACGTCGAACAGCTCGCCGTAGTTGGTCGCCCGGACGTACCCGAAGGTCCCGGCCACCGCCAGCACCTGCCGCTCGACCGCCGGCACCTCCCGCAGCAGCGCGAAGCCGAACCGCCGCACCGCGCCCAGCACCGCTGCCCGCTCGGCCGGTTCGGCCACGTACGCGGACCAGTCCGCCTCCGGCAGCCCGCCCGCGAAGTCCGCGACGGCCCAGAGCGGCTTGCCCTGCTCGGTCCGGCCGTCGTCACCGCCGTCTCCCGCGAGGAAGTCGACCGGGTAGCGCGAGGAGTGCCCGTCCGACCACTCCACCGCCAGCACGCCGTCGGCCTCCGCCGAGTGACCGATCGTCAGATCGCCGGGCAGGTCGGTGATCTGGAACAGCTTCTGCCCCGTGCGTGGGTCGCGGCAGTCGGTGCAGGGGCAGTTGTCGCGCAGCCAGTACGGCGAGAGAGTCATCGGAACGTCCTCCTGAGGCAGAAGTTGTACATACAACTCTGACTGCCGAAGGTGACCGCCCAGAGGCCGGGAAACGAACAACGACCGACGGGCGCCCCTCCGGAAGGAGAGGCGCCCGTCGGCCGTAGGAAGGGTCAGGCGCGGTACGAGGCCCAGGAGTTGTTCATCCGGGTGACCTGGCCCGGGGTGAACTGGGTCATGCAGGAGTCGTAGGTGTAGTCCATGAAGTTCTTGATCGGGTCCAGGCCCGGCTTGCTGGTGCAGGTGTCCCGGCCGGTCGGGCACTCGAAGGCCGCGCTCTTCTCGGCGGGGGTGTCGGAGACGTAGTCGCCGTTGCCGTTACAGCCGCCCTGGAAGGTGTGGTAGAGCCCCATCCAGTGGCCGACCTCGTGGGTGGCGGTGTCGCCCTCGTTGTAGTTGGTCGCCGAGCCGCCGGGCAGCGAGGCGTCCAGCATGACCACGCCGTCGTCCGACGGGTTCGAGTTGTAGGAGCTCGGGAAGGTGGCCCAGCCCAGCAGGCTCTGGCCGAGCTTGGCGGTGTAGATGTTCAGCGCGTTGGCGCCGCCCTTGCGCAGGGTGCTCTTCATGCTCTTCTCGGCGGTGGAGCCCGGCGTGATGCCGTTGTACCAGGTCGAGTTGTCGGTGTAGTCGGTGGCGACCAGGGAGAACGAGAACGGGGTCGCGGTGTTACCGGTGCCCTGGCCGCCGTAGGCCGCGTTCAGCACGGCTATCTGCTTGCTGATGTCGGTCGAGGTGAGCTTCCCGGTGGTGCCGCTGTGCACCACGTGGAAGTAGACCGGGATGCTGGTGGCCGCCAGCGAGCCGCCCGCGAGCAGCTGCTGACCCTGCGCCGACTTGCGCAGCTGGGTGACCTTCGCGTTCAGGTCGGCGTCCATCGCCTTGGCCTGGGCGTCGGTCAGCGCGTTCGGCTCGGCGGCGTGACCGCCCTTGACCTGACGGGCCGAGGCGTTCTCCCCGGCCTGGTCGGAGGCGCACGCGGCGGCACTCGGCACACCCAGCGCACCGATCGAGGAGGGTACGGCGAACTGACCTGCGGTCAGCAGCCCGGCGATGGCGGCGACGCTCAGCAGCCGGCTCGAGGTGTGGGCAAGGGAAAGGACAGGACGACGCATCTGCTCTCCTGGTGAAGCCGTGGGGGTCGGCGGTGAGGGGCCGCCGAGCAGAGAGGCTACGCAGCATCGGCGTGCACGCGTCATACCTGAACCGGCCGTAAAATATCCTGCCCGACCGCCCCCGCCCCGCAGATCCTCCCTGGTGAGTCCCCTGCCGCACACAGGTGTTACCGCCACGCAACACCACGCGTTGTCCGAAAATCGCCCCTGCACCCGGCCGAACGGACGGTCAGGAGCCCCAGGCAGCCAGCAGTTCGCGTGCGCCGAGGTGAAGATCGGGTCGGACCTCGGAGTGGACACCGGCGGGGCAGACGGTGATCAGCCGCGCGTCGGCTGCTTCCGGGACCACCGACCGTGCGACGGCCAGGTGGTTCAACTCCGCTGCGGTGACCTGCTTCCGCTCCCGCCACTTGACGGTGCCAACGGCCGACACCCGACGGGTCCGGGCGATCCGCGCCACGATGTCGAACTCGTTCGCGTTGTCGCGGGTCCACCAACTGCCGATCTCCTCGGCGCCGTCGAGGACGGGGAGGTCGGGGCGGAGCCGACGGAGCGCCTCGTGGACCAGGGGTTCGATCGCCTTGCCCCGCCAGGTCGTCCAGTCCCGCTCGAAGACGTCGATGGCGATGTCGGCCCGGCCACGCGCGATCTGCGGCACCTGCTGCTCCACGAAACGGAACCAGAATCGCAGGTACGGGTCCTCGATCCGGTAGCGCTTCAGGCGGCCCTTCGGCGGCGCGCCGACCGGCGTGTCCGTGACCACGACACCCTTCTGCTCGGTGAGCGTGCGCAGGGCGCGGGTTGTCGCGGTCTGCGCGGTGCCGCCCTCCTCGGGCAGTCGGCCGACGATCTGCGAGAAGGCGGCCACGCCCACCTCGTGCCCTCCTATGGCGGACAACACCCGGCGCGCCTGCGGCCCCTCGGGGAATTCCGCCTCGAGTGTTCGTTGGCCCGCCACCACCAGACTGCTGTTCTCGTCGGAAAGCTCCTGCCGGACGAACTCCCGCACGCCCCCCACTCGTGCGCACTCGAGCAGCAGACGCGGGTAGCCGCCGGTGACGAGGTGGGCGTCGAAGGCGTCCACCGGGGCATGGCCCGAGCCGAGGGCCTCCGCGCACTCCGCAGGATCGAACGGGTGGATCAGCAGGTCGCGGGCTCGGCCGAACAGTGGGCGGTCGTGCTCGGTCAGTCGTTCCATCATGGTGACGTCCGAGCCGATCAGGACGAGCAGGATCGGGCTCTGTTCGAGGCGACGGTCCCAGGCGTTCTGGAGAGCTCCTTCCAGCGTCGGGTCGGTTGCGGCGGCCCAGGGGAACTCGTCGAGGATCACGACGGTCGGGGTGTGTGCGGCGGAGAGCGCGATCCGCCCGAGCGCGTCCGACCAGGAAGAGGGCGGTGCGGCGAAGAGGGTGTCCGCTTCCGGAAGCCGGATGCGCGAGGTGGCCAGGTCGGAGGTGAGGGTCTGCAACTGCCCGGCCGGATCCGCGTTCTTCACCGCTGTGAAGTAGAGATACGGGAGTCCGGACTGCTCGACGAAGCGAGTGAACAGACGGGACTTTCCCACCTGGCGTCGCCCCCGGACCGCCAGCATTCGGCCCGTGCCCTGGTCGCGGATGGCATCGAGGTGTCCGGAAAGCTGCCGGAGGACAGCCTGGCGCCCGTAGAAGCTCATGGTCCGCTCAACATGCAGTCGATTAACATACCGCCAAGTATCATACATCGGCGTTTGTTATTCTACGTGACCAGATGATCCCAGTCGGTCAGGTGGAGCTGCGGACCACCAGTTCGGTCGGGAGGATCACCGTGGAGGGGTCGTCGCCGGCGATCTGGGCCAGCAGCAGGCGGACCATCTCCTCGCTGATCCGGTCCCAGGGCTGCCTTATCGTCGTGAGCGGGGGTCGGGCGGCGAGGGCGGCGGGGGAGTCGTCGAAGCCGCCGACGGCCACGTCGTCGGGGACGGTGCGGCCGGCTCGGGTGAGGGCGGTGAGGGCGCCTTCGGCCATCAGGTCGGAGGCGACGAACAGGGCGTCCAGGTCCGGGGCCTGGGTGAGCAGCCGGTCGGTGGCGGTCTCGCCGCTGGTGCGGCTGTAGTCGCCCTCGGCGACCAGGCGGTCGTCGTACGGGATGCCGTACTCGGCCAGCACCTCGCGGTAGCCGGCCAGCCGCTCGACGCCGCCCGGGGTGTCCTGCGGGCCGGTCACGGTGGCGACCCGGCGGCGGCCGGAGTCCAGCAGGTGACGGACCATCTCCTTGGCGCCCTCCCGGTCGTCGGCCGCCACGTATGCGAGCCGGCCGCGGTGGCCGAGCGGTTTGCCGCAGGAGACGACGGGGAGTTCGGCCTGCCGGAGCTCGGCCAGGATCGGGTTGCCGGCGTGCGAGGAGACCAGTAGGACGCCGTCCGCGTGACCGGCCGCCAGGTAGCGGGTGACCCGGCGGCGTTCGGCCTCGTTGCCCGCCGTCATCAGGATCAGCGGGATGTCGTGGTCGGCCAGTGCGGCCGTGCAACCCCGCAGCAGGGTCACGAAGTTGGGGTCCTCGAAGAAGCGCTCCTGCGGCTCGGTGAGCAGGAAGGCGACCGAGCCCGAGCGCTGGGTGACCAGGCTGCGCGCGGCCCGGTTGACCACGTAACCGAGCTTTCTGATCGCGGCGTTCACGGCCTCCAGGGCAGCGGGGCTGACGTTGTGTCCGCCCTGGAGGACGCGGGAGACGGTGCCGCGCGAGACGCCGGCCTCGGCGGCGACGTCGTGGATGGTGGGCGGACGCCGGGTGCGGCCGGTCCTGCCATGGGGCGCGGGTTCCGTCATGGGTGGTTCCTCAACAGATGAAGCTGGCGGACAGTCAGGACTTTACGGCGCCGGAGAGCAGATCGATGCGCCAGTAACGCTGGAGTCCCAGGAAGAGTGCGATCAGCGGGACGATCGAGAGCAGCGCCCCGGTGATCACCAGGGTGTACAGCGCGGGGGCGTTGGCGCCCTGTTGGAGCAGCGAGTACAGACCCACCGTGACCGGGAACTTCGAGTCGTCGCCGAGCATGATGTACGGCAGCAGGAAGTTGTTCCAGATCGCCACGAACTGGAACAGGAAGACGGTCACCAGACCGGGCACCATCATCGGCAGCGCGACACTGCGGAACAGCCGGAACTCCCGTGCGCCGTCCACCCGGGCGGCCTCCACCACCTCGTCCGGGATCGCGGCGGCGGCGTAGATCCGGGCCAGGTAGATGCCGTACGGGCTGAGGATGCTGGGCAGCAGCACCGACCAGTAGCTGTCGGCCAGACCCGCCTCGGCCATCAGCAGGTACTGCGGGATGGCCAGCGTGATCGGCGGCATCAGCACCCCGGCGAGCAGGATGCTGAACAGTGCGTTCCGGCCCCGGAAGCGGTACTTGGCCAGCGCGTAGCCGGTCACGCCGGAGAGTGCGGCGGAGAGCAGTGCGCCGAAGCCCGCGTACAGCGCGGAGTTGAGCATCCAGCGCCAGTAGACGCCGTCCCGGTAGGCGGACAGCTCGGACAGGTTGTCCAGGAAGCCGGAGCCCGGGGCGAAGGTGAAGGTGGTGAACAGCTCCTGGCCGTTCTTGGTCGAGGCCATCACCACCCAGATGATCGGGACCAGACAGTAGACCGCGCCGAGCAGCAGGATCAGGGTGGGTATCCACCGGGTCGACTTGGTACGCATCAGCTGCCCCCGTCGGTGCGCTTGTTGACCAGCTTGAGGAAGCCGAAGGAGAGGATCAGGGTGGCGACCGCGATGACCACCGAGGTGGCGGCGGCGGAGTAGATGTCGCCCTGGATGAAGGCGTCCCGGTAGACCTTCATCAGCGGGCTCCAGGTGGAGCTGAGCGCGTTGGTCATCGGCTTGAGCGTCATCGGCTCGCTGAACACCTGCAGGGTGGCGATCATCGAGAAGAAGAAGGTCAGCACCAGTGAGGGCAGCACCATCGGGATCTTGATCTTCAGGGCGATCTTCAGCTCCGAGCAGCCGTCCAGCCGGGCCGCCTCGTACAGCTCGACCGGGATGGACCGGAGCGAGGTGTAGATGACGATCATGTTGAAGCCGGTGCCGCCCCAGACCGCGATGTTGGCCAGCGCCACGAAGAGGCCGTTGCCGGAGAGCAGGTCGGGCCCCTCCATCCCGGCCTTGGTGAGCAGGAAGTAGCCGGGGCTGACGGTCGGCAGGTAGAGGAAGCCCCAGAGCAGCGAGGCCACGATGCCGGGCACCGCGTACGGCAGGAAGATCGCCAGCCGGGAGAACGCGCCGAACCGGATCGCCGGGGTGTCGAGCAGCAGCGCGAAGAACAGTGCGGCGCCGAGCATCGCGGGCACCAGCAGCGCTCCGTAGACCAGGGTCCGCCCGGCGCCGCCGAGCAGTTCGGGGTCGCTCAGCGCGGAGGTGTAGTTGCCGAGGCCGGCCCAGATCTCGGTGCGGGCACCGGAGCCGAGGCCGAGTCCCTTGACCCGCACCGCGCGGAAGCTCAGGTAGATCGCGTAACCGATCGGCAGGGCGAAGAACAGCGAGAACAGCAGGGTGGCGGGGGCCAGGAAGGCGTACGGGGCGAGTCGCCTGGTCGGCCTGGGCTGCGGGGGCGCCATGGCGGTCCTTGGGTTCGGGAGGACGCCCGGGGCTGACGCTCGGTCAGCCCCGGGCCTGGTCAACTGGCCGGTCAGCCTTCGGTCTTGAAGCCGTTCTTCTTCAGGTCCGCGACGGTGGCCTGCTGCATCGCGGTCAGCGCGGCCGAGAAGTCGCCCTTGTCCTGGGCGGCCTTGCCGAAGGCGTCCTTGAAGGTGGAGTAGGCGACGTTGACGTTCGGGCCCCAGGCGGCGGCCGCGGTGCCCTTGGCGATCTCGGCGGCCTTCGGGTAGAAGTCCGCCTGGTTGGCGAAGAACGCCGGGGGAACGGCCAGCGCGGAGCCGGTCTGGGCGGTGGTGGCGGCCGGGTAGATGCCCGCCTCCTTGACCAGCGCGGTGACGGCGGTCGGGTCGGTGTTCAGCCAGGAGGCGAACTGGGCGGCGGCGTCGGCGTGCCCGGCCTTCTTGGCGCCGGTGGTGACGCCGGTGGTGGAGCCGCCCCAGCTGCCGGTGACGGTCTCGCCGGCGTTCCACTGCGGCAGCGGGGCCATCGCCCACTTGCCCTTGGTGTCCGGAGCGGAGCTGTCGAAGACGCCGGGCGCCCAGACCGCGCTGACCCAGGCGATCTGGCTGCCGTCGTTCAGCGCCTTGCTCCAGGCCGGGGTGTACATCGGCTGGTTGTCGACGGCGCCCTCCTTGACCAGGCCGCCCCAGAAGTCGGCGACCTTCTTGGTGGCCGCGTCGTCGATGCCGACCTTCCAGGTCTCGCCGGAGGCGGTCCACCACTTGGCCCCGGCCTGCTGGGCCAGCCCGGCGAACAGGCCGGAGTCGTTGGCGGAGAAGGTGGTGAGCGCCTTGCTCGGGTCCTTCTGCTTCAACTGGCGGGCCGCGTCGGCGAACTCGGCCCAGGTGGTGGGCACCTTGAGGCCGTACTGCTGGAACATGTCCGTGCGGTAGTAGAGCGCCAGCGGGGCGGTGTCCTGCGGGATCGCGTAGACGGCGTCGGTACCGAGTGAGACCTGCTGCCAGACGCCGGCGGCGAACTGGCTCTTCACCGCACCGGCCTGCTTGGAGATGTCGGCCAGCACGTCGTTGGAGACCAGCGTCGGCAGCGCCTGGAACTCGGCCTGCACCAGGTCGGGGGCGTTGCCGGCCTTGGCGGCGGTGATGGTCTTGGTGACCAGGTCGTCGCCGCTGGCCTGCTTCTGCACGCTCACCTGGATGTCGGGGTGGCCCTGGTTCCAGAGCGCCACGACCTTGTCCATGTTCGGGGTCCAGGACCAGAAGGTCAGGTTCACCGGGCCGGTGGCGGCCTTGGGCTCGTCGGAGCCGGCGGAGCTGGAGCAGGCGGCGAGCGCGAGCACGCCGGTGAGAGCGAGGGCGGCCGGGGCGAGGGCGCGACGGTTCATGGGGATCCTCCCGAGGATCACTGCTGCAGGGGGAGAAGCGGGGGCAGTCGGAGCGGGTGGGGGCCGCGATCATCGACTGTGCACGTTCACAGTACGGAAACCAGCCAGACACTTGTCAATGCTTGGGATCGTACGGTTATCTAGGCGAGACACAGGGACCCAGTCGCTGTGCACGTTCACAGAACTTCCTGATGGAGCCTCACATGGAACACCCGCTGACCTGGCCCGTCGGGCTGGACGCGCTCGCCTTCGGCGGGGACTACAACCCGGAGCAGTGGCCCGAGGAGGTCTGGCAGCAGGACGTCAGGCTGATGCGCGAGGCCGGGGTCACCATGGTCAGCGTCGGGATCTTCTCCTGGGCCCTGCTGGAGACCGAGCGCGGCGCCTACGACTTCGGCTGGCTGGACCGGCTGCTCGACCTGCTGCACGAGAACGGCATCCGGGTCGACCTCGGCACTCCCACCGTGGTCCCGCCGGTCTGGTTCTACCGCGAGCACCCCGAGGCGCTGCCGGTCGGCAAGGACGGCCTGCGGTACGAGTTCGGCGGACGCGGCGCGATCTGCCACAGCTCGCCCGCCTACCAGGAGGCCGCCGCGAGCATCACCGAGCAGCTCGGCCTGCGCTACGGCAGCCACCCGGCGGTCGCGCTCTGGCACGTGCACAACGAGTACGGCGTGCCGGTCAGCGCCTGCTACTGCGAGACCTCCGCCGCGCACTTCCGGCGCTGGCTGGCCGACCGGTACCAGACTCTGGCCGAGCTCAACTCGGCCTGGGGCACCACCTTCTGGGGCCAGCGGTACAACCGCTGGGACGACATCCGGCCGCCCCGGACCACCCCCACGGCGGGCAACCCGGCGCAGCAGCTGGACTGGGCCAGGTTCACCAACGACGCCATCCTGGCCAACTTCAAGCGCGAGCGGGACGTGCTGCACCGGCTCTCGCCCGGTATCCCGGTCACCACCAACTTCATGACCGCGCTGTCCCAGTGCGAGTCACTGGACTACTGGGCCTGGGGCCGCGAGGTGGACCTGGTCTCGAACGACCACTACCTGGTCGCCGATGCGCCTCGCAACCACATCAACCTCGCGATGTCGGCGGACCTCACCCGCTCGGTGGCCGGCGGTCGCCCCTGGCTCCTGCTCGAGCACTCCACCGGCGCGGTCAACTGGCAGCCCCGCAACCTGATCAAGCAGCCCGGCGAGCTGGCCAGGAACAGCCTGGCGCACGTCGCCCGCGGCTCGGACGGCGCGATGTTCTTCCAGTGGCGGGCCTCCCGCTACGGCGCCGAGAAGTTCCACTCCGCGATGCTGCCGCACGCCGGGACCGACAGCCGGATCTGGCGCGAGGTGGTCGCACTCGGCGCCGACCTGGGCTCGCTGGGCGCGGTCCGGGGGAGCCGGGTCAAGGCCGACGCGGCGATCCTCTGGGACTGGCAGTCCTGGTGGGCACAGAAGCTGGAGTGGCGGCCGAGCGAGGACCTGGACGCCCGCGAGCGGGCCGACGCCTGGTACGCCGCCGCGTACGACCGGCACCTGACGGTCGACTTCGCGCACCCCGAGGCCGATCTCAGCGGCTACCCGTTGGTGCTGGTCCCGGCGCTGTACCTGATGACCGAGGCGGCCTCGCTCAACCTGCAGGAGTACGTGGCGCAGGGCGGCACGCTGGCGGTCTCCTACTTCTCCGGCATCGTGGACGAGCACGACACCGTCCAGCCGGGCCCGCACCCGGGCGCGCTGCGCGACGTGCTCGGCCTCACGGTCGAGGAGTTCGCACCGCTGCGGGCCGGGGAGACCGTCCGACTGGTCGGCGGTGGCTCCGAGCTGACCGGTGACGTGTGGTCCGAGTTCGTCGTCCCGCGCGGCGCCGAACCGGTCTGGACGTACGCCGACGGCCCGGCTGCCGGGCACCCCGCCGTCACCCGGCACGCGCTCGGGGACGGCACCGCCTGGTACGTCTCCAGCCGGCTGAACGGCGCCGGCCTGGACACCGTACTGGCCCGGGCCTGCGCCGACGCGGGCCTGGCCGAGCGTGAACTGCCGCGCGACGTCGAGCTGGTGGAGCGGGTGGGCGAGCACGGCCGCTACCTGTTCGCGATCAACCACAGTTCGGCCGACGTCGAGCTGCCGCTGCCGGGCGAGGGCGTCGAGCTCATCACCGGCAGCCCGGTGGCCGGCCGGCTGGACCTGCCCGCCAACTCCACCCGAGTGGTCAGTATCTGACCCTCTCCCGGATCACCTGTCGGACCCGCCGAGGGTCGGATCCGACAGGGCAACGGCCGGCCCGGCTCCCCCGGACCGGCCCCCGGTGGGGCGCTCCCATCCCCAGTGCGGAGCGCCCCACCGCTGCACCCTCGTGGCAGTACCTCCCCCACCCCACCTCATCGCCAAGGATGACGATGCACCAGGGAATCAAGCGCCTGCTGAGCAGCGGCGCAGCCACACTCATGCTCTCCGCGGCCGTCATCGCGCTCCCCACCACGAGCGCCGAGGCCGCCACCACGATCACCAACCCCGGCTTCGAGTCGAACGGTTCGGCCACCGCCACCCCCACCGGCTGGTCGACCTACTCCGCCGCCGGGCAGAACGCCGCCTCGTACACCGAGGCGGGCGGCCACGCCGGTTCGTACCGGCTCACCCACTGGAACGCCGCCGCCTACAAGGTCGAGACGTACCAGTACCTCTCCGGGCTGACCAACGGGAACTACACGCTCACCGCCTGGGTCCGCTCCAGCGGTGGGCAGAACTCCGCCTACCTCGCGCTGCGCAACTGCGGCTCCACCGAGCAGCGCACCGACCTGCCGCCCACCCCCAACGGCGGCTGGATCCGCCTGGTCACCTCGATCGCCGTCACCGGCGGCCAGTGCACCATCAGCATCAACTCCGATGCCAACGCCGGGAACTGGCTGAACGTCGACGACCTCACCTTCACCTCGGGCAGCACTGCCGTCGCGGCCAAGGGCGGTGACCTCTCCTCGCTGAAGAAGAGCGAGGACAAGGGCGGCGTCTACCAATACGCGAGCGGCACCACCGGCGACGCGATGACCATCCTGAACTCCAACGGGATGAACTACGTCCGCCTCAAGGTCTGGGTCAACCCGGCCGACGGCTACAACACCAAGACCCAGGTGCTGGCCATGGCCAAGCGGGCCAAGGCGCTGGGCATGGGCGTGCTGGTCGACTTCCACTACTCCGACCACTGGGCCCACCCGGGCCAGCAGGACAAGCCCGCCGCCTGGTCGGCCTACACCGTGGCCCAGCTCAACACCGCCGTCTACAACCACACCTACGACGTGCTCAACGCCCTCAAGGCGCAGGGCACCACGGCGGACATGGTGCAGATCGGCAACGAGATCAACGACGGGATGCTGCTCCCCACCGGCTCCACCTCGAACTGGTCCAACCTGGCCGGGTTCCTCAAGCAGGGCGCCAACGCGGCCAAGGCGGTGAGCAGTTCGACCAAGGTCGCGCTGCACCTGGCCAAGGGCGGTGACCTGGCGGGCACCCGGACCTTCTTCGACAACGCGGTGGCCAACGGGGTGTCCTTCGACCTGATCGGGCTCTCCTACTACAGCTACTGGCACGGCCCGCTGAACGACCTCCAGGCCACCCTGGACGACGCGGCCGCCCGCTACGGCAAGCAGGTCTTCGTCGCCGAGACCGCCTACGCCTTCACCACGGCGGACAAGGACGGGCTGGAGAACAACTTCACCTCGGCCGACGTCCAGAGCGGCTACCCCGCGACCCAGGCCGGCCAGTCCGCCGCCCTGCGCGACGTGCTGAACGTGGTCGAGGCCGTGCCGAACGGCCGTGGCCTGGGCGTCTTCTACTGGGAGCCGGCCTGGACCGCCGTCACGGGCAACGGCTGGGACCCGGCCGACGCGAGCTCCAAGAACGCCTGGGAGAACCAGGCGCTGTTCGACTACAGCAACAAGGTCACCAGCGCCGCCAGTTGGTTCAAGCACCGCTGACCATCCTTCCCCGGCGCGCCCTCACCTCCCCCCATGGGTGAGGGCGCGCCCTTTTCATGGCCGGAGCACCGATGCTGATCGCCGATCTCCCTCCGAACGCCCGGCACTCCATCCTCTGGGAGCCGCTCTGGGCTGTCCCCGGCACCATCTCGATCTACTACGCGACGCTCTATCAGAAGACCGCGGGGCTGAGCACGCTGGAGATCGGTCTGATCGCCTCGGCCGGGCTCTATCTCGCCTGCTGCGCCCAGCTGTTGGCGGGCACGATCACCAACCGGTTCGGACGCAAGCGCACCACGCTGATCTTCGACCTGCTCTCCTGGTCGGTCCCGATGTTCATCTGGGCCTTCGCCGACAGCTTCTGGCTGTTCCTGCTGGCCGCGCTCTGCAGTTCGCTCAGCCGGGTGGTGAACCTCTCGTTCTTCCTGCTGGTCACCGAGGACGCCACCGAGCGGCAGCGCCCCCGGATCTTCGCCGCCATCAAACTCGTGGTGATGGCCGCCGGGCTGCTCACTCCGCTGGCGGGCATCGCGATGGCCCGGTACGGGACCCTGCCGACCCTGCGCTGGGTCTACCTGCTCGGCGGCGTCAGCATGACCGCGCTGTTCCTGATCCGGAACCACCTCACCACCGAGACCGCCGCCGGACACCAGTCCGCCGCCGCCCCGCGCGGCTCACTGCTCGGCGGGGTCGCCCGGGGCCTGCGGATGCTCGGACTGGCGTGCCGCTCCCGGCAGTTGTGGCCGGTGGTGGTGCTCTGCCTGCTCACCAACCTGGCCGTCCAGATCAACCTGTTCCAGGTCGTCCACCTCGCCGACAACCTGCACTACGGCACGGCCGCGATCGCCGCCCTCCCGGCGGTGGCCGCCGTCACCGCCTTCACCTGCTACCTCGGCCCGATGCCCCGCTGGCAGCACCGCCCACTGGCCCGCTCCATCATGACCGGCCTGCTGCTCAGCACAGCCGGCTGGCTCGCCTTCCTGGGCGTGCCCCGGGGCGGCCTGGCCGTCCTGCTGCTCAGCACCGTGCTGACCGCCGCCGGGCCGTTCCTCCTCGAGTCCTACCGGGACGCCCTGGTGGTCAGCGCGATCCCCGCGCTGGACCGGGCCGAACTCTCCTCCGCCATCCAGACCTTGACAGCCCTGGTGGCGATACCCTCCGGCTACCTCGCCGCCGTCCTCTACGACCACGACCCGCGCCTGCTGTTCGGTGCGGTGGCGCTCTGTTACGGGCTCAGCGCGCTGGCGGTGCTGCCGCTGCTCCAGCCCCGCGCGCCCCGGGTGGAGCAGGTGCTCACAGTGCGATCAGAGTGACCCGATCACCGCAGAGCTTCGCCATGTCGTCCACGTCGGAGGTCAACATGACCACCGGGCCGGGCTGGTGCAGTGCGGTGACGGCGACCATCGCGTCGATGGCGTACTTGTGGCCGTGCAGGCCGACGTCCTGGAGCAGGGTGGCTGCCTCCCTGGCCCACTCGACGTGCAGCGGCTCAACCTGGAGCTGAGAGAGGACGAAGTTCCAATGGGCTCGCTTGATGCCTCTGTGCTGGACCTCGATGAGGGTCGCTCCGCTCACGACCCGCGCCGAGCCGCGCTCTACCGCACCGCGGGCGAGGCGGCCGACATACGGGTCGCCGTCGATGTACTTGGACAAGCCCTGGCTGTCCAACACGAGCGTGCCGCTGTCGGTCACCCGGCCGCGCGCCACTGAGCCTCCTTCTGCTCGGCGGCAGCCCAGATGTCGGCGACCTCTTTTATCTCCTCAGGCGTGCTCGGCCCGTGCTCGGCCTCGATCTGGTCGAGGTACTCGATGGTCGCGAGATCTCGCAGTCGCTTCTCCATCGCGGTCGCGATGAAGGCCGACAGTCCACGGGTGCCGGCCGCCTCCCGGAGCGCGAGCAGTGTGCCTTCCGGAATGGAGATGCTCACGACCTTGGCGGAGCCTTCGCCGATGCCGGGAACAGCGTCATTGTCTGCCATGACAGAAGTTTAGCAATCAGATTGCCAATCGAACGTCGGGTGCCTTGAGAATCACCCGATCAGGGAGTCCTAGGGCCTCGGTAGAGTGCCAGGCATGAGCGATGCTGCGGTGCTGCACGTCAAGGGTCGGGTGCTGGTCGGGCCGGACGACGTCCGGGACGAACTCTGGGTGCTGGACGGCCGGGTGACGTACGAGCGGCCCGCAGGCGAGACCCGTACGGTGCACGGCTGGGCGGTGCCCGGGCTGGTCGACGCCCACTGCCACGTCGGCCTGGACGCGCACGGGGCGGTGGACGCCGCGACCAGCGAGAAGCAGGCGATCACCGACCGGGACGCGGGCACCCTGCTGATCCGGGACGCCGGTTCGGCCGCCGACACCCGCTGGGTGGACGCCCGCGAGGACCTGCCCCGGATCATCCGGGCGGGGCGTCACATCGCCCGCACCAGGCGCTACATCCGCAACTACGCGCACGAGATCGAGCCCGGCGACCTGCCCGCGTACGTCCGGGCCGAGGCCCGGCGCGGCGACGGCTGGGTCAAGCTGGTCGGCGACTGGATCGACCGGGAGCGCGGCGACCTGGCCGCCTGCTGGCCCGGCGACGCCCTGCGGGAGGCGATCGCGGCCGCACACCAGGAGGGGGCCCGGGTCACCGCGCACTGCTTCGCCGCAGAGTCGCTGCCCGACCTGCTGGCCGCCGGGATCGACTGTGTGGAGCACGCGACCGGCCTGACCGAGGAGTTGATCCCGCAGTTCGCCGAGCGCGGGGTCGCGATCGTGCCGACACTGGTCAACATCGCGACCTTCCCGAAGCTGGCGGCCGGCGGCGACCAGCGCTTCCCGGCCTGGTCGGCGCACATGCGGCGGCTGCACGAGCGGCGCTACGACACGGTCGGCGCCGCCCACGACGCGGGCGTGCCCATCTACGTCGGCACCGACGCGGGCGGCTCGCTCGCCCACGGGCTGGTCGCCGAGGAGGTGGCCGAACTGGTCAAGGCCGGGCTCTCACCCCTCTCCGCCCTGGGCGCCGCCACCTGGACCGCCCGCAAGTGGCTCGGCCGCCCGGGCCTCACCGAGGGCGCCCCGGCCGACCTGGTCGTCTACGCCGCCGACCCCCGCGCGGACATCCGCGTCCTGGCCGACCCCCAGCTCATCGTCCTCCGCGGCCGGGTCCTGTAGACGGACGTCAGCCACCAGGGGCTCGGGGAACTGCGACGCCAACCTCGAAAAAGGTGATCCGCACGTGAATGGTCAGGCACTTTCGTACGTGACCCCGGCGCCAGACCTCCTCGCCCCGCGGCGGAGCCGCCGATGAGCAGAGCCCCGAGCCCCTGGACCGTAAATGGCCGAGCCCCGTGCCCGTTAGGCTGGCCCGTATGGCTGCACGTCCGTTGAACGAGATTGTCGAGCCCGGCTGGGCCAAGGCCCTGGAGCCGGTGGCCGGACGGGTCGCCGCGATGGGTGACTTCCTGCGCGGGGAGCTGGCTGCGGGCCGCACCTACCTGCCGTCCGGCCCGAACGTGCTGCGGGCGTTCCAGCAGCCCTTCGACCAGGTCCGGGTGCTGATCGTGGGTCAGGACCCCTACCCGACGCCGGGCCACGCCGTCGGCCTGAGCTTCTCGGTGGCGCCCGAGGTACGCCCGATCCCGGGCAGCCTGATCAACATCTTCCAGGAGTACGGCCGGGACCTCAGCTTCCCGCCGCCCAGCAATGGTGACCTCACGCCCTGGACCGAGCAGGGCGTACTGCTGCTCAACCGGGCGTTGACCACCGCTCCCGGCAAGCCGGCCGCGCACCGGGGCAAGGGCTGGGAAGAGGTCACCGAGCAGGCGATCCGGGCCCTGGTGGAGCGGGGCGGGCCGCTGGTCGCGATCCTCTGGGGGCGCGACGCCCGTAACCTGCGCCCCCTGCTCGGCGAGGTGCCGGCCGTCGAATCGGCGCACCCGAGCCCGATGTCGGCGAGTGGCGGCTTCTTCGGCTCCCGCCCGTTCAGCCGGGCCAACCAGATGCTGGTCGGCCAGGGTGCCCAGCCGGTGGACTGGCGCCTGCCGTAACCCCGGTTCCGTCAGCACTGAGCGTCAACTCAACCCGAAAGAGTGAACTGACGCTCAGTGTTACTCATGTGACGGATTGTTCGAAGAGACTGACGGCAGTCGAGAGCACCGCCCCCTCCCCGTGCCTGCGCCGAGGAGCGTCCGTGGCCGGCTCTGCCAACTCTTCCTCCCTGGGGGTTCCTCCGTCATGCCCGTGCGCCACTCCGTTCTCCGTGCCTCGGCCGCCACCGCCCTGATCGCCGTGCTGGTCCTACCGGGCACTGCCCAGGCTGCCGACCCGGCCATCGCCTCGCCCGGCCGTGCTGCCGCCGTCACGGCCGAACTCGACCTGAACGTCGCCCTGTTGGCCGGTACCGCCGCCGTCCCGGTCCGGATCTCGTTGAACAAGGTGGAGTCCCCGGCCAGCCGGGACGGCTCGGTGCTGACCGCCAAGGTGGACGGAGTGGACCAGGGCCGGCCGGTCACCCTGGTCAGGGCGGAGGTCGGCAAGTCCACCACCAAGGCGGACGCCACCGGCTCCGCGGCCAAGGTCGAGCTGCTGGATGCCGACGTCCGGGCTCCCGGCCTGCTGGGAGCGGCCCTGCTCGAACTGGAGGCGCTGAGCGCCGAGGTCACCTGCCCGGTGGACGGGCCGCCCACCGCCAAGGTGAACTCGCCCGCCCGGATCACCGTGCTCGGCAAGCCCGTCACGCTCGGGCTGAACGGGCCGACCCATGTGGAGGTCCCCGGGGTCGGCATGGTGGACGTCCAGTTCTCCCGGCGGAGCACCACCTCCGGTACGGCGGCCGCCTCTGCACTGGAGGTCACAGTGGACGTCAATCCGCTGAAGCTGAACGTCGCCAAGGTCACCGGGAAGATCACGGTGGCCTCGGTCAGCTGCGAGAAGCCCGTCCCGGCCCCCAGCCCGAGCGCCGCCGGCACCCCGACCCGGGCCAACCGGGCCGTCCCGGCGGTGGTGAGCGAGAGTCCGGAGGGCGGCCGGGCGCTGGCCGCCACCGGAAGCAGTGGGACCGGCACCGTCCTGGCCGCTTCGGGCACCCTGCTGGCGGTCGGCGCGGTGGCACTGCGGATGACCCGGCGCCGTCGCGGACACGCACGGAAGCACTGACCAAGGGGTGGGAATCAACTGTCCACCATCCGGACATGACACTTCCCGACCGTACTCGTGCCGCTGCGGACGGTTGGTTCACATGGGCGTTACATAGGAGGAACAACGGGGAAACGGCGACTTGCGACGCTACGCGGGCACCCACCACCCAAGCAGTGAGGTTCACCGCAATGGCAATCAAGGCCGAGTACATCTGGATCGACGGCACCAAGCCGACCGCCAAGCTCCGTTCCAAGACTCGGGTGCTGGCCAACGCGGACAAGATCCCCACCTGGGGCTTCGACGGCTCGTCGACCAACCAGGCCGAGGGTCACGCCTCGGACCGTGTGCTCGACCCGGTCAAGGTCGTGAAGGACCCGATCCGCGGCGGCGACAACATCCTGGTCCTCTGCGAGGTCCTCGAGACGGACGGCACCCCGCACGAGTCCAACACTCGCGCGCTGCTGCGCCCGATCGCCGAGCAGTTCACCTCGCAGGAGGCGATCTTCGGCATCGAGCAGGAGTACACCTTCTTCAAGGGCTCCCGCCCGCTCGGCTTCCCGGAGGGCGGCTACCCGGCCCCGCAGGGTGGCTACTACTGCGGCATCGGCGCCGAGGAGGTCTTCGGCCGCGAGATCGTCGAGCTGCACCTCGACCGCTGCATGGACGCCGGTCTGGCGATCTGCGGCATCAACGCCGAGGTCATGCCCGGCCAGTGGGAGTTCCAGATCGGCCCGGTCGACGCGCTGACCGTCTCGGACGACCTGTGGATCGCCCGCTACCTGCTCTACCGCACCGCCGAGGAGTTCGGCATCGACGCCACCCTGGACGCCAAGCCGGTGCGCGGCGACTGGAACGGCGCGGGCGCGCACACCAACTTCTCCACCAAGGCGATGCGTGAGGGCTACGACGCCATCATCACCGCCTGCGAGTCGCTCGGTGCCTCGCAGGAGAAGGTCCTGGAGCACGTCAACCAGTACGGTGACGACATCCAGTCCCGCCTGACCGGCAAGCACGAGACCGCCCCGTGGAACGTCTACTCCTACGGCGCGTCCGACCGTGGCGCCTCGGTCCGCATCCCGTGGCAGGTCGAGGTCGACCGCAAGGGCTACATCGAGGACCGTCGCCCGAACGCGAACGTCGACCCGTACGTGGTCACCCGCCTGATCGTCAACACCTGCTGCTCCGCCCTCGAGAAGGCCGGCCAGGTCTGATCGGGCTGAACACCAGTCACCTCGCGCGGCCCGTCCACCCCTTCGGGGGAAGGCGGGCCGCCGTCGTTCTGCCACCCTTGACTCCCATGGACGACTTCACCCCCGAGCAGGTGGCCCGGGGCCGGGCGCTGCGCCGGGCCCAACTGCCCTGGGCGCTCGGCGCCCGCGCCGCCGGACTGCTGTTGCCCCTGCTGCTCGGTCTCACCCCGGCCGGAGCCGGGCTGGTCAGCTGGGCCGGCGGCCTGTTCGGTGGCTCCCGGACGGCACAGGTGCTGGCCGGGGTGGCGCTCCTGCTGCTGCTCGGCGAACTGGTCCAACTCCCGTTCGCGGCCCGGCTGCGGGTGATCCGCCGGGAGTACGGGCTGATCACCCAGGGCTGGTCCGGCTGGGCGGTGGACCTGCTGCGCGGGCTGGCCCTCGGCCTGCTGCTGGCCCTGCCGGTCGGGTACGGGCTGTACGCGCTGACCGACCGGTCGCCGGACGGTTGGTGGTTGCCCGCCGCGCTGCTCGCCGCCCTGCTGGTGCCGCTGCTCTCGTTCCTCTTCCCGCTGCTGGTCGAGCCGCTCTTCAACCGCTTCACCCCGCTGCCCGAGGGTGAACTGCGCACCGCGCTGCTGGACTTGGCGGACCGGGACGCGATCCGGGTCCGCGAGGTGCTGGTCGCCGACGCCTCCCGCCGGACCACCGCACTGAACGCCTACGTCTCCGGCCTCGGCGCGACCCGCCGGATCGTCGCGTACGACACCCTGCTCTCCACCGCCGACTCGCGCGAGGTCGAACTCGTGGTCGCCCACGAACTCGGCCACGTCAAGCACCGGGACGTCCTCACCGGCACCCTGCTCGGCTCGCTCGGCGCAGCCGTCGCGGTGGTCCTGCTCGGGCTGCTCACCTCCTGGCAGCTGCTGCTCTCCGCCGCCGACGCCTCCTCGGCCGCCGACCCGCGCTCGCTCTTCCTGTTCGCGGCCTGCGCCGCCGTGCTCGGCACGCTGGCCGGGCCGTTCCAGTGCGCCGCGAGCCGCCGGATTGAGGCCAGGGCCGACCGCCATGCCCTCGAACTCACCTCGGACCCCGAGCAGTTCATCGCGATGCAACGCCGCCTGGCGGTCACCAACATCGCCGACGTGGACCCGCCCCGGCTGCTCCACCTGCTCTTCGCCACCCACCCGAGCGCCACCTCGCGGATCGCCGCCGCCCGGGCCTGGGCGGCGGGCACTCCGGGACCGCGCGTGTCGGGCTGAGGGGGCGGGGCCGGTGTTCGGTAGCGTCGCCGGTATGGACTGGAAACTCGAACTGGTGGCGGTCCCGGTCACGGATGTGGACCGGGCCAAGGCGTTCTACACCGATCAGGTCGGCTTCCACGCCGACCACGACCACACGGTCAGCGACACGATCCGCTTCGTCCAGCTGACGCCGCCGGGCTCGGCCTGCTCGATCGCCCTGGGGAAGGGGCTGCTGGACACCCCGCCGGGCTCGGCCCAGGGGCTGCAGCTGGTGGTCGCCGACATCCACGCCGCCCGCGCGGAGCTCTCCGCGCGGGGTGTGGCGGTGAGCGAGGTGCAGGAGTTCCCGTGGGGCTCCTTCGTCTTCTTCGCCGATCCGGACGGCAACGGCTGGGCGGTCCAGCAGCTCCCCGTCCGGGACGCGTCCGCGCAGGCCGGCTGACCGAGCGTCAGCCGGCCGCTCGGCGCCAGACTCAGAGCAGCGGACCGCTGCCCGCCAGCGACGGGGCCCCGCCGAGGGAGTGGGCCAGCTCGGCGTCGCCCTCCACCGAGAGGGCGCTGTCGGTGCACTGCTGGACTAGCCCCGCCACCGGGAGCGGCTGGGCCGCCATCGCGGTCATCGCGAAGGCCTGCTGGGCGCCGAGCTTGCCGACCTCCGAGCAGGTGGTGTCCAGCGCCGCGCCGGTCGGGTCAGGGGCGGCCCAGGCGACGGCGGGCGCCGCCCCCAGCACGGCGAGTGCGACGGCGGAGACGGAGGCGGCGGTCTTACGAATCATCGGGTACCTCCATGGATACCCCCGGCTTTAGCCGGGGGAGGAAACGGACTGCCTGCGGAGCAGGTCAGGGGGCGGCGTTTCGCTGTCAGGGCGGACGGCCGTGCATGTGCGCGTGGGCGGTTGTCAGTGCCTGTCGGTAGGTTGATCGTGTGCATCTTCGGTACTCCTTTCGGATCTGTCCGACGGTGGGTCAGCGGCAGGCGCTGGCCCGTACGTTCGGGTGCGTGCGGGTGGTTTACAACGATGCGCTCACCATGCGGAAGCAGGCGTGGATAGTGGACCGGTCGAAGGTTCCGGCGGGTGCTCTGGCCAAGTCGGTGATCACCGACGCGAAGAAGACCGAGGCCAGGTCGTGGCTGGGATCGGTGTCGGTCGACGCGTTGCAGTCGTCTTTGCGCGATCTGGACGCGGCGTATCGGAACTTCTTCGACTCGCTGTCCGGGAAACGGGCCGGTCACCGCTCGGGTCTGCCCCGGTTCAAGTCGCGGAAGGACAACCGGCAGTCGCTTCGGTTCTCCCGCAACGGGTTCCGGCTGCGGTCCAACGGCAAGCTGAATCTTGCCAAGATCGGTGACGTGCGGGTCAAGTGGTCGCGCGCGCTGCCCGCCGATCCGTCGTCGGTGACGATCGTGCTGGACCGGTCCGGCCGGTACCACGCGAGCTTCGTCGTGGACGTCGAACTTGACCACCTGCCCGAGCTGGACACCGAGGTCGGGATCGACCTCGGCCTGACCACTTACGCCGTCTGCTCGGACGGCACGGTGATCGACAACCCGCGCTTTCTGCGCAAGGCCGAGAAGAAGCTCAAGGCCGCGCAGCGGGAGCTGTCCCGTAAGGCCAAGGGGTCGAAGAACCGGGCGAAGGCCCGCAGGAAGGTCGCCAAGGCGCACGCCAAGGTGGCTGACACCCGCATGGACTGGTTGCACAAGCAGACGACCAGGTTGATCCGAGAGAACCAATCGGTGTACCTGGAAGATCTGAATGTGCGCGGTCTCGCGCGGACCCGGCTGGCCAAGTCCGTGTACGACGCAGGGTGGTCCACCTTCCGGCGCCTGCTCACTGAGAAGGCCGCTCGGTACGGACGGCACGTCGGCGTGATCGGACGGTTCGAACCCACCTCGCAGGTGTGCTCCGCGTGCGGGGTCCTGGACGGGCCCAAGCCCCTCGCGGTCCGCGAGTGGACCTGTACCGCCTGCGGCACCCTGCATGATCGTGACCTCAATGCTGCTCGGAACATCCTGGCCGCCGGACGGGCGGACAGGCTAAACGCCTGCGGAGGGCCGGTAAGACCTGGCGTGGCGATCCCACGCCAGGCACAGCCCGTCGAAACAGGAACCCACCGGAACGCCGGCCGCACCGGGCGCAAGCCCTGTGCCGCAGGCGCGGCCGGAGGCCCCGTGCTTTAGCGCGGGGAGGATGTCAACAGGTCTCTTTCCCAGGGAGTTCCGGAACCATCGGCAATCATCCCGCCCTGGACCGCCGCCGCCCCGCCGGACACGCGCCGGTTCGCCGGAAGGAGTGATGACTGGGCGTCAGCAGGGTGACAGCGCCGGTCAGATGAAGTTCTTGTCGATCAAGAGCTGCAGGGCGTTGGTGTGGAAGTCGGGGAAGTCCATCGGCACCACACCGAGGTTGGCCCGCTGCAGCTTTCGGGCCTCCAGGTACTCCCAGGCCTTCTGCATGATGGTCTGGGAGGAGTACTTCGGCCACTCGCCGTTCCCGAGGCTGGCGAAGTTGATGTAGAGCTTCGCCGAGTTCTGGTCGTTGAAGGCGTTGTCGAACTGCCGCTGCACGTACGAGGACCACTTGGTGCTGCTGCTGATGCCGGTGTACCGGTCCTGCAGGTTGATCACGTCGTTGGACAGGAAGCCGTTGTCCCCGCCCGGCCAGTGCAGCACGGACCAGTCGTTGGCGAAGTCGGTCAGCAGCACGATCCGCCCACGTGCCTCGCCGAGGGTGGGGAACCACGGGTTGGTCCAGAACAGCGGCCGGTAACCCTTGGTGTCCAGATAGCCGTTGAAGATCCGGGCGAAGTCCGCGCCGACGTCGTTGTTGGTTCCGTTCTCCTTCTTCACCCGCATCAGCAGCACCTCGCCCGAGTGCCCGGCCAGGAAGCTCCGGCACTGGTTCAGTACCTGGTCGAACGTGGTGCCCTGGTACCACCCGCCGTGATAGATCCCGAACGAGTCCGGCGCCCCCGCAAGGCCGTTGCACCGGATGTCCAGGAACCGTATGCCGCGCTCCAGTTGCTCCGGCACGCCCCAGTTCTGGGTGTGCGACCACTCCGTCCCGTTCGCCGGGTCGGTGCAGCACGAGTCGTGCGTGCCGGGAACGGTCATCCGCAAGAGCGACCGCCCGTCCGGCAGCCCCGCCATCCACGAACCGGCCGGCGGGACGGCGGCTCGTGCCGCGCCGGTGCCGAGTGTGCCGAGCGAACCGACGGCCAGCGTGGCGGCCATCGAGCCGAGGAGTGTGCGACGGGACAGGTGCATCGGTGCCTCCAGGACGGGAGTTGACGGTGAGCAGCCACCACGGTCCCGCCACCCGAGCCCGCCCCACAAGACCCCCGACGAAAACCGCAGGCGGCCGAGCGCCGGAGCGCCTACGGTGCCTTCACCTACCGTCCCGAGGAGTCCCGATGCCCCGACCGCTGCTCCTGCTCGACGTGGACGGCCCGTTGAACCCGTACAACGGCAAGCCGCACCGCCGCCCCGAGGGCTACCTGACCCACCGGGTCCGGCCCGCCTCCTGGATCGCCCGGCAGATGCAGTGGCAGCACCGGCCCGCCGACCGGGTCCGCCCACTCCGGCTCTGGCTCAACCCGGAGCACGGCCCGGCCCTGCTCGCCCTCCCGTACGACTTGGTCTGGTGCACCACCTGGACCGCCGAGGCCAACACCTGGATCTCCCCGCTGCTCGGCCTGCCCCAACTCCCGTACGTGGACTGGCCGTCCATGCACCAGGGCGACCCCGAGGACCTGCACTGGAAGACCCGCCACCTGGTCGCCTGGGCCGCCGGCCGCCCCTTCGCCTGGGTCGACGACGAACTGACCGAACGCGACACCACCTGGATCGCCACCCACCACCCGGCCCCGTCCCTCACCGTGCACGTCGACCACCGCTACGGGCTCCGGCCCGAGCACTTCACGGTGCTCGCCGAATGGGCAGCCGGGCTTGGCCGGTCGTAGTACGCGTCGGACAACGGCCTACCTGGCGGCGCTGGACGCCCACGACGTCCACGCGGTTCAGATCTGACGCCGTACGGCGGGCGGCCTGTCCGTTTGACGTGGGGATTCCGCAGGGGGCCTTTGGCGAGGGGCAGCGCGCGGAGCTGGCGGAGTTCTTCGCCCGCGCGCTGCCGCCGGTAAAGCGGCCCTGGTCCCGGCCGTTCTGACGGCCCGACAGGCCGCTACTTCCCGTCCTTGTCGGGGTCGACGCCGAAAGTGATGACGCCGAGGTAGCCGTCGGCGTCCTCGGTGATCTTGAGGAGCATGGACTCCTTGTAGATGCTGTCGCCGTCGTTGAAGGTGTCGCGGTTGGTGTGCTTGGCGTAGGGCTGCTGGGCAAAGACCTTCGAGTTGAGCGACTCGTCCATCATCAGCTGGGTGGTGAGGGTGCGTTCGTTGTCGATGTGCACCATCGCGTGGATGTGGACGGTGCGGCTGACGTACCAGCCCGGCCAGATGGTGGTGAACTGGGCGATACCGTCGCTGTTGGTGACCTGGGCGCCGCGCAGGTAGCGCTTGTCATCCGTCGGCGTGAGGTCCCCGCCGCCGTCACCACCGCCCGAGCCGCCGCCGGGCCCGCCCGACGGCGGAGCACCGGTCGGAGCGCCCGAGGGCGGAGTGCCGCCGCCACCCGGACCGCCGCCGCCACCGCCGCCCGAGGAGAGGGATTCGGCGCCGGAGTAGAGGCCGGCCGCGTCGCAGTGCCAGATCTCGACCACGGCGTTGGCCAGCGGCCCGCAGGCCTCGCTGTCCTGGACCCGGATGGCGATGCGGAGCTTGACGCCCTCCCGGTCCTCGCGGATGTCGCTGCGGATCTTGTCGGCGTCGAAGTAGTACGGGCCCTGGGTGGCCTGGGGGGAGAGCGAGCAGGTGCCCGCGCCCGCGAACAGGGCGGTCAGGTCCTCCGTCGTGCTGGGCGAGATGCTGGCGGTGGCACCAGTGGTGGTGGTTGCGGTGCTGGACTTCGGGCTCCCGCAGGCGGCGAGCAGCGCGCCGAGCCCGATGCTGCTGATCCCGGCGAGCGCGGCCCGGCGGCTGACCCGTTGGCCCTCGTGGTGGTCGTGTCCCATGGCTGTGCTCCTCGGTCTCCTGGGTCAACTGCCGGGGAGCCTAGGAACGCCCGGTGAGAGCGGCCTGTGTGCCGGATGAGGGCGGGATCAGTTCTGGACGAGAGCTGAGAGCACGCCGAGGAAGCGGTCGGTGGTGGCCTCGTCCCGGACCGCGATCCGGAGCCAGTCAGGCCCGAGGCCGGGGAAGGTGTCGCCCCGGCGGAGGGCGAAGCCCTCGTCACGCAGCTGGGTACGCAGCACAGCGGCGCCGGGCGTGTGGATCAGCACGAACGAGGCAGCCGGCGTGCCGTGCACGGTGATCCCCGGCAGCTCGGCCAACCCCCGCAGCAGATGGGCACGTTGGGCCGCCATGGTGTGCGTGGCAGCCTCCGCCTCGGCCAGCGCGGCGGGCGCACTGCACGCTTCGGCGGCGGCCAGCGCCGGGGTGGAGACCGGCCAGAGCGGCTGGGCCGCGCCGAGCCGGGTGATCAGGTCGGCGGGGGCGAGGACGTAGCCGATCCGCAGACCGGCCAGGCCCCAGGTCTTGGTCAGGCTGCGCAGTACCACCACCTGACCGGGCAGGTCGCGTACGGCGGCCAGGCTCTCCCGCTCGCCGGGGACGGTGTCGATGAACGCCTCGTCCACCACCAAGGTCCGCCCCGGACGGGCCAGTTGGGCGAGGTCGGGGTGGAGTACGGAGGTGGGGTTGGTCGGGTTGCCGATCACCACCAGGTCGGCGGCGTCCGGCACCGCGTCGGGCATGAGCCGGAAGCCGTTAGCGGGGGAGAGCAGCACACGGTGCACCTGGTGCCCCGCATCCCGCAGTGCAGCCTCCGGTTCGGTGAACTGCGGGTGCACCACCACCGCATGACGCGGCGTCAGCACCCGGGCCAGCAGGACGAAAGCCTCGGCCGCCCCTGCGGTGAGCAGTACCTCCTCGACCGGCCGACCGTGCCGGGCGGCGACGGCGGCCCGGGCGGTGCTGCCCTCGGGGTAGGCGGCGAGGTCGGCCAGAGTCCCGGCGAGGTGCTCCCGGAGCCAGGCCGGCGGAGTGCCGGTCCGCACGTTGACGGCCAGGTCGACCAGGCCACCGGTACGGACCTCGGCGTCGCCGTGGTGCCGCAGGTCTGGCCCGGGCCCGGCCACAGCCACCGTTGCGGACGCGGACTTCCGCTTGGCGGCCAGCAGTTGGCCGCCCGAACCGCCCGAGAGCAGCGCAGCAGCCTCGGCCACCCCGGCGGTGCCGGTGGCGGCAAGCACGGCATCGGACGGGTTCGGCACCGAAACGGCCGCCAACTCCTCGGCGGAGTAGCCGATCAGCGGCACAGCGAGCGCCGCCGCCGCGGCCAGCACCCCAGGCTCGCCCGCCCTGGCAGTCAGGGTGGCCACCCGGGCCACCTCACTCCGCCCCCGGCCGAGCGCAGCCAGGGCGACGTCGATCAGTTCGAGCAGCTCACCGGCGGATACACCGCTGCGGGCGCCGACACCGATCGTGAGAGAGGGGCGGTTCACTGCTGGGTTCCTCTCGACGGCCGGTGCTCCGGAAATCCCACCACGGTGCCGCTGAACTGGTCAATCGTGCAATGTGTGAGACGCGCCGCGCCGTAAAAGCGGTGGACACCGGCCACCACCTGAACGACCATCCGCCTGTGACAGATCGATCAGCACCCTGGACCTCCGCCCCCGCCGCCCCGACCCAGGTCAGCCTGGTACAGGTGCCCCGCGCCGCGATGGCCGCCCTGATGGTGGGCGAC
>NZ_LMCT01000073.1:0-96436 GCF_001424875.1 Kitasatospora sp. Root107 | reverse complement strand
GCGCCGCGATGGCCGCCCTGATGGTGGGCGACCTCGACGGCGCGACCGCCGCCAGCGGCCTCACCTTCCCGCCGGACCTGGCCGACGGCCGGATGCTGGGCGTCTGGGCCCGCCGCTACCACCAGATCGGTGACGACCCGTCGAGCGCCGAGTGGGTGACCCGGGCGGTGCTGGCCGACGGCGTGGTGATCGGCGCGGCCGGCTTCCACGGCCCGCCGGACGAGCGCGGCATGGTGGAGGTTGGCTACGGCGTGGCCGAGGGGCGGCGCCGCCAGGGGTACGCCAAGGCGATCCTGGCCGCGCTGCTCCGGCAGGCCACCGCTGAGCCGACGGTGACCGTACTCCGGGCCACCATCAGCCCGGACAACGCCGCCTCGCTGGCCACGGTCGCGGGCTTCGGCCTGGTCCACGTCGGCGAGCAGTGGGACGACGAGGACGGTCTGGAGCTGATCTACGAACTCCCCACCGCAGCCGCGTAGTCGGCGGCCGCCCGGACGAACCGCGAGGCGAGTTCGGGCGCCCCGGCCCAGTGCAGGTGCAGGTACGAGGCGTGCACCGAGCCGCTCACGAAGCCCTCGGTGCATGACCCGGCCGGGCCCCGCCAGCCCCAGCCCGGCGGATCGCCCGCGCCCGGTTCGCAGACCGTCCGGTGGAACTCGTGCCCGCGCAGCCGCGACCCGGTCGGCGCCAGCACGCTGTCGGTGAGCGCGACCGCCTCCCGGTAGCCCAGGGTGAGCCGCTCGGTCATCCGGGCCGTGGTGTTCAGCACACCGCACATCGGCGCACCGTCCAACTCCTGCCCCAGATACAGCAACCCGGCGCACTCGGCGCTGACCGGCGCCCCGGCGGCGGCCAGCGCGGCGATCGAGGCGCGCAGCCCGGCGTTCGCGCTGAGCTCCTTGACGTACATCTCCGGGAACCCGCCGCCGATCACCAACCCGGCTGCCCCAGTGGGGAGTTCAGCCTCGTGCAGCGGATCGAACGGCACCACCTCCGCGCCCGCCGCCGCCAGCAGCTCCGCGTTCTCCGCGTACGAGAACGAGAACGCCGCCCCGGCCGCCAGTGCCACCCGCGGCCGTCCCGCCACCGGCGAGACCTCTTCCGCGGCCGACCACGGCTCGGCATCCAACGGCGGCGCACTGCGCGCCAGTTCGAGCAGCGCATCCAGGTCGACCGAGGCGCCGATCAGCTCGCCCATGTCCCGGACAGCGCGCAGGGCGTCCGCCGAGCGCTCCACGGCCGGGATCAGGCCCAGGTGCCGGGACGGCGTGGCGACGGCGGCCGAACGCCGGACGCAGCCGAGTACCTGCACCCCGCCGCCCTCCTCCAGCGCCTCCCGGAGCAGCTGCTCGTGCCGGTCCGAGGCGACCCGGTTGAGGATCACCCCGGCGAGCCTGACCTCGGGGTCCCAGGAGGCGAAGCCGTGTACCAGCGCGGCCACCGAGCGGGACTGCGAGGAGGCGTCCACCACCAGCACCACCGGTGCCTTGAGCAGCTTGGCTACGTGCGCGGTGGAGGCCAACTCGCCCCGCCCGGCTGCTCCGTCGTACAGGCCCATGACGCCCTCGACCACGGCCACGTCGGCCCCGGCAGCCCCGTGCAGGAAGAGCGGGGCGATCCGCTCGGGCCCGCACATGAAGGCGTCCAGGTTGCGGCCAGGACGCCCGGCGGCGAGCGCGTGGTAGCCGGGGTCGATGTAGTCCGGGCCGACCTTGTGCGGGGAGACCGCCAGGCCGCGCGCGGCGAGGGCGGCCATCAGGCCGGTGGCGACGGTGGTCTTGCCCGCGCCCGAGGAGGGCGCGGCGATCACGAGGCGGGGGATGTTGTTCAACGGGCTACCACTCGATACCGCGCTGGCCCTTGCGGCCGGCGTCCATGGGGTGCTTCACCTTGGTCATCTCGGTGACCAGGTCGGCGAGTTCGAGGAGTTCGTCCTTGGCGTACCGGCCGGTGATCACCACGTGCTGGTTGCCTGGACGGTTCCGCAGCACCTCGACCACCTCGGCCACGTCGACCCAGCCCCAGTGCATGGGGTAGGTGAACTCGTCCAGCACGTAGAAGCGGTACGTCTCGGCGGCCAGGTCGCGCTTGACCTGCTCCCAGCCCTCCTTGGCCGCCTCCTCGCTGGACTCGACCATGTCGGCGGAGCGCTGGACCCAGGACCAGCCCTCGCCCATCTTGTGCCAGTCCACCGTGCCGCCCTCGCCGGAGGCGCCGAGCACCTTGAGCGCGTTCTCCTCGCCGACCTTCCACTTGGCCGACTTGACGAACTGGAACACCCCGACCGGCCAGCCCTGGTTCCAGGCCCGCAGCGCCATCCCGAAGGCGGCGGTGGACTTGCCCTTGCCAGGTCCGGTGTGCACGGCGGTGATCGGCAGCGTACGGCGCTGGCGGGTGGTCAGACCGTCGTCGGGGACGGTCTCTGGCTGGCCCTTCGGCATGGTCAGGCTGCCTTTCGGATCGAAGAGGAGGAGGGCCGGTGCGCGTGCACCAGGGCGGCGACGCCCTCGGCCCGGAGGTCGTCCAAGGTGACGGCGGAGGCGTTCAGTTGGGCCGCCAGTGTGTGCGCGAGGCCGAGCCGGACGTGGCCGGACTCGCAGTCCAGTACGACGCTCGCCACGCCCTGGGCGGCCAGCAGTCCGGCCGCCCGCCCGGCCTGCGGCAGGGCGTCCTTGCCGCCGGTGGCCCGGCCGTCGGTGACCACCACCAGCAGCGGGCGGCGGTGCGGGTCGCGCATCCGCTCCACCCGGAGCGTCTCGTGCGCCCGGAGCAGCCCGGCGGCCAGTGGAGTCCTTCCCCCGGTGGGGAGTTGCTCCAGCCGGGCCGCGCCGACCTCGACCGAGGAGGTCGGCGGCAGCGCCAGCTCGGCGCCGCTGCCCCGGAAGGTGATCATGCCGATCTTGTCCCGCCGCTGGTAGGCGTCCATCAGCAGCGAGAGCACCGCGCCCTTGACGGCGGTCATCCGCTGCCGGGCCGCCATCGACCCGGAGGCGTCCACCACGAACAGCACCAGGTTGGACTCCCGCCCCTGGCGCACCTGTTCGCGGAAGTCGTCCTTGCGCAGCACCAGCGCCCGCGAGTCCCGCCCGCGCGCGGCCTGGTGCGGCGCGGCCGCCTGGAGGGTGGCGCTCAGGTGCAGTCGGCTGAGCTGGCCCTGTGGGCGGCGGGAGCGGATGGTGTGCCCGCCGTCCGTCTCGGCGGGCGAGCGGCGCCCCTGGGCGCCCTTGCCGGTGCCGGGCACCTTGAACAGCCGGGTCCGGTACGGCTCCCCGGCCGTGGCCACCGGCGCCTTCGTGCCGCCGCCCTGCGCCTGCGAGGGCAACTCCGGTTCCCCGGCGGGTTCTTCGGCGGCCGTCGAGCCGTCGGGGGCGTCGCCCTGCGGCTCGGGTGCGCCGCCGCCGTCACCGTCGGGGCCACCGCCGTCCGGGTCCTCGGGGCCTTCGGAGTGCTCGTCCAGGGTGCGGTCGAGCTGCTCCTCGTCCAGCCCCGGAGCGTCGAACGGGTTGCGCCGACGGCGGTGCGGCAGGGCGAGCTGGGCGGCCTTGCGGACGTCCTGCTCGTTCACCTCGGTCCGGCCCTCCCAGGCGGCCAGCGCGATGGCGGTGCGGGCCATCACGATGTCCGCGCGCATCCCGTCCACCTCGAACGCGGCGCAGACGGCGGTGATCTGACGCAGTGCCACATCGGTCAGTACCACGCTGGGCAGCAACTCCCGGGCGGCGGTGATCCGTTCGGCGAGCTCCCGCTCCTCGGCCGCGAACCGGGCCGCGAAGCCGTCCGGGTCGGCGTCGTACGCCAGTCGGCGGCGGACCACCTCGGCCCGCTCGTCCGGCTCCCGGGTGGCGGCGATCTCCACCGTCAGGCCGAACCGGTCGAGCAGCTGCGGCCGCAGCTCGCCCTCCTCCGGGTTCATCGTGCCGACCAGCAGGAAGCGCGCCGCGTGCCGGACCGACACGCCCTCGCGCTCGACGTACGAGCGGCCCATCGCGGCGGCGTCCAGCAGCAGGTCCACCACGTGGTCCTGGAGCAGGTTCACCTCGTCGATGTAGAGCACGCCCCGGTGCGCCTTGGCCAGCAGGCCGGGCTCGTACGCCTTGACGCCCTCGGCCAGTGCCCGCTCCAGGTCGAGCGAGCCGACGATCCGGTCCTCGGACACGCCGACCGGCAACTCGACCAGGTGGGCCGGGCGTCGGTGGCCGTCGACCGAGGCGTGCGGGCCGTCCGGGCACCCCTGGTCGGGGGAGGCCGGGTCGCAGGAGAAGCGACATCCCGGCACGGTGTCGATCGAGGGCAGCAGCCCGGCCAGGGCCCGCACCATGGTCGACTTGGCGGTGCCCTTCTCGCCGCGCACCAGCACCCCGCCGACGGCCGGCGAGACGGCGTTCAGCAGCAGCCCGAGCCGCAGGTCGGCCATGCCGACGATCGCGGTGAAGGGGTAACGCACGTCGGTCATCGGTCGGTCTCCGTAGCTCGGGGTGCCCCGGGTGGGACGAACGGCAGGTGGGCGGGGGCGCCGCCCTCGATCAGCTTCCACAGTGCGTCGGTGTCGGCGTGCTCCTCGATCAGGTCGCCCAGCCGGTCCAGGCGTTCCTCCCGGGCGGCGGCGAAGGACGTGTCCGGCGCCGGGACGAAGGCCCGACCCGCCAAGCCGGCCACCGTACGCAGCAGTTCACGCCGGAAGCCGTCGTTCTCCAGCGCGCCGTGCCAGGTGGTCCCCCACACGGAGCCGACCCGGCAGCCGTCCAGGAAGGGGTCCCCACCCTCGACCGTCACCACGCCGTGGTGGATCTCGTACCCCTCCACCCGCTCGCCGAAAGCCTCGCCGACCGGACGGGCCAGCACCTTCTCCCGGCCGAACACCACCCGGGTCGGCAGCAGGCCGAGACCTTCCACCGTGCCCGCCTTCGACTCCACCTGATCCTCGATCAGCTGACCGAGCATCTGGTATCCACCGCACACCCCGAGCACCGGCAGCCCCGCCGCCGCCCGGGCCTTGAGCACCGGCTCGATCCCGCGCTCGCGCAGCCAGGCCAGGTCGGCCACGGTGGCCCGGGTGCCGGGCAGCACCACCAGATCGGCGTCGGCCAGCTCCTCGGCCCGGGTGGCCCAGCGCACCAGTACGCCCGGCTCCTGGGCCAGCGCATCCAGGTCGGTGAAGTTCGACAGCCTCGGGAAGCGCACCACCGCCACTCGCAGCACGTCGGCCCCGACCGGACCGCGCACCGAACCCTGGTCCACCACCGTGGTCAGGTCGAGCGAGTCCTCGGCGTCCAGCCACAGGCCGGACAGCATCGGCAGGGTGCCGAGCACCGGACGGCCCGTCAGCTCGCGCAGCATCTCAAGGCCGGGCGCCAGCAGGCGCGCATCGCCCCGGAACTTGTTCACGAACCAGCCCGCCACCAGCGCCTGGTCCTCGGCCGAGAGCAGCGCCAGCGTCCCGTACATCGCGGCGAACACCCCGCCCCGGTCGATGTCGCCGACCACCACCACCGGCAGCTTGGCTGCCGTGGCCAGGCCCATGTTGGCGATGTCCCGGTCCCGCAGGTTGATCTCGGCGGGCGAGCCCGCGCCCTCGCAGACCACCACCTCGTACCGGCTGCGCAGGTCGGCCAGGCACTCCAGCGCCCGCTCCAGCAGGACGGGCTTGCGCTCGCGGTAGTCCAGCGCACCGACCTCGGCCACCGCCCGACCGAGCAGCACCACCTGACTGCGGCCGTCCGCGCCGGGCTTGAGCAGCACCGGGTTCATCGCCGCCTCCGGCTCCACCCGGGCGGCCTGCGCCTGCATCGCCTGGGCGCGGCCGATCTCGGCGCCGTCGGCGGTGACGAAGGAGTTCAGCGACATGTTCTGCGCCTTGAACGGGGCCACCCTGACGCCCTGTCGGGCCAGCCAGCGGCAGATGCCCGCGGTGACCACGCTCTTGCCCGCGTCCGAGGTCGTTCCGGCGACCAGCAGTGAACCGCTCACGACTTCCTCCACGAGTAGCACGAGTACAGGGCCCGGCCGGTCACGGTGACCGCCAGCGCCAGGGCTCCGACCCGCCGGGACAGCGCGCAGGCCCGCTCGATGTCATCGACCGTCACCGGCCGCAGCTCGCCGCCGAGTACGGGCCGGTGCTCCACTCGCTCGCCGTACCGGAGCGTGCCGCCCAGCCGCACCCCGAGCGCCCCGGCGAAGGCCGACTCGGCCTGTCCGGCGTTGGGGCTCGGGTGTGACGAGCCGTCACGGCGCCAGACCCGCCAGGCGGTCCGCGGCTCGGCCGCGGCCGCCACGGTGAGCAGTGCGGTCAGCCGGGCGCCCGGCCAGCCCGCCAGGTCGTCCAGCCGGGCCGACGCCCAGCCGAACCGCAGGTGGCGCGGGGAGCGGTGACCGACCATCGCGTCCAGGGTGTTGACGGCCCGGAAGGCGAGCAGTCCGGGTGTACCGGCCAGCGCGCCCCAGGTGAGGGCGTTGACCACGGCGTCGGCGGTGTTCTCGGCGACCGACTCCACCACCGCGCGGGCGATCTGCGGCCCGTCCAGCGCGCTCGGGTCCCGGCCGCACAGGTGCGGCAGCCGCTCCCGGGCGGCCGCCAGGTCGTCCGCCGCCAGCGAGCGGCCGATGGTGCGGGCCTCCCGGGTCAGCGAGGTGCCGCCCAGCACCGTCCAGGTGGCGGCGGCGGCCAGGCAGGCCCGGGTCAGCGGCGCCCGGCGCAGGGCCCGCTCGGCGAGCACCGCCCCGGCCGCGACGGTGCCCACACAGGCGGCGGTGTACGCGGCGCCGGTCGCACGGTGGTCACGCCAGAGGCGGCGCTCCAGCCGGGTGGCGGCGGAGCCGAAGACGGCGACGGGGTGACCCCGACGGGGGTCGGCGAACCGCGCGTCGGCGAGGTAGCCGGCGACGGAACCGAGCAGGAACGGGAGCGCGGGGGTCAGTCGGCGCACGACGGCGACGGGTCGGCTCGGTCCTGGGTGGCCGGCATGGCGTGGGTGTCCTCACTCAGGGTCCGCGCCCTGGATCGACGTACCGGGGGTGAGAGTCTCCTGGCTTCCGGGTCCGACACACCCTCGGGCCTTCCAACAGCCGCCGCAGCGGGCCGTCGTGACCATATGTCGAGAGTGCTCCCCGGTGACAGTGGCGGGACCGCGCCGGACTCGCACCGGCTTCCTCTACTTGCCTCCGTTTGGCTGAAGGATCCCATCACGCGGCCGGACAGGCAGTCAACAACGGGCGCGGAGGGGTTGGTCACACGTCTGTTCGCCCCACCGAGCGAGGCGCTCCCGGGCGGGTGAAGCTGGCCCTGGCGCGGCGTCGGTCCGCGCCCGAACTGGAGGACGGTCATGACCGATCTCGGCAAGCTTCTCGGGGGACTGCTCGGCGGCACGGGCGGAGGCGGGGGAAACCTGCTGGCGATGCTGCTCGGCACACTCGGCGGCGGCCAGGGAGCGGCGGGCGGTCTGGGCGCACTGCTCCAACAACTGACCCAGGGCGGCCTCGGCTCCCAGGCCCAGTCCTGGGTCGGTACCGGCGACAACCACCCGGTCACCGGCGCCGAACTCGCGGCCGCCCTGCCCGACCGCGAGCTGGACGCCCTGGTCGAGCAGTCCGGCCTCTCCCGCGACCAGGTCGCCCAGCAACTCGCCGCCCAGCTCCCCACCGCCGTCGACCAGCTCACCCCGACCGGCGAAGTGCCGACCCCGGCCACCCTCGACGAGCTCTTCGGCAAGCAGAGCTGACGCAGCCGGGCAAGGTGGCACACGCCAGGGGCTCGGGGAACTGCGACGCCGACCTCGGAACAAGGTGATCCTTGCGTAGGTGGTCAGGCACTTTCGCAGTGACCCCGGCGCCAGATCTCCTCGCAGTTCCCCGAGCCCCTGGACCGTAGATTGCTGAGCATCTGCCTACAGCGCAGCCCTGCAACGTGGCTACCTCCGAGTACGGGGGCTGATCAGGCGTCAGCGGCTGTAGGAATCACCAATGCCCCGGCAGGGCGGCCCCAGGGGCTTCGTGTGTTCAGCGGGTGATCGGGCAGCCCGCCCCGGGCCTAGCGTCTGGTGGCATGCGACGAAGACCGCCCGCCCCCACCCCCGTGCCCTTCTCGCCGACTGCGGCGCGGTCCCACCGGGCCGGCCTCGGCCTGACCCCCGATCAGGTCGCCGAAGGGATGGCCGCGCACGGCGTCCGCCTGCTGCCGACGCACGTGATCGGCTGGGAGACCGGTGAGTTCCGGCCGTCCGAGGAGGAGTTCATCGCGCTGGCCCGGGCCCTCTGGTGTCCGCCCGCCCAGCTGATGGGCGCTGCACCGGCCACCCTGCGGGACTTCCGGGTGAGCCGAGAGCTGTCCCAGGACCAGGCCGCCCAACGGATCGGCGTGACCCTCCGGGCGTACGAGCAGGCCGAGCTGACCGGCAAGTGGGGCGGTGACGCCGCTCAGACGTACGCGTTGGCCCACGCGCTCGGCATCGGCCTGCGGATGCTGGTGCACGTGACCCACCGTCAGGACGAGCTCGACCGCTGCCTGCGCCAGTGCGTGGACGGCCGCTGGCAGTCCCAGGTGAAGCCGATCGCCAAGATGGTGCCGGCGCCCCGGCCGGTGCTGGAGCAGGCCCTCGCGGAGCTGCAGGGCGAGTACCTGGTGCCGATGCACTGGGGCTCCTCGCCGAGCCCGGCCGAGCAGCAGCCGGTGAAGCCGCACGCGCAGCGGTTCTGGGAGCTGCTGTCCGGGCACCCCACCGACATCCCGGTCTGACGGACCGTCCGCTCCCAAGACCGTCCGCTCCCGGACGGCCCTGCCCCGGTGGCACCGCGGCGCCCGTGCCGATGGAATGGACCGCATCGTCCCGTCCGCCACAGCACACCGGGGAGCGCAATGCGTTGGGGAACCGCGGCCATGGTGGCCGCCGCCGCAGTCGGAGCAGGTGCCGCGGCCGTCCTGCTGCTCGGCCGCAAGGCGTCCGACGGGGTGGTCAGGCCCGGGCGGGCCGAGCCCGGTGCCGGCGCCGACCTGCGGGTGCACGACCTGGCCCCCGGCGGGGTGGTGATCACCCGCAGTACCGCCACCGCCCGACCCGGCCGGTACGCGCTGGAGTGGCGCGACGGCGGCCACGCGGTGGTCGGCGAGGTGCTCGGCACCGGCCCGCAGACCGTCACCCGTCGCCTCGAACGGGTGGACGGCGGATCCCTGCAGATCGGCGACAAGGTCGAACTGACACCCCGGGTGTACGTCGGCGACCCGCGCTCGGCCCTCGGTCTCCGCTACACCGAGACCGTGGCCAAGGGCGACCTCGGTGAGCTCCCGGCCTGGTACATCGACGCCACGCGCGGTACCTGGGTCATCCTGGTGCACGGCCCCGGCGCGGACCGTTCGCAGGCGCTGCCCGTCCTCCCGCTGCTGCACACACTCCAGCTGCCCACCCTGACCGTCACCTACCGGGGTGACGGGGACGCCCCGGCCTCGCCGGACCGGCTCGGGCACTTCGGCGAGACCGAGTGGCAGGACGTCGAAGCGGCGATCCGGCTGGCCCTGGACAGCGGCGCGGGCCGGGTGATCCTGTACGGCTGGTCGGTCGGCGCCACCATGGTGCTGCAGGCCGCCGCCCGGACGGCCTGGCCGGAGGCGGTGGCCGGGCTGGTGCTGGACTCCCCGGTGCTGGACTGGTCGCAGACCGTCCGCCGGGAACGCGCCAAGGCCGGGGTGCCCGCCGCGCTCGCCGAACTCGGCGCCCTGGCCGCCGAGGGCCGCAGCAAGGTCGACCTGGCCGGCTTCGCCCGGCTCGCCTCCGGCGCCGACCTGCACGTGCCAGCTCTGCTGCTGCACAGCCCCGCCGACTCGATCGCCCCCTGGGACGCCGCCGCCAGGCTGGCGGAGCTGCGCGGCGACCTGGTCAGCCTGCACCCCGTCCCGCACGCCGAGCACGCCGCACTCTGGAACGCCGACCCGGCCGGCTACACGGAGACCCTCCGCCGCTGGCTCACCCCGCTGCTCTAGCGGTGGCCCCGAATCGGGGAACGAGCTCGTGAAATGACCGCTGGCGTCTGGTTTGCCCCTTGCCCGGGAAAAGGCGATGTGACAGAAGGCCCACGCACGGGGAAGACTGCACGGCGTGACGTCTCGGAATTCGCGCGACCGTGATGCCCCGCTCCCGCCGACGATCGGTACCGGGGCGACGGTGACCCGTCTCCCCGGCACGGCCCGCCGCGGTGACACCGCACAGCCGGGCAGCACCCCCAGTACCACCTCCGCCCCCCGCCGCCGTACCCCCGCACCCAAGCCCGGCCGTGGCCGGGCCCCGGTCCCGGAGGGCTTCCCCGCACCCGCCGAGCTGGCCCCACTGGCCCGCCGGATGCTCGCCGACGCGGTCCGGATCGCCCGCTGGGCCGGCGAACTCGACGAGGTCGACAAGCGCGGCGAGCTGCTCCCCGAGGACGCTCGCGCGGCCGGCCGGGCGCTCGCCATGACCGTCGGCGCCGCCGCCAACGCCTGGGGCCAGGCCCTGCTGGTCGGCCTGGTCGAGGCCCGGGACGGCGGTGCCACCCCCGGGTGGCGGCTGCATGCCTGGGAGCACGACGACGAGGCCGTGGTCCGTGGCTGGTCCGCGCTGTTCGACGCCTGGACCCTGGTCGCCCCGATGCCGCCCGCCGCGATGCGCGGCGTCTTCGCCGTGCTGGCCGGGCAGGCCGTGGACCAGGCACCCCAGCTGCTCTCCTTCCTGCACCTGGTGGACGGTCCGGTGGCCGACAGCGAGCTCCTGGAGCTGCTCCGCCGGGGCCTGGACGAGCGCAGGGTGGCCGCCGGGGCCACCCCGCTGTCGCCCGTCCCGCACGCCGCCTCCGCCGTCTCCGCGGTCCGCGGCACCTGCCGCGAGCCGCAGATCGACACCCCGCACTCGCCCGCCGACGTGGCGGCCGTACTGGACTGGATGCTGGACGGCCTGGCCGCCGTCGGCGCGCTCACCCGCCAGGACGAGGCGGCCGAGCTCTCGCCGCTCGGGCACTGGGCGGTCCGGGCCAAGCTGGAGGAGATCTGCACCGTCGCGCAGACCGCCGCCGGCCACATCGAGCAGAGCGCGCTGGAACTGCTGGACGCCTGCGCCAGCTACTCGCCAGGACCTGCCAGGGCCGAGTACCGCGCCTGGGTCGCGGCCCGGCCGGTGGACCGCGCGGTGGCCGAGCTGCTGGACGCCGCCCGGGGCGACGACGCGCTGCTGCGCGGCCTCGCCTTCGAGGCGCTCCGGGTCGCCGGGGGCACCGCCGAGCAGGCGGTCCGGGCGGCCGTGGACGAGGGCGTCCTGCGCCCCTACGCGCTGCTCTGGCTGGCCGAGCAGTCGGACGAGGTCGGTGTGCTGCCCTCGGACGTCCTGACGGCCGAGGACGCCGCCTGGCTCTGGGTCGACACCGCCGCCGCCGTGCTGGACCACGGCGAGACCGGCCTGCTGGTCGGTCACGTCGAGGGCGCCTCGGCGGGGGAGCCGGTCCGGCTCTTCAACCGGGCCCGGCAGTCCGGTCACCCGCGGGCCGCCTCGGTCCTCACCGCCGTCGCCGGGGTGCACCCCGACCCCGCGGTGGCCCGGGCGGCGCGACGGTCGGCCTTTAGCGTGCACAAGGGCGGCGCTTAAGCCGTCCGGCCTAGCCTCGGTCCCAGGAGCTCGGGGAGGGGCGGCGGGTATGCGGAGTGCGGACCGGCCCGCGACCGCGCCTGGCCTCCTGAACGGGTGCGCCGTTCTGCGAAGTCGGCGCTGCTGCTCCCCGAGCCCCTACACGTGTGACGAGACGCGGAAGGGCCCCTCTCCCGAGCGGGAGAGGGGCCCTTCGCGTGCTGTCCGGGATCCGGGGTCAGCAGCCGCGCGACTCGGCGCGGCGGGCGCGGACGTCCCCGACCTTCTGGCCCACCTTGCGGCGGATCACCAGCAGCGGTGCCATCGCGGCCAGCGTGATCTGGGCGATCGCACCGACGTGCATCAGGGTGTCACCACCGGGCAGACCGGCGGCCCAGGCCGCCAGGCAGCCGATCGAGACCACGATCCAGCAGAGCGTGGCGGTGGCCAGCAGGCCCTGTGGCTTGGGGTACTCGATCCGACTGACCATCAGGTACGCCACCCCGAAGATCATCAGCAGACCCGGCACGAACGGCGGGTCCAGCAGGACGATCGCGATCACCGTCATGGCACCCATCGGGCAGGGCATGCCCTGGAAGATCCCCGGCTGCATCTTGACGGCCGAGAACCGGGCCAGCCGGAGCACCACCGCCAGCAGCACGGTGAGGGCGATCAGCGCGGAGAAGCGCTGGTCCTGGCCCGGGCTGACGATGCCCCAGACCGCCACGAAGTAGGCGGGGGCGATGCCGAAGCTGATCAGGTCGGCCAGGTTGTCGAGCTCCGCACCCAGCGCCGAGGAGCGCAGCTTGCGGGCCACCAGGCCGTCGAACAGGTCGCACATCGAACCGATCAGCAGCAGCGTCACCGCGGTGGCGGCACTGTGCTTGTCGGGGCCGGCGGCGGATGCGCCGGTGATGTGCGGCATCAGGACCCCGGTGGTGATCGAGTAGATCGCCAGGAAGCCGCAGACGGCGTTCCCCAGGGTCAGGAAGTCGGCGGTGGAGAGGTGCTGCGGCGAGCGCGGCGCACGGAGCTCGCGGTCGCGCGCCCAGCGGCGGCGGCGCAGGTCCGTCTCCTCGTCCTCGTTGAGGCCGACTAGCGTCTCAGGATCAGTCACGGTCAAGGCGCGTCACCCCGGCAGTGGTCTTCTGGCCGACCTCGACGCCGACCTCGACGCCGGCCGGCAGGTAGGTGTCGACCCGGGAACCGAAACGGATCAGACCGATCCGGTCACCCTGCTCGACCTTGGTACCGGCGTCGACGTACGGCACGATGCGACGGGCCACGGCCCCCGCGATCTGCACCATCTCGATGTCGCCGAGCTCGGTGTCGAAGTGCCACACGACCCGCTCGTTCTGGTCGCTGTCCTTGTTGAACGCCGGGACGAAGCCCCCGGCGACGTGCTCGACGGACGTCACGGTGCCGGGCAGCGGTGCGCGGTTGACGTGCACGTTGAGCGGGCTCATGAAGATCGCCACGCGGGTGCGGCCGTCCGGCCAGGCGTCGATCGACTGCACGACACCGTCGGCGGGTGAGATGACCCTGCCGGTCCCGATCTCACGCTCGGGGTCGCGGAAGAACCACAGCATGCCCGCGCTGAGCGCACAGGCCGGTACCGCCGCCACGGCCCACTTGCCGCTCCGCCTGGTGAGGGCGGTGGTGAGGGCGGCGGTGGCCAGCGTGGGGACGAACCAGGGGGTGGCTCCGCGCGCGATGGTGACGCGTGGGCGCCGACCGTTCGCCGGGGCGAGGGCATCGCCGACCGGAGCGGAGGAGTGAGGGGACGGGCTGATGGGCATCGAATACCTTAGTCGCGGGCCCCGACTGGCGGAGCTTGGCACCTGGACGGGGGCCAACCGCGGGATCGAGTGATAAAGGGACGGCGTGCTGTCCCGGAGGATGCTATCGGGACCAGGCGGTAGGTGGGCAAGCCGCCTGCTGCTTGAGGTGTCCTGTGCGGTGCCGATCCGTGCCTGCTATGTGTACGACCGTAGCTCGGCCGACACCGGTTCCCCAAGGGGTCCGACATGCCGCGTGACCCATGTCTCAGTGCGTACGCGGCCCACGGAGGGGCCTCCGGGGGCGTGCGGATGCAGCCGTAGGGCGCATACCGACCGGTACACGCCCTACGGTTCCGCCGGGGCCGGCCCGCACGCCGGGCCCCGGTATTCCGTGCCGGACTCAGTCCGCCAGGCGGTACTCCTCCAGGAGCCGGCGCCCGACGATCATCTTCTGGATCTCCGCAGTGCCTTCACCGATCAGCAGCATCGGAGCCTCCCGGTACAGCCGCTCGATCTCGTACTCCTTCGAGAAGCCGTAGCCGCCGTGGATCCGGAAGGAGTCCTCGACGACCTCCTTGCAGTACTCGGAGGCCAGGTACTTGGCCATTCCGGCCTCCAGGTCGTTCCGCTCGCCGCTGTCCTTCTTGCGGGCGGCCATCACCATCATCTGGTGCGCGGCCTCGACCTTGGTGGCCATCTCGGCCAGCTTGAACTGGATCGCCTGGTGCTCGCAGATCTTCTTGCCGAAGGTGGAGCGCTGCTGGGCGTACGAGATGCCCAGCTCGAAGGCGCGACGGGCCACTCCGCAGCCACGGGCGGCCACGTTGACCCGGCCGACCTCGACGCCGTCCATCATCTGGTAGAAGCCCTTGCCGGGGACGCCGCCGAGCACGCGGTTGGCCGGAATGCGTACGTCCTGGAGCACCAACTCGGTGGTGTCGACGCCCTTGTAGCCCATCTTCTCGATCTTGCCGGGCACGGTCAGGCCCGGGACGGTCGGGTTCGGTCCGAAGCCCGGCGTCTTCTCGATCAGGAAGGTGGTCATGTTCTTGTACGGGCTGGAGCCGCCCTCGTCGGTCTTGCAGAGCACCGCGACCAGGGTGGAGGTGCCGCCGTTGGTCAGCCACATCTTCTGGCCGTTCAGGACGTACTCGTCGCCGTCCCGGACGCCCTTGGTGGAGATCGCGGCGACGTCGGAGCCGAGGCCGGGCTCGGACATCGAGAACGCGCCACGGATCTCACCGGCGGCCATCCGGGGCAGGAAGTACTCCTTCTGCTCCTGGGTGCCGTGCGCGTTGATCATGTGGGCCACGATGAAGTGGGTGTTGACGATGCCGGAGACCGACATCCAGCCACGGGCGATCTCCTCGACCACCAGCGCGTAGGTGAGCAGCGACTCGCCGAGCCCGCCGAACTCCTCGGGGATGGTGAGGCCGAAGAGGCCGAGCTGCTTCATCCCCTCCACGATCGCGGTGGGGTACTCGTCCTTGTGCTCCAGCTCGTTGGCGACCGGAATGATCTCCTTGTCGACAAAGTCCCGCACGGTGGCGAGGATGTCCCGCTGGATCTCGGTGAGGCCGTCGGTCTGTGCGAGGCGTCCCATCGTGCGGCTCCGAATGTCTAAGAGGGTGGGCGGTGATTGCGGGGCCCCACCGGCGTGACTCGGTGGGGCCCCATGACCGGAGAGGAGCCGATGACGGCGGCTCCTCGGCCGGGGCTCTGGGTGGCCGGTCTCTAGGAGAGCGGCTCGGGGCGGCCGGGCTGCTCGCCGCCGCGCGCCTTGATGTACGTCTCGGTCGGCACCATCACCTTGCGGCGGAAGATGCAGACGACCGTGCCGTCCTGCTTGTAGCCCTTGGTCTCGACGTAGACGATGCCGCGGTCGTCCTTGGACTTGGACGGCCACTTGTCGAGCACCACGGTCTCGCCGTAGATCGTGTCGCCGTGGAAGGTCGGCGCGATGTGCCGCAGCGACTCGATCTCCAGGTTGGCGATCGCCTTGCCGGAGACGTCCGGGACGGACATGCCGAGCAGCAGCGAGTAGATGTAGTTGCCCACCACGACGTTCTTGCCGAAGTCGGTGGTGTTCTCGGCGTAGTTGACGTCCATGTGGAGCGGGTGGTGGTTCATGGTGAGCAGACAGAACAGGTGGTCGTCGTACTCGGTGACGGTCTTTCCGGGCCAGTGCTTGTAGACCGCGCCGACCTCGAACTCCTCGTAGGTGCGTCCGAACTGCATCGCGTCAGGCCCCCGGAATCTCGAACTTGCTGGTGCGCTCCATGCCGGCGGCCCGGCCCTTGCCCGCGATGACCAGGGCCATCTTGCGGCTGGCCTCGTCGATCATCTCGTCGCCGAGCATCGCGGAGCCCTTGGCGCCGCCCGCCTCGGAGGTGCACCAGTCGTACGCGTCGAGGATCAGCTCGGAGTGGTCGTAGTCCTCCTGCGAGGGCGAGAAGATCTCGTTCGCCGCACCGACCTGGTCCGGGTGCAGGACCCACTTGCCGTCGAAGCCGAGGGCGGCGGCGCGGCCGGCCACCTCGCGGTAGCCGTCGGGGTTGCGGATCTGCAGGTACGGGCCGTCGATGGCCTGCAGGTCGTGCATCCGGGCGGCCATCAGGATCCGCATCAGGATGTAGTGGTACGCGTCGGCCGGGTAGCCGGGGGGCTGCTGGCCGACCACCAGGGTCTTCATGTTGATCGAGGCCATGAAGTCGGCCGGGCCGAAGATGATGGTCTCCAGCCGGGGGGAGGCGGCGGCGATCTCGTCGACGTTCACCAGGCCCTTGGCGTTCTCGATCTGCGCCTCGATGCCGATCTTGCCGACCTCGAAGCCCATGGTCTTCTCGATCTGGGTGAGCAGCAGGTCGAGCGCCTTGACCTGGGTGGCGTCCTGGACCTTCGGCAGCATGATGCAGTCGAGGTTCGGGCCGGCGCCCTCGACCACGGTGATCACGTCGCGGTACGTCCAGTGGGTGGTCCAGTCGTTGACCCGGACGACCTTGGTCTTGTTGCCCCAGTCGCCGTTGTTCAGGGCGTCCACGATGTTGTGGCGGGCGCTCTCCTTGACCAGCGGGGCGCAGGCGTCCTCCAGGTCGAGGAAGACCTGGTCGGCCGGGAGGCCCTGGGCCTTCTCCAGGAAGCGCGGGTTGCTACCCGGCACGGCCAGGCAGGAGCGGCGGGGGCGCAGGCGGTTGACAGTCATGAGGGTGGGTCGGTCCTTCCGGGTCAGCTGGTCGCGGCGGTGGAGGTCGCGGCCCAGGGCTGAAGCCTGTTGGCGAGCCGGATCTCGTCGACGATCCGGCCGATGATGGTGGTGATGCCGAAGTCCTTCGGGGTGAAGACGGCAGCGACGCCGGCGGCCTTGAGGGCCTCGCCGTCCGCTGCGGGGATGATGCCACCGACGATCACGGGCACATCCTCCACCCCGGCCCGGCGGAGCCGGTGCAGGACGTCCGGAACCAGCTCGGGGTGAGCACCCGACAGGATCGAGAGGCCGACGCAGTGCACGTCCTCGGCGACGGCGGCGGAGACGATCTGCTCGGGCGTCAGACGGATGCCCTGGTAGACCACCTCGAAGCCGGCGTCGCGGGCCCGGACGGCGATCTGCTCGGCGCCGTTCGAGTGCCCGTCCAGGCCGGGCTTGCCGACCAGCAGCCGGAGCTTGCCGGTGCCCAGCTCGGCGGCGGTGGCCGTGACCGCCTCACGGACGGCCGCCAGCTCGCCGCCGGGCTCGGCCGCAACCGCGACCGGGGCGCCGCCGACGCCGGTGGGCGCGCGGTACTCGCCGAAGACGTCCCGCAGGGCGAAGGACCACTCGCCGGTGGTGACGCCGGCACGGGCGCAGGCGAGCGTGGCCGGCATCAGGTTGTCGGTGGTCACCGCGGTGGCCTTGAGAGCCGCCAGGGCGGCCTGGGCGGCCGTCTCGTCCCGCTCGGCGCGCCACTGCTGAAGCGCAGTCAGGACGGACTGCTCGGAGGCCGGGTCGACCACCATGATGGCGGTGTCCAGGTCGGCGGTGAGCGGGCTCTCCTCGGTGGTGTCGAAGCAGTTCACCCCGACGATCTTGTCCTCGCCGGACTCGATCCTGGCCCGCCGGGCGGCGTGCGAGGCGACCAGGTTGGACTTGAGGTAGCCGGACTCGACGGCCGGGATCACCCCGCCCATCTCCAGCACCTTGGCGATCTCGGCCTCGGCGCCGGCCAGCAGCTCGGCGGTCTTGGTCTCGATCACCTCGGAGCCGTTGAAGATGTCGCCGTACTCCAGCAGGTCGGACTCGTAGGCCAGCACCTGCTGGATCCGCAGCGACCACTGCTGGTCCCACGGCCGGGGCAGGCCGAGCGCCTCGTTCCACGCGGGCAGCTGGACGGCGCGGGCGCGGGCGTCCTTGGAGAGCGTGACGGCGAGCATCTCCAGCACGATGCGCTGGACGTTGTTCTCCGGCTGAGCCTCCGTCAGGCCGAGCGAGTTGACCTGGACGCCGTAGCGGAACCGGCGCTGCTTGGGGTCCTGGATGCCGTAGCGCTCCAGGGTGACCTGCTCCCAGAGCCGGGCGAAGGCGCGCATCTTGCACATCTCCTCGACGAAGCGGACGCCCGCGTTCACGAAGAAGCTGATCCGGGCCACCACCTCGCCCATCCGCTCGGCCGGGACCTGCCCGGAGTCGCGGACCGCGTCGAGCACCGAGATCGCCGTGCACATCGCGTACGCGATCTCCTGGACCGGGGTGGCCCCGGCCTCCTGGAGGTGGTAGCTGCAGATGTTGATCGGATTCCACTTCGGGATGTTCCCGACCGTGTAGGCGATCATGTCGGTGATCAGGCGCACCGAGGGGCCGGGCGGGAAGACGTGCGTCCCGCGGGAGAGGTACTCCTTGACGATGTCGTTCTGGGTGGTGCCGGTGAGCTTGGCGATGTCGGCGCCCTGCTCCTCGGCGACCACCTGGTAGAGCGCCAGCAGCCACATCGCGGTGGCGTTGATGGTCATCGAGGTGTTGGTCTGCTCGACCGGGATGCCGTCGAACAGCGCCCGCATGTCGCCGACGTGACCGACCGGCACACCGACCCGGCCGACCTCGCCGCGGGCCAGGATGTGGTCCGAGTCGTAGCCGGTCTGGGTGGGCAGGTCGAAGGCGACCGAGAGACCGGTCTGACCCTTCGCCAGGTTCTTCCGGTAGAGCGCGTTGGAGTCACTCGCGGTCGAGTGGCCCGCGTAGGTCCGCATCAGCCACGGACGGTCCCGGTCGGCCATCAGACGTTCCTGAAGCGGTTGATCGCCGGCAGGTGCTTCTCCCGGAGCTCCTGGTCGCGGACGCCCAGGCCCTCCTGCGGGGCCAGGCAGAGCACGCCGACCTTGCCCTGGTGCCTGTTCTGGTGCACGTCGAGGGCGGCCTGCCCGGTCTGCTCCAGGGTGTAGACCTTGGAGAGGGTCGGGTGGATCTTGCCCTTGGCGACCAGGCGGTTGGCCTCCCACGCCTCGCGGTAGTTGGCGAAGTGCGAGCCGACGATCTTCTTCAGCGACATCCACAGGTAGCGGTTGTCGTACTGGTGCATGAAGCCCGAGGTGGAGGCGCAGGTGACGATGGTGCCGCCCTTACGGGTGACGTAGACCGAGGCGCCGAAGGTCTCCCGGCCGGGGTGCTCGAAGACGATGTCCACGTCCTCACCACCCGTCAGCTCGCGGATCCGGCCGCCCAGGCGCTTCCACTCGCGCGGGTCCTGGGTGTTCTCGTCCTTCCAGAACTTGTAGCCCTCGGCGCTCCGGTCGATGATCGCCTCGGCGCCCATGGCCCGGCAGATCTCGGCCTTGGCGTCGTTGGAGACCACGCAGATCGGGGTGGCGCCGCCGGCCAGCGCGTACTGGGTGGCGTACGAGCCGAGGCCACCGCTGGCGCCCCAGATCAGCACGTTGTCCCCCTGCTTCATGCCCGCACCGTTCTGCGAGACGAGCTGGCGGTACGCGGTGGAGTTGACCAGGCCGGGGGAGGCGGCCTCCTCCCAGGTGAGGTGCTTCGGCTTGGGCATCAGCTGGTTGGTCTTCACCAGGGCGATCTGGGCCAGGCCGCCGAAGTTGGTCTCGAAGCCCCAGATCCGCTGCTCCGGGTCCATCATCGTGTCGTTGTGGCCGTCCGAGGACTCCAGCTCGACCGAGAGGCAGTGCGCGACGACCTCGTCGCCCGGCTTCCAGGCGTTGACCCCGGCGCCGGTGCGCAGCACCACGCCCGCGAGGTCGGAGCCGAGCACGTGGTACGGCAGGTCGTGACGCTTGGTCAGCGGCGAGAGGCGGCCGTACCGCTCCAGGAAGCCGAAGGTGGAGACCGGCTCGTAGATCGAGCTCCACACGGTGTTGTAGTTCACCGCGCTGGCCATCACCGCGACCAGGGCCTCGCCCGGGCCGAGCTCGGGCAGGGCGACGTCGTCGAGGTGGAGGGACTGGCGCGGGTCCTTGTCGCGGCTGTCCAGGCCGGCGAACATCTGCTCCTCGTCCTTGTGGAGCGTCACCGCCCGGTAGGACTCCGGCAGCTTGAGCCCGGCGAAGTCCGCCGGGGTGCTGTCGGTGCTGAGGATCGCGTCGAGGATTTCCTTCATGGCTGCCTCCGAAGGCGTACCTGTGTGAGGGCGCACAGGGCGTCTGGGGGAGCCGGGAGCGGACACCGGCTTCGCTGGTTCGGTCTGTGGGTGGGAAGTCTGGAGTGGCTGCGACGGATGGTGGTGTCGCACCCGGACACGGCGCGCCGAGGTGGGGAGCCGCGGCGCCGCGACTGGTGAGGAACAAGGTAGTGGCACCCTGTGCCACTAGTAAAGACACCGGGTGCCATCAATTCGAGTGAATCCGACGACCGTTCGACCGGACCCCAAGGGGCGCACAGAGGGCCCGCCCCGGCGAACCGGAACGGGCCCTCTGAAACTGCTCTGACCTGCGTAAACCTCAGCCTGCGGCCGAAGTCAGGGCGGCCCTGATCCGGTCCACCACCTGCTCCAGCGGGGCGTCCGTCCGGGTCACTGTGATGAGAACCTCACCACCGGGGCTGGCACTCAGTGCGCTCACCGTGGCGGCCTCCAGCGACGACCCGGGTGCCACAGTGGCACCGGGTGCCACTGTCGTCCCACGCCGTCGCACCCCGGTCGGGGCCGTCGCCCAGAAGGTCGTGCGGATGACGTCGAAGGAGTGGTCGAGCTGCGCCTCCACGTCGCCCATCCCGCCGGCCCGCAGCCAGCGCCGCAGCACGTGGTTGTGGGCCGCCACCACCGCCGCCGCCGAGACCTCGGCCAGCATCGAGTCGTCGTCCCCGCCGCGCTGCCAGCCCGGCGGGATCTCCTCGGCCGCGTCGAAGCGGCCCAGCAGGTAGCGGGTGAACAGCCGCTCGTACCGGGAGACCACCGCGATCTCCCGCTCGCGCAGTGCCGCGACCTGACGGATCAACTGGTACCTGGCCACCGAGACGCCCGGGGTGGAGGCGTACATCCGGAGCACCTCCTTGATCCCGCGGCACACCACGTCGAGCGGGTGCTCCTCGGAGTCGGCGCTGGCCAGCAGGTCGGCCACCCGGACCAGGGTGTCGTCGTGGTCCGGGAAGATCGCCTCCTCCTTGGACCTGAAGTACCGGAAGAAGGTCCGCCGGGCCACCCCGGCGGCGGCCGCGATCTGGTCGACCGTGGTCTCCTCGTACCCCTGGGTGGCGAACAGCTCCATCGCGGCCGAGGCGAGATCCTGCCGCATCTGCTGTCGCTGGGCGGCCGCCCGGCGGTTGCCGGCCCCGGCCTCGGTGGCCGGCCGGACGCCCTCCGGACGCTCCGGGGCTGACTGTTCGGATGACTGTTCCCGGTCCATGGCCGGAACGCTACACGTACCGGGTGGCGGGCCAACCGGCTTTGTCCGGCGCAGTGGCGGCACCGGGGCGGCCACCACCGGACGGGGCCACCGCCCGGTCACCGAGCCCGGACCCCAAGCAGGCCGTACGGCCCGTCCGCCGACCGGGTGCTGACTGCCCGGCAGCCCGCCCGGAGGTGGCGCCTGGCCGGTCATCGGCGGGCGTGGTCGCGGAATCCGCGACCGGTCTTGCGGCCCAGGCAGCCGGCCGCGACGAGGTGTTCCAGCAGCGGTGCGGCGGCCAGTCCCGGCTCGCGGAACTCCTGGTGCAGCACCTTCTCGATGGTCAGCGAGACGTCCAGACCGACCACGTCCAGCAGCTCGAACGGACCCATCGGGTAGCCGCAGCCGAGCTTCATCGCGGTGTCGATGTCGTCCACCGTCGCGTAGTGCTCCTGGAGCATCCGGACCGCGTCGTTCAGGTACGGGAAGAGCAGCGCGTTCACGATGAACCCGGCCCGGTCGCCGCACTCCACGGCGTGCTTCTTCACCGTGCCGCAGAGCGCCAGCACGGTGCTGGTGACGTCCGGCGCGGTCAGCACGGTGGAGACCACCTCGACCAGCTTCATCGCCGGGGCGGGGTTGAAGAAGTGCATGCCGATCACGTCCTGCGGCCGCGAGGTGGCGGTCGCGCAGCTGATCACCGGCAGGCTGGAGGTGGTGGTGGCGAGCACCGCGCCGGGCTTGCAGATCTTGTCCAGGGTGGCGAACAGCTCGCGCTTGACCGCCAGGTCCTCGGCCACCGCCTCGACCACCAGGTCGACCTCGGCCAGTTCGGCGTACCGGCCGCTCGGGGTGACCTGGGCCAGCGCGGCGTCGCGCTGATCGGCCGTCAGCCGGCCCTTGGCCACCGAGCGCTCCAGCGAGCGGGCCAGCTGGGCCTTGGCCTTGTCGGCCTTCTCCTGGCTGCGGGCGGTCAGGATCACCTGGTAGCCGGCCTTGGCGAACACCTCGGCGATGCCGGTGGCCATCGTGCCGGAGCCGCAGACCCCGACGCTGCGCACCACGCGCCCGGCCACCCGGGCCGCCTGCGCGGCGCCGGACTCGGCGACCACCCTGGAGGAGCCGGGTGCCTCGTAGGTGTAGAAGCCGCGGCCGCTCTTCCGGCCCAGCAGCCCGGCCGCGACCAGCTGGCCGAGGATCGGGGCGGGGGCGTGCAGCCGGTCCTTGGACTGCTCGTACATCGCCTCCAGCACCGTCCGCGCGGTGTCCACGCCGATCAGGTCGAGCAGCGCCAGCGGGCCCATCGGCAGGCCGCAGCCGAGCCGCATCGCGGCGTCGATGTCCTCCCGGGTGGCGTACTTGGACTCGAACATCGCGGCGGCCTGGTTGAGGTACGCGAACAGCAGCCCGTTCACCACGAAACCGGCCCGGTCACCGGCGGCGACCGGCTCCTTGCCCAGCTCGCGGGCGAAGTCGGCGGCCTGCTCGGCGACCTGAGGAGTGGTCAGCACGGTGCGGACCACCTCGACCAGCTTCATGGTGTGCACGGGGTTGAAGAAGTGCAGGCCGAGCACCCGCTCCGGGCGGGCGGTGGCGGCGGCGATCCGGGTCACCGAGAGTGCGGTGGTACCGGTCGCCAGCACCGTTTCGGGCGGGCAGATCCGGTCCAGCTCGGCGAAGATCTCCCGCTTGAGCTCCAGCTGCTCGGGGACCTCCTCGATCACCAGGTCGGCGATCGCGGCCGCGTCCAGCTGGTCGCCGACCGAGATCAGCGCCAGCAGCGTGGTGCGCTCCTGCGGGGTCAGCCGCTCGCGGCGGACCGCCTCGGCGGTGGCCTCCTCGATCCGGGCCAGCGAGCGGGCCGCGCTGTCGGGGCCGGCCTCGATGCCGATCACCCTGCGCCCGCTGTGTGCGACGGCGACGGCGATGCCGGCGCCCATGGTGCCGAGTCCGACGACCGCGACGGTGGGGAAGGGACGCTCCATTGTCCTGACTCCTTGTCATGGGGCCCCGCGCCGCCCGTCCGCGCCGGGCGCATCCGCTCGTCGTCGAGCAGCGGCCGTCAGGGCAGGGAGGAGGGTACGGCGGAGCGGGGAGAAGGTGATGACGGTTGCGGCGTCACGCGGCATGCCGGTCCGCTCCGGCTGTGCTGCGGCTGTGCCGTGGTACTCAGGCGCACTGAGAGATGTCGCTGTGCGAGATGTCGTTGTCGCGCTGAAGTCCCGTACCGCGTCCGGAAGGCGTGCGATGGCACGTCGGACGGCGGCCCCGCCAGTGCGGCTCCCGAAGCCCGGCGGTGGTGCGTGCGGTCACTGTAGCGAAGTTACTTCGAGGTAGGAAGGGTGCCCAGGGTTTCCTTCCGGCGCAGGGTGCGCACCGCCGGGACGCTCAGCAGGACCAGGAAGGTCAGCAGGCAGATCACGCTCGATCCGAACAGCGCGGGCCGCGCCCCGACCGCCTCGCTGACCGGACCGGCCAGCACCTGGCCCGATCGGGAAGGCGATCAGCGAGCCGCAGACGTCGTAGCCGTACACCCGGTTCAGCCCCTCGGCGGGCACCTGGGTCTGCACGCTGGTCGCCCACATCACACGCCGAGCACGCTGCCGATCCCGAACGCCGTCCAGACCAGGCCGAGACCGGCCGAGCCGTGGTCCTCCGCCACCAGCAGGGTGGTCAGCGGGTGGATCGGGCCGAAGGCGGTGACGCCGTTCACCACCCAGGCCAGGATCACCGCCCAGAGCCAGGTCCTGGAACGGAACTCCTGCCAGCCCTCCCGCAGGTTCTGCCAGGTGGAGGCTGTGCGGGCGGCGGTGGTCGTGGCGGCCTGCGCGGCGGTGGGCAGCCGGAGCAGCAGCAGGCAGAGCCCGCTGACCGCGAACGTCCCGGCGTCCAGCGCGAGCACCAGCGGGACGCTGCCCGCCGTGAGCAGCAGCGCGGCCAGTGCGGGACCGCCCATCGCGGCCAGCGACTCGGCCACCCGCAGCGTGCCGTTGGCACGTTGGATGTCAGTCGCCACCTGCGGCACCACGCCGGCCACGCCGGGCTGGAACATCGCGGCGGCCGGGAAGGGCTCCTTCTGGTCCGGACGCCAAGGGATCACCCGAGGGCTGGACAAGGGCCGTCTCGCGGGGCGAACGAACGGCCGACGGCCCCCGCTCCTCGGTGGGAGCGGGGGCCGTCGGGTGGAGCAGAGCGGTATCAGTGCACGAGCACCGGGACGGCCTCGTCCGCACCGGCGGCCGCGGCCTGGTGGGCGTCCGGGCGACCGGTGTTGATCAGGACCGCCGCGATCGCGGCAGCCAGCAGCATGATGCCGAAGGACCACCAGATGGCGACCTGGGTGCCGTGCACCATGGCGTTCAGCTGGAGCAGCTGCGGGCTGGTGGCACCGGCCGCGTGCGAGGCGACGTACGCGGTGCCGGCACTGGCCGCGATGGTGTTCAGCAGCGCGGTGCCGATGGCGCCGCCGACCTGCTGCGAGGTGTTCACCATGGCCGAGGCGACGCCCGCGTCCCGCGGCTCGACGCCGTAGGTGGCCAGGCTCATCGCGGGCATGAACGCGGTGCCCATGCCGAGGCCCATCAGGATCAGACCGGGCAGGATCACCGCCGGGTAGGAGGTGTCGGTGCCGATCTGGGTGAAGATCAGCAGGCCGAGGGCCGCGGTCACGAAGCCGGGAGCCATCAGCTTGCGCGGGGCGACCCGGGTCATCAGCCGGGTGCCGATCTGGGTGGAGCCGATGATCATGCCCGCCACCATCGGCAGGAAGGCGACGCCGGTGGTCACCGGGCTGTAGTGCAGCACCTTCTGCAGGTAGTAGGTGAGGAAGAGGAACAGCCCGAACATTCCGATGATCGCGACACCGAGCGAGAGGTAGACGCCGCCCCGGTTGCGCTCCAGGAGCACGCGCAGCGGCAGCAGCGGGGCCTTCACCTTGGACTCGACCAGGACGAAGAGCGCGAGCAGCACGGCGGAGGCGACGAACAGACCGATCGTCACACCCGCGGCCCAGCCGTCCTCGTTGGCCCGGGTGAAGCCGTAGACCAGCGCGACCAGACCGGTGGTGACCAGCAGCACGCCGGGGATGTCCAGCTTGTTGCGGTTGCGGCCCTCGGCGGGCTCACGGATCACCATGATGGCCCCGGCCGCGGCGACCACCGCGAACGGGATGTTGACGAAGAAGGTCCAGCGCCAGTTCAGGTACTCGGTGAGCAGACCGCCGAGGATCAGACCGATGGCGCCACCACCACCGGCGATCGCACCGTAGATGCCGAACGCCTTGGCCCGCTCCTGGCCGGTGGTGAACATCACCGCGAGCAGCGAGAGGGCGGCCGGGGCGAGCAGCGCGCCGAACACACCCTGCAGGGCGCGGGCGCCGAGCAGCATGCCGGTGTTGGCGGCCGCGCCACCGAGGGCGGAGGCCAGCGCGAAGCCGATCAGGCCGACGATGAAGGTGCGGCGACGGCCCCAGAGGTCGGCGATCCGGCCGCCGAACAGGAGCAGGCTGCCGAAGGCGAGCGCGTAGGCCGTGATGACCCACTGGCGGTTGCCGTCGGTGATGCCGAGGTCCGCCTGGGCGGACGGCAGGGCGATGTTCACGATGGTGGCGTCGAGGACGACCATCAGCTGCGCGAGGCCGATGAAGCCGAGCGCCTTCCAGCGGCGTGGATCGGGCGGTGCGACGGTTCCGGACATGGAGGTACCCACTTAGGTGCGAGGTTCTGTGAAAGCTGGGAGAACTGGGCGCGCCGGATCGCTGGTACGGCGCAGAAGTCGATGAGGTGTCAGGTGCGGCGTCGGAGCTGGTGTGGCGCTGGTGTGGCGTCAGGTGGCGCGAGGTGTGGCGTCAGTCGGATCGGCGGAGGTCCTCCATGGTCACGGCGTGACCTGGCAGCTCGGAGCGGGCCGGGGCCCGCATGCCGTCCAGCAGGATCTGGAGGTGGCGGTGGACGAAGCCGTCCACCGCCATGCAGTCGGTGCCGGGCAGCGGCCGGGTGAGCTGGGTGACGGTGGCCAGGTAGTCGCCGGGACCGATGTCGGTACGGAACAGCCCCGCCTGCTGGGCCCGGGTGATCAGCTCGACCACGGTGTCCTTCAGCTGCTCACCGGCCTGCTCCAGTTCGAGGGCGTCCGGGTCGCCGTGCTGCGAGATCAACGGGCAGAGCGCACTGATCCGCTCGTCGGCGGCCGCGTGCGTGAAGCGGGCGACCGCCGCGAAGGCGTCCGGCTCCTCGGCCGTCGCGGCCCGAGCGTGGCCGATCATGTTGTGCATCACCGAGAGGGTGACGTGGTGGATCAGCTCACGCCGGTCGGCGAAGTTGCGGTAGACCGTCGCGTTGCCGACGCCGGCCCGACGGGCGATCTCGTCGAGCGGGACATCCGGCCCCTGCTCGACGAACGCCTCCCGGGCGGCTTCGATGATCCGCGCCCGATTGCGTGAGGCGTCGGCCCGTAGGCGTGGCGCGGTCGCCTTCTCGGCAGCGGTGACAGTCATGGTCCAACTCCCCTCGGGCCCCCGTACCGGGGACTGGTTCCCCGGATAACTCGAACATAGCGTCAAACGGGGAGGATGTCCCCGGATATTTCGGCTGATGATGTGACCTGCGTCACAGATGAAAACCAGTGGGTTGACAGGGCCCCGGCCGCTTAGGGTGAGCGCCGCGGGGGCGGCTCCGCGGCGTGCTTCCTTCTCACTCACTCCTATTGAATCCGAGTGCGCCCATTCTCCGCCCCCGCACTGACATCTCCGCCCGGGGCACCGCCCCGTGAGGCGTCCCGAGGGGGAAGAAGCCACCGCGATGAGCCGCGATCTCGACACACTCCTGCTGCACCGCCAGAGCCTGGTCGTCGTCCCGACCCGCCCCGGCGCCGAACCGGACCGGCGCAGCCGGGACGGGCTGGCCGTGCTGGAGTCCGACCTCGCACTCCGTGGTTACCGGCTGACCGCCCCGCTGCACGCCGCGCTCGCCCGGCAGAGCCCGGTCGCGCTCAAGCAGACCGGCACCGAACTGCTCCGCCGGATCGACCTGCTGACCGGCAACGAGCGCCGCCACCAGCCGCTGTTCCACGGCTTCCCGGACAGCGTCTCCCGCGAGGCGCACTCGCTCTACTCGGCCCGGATCCACGCCTTCCTGCGCAACCAGCCCGATCTGACGTGCAGTTGGTGTGACCTCGGGCGCTCCGTCGAGGTGCTGGCCCCGTGCGGGCACCTGATCTGCGAGGACTGCCTGGACGAGGTGGTCTCGCTCGCGGGCTGCCCGCTCTGCGGGACGGCGCTGACCCGCGCCGATGCACCGCCGGCACCGCTCGCCAGCCGCGAGATCCGGGCCGACGCCGTACTGCACCGCCTCCGGCTGGCCGTCGACCCGGCTGCCGCTGCCCTGCTGGAGCTGGGCCGACTGCTCGCCCGGCAGACCCCGCTCAGCCCGCAGGACCGTGACGACCTCGCCGTTCTGCTCGACAACGCGTCTGCCGATCCCGGCAGTTGGCTGCCCGAGGCGATCCCGGTCCGGGAGACCAAGGCCACCGTGCTGGCCGAACTCCTGCACCGTGACCTGCCCGGCACACTGCCCGCCCTGGCGGCCAGGCTCGGCACCGCCACCGACGGGCTGCGGTTGCTCTGGGCCTGGTGCGGCGCCGACCCCGACCTGCTGGCCGACAAGCCGCCCCGGCTGCTCGGCGTCCCGCGCCCGCTCCGCCGGGCGCTGCTCGCCGCCCTGGACGCGCTGCCGCTCGCCGGTGCGGCCGAGGACATGCTGCGCCACCGCGCCGCCTGGCAGCGCGCGGGCGAGGCACTGCACCCGTACGAGTACCACCGCCGGTTCCCGAACGCGGCTGCCGCCTTCGCCGTGATCCGGGGCACCGACCTGCTCCAACACCCGCTGGGCGACAGCCTGTTGGCCGCCTCGCTGCCGACCGCGGGCACCGCCGGCGGACGGAACCGACTGACCGTCACCACTTTCGCGTCCCGGATCGAGGCCGCGCTGGCGACCGGCGACGTACCCGGAGCCGTCACCCTGCTCGCCCACCGCCCGGGCGAACTGGCGCGCCGACTGCACCACCTGCTCCGCACTCACCACCGCTGGGCGCCCGACGCACCCTGCCCGCCCGCACTGCTCGCCGTCCTCCCGGAGACATTGCGCAAGGTCGCGCCCGGCCCGCTGCTCGGCGCGTACGGGCGGCTGCGCGCGCCCCGGCCGGACAACGAGCGCCGGCTGTACTTCCCGCGCGGCCACACCGCGCACACCCACGCCCGTACCGACTGGGGCGCCGCGCTGCCCGCGCGGCTCAGCGCACCGGTCTGCGCGCTGATCGAGGCCGAGCTGCTCCGCCGGGCCGCCGCCGGTCAGGACCGGTACGATCTCGCGCTGCTGGACGAGGAGTTGACGGGTCTGACCGTACCGGCCGTGGAGCGGGCCAGTGCCCGCTCGCTGGTCGCGGTGCCGCGCGGCAGCGTGCTGTCGCTGCCCGACGGTGGCCGCCTGCGGCTTTTCCTGCACTGGCTCCAGCCCAAGGGCGTCCGGGTCGACCTCGACCTCTCGGTGGCGTTCTACGACGCGGACTGGGCGCTCACCGGTCTGTGCGACTACACCAAGCTGGTGTACGGCGCCCGGACGGCGGTGCACTCCGGCGACTTCACCTCGGCGCCGAACGGCGCGACCGAGTTCGTCGACCTCGACCTGGCCGGGCTGGCCGCCGCCGGCGCCCGGTACGCCGTGGTCGTGGTGTTCAGCTACAACGACGTCGCCTTCGACGAACTCCCGGACGCCTACACCGGTTTCATGACCCTGAGCGAGCCCGGCCGGTCGTCCGGCCCGCTCGACCCGAAGCACGTCACCCAGCGGCTCGACCTGGCCGGCGCCGCCAAGGTCGCCGTTCCGATGATCATCGACTGCACGACGTCCGCCGCCACTCCGGCCGCCTCGGCGTGCTCGCCTCCGACGTCCTGAACCACTTCGCCCCCGGCGCCCGGGCCACCCTCGGCGACCTGGCCGTCGCCACCGCGGCCGCCACCACCGACCAGGTCCTGATCCGCTCCGGCAGCACCGTCGCCACCTACCACCGCGCCCCGGACGAGCCCGTAGCCACCTTCGCCACCCGCATCCGCGACCGCCACCACCCCGACCACACCGGCCCGTTCGACCCCGCCGATCTCACCGACCGGTGCGCCTTTCTGGCCCTCCTGAACGCCGACCTCCCCGCCGTCCCCGCCCTGACCGGTACCCTCTACCGCCTCTACCCCGGCGCCCTCGACTCCACCTCCGGCCTCGACCGGCTCACGGCCGGTGACCTGGTCGCCCGCTTCGCGCCGGAGGCGTAGGGAGGATGGGGGCATGGCCCAGCTATCCGCACGCCACCTCCGGCTCCTGGAGTATGCGCAGAGCCTCAGCCCTCCACCGGGCTTCAAGGTGGAAGTCTCCGGCGACGCGATCATCGTGAAGGCGGTGCCGTCGCTGATTCATCAGCGCAACCTGCTGGTGGTCCGTCAGCAGTTTGACGCCCACCTACCGTCCGACCTGAGGCCCACGGAGAACACCGACCTCGCGTCACCGACGGTCGGCAAGCTGCGCAACCCCGACCTGGCGTACCTTCCGTTCGAAGCGACGCTTGCCGCCGCGAACGAGATCCCGGCCGACCTCGCGGTGATAGCGGTCGAGATCGTCTCGCCGTCGAACCCCGAGAACGACTGGGTGGGTAAGGTCCGTGATTACCCTCTGATGGGGATCCCGGTGTACCTGCTCATCGACCCGAGGGACAGTTCCATCGCCCTGTTCACCGAACCCGGCCCCGATGGCTACCGGCAGCGCTACACCGCGAAGTTCGGGCAGTCGGTGCCGATTCCGGAGCCGTTCGGCTTCGATCTCGCCACCACCGGGCTGGTCCCGTACGCGTAGCCACCCGCACGGGTGGCCGACTGCCGCCGGACGAGTGACAGGGCGTTCTCCGAGCCCTTGTGATGCGTGAGCATGGCGGCATGAACAGCGCCCCGTCCCGCGCCGAGCGGGCTGCCCAGGCCAGGTTGGCCGCCGCCAGGCTGACCGGTGAAGGTGTCGACGGGGTGGCGACCAGCTGGGTCGACAACTCCGGGATCAGCCGGGTGAAGACCTTCCCCGTACGGCAGTTGGAGCATGCCGCCGAGTGGGGAGTGGGCGCGGCGCCGTGCTTCGACATGTTCCTGCTGGACGACTCGATGACCAGCAGCCCGTTCAGTCAGGGCCCGGACGGCGACCTGCGGTTGATCCCCGACCTCGACCGGCTGGTGCCGCTGGCAGCTCAGCCCGGCTGGGCCTGGGCCCCGGCGGACCGGTACGCCCAGGACGGGACGCCGCACCCCGGCTGCCAACGGCGGTTCGCCCGGCGGATGGTGGAGGCGGCCGGGCGGCATGGCCTCACCGTGCAGGCCGGGATCGAGGTCGAGTGGGTGGTCACCGACGCGACCGGGGCGCCGGCCACCACCGCACCCGCGTACGGGCTGCACCGGTTCGCCGACCTCTCCGACTACCTGCGGGACGTGCTCCGGGCGCTGACGGAGCAGCAGTTGACGGTGCTCCAGCTCCACCCCGAGTACGCGCCGGGCCAGTTCGAGGTCTCGGTCGCCCCGGAGGCCCCGGTCGAGGTGGCCGACACGACCGTGCTGGTCCGGCACACCATCCGTGCCGTCTCGGCCCGGCACGGTCTGCGCGCCACCTTCGCGCCCGCGCTCACCCCCGACGGGGTCGGCAACGGCGGCCACCTGCACTTCAGCCTCTGGCGCGACGGCCAGAACCTCGGCCACGGCGGCCCCGGCCCGCACGGCCTGCACCCCGAGGCCGAACACTTCCTGGCCGGAGTGCTGGACCACCTGCCCGCACTGCTCGCGCTCGGTGCCCCGAGCGTCGCCAGCTACCTGCGGCTGCAGCCTTCCCGCTGGTCGGGACCGTTCCGCTGCTGGGGGCTGGAGAACCGGGAGGCCGCACTGCGCCTGATCAAGGGCTCCATCGCCGGCCAGGCCAACGCCGAACTCAAGTGCTTCGACGCCATCGCCAACCCCTACCTGATGATCGGCGGAGTGCTGGCCGCAGGTCTGGACGGCCTGGACACCGGAAAGCCGCTGCCCGACGAGGTGAACGGCGACCCGGCCGCCCTGGGCACCGTCGAGCGCCTGCCCGCGAGCCTGGCGGAGTCGGTGGCGGCGTTCGAATCCTCGGTGCTGCTCCGCGAAGCGCTCGGCGCCTCCCTCCACGCCGCAGTCCTGGCGGTCCGTCAGGCGGAGATCGAGCTCTTCGCCGGCAGCACACCCGAGCAGGTCATCGCGGCGACGGTCGACAGGTACTGAGACCGTGATCGACCAGCACTGTCACAGCATCACCCTCGCCGACCTCGACGACGCCTCCTTCGCGAGCCTGCTCACCGAGTCCGACCGCCCACCTGCGCCCGGGACTTCACCCTTCGACAGTGCGCTCGGCCTGGCCGTCCGCCGCTGGTGCGCACCGGCCCTCGGCCTTCCCGCACACACTCCGATGGCCGACTACCTGGCCCGTCGCCGCGAGCTCGGCCCGGCCGAAGCCGCTCGCCGCCTGCTCGCCGCCACCGGTATCAGCCACTGCCTGATCGACACCGGCCTCACCGCTGCGGCCGGCCACCCGCTGCTCCCGCTGCCCGCCTTCGCCGAGCTGTCCGGTGCCCAAGTCCGGGAAGTGGTACGGCTGGAGAGCATCGCGGAGCCGATCGACGCCCCGGCTGCGGACTGGGCAGCCGCCGTCGAGGCGGCCCTCCGCACAGCTGCCGCCTCCGCCGTTGCCTTCAAGTCGGTTCTCGCCTACCGCCACAGCCTCGCCATCCCCGCCGAACGCCCCGACCGGGCGGAGGTCACCCGTGCCGCCGCCACCCATCGACCCGGCCGCCGCCTGACCGATCCGGTCCTGCTCCGCAAACTGCTCTGGACCGCCGTGGACCTGGGCCTGCCGATCCAACTCCACACCGGCTTCGGCGACCCGGACCTGACCCTCCATCACGCAGACCCGTCGCTGCTCACCGACTTCATCCGCGCCGTCGAACCGACCGGCACCCCGCTGGTCCTGCTGCATGCCTACCCGTACCACCGCCAGGCTTCCTGGCTCGCCCAGGCCTTCCCGCACGTGTACGCAGACCTCGGCCTGACCCTCTCCTACGCGGGCCCCCGGGCCACCACCGTCCTCGGCGAGTACCTCGAACTCGCCCCGTTCGGCAAGCTGCTGTTCTCCACCGACGCCTACGGCCTCCCCGAGCTGTACGTGGTCGGGGCCGCCCAGTACCGCCACTCCCTGCACCGGCTGCTGACCGACTGGCAGGGCGAGAGCGCCTGCACCGCCACCGACGCCGAGCGGATCACCCAGCTGCTCTCGGTGCAGAACGCCCAGCGGCTCTACCGGCTCTGACATCCCGTGTCAGGCCCCGACAGGAGGATCGACCGCCTGCACCAGCACCCCCGTACCACCGCCTGGCTGCGCCGCTGGAGCGCGGCTGCCCTGGAGGAGAAGCGGTTGTGACGCTGCTCCCCTGTGAGGGGCGGCAGGGCGCGCCTCGGGCCGGCTGACGGGCGTTGCCCTCAGCGCCTGCCGGGATGGCGGGTCAGGGGCAGCTGGTGCCGGGCCGGACCGGGTAGCGGTTGACCACCAGGTGCCAGTTCTGGAGCTCGAACACCGCGTTGGTGCTGGCGAGCACCTGGACCTTGGTGGTGGCGTCCCGGGGTTCGAATTGGCCGGGAAGACAGACGGTGCGGGTGTAGCCGTGCGCGCTCCACTCCGGATTGCCTCGGGCGGTGACGAACCGGGCGTTGGTGTCGCCGGGCCGGCCGACCTTGTCGCCGACCAGAATGCGGACGCTGCAGACGGCGTTGTCACTGCCGGGAATCGTGCACAGGGCATCGGCGTCGAAATGCACGACGAAGACTCCGTCGTATCCGACGGTCTGACCGGTGGAGTCCGTGATGGCGGCGCCGGGCAGGTCGATCCAGGAGTTCGACCCGGTGGAGAAACGGGTGGCGTCCCAGACCGAGTTGACGGTGGGTGTGCCGCTGCCGGAGGCCGGGGCCTGCGGTGGCACCCGGTCGGCGGCCTCGGTGGCGGGGACGAAGAGCGCGAGGCCGGTCAGTGCGGCGACGGCGGCAATGGTCCTGTTTCGGGGCAGGCGGAATCGCATGGCGAGGTGACCTCCGTGGGGTGCGGCCAGGGAGATGCGGCCCCGGACGGCCACACTCTGTCCTCGCCCGGAAACAGAGTCAAGGAACGAAGTTCGTGTCCGATCTCATGTGAAAAAGTGATGGCCCGTCCGAAGTGGACCGGACGGGCCATCAGTGGTCAGCCGAGCGCCAGCAGGTGGTCGCGGAAGCCGATCCCAAAGCCGGTCGGGGTGCCGTCGTAGTTGGAGATCAGGGCTGGGCCGGAGTTGCAGTTCCAGGTGTTCCAGGTCCAGCCCAGGTAGGAGATCTTCTTGCTGTCGAGCCAGGACATCACCTGGTCGATGAAGGCGTGGCCGCAGGTGTTCTCGCCGATCTCACCGGCCAGCAGCGGGACCTGGGCCGCGACCGGGGCCAGCGTGGAGTCCCAACAGGCTGCGGTGGAGCAGGTGTTGAAGTTGTACACGTGCCAGGCCGCGCCCAGGTTGCCGGTCGGGTCGGTGGGCTTGTGGGCGAGCCACTGGCCGAGGTCGTTGGAGTAGGCCAGGCCGCCGAGCAGGATGACGTTGGTGGAGCCGGTGGCCCGGACGGTGTTGACCAGGGTCTGCATGCCGCTCACCTGGTACCCGATGCCGGGGCAGGCGCCGCCGCCGTCCCGCCAGCAGAGCCAGCCCTGGGCGAGCGAGGACTCGGACCGGTCCGCGTACGGCTCGTTGAACAGGTCGAAGACCACCGAGTTGGTGCCCTTGAAGGTCTCGGCGACCGAGGTCCAGAACGGGACGGCGTTCGCGCCCGGCATCGGCTTCTGGCAGGTGGCGTTGGTGTCGGAGCAGCCGGACGAGTTGCCGGTGTAGAGGCCGCGGCTCCAGTGCATCTCGACGATCGGGGTCAGCCCGGCAGTGCGCAGCGAGTCGACCCAACCCTTGATGGCGGAACGGTAGTTGGCACCGCCGTAGGCTGGGCTGACGTTCGACTGGCCGAGCCAGCAGTCCTCGTTGAGCGGGACTCGGACGGCGTTCACCTTCCAGCTCTTGATCGCGGCGATCGCGGCGGCGTCCACCGGACCGTCGAAGAATCCGTACCCCTGGACGCACATGTACTCGGTACCGGAGCGGTTGACGCCGTGCAGGGCGACCGGCGAACCGGCCGCGTTGACCAGGGAGTTGCCGGAGACCTTGAGGTCGGGCGCGACCCCCGGGGGTGTGGACGTGGTCGGCGAGGGCGACGGGGAGGGCGAAGGTGAAGGAGAGGGCGACGGAGACGCGGAGGGCGAAGGTGACGCCGCCCCGTTGCACGCCACCCCGTTGACCGCGAACGACGTGGGCGCCGAATTCGCCCCGCTGTAACTGAAGTTGGCACCGGGGGTGGCACTCCCGCCGGGCGCGATAGCCGCGTTCCAGGAGAGGCTGCTGACGGTGACGTTCTTGCCGGTCTGGGCCCAGGTGCCGCTCCAGCCGCTCCCGGAGAGGGTCTGGTTGCCGGTGTAGGCGTAGCTGAGGGTCCAGCCGTTGAGGGCAGCGGTCCCGACGTTGTTAATCTTCACATTGGCACTGAAGCCACTGCCCCAGTCGTTCACGGAGTAGTCGACGGTACAGGCGACGGTGGCGGCCGAGGACGAACCGGCGATCGGTCCGACCAGTGCGACCGTGGCGGCGAGCGCGCCGCCGAGGGCGAGCGCGGTGTGGCGCAGGGACATGTCCCGCTCCTAGCAACTGACGAAATATGGGCGCGCTCCCACAGGCCCGCCCAGAAACATAGCCAGCCGCAGGGGAGTTGCCAACTGTCCCGGCTGCGCAATCTCTTGACAGGCGCTCAGCTGCTCCCGATATTTGGGAGCGCTCCCACAGTTGCGAGTGCCATGCCTCGCGCTCAGCGAACAGTTCCCCACACGCAGCCCCCACCCCGCAGGAGCCGTCATGTCACCCCCCACCTCTCGCAGTTCCCGCCTGCCCGCACTCGGTACAGCGCTCGCGCTGCTGGCCGCCGGGCTCACCACGATGGTCGGCACGCCGGCCTCGGCGGCCGTGATCCAGTGCGCCGTCGACTACTCCGTGAACGACTGGGGTAGTGGCTTCACCGCCAACGTGAAGATCAACAACGTCGGGACCGCCGCCGTCGACGGTTGGACCCTCAGCTACGCGTACAGCGGCAACCAGACCCTCTCCGGCAGCGGCTGGGGCGGCACCTGGGCCCAGACCGGCAATAACGTCACCGTCAGCAGCCTCTCCTGGAACGCCACCATCGCGCCCGGCGGCAACGCCACCCCAGGCGCCAACTTCGCCTACAGCGGCACCAATGCGGCTCCCACCGCATTCGCCGTCAACGGCACCACCTGCGCCGGCGCCCACCAGCCGCCGGTCACCGCGCTCACCAGCCCGGCCCCCGGGGCGAGTTACGCCGCCGGAGCCGCTGTCCCGCTGGCCGCCACGGCGACCGCGAGCGACGGTGCGAGCATCAGCAAGGTGGAGTTCTACGACAACGCCACCCTGCTCGCCACCGACACCACCGCGCCGTACTCCTTCAGTTGGGCCGGTGCCGCCTCCGGCAGCCACTCGGTCTACGCCAAGGCGTACGACAGCACCGGTGCGACCGGTGAGTCGGCCCCGTCGGGCATCACGGTGGCGACCGGGCCGGCCATCACGGCCACGCCGGTCAGCCTCTCGGTCACCCAGGGGAAGACCGGTACCTTCACCGTCAAGCTCTCCGCCCAGCCCACCGCCAACGTCACGGTGACCACCGCCCGCACCTCGGGCAACACCGGGCTGACCGTCAGTGGCGGCGCCAGCCTGACCTTCACGCCCACCAACTGGGCCACCGCACAGACCGTCACGCTCACCGCCGACGCGACCGGCACCGGCTCGGCGACCTTCACCGCCTCGGCCACCGGCCACACCGCCGCCGCCGTCACGGTGACCGAACTGGCCGCCGGCACGGGCGTGTACAACGACCGCTTCCTCCAGCTCTACAGCAAGCTGAAGGACCCGGCGAACGGCTACTTCTCGCCGGAGGGCATCCCGTACCACTCGGTGGAGACCCTGCTGGTCGAGGCGCCGGACCACGGGCACCAGACCACCTCGGAGGCCTACAGCTACCTGCTCTGGCTGGAGGCCCAGTACGGCCGGGTCAGCAAGGACTGGTCCAAGTTCAACGCGGCGTGGACGCTCATGGAGACGTACATGATCCCCACCCACGCGGACCAGCCGACCAACAGCTTCTACAACGCGGCCAAGCCCGCCACCTACGCCCCCGAGATGCCGCTGCCGGGCAACTACCCGGCACCGCTGGACACTTCGGTGACCGCGGGGCAGGACCCGATCGCGGCCGAGCTGTCCAGCGCGTACGGCACCAGTGACATCTACGGCATGCACTGGCTGCAGGACGTCGACAACGTCTACGGCTTCGGCAACTCGCCCGGCAAGTGCGAGGCCGGACCGACCGACACCGGTCCTTCGTACATCAACACCTACCAGCGCGGTTCGCAGGAGTCGGTCTGGGAGACCATCCCGCAGCCGACCTGTGACAAGTTCGCCTACGGCGGCAAGAACGGCTTCCTCGACCTGTTCGTCAAGGACAACTCCTACGCGAAGCAGTGGAAGTTCACCGACGCTCCGGACGCCGACGCCCGGGCGGTCCAGGCCGCCTACTGGGCGGACACCTGGGCCAAGGCGCAGGGCAACGGCGGCGAGGTCTCGACCACCGTCGCCAAGGCGGGCAAGATGGGCGACTACCTGCGGTACTCGTTCTTCGACAAGTACTTCAAGAAGATCGGCAACTGCGTCGGCGCCTCCACCTGCCCGGCGGGCAGTGGCAAGGACTCCTCGCACTACCTGCTCTCCTGGTACTACGCCTGGGGCGGCGCGACCGACACCAACGCCGGCTGGGCCTGGCGGATCGGCGACGGTGCCGCGCACGGCGGGTACCAGAACCCGATGGCGGCCTACGCCCTGGCGAACGACCCGGCGCTGGCTCCCAAGTCCGCCACCGGCAAGGCGGACTGGGCCACCAGCCTGGGACGTCAGGTGGAGTTCCTGCAATGGCTGCAGTCCAGCGAGGGTGCCATCGCCGGTGGGGCGACCAACAGTTGGGATGGCAGCTACGCCACCCCGCCCACGGGTACCTCCACCTTCTACGGGATGTTCTACGACGAGGCGCCGGTCTACCACGACCCGCCGAGCAACCAGTGGTTCGGCTTCCAGACCTGGGGTCTGGAGCGGCTCGCCGAGTACTACTACGCCAGCGGCGACGTCAAGGCCAAGGCGGTACTGGACAAGTGGGTGACCTGGGCGCTGAGCAAGACCACCTTCAACGCCGACGGCACCTACCAGATCCCGTCCACGCTGGCCTGGAGCGGCAAGCCGGACACCTGGAACGCTGCCACCCCGGGTGCCAACACCGGTCTGCACGTGAGCGTGGTCGACTACACCAAGGACGTCGGGGTGGCCGGCTCGTACGCCAAGCTGCTCTCGTACTACGCGGCGAAGTCCGGCAACGTGGCCGCGAAGACGGCGGCGCAGAAGCTGCTGGACGGGATGTGGAGCAACAACCAGGACGCGCTGGGCATCGCGGTGCCGGAGACCCGGACGGACTACAGCCGCTTCAAGGACACCGTCTCGGTGCCCTCGGGCTGGACCGGGACCATGCCGAACGGCGACCCGGTCAACTCCAGCTCCACCTTCCTCTCGATGCGTTCCTTCTACAAGAACGACCCCGCCTTCGCCAAGGTCCAGGCCTACCTGGACGGCGGTCCTGCACCGGTCTTCACCTACCACCGGTTCTGGGCCCAGGCGGACATCGCGACCGCGATGGCCACCTACGGTGAGCTGTTCGGGTAACTGACCCACCGTCAGTGAGTGCTGGGCACACGGTCGGAAGATCGTGTGTCCAGCACGAGCCGGCGGTGCGTACCTCTTGCGGAGGGCGCTCCTTGGTCACTACCGTCCCGGGCAGCTCATGCGCCTGCCATCCGCAGGCGCGGGCGGAGACTCGGGAGGGCCAACCCCTATGAGAGTTCCTAGGACAGGCCGGTTCGGACGCGGGATGGCCGGGCTGGCCCTGGTGGCGGCGGGGACACTGACGCTGCCGACCGGCACCGCCGTCGCTGCGGGCAGCGCCACGGCGGAGACCGGTCCGCTGCTCAACTACCTGGTCAACACCAAGGCCAACCACGGCCAGGTCATGCTGGCCGAACGTGCGATAGCCAGGCTCGGCGGCACGGTGGTGCAGTCCTACGAGCAGATCGGCGTGATCATCGCCCGCTCGGACTCCACCACCTTCGCAGCCGCGCTGCGCGCCTCCCACCAGGTCGACTCGGTGGGCGCCAGCCGGACCAAGGCGGTCACCGCGGGCATCGGCGACGACACCGTCGAACTCGCCGCCCCACCGGCCGGGTTGCTGGCCGCCACGCCGGCCGCCGGAACGGACGAACCGCTGCAGGCGGACCAGTGGTCGCTGGGCACCATCGGTGTCCCCGAGGCGCACCGGACCAGCCTCGGCAGCCGCCGGGTGACGGTCGGCGTGCTCGACTCGGGCATCGACGCCACGCACGAGGATCTGGCCGCCAACGTCGACGCGGGGCAGTCGGTGTCCTGCATCGACAACGGCCGGCCGAACACCGACTTCCAGGCCTGGCAGCCCACCACCAGCGACCACGGCACCCACGTCGCGGGGACCATCGCCGCCGCCAAGAACGGCAAGGGCGTGCTCGGGGTCGCCCCGAACGTCAAGCTGGCGGCGGTGAAGGTGGTGGACGACGGCGGGTTCATCTACCCGGAGTACGCGGTCTGCGGGTTCGTCTGGGCCGGTGAGCACCACTTCCAGGTCACCAACAACAGCTACTACGTGGACCCTTGGCTGTTCAACTGCGCCAGTGACCCGGACCAGGCGGCCATCCTGACCGCCGTCCGGCGGGCCACCGCCTTCGCCGAGCGCAACGGTGTGCTGAGCGTCGCGGCGGCGGGCAACGAGAACATCGACCTGGCGCACAAGACCACAGACGACAGCAGCCCGGACGACACGGTGCCGCTGCCCCGGCCGGTGGACGCCGGCTGCCTGAGCCTGCCGACCGAGCTCCCCGGCGTGGTGAACGTGGCCTCGACCGGTGTGAACGGCGACAAGTCCTTCTTCTCCAGCTATGGCCAGGGCAAGATCACGGTCGCGGCCCCCGGCGGCGACTCCCGCTACCAGATCCCGAACACCCCGGCGAGGAACGGTCGCATCCTCTCCACCGTCCGGGGCAACAAGTACGGCTACATGCAGGGCACTTCGATGGCCTCCCCGCACGCGGCGGGTGTCGCCGCGCTGCTCGCCTCCAGCCACCCGTTCGCCGGTCCCGACCAGCTCCGGCGGATGCTGACCGGCCAGGCCACCGAGCACGCCTGCCCGGCGGTGTTCGACCCGAGCGGTGACGGCGCCTGGGCGGCGGTCTGCGAGGGCGGCACCGGGCAGAACGGCTTCTACGGTGCGGGCATCGTCAACGCGGCCACCGCCGTGCAGTGGTGGCGCGGCTGAGGCGCTGACCCCCTCGCCTGAGTACTCGTACTCAGGCGAGGACGCTGCCGGGTGGGGATGCTGGTGCCCATGGAAATGAACAGCGCCGAACACCCGGCCCGCCACCGTCGTCAGAGCCTGGCCGTGCTGACGGTCAGTCTGGTGGCGGCCCTGCCCGTGTTGGCGGGGCTGACGCTCGTGGTCAGCCACGGAGTGGGCAGTGCGGCGCGCGGGGAGCAGCCGGTCAGGGCGCTCGGGACGGTCGGCCTGTCGCTGACCGGGTCGGTGCTCGGGCTGCTGGCGGCGGGGTTGGTGATCCGGTACAGCAAGGTCCGCCGGATGGACGGGATCGCGAAGGTCGCGCTGCTCGCGGTCGGGCTGTGCATCGGGACGTACGGCGAGTTCCTGGTGCCGTACCTGATGATGGACCTGCCCGCTTTCGAGCCGGAGCAGGCGCCGCCGGGCTGGACGCCGTACACCGGCCCGGTGCCGCCGGAGCTGCCGCTGCTCCCCGACCCGGCGGCTTCGTAAACGGTAGGGCCGGTCAGCGCGCTCGGGGCCGGCCGGAGAGGTCGGGGACCTCCTGGAGCCAGCTCGGGCGGCCCGCCCGGGTGGCGGCGGCGCGGTCGGCGGCGGTCTGCCTGAGCTGATCGGGTGTGGCGAAGCCGTCCGGCAGCCAGGCGGCCGACTGGGCGGCACGGGTGGCGAGTTGGGTCACGTACGCGTCCCTGAGCTGCTCGACCGAGTCGAAGCCGGGCTCGTCCGTCAGCCACTCCTCGGGCACCAGGGCGACCACCTCGCGCAGCAGCTCCGGGGTGACCAGCGGGGCCAGCGCGGCGTCGGCGGCCCTGACATCCGGGTGGTGGGCGCCGAGTGCGTGGTCGCTGAGGTCGTACCGCTTGAGCAGTGAGCCGGCCGCGCCGGACCAGCGGTGGTGGAAGATCAGCCCGGCGCCGTTGTCGATCAGCCAGAGCCGGTTGTGCCAGACCATCAGGTTGGGGTTGCGGCAGCTGCGGTCGACGTTGCCGGTCAGCGCGTCCAGCCAGACCACCCGGCCGGCCTCGAGCGGGTCGACGTCGATCATGCCGGGCTTGAAGTCCCGGGCGCCCGGCAGGTAGTCCATGCCGAGGTTGCGCCCGGCGCTGCCGCGCAGGATGTCCTGGATCTCCGGGTCCGGCTCGTGTGCGGCCACCTCGGGGTCGAAGTCCACCAGGACCAGCTCGGGCACCCGCAGGCCTAGCCGCCGGGCGAGTTCGCCGACCACCACCTCGGCGATCAGCGCCTTGTGGCCCTGGGCGGCGCCGCTGAACTTCACCACGTAGGTGCCCAGGTCGTCGGTCTCCACGATGCCGGGCACGGAGCCCCCGGCGCGCAGCGGGTCCAGGTAGCGAAGAGCGGTCACCTCGGTCAGCACACCGGTCAGGGTAACCCGGGGGCCGCTGTGGTTGGCTTGGATTAAACGGTGCTACCGGAGCAGTCAGAGGAGAGTACGGATCATGGGACAGGTGTACGCCACCACCGAGCGCAGCTACCCGGCGAGCCCCGAGCGGGTGTACGAGGCGCTGGCCGACTACGCGGTGACGCGGCCGAAGCTGCTGCCGGCGCAGTACAGCGAGTACGAGGTGCGGGCCGGCGGGACGGGCGCGGGGACGCAGGTGCACTGGCGCCTGCAGGCGACCGAGAAGCGGGTCCGGGACTGCCTCTTCAACGTGACCGAGCCGGGCAGCCGCACCCTGATGGAGACCGACGCCAACTCCTCGATGGTGATCACTTGGAAGGTCGTCGAGCAGGGCGCGGGCAGCAAGGTCACCGTGCAGGCGAGCTGGACCGGGGCGACCGGCATCGGCGGCTTCTTCGAGCGGACCTTCGCCCCCAAGGGCCTGAACCGGATCCACGACCAGATCCTCGTAGCCCTCGCGACCGAAGTGGCCTGATTTCCCGAACGAGTGGTTCTGATCGCCGGTCCGGGTGACAGCGGGATCACGTAGCGTACGCGCCGATCTAGGCTCACGGCCGTGCATATGACGATCCTTCATGTCTCCCAGCCCGTGGACGGCGGCGTCGCCCGGGTGGTGGTCGATCTGGTGCGGGGCCAGCGCGAGGCGGGCTGCCGGGTGCTGGTGGCCTGCCCTGCGGGTGGCCGGCTGGCGGCCGAGGCGGCCGCGGCCGGGGCCCTGGTGAGGCGGGCCGCTCGCCGGGTCCGGGGACCCTGGCGGAGGCGTGGCGGCTGCGCCGGATCGTCCGCGGGGCCAACCCCGATGTGCTGCACCTGCACAGCGCCAAGGCCGGCCTCGCGGGCCGGCTGGCCGTCCGGGGGGCCGTCCCCACCGTGTTCCAGCCGCATGCCTGGTCGTTCGCCGCCGTGCAGGGTCCGGTGGCGGCGGCCAGTCTGCGTTGGGAGCGGTTCGCCACCCGGTGGGCCCGTGCGGTGCTCTGCGTCAGCGGGCAGGAGCGGCGGGACGGCGAGCAGGCCGGGCTGACGGCCCGTTGGCAGGTGATCCCGAACGGGGTGGACCTGCGGCACCACGCGCCCGCCGACTCGGCGGCCCGCCGGGCCGCCCGGATGTCGCTCGGTCTGGATCTGGAGGACCCGCTCGCGGTCTGCGTCGGGCGGCTCTGTCGGCAGAAGGGCCAGGACGTCCTGCTGGACGCCTGGCCGGCCGTCGCCGAGCGGCTGCCGGGGGCCCGGCTGGCGCTGGTCGGCGGCGGTCCGGACGCCACCGCACTGGCCGACCGGGTGCGCGAACTCCCCGATCCGTCCAGGGTCCGGCTGGCCGGGGACGTCACCGACCCCCGGCCCTGGCTGGCCGCCGCCGACCTGGTGGTGCTGCCGTCACGCTGGGAGGGGATGGCGCTGGCCCCGCTGGAGGCGATGGCCACCGCCCGCCCGGTGCTGCTCTCGGACGTGCCCGGCGCGCGGGAGTGTCTGCCGCCCGAGCTGATCGGTACCGGTCTGGTCGAGCCGGAGAATCCGACCGAACTCGCACGTCTGATCGTGCAGGCACTGAGAGATCCGATCGAGTGCGAACGGCTCGGCCTGTTGGCGCGTGAACGAATGTCCGATTATCACGATGTCCGAGGGGTGGTCCGCCAGGTGGAGCTGCTCTATCGAAACCTTCTTCGGGACGGCGTTCCCGGCCCCCGCGCGGCGCAGCGCCGCGACACCCGTGTCCCAGGGCGGTCCTGATCGTTTCTCAGACCGTGAATGCTCGCCGCGAAGGTGCTGCCGTGTTCGCATCTCGACCGGGTGACCGAGGATTCAAAGTCCGAAAGTCTGATTAATGGGCGGGTGGAATGAAATGGCAAGTCAACTTCCTGCAATCAAGCCAGCGTTCGGTATTGTCTGATTTTGCCTGCTTCGTAGTCATTTCTGAGCGCGGTTCTCGGAATGACCCGAATGCCGCCCTTGGCAGCAGGTGCTACCTGGACCGCATCCGTCGGCCGGGATTAACTCGTCGGTCCGACTCCGGGTCCGGGTGTCCCGTCAAGGCGGGTACACAGCAGGGGAGTTCGCGCGCTGATGACCATTGACCACGAGAGTGTGCCACGGCCGGGCCGACCCCTGCCGCCCTCCCGACAGGTCACCACCGGGCTCCTCGACCGGCGCCCGCCCCGGCGCCCGGTCCAGGCCAGATCCGCTCCGCAGGTCGGGCGGCACCGTCGCCCGTTCCGCTCCCGACTGGCCCGCCCGGCCGGGCTGCTGGCCGCCGACGGCCTCGCGGTCTGCGCCGCCACCGTGCTGACCGCCACCGACCCGGAGCGACCACTGCTGGGCGCCGCCGCCGTGCTGCCACTGCTGCTGCCGCTCAACCTGACCGGCGGGCTGTACCGCAACCGGCTCACCCTCTCCGCACTGGACGAGTTCCCCGCGCTGGCCGCCCGGGCCACCGTCGCGACGGCCTTCGCCGTCACGCTCTCCGCCTGTCTGGACGGCTGGCCGGACAGCGGCCCGGCCACCCCGCTGCGCCTGCTCACCCTGGTGGCCGCCTTCCTGCTGGTCGCCTCGGTCGGCCGGGCCTTCGTCTACCACCTGCTCCGCAAGGCCCGTCGCCGCCGCCCCAGCCCCGTTCTGGTGCTCGGTGCCGGGCAGCTCGGCCAGCAGGTGGCCGCGGCCCTGACGGAGCGTCGGGAGTACGGGCTGCGCCCGGTCGGCTTCCTCGACCCCGACCCGGTGCTGCTCGCCGAGGACACCAAGCTCCCGGTGCTCGGCGGTCGCGAGGTGCTGGAGCGGGAGATCCGCCGCCACCGGGTGCACCACGTGGTGGCCACCGAGGGCGCCGCCGACGAGGCCGAGACCGCCGCCGCGCTGCGTGAGGCCGCCCGGCTCGGCTGCCGGGTCTGGCTGGTGCCCGCCCTGCGCGAGTACGGCTCGGTGGCCGACCGGAGCCGGGGGGACCACCTCTGGGGCTTCCCCTGTCTGCAGCTCGACCGCCCCGCTATGCGCCGGCACGGCTGGGCCGCCAAGCGCGCCCTGGACATCACCGCAGCCCTGTTCGGCCTGCTGCTGGTCTCCCCGGTGCTGGCCGTCTGCGCCCTCGCGGTCCGGGTGGACACCGGCCCGGGCGTGCTGTTCCGCCAGCAGCGCACCGGTCTCGACGGCAAGGTCTTCACCCTGCTGAAGTTCCGCACCCTGCGCCCCGCGAACGAGCACGAGTCGGCCACCCACTGGAACATCGCCCAGGACCACCGGATGAGCCGGGTCGGCCACTTCCTCCGGCACAGCTCGCTGGACGAGCTCCCGCAGCTGTGGAACGTGCTGTGCGGCGACATGAGCCTGGTCGGCCCCCGGCCCGAACGCCCGTACTTCGTCATGCGGTTCAGTCAGGCGTACCCCGAGTACGCCGACCGGCACCGGGTCCCGGTCGGCCTGACCGGGCTGGCGCAGGCGAACGGCCTGCGTGGCGACACCTCGATCGAGGCCAGGGCCCGGTTCGACAACCGCTACATCGAGAGCTGGAACCTCTGGCTCGACGTCAAGCTGCTGTTCCGCACCGCCGCCCTGATGCTGCATCCGGACGGAAGCTGAGCCGATGGCCCTGACCCTCCCTCAAGGACTCGCCTTACCCGGGCGGCTGACCGCCCGGCCCAGTCTGCTGGCCGCCGCCACCGTCCTGCTGGTCTGCGTGCCGACCGGCGACAAGGACGTCACCGCCGCCGTGCACGTCACGGCCGCCGACCTGGCCTCGCTGGCGCTGGTCGCCACCATGGCGCTGGGCCTGCTGCGCGGTCGGCTGCCCGCCCTCAACCGCACCGTCTGCGTGCTGTTCGGCGCGGTGGTCAGCTCGGCGGCGGTGGCCACCGTGCACTCGATCGACCCGCTGGCCAGTGCCACCGGTTTCGTCCGGCTGGTGCAGGTCTTCGTGCTGGTACCGGCCGCGGTGCTCTGCTCGCTGCGCGACCGGCGGGACCAGCAACTGGTGCTCGGCTCCCTGGTGCTGGCCGCGCTGGTGCAGGGCGTGGTCGGGGTCAAGCAGTTCCTGACCGGGACGGGGGCCTCGTACACAGGGCAGCCGATCCGGGCGATCGGCACCTTCGGGGCGCTCGACATCATGGCGATGTCCACGGTGGTCTGTTTCGGCCTGCTGGCCGCGCTGGCACTGGCCCTGGGGGAGCGCGGTCCCGGCGGCAACCGCCGTCTGCGGATCGGCTGTTGGGCCGTCGCCGGCTTCCTGACCTTCCCGCTCGCGGTCTCGTTCAGCCGGGGCAGCTGGATCGCCTGCGCGGTCGCCGCCGCCGTGCTGCTGCTGCGGGCCGACGCCCGGCTGGCGATCCGGGGCGCGGTGCTGACCGCCGCCCTCGCGGTGGTGCTGGTCGGCGGGCTCGGCCTCGGCGGCTCGGGGGTGACCAACCGGCTCTCCAGCATCGGCGCGGTCTCCGACACCCCCGACCAGTCGGTGACCGACCGCTACGACCTCTGGGGCACCGCCGGGCGGATCTGGCAGGACCACCCGGTGACCGGCGCGGGCCCCAAGGCCTTCCAGCAACTCCGGGACAGCCACGCCCCGTTGCGGCTCTCCTCGGGCAGCGACGCGGCCGACTCGCAGATCGGCTTCACCCGCGAACCGCTGCTCTCCCCGCACAACATGTACTTCCTGGTGCTGAGCGAGCAGGGCCTGGTCGGGGTGCTGGCCTATCTGGCCCTGTTCCTCACCCTGCTGGTCAACTGCCTGCGCCGGGTGGGGAATCCGGCCGCCGGACCCCGGCTGGCGGCCCTCGGGCTGCTGGTCTGGGTGCTGGTGGACTTCCTGTACGCCGACATCGGGGGGACCACCACGGTGCTCACCTCGGTGATCCTCGGCCTTGCCGCCCGAACGGCGCTGCCTGGCCCGAACGCCGGTGAGGCAAACCAGACATGAGTACGGATCAGCACGTCGCCGTGGTCGGGGCACCCGCCCCGCCCGGCCCCCCGGCGCCCGGGCGCGACTTCCTCGCCAAGGCCTTCGGGGTCACCGCGCTGCTCACCGCCGCCGGCTCCGCCTTCGGCCTGCTCCGCGACCTGCTGCTGGCCAGGTACTTCGGGGCCAACCAGGGCACCGACGCCTTCCTGGTGGCCTGGACGGTGCCGGAGACGGCCGCACCGCTGCTGATCGAGGACGCGATGGCGTTCCTGATGGTCCCGGCGTTCAGCCTGGCCCTGGTGCTGCGCGAGGAGAACCCGCGGGGTGCCGACCCGGTGCGGCAGTTGGTCCGGGCCACGCTGCCCTGGCTGCTGCTGGCGCTGTGCGGCCTCTCGGTGCTGACCGCCGTCGGCGCCCCGCAGCTGGTCCGGTTCCTGGCCCCCGGGCTGGTCGACCCGGGGCTGGCCGTCACCTGCACCCGGATCACCGCGCTCACCATCCTGCCGTTCGGCATCGCGGGCTATCTGGGCAGTGCGCTGCGGGCCCACCACAGCTTCACCGCACCGGCCGGCATCTACGTCGCGTACAACCTGGCGATCCTCGGCGTCCTGCTGGTCGGCCACACCGCCTGGGGCGTCCGGTCGGCCGCGCTCGGCGTCGCGCTCGGCAGTCTGCTGATGGCTGGGGTGCTGGTCGGCCCGTTCCTGCGCCGGCTCCGGGTGAGCCGCCGTCGGCCCCGGAAGTCCCGCCGGGGCGGCCCGGCCGGGCTGGTGCTGATCCCGCTGGCGATACTGCCGGTCGCGGGCTTCACGCTGACCCGGCAGTCCCAGGTGTTCATCGAGCGCCACCTCGGCTCCGGCCTGCCGCCGGGCACCATCTCGCACCTGAACTACGCGGCCAAGGTCTCCCAACTCGCGATGACCGCCGCCATCCTGATCTGCACCGTCACCTTCCCGCTGGTCGCCCGCGCGCTCGCCGCAGGCGACCTGCGGACCGCCCGGGACCGGGTGGAGAAGGACATCGGCCAGGCCACCGCGCTGGTACTGGTCGGCACCGCGTTCCTGATGGCCTGTGCGCCCTCGGTGGTGGCCCTGCTGTTCGAGCGCGGCGCCTTCACCGCCCACGACACCGCCGCCACCGCCGCCGTGATCCGGGTCTACAGCTTCGGGCTGCCCGCCCAGGCGCTGATCGGCGTGATGGTCCGGCCGTACTTCTCGGTCCGCCCGGTGGTCCGCCGGGCCGACGAGGACCCGGCCAGCTTCCGGGTGACCCGGCTCGACTGGTACCCGGTCGGCGCGATGGCGATCGGCCTGCTGGTCACCGTCACGGTCGGCCTGGCCGCCACCCCGCGCTACGGCGGCCTGGGCCTGGCAGCCGGGAACGCCGCCGGGATCACCACCACCGCCGGGCTGCTGCTCCGCGGGCTGCTGCTGCGCGGCATCGCGCTCCGGGTGCCGAAGGTGATCACCGGTCAGTCCCGCCTGCTGGCGGCCGCGGTGGGCGCCGCGGCCGTCGGGTACCTGGCCGACGGTCTGACCGCCTCCCCGCTGCTGGCCACCCTGGTCGGCGGGCTGACGGTGCTGCTCGTCTTCGCCGGTCTCGGCACCGCCTTCGGTGCGGCCGAGATCCGCGGACCACTGCTGGGGGGCCTCGCCCGGTTCGGCCCCGGCCCGCGCCCCCGGGCCGAACCGGTCGGGCCCGGCACCGCCGGCCCGCCCGCTTCCGGGCCCACCCACCACCTTCGGCCGCTGAAGGGAAGCTGCCCCATGGACGTCGACTCCGCCCAGCAGTTGCGCCTCCCGGCGCAGGCATCCGCCGGTCGCACCAAACGTCGGGCCGGGTCCGGCCGGAGCGCCCCGTGGATCCTGATGTACCACTCGGTGGCCGAGGAGGAGGAGGATCCGTACCTGCTCACCGTCAGCCCCGAACGGTTCGCCGCCCAGATGGCCTGGCTGCACCGCACCGGCCGACGCGGCGTCAGCGTCCGAGAGCTGCTCCGGGCCAGGGCCGAGGGCACCGCCGGGCAGCTGGTCGGTCTGACCTTCGACGACGGCTACGCCGACTTCGCCCGGTACGCCGTCCCGGTGCTGCACGAGTACGGCTTCACCGCGACCGCCTACGTGGTGCCCGACCTGCTCGGCACCGAGAACGGCTGGGACGTCGAGGGCCCGCGCAAGCAGCTGCTGACCCTCGATCAGGTCACCGAACTGGCCCGGGCCGGTTGGGAGATCGGCTCGCACGGCCTCGGTCACCAGGCACTGCCGGGACTGCCCGCCGACCGGCTGGCGGTGCAGACCAGGGAGAGCCGCCGGGCCCTCGAGGAGCTGATTGGCGGCCCGGTCACCGGCTTCTGCTACCCGTACGGCGCGGTCGACCTGGCCGCCACCCACGCGGTCCGGGACGCCGGGTACGACTACGCCTGCGCGATCGCGCACGGCGGGCTCACCGGCCGCTACGCCCTGCCCCGGAGCTATGTCGGCGACCGGGACGGCGCCTTGCGGCTGCGGGCCAAGCGCGGGCGGCACCAGGTCAGGGACGTGCTCACCGCGCTGCGCGCGCGCCGCCCGGGGAGGGCCGGCCGATGAAGGTCCTGCACGTGATCACCGGCCTGGCCTCCGGCGGCGCCGAGCGCCAGCTGGAGCTGATCCTCCGTCACCTGCCCGAGCGGCACCGCTGCGAGGTGGCCACCCTGACCAATCCCGGCACGGTGGCCGCCGCGCTCACCGCCGAAGGCATCCCGGTGCACGACCTGGCGATGCGCGGCAACCGTGACCTCGGGGTGCTGCCCCGGCTCACCGGCCTGATCCGGCACGGTCGGTACGACCTGGTGCACACCCACCTCTACCGGGCCGGGCTGTACGGCCGGCTGGCCGCCCGGCTGGCCGGGGTACGCCAGGTGCTGGCCACCGAGCACTCGCTGCACGCCACGGTGATCGAGGGCCGACCGGTCACCCCCGGCGTCAAGGCGCTCTACCTGGCCGCCGAACGGCTCGGCTCGACCACCGTCGCGGTCTCCCGGCAGGTCGCCGCCACGCTGGACGACTGGGGGGTGCCGCCGCAGCGGGTGGAGCTGCTGCCGAACGGCATCGAAACCGCCAGGTACAGCCTGCCGACCGCCTCCAGGGCGGCGCTCCGGCAGGGCGTCCGGGCCGAGCTGGGCCTGCCCCAGTCCGCCTGGGTGATCGGCGCGGTCGGCCGGTTGGTCCCCGGCAAGCAGTTCGGGCTGCTGGTCTCGGTACTGGCCGAGCTGACCAGGCTGGGCGCCCAGCACCCGGCCCTGCGGGAGCCCTGGCTGCTGCTGGTCGGGGCCGGACCCGAACGGGCGGCGCTGCTCAGGCAGGCCGGGGAGCTCGGGGTGCTGCACCGGCTGCTACTCACCGGCGAGCGCTCCGACGTGCCCGAACTGCTCACCGCGATGGACGTGTTGGCCGCCCCGTCGGCCGAGGAGACCTTCGGCCTGACCGTGCTGGAGGGCCTGGCCGCCGGACTCCCGGTCCGGCACAGCGCCTGCCCGGCGCTGGACGAGCTGCCTCCCGAGGCGGCCCCTGGAGCGGTCCGGCTGCCCGGCTCGGCCGCCGCCTACACCACCTCGCTGTGTGAACTCTGGAGCCGTCGCAGCACCGTGCTGCCACAGCCCCCGGCGGTCGCCCACTACGACATCGCCCGGATCGCCGACCGGCTGGCCCTGCTCTACGACCGCCTCGGGGGAGTGCCGGGCCGGGTGCCCGCACCCCCAGTCCTGAATCGAACGTTCTAGCCAAGGAGCTTCCCATGTCCGAACTGCGCAGGCGCTCGCGCACCCTGACCCGCCGTTGGTGGCCGGTTGCGCTCGCCGTGCCGCTGGGTGCCATGGCCGGCGCCGGATACGCCGTCGTCTCGCACCCCAGCTACACCGCCAACTCCTATGTGGTGGTGGTCCCGCAGGGCCCGGGCGAGGGCGCTGTCGCCGTCAACTTCGCCCAGGCGTACGGCCGGCTGGCCGGCCAGCCGCAGGTGCTGGCGGGCGCGGCGGCCGAGACCGGCCGGACCATCAACGAGCTGGCCGAGCTGGTCCGCGGCACCACCTCGCCGGACGCCCCGGTGATCGAGATCACCGGCTCCGGCGCCAAGGGCACCGACGCCGCGCGGGCCGCCGACGCGGTGGCCAAGTCGCTGATCGCCTTCGCCAACACCAGCACCAAGGAGACCGGCGTCAAGCTGGTCCCGCTGGCCGGAGCCGCCGTACCGGACCGCCCGGCCACCCCCTCCGCCCAGCTGGACGTCGCGGTCGGTGCGGCCGGCGGGCTGCTGCTCGGCGCCCTGGTGCTGATGACCCGTCGCCCGAAGAGCGCGAGCGCCGCCGAACCCGGCGCCCCGGCCGAGACCCCGTCCGAACAGACCGTCGCGCTCTCCCTGGAGGTCCCCAAGCGCCGCGCGGAGACCGCCGCCAAGGAGCCGCAGCAGACCGGGAGCCGAGGATGACCACCGAACTCTCGGTCGGCTCGCTGCCCGCGCAGAGCGGCGCGCCGCGCTGGCACACCGAGGTCCGCCGGGAGGACGACGCCCTCGACCGGGTCGCCGCCGAGTGGGACGAGCTGGCGGCCCGCTGCGCCACCGCCACCTCCTTCCAGTCGGCCGCCTGGCTGGCCTCCTGGTGGCGCCACTACGGGCGCCCGGGCGCCCTGGTGCTGGTGCTGGTCCGCCGGGACGACCGGCTGGTGGCCGCCGCCGCACTGCAACGCCGGGGCCCGTTCGGCGGGTTGACCAATCTCGGCGCGGGCCTGGTGGACTTCACCGACGTCCTGCTGGACGACTCCTGCGCCGACCTGGCCGCCGCCGAGCTGGCCGCCGCCCTGCCGCTGACCCGCCCCTGGCACTCGCTGGAGCTGCGCGAGGTCCGGCCGGAGGCCGCCGTCCAGCAGGTGTTCCGGCACTGGCGGGGCCGACGGCACCGGTTCGCCGACTCGCTCTGCCAGTACCTCCCGGCGGTCCCGATGGAGGAGCTGCTCAAGCGGCTGCCCGGCAAGACCGCCCAGCGCAGCCGGGTCAAGCAGCGGAAGATCGCCGAGTCCGGCGTCCAGGTCCGCAGCGCCACCCCGGCCGAGGTGCCGGCGGCGATCGAGGGCCTGCTCCGGCTGCACATCGAGCAGTGGCAGGACCGCGGCGTCACCCCCGAGCACCGCACCGAACGGTTCGCCGCCCACCTGTCCGAGTCCACCACCGGGCTGGTCGCCGCCGGCCGGGCCGCGGTCCACCGGTTCTACCTGGACGAGGAGTTGGTCGCGGTGAACCTGCTGCTGCTCAGCCCGCCGTTCGGCGGCCTCTACATGTACGGCGCCAAGCCGGCCCTGCGTGAGCGGCTCGACATCGCCGGTCTGCTGTTCGGCGCCGCGCTGGACGAGGTCAGGGCCGCCGAGATCCCGGTGCTCAGCCTGCTGCGCGGCCAGGAGCCGTACAAGCAGCGCTGGCGCCCCGACCAGCTCCCCAACCAGCGGCTGGTGCTGGGCCCCGGCCGGCTTGCCCCGTGGGCGGCAGGCCGGGCGGTCCGGGTGCTGGTCAGGCAGGCCCTGGTGCACCAGCTGCGCACCAGGCTGCCCGGGGTGAAGCGGGTGCTACTGGCCCGGATGCGGAGCTGACGGCGCGGCGGCGCCCTTCGACCCGGTCATCAGCTGCTTGAACGCGGCGGTCGACCTGGGGTTGCGGTCGCACTGCCAGAAGCCGTGCGGGCAGTAGTCGGTGACGGTCTGGTAGGCGGTGTCGTGAGTGCGCATCCACTCCACCATCCGCCGGACGAACTCCGGGTTGTCGCCGTTGCGGAACAGCCCCCACTCGGGGTACGAGACCGGCTTGCCGCGCTTGGCCGCGAACTCCACCTGGTCCTGCAGCCCGTACGGCTCGGAGATGTACTCGTCGAAGGTGCCGCCGGCGGGCTGGTCGTAGCTGTCCATCCCGATGATGTCGACCACGTCGTCGCCCGGGTAGCAGCGCGTCCACGGGATGGCGTCCAGCCCCCGGGTCGGGTTGAAGTCGAACCTGAAGTGCTGCCCGGGCACCGAGCGCATCACCGTCACGATCCGCCGCCAGTACGCCTTCCAGGCGGTCGGGTCGGGCTTGCAGCGGCTGGTGTAGGTGGTGCCGTTCATCTCCCAGCCCAGCGTCATGACGGTGTCCTGCCCGCCGAGCGCGACCAGCTTCCTGGCCAGCTTGAGGAAGTGCTGGTCGAACTCGCCCTTGTTCCCCCTGGCCAGCAGCCGGGCCACCTCGGCGTCCGGCGTGTTGTTCTCGTTCGGCACCAGCATCGGCACGCCGAGCACCAGCTTGCGCTGCGGGTCGGCCAGCTTCCACTGCGACCAGAGGCCGAGCACCACCGGCTCGCCCTCGACGTCCCCCCAGCCGTTGCCCGCCAGGTAGGTGTGGCCGACCTGCATGTCGGCGCCGTTCAGCCAGGTGGCCATCTTGGCGATGTTCGGGATGTAGTTGTCCCACGATCCGACGAAGGCGCCGAACGGCGGCTCGTGCCTGGCCCGCTGGACGGCCGGGCGGGGGGCCGCTCCGCGCGGTTCGATGGCGTCCGAGGAGAGCGCGGTGTGCCGCTCGGTCTGGCTCAGCGGAGTACCGGAGGGAACGCTCGCCGTGGTCACCAACAGCAGCGCGGCGGCGGCCAGCGTCAGGCGGGCCAAGCGCATGGGTCTTCTCCTCGGGGCGGCGTGCGGGGCCTGTCCAGGCCAGTAGGCACGACGGTAATCCCACAGACCGTCAGAAAAGCCTCATGTCACTCGATAGTGGTAGGTCGCGCGGGAGGGTTGGCCCAGCAGGGCCCCTGCCGGGGCCGCCCGCTCACCCGAAGGTGTTGCGTACCACCTCTGTAACAGTCCGTCCAGTGACCGCAGTCGCACCCCAGCCGCGCTCCGGACCGGTTGCCCGTTGGCCGACCTGGGCTTCTGACGTGCCGGTGAGCCCCGGAGGTCCCGTCGGCCCCGGGGGTGTTCCGCCGTGCCTGGCTGACGGAGGGCGCGCGGGTTGGATACGCTCCGCCCGTGTCCAGGAAGCCGCTGCGTGCCCTCACCCGCCGATCCGTGCTGCCCGCGCTCGCCGTGCTGGCGGTCCTCGGGGTGGGTGCCGCCGCGCACGCGAACCGCCCGGTGCCGTTCGGTGACCGCCTGGTGAAGCCGGGCGACGCGGACAGCGTGGAAGCCAGCCCGGTCGGTGCCCAGACCCGCTCGGCCGACAGCCTGGAGCTCCGGGTCGGCCCCGGACTGGAAGCCTTCGACCGGCAGAGCGGCGAACTCCTCTGGTCCTACCGCCGGGAGGGTGCCACCGCACTGCACCAGGCGATGGCCGGCGAGAGCGCCGTGGTGATCTGGGACGACGGCATGGTCACCTCGGTCCGCCCCAGCGACCACGAGGTCCGCTGGCACCGGGCCGTCCCCGGCCTGGCCGACTGGCTGCACGGCGAGGACGTCAAGGAGGGCCTCGAGCGCACCGAGGCGGAGAAGCAGGCCGGCCTGGTCCAGCGGGCCGCCGCAGCGCTCCAGACGGTCGGCGGCGACGAAGCCTGGGTGGCGGTGGTCACCCCCGCCCTGACCATGGGCTTCCGCGACAGCGACGGCGACCTCCGGTTCAACTCCCGCCCGCTGGCCGGGTGTTCGTACGACCCGCTGCGGGCGGTGCACACCGGGTACGCGGTCCTGGTGCCACGCTCCTGCACCGGCACCAACGGCGCGGGCAACCCGCTGCCCGGCGGGATCACCGGCTTCCGCCTCTCCACCCGCGGCTTCCAGCTCGAAGCCGGGCCCAACGTCCAGCTGCGCCGCCTCGACGACCAACGCGTCAGCATCGAGGACGGCCCCGTCCTGGGCGCCCGCACCTACGACACCAAGCTCGCGGTCCCCGAATCCACCTGCACCGTCCCCTTCGCCGCCCTCCACCCCACCCCGGGCTGCCCGGCCAAGTAGCCGCTGCGCTCAGCCAGAGCCGACCAGGGGCTCGGGGAACTGCGAGGAGATCTGGCGTTCGGGTCACTGCGAAAGTGCCTGACCATCTACGCAGGTGCAACGCTCCAAAGGTCGGCGCCGCCGTTCCCCGGGCCCCTGGTGTCACGTGGCTGAGCATCTGCCTGACGAAAAAGGCTCTGGACCGGTGCCGGTAGACTGGGCCGCATGGCTGTTCTCTCTGGGCATTAGCGGGCGCGCGGCGCCCGAGGCGCCTCACCCCAGCCCCGCCCCCATCCGCCGCCCCGCCTGTCTCAGGAGTTTTCCACAGCCATGATTTCCGCCAACGCCCTGGAGCTGCGCGCCGGCGCCCGCGTCCTGATCGAGTCCGCCAACTTCCGGATCGCCCCGGGCGACCGGATCGGTCTGGTCGGCCGCAACGGCGCCGGCAAGACCACGCTCACCAAGGTGCTGGCCGGCGAGGGCCTGCCGGCCGGCGGCAGTGTGACCAGGACCGGCCAGGTCGGCTACCTCCCGCAGGACCCGCGGACCGGCGACCTCGACGTGCTGGCCAGCGATCGGATCCTGTCCGCCCGTGGCCTCGACACCGTGCTGAAGAAGATGCGCGAGAACGAGGACCGGATGGCCAACGGCCAGGGCGCCACCCGGGACAAGGCGATGAAGAAGTACGCCAGCCTGGAGACCGAGTTCCTGACCAAGGGCGGGTACGCCGCAGAGGCCGAGGCCGCCACCATCGCCGCCGCGCTGGGCCTGCCGGACCGGATCCTCGGCCAGCAGCTGCACACCCTCTCCGGCGGTCAGCGCCGCCGGGTCGAGCTGGCCCGGATCCTGTTCTCGGACTCGGACATCCTGCTGCTCGACGAGCCCACCAACCACCTGGACGCCGACTCGATCGTCTGGCTTCGGGACTTCCTGAAGACGTACAAGGGCGGCTTCATCGTGATCTCGCACGATGTCGAACTGGTCGAGACCGTGGTCAACAAGGTGTTCTACCTGGACGCCAACCGGTCCCAGATCGACGTCTACAACATGGGCTGGAAGCAGTACCAGCAGCAGCGCGAGGACGACGAGAAGCGCCGTAAGCGCGAGCGCGCCAACGCCGAGAAGAAGGCCGCGACGCTCAACTCGCAGGCCGACAAGATGCGGGCGAAGGCGACCAAGACCGTCGCCGCGCAGAACATGGCCCGCCGGGCCGAGAAGCTGCTCTCCGGCCTCGAGCAGGTCCGCGCCTCCGACAAGGTCGCCAAGCTGCGCTTCCCGGACCCGGCCCCATGCGGGAAGACGCCGCTGACGGCGAGTGGACTCTCCAAGTCCTACGGCTCGTTGGAGATCTTCACCGACGTCGGCCTGGCGATCGACCGGGGTTCCCGGGTGGTCATCCTGGGCTTCAACGGCGCCGGCAAGACCACCCTGCTGCGGATGCTCGCGGGCGTCGAGCAGCCGGACACCGGCGAGGTGATCCCCGGCCACGGTCTGAAGATCGGCTACTACGCCCAGGAGCACGAGACGCTCGACCCGGAGCGGACGGTGCTGGAGAACATGCGCTCCGCCGCGCCGGACACCGACCTGGTGCAGATCCGGAAGATCCTCGGATCCTTCCTGTTCTCCGGCGACGACGTCGACAAGCCGGCCGGGGTGCTCTCCGGTGGTGAGAAGACCCGCCTCGCGCTGGCCTCGCTGGTGGTCTCCAGCGCCAACGTGCTGCTGCTCGACGAGCCCACCAACAACCTCGACCCGGCCAGCCGCGAGGAGATCCTCGGCGCGCTGCGCACCTTCTCCGGCGCGGTGGTCCTGGTGACCCACGACGAGGGCGCGGTCGAGGCCCTCCAGCCGGAGCGGATCATCCTGCTGCCGGACGGTGTCGAGGACCTGTGGAGCCCCGGCTACCTGGACCTGGTCGCGCTGGCCTGACGGCCGGTAGACGCCGAGTAGGTTCTCTGGCGTAGAAAATCCGGTCACCGACGGAATCCGGGAATGGGAGAGTCCCGGATTCCGTTTGAAAAGTTCCGCTGGCCGCGGAGCAGTGTTCATCCACCGGCTCGCCCGCGCTGATCAGCAATTTCGCCCCCCACCGCGCCCGGTCGGCTGCCTCGGTGGGGGGCGTGAGCACCCTCTGTGAGCGCCCTTGTGCGCAGCGATCACGACCGGCAGACTGCGCTTTCCCGGTATCGACCTTGTCGAATGGGTGGCCAGGAGCCTGGCTATGGGTGATCATGGGAATCTGACCGAGCAAAGCTACGAGGAGGCACGGGTGGCCGAGACTCTGAAAAAGGGCAGCCGGGTAACTGGTGCCGCGCGTGAGAAGCTCGCGGCCGATCTGAAGAAGAAATACGACTCCGGGGCGAGCATTCGCGCGCTTGCGGAGGAGACCGGCCGCTCCTACGGCTTCGTGCACCGCATGTTGAGCGAGTCCGGAGTGATCCTCCGAGGCCGCGGTGGTGCCACGCGTGGCAAGGGCAAGGTGGCTGCAGCAGCCGGGTCCTGACGCATTGTCAGGAAATCCGACCCGGCCGGGTAGTGCCGGCTGAGTTGCAGTGCCGATTGAGTGCAGTGCGGCTTTTGAGCAAGGCGCCAGCAGTTCAGTGAACAGCAAGCAGCTCGAGACGAATCGGCGGCCGGAGATCCGGACCGCCGATCGTCGTTCCCGGTGTCGTGGGAGTAGGTCCGAGTGGGCCTGTCCGGCGGCGCCGGTTTTTTGTTACTCTCCGGTAGCCAACCGCACCGTCGCCGGAGGTACCGCCATGAGCACCCCCATCCTGGACACCGACCCGCAGCTCTGGGAGCAGGCCGGAGTCCGGCTCGAACTCGACGGCGAGACCGCCGTGGTGACGCTCTGTCGGCCGGAGCGGCGCAACGCCCAGTCCCCGGCGATGTGGCGGGCGCTGGCCGGGATCGGCCGCAGCCTGCCGGGCACCGTACGGGTCGTGGTGCTGCGGGCGGAGGGCGTCTCGTTCTCGGCCGGTCTCGACCGGGCGATGTTCTCCCCCGAGGGCATCCCGGGGGAGCGGAACTTCCTGGAGCTCGCCGCCGCGGACGACAAGGACCTGGACGAGACCATCGCGTCCTACCAGGAGGCGTTCACCTGGTGGCGCCGGCCGGACGTGATCAGCATCGCCGCCGTCCAGGGGCACGCGGTCGGCGCGGGCTTCCAGCTCGCGCTCGGCTGTGACCTGCGGGTGGTCGCCGAGGACGTCCAGTTCGCGATGAAGGAGACCTCGCTCGGCCTGGTGCCGGACCTGGCCGGGACCAAGCCGTTGACCGAACTGGTCGGCTACGCAAGGGCGTTGGAGATCTGTGCGACCGGCCGCTGGGTCGGCGCGGAGGAGGCGGTGGCCACCGGCCTGGCCAACCTGGCCGTCCCCGCCGCCGAGCTGGACGGCACCGTCCGGGACCTGACCGCCGCCCTGCTGGCCGCACCGCGCAGCGCGGTGATCGAGACCAAGGCGCTGCTCCAGGGTGCGGGCGGCCGCTCCTTCGAGCAGCAGCGGGCCGCCGAGCGGGCCGCCCAGGCCCGCCGCCTGCGCGACCTGGCGGGCCTCGGGGACTGACGGCCGGTCACCTGCTGGCAGAGGGCTCACCCCGGCGGGGTGAGCCCTTTGCGCTGTCCGGAGGTCTCCGGCGGGCAGGGGTCGTGGCGGAATGTCAGAGTTGGGCTGATTTGCGATATAGCTTGACCGCACACAGAGGGAGCCCGCCATGCCCGACACCCCGACGCCCGCCGCCATGCCGAAGACCGACACCCACAAGGCCGCCGCCCCGCAGCCCGCCGAGGAACGCGGCCGTACCGCGCTGGCGGTCGGTGTGGTCGAGAAGATTGCGGGCATGGCCGCCCGGGAGGTCTCCGGCATCCACGCACTCGGCTCCGGCCTCTCCCGCACCTTCGGTGCCATGCGGGACCGGGTGCCAGGCGGCAAGTCCAGCATCGGACGCGGCATCAAGGCCGAGGTGGGCGAGAAGCAGACGGCGATCGACATCGCGCTGATCGTCGAGTACGGCGTGGTGATCCCGAAGCTGGCGGCCGAGGTGCGGGCCAACATCATCGCGGCGGTGGAGCGGATGACCGGCCTGGAGGTGGTCGAGGTGAACATCGCCGTCAACGACGTCCACCTGCCGGACGAGCCGGACACCGACGAGGAAGAGGAGTCGATGGCCGGCAGCGGTCAGCGGCCCAGGGTCCAGTAGAGCAACAGACAGGAGCAGAGGCGGATGAATCTCGGCCTGATCGGGCTGGTGGTGGGGATGGCCCTGGGCTTTGCCGGGTACTTCGGCGGGTTCGCCGCTTTCCTTCTGGTCGCCGTCCTCGGCGGCGTCGGCTTCGTGGCCGGCCGGGTGATCGAGGGCGACCTCGATCTCGGCGACCTCCGTGACCTGCTGCGCGGTCGCGACCGGCGCCGCTGATGTCGGCGGCCACGGTCTCCGCCGCGCTGCCGGCCGCCGAGCGCGGGCGGCTGCGGATCGCCGACCGGGTGCTGGTCCGGCTGGCCGAGCGGGCGGCCGGGCAGGCCCTCGGCCGGTCCGGCGCGGTCCGGCGGATCGCGGTGACCGGCCCGGGCGACCCGGTCCGGCTGACCCTCGGCGTCGAACTGCCCTTCCCGGCCGACCTGGCCGCCCTGGCCACGGCGGTCCGGGCAGCCGTGGCAGCCGAACTGGCCGCGCTGACCGGACGCACGGTCGGTGAGGTCGTGGTGGTGGTCGAGCGGCTGGTGCCGACGGTATGACAGTGGATCAGGTCCCGCTCAAGCGCCGCCGGTTGCGGTCGAACCGGACGGGCTGGACGGCGTTGGTGGTGGTGGCCGCACTGGTGATCGGTGGCGGCCTGCTGTACGACGCGGTGGCCGTCCGCACCGGTCACCGGGCCCGCCCCTGGCGGGCCGAGGCCGCTGACCAGCTGGCCACCCTGCACCTGGACGACCCGGTGGTGCTGATCTCCGCCGGAGTGGCCGTGCTGACCGGAGTGCTGCTGCTCGGGCTCGCGGTGGCGCCCGGGATGCGGCGCTGGCTGCCCCTGCGGCAGCCCGGCGCGGTGATCGACCGGGCCGGGGTGGCCGCACTGCTCACCCGGCGGGCCGGGCAACTGGACGGGGTGAGCTGGGTGAAGGTCAAGGTACGCCGCGCCAGGACCTGGGTGACGGTGGCCGGGCCCGCCGACCCGGCCGAGGTGCAGCGGGAGCTGCGGACGGAGTTGGCCCGGGTACCACTGGCCGGAGAACACCGGCTGGACGTCCGGACCGGAAAGGGGCGGCGATGAGCCGGAGCACGGTGAACCGGGTCCTGCTCGGCCTGGCCGGGGTCCTGCTGCTGGTCGGCGGAGCGCTGGTGCTGGCCGGGGGATTCGACCTCTACGGCCGGCTCGATGTACGGATGCCCGACTGGTGGCCGCTCACCTCACCGGACCAGCCGGTGCTGAGCGACGCCTCGCGCACCCGCTGGTCGGGGGAGACCTGGTGGTGGCCGGTGGTCTTCGCGGTGCTGGGGCTGACGGTCGCGCTGAGCCTGTGGTGGCTGTTCGCCCAGGTGCGGCGGAGCGGGCCGAGTTCGGTGCCGCTGCCGGTGGTGGCGGAGGGGGTGACGCTCCGGCTGCGCTCGCGCGCGCTGGCTGACGCGGTCGAGACCGAGACGGTGGCGCAGCCCGAGGTGGCCCGGGTGCAGGCCCGGCTGACGGGGCGTCCGAAACGCCTGCTGCTGCGGGCGGCGGTCCGCCTCACCCCCGACGGCGACCCGGCCTCGGCGGTCGACCGCTTCCTCACCGGCCCGCTCGCCCACGCCCGCATCGCCCTCGGCCAGGACCTCCCCGCCGACCTCCGCCTCCAGGTCGCCCGCCCCCGGCCCCCGGCCCGCCAACCGGCCCCCCGCCGGGTCATCTGAGGCACATGCCCAGGTGGCACCCGCCAGGGGCTCGGGGAACTGCGAGGAGATCTGGCGTGCGGGTCACTGCGAAAGTGCCTGACCGCCCATGCACGGATCACCTTTTTCGAGGTCGGCGTCGCAGTTCCCCGAGCCCCTGACCGTAGACGCCTTACTCTAGAGGGAGCGCAGGGCGCCGCCGTCGATCGGGATCATCACGCCCGTGAGGTAGGACGCGGCCGGGGAGAGCACGAACGCCGCGACCTTGCCGAACTCCTCCGGCGTGCCGTATCGGCCGAGCGGGATGGTGGCCCCCGCGCGGGCGCGGGCTGCGCCCGCGTCGCCGCCGAGCGCGTCGAGCTCGCGGAGCCGGTCGGTGTCGATCCGGCCGGGCAGCAGGCCGAGGACCCGGATGCCCCGGGGGCCGAGCTCGTCGGCGAGGGACTTGGCGGCCATCGCGAGACCCGGGCGCAGACCGTTGGAGATGCCGAGGCCGGGGACGGGCTGCCGGACCGAGGTGGAGAGCACGAAGGCGATCACACCGCCCTCACCGAGCGCTGCGGCTGCGGTGCGGGCGATCCGCAGGGCACCGAGTACGACGGTCTCGAAGGCGTGCTGCCAGTCCGCCTCGGTGGAGTCGAGCACGGTGCCGGCCGCCGGGCCGCCGACGCTGACCAGTACGCCGTCGAGGCGGCCGAAGGTCTGCTGGGCGGCGGAGACGAGCCGCTGGGCCGAGGTGGGATCGGCGTTGTCGGCGACCACGCCGTGCACCCGGCCGGGGGCGTCGAGGGCGGCGACCGCCGCGTCCACGGCCTGCTGGGTGCGGCCGCTGAGCACCACCTTGGCGCCGTCGCCGACCAGTTCGCGCGCGGAGGCGAGGCCGAGGCCCCGGGTCGCGCCGGTCACCACGTACACCCTGTCCTGAAGTCCGAGATCCATGAGGGCCATCCTGCCCGATCGACCCGGCTCGATCGACGCAGCGTCAGACGGTGACCAGTTCGGGCTCGGGCTCGGCGGCGGCCGGTGAGCGGGCCTCGCGGCGGGCCAGCACCACCAGGCCGACCGGGACCAGGCAGGCGAACAGCCACCACTGGACGGCGTACGCCATGTGCGGGCCGATCGAGGAGTGGTCGGGCTCCTCGAGCAGGATCGGGGAGTCGCCCTGGGCGGGGGTGGAGGCGGCGAGTTCCAGGTAGCCGCCGAGTACCGGGGCGCCGGTCAGTTCGGCCTGCTGGGTGCTGCTGATCAGGTGGAACTGACGGTCCGGCAGCTTGCCGCGGACATTGATGCCGCTGCTCTCCCGGGTCTCGTCCGCGCGCAGCCGGCCGGTGACGGTGACCTGGCCGGTGGGCGCGGCGGGGACCGCGGGGTAGCTGGTGGCGTCCTCGCCGGAGTCCACCCAGCCGCGGTTGACCAGCACCGAACCGTTGCCGTCGGCCAGCTTGAGCGGGGTGATCACGAAGTAGCCGATGCTGCTGCCGCCGGGCTCGGTCCGCTTGCGGACCACGAACTCGTGCCCGCCGTCGTACTGCCCGGTGGCGCTCATGGTGCGCCAGGTGAGGTCCTTGGGCACCGCGTAGCCGGGCTTGGAGACCGAGTCGAAGGGGACCGGTGCGGCGGTCAGGCTCTGCGCGATCAGCTCGTTGCGGGCGACCCGGGCCTGGTGCCGGTGGAACTGCCAGAAGCCCAGCTCGACCATGGCCGGGACGAGCAGCGCGGCGAGCAGGGCAAGGGCCGCCCAGCGCCAGGAGAGCAGAAATCGGTACACATCGGCAAACTACGCGCACTTACGTCGTGCTCACACACCGGGGTGGGGGACGACCTCGCGGAGCAGGTGCAGGAAGGCGTCCTCGCCGACCACCGGGGTGCCGAGCTCGCGGGCCTTGCGGGCCTTGCCGCTCCAGCTGCCCGCCTCGTTGGTGACCAGCAGGCTGGTCAGGCGGCTGACCGAGGAGGCGATGTGCAGGCCGGCCTCGATGGCGCGGTCCTCCAGCAGCTCGCGGTCGGTGGCGGTGTCGCCGGTGATGGCCACCCGCATGCCCTGCACCAGCGGGCTGCCGTCCACCCAGCGGCCCGGGTTCGGGTACGGGCAGGCGGGGCGCTTGCGGCTCGGGCGGTAGGAGGAGGAGAACCCGGACCGAGGCGGCGAGGAGGCGTCCTCGCCCAGATCGGTGACGGCTACACAGTTGGTCAGCGGCAGCGGCACCCCGGCCTGGCGGGCCAGTTGCAGGCTGGGGCGGAACGCCTCGGCCAGCACCCGGGCGTCGTCCAGCGCGTTGTGCGCCTGGCGCTGCTGGACGCCGAAGTACTCGGCCAGGCTGGCCAGTTTGCCGTTGGGCAGCGGCAGGCCGAGGTCGCGGGACAGCACCATGGTGCAGAGCCGCTGCTCGACGGGGGCGCGCAGCCCGGCGCGCGAGTACTCGCGGGAGATCATGTTCCAGTCGAAGAGCGCGTTGTGGGCCACCATCACCCGCCCGGCCAGCCGCTCGCCCAGCTCGGCGGCGATCTCCGGGAAGGTCGGCGCCCCGGCCAGCTCCCGGCTGGTCAGGCCGTGGATCCAGGTCGGGCCCGGATCCCGCTCGGGGTTGACCAGGGTGTACCAGTGGTCGGTGACCTCGCCGAACGCGTCCAGTTGGTAGACACCGGCCGAGATGACCCGGTCGGTGCGGCCGAGCCCGGTGGTCTCGACGTCGACCACGGCGAAGCCCTGACCGTGCTCGGTGCTGCGCTGCGCCGGGAACGGCGCGGCCCAGGTGGGTTCGCCGCTCGGGGACTGGATCGCGTACATGGTGGACCAGCTTAAGGGCGCGCACCCACACCCAAGGTCATTCGGCGGATTCCGGACCGCCGGGGAGCGCCGAAAGTGGCGTACGCGACACCCCGGAATATCGTGGGAGCGGTGGTGGTCCTACCAGGGCGACCCCGCACCATGCACCAGGCAGAAGGAAGATCCCTCATGCGCGCCACCGTGATCCACGGCCCGAACGACATCCGGATCGAGGAGGTCCCCGACCCGAGGATCGAGCGGCCGACCGACGCGGTGGTCCGGGTGCTGAACGCCTGCATCTGCGGCAGCGACCTGTGGGCGTACCGGGGAGTGGCGGCCCGTCAGCCGGGGCAGCGGATCGGGCACGAGTTCCTCGGCGTCGTCGAGGAGGTCGGTCGTGAGGTCGCCGGGGTGAAGACGGGTGACCTGGTGGTGGCGCCGTTCGTCTGGTCGGACGGCGTCTGTGACTTCTGCCGCGAGGGCCTGCAGACCTCCTGCCCGCACGGCGGCTTCTGGGGCGAGGTCGGCTCGGACGGCGGGCAGGGCGAGGCGGTCCGGGTGCCGTTCGCCGACGGCACGCTGGTGAAGCTGCCTCAGGAGGCGGTCGGCGACGAGAAGCTGATGGCCTCGCTGCTGGCGCTCTCCGACGTGATGAGCACCGGCCACCACGCGGCCGTCTCGGCCGGGGTGCGCCCCGGGGCCACGGTGGCCGTGGTCGGCGACGGCGCGGTCGGCCTGTGCGGCGTGCTGGCCGCGCACCGGCTCGGCGCCGGGCGGATCATCGCACTCGGCCGGCACCAGGCCCGTACCGACATCGCCCGGGCGTTCGGCGCCACCGACGTGGTGGCCGAGCGCGGCGAGGCGGCGATCGAGGCGGTCCGCGAGCTGACGGGCGGTCAGGGCGCGCACGCCGTGCTGGAGGCGGTCGGCACCGAGGAGTCGATGCGCACCGCGATCTCGATCACCCGGGACGGCGGCGGGGTCGGCTACGTCGGCGTCCCGCACGGCGGCAGCGCGGGCGTGGACATCGGCCAGATGTTCAACCGCAACGTCTCGGTCGGCGGCGGCGTCGCCCCCGCCCGCGCGTACATCCCCGAGCTGCTCGCCGACGTGCTGGCCGGGACGATCAATCCGGGTCTGGTCTTCGACCGCACGGTCGACCTGGACGGGGTGCCGGACGGCTACCGGGCGATGGACGACCGCTCGGCGCTGAAGGTCCGGATCACCTTCTGACGGTTCCTCAGGATGGCGGCACCGCACGGCGGTGCCGCCATTTGACCTTTTCCGGTCAAAATCGGGTACGAGGTCTGTCGCTGATCGTTCGTAAGCCCTAACATGCAGCCGATCCCGCGACTGTGACGCCCCTCACGTCCCATTCGTTTCCCTCAGTGCCGCCCGAACACACAGGAGACGCCGCATGGATAGCCCACCCACCGCCGAGAGCGCCCCGACCCATGTCCAACTGATCGAGGAGAGCGCCGAGTTCATCGCTCTGCGGAAGACCTTCCGGGGGTTCGTCTTCCCGGTGACCGCAGGCTTCCTGCTCTGGTACCTGCTGTACGTGCTGCTCTCCAGCTACGCGCCCGCCTTCATGGGGATCAAGCTGTTCGGGCACATCAACATGGCGCTGCTGCTCGGACTGCTGCAGTTCGCCAGCACCTTCGCGATCGCCGCCTGGTACGCGCGCTTCGCCGACCGCCGCCTCGACCCGCCCGCCACCCTGATCCGCGAGCGGGCCACCGTCATCAACCCCCGGGAGTCGGGCGAATGAGCACACTGGCCACCGCTGCGACCGAACACCGCGGCCTCACCATGACGCTGTTCGGCGTCTTCGTGCTCGCCACCCTGGGCATCACCATCTGGGCCGGGCGGCAGACCAAGGACGCCGCCGACTTCTACGCCGGCGGGCGCGGCTTCACCGGTTTCCAGAACGGCCTGGCGATCTCCGGCGACTACATGTCGGCGGCCTCCTTCCTCGGCATCGCCGGGGCGATCGCGCTGTTCGGCTACGACGGCTTCCTGTACTCGATCGGCTTCCTGGTCGSCTGGCTGGTCGCGCTGCTGCTGGTGGCCGAGCCGCTGCGCAACTCCGGCCGCTACACGATGGCCGACGTGCTGGCCTTCCGGATGCGCCAGCGCCCGGTGCGTACCGCCGCCGGCATCTCCACCATCGTGGTGTCGATCTTCTACCTGCTGGCCCAGATGGTCGGCGCGGGCTCGCTGGTCGCGCTGCTGCTCGGGGTGAGCGGCGACAGCGCCAAGCGCTGGACCATCGTCGCGGTCGGCGCGCTGATGGTGATCTACGTGGCGATCGGCGGCATGAAGGGCACCACGTGGGTGCAGATCGTCAAGGCGGTGCTGCTGATCGCGGGCACCGCGCTGATGACCGTGCTGGTGCTGGCCAAGTACGACTTCAACGTCTCCGCCCTGCTCGGCGCCGCCGCCGACGCCTCCGCCAAGGGCTCGGCCTTTCTGGAGCCAGGACTCAAGTACGGCGCCACCGGCACCAGCAAGCTGGACTTCCTCAGCCTGGGCCTGGCCCTGGTGCTCGGCACCGCGGGCCTGCCGCACATCCTGGTCCGCTTCTACACCGTGCCCACCGCCAAGGCGGCCCGGAAGTCGGTGCTGTGGGCGATCGGCATCATCGGCGGCTTCTACCTGATGACCCTGGCGCTCGGCTTCGGTGCCGCCGCGCTGGTCGGCCCGAAGGTCATCAAGGCCTCCAACGCGGCGGGCAACACCGCCGCCCCACTGCTGGCCGAGCACCTCGGCGGCGGTGCGGGCACCACCGGCGGCGCGATCCTGCTGGCGGTCATCTCGGCCGTCGCGTTCGCCACCATCCTGGCCGTGGTCGCCGGGCTGACGCTGGCCTCCTCGGCCTCGTTCGCCCATGACCTGTACGCCAACGTGATCCGGCGCGGCAAGGCCAGCGAGAAGGAGGAGGTCCGCTCGGCCAAGCTGGCCGCGATCGGGATCGGCGCGGTCGCCATCGTGCTCAGCCTGTTCGCCGACAAGCTCAACACCGCCGCGCTGGTCGCGCTGGCCTTCGCGGTGGCCGCCTCGGCCAACCTGCCGACGCTGCTGTACTCGCTGTTCTGGAAGCGCTTCAACACCGCCGGTGCGGTCAGCTCGGTCTACGCCGGCCTGATCAGCTCGGTCACCCTGGTGTTCTTCTCCACCGTGGTCTCCGGCACCGAGAAGTCGCTGTTCCCGCACAGCGACTTCCACTGGTTCCCGCTGGAGAACCCCGGCCTGGTCTCCATCCCGGTCGGCTTCCTGGCCGGCTGGATCGGCACCGTGCTGGCCAAGGAGAAGGCCGATCCGGTCAAGGCGGCCGAGCTCGAGGTCCGCTCGCTGACCGGCCTCGGCGCGCACTGACGTCCCACCGGACGGATATCACTCCGACCCCGAGGGGCTACGGAGTTAAGCTGGCCCGGCCTACCGCGTTCGGTGGCCGGGCCAGCTGCGTTCCATGGGAAGGGGGCCGACACCGTGCTTCTCGACACCTTCGGCCGACAGGCCGTCGATCTCCGGGTCTCCCTGACCGACCGGTGCAACCTGCGCTGTACCTACTGCATGCCTGAGGAAGGTCTCCAGTGGCTCGGGAAGAGCGACCTGCTCACCGACGAGGAGATCGTCCGGCTGGTCTCGATCGCGGTCACCGACCTGGGGGTCACCGAGGTCCGGTTCACCGGCGGTGAGCCGCTGCTGCGGCCCGGTCTGGTGTCGATCGTGGCCGCCTGCGCCGAGCTGACGCCGCGCCCCGAGCTCTCGCTGACCAGCAACGGCATCGGCCTGGCCAAGACCGCCGCCGCGCTGAAGGCGGCCGGCCTGGACCGGGTGAACGTCTCGATGGACACCCTGGACCCGGAGGTCTTCTTCACCCTGACCCGGCGCCGCCGCCACCAGGACGTACTGGACGGTCTGGCCGCCGCCGAGGCCGCCGGGCTGACCCCGGTGAAGCTGAACGCGGTGCTGATGCGCGGGGTCAACGACCACGAGGCGGCCGACCTGCTGGAGTGGTGCCTGGCGCACGGCTACCAGCTGCGGTTCATCGAGCAGATGCCGCTGGACGCCCAACACGGCTGGGACCGCTCGCAGATGGTCACCGCCGAGGAGATCCTGGACCGGCTGCACAGCCGCTTCACGCTCACCCCCGAGCCGTCCGCGGTCCGGGGTGCGGCGCCGGCCGAGCGCTGGCTGGTGGACGGCGGCCCGGCGAGCGTGGGCGTGATCGCCTCGGTCACCAGGCCGTTCTGCCGGGCCTGCGACCGGACCAGGCTGACCGCCGACGGCCAGGTCCGCAACTGCCTGTTCGCGACCGGCGAGACCGACCTGCGGACCGCCCTGCGCGAGGGCGGCAGCGACGCCGAGATCGGTGCGCTCTGGCGGGCTGCGATGTGGGGCAAGAAGGCGGGCGCGGGGATCGACAACCCGGAGTTCCTGCAGCCCGAGCGGCCGATGTCGGCGATCGGCGGCTGACAGCCAGTCAGCCCTGGCCCCTCTAACCCAGGAACTGGTCGAAGGCGACGGTCTCCTTGAGGAAGCCCCGCACGCCCAGGAACTGGGACAGGTGCTCGCGGTGGTCCTCGCAGGCCAGCCAGGTCTTCCGGCGGTCCGGGGTGTGCAGCTTCGGGTTGTTCCACACCAGCACCCACTCGGCGGGCTTGCGGCACCCCTTGCCCGAGCAGACCGGCGGGCCCTCGGGGCCGGTCGGGCCGCCGAAGAGACTGAGCGGGGGCGTGTCCATGGTGTGCCGTCCTGGTGCCGTGGGCGGGAGTGTTCACCGCCAGTCTCGCACCCGCCCGAAGTCCCCCACCCGGAGCGGGGCATGACGACGCCGGGCAGCCACGGGGGGAGCCGCCCGGCGTCGGTCTGTCGCTCCGACGGGGGATGCGGAGCGCGTACGCAGTATGTCACGCCGAACCGCCGCTGTGCCTAGCTCTGCCAAGATTAATCTGAGGTTGTTCTGAGCTTTCTGTCGGTCAAATCGCTTGATACGGCGGCAAATCGGGCGGTGTGATCAGGCCTCGCTCCGGTCGCCGCCACCGCCGGTGCCGCCAGGGCCGAGCATCAGGGGGGTGTCGGCGGGCACCGCGAAGGTGCTCGGCAGGCCCGGCGCCCGCTCCCGCCCGGCGTTGGCGATCAGCACCGCGAAGTAGGGGAGCAGCACCCCGCCCGCGAGCGCGACGAAGGCGAGGTGGCGCTCCACATCCCAGAGCACCACCGCGAGCAGCACGCAGAGGGTGCGCACCAGCATCGAGATCACGTAGCGCCGCTGGCGCCCCCGGACATCCTCGGAGAGACTGCTCCGCGCCCCGGTGATCCGGAAGACCTCGCCCCGCTTGCCCATGCGTCTACCACCCTCGTCAGCACCCGGTACGGCTTCATCACCGTACGCCTGGTTCACACGACCGGAGGAGGGTGGGGGCACGAAACGGCCCGCCCGAGGTGCGGACGGGCCGGGTGGGGCAAAAACTGTGATCCAGAAGGGCGGCACCGTCGACGGTCGGCGGGCCGCGCTCTCGGGAGCTGACATGTGGTCGATCATCTCGGCGCTGATCGAGGGACTGATTCTGGGCGGCATCGCCCGGCTGGTGATTCCCGGTAAGCAGGACATCCCGATCTGGCTGACCATGGTGCTCGGCATGGCCGGGGCACTGCTGGGCAATGTGGTCGCCCACCTGTTCGGCGTCGCCGACACCCGGGGGTTCGACTGGTGGCGGCACGCCTTCCAGCTCGGCGCCGCCGTGCTGCTGATCGTGGTGATCTCCCCGGTCTGGGGCTCACGCAAGCGCGTCTAGGTCGCTGTCGCCAAGAACTCCGCCGGCACCCGGTCGGTCAGCCACACACCGTTGGCGCTGACCCGGAACTCGTGCCCCGCCGCCGCCATCGCGGCCGCGTCGACCGCCAGCAGCACCGGACGGCCGTGTCGGGAACCCACCCGCACGGCCGTCTCGGTGTCCGCGGACAGGTGCACGTCCTGACGGCTCATCGGCCGCAGGCCCTCGCGCTGGATCGCGTCCAGGTTCCGTCCGGTGGTGCCGTGGTAGAGCACCGGGGGCGGCTCGGTGGCGGCCAGACCGAGGTCGACCGCCACCGAGTGGCCCTGGCTGGCCCGGATCCGCGAGCCGTCCTCCGAGTACGCGAAGCGGCGCTTGTTGTTGGTCTCCACCACGTGGTCCAGCTCGGCCCGGCTGACCCGGGTGCCGCGCTTCGCCAGTGCGGCGAGCAGGGTGTCGACCGCGACCCAGCCGGCTTCGTCCAGCGTGATGCCGACCGAGGCCGGGTCGTGCCGGAGCACCCGGGAGAGCGTCTTGGAGACCCGTACGGTCCGCTTCGCGTCCAGGGTCATGACGCCTGGCTGACCGAGCTCATGTTGAAGTCGGCCACCCGGACCGGCGGCATCGCGGTGCGGGTGAACCAGTCGCCCCACTCGCGGGGCAGGCAGGCTTCGGTCTTCCCGACCTCGGTGATCCGGTTCAGCAGGTCCACCGGGGACTCGTTGAAGCGGAAGTTGTTCACCTGGCCGACCACCTCGCCGTTCTCGACCAGGTAGACGCCGTCCCGGGTCAGGCCGGTGAGCAGCAGGGTCGCCGGGTCCACCTCGCGGATGTACCAGAGGCAGGTGAGCAGCAGGCCGCGCTCGGTGCGGGCGATCATCTCATCCAGGGTGGGCGCGCCCTCCTGGTCGTCGACGGCCAGCACCAGGTTGTCGATCGGCGGGGTGAGCGGCAGGCCGGTCAGGCCGCTGGAGTGACGGGTGGTCAGCAGGTTGGTCAGCTCACCGTCCTTGATCCAGTCGGTGGCGGTCAGCGGCAGGCCGTTGTCGAAGGCCGAGCTGTCCTCGCCGGAGGCGTGGGTCAGCACGAACGGCGCGGCCTCCAGGCCCGGGTGGGCCGGGTCGGAGCGCAGGGTGAGCGGCAGCGGGCTGAGCCGCTCGCCGATCCGGGTGCTGCCGTTCGGCTTGGAGAAGACCGTGCGTCCCTCGGTGGCGTCCCGGCCGCCGGAGGACCAGCTCAGATAGACCATCAGGTCGGCGACCGCGGTGGGCGGCAGCAGCGTCTCGTACCGGCCGGCCGGGAGGTCGATCTTCTTCCGGCCCCAGCCGAGCCGCTTGGTGACCTCGGCGTGCAGCTCGCGCACGTCCACGTCGGTGAAGTCCCGGGTGGCGGCGCCGGCCCAGGCGGAGCCGGACAGGTCCTCGGTCTTGGCGTTCAGCTCGACCGTGCCGGTCGGCTGGTCGTGCCGCAGTCGCAGGCCGGTGGAGGTGCCCAGGTAGCTGCTGGTCAGCTCGTGCCGGGCGAAGCCGTACAGCAGCTGGCCGTCCTGCCGGGCCCGGGCGAAGGCCTCGCCGAGGGCCGGGGCGAACTTCGTGAAGACCTCGACCGAGGTCTCGGCGGGCGGCGCGGTGAAGTCAGGCGAGGACTCGCGGCCGAGCACCAGCGGCTGGGCGTCCTCGGCCGGGCCCGCGTCGCGGGCGGCGGCCTCGGCGGCCCGGACCAGGCTCTCCACCTCGTCCAGCGTGACGGCGTCGCGGGCGACCACGCCGGAGGCGGTGCCCTCGGCGCCGTCCACGGTGGCGATCACGGTGAGGCGGCGGCCCCGGGTGACGCCGTTGGTGGTCAGCGCGTTGCCGGCCCAGCGCAGGTTGGCGGTGGACTCCTCGTCGGCGATGACCACGCAGCCGTCGGCCTGGGAGAGTTCGAGCGCGCGCTCGACCAGCTCGTGCGGGTGGATGTAGGGCATCAGTGACCCGCCTCCTGCTGCGTGTTGAGCACGTTGACCTCGCGGAACAGCGCGGACGGGCAGCCGTGGCTGACCGCCGCGACCTGGCCCGGCTGGGCCTTGCCGCAGTTGAAGGCACCGCCGAGCACGTAGGTCTCGGGGCCGCCGACGGCGCTCATCGAGCCCCAGAAGTCGGTGGTGGTGGCCTGGTAGGCGAAGTCCTTGACCTGACCGGCCAGTTGGCCGTTCTTGATGGCGTAGGCGCGCTGGCCGGTGAACTGGAAGTTGTAGCGCTGCATGTCGATCGACCAGGAGCGGTCGCCGACGATGTACAGGCCGTTCTCCACCTGGGCGAACAGGCCCTCGGTGCTCGGCCCGTCGGCGGCCGGCTGGAGCGAGACGTTGGCCATCCGCTGCACCGGGACGTGCCCGGGGGAGTCCGCGTAGGCGCAGCCGTTGGAGCGGCCCAGGTCCTTCAACCTGGCCATCGCCCGGTCGAGTTGGTAGCCGACCAGGACCCCGTCCTTGACCAGGTCCCAGCTCTGGGTGGCCACCCCCTCGTCGTCGTAGCCGATGGTGGAGAGGCCGTGCTCGGCGGTGCGGTCGCCGGTGACGTGCATCAGCTCGGAGCCGTACTTCAGCGAGCCGAGCTTGTCGAAGGTGGCGAAGGAGGTGCCCGCGTAGGCGGCCTCGTAGCCGAGCGCGCGGTCCAGCTCGGTGGCGTGGCCGATCGACTCGTGGATGGTCAGCCACAGGTTGGACGGGTCGATCACCAGGTCGTAGCGGCCCGCCTCGACGCTCGGGGCCTTCATCTTCTCGGCCAGCAGGCCGGGCAGCTCGGCGAGTTCGGCGTTCCAGTCCCAGCCGGTGCCGAGCAGGTACTCCCAGCCACGCCCGACCGGCGGGGCCAGCGTGCGCATCGAGTCGAAGGCGCCGGTCCGCTCGTCCACCGAGGTGGCGTCCAGGGTCGGGTGCAGCCGGACGCGCTGCTGGGTGGTGACGGTGCCCGCGGTGTCCGCGTAGAACTTGTTCTCCTGCACCGTCAGCACCGAGGCCGAGACGTGCGAGACGCCGTCGGCGGCCAGCAGCCGGTGGCTCCACTCGGCCAGCAGCGCGGTCTTCTCCGCGTCCGGCACCTCGAACGGGTTGATCTCGTACGCGGAGACCCAGGTGGCGTCGGCGTGCACCGGCTCCGCGGCCAGCTCGACCAGGTCGGTGCCGCCGGCCGCCCGGCTGATCCCGCCGGACAGCCGGGCCACCGCGACGGCCTGCTCGGCGACCCGGACGGCCGCCTCCGGGGTCAGGTCGACCCCGGCCGCGAACCCCCAGGCGCCGTCCAGCAGCACCCGGACCGCGAAGCCCAGCTGGACGCTGTCGGAGGAGCCTGCCGGGCGGGCGTCCCGCAGCCGCCAGGCGGCGCTGCGGACCCGCTCCAGCCGGAAGTCGGCATGGGCGGCGCCCAACTGTGTCGCCCGGCCCAGGGCGGCGTCGGCGAGGGTGCGCAGCGGGTACGCGAGGAACAGAGGATCGACGGCACGGCCTTGGGTACGGCCTGTGCTGGGCGTCGGGGGCATCGGGCTCCCTGGGTCGGGGGACGAACGGCGGCGGGCGCCCCGGGCAGGGGCACCCGCATCGCATCATGTCCTGCCGGACGGGAGTTGGGCCAGCAGATTTACGGCGCGTCAGGGCATAGACCCTCCGGCAATTGGGGGGTGGGTGAAGGAGCGGCGGTGGGGTGCGTGGCTCGGCGGTGCCGAGGAGGGAGTAGCAGCGGAGCTGCGGCGACTGACGAGAAGCCGGCGAGGTGCGTGCCCCGGCGTCGCGCCGCCGCCCCCCAATTGCCGGAGGGTCTTACCCGAAGGCGATCGAGTGGTTCACGTTCTCCAGCACCGTCCGGTTGGCGGCAGCCGGGCCCTGGCCGTTCTCCTTCTTGTTGTTCAGCACGAACCGGACCGTCAGGTGCAGCACCCGGCCGTCCCTCACCAGGTACTGCTCGGTCGCCTCGTTGAGCGGGTCGTGCTTCAGGCACGGATATTCGTCCTCGGCCCGGGTGTTGTAGCGGTACTGGATCTCGGAGGCGTCGAGGTCGCCGTGCAGCACCGACTGCGGCTGGTGGACCACCTCGACGTGGAAGTAGTCAGGCACCTTCACCTTGTCGCCGCAGAGCGTGCCCTGACCCTGCTTCAGCACCTCCAGGCGGTCCCGCGCGTACTCCTCGGCGGTCCTGCTCGCCTTGCCCTCGTCCTTGACCTGGATCTGGGTCCGGCTGTCGGGGCTGGACCAGTTCGCCTCCTTGGCCCCGTAGCTCGCGCTGAAGCCCTCCGGGACCGCGATGCCCAGGCCGAGCGGTTCGTAGCTGTGCGCGCGGTAGCCGCCCGGCACGCTGACCGGCGCGGGCGGCCCGTCCAGCAGCAGCCAGGCGGTAGCGCCCGCCGCCGCCAGGACGGCCAGGGCGGCGCCGACCGGCAGCAGCTTCTTCCGGTTCTTCACCGCGGCCACCCTGAGCCGCACGGTCGGGGCGGGCCCGACGACCGTGGTCGGGGTCGGCACCGCCGACGGGAGGGTGAGCAGCCGCTCCGCCGCGGCGGCGGTCGGCCGCCGGTCCGGGTCGCGGGCCAGCAGGGCGGTCAGCGCGGTGGTCAGCGCACCGGCCCGCCGGGGCTCGGGCAGCGGGTCCTGGACGATCGCCACCAGGGTGCCCTGGCTGGACTGCCGGCGGTACGGGTGCACGCCCTCCACGGCCTCGTACAGCACCAGGCCGAGCGCCCACAGGTCGGCGGGCGGGCCGGGCCGCAGGCCGGCGGCGCGTTCGGGGGAGAGGTAGGGGACCGAGCCGACCACCAGGCCGGTCCGGGTGAGGGCGACGGCGTCCTCGACCTGTGCGATGCCGAAGTCGGTGAGCACGAACTCGCCGGCCGGAGTGCGCATGATGTTGGCCGGTTTGACGTCCCGGTGCACCACCCCGGCGGCGTGCACCACGGCCAGGGCGGCGGCGATCTGACGGCCCATCGACGCGGCCTCGGCCACGCTCATGGTGCCGGAGTCCAGCCGGCTCTCCAGGCTCTCGCCGTCGATCAGCTCCATCACCAGCCACGGCAGGCCGTCGACCGTCTCGATGTCGTGCACCCGGACGATGCCCGGATGCCGCAGCCCGGCGGCGGCCTGGGCCTCCCGCTCCATCCGCCGGCAGAGCTCGGCGCGGTGCAGGTCGTCGACGCCCTCCGGCAGGGTGGGCTCCTTGACCGCGACCTGACGGCGCATCCGCTCGTCGGTCGCCCGCCAGACGGTGCCCATGCCGCCCCGGCCCAGCCGCTCGTGCAGGCGGTAGCGGCCGGCCACCAAGGTGCCCGGCCCGCTGCCGCCCGACGGTCCCCCGTACTCGTTCATGGCGGACATCTTGGCCCGACCCGTCCCCGGGCCGCTCCGCCGGGGGCGGGTCTACACAGTTCCGTTACCGGTGGCGCCGTTCAGGCCGACCGGCCTCAGGCCACCGACTCCCACCAGCCGTCCAGCTCCGGCGGGTTGTCCACGTCCACCCGCTGACCCGGCCGGGGCACCGCGATCGGCACCGCCTGCTGCTTGGCCTCCGCGAGCAGCCGCTCGATCGGCTCGGCCCACGGGTGCAGGCCCAGGTCGAAGGTGCACCAGTGCACCGGCACCAGCAGCTCGGCCCGCAGCTCCAGATGCGCCCGGACGGCGTCCTCCGGAGTCATGTGGATGTCGGCCCAGGCCTGGTCGTACGCGCCGATCTGGACCAGCGCGGCGTCGAACGGGCCGTGCTGCTCGCCGATCTTCCGGTAGCCCTCGAAGTAGCCCGAGTCGCCGGTGTAGTAGACCTTGCGGCTCGGCCCGGCGATCACCCAGGAGCCCCAGAGCGTGGTGTTGCGGGTGGTGCCCCGGCCGGAGAAGTGGTGCGCCGAGGTCAGCGTCAGCGTCAGGTCGCCGAGCGTGCAGGTCTCGTCCCAGTCCAGCTCGATGATCCGGTGCTCCGGCACGCCCCAGCGGCGCAGGTGGCCGCCGATGCCCAGCGGCACCGCGAACGGGGCGGACTGAGCCGCCGTCAGCCGCTGGACGGTGGCCATGTCCAGGTGGTCGTAGTGGTCGTGCGAGATCAGCACCGCGTCCACCGGCGGCAGCTCCTCCAGCTCGACCGGCACCGGGTGCAGCCGCTTCGGGCCGATGTGCCCGGACGGTGAGCAGCGGTCGCTCCAGATCGGGTCGAGCAGCACCCGGCTGCCCTCCACCTCGACCAGCGCGGAGGCGTGGCCGAACCAGGTGATCTCCACCCCCTCGGCGGCCGGGCGGTGCGCACCGCCCTCGAACTGGGCCAGCGGCACCGGACCGCTCGGCTTGCCGTGCCGCTCGAACAGCATCCGGCGGAGGGTGTCGCGGTTGACCGGCGTCTCCGGGGTGGGCCTGGCCAGCTCGGACGGGGCGTTGTGGAAGACTCCGTCCCGGAACTGCGGGGAGTTGCGCACCCGGGGGTCGGCCGCGTCCGGCCGACGGCCGAAAGAGGCGGGTACTTCACGGAACGCCCATGCGGCGGCGCCGGCCGCTGCGGTCAGGGCGGCCAGTGCCAGCAGGGTCTTGCGGCTGCCGGGTCGTCGCTCGCTCATCCGTCTCTTCTTCGCTCTCGGTCCGTGGAGGCCGGTACCTGGCCCACGTGGCCAACGGCTTCGGCGCGGCGGGTGTTCCCGTCCGGCGTGGGCGGTTCGTCCGGACTTCGGTGGGTGCACGCATTGTCGGGATGCGACAGTTCGGGCCGGACGTACCTGTGGGAGCCGGATTCGTCGCTGGCCGGAAACGACCGATAGCGTCACAGTGCGTACGCGCGCACCGCGTACCCAAGCGGCCCGACCCGCACCCTACGTGCCGGTCTGCGGCCGCAGGTCTACTACGGAGAGAGGTGTGTCCGTGAGCCGCTCGGTTCTCGTCACCGGAGGTAACCGGGGCATCGGCCTCGCGATCGCCCTGGCCTTCGCCGAGGCGGGCGACAAGGTCGCCATCACCAGCCGCTCCGGCGAGCTGCCCGAGGAGCTGGCCAAGCACCAGGCCATCGCCGTCCGCTGCGACATCAACGACGCCGCGCAGGTGGACGCCGCCTTCACCGAGATCGAGGCCGCCAACGGCCCGGTCGAGGTCCTGGTCGCGAACGCGGGGATCACCAAGGACACCCTGCTGCTCCGCATGACGGAGGAGGACTTCACCTCCGTCCTGGACACCAACCTCACCGGCACCTTCCGGGTGGTCAAGCGGGCCTCGGCCAAGATGATGCGGGCCCGGAAGGGCCGCGTCGTGCTGATCTCCTCGGTGGTCGGCCTGCTCGGCTCGCCCGGCCAGGCCAACTACGCCGCCTCCAAGTCCGGCCTGATCGGCTTCGCCCGCTCGCTGGCCCGGGAGCTCGGACCCCGCAACATCACCGTCAACGTGGTCTCCCCCGGCTTCGTGGACACCGACATGACCGCGGTGCTCAGCGAGGAGCGCCGCAAGGAGATCGTCTCGGGCGTGCCGCTCGGCCGTTACGCCGCGCCCGCCGAGGTCGCGTCCGCGGTGCGCTTCCTCTCCTCCGACGAGGCCGCATACATCACCGGAGCCGTCATTCCCGTCGACGGCGGATTGGGCATGGGTCACTGAACATGAGTGGAATTCTCGAGGGCAAGCGCATCCTGATCACGGGTGTGCTGATGGAGTCCTCCATCGCCTTCCACACCGCGAAGCTGGCCCAGGAGCAGGGCGCGGAGATCATCCTCACCGCCTTCCCGCGGCCGAGCCTGACCGCTCGGATCGCCAAGAAGCTGCCGAAGCCGGTGCAGACCCTGGAGCTGGACGTCTCCAGCGAGGAGCAGCTGGCCGGCATCGCCGACCAGGTCCGCGAGCACCTGCCGACCCTGGACGGCATCGTCCACTCGATCGGCTTCGCCCCGCAGGACGCGCTCGGCGGCAACTTCCTGAACACCCCGTGGGAGTCGGTGGCGACCGCGATGCAGGTCTCGGCCTTCTCGCTGAAGTCGCTCACCACGGCGCTGCTCCCGCTGATGCAGGACGGCGGCTCGGTGGTCGGCCTGACCTTCGACGCGCAGTACGCCTGGCCGCAGTACGACTGGATGGGCCCGGCCAAGGCCGCCCTGGAGTCGACCAACCGGTACCTGGCGCGCTACCTCGGTGAGCGGAACATCCGCTGCAACCTGATCTCGGCCGGCCCGATCGGTTCGATGGCCGCCAAGTCCATCCCGGGCTTCCCCGACCTGGCCGCCACCTGGGAGGACCGTTCGCCGCTGAAGTGGGACCTCACGGACCCGGAGCCGACCGGTCGCGGCGTGGTCGCGCTGCTGTCGGACTGGTTCCCGAAGACCACCGGCGAGATCATCCACGTCGACGGCGGGCTGCACGCGATCGGTGCCTGACGCTTCGTCGGCAGAGGGGGTACGGGGCTTCGGCCCCGTACCCCCTCTCTCTCGTTCAGTCGCCGCACATGCCGATCGCCCGGCCCGCCTCGACCGAGGCCCGGGCGGCGTCCCTGGCCCGTACGGCGTCCAGGATGCCGCCGTGCCCGACGTACCGGTCGGCGATCAGCTCGGGGCCGACGTCGTGCCGCAGGTGGGCCCGCAGCACCTCGCCGAGGTCCGCGTACACCGCCGCGATCACGTCGTTGTGCGCGGCCGCCACCACGGCCTGGTGGAAGGCGGCGTCGGCCTGCACGAAGTCCTCGGCCACACCGGAGTGCCAGGCGGCCTCCCGGCGGGCCAGCGCGGTCTCCAGCAACTCCAGGTCGCGCGGGGTGCGGCGGGCGGCCGCCAGCCCGGCCGACGAGGTCTCCAACATCGAGCGCAGCTCGGCGACCTGGTCCTGGTCGGCGTCGGCGAACCGACGGTGCATCACCCCGGCCAGTTCGCTGGTGGCCAGCACGTAGGTGCCCGAGCCCTGCCGGATGTCCAGCAGCCCGTTGTGGGCCAGCGCCCGGACGGCCTCCCGGACGGTGTTGCGGGCCACCCCGAGCTGCTCGACCAGGGCCGCCTCGGTGGGAATCCGGGAGCCGACCGGCCACTCGCCGGAGGTGATCTGAGCCCGGATCTGGGCGATCACCTGGTCGGAGAGCGGGGTACGGCGAGTGGTCGACAGTGCCATCGGACTCCCTGTTCAGCTGGGAAGGACAGGTTCAGGATAGCGGGGTGCGTAAATTCATCCCATCATTCTATGATGGGGCGCATGCCCACCGCAGCAGAGACCACCACCGACCTGCCCGTCCAGGCCGCGTTGCCCGCCGTCCACCCCGCCCGCAGGCACCTCGGATGGCTGCTCGCGCTGGCCATCGCGGTGGCCGCGCTCAACCTGCGTCCGGTGGTCACCAGCCTCGGCCCGCTGCTCGACCAGGTTCGGGTGGACCTGCACATGAGCGGCACGGTGGCCGGGCTGCTCACCGCGGTGCCCTCGCTCTGCTTCGCGCTGTTCGGCCTGGCCGCCCCGGCGCTGTCCCGCCGGTTCGGGCCGACGGTGGTGGTCACCGCCGGGATGGGGGCGATCGCGCTCGGCGTGCTGGCCCGCTCGTTCGCCGGGGGCACGGGGGTCTTCCTGCTGCTGACCGCCGTCGCGCTGGCCGGCGTCGCGGTTTCCAACGTGCTGATCCCGGTGGTGATCAAGCGGTACTTCCCGGACCGGGTCGGCCCGATGATCGGCCTGTACTCGATGGCGCTCTCGGTCGGCACTGCCGCCGCGGCCGCCGCCACCGTCCCGCTGACCAAGGCGCTCGGCGGGAACTGGCGCGAGGGCCTGGGCAGTTGGGGCCTGCTCGCGGTGGGCGGCCTGCTGATCTGGCTGGTCACGCTGTTCCTGCGGCGGGACCGCTCCGGCGCCTCGGCGAGCGCGGCCCCGGCCGCCAAGCTGCCGATCCTGCGCAGCCGGACGGCCTGGGCGCTGGCCCTCTTCCTCGGCCTGCAGGCCACCAGCGCGTACGCCACCATGGGCTGGCTGCCCACCATCTACCAGGACGCCGGGGTCTCGGCCGGCAGCTCGGGGGTGCTGCTCGCGCTGGTGATGGTGATCAGCGTGCCGGCCTCGTTCATCCTGCCGAACCTGGCCGTCCGGCGTGGTGAGCAGGGCCTCTTCGTGGTCGTGCTGGCCCTGTGCGGCATCCTCGGCTACACCGGCCTGGCCTTCGCGGCGGGCACCGCCTCCTGGCTCTGGGCCTGCCTGGTCGGCCTGTCGATGTGCGCCTTCCCGCTCGCCCTCACCATGATCGGCCTGCGCGCCCGGACGCCCGGCGGGGTGGCCCAGCTCTCCGCCTTCGCGCAGAGCCTCGGCTACCTGATCTCCATCCCCGGCCCGATCCTGGTCGGCACCATCTACCAGGCCACCGGGCAGTGGTACCTGCCGCTCGGCTTCCTGGCACTGCTGCTGATCCCGCAGATGGCCGTCGGCCTGCGCGCCGGGCAGGCCAGGCACATCGAGGACGAAGCCTGACCCTCTAGGCCTGACCCGGCGGCGGGCCCGCAGGTAAACGGATGCGAGACTGCTGACCATGCCCGTACTCGAACCGAACCCCCCGGACGGCCAGAAGAAGCTGCTCCAGCTGCTCGGCGTGATCGCCGCCATCGTGGTGCTGGTCTCCGTGATCGCCACCGTCGCGAACGGCTTCGGCTGACCCGACCACCCCTGGGAGTGGCAGCGCCGCTGAGCGCCGCGCCCGATGGGCGGTTTTCTGGAAAGCTCGGGGTATGAGCGCCGACACCCTTCGCAGGATCATCGTTCTCCGCCACGCCAAGGCCGACTGGCCGAACCAGGTGGACGACCACGAGCGGCCGCTGGCCGACCGCGGCCGCCTGCAGGCTCCGGACGCCGGCCGCTGGCTGACCGACTCGGGCATCAACCCCGACTACGTGCTCTGCTCCACCGCGCTGCGGACCAGGGAGACTTGGAAGCTCGCGGTGCACGAACTGCCCAAGCGCGCGCGCAAGACGGTCTACGAGGACCGCGTCTACGATGCCAGCCCGGGCGAGATCATCGCGGTGCTCCAGGAGACCCCCGACGAGTACCGGGACGTCGTGCTGGTGGGCCACAACCCGGGCGTCCTCGGCCTGACCCAGATCCTGGCCGGCGACCAGGGCGACCCGGAGGCGCTGACCCGCCTTCAGAACGGCGGCTTCCCGACCGCCGCGATCGCGGTCCTGGGCTTCACCGGCTCCTGGAAGTCCGTCGAGCCCGGCGTCGCCCGGCTGGACACCCTGCACACCCCGCACGAGGACTGATCGACCGGACGGCGGCGGTGGCCCGGCAGGCTGCTGCCGCCGCCGTCCGGACTACTCGTCGGTCGGGGTGCCGTCCAGCTCGTCGGCCGCCTCGACCTCTTCGCGGGTGATGCCGAGCAGGTAGAGGACGGTGTCCAGGAACGGGACGTTGACCGCGGTGTCGGCGGCCTCGCGGACCACCGGCTTGGCGTTGAAGGCGACGCCGAGCCCGGCCGCGTTCAGCATGTCGAGGTCGTTGGCGCCGTCGCCGATCGCCACGGTCTGCTCCAGCGGCACCTTGGCCTGCTCGGCGAAGCGCTCCAGCCAGCGGGCCTTGCCCGCCCGGTCGACGATCTCGCCGATGACCCGGCCGGTGAACTTCCCGTCCACCACCTCGAGGGTGTTGGCGGCCGCGAAGTCCAGCCCGAGCTGCTCGACCAGATGGTCGGTGACCTGGGTGAACCCGCCGGAGACGATGGCCACCTGGAAGCCCAGTCGGCGCAGCGTACGGACCAGGGTGCGGGCGCCCGGGGTGAACCGGACCTCGGCGCGGACCTTCTCGGTCACCGCGGCGTCGAGACCGGCCAGCAGGGCCACCCGGGCGTGCAGCGACTCGGCGAAGTCCAGCTCGCCGCGCATCGCGGCGGCGGTCACCTCGGCGACCTCCTGCTCACAGCCCGCGTGGGCGGCGAACAGCTCGATCACCTCGTCCTGGATCAGGGTCGAGTCGACGTCCATCACCACCAGCCGCTTGGCCCGGCGCTCCAGACCGGCCCGGACCACCGCGATGTCCACCTGCTGGGCGGCGGCCTCCAGGGCCAGCACCACCCGCAGCTCCTCGGTCGCCACCCCGGAGACGGCCAGTTCGACCGCGGTCACCGGGTACTTGGCCAGCCGGAAGACGCGGTCGATGTTGCCGCCCGCCTCGGTGATCCGGCCGGTCAGGGCGGCGACGGCGGTGGCGGTCAGCGGGTGACCGAGCACCGTGACGTGCGAGCGGCCCTCGCGGCGCGGCCGGTTGTCACCGGTGCCGGAGATGATCTCGGCCTGGAGCTTCAGCTCCTCCGCCCAGCGGTGCACGGTGGAGCGCAGCGCACCCTCGGCGCCGGGCCCGCCGGCCGGGGTGGCCACCAGGGCGCACAGCGTTATCCGGCCACGAGTGACCATCTGCTCGATGTCGATCACGTCCACACCGAAGTCACCGAGCGTGCTGAACAGCCCTGCGGTGATACCGGGGCGGTCCTTGCCGAAGACCTTGACCAGCAAGGTGCGCTCGTCGTCGTACGACCGGGGCAGCGGGGGGAGGGGCGCAGCGTTCATGGTGCAACCCACGCTACCGGGCCGTTCGACCAGTACCGCAACGGCGTCCGCCCTCTGGACTACTGGCTGGACCCGCTCCGACCCGCGCGGATAGTGCTTCGCGTCCGTACCTGGAAGGATGGCGGGCCGTCAGTTGTCAGTACCAGCAGGGGCAGGCGGAGAGTGCCGCAACTCGTAGTGGAGATCGATGGGCAGCAGCTGGCCCTGGACCCGGACCGTACCTATCTGATCGGCCGCGACCCGGCGGCGGACCTCCGGTCCGAGGACGCCCGGGTCTCCTGGCGGCATGCCACCCTGGCCCATCGGGACGGGGGCTGGCTGCTCACCGACCACGACAGCACCAACGGCACCTTCGCCCAGGGTGTGCGGGCCCGGCAGGTGCCTCTGCACCCCGGTACCGAGATCCGGCTCGGCAGCGTCGCCAGCGGCCCCCGGCTGACCGTCCGGGCCCCGGTGGCCGCGCCGGTGCCGACCACGCCGGTGCTGCCGCCGGTGCCCTGGCACGCCGCGATCACCGGGCGCAGCACCCCCAGCCCGTTCCCGGCCGCCGCCTTTCCGCCGGCCGCCCCGGCCGTGCCGCCCGCCCCGCCCGCCGGGTTTCCGCCCGCCGCCTTCCCGGCGCAGCGCGACCGCTCCGCGCCCACCGTGATCCGTGCCCTCGCGCCGAGCACCCGGACCATTCGGATAGGCCGGGCGCTGGACAACGACGTGGTGCTGGCCGACCTGCAGATCTCCCGGCACCATGCCGAGCTGCGCCAACTCCCGGACGGCCGTTGGGAGATCGTCGACCTGGGCAGCCACAACGGGATCTTCCTGAACGGCCAGCCGGTGCAGCGCGCCCTGGTCGGCGAGCAGGACCGGCTGACCGTCGGCCGGTCCTCCTTCGCGCTGATCGGCGGTCAGCTCCAGGAGTACGTGGACGACGGCGCGGTCACCTTCTCGGCCCGGCACCTGAGCGTCGAGGTCCCGCACCGGGGCGGCCGCCGGACCCTGCTCCGGGACGTCGGCTTCACCGTCCCGGAGAAGTCGCTGGTGGCCGTGGTCGGCCCGTCCGGATCCGGCAAGTCCACCCTGCTGCGCGCGCTGACCGGCTACCGCCCGGCCGACCAGGGCCAGGTGCTGTACGACGGGCGCGACCTCTACCGGCAGTTCGCCGAGCTGCGGTCCCGGATCGGCCTGGTGCCGCAGTCGGAGATCCTGCACCACGAGCTGACGGTCCGTACGGCGCTGCGCTACGCCGCCGAGCTGCGCTTCCCCGGCGACACCGAGGCGGTCGAGCGCGAACGCCGGATCGACGAGGTGCTGTACGAGCTGCGGCTCGAGCAGCGCGCCGACAGCCGGATCAGTACCCTCTCCGGTGGCCAGCAGAAGCGGGTCTCGGTCGCCCTCGAACTGCTCACCAAGCCCTCGCTGATCTTCCTGGACGAGCCCACCTCGGGTCTGGACCCGGGTATGGACCGCGAGGTGATGCAGACCCTGCGCAAGCTCGCCGACGACGGCCGCACCGTCCTGGTGGTGACCCACTCGGTGGCCGAACTGGCGCTCTGCGACCGGCTGCTGGTGCTTGCCCCCGGTGGTTCGGTGGCCTACTTCGGGCCGCCGGACGAGGCGCTGTACTTCTTCGGCTACCAGAGCTGGGCCGACGTCTTCCAGGCCTTCGAGAACCACCCCGACCACGACTGGGCCGGCCGCTACCGCAGCTCCCCGCACCACCTGGAGTACTCCGCCGACTCGGCCGCCACCCCGCTGCCGGTGCTGCCGGTCGACCGGCCGAGGACCGAGCCGCCCAAGCCGCAGCGCTGGCGCTCCCAGCTGTGGACCCTGGTCCGCCGCTACCTCGCGGTGATCGGCGCCGACCGGGGCTTCCTGGCCCTCTCGCTGCTGCTGCCGCTGGTGCTCGGCGGGGTGAGCGCGCTGATCCCGGACAGCTGTGGGCTGGTGGACTGCGCAGGCCCGGCCCAGAACGCCGGGGCCCGGATGATCCTGCTGGTGCTCGCGGTCGGCGCCTGCCTGGCCGGGGCGGCCAACTCGGTCCGCGAGCTGATCAAGGAACGGCCGATCTACGAACGGGAACGGGCCACCGGCCTGTCCCGCTCCGCGTACCTGATGTCCAAGGTGACCGTGCTCGGTGCGGTCAGCGTGCTGCAGGGCGGGCTGATCTCCGCCGTCGGCTTCGGCCTGCGCGAACTCCCCGAGCGCGGTCTGCTGATCACCGGCGCCCCGGCGGTCGAGATGGCCGTCGGCCTGACCCTGCTCGGCTTCGTCGCGATGATGGTCGGCCTGGTGATCTCGGCCCTGGTCCGGACGGCGGAGAAGACCATGCCGCTGCTGGTGATGTTCACCATCGTCCAGCTGGTCTTCACCGGCGCGGTCTTCCAGGTCTACGACGAGCCGGGGCTGGAACAGTTCGCCTGGCTGATGCCCGCCCGCTGGGGCGTCGCCGCCGCAGGCAACACGCTCGACCTGGCCGGGATCTCCCCGGTGGCGCCGGGCACCGACCCGCTGTGGACCCACTCGGTCGGGACACTGATCCTCAACTGGCTTGTCCTGCTGGCCTTTGCGGGGCTGCTCGGTCTGCTGGTCAACCGGCTGCAGCGCCGCCACGAACCCGAGGTGATGCAGCGCGGCTAGTCCTCAGGGCCTAAGCCTGCTGCCCCATGCCCCGGTCAGGGGCCCGCAGGTAGCGTGGGGGCATGCCAGCCGAACCGTCCCCCTGCGACCCCTCCCTGAGCGGGATCGAGGCCGTCAGCAGCGCCGTTCTGGCGATGAGCCGCCACCTCGAGGTCCGTGAGGTGCTGCGCCGGATCACCGCCGAGGCCCGGGCCCTGCTCGGCGCCCAGTACGCCGCCCTCGGCGTGCCGGACGACCACGGCGGCTTCGCCCAGTTCGTGGTGGACGGCGTCACCGACGAGCAGTGGAAGGCGATCGGCCCGCTGCCCCGCCAGCACGGCGTCCTGGCCGCGATGCTGCACCAGCTCACCCCGACCCGGCTGGACGACGTCCGTCGCGCCCCCGACTTCGAGGGCTGGCCGGACGCACACCCCGACATGAGCGACTTCCTCGGGATGCCGATCGTGGACGGGACGGAGATCCTCGGGGCGGTCTTCTTGGCGAACAAGGTGGGCGGTTTCACCGCCCACGACGAGGAGCTGCTGCGGATCCTCGCCGCGCACGCCGCGATAGCGCTCGGCAACGCCCGGTTGTACGAGCGCAGCCGCGAGCTCACGCTGGCCGGGGAGCGGGCCCGGATCGCCCATGACCTGCACGACGCGGTCGCCCAGAAGCTGTTCTCGCTCCGCCTCACCGCCAAGGCCGCCGCCACCCTGGTCGACCGCGACCCGGCCCGGGCCCGGGCCGAACTCGCCGAGGTGGCCCGGCTGGCCGCCGAGGCCGCCGACGAACTGCGCACCGTGGTGATCGAGCTGCGGCCCGCCGCCCTCGACGAGGACGGTCTGGTGGCCACCCTGGCCTCGCAGGCCCAGGTGCTCGACCGCGCCCACACGGCGGAGGTCCGGTTCAGCTCGGACGGCGTCCGGACGCTGCCGCCCGGGCAGGAGGCCGCGGTGCTGAGGATCGCTCAGGAGGCCCTGCACAACGCCCTGCGGCACTCCGGCGCGAAGCTCGTCGAGGTCACCCTGACCGGTACGGCCGCGCGGGGCGCCCGGCTGCGGGTGCACGACGACGGACGCGGCTTCGATCCGGAGACCGTCCGCCGGGAGGGCCGGCACCTCGGGCTGGTCTCCATGCGGGACCGCGCGGCCGCAGTCGGCGGGACGCTGTCCCTGGAATCGGCCCCCGGCCAGGGGACCGCCATCGAGCTGGAGGTACCCGGTGCCTGACACCACGTCACCGATCCGCGTCCTGCTGGTGGACGACCACCAGGTGGTGCGGCGAGGGCTGCGCACCTTCCTGGAGGTCCAGGACGACATCGAGGTGGTCGGCGAGGCCGCGGACGGTGCCGAGGGTGTCGAGAAGGCGGAGGCGCTCGGGCCCGACGTGGTGCTGATGGACCTGAAGATGCCCGGGGTGGACGGGATCGAGGCGCTCAAGCTGCTCAAGGAGCGGGGGAGTGCGGCCCGGGTGCTGATCGTCACCAGCTTCACCGAGCACCGGACCATGGTGCCCGCGCTCCGGGCCGGCGCCGCCGGGTACGTCTACAAGGACGTGGACCCGGAGGCGCTGGCCGGGGCGATCCGCTCGGTGCACGCGGGCCACGTCCTGCTCCAGCCGGAGCTGGCCGCCGCCCTGCTCTCCGACGACACCCCACGCGCCCCGAAGGGCCGGGGCGGGACGCTGACGGAACGTGAGCGCGAGGTGCTCTCGCACATCGCGGACGGGCGCTCCAACCGGGAGATCGCGCGGGCGCTGCACCTGTCCGAAAAGACCGTCAAGACCCATGTGTCCAACGTCCTGATGAAGCTCGACCTCGCGGACCGCACCCAGGCCGCGCTCTGGGCGGTCCGCAACAACCAGGCTTAGCTTCTTTGCAGGGCGCTCGGTTGCACTATCCAGGGGCTCGGGGCTCTGCTGACTTGCGGCTCCGCCGCGGGGCGAGGAGATCTGGCGTGCGGGTCACTGCGAAAGTGCCTGGCCATTTACGTGCGGATCACCTTGCAAGGGTCGGCGTCGCAGTTCCCCGAGCCCCTGGTGGCTGGTGCCCGTAGCTCAGCCGCGGGGCTCGTCGACCAGGGCGTTGTAGGCCGCCGCCGTCGCCCGGCGGGCGGTGCGGCCGAGGGGGGCGAGGATCTCGCGGCGGGCGGCCATCTCGGAGGCGCTGACCGCTGCGCCGTGGCCGCCGAGGGCGATCGAGAGCAGGGCGGTGATCTGCCGGGCGGACTCCAGGACCCGGACGGCGCGCGGGGGGTAGCCGGGGGCGAGCAGCTCGGTGTGGCCGCGGCGGCGCCATTCGGTGAGGGCGCGGACGGCTTCGGGGCCGGCCCCGGCGACGTCCAGTCTGCTGAGCAGCAGGGTGGTCTCCCGCAGGCCCTCCGCGAGTTCGCGCTCCGCCTCGTGCAGTGACGGGACGTCAGCGGGCGGGGCCTCGTTGACGGTCGAGCAGTGCCAGAGCACCCGGACGCCCTGGTCGCCCTCGGGCCCGTACACCTCCACCTCGGGGACGAAGCCGATCGGCAGGCCGACCGCGAGCACGGCTTCGCCGGCGGCCAGTGCGGCTGCGTTGAAGGGGGCGGGGCCGGTCAGGCCGAGCGGGTGGCCGGGGGCGGGCCGGGCCAGCCGGAGGCCGGTGGCGCCGAGTGCGCGGAGCCGACCCAGGGCCCAGGCCGGGCTGTGCAGTTCGCCGTCGGCGTCGCCGGGCAGGCCGGTGAACCGGTGGCTCTCGTCGGTGCCGACCAGGGCCTCGGCGGCGTGGTCGGGAGAGGTGAAGCCGCCGAGCAGCGCGTTGCCCCACGCGGTCAGCCGCCCGGAGCGCGGCTCTTCGTACGGATTGTCAGTGGTTGAAGCTGGCATCCGGCCAGCCTACGGAAAGTACGGCCATCCGCGTGGCGTAGGTTTGGCCTGTGCTGTGAGCGGCGCACCCCCTCCGAGCCTTACCCGGCCCCCGGGGTAGGCTGCCCGCCCGCAGCCGACTGTCGACACGAGTGGACCGCACCCCGAGGACCCGCGCGCGCAAAGGCCCTCGGGCGGCCGAATTTTCTGCATTGGGGAAGGCGTAGGCATGAGCGACGTGCTGGAGCTGGTGGACGTTTCCGTGGTCCGGGAGGGGCGCGCGCTGGTCGATCAGGTCTCCTGGTCGATCTCCGAGGGCGAGCGCTGGGTGATCCTGGGCCCGAACGGCGCCGGTAAGACGACCCTGCTCCAGGTCGCCTCCACCTATCTCTTCCCGAGCACCGGTGCGGCCGCCGTACTGGGCGAGAAGCTCGGCGCGGTCGACGTCTTCGAGCTCCGCCAGCGGATCGGCCTGGCCAGCGCCTCGCTGCTGGACAAGCTGCCGGCCGAGCAGACCGTGCTGCAGACGGTGCTGACCGCCGCGTACGGCATGACCGCCACCTGGAACGAGCGGTACGAGACCACCGACGAGTCCCGCGCGCTGGCCCTGCTCGACCGCCTCGGCATGGCGGACTTCGTGGCCCGCAAGTTCGGCACGCTGTCCGAGGGCGAGCGCAAGCGCACCATGATCGCCCGCGCCCTGATGACCGACCCCGAGCTGCTGCTGCTGGACGAGCCCGCCGCCGGTCTCGACCTCGGCGGCCGGGAGGACCTGGTCCGTCGGCTCGGCGCGCTGGCCCAGGACGAGTTCGCCCCGGCGATGGCGATGGTGACCCACCACGTCGAGGAGATCGCGCCCGGCTTCACCCACGTGCTGATGATCCGTCAGGGCAAGGTGCTCACCGCGGGCCCGATCGACACCGAGCTGACGGCGCGCAACCTGTCGCTCTGCTTCGGCCTCCCGCTGACCCTCGAGCGGCACGGCGACCGCTGGTCCGCACAGGGCCTGCCGCTCGGCTGAACCCGCTACTGAACAGCCCGGAACAGGACTGAACTGGGGCCGGTCGTACGTACGGCCGGTTTCCGCCCGTCCACCTGCGGGAACTTTCCGCCGGGAGAGACCTCACCTCCCTAGGATGGACTTCGTGGACAGCTGGATTTGGTGGCTCCTGGCCGCCGTCGGTCTTGGTATACCGCTGGTACTCACGGCGATGCCGGAGTTCGCCATGTTCGCGGTCGGGGCCGGCGCGGCCGCCGGTGCCGCCGCACTCGGCGTGGGGGTGGTGGGGCAGTTCCTGATCTTCGTGGGGGTGTCGGTCGCACTGCTGGTTTTCGTCCGCCCGATCGCGTACCGGCAGTTGAAGCAGGGGCCCGGCCTGCGGACCGGGATCGACGCGCTGACCGGCGCCACCGCCATCGTGCAGGAGCAGGTCGACGGGCAGGGCGGGCGGATCAAGCTGAACGGCGAGATCTGGTCGGCCCGGGCTCTCAACCCCGGCAGTGTCTACGAGCCGGGTCAACAGGTCGACGTCGTCGAAATCCAGGGCGCCACCGCCCTGGTCGTCTAGGGGAGAACGCGTGGAACCCGTCCTTATCGTGCTGGTCGTCCTGGTCGTGGTGGCCTTCATCGCACTGATCAAGACGATCCAGGTGATCCCGCAGGCCAGTGCGGCCATCGTGGAACGTTTCGGCCGCTACACCCGGACGCTGAACGCCGGCCTGAACATCGTGGTCCCGTTCATCGACCGGGTCCGCAACCGGATCGACCTGCGTGAGCAGGTGGTCCCCTTCCCGCCGCAGCCGGTGATCACCCAGGACAACCTGGTGGTCAACATCGACACGGTGATCTACTACCAGGTCACCGACGCCAGGGCCGCCACCTACGAGGTGGCCAGCTACATCCAGGCGATCGAGCAGCTCACCGTCACCACCCTGCGCAACATCATCGGCTCGATGGACCTGGAGTCCACCCTGACGTCCCGTGAGGTGATCAACGCGGGGCTGCGCGGCGTCCTCGACGAGGCCACCGGCAAGTGGGGCATCCGGGTCAACCGGGTCGAGCTCAAGGCGATCGAGCCGCCGACCTCCATCCAGGACTCGATGGAGAAGCAGATGCGCGCCGACCGCGACAAGCGCGCCGCCATCCTCACCGCCGAGGGCGCCCGGCAGGCCGCCATCCTGCGGGCCGAGGGTGACAAGCAGGCAGCAGTCCTGACCGCCGAGGGTGAGGCGCAGGCCGCGGTGCTCCGCGCCGACGGTGAGGCCGCCGCGATCCGGACGGTCTTCGAGGCGATCCACGAGGGCGACGCCGACCAGAAGCTGCTCGCCTACCAGTACCTGCAGACCCTGCCCGAGCTGGCCAAGGGCGACTCCAACAAGCTCTGGATCATCCCGAGCGAGATCGGCGACGCGCTCAAGGGCATCGGCGGCGCGTTCGGCAACATGGCCGGCGGCGGTGCCCCCGGCGCCCCGGCGAGCTCCCCGATCCAGGTCGACCGCCCGGCCGGACCGCGCCCGGTCGACACCGACAAGGGCACCGCCCGCCCCCGGGTGGAGCCCAACCGCGAGTACCCCAAGCTCGACCCCGAGTAGACCCTCGACGGGCCTGCCTTCCCAGCGGGAGGCAGGCCCGTTCGCGTACCCTCTGGCCCCGGGCCGCCCTGTTGATGCATGATCAGCGGCGACAACTGCTCGGCCCCGTCCTGACGCGAGCCCCCGTGCCGTGTACCGGACCGGGCCAGAAACTGGGGTACTCATGACGCTCTGGGAGGGGCTCGCCGTCCTGCTCGCCGGGGTCGGCGCCGGGACCATCAACACCGTGGTCGGATCCGGCACCCTGATCACCTTTCCGGTGCTGCTCGCCTTCGGCGTGCCACCGGTGACCGCCAACGTCTCCAACACCATCGGCCTGGTGCCGGGCACGCTCAGCGGCGCGATCGGCTACCGCCGCGAACTCACCGGCCAGCGCGGCCGGTTGATCCGGCTGGGCACCGCCTCGCTGCTCGGCGGACTGCTCGGCGCGTACCTGCTGGTCAAGCTGCCCAGCGCGGCCTTCGACACCATCGTGCCGGTGCTGATCCTGCTCGCCCTGGTGCTGGTGGTGATCCAGCCCCGGGTGGCCAGGGCGATGGCCGCCCGGAAGCGGGACGGTTCGACCTCCGAGGTCGGCCCGCTGCTGCTCGGCGGGGTCTTCCTGACCGGCATCTACGGCGGCTACTTCGGTGCCGCCCAGGGCGTCCTGCTGGTGGCCCTGATGGGCATGCTGCTGCAGGACTCCATGCAGCGGATCAACGGTGCCAAGAACGTGCTCGCGCTGATCGTCAACGCGGTGGCGGCGGTGTTCTTCCTCTTCACCTCGGAGATCGACTGGCTCGCCGTGCTGCTGATCGCGGTCGGCTCCACCCTCGGCGGCCAACTCGGCGCCAAGGTCGGCCGCCGCCTCCCGCCACCCGCGCTGCGCGGGGTGATCGTCACGGTCGGGCTGGTCGCGGTGACCCGAATGCTGCTCGGCTGAGCGCCCTGCGTGCGCCCGCTCGTACGCTGAGCCCATGAGCAACCGCACGCGACTGACCGACGATCAGATCACGGCCGGCCTGGCCGCCCTCCCGGACTGGACCCGGGAGGGCGAGGCCATCGTCCGGACCGCCGAGACCGCGAGCTTCCCCACCGCGATCGCGGTGGTGGGGGTGGTGGCGGAGGCGGCCGAGGAACTCGACCACCACCCCGACATCGACATCCGCTGGCGCACCCTGCGGTTCGTCCTCTCCACCCACAGCGCGGGCGGCCTGACCGGTCTCGACCTCACCATGGCCGCCAGGATCGACCAGGCGCTGCGCACTGCCTGAGGCCGACCGGCCTGATCCTCCGTGAGATGCCCGATTGCTCCGGATCCGGACGGGATGGTCCGACCGGCGTGAGATGCTGGCTGCCGCAGAAAACAGTCGGACGGACGGAACGGTATGGCTCAGGACCACTCCGGCACGGCCGGGCAGGAGCCGGTCGGCTACGACTACCAGCAGGGCTGGTACCCGACCCAGGAACAGCAGCCTTACGGGTATCAGGAACAGCAGCAGCAGTGGCAGTCCGAGATGCCGCAGCAGCGCGAGCCCGAGCAGTACTACCAGCAGGCCGAGGCCGGGTACGAGCAGCAGCTGTACGCGCCGCCCGCCTACCAGGTGTACGAGCAGCCCCCGTCCTTCGAGCCCGCGCCGTCCTTCGAGCCCGCGCCGGTCGAGGCGGTGCCCGTGGTCGAGGAGGTCGCTGAGACCGAGCCCGCCGTCGCCGCCGACCGGGTCCGCAAGGTGTCACCCGCCGACCGGGTGAAGGACCTCGCCGCGTCGGTGATCTCCGGGGAGCACGCGCCGGGCAAGCGCGCCCTGCTGATCCGCTCCGGCGCGGGCGTCGCTGCGTTGGCCGTGCTGATCACGGCCGGAGTGATGGTGACCGCCGACGAATCCGACAGCGGTGCGGCCGGCGGTCCGGCCGAGATCCCGAAGACCTTCACCGTCGCGCACGCCAATGCGTGGGCCGCCCAGCCCGCCACCGCGCCGGCCGCCGGGGCCGACGACACCCTGGTCGGCAGCTGGCTGCTGGGTGATGCCGTGGTCCGGGCCGACAGCACCGGCGTGCACGCCTACGCGCTCGCCGACGGCAAGCCCACCTGGACGCTCGCCCCGCCCGCCGAGGGTGCCGTCCCGTGCGGACTCTCACCCACCGTCAGTTCGGCGGGCCTGGGCGCCGCGCTGTTCCGGGTCTCGGCCGACCCGAAGAGCGCCTGCACCCTGGTCTCCGCCGTCGACAGCAAGACCGGCAAGGCCAACTGGACCAAGCCGCTCTCCGACGCCAAGGACACCTACGGTGCCCACGTCGCGGTGCTGAACGACAAGGTGGTCGCGGTCGGCGACGACAAGGCCGTCGCCTGGGCCGCCGCCGACGGCAAGGACCTCTGGACGTACGGCGGCCAGGGCAAGTTCTGCACGCTGAGCGGCGGCGCGAGCGGCAACACCGTACTGCTGCACAGCACGTGCGCCGACAGCACGCCCGCCGACCAGGCGGTCGCGCTGAACGCCGAGGACGGCAAGGTGCACTGGTGGCGCGGGCTGAACAACCAGCCGAAGACCGTCACCGTGCTCTCCGCCGAGCCCGCCGTGGTGCTCACCACGGGGGAGCAGCCCGCCGACGACCGGATCTTCGCCTGGGGCGCCACCGGCGACCCGGCCGCCGAGATCCCGGTCACCGCCGAAGGCGGCCGGCTCGGCGTCACCCGGGGCAGCTTCGACGCCATCCCGACGGTCTTCTTCCAGGACCAGACCCTGCTGACCACCCGGACCGGAGCCGACGGCCGCTCGTCCGCCGTCGCCTACGACCTGACGACCGGTAAGCCGCGCTGGCAGACCCCGGTCGCCGAGAAGGGCAAGACCGTCCCGGTCGGCGTGGAGAACGGCGCCCTGCTGCTGTCCGGCGACGAGCGCCTCGACCAGCCCGCCCACCTCAGCCGCTACGCCGTCACCGACGGCCGGGCGACCGCGGGCGGCGGCTACCCCCAGGGCACCGGCTCACTGCTGACCTCCGGGCGGGTGCTCACCGGCGGTGGCAAGGTCGTCGTACTGCCCGAGCACTCGGCCAACTTCGGTGTGGCGGGCGCCTTCCAGGCCAAGAGCTGACGGTACGTAGGAAAATCTGGTGGGCCGACCTGTCCCCCGACCGGGTCGGCCCACCAGCTCGTGGGCAGCGGTTACGCCACCGCCGCAGCCGGCAGCCAGGCCGCCAGCTCGTTCATCTCAGTGCGGTGCAGCCCGAGGGCCAGCATCAGCGTCGCCTCCGGCGTAGGTTCGAACGGCTTCCGCAGCAGTCGCATTCCGGCCTGCTCCGGCGTCCGGTCGGCCTTGCGCTGGTTGTCCTCCGCGCAGGCCGCGACGGTGTTCAGCCAGGAGTCGGCACCACCGCGCGACTTCGGGTGGAGGTGGTCCACCGTGGTGGCCCGTCGCCCGCAGTACGCGCACAGGTGCTGGTCCCGGACCAGTACACCGCGCCGCGACCACGGGGCCCGTTGTCGGAACGGCACCCGGACGTAGCGTTGGAGTCTGATCACCCGGGGCACCGGTACCGAGATACCGGTCGCCCGCACCACACCGAGCGGATGGGCCTGCTCGACCACGGCCTTGTCCTGGAGTACCAGAACGATGGCGCGCTTCAGAGACACCGTCGTCAGCGGTTCATAGCTCGCGTTCAGAACCAGCGTGTTGCGCACCTCGGCCACCTCCCTGCGGACCGTGCCGACGGCACGCCCGTCCAGTACCTGTCCGCCGCTCGGCGGGACTCCACTGTGACCCGCGCCGGGGCTGCGAACAACGGAATTTCCGTGCGCCGGGCGGGGACCGCGAAAACCCGCTGGCCGGGACCGCGTAGGCTCTAGCACGCTGGAGTCGTCCAGATGCGGGGCCCGACGGAACGGGCCCGAGCGCGGAGCTGGCGCCCGACCGAAGGAGAAGCGTGACCGTGACGGACATCGTCGACGAGCTGCGGTGGCGAGGGCTGATCGCCCTGTCCACCGACGAGGACGCACTGCGCAAGGCGTTCGCGGACGGCCCGGTCACGTTCTATTGCGGCTTCGACCCGACGGCGCCCAGCCTGCACCTCGGCAACCTGGTCCAGATCCTCACCATGCGCCGGATCCAGCAGGCCGGAAACTTCCCGCTCGGCCTGGTCGGCGGCGCCACCGGCCTGATCGGTGACCCCAAGCCCACCGCCGAACGTGTGCTCAACGACCCCGAGACGGTGGCCGCCTGGGTCGACCGGCTGCGTGGCCAGATCTCGAAGTTCCTCGACTTCGAGGGCGAGTACGCCGCCCGCATGGTCAACAACCTGGACTGGACGTCAGGGATGTCGGCGATCAGCCTGCTGCGCGACGTGGGCAAGTACTTCCGGGTCAACAACATGATCGCCAAGGAGGCGGTCGCCCGGCGGCTGAACTCCGACGCCGGTATCTCGTACACCGAGTTCAGCTACCAGATCCTCCAGGGGATGGACTACCTGGAGCTGTTCCGCCGCCACAACTGCACCCTGCAGACCGGCGGCAGTGACCAGTGGGGCAACCTCACCGCGGGCAGCGACCTGATCCGCAAGGCCGAGGGCAAGCCCGTCCACCTGCTTGCCACCCCGCTCATCGTCAAGGCCGACGGCACCAAGTTCGGCAAGACCGAGTCCGGCACGATCTGGCTGGACCCGGAGCTGACCACCCCGTACGCCTTCTACCAGTTCTGGCTGAACGCGGACGACCGGGACGTCTCGAACTTCCTGCGCATCTTCTCCTTCCGCACCCGGGCGGAGATCGAGGAGCTGGAGCGCGAGACCGCCGAGCGCCCGCAGGCCCGGCTGGCCCAGCGGGCCCTGGCCGAGGAACTCACCACCCTGCTGCACGGCGCCGACCAGTACGACCGCGCGGTCGCGGCGTCGAAGGCCCTCTTCGGCCAGGGCGACCTGGCCGACCTGGAGCCGGCCACCCTGGCCGCCGCCCTGGCCGAGGTGCCGAAGGCAACGGTCACCGAGCTGCTCCCCGTGGTTGACCTGCTGGTCGAGGTCGGCCTCGCCCCCAGTCGCTCCGGCGCCCGCCGCACCATCAAGGAGGGCGGCGCCTACCTGAACAACGCGAAGGTCGCCGACGAGGAGGTCGTACCGGCCAACTCGGACCTGCTGCACGGCCGTTGGCTCGTGCTGCGACGTGGAAAGCGCAACCTGGCCGCGATCGAGCTGGTCTCGAACTAGTGTCAGTTGGCTGAAACCGTACGCCAGTTGAGCTGCGGAGAAGTCAATGTGGGGCCGGATCTGGACAGATCCGGCCCCACTGTGTTTGACGCAGCCTGCGCGGTGCCCTAACGTAGTCCGAGTCGCTGAAACCGGGTCACACCGGACAGCGGAACCCCCAAACCCTGACGAGCCACTTCGTCACGCGCCCATTCGGATGCATATTCGAGAGGGAAAAGCGGGCCGAATAGCTCTGGTAGAGTTCGGGAGTGCCGAAAGGCAAAAGCCGAAAGACGAAATAGACTCCGGGAAAACGGAGCGGAAAACRTCTGATAAGCTYGRAACACGAAAGAACGAAGCGCCCGGAGGGTCCGCCTGATAAGCGGCTCGAAGGAAGTGTCCGTTCCTTGAGAACTCAACAGCGTGCCAAAAGTCAACGGAGGGTCCGCCTGATAAGCGGCTCGAAGGAAGTGTCCGTTCCTTGAGAACTCAACAGCGTGCCAAAAGTCAACGCCAGATATGTTGACATCCCCGGCCTCAGATTATCTGGGGTTGGAGATTCCTTTATGAAGTAAAACACTAGCGAGGACGCAGTGCGCGGGGCCGCCTATTCCGGTGGTTGCCGTGCCGCTCWWCSSRAGTGGTTGCAGGATTACCTGCAGACATTCACGGAGAGTTTGATCCTGGCTCAGGACGAACGCTGGCGGCGTGCTTAACACATGCAAGTCGAACGATGAAGCTCTTCGGAGTGGATTAGTGGCGAACNAGACATTCACGGAGAGTTTGATCCTGGCTCAGGACGAACGCTGGCGGCGTGCTTAACACATGCAAGTCGAACGATGAAGCTCTTCGGAGTGGATTAGTGGCGAACGGGTGAGTAACACGTGGGAAATCTGCCCTGCACTCTGGGACAAGCCTTGGAAACGAGGTCTAATACCGGATATGACCTTCCTCTGCATGGGGGTTGGTGGAAAGCTCCGGCGGTGCAGGATGATCCCGCGGCCTATCAGCTTGTTGGTGGGGTAATGGCCTACCAAGGCGACGACGGGTAGCCGGCCTGAGAGGGCGACCGGCCACACTGGGACTGAGACACGGCCCAGACTCCTACGGGAGGCAGCAGTGGGGAATATTGCACAATGGGCGAAAGCCTGATGCAGCGACGCCGCGTGAGGGATGACGGCCTTCGGGTTGTAAACCTCTTTCAGCAGGGAAGAAGCGCAAGTGACGGTACCTGCAGAAGAAGCACCGGCTAACTACGTGCCAGCAGCCGCGGTAATACGTAGGGTGCGAGCGTTGTCCGGAATTATTGGGCGTAAAGAGCTCGTAGGCGGCTTGTCGCGTCGAGTGTGAAAGCCCGGGGCTTAACCCCGGGTCTGCATTCGATACGGGCAGGCTTGAGTGTGGTAGGGGAGATCGGAATTCCTGGTGTAGCGGTGAAATGCGCAGATATCAGGAGGAACACCGGTGGCGAAGGCGGATCTCTGGGCCATTACTGACGCTGAGGAGCGAAAGCGTGGGGAGCGAACAGGATTAGATACCCTGGTAGTCCACGCCGTAAACGGTGGGAACTAGGTGTTGGCGACATTCCACGTCGTCGGTGCCGCAGCTAACGCATTAAGTTCCCCGCCTGGGGAGTACGGCCGCAAGGCTAAAACTCAAAGGAATTGACGGGGGCCCGCACAAGCAGCGGAGCATGTGGCTTAATTCGACGCAACGCGAAGAACCTTACCAAGGCTTGACATATACCGGAAACGGCTAGAGATAGTCGCCCCCTTGTGGTCGGTATACAGGTGGTGCATGGTTGTCGTCAGCTCGTGTCGTGAGATGTTGGGTTAAGTCCCGCAACGAGCGCAACCCTTGTTCTGTGTTGCCAGCATGCCTTTCGGGGTGATGGGGACTCACAGGAGACTGCCGGGGTCAACTCGGAGGAAGGTGGGGACGACGTCAAATCATCATGCCCCTTATGTCTTGGGCTGCACACGTGCTACAATGGTCGGTACAAAGGGCTGCGATGCCGCGAGGCGGAGCGAATCCCAAAAAGCCGGCCTCAGTTCGGATTGGGGTCTGCAACTCGACCCCATGAAGTTGGAGTTGCTAGTAATCGCAGATCAGCATGCTGCGGTGAATACGTTCCCGGGCCTTGTACACACCGCCCGTCACGTCACGAAAGTCGGTAACACCCGAAGCCGGTGGCCTAACCCGTAAGGGGAGGAGCCGTCGAAGGTGGGACCAGCGATTGGGACGAAGTCGTAACAAGGTAGCCGTACCGGAAGGTGCGGCTGGATCACCTCCTTTCTAAGGAGCACATAGCCAG
>NZ_LMCT01000072.1:378105-473487 GCF_001424875.1 Kitasatospora sp. Root107 | reverse complement strand
GGCGACCTCGTCCGCTGGCTCCCCGACGGCACCCTCGAATTCCTCGGCCGCGCCGACGACCAGGTCAAAATCCGCGGCTTCCGCGTCGAACCCGGCGAAGTCCGCACCGCCATCGGCAGGTTCCCCGGCATCAGCCAGTCGGCGGTGGTGGTCCGCGAGGACCAGCCCGGTGACAAGCGGCTGGTCGCGTACGTGGTCACGGACCGCCCGGTCGACCCGGCCGCCGTCCGCGCCTTCGTCGCCGAGCGGCTCCCGGAGTACATGGTCCCCTCGGCCGTCGTCCTGCTGGACGCGCTGCCGATGACCCCGACCGGCAAGCTCGACCGCCGCGCACTGCCCGCCCCCGACCACACCGCCCGAGCCGTCGGCCGAGGCCCGCGCGACGAGCGGGAGGAGAAGCTCTGCGGCCTCTACGCCGAGATCCTCTGCCTGGACACCGTCGGCATCGACGACAACTTCTTCGACCTCGGCGGCCACTCGCTGCTGGTCACCCGCCTGATCAGCCGGGTCCGCTCGGTGATGAGCGCCGAACTCACCATCAAGGCCGTCTTCGAGGCACCCACCGTCGCCGATCTGACCAGCCGTCTGACCACCGCCACCCGGGCCCGGCCGGCCCTGCGGGCCCGCACCAAGGAGGTCTCCTCGTGATCCCGCTCTCCTACGCGCAGACCCGGCTCTGGTTCTACGAGCAGATCGCGGGCACCAGCTCGGCTTACAACCTGCCCTACGCGCTGCGCCTGACCGGCGAGTTGGACACCGAGGCACTGCACCTCGCGCTGACCGACGTGCTCGACCGCCACGAGGCACTGCGCACCACCTACGGCGAGGCGGACGGACAGCCGTACCAGCGGGTGCTGCCGATCGAGGACGTCGCCCCGGTCTGGACCGTCACCCCCTGCACCGAGCAGAACCTCACTGCCGAACTGGCCGCGGCCTGCAACCTGGCCTTCGACCTGACCACCGATCTGCCGATCCGGCCCTTCCTGTTCCAACTCGGCGAGCACGAGCACGTGTTGCTGCTGGTGATGCACCACATCGCCACCGACGGCTGGTCCCTCGGCCCGCTGGTCCGCGACCTGGCCACCGTCTACCGGGCCCGCCGCACCGGCACCGCACCCGACTGGGAGCCACTGCCGGTCCAGTACGCCGACTACACCCTCTGGCAGCACGAACTGCTCGGCACCGACGAGGACCCCGAGAGCCTGCTCAGCCAGCAACTCGCCCACTGGCGCGAGGCCCTGGCCGGCCTCCCGGACGAGGTACCGCTGCCGCTGGACCGCCCCCGCCCGGCCGTCCCCTCGCACAAGGGCACCGCCGTCTCGGCCGTCAGCACACCGGAGCTGCACACCCGGCTGCTCGCCTTCGCCCGGGAGCGGAACGCCACCGTCTTCATGGTGGTGCAGGCGGCGCTGGCCACCCTGATGTCCCGGCTCGGCGCGGGCACCGACATCCCGCTCGGCTCCGCCACGGCCGGCCGCACCGACGAAGCACTCGACGACCTGGTCGGCTTCTTCGTCAACACCCTGGTGCTGCGCACCGACGTCTCCGGCGACCCCGGCTTCGGCGAACTGGTCGGCCGGGTACGGGAGTCCGACCTCGCCGCCTTCGCCCACCAGGACGTCCCGTTCGAGCGCCTGGTGGAGGAACTCAACCCGACCCGCAGCCTGGCCAGACACCCACTGTTCCAGATCATGCTGCTCGCCCAGCAGGCGGGCGAGGGCACCGGCGCAGGGCCGGACTTCGCCGAACTCACCACCACTGCGCTGCCGGTGGGCACCGACGCGGTCAAGTTCGACCTCACCCTGGCGGTCGGCGAGTCACACCGCGAGGGCCGGCCGGCCGGGCTGCGCCTCAACGCCGACTACGCCACCGAGGTACTGGACGGTGACTCGGTCCGCCGATTGCTTGCTCAGCTGCTCCGGCTGCTGGACTCCGCGCTGGCCGCCCCCGAGCTGCCGGTCAGCCGCCTCGACCTGCTCTCCGAGGCCGAGCGGCACACCCTCCTGGTGGAGTGGAACGACACCGCCGTCCCGCTCCCGGACGGCCGTCCGCTGCCCGAACTGATCGCCGAGCACGCCCGCCGCACCCCAACGGCGACCGCCTTGGAGCACGGCGCCGAGTGCCTCACGTACGCCGAACTCGACACCCGGGCCAACCGGTTGGCCCACCACCTGATCTCCCAGGGTGCCGCACCCGGAGTCCTGGTCGGGCTCTGCCTGGAGCGCGGCATCGACCGGATCGTCACCCTGCTGGCCATCCTGAAGACCGGCGCCGCGTACGTCACGCTGGACGCCTCCTACCCGGCCGACCGCCTGGCCTTCATCGCCGAGGACGCCGCACTCCCCCTGCTGGTCACCGAGCCCGCCCTGCTCGACCGGCTGCCCGCCACCTCGGCCGCCCTGGTCCTGCTCGACAGTCTGCCCGACGGTCCGGACACCGAGCCCGCCGTCACCATCCGGCCCGGGGACGCCGCGTACGTCATCTACACCTCCGGCTCCACCGGCCGCCCCAAGGGCGTGGTCTGCGAACACGCCGGGCTGACCGACCTGTGCGCCTGGATGGTCCGGGAGTTCGGCCTCGGTGCCGCCGACCGGGCGAGCCAGCTCTCCACCCCGGGCTTCGACTCCTCGGTGGTCGAGCTCTGGCCGGTGCTGACCGCCGGCGGCACCGCCGTCCTGCCCGACAGCCGTCTGCTGGAGGACGCCGAGGCACTCACCCACTGGGTCGCCGACTCCGGCACCACGGTGTGCTTCATGCCGACTCCCCGTCTGGAGGCCGCACTTGACGACCTGACGGCGAGCCCGGGGGCCCTGCGCCTGGTCTACGTCGGCGGCGACACGCTGCGCCGCTGGCCCGCGCCGGACTCGCAGTTCCGCCTCTCCAACCAGTACGGACCGACCGAGTTCACCGTCGGCGCCACCGCTGCCGACCTCGGCCCCGAACCCACCCCGGGCGCCCTGCCGCCGATCGGCGGCCCGAACGACAACACCCGGCTGTACGTGCTCGACCAGCACCTCGCCCCCGTCCCGGCCGGTGCCACCGGCGAGCTCTACCTGGCCGGGGCCGGTCTGACCCGGGGCTACCTCAACCGCCCCGGCCTGACCGCCGAGCGGTTCGTCGCCTGCCCCTACGGCGATCCCGGCGAGCGGATGTACCGTACCGGCGACCTGGTCCGCCGCCGCCCCGACGGACAGCTCGCCTTCGGCGGACGGGCCGACAAGCAGGTCAAGATCCGCGGCCTGCGGATCGAACTCGGCGAGATCGAGGCCCTGCTCACCCGCCACCCCGACGTCACCCAGGTCGCCCTGGACCTCTACCAGGGCCCCGGCGACCGCAAGGAGCTGGTCGCCTACCTGACCGGCAGTCAGCCGCTCGACCCGGCCGAGCTCCGCCGGCACGCGGGCCAGTGGCTGCCCGACTACATGGTCCCGACCGTATTCGTGCAGCTCGACGCGCTGCCGCTGACCCCGAACGGCAAGCTCGACCGGCGCGCCCTGCCCGCTCCCGAACTCCCCGAACGGCAGGCCGGACGAGGCCCCCGGAACGCCCGGGAGGAGCTGCTCTGCGGCATCTTCGCGGACCTGCTCGGCCTGGAGACGGTCGGCATCGACGAGAACTTCTTCGATCTCGGCGGCCACTCCCTGCTGGTCACCCGTCTGATCAGCCGGGTCCGCACGGTGATGAGCGCCGAGCTCACCATCAAGGCCGTCTTCGAGGCACCCACCATCGCCGAGCTGGTCAACCAGCTGGTCACCGACGGCGGCCGGCGTCCCGGTCTGCGCCGCACCGACCGGGATGCCGCGATCCCGCTCTCCCCCGCCCAGGCCAGGCTCTGGTTCTACGAGCAGGCCCAGGGCGCCGAAAGCACGGCGTACAACTTCCCGTACGCGATCCGGCTCCAGGGCGAACTGGACGGTCCGGCCCTGCAGTTGGCCCTGGACGATGTGATCGCCCGGCACGAGACGCTGCGCACCACCTACCAGGAGGTCGACGGCGAGCCCCGGCAGCGGATCGTACCGGCCGAGGCGGCGCGCCCCGCCTGGACCTTCGGCCGCTGCGCCGAACCTGACCTGAGCGCCGAGCTGGCCCGCGCCTGCAACGTCCCCTTCGACCTCGCCACCGACCTGCCGATCCGGCCGCACCTGCTCCAACTGGCCGACGAGCAGCACGTCCTGCTGCTGGTGCTCCATCACATCGCCACCGACGGCTGGTCGCTCGGCCCCTTCACCCGGGACCTGGCCACCGCCTACCGGGCCCGCCGGGACGGCGCCGCACCCGACTGGCAGCCGCTGCCGGTCCAGTACGCCGACTACACCCGCTGGCAGCATGAACTCCTCGGCACCGACACCAACCCCGAAAGCGTGCTCAGCCAGCAACTCGCCCACTGGCGCGAGGCGCTGGCCGGACTTCCGGACGAGGTCACGCTCCCACTGGACCGCCCCCGGCCGGCCAAGCCCACCCACCAGGGCGCGGCGGTCACCCTGACCAGCTCACCCGAGCTGCACGCCCGGCTGCTCGCCTTCACCCGCGAGCAGCACGCCACCCTCTACATGGTCGCCCAAGCCGCGCTGGCCGCACTGCTCAGCCGGCTCGGCGCGGGCACCGACATCCCGCTCGGGTCCGCCACGGCGGGCCGCACCGACGAAGCGCTGGACGACCTGGTCGGCTTCTTCGTCAACACCCTGGTGCTGCGCACCGACGTCTCCGGTGACCCCGGCTTCGGCGAACTGGTGGCCCGGGTAAGGGAGTCCGACCTCGCCGCCTTCGCCCACCAGGACGTCCCGTTCGAGCGGATCGTCGAGGAGCTCAACCCCGCCCGCAGCCTGGCCAGACACCCGCTGTTCCAGATCATGCTGCTCGCCCAGCCGCCCGGCGAGGGCCAGGGACCCGAGTTCACCGGCCTGGCCGCCGAGCCAGTCCCGGTGGGCACCGACGCGGTGAAGTTCGACCTCACACTGGCCGTCGCCGAGACCCGAGAGGACGGTGCCCCGGCCGGGTTGCGACTGAACGCCGACTACGCCACCGAGCTGCTCGATGAGTCGACCGTCACCCGGCTGCTCGGCCAGTTCCTCCGGCTGCTGGAGGCCGCGCTCGACGACCCCACCCGGCCCGTCAGCGGCCTCGACCTGCTCTCCGAGGCCGAGCGGCACACCGTGCTGGTGGAGTGGAACGACACCGCGGTGGCCTTCCCGACCGACCGCCGGGTGCACGAGGTGATCGCCCGGCACGCCCGGCTGACCCCGACCGCCACCGCCCTCGAATGCGGTCCCGACCGGCTCAGTTATGCCGAACTCGACGTCCAGGCCAACCAGTTGGCGCACCATCTGATCGACCGGGGCGTCACCCCCGGTGCACTGGTCGGCGTCTGCCTGGACCGGGGCACCGCCCAGGTGGTCACCCTGCTGGCGATCCTCAAGGCCGGTGCCGCGTACGTCCCGCTGGACGCCTCCTACCCCGCCGAGCGGCTGGCCTTCATCGTCGAGGACGCCGCGCTGACCCTGGTGGTCACCCAGACCGAGCTGGCCGACCGGCTGCCCGGCACCACCGCCGTCCTGTTCGGCAGCCAGCACGGCCCGGACACCGCACCACCGGTGACCGTGCAGCCGAGGGACGCCGCGTACGTCATCTACACCTCCGGCTCCACGGGCCGCCCCAAGGGCGTGGTCTGCGAGCACGCCGGTCTGAGCAATCTGGCCGACTGGATGATTCACGAGTACGGGCTGACCGCCGCCGACCGCTCCAGCCAGCTCGCCACCCCGGGGTTCGACTCCTCGGTGATGGAGCTCTGGTCGATCCTCTGCGCGGGCGGCACCGCCTGTCTGCCGACGCCTCATCTGCTGGACGACGCCGAGGCGTTGACCCAGTGGGTGGCCGACAGCGGGATCACCGCCTGCTACATGCCGACTCCCCGGATGGAGGCCGCCCTCGACGACCTGACCGCCAACCCGGGTGCGCTGCGGCTGATCTACCTCGGTGGCGACACCCTCCGCCGCTGGCCCGCCCCCGGGGTCCCGTTCCGGATGTCGAACCAGTACGGACCGACCGAGTTCACCGTCACCACCACCGCCGCCGACCTCGGCCCGGAGCCGAGCCCGGGCGCCCTGCCGCCGATCGGCCGGCCCGCCGCCAACACCCGCGTCTACGTCCTGGACGACCACCTCGCCCCCGTCCCGGTCGGCGCGGTCGGCGAGCTCTACCTCGCCGGGGCCGGTCTGACCCGGGGCTACCTGAACCGGCCCGGGCTGACCGCCGAGCGGTTCGTCGCCTGCCCGTACGGAGCGTCCGGCGATCGGATGTACCGTACCGGCGACCTGGTCCGGCTCCGTCCCGACGGTCAACTCGCCTTCGGCGGACGGGCCGACCAGCAGGTCAAGATCCGCGGCCTGCGGATCGAACTCGGCGAGATCGAGGCCCTGCTCACCCGCCACCCCGACGTCACCCAGGTCGCCCTGCTGGTCCGCGAGGACCGCCCCGGCGACCGGCGCCTGGTCGCCTATCTGACCGCCGGTCAGCAGCTCGACCCGGCCGAGCTGGCCCGGTACTCCGCCCAGTGGCTGCCGCAGTACATGGTCCCGTCCGCCTTCGTCCAGCTCGACCGGCTGCCGCTGACCCCGAACGGCAAGCTCGACCGCCGGGCCCTTCCCGCCCCCGAACTGCCTACCGGCGAGACCGGCCGCGAGCCCAGGGACGAGCGGGAGCGGGTGCTCTGCGCGATCTTCGCGGAGGTGCTCGGACAGCCGGCCGTCACCATCGACGACAGCTTCTTCGACCTCGGCGGCCACTCCCTGCTGGTCACCCGGCTGATCAGCCGGGTCCGCACCGCGCTGGGCGGCGAACTCACCATCCAGGCCGTGTTCGAGGCGCCCAGCATCGCCGAACTGGCCGGCCGGCTGACCGGCGAGACCCGCCCCGCACTCCGCCCGGTCGAACGTGACGCTGCCGTCCCGCTGTCGCACGCACAGCACCGGCTCTGGTTCCACGAGCAGATCCAGGGACCGGGTCCGGCCTACAACCTGCCCTACGCGCTGCGCCTGACCGGCGAGTTGGACACCGAGGCGCTCCGCCTCGCGCTGACCGACGTGCTCGACCGCCACGAGGCACTGCGCACCACCTACGGCGAGATCGACGGCGAGCCCCGGCAGCGGGTGCTGCCCGTCGGCGCCACTCCACACTGGACCTACGCGGACTGCGCCGAACCTGCCCTGGACGCCGTACTGGCGGAGGCCTGCGGCCACGTCTTCGACCTGACCACCGACCTGCCGATCCGGCCCTTCCTGTTCCAGATCACCGGGCAGGAGCATGTGTTGCTGCTGGTGATGCACCACATCGCCACCGACGGCTGGTCCCTCGGCCCGCTGCTCAGCGACCTGGCCACCGCCTACCGGGCCCGCTGCACCGGCACCGCACCCGAGTGGCGGCCGCTGCCGGTCCAGTACGCCGACTACACCCTCTGGCAGCACGAACTGCTCGGCACCGACGACGACCCCGAGAGCCTACTCAGCCGCCAACTCGCCCACTGGCGCGAGGCCCTGGCCGGCCTCCCGGACGAGGTACCGCTGCCGCTGGACCGCCCCCGCCCGGCCAAACCGTCCTTCCGCGGCGCAGCGGCCACCGTCACCAGCAGCCCCGAGCTGCACGCCCGGCTGCTCGCCTTCACCCACGAGCAGCACGCCACCCTCTACATGGTCGCCCAGGCCGCCCTCGGCGCCCTGCTCTGCCGCCTCGGCGTGGGGACGGACATCCCGGTCGGCTCGGCCACGGCGGGCCGCACCGACGAAGCACTCGACGATCTGGTCGGCTTCTTCGTCAACACCCTGGTGCTCCGCACCGACGTCTCCGGCGACCCGACCTTCCGTGAACTGGTCGGCCGGGTACGGGAGTCCGACCTCGCCGGGTACGCCAACCAGGACGTCCCATTCGAGCGGATCGTCGAGGAGCTCAACCCGACGCGCAGCCTGGCCAGACACCCGCTGTTCCAGATCATGCTGCTCGCCCAGCCACCCGGCGAGGGCCACGGCGCGGCCTTCCACGGGCTGACCACCACCCCGCTGGCACTCGGTACCGGCGCCGCAAAGTTCGACCTCACGCTGGCCGTCGCCGAGACCCGGCTGGACGGTGCCCCGGCCGGATTGCGGCTGAACGCCGACTACGCCACCGACCTGCTCGACCACGACACCGTCACCCGCCTGCTCGGCCAGTTCCTCCGACTCCTGGAGACCGCGCTCGCCGCTCCGGAGCTGCCGGTCAGCCGGCTCGACCTGCTCACCGAGGCCGAGCGGCACACCGCCCTGGTGGAGTGGAACGACACCACCGTCCCGGCCGGCACCGACCTGCCGGTTCCCGAGCTGATCGCCGAACACGCCCGTCGCACCCCGGCCGCGACCGCCCTGGAGCACGGCACCGAGCGCCTCACGTACGCCGAACTCGACACCCGGGCCAACCGCCTGGCCCATCACCTGATCGACCGGGGCGTCACGCCGGGCGCGCTGGTCGGCGTCTGCCTGGACCGGGGCACCGAGCTGATCACCACCCTGCTCGCGGTCCTGAAGGCCGGCGCCGCGTACGTCCCGCTGGACGCCTCCTACCCCACCGAACGGCTCGCCTTCCTGGTCGAGGACGCCGCCCTGACCCTGGTGGTCACCCGGCCCGAACTGGCCGACCGGCTGCCGGACGTACCGCTCGTCCTGCCCGGCCACCCCGACGGACCCGACCGACCCGACACCGCACCCGCCGTCTCCATCCGGCCCGGGGACGCCGCGTACGTCATCTACACCTCCGGCTCCACCGGCCGCCCCAAGGGCGTGGTCTGCGAACACGCCGGACTGACCGACCTGTGCGCCTGGATCACCGGCGAGTACGGCGTCACCGCTGCCGACCGCGCCAGCCAGCTCGCCACCCCGGGGTTCGACGCCTCGGTGATGGAGCTCTGGCCGGTGCTGACCGCCGGTGGCACCGCCGTCCTGCCGGACACCCGGCTGCTGGACGACGCCGAGGCGTTGACCCGCTGGGTGGCCGAGGCCGGGATCACCGCCTGCTTCATGCCGACCCCCCGCCTGGAGGCCTCGCTCGACGACCTGACCGCCACCCCCGGTGCCCTGCGCCTGCTCTACCTGGGCGGCGACACGCTGCGCCGCTGGCCCGCACCGGGAGTCCCGTTCCGGATGGTCAACATGTACGGGCCGACCGAGTTCACCGTCGCGGCCACCGCCGCCGACCTCGGTCCCGAGCCGAGCCCCGGCGCCCTGCCGCCGATCGGCGGGCCGGTGCACAACACCCGGGTCTACGTACTCGACCAGCACCTCGCACCTGTCCCGGTCGGCGCCACCGGCGAGCTCTACCTCGCCGGGGCGGGCCTGACCCGGGGTTACCTCAACCGCCCCGGTCTCACCGCCGAGCGCTTCACCGCCAACCCGTACGGCACGCCCGGCGAGCGGATGTACCGCACCGGCGACCTGGTCCGCCGCCGCCCCGACGGACAGCTGGCCTTCGCCGGACGGGCCGACCAGCAGGTCAAGATCCGCGGCCTGCGAATCGAACTCGGCGAGATCGAGGCCCAGTTGGCCCGGCACCCGGAGGTGGCGCAGGTCGCCCTGGACGTCCGGGAGGACCAGCCGGGCAGCCGGCGCCTGGTCGCCTACCTGACCGCCGCTCACCCGCTCGACCCGCTCGACCCGGCCGGGCTGCGGGCCTTCGCCGCCGAGCAGCTGCCCGACTACATGGTCCCGGCCGCCTTCGTCCAGCTGGACGCGCTGCCGCTGACCTCGAACGGCAAGCTCGACCGCCGCGCCCTGCCCGCCCCCGACCTTCCGACCCGACAGGCGAGCCGGGGCCCGCGCGACGAGCGGGACCGGACGCTCTGCGGGATCTTCGCCCAGGTGCTCGGACAGCCGGAGGTGGGCATCGACGACAATTTCTTCGACCTCGGCGGCCACTCCCTGCTGGCCACCCGCCTGGTCAGCCGGATCCGCTCCGCCCTCGGCGCCCGGCTCAGCCTGCGGGCCCTGTTCGAGGCGCCGACCGTGGCCGAACTGGCCGAACACCTGGACTCCGGCGAGGAGTCGGACTCACTGTCCGTCCTGCTGCCGCTCCGGCCGCGCGGCTCGCGGACCCCGCTGTTCTGCGTCCACCCGGCCGCCGGGGTGAGCTGGGTGTTCTCCGGCCTGCTCAGCACGCTCGATCCGGAGCAGCCGGTCTACGGCCTCCAGTCCCGGGCCTTCGCCGACCCGGAGGCGGCGCCCGCGAGCATCGTGGAGATGGCCAAGGACTACCTGGAGCAGATCCGCCAGGTCCAGCCCACCGGTCCGTACCAGCTGCTCAGCTGGTCGTACGGCGGCGCGGTCGCCCACTCGATGGCGGTCCAGCTCCGAGCCGCGGGCGAGCAGGTCGCGCTGCTGGCGATGCTGGACGGCTACCCGCCGATCCCGGCCCAACTCCGGGACTGGTCCCCGGAGGACGGCGAGACGCTGGCCGCCCTGCTCAACACCCTCGGCTACCCACTGGACGGCTACCGCGACGGCCGGCCGACCCCGGCCGAGTACCGGGCGGCGGTGCAGCACGCCGACGGCCCGCTGGCCGGGCTCGAACCCGAACTGCTGGCCGCCCTGCCCCGGGTGTTCGCGGGCAACCTCAATCTGCTGGCCGACCACGAACCGGGCTACTTCGACGGCGAGTTGCTGTTCTACCTGGCCACCGCCGGCCGCCCGGCCGACGCCCCCGAACCCACCGTCTGGCAGCCGTACGTCGGCGGCGGGCTCACCGTGCACCCGATCGACTGCGCCCACGCCTGGATGACCGGGCCCGCACCACTCGCCGCGATCCGCCCGACCCTGACCGCCGCCCTAGGGCCTGTCCGACCCAACCCTGGAGACCCCCGATGACCACTGCCCCGCCCGCCACCGAGAGCGCCTTCGCCGTCCAGGTGGTCCGCCGCTTCTACGAGTTGGTCGACCGCGGCGACGCCCCCGGCCTGGCCGCGCTGTTCGCGCCGGACGCCGAGTACCGCCGCCCCGGCTACGGGCTGATGACCGGCCCCGAGGGTCTGCTCGGCTTCTACGGGCGGGACCGCACCATCCGCGCGGGAAACCACACCCTCACCACCGTGCTCGCGGACGGCCCGACGGTCGGCGTCTTCGGTGAGTTCCACGGCGTGCTGCACTCCGGCGAGCCGGTCGACCTACGCTTCGCCGACAGCTTCACCGTCCGCCCCGACGGGCTGTTCGCCACCCGCGACACCTACTTCTTCGCACCGCTCGTCTGACCGTCCACCCCCAGGTCCACCCCCTTCAGAAGGAGAGTCCCGCCATGACCACCACCCTCGAGCCCAGCACCCAGGTCGTCGCCAACCCCGGCCACGGCGAGTCCTTCACCGAGCACATGATCAGCATGGAGTGGAACGAGCAGGACGGCTGGTCCACCCCGGAGCTGACCTCCCTTCAGAACCTCTCCATCCACCCCGGCATGATCGGCCTGCACTACGGCCAGGTCGCCTTCGAGGGCCTCAAGGCGCACCGCCGGGCCGACGGCGCGATGGGCGTCTGGCGCTCCGCCGACCACGCCCTGCGGTTCCAGCGCTCCTGCGCCCGGCTGGCCATGCCGGAACTCCCGGCGGACGTCTTCGTCTCGGTGATCGACCAGCTGATCAACGCCGACCAGGGCAGCCTCTCCGACGACCCGTCGCACAGCATCTACCTGCGGCCGATGATGTTCGGCACCGACACCTCGCTGATGCTGCGGCCCTCCCGCACGTACCGCTTCCTGCTGATGGCCTTCGTCGCGGGCGGCTTCTTCGGCGAGAACACCGAGTCGGTCTCGGTCTTCGTCAGCCACGACTACGTCCGGGCCTTCCCGGGCGGCACCGGCAACGTGAAGATCGCGGGCAACTACGCCCCGTCCTTCCTGGCCCAGCGCGAGGCGGAGGCGGCCGGCTGCCAGCAGGTGGTCTGGCTGGACGCGGTGGAGCGGCGCTACCTGGAGGAGATGGGCGGGATGAACATGTTCCTGGTCCGCGGCCAGGGCGCCGACGCCCAGGTGATCACCCCTCAGCTCACCGGCACCCTGCTCCCCGGCGTCACCCGTAACACCATCCTGACCCTGGCCGAGCAGCTCGGGCACCGGGTCGGCGAGGAGCGGATCACCCTGGAGCAGTGGCGCCGCGAGTGCGCCGACGGCACCATCTCGGAGGTCTTCGCCTGCGGCACCGCCGCCGTGGTCACCCCGGTCGGCCGGGTCCGCGACCGGGACGGCGACTGGACCATCGGCAACGGCGCCCCGGGCCCGGTCACCCGCTCCCTCCGCACCGCCCTCACCGACCTGCACCACGGCCTCGCCGCCGACCCCCAGGGCTGGCTGCACCCCACCCGCTGACGACCCGAAAACGGGTGGGCCGGGAAAACGGGTGGGCCGGGGCATGCCCCGGCCCACCCGTTTTAGTTCGGACACCACCTTGAGCAGAAAATTCCGGAACTGCACACGTCATGCACATTCTTCACCTGATCAGGCGAGCGGACGGGCGGTCCGGGGCTTCCGGACACCCTGACGATCTAGTGTCGTCAGTGACCGGGGAGAAGGGTCGGCGCTGCTGCCGACATCATCAACCCCGGTCTCTTCACGCATATTTGACGACCTGTCAGGACGACAGGCGGTCGCTGTGACCATATGAAGGAGACCCGGCAGATGTCCGTCGACGCAAGCCTGGAGAGCACCCAGGCCCAGGAGAAGCAGCTGAGCCTCGGCACAGCCGCTGCGCGCAATCTCGCCACCACGACCAAGTCCGCCCCGCAGATGCAGGAGATCACCTCCCGCTGGCTGCTCAAGGTACTTCCCTGGGTGCAGACCGCCGGTGGGGCCTACCGGGTCAACCGCCGCCTGACGTACACGGTCGGCGACGGCCGGATCGACTTCGTGAAGACCGGCTCCGAGGTCCGGGTCATCCCGGCCGAGCTGGGTGAGCTGGCGCTGCTGCGCGGCTTCGACGACCCGGACGTGCTGCTTGCGCTGGCCGGCCGGTGCGTCCAGCGCGAGTTCCGAGCCGGTGAGGTGCTGGCCGAGCTCGGCGAGCCGATCGACCAGCTGCACCTGCTGGCCCACGGCAAGGTCAGCCGGGCCGGTCTGGACGCGTACGACGCGCCCACCCAGCTCGGTGTGCTGGCCGACGGCGACCGGTTCGGCGAGCAGAGCCTGACCGACGACACCGCGCTGTGGGACTACACCGTCAAGGCCGTCACCAACGGCACCGTCCTCTCGCTCTCCCGCGCCGACTTCCAGACCATCCTGGACGCCTCGCCCGCCCTCCAGGCGCACGTGCAGGAGTTCCTGACCCTCCCCCAGCAGCGGCAGAACGAGCTGGGCGAGGCGGAGATCGCCCTCTCGGCCGGCCACTGGGGCGAGGTCCAGCTGCCCGGGACCTTCGTCGACTACGACGCCGCGCCGCGCGAGTACGAGCTGAGCGTCGCGCAGACCGTGCTCCGGGTGCACACCCGGGTCGCCGACCTGTACAACCAGCCGATGAACCAGACCGAGCACCAGCTCCGGCTGACCGTCGAGGCGCTGCGCGAGCGCCAGGAACACGAGCTCATCAACAACCCCGAGTTCGGCCTGCTGAACAACACCGACTTCAAGCAGCGCCTGCAGACCCACTCGGGCCCGCCCACCCCGGACGACCTGGACGAGCTGCTCAGCCGCCGCCGGGACACCGACTTCCTGCTGGCCCACCCGCGCACCATCGCCGCCATCGGTCGGGAGTTCAACTCCCGTGGCCTGTACCCGGACCACGTGGACCTGCACGGCTCCAAGGTGCCGTCCTGGCGCGGCGTGCCGATCCTGCCCTGCAACAAGATCCCGGTCAGCAAGGACCGGACCAGCTCGATCATCGCGATGCGGACCGGCGAGGACAACCAGGGTGTGATCGGCCTGCACCAGACCGGTATCCCGGACGAGTACCAGCCGAGCCTGTCGGTCCGCTTCATGGGCATCGACGAGAAGGCGATCATCTCCTACCTGGTCACCGCCTACTACTCCGCCGCCGTCCTGGTGCCGGACGCGCTGGGTGTGCTGGAGAACGTCCAGATCGCCAACGGACGCGACTAGTCCATCGGTTGAGCAGGTATCGGGCGGTCCGGCCGCGTGGCCGGGCCGCCCGGTGCCATGACCCACGAAAGGCTTGGCACACCGATGGCGCCGCAACCCTTCCAACTGCCGGACTTCTACATGCCGTACCCGGCCCGGCTGAACCCCCATCTGGAGAGCGCCCGCGAGCACTCCAAGGCCTGGGCCCGCGAGATGGTGATGATCGAGGGCTCCGGGATCTGGGACGAGGACGACTTCGACCGGCACGACTACGCGCTGCTCTGCTCGTACACCCACCCGGACTGTGACGCCGCCGAGTTGGCACTGATCACCGACTGGTACGTCTGGGTGTTCTTCTTCGACGACCACTTCCTGGACATCTTCAAGCGCAGCGGCGACCTGGTCGGCGGCAAGGCCTATCTGGACCGGCTGCCCGCCTACATGCCGCTGGACGACAGCCGGGGCTATCCGGAGCCGACCAACGCGGTCGAGGCCGGTCTGGCCGACCTCTGGGCCCGGTCCGTGCCGGCCATGTCGATGGACTGGCGGGAACGTTTCGCCGTGGCCACCAAGGCGCTGCTGGACGAGTCCATGTGGGAGCTCGCCAACATCAACGAGGGCCGGGTCTCCAACCCGATCGAGTACATCGCGATGCGCCGCAAGGTCGGCGGCGCGCCGTGGTCGGCCGGTCTGGTGGAGCATGCGGCGGGCGCCGAGGTGCCGGCCGTGATCGCCGCCAGTCGCCCGATGGAGGTGCTGCGGGACAGCTTCTCGGACGGGGTGCACCTGCGCAACGACCTGTTCTCCTACCAGCGCGAGGTCGAGGGCGAGGGTGAACTCTCCAACGGCATCCTGGTGCTGGAGAGGTTCCTGAACTGCTCCACCCAGGAGGCCGCCGAGCGGGTCAACGATCTCCTGACCTCCCGGCTCCAGCAGTTCGAGCACACCGCGCTGACCGAAGTCCCGATGCTCCTGATCGAGAACGGGCTGGACGCCAAGGCCGCCGCCGACGTCTTCGCCTACGTCAAGGGGCTGCAGGACTGGCAGTCCGGCGGCCACGAGTGGCACCTGCGCTCCAGCCGGTACATGAACGAGGCCGCCAACGCCGGGTCCGCGCTGCCCGGCTTCCTGAGCGGGCCTTCCGGGCTCGGCACCTCGGCCGTCCGGCTGTTCGGCTCGGTCGCCCGGACCATGCCGGCCCGGCTGCGCAGCTTCACCCGGACACCGTTCGAGCAGGTCGGCCCGAGCGAACTGCCGGACTTCTACATGCCGTTCAAGAACGCCCTGAGCCCGCACCTGGACCGGGCCAGGGAGAACGTGGTCGGCTGGGCGCACCGGATGGGCCTGCTGGACCTGGTCCCCGGCGTGCCCGGATCCGGGCTGTGGACGGAGGAGAAGCTGCGCGCGTACGACTTCGCACTCTGCTCGGCCGGTATCCACCCGGACGCCACCCTCGAACAGCTGGACCTGACCACGGCCTGGCTGACCTGGGGCACCTGGGGCGACGACCTCTACCCGCTGGTCTACGGCCGCACCGGCGACATGACCGGCGCCAAGCACCTGCACCAGCGGATGCTCGGCCTGATGCCGGTCGAGGGTGCCCCGGCGATCACCCCGCTGCACCCGATCGAGATCTCGCTGGCCGACCTGTGGCAGCGGACGGCGGGCCCGATGCCGGTCGAGTCCCGCCGGGCCTTCCGGGGCGCGGTCGAGCGGATGCTGGAGAGCTGGCTCTGGGAGCTGGCGAACCAGATCCAGAACCACATCCCGGACCCGGTGGACTACATCGAGATGCGCCGGCAGACCTTCGGCTCGGACCTCACCATGGCACTGGCCCGGCTGGCCCGGGGCAACAGCATCCCGCCCGAGGTGTTCGCCTCCACCCCGATCGTCGAGCTGGAGGCCGCGGCCGCCGACTACGCCGCGATGATGAACGACGTCTTCTCCTACCAGAAGGAGATCCAGTTCGAGGGTGAGCTGCACAACGCGGTACTGGTGGTGCAGAACTTCCTCGACTGCGACCGGCACCAGGCGCTGGACATCGTGAGCGACCTGATGACCAGCCGGATGAAGCAGTTCGAGCACCTGACAGAGATCGAACTCCCGGCACTCCTCGACGAGTTCAACCTCGAAGCGGAGGCCAGGCGGGAGCTGGAGGGTTACGTCCAGGAGCTCCGGCACTGGCTGTACGGAATCCTGGTCTGGCACTCCGAGTGCGACCGTTACAACGAGGCCGCGCTGCTGCGGCACTTCGCCCCGACCACCACCCCGGTCCGGCAGCCGCTCGGCGGACCGACCGGTCTTGGTACGTCGGCCGCGAGAGTGCTGGAGCTGATCGGCGGCAGCTGATCGTGATCCGGGGTCCGGGTGCTCGCACCCGGACCCCTTCTTCGGTACACCGTCCAATTCGTGAAGTCATCACACTGGCTGACGATCGGTTAGCCCTTTCGAGGTATTCAGTGCCCAACTGGAGAACCTATCCACCCGGTCGCTCGGTGATCATCCACGTGAGCGACAACTCCCCTTCGACAGCGCGCCGATGGCTCTGGCGAGCCGTCACGGTCGCGGGCGCGACCGCGCTCTGCTCCGCTCTGGCCGGGGCCGCTCCCAGCGCCCCGCAGGACCACGGGCACCCTCCCGGCAACGCCTACGGGTGGTGCGTACGGGTCGAGTTGGGCCTCGCACCGGTCTCGGTCGAGGTCACGGCCGAGTTCGCACTCGGCAACGGCAACGGCGGTGGCAAGGGGAACGGTCACGACCACTGGCCCTTGCCGTGGCCGCCGCACCACCACCCGTGCCCGCCGAAGCCCACGCCTACCCCTTCGCCTACGCCGAAGCCCACGCCTACCCCTTCGCCTACGCCGAAGCCCACGCCCAAGCCGTCCCCGTCGGCGACCCCCAAGCCCTCGCCGACCCCGTCTCCCACACCGCCGCCGCCATCGCCCGCCGCCCCCAAGCCGAAGGTGACGCCGCGTCCGACCCCGTCGCCGACGCCGACCCGAGCGGTGATCCCACCCCCGGTGGCCACCCCGACTCCGACGCCCACCCCCACCGTGACGCCACCACGTCCCGTACCCGCACCTGCCGTAACGTTCCGCCGCCCGGCCCGGGTGGCGGCCGTCGAGCCGCCCAAGCGGACCAGCATGCCGACGACCAGGACCGTGCTGCTGGTGACCGTCCCGGCCGTGCTCGCGGCCGGCGCCCTTCGGCCACGCGGCCGCTCGTCCGGCGGCGGCCGTGGCCGGTCCTGAACTCCCGCTCCCGGCAAGCCCCCTGAACGAACCTCCCCTTCACCGGAAAACCGAATTGGAGCTCTCTCATGTCTGAGTGGGTGGCACTCCTCATCGCCATGGTCGCGGTCTGCGCCGTGGTGCTGGCGGTCGTCGTACTACGACAACGTCGGGTCGGTGAGGACGACGACCCGTCGGAGACGCCGGACGTCATCGAGTACATGACCATGATGATCGGCGTGGTCTACGCGATCGTCCTGGGTCTCGCCATCGCCGGCGTCTGGGAGGGCATGGGGGCGGCGCAGGCCGACACCCTCCGCGAGGCCCAGGCCCTGCACGAGGTGAGCGCCCGGGCCGAGGTGCTCCCGCCCGACGCCCGCGACAAGGTCCGCAGCCAGGTCGACGCCTACGTCTCGTACGTGGTCGACACCGAGTGGTCCTACATGTCGACGAACGAGGAACTCTCCCCCAAGGGCACCGAGTTGCTCGACCAGCTGCGCCGCACGGTGACCGAGAGGGCCCCGGAGAACGAGCTGGAGAACCAGGCCTACCAGCCGATGCTCGAGCGCATCGCCACCGCCGACGAGGCCCGCAACTCCCGTGGCCAGAGCGTCGGCCCGACCATGCCGGGCGTGGTCTGGTTCGGCCTGCTGACCGGCGGTGCGGTCACCGTCGGCATGCTCTTCGCCCTCCAGATCCGCCGCTCCACCCGCGAGTTGCTGCTGGCCGCCGCCTTCTCCGCCCTGATCGCCTTCCTGCTCTTCCTGATCTGGGACTTCGACAACCCCTACGGCCGGGGCATCTCGGTCACCGCCCAACCCTTCCTCGACCTCTTCCCCAACCTCAGCTGACCCACCAGCGCGCACCCAGGGCCCCGCCGGAGCAACCCGGCGGGGCCCTGGCACGTACCTCCCGGTCCGTCACAGGAAGCGCCACCAGTCCTCGCGCCCGTTGCACCGAGGATCCGGGCGGACCCGGGCGAGGTAGATCCGGTCCACTTCACCCACCACGGAACGGAGTTCGCGGGCGGACCGCGAGGGCAACGCACGGAGTGCCTGTTCGAGCAGAGCCCGGCTCATCCCGAGGTCGTCGTCCTCGCAGATCATGTGGAAGGCCTGTTCGCTGTGCTCGAAAGGCTCGTGCTGGGGGGATCTTCGGACGAAGCGTTCCCACTCCTCCAGTGCGGCCGCGATACCGCCGGGCCGGTCGCGCGCCAACTCGAACGCGGCGACCGCCCGTTGCGCGGTTCCCGAGAGGCCGGGCACCACCCGGCGCGGATGGTAGTCGCCCGCGCGAGGCTCCCGGGCGAGGCCCGCGCGGACGCGGGCGGGCGGCTTACGCGCCATGGGCCTTTCGTCGACTGTTCATGCCGGCATTCTGTCCACCCGCTCCGCTCGTCGGCCACTGAATTTCCGGGCGGTGTCAGTGCGGCGGTACAGGATGCCGCCATGACGATCACCAACCAGCAGGTGGCTGCGCACCCGTTCCTACGCGGGCTCTACCGGGACGACTACTACCCGGACCACGTGCTCGACCTGGGCAAGGCGATCCTGCTGCGGCTGTGCGAGCGGATCGAAGCGGAGCGGCCGGCTGACCTGCCCGCGCTGTACCTGCTCACCGGAGCCGCGACCGAGGAGTTCAACGCGCTGGAGGCCGAGTTCGAGGCGGCGGACAGCGAGATCGAGACGGTGGCCCGGGAGGAGATCGGCGGGGACTTCTGGTTCGTGGCCAACGCCTACGGATTCACGGACGCGGACGCGGAGGAGCTGATCTCCGGCCGGAACTGGTGACACCGGGCATCGGACTCCCCACCCAGAACCAGATCCTCACCCGCGAAGAGCACGAACACATCCGCCGCCCCCGAGCGAGGCACCGACAGGCGCTGCGGGTGCCTCGGTGGGGCCCGGGTAGGCTGCCGGGTGCCCCTTCCGACCTGCGTGTTCCCTGATGAGGAGTCCGTGTTGAGCAGCGTCCTGCCCGTTCTGCCGCCCGGGCCGCCGATTGTGGTGGCGGGGATCGGGGCCGACGGCTGGGCCGGGCTCGGGGAACAGGCCAGGGCGGCGTTGCGGGCGGCCCGGGTGGTGCTCGGTGGGCCGCGCCAACTCGAGTTGCTGCCTGCCGAGGTGACGGCGGTCCGGATCGCCTGGCCCACGCCGCTGCGGCCCGCCGTCCCCGGGTTGCTGGCCGAGCATGCCGGGCAGGGCCTGGCGGTGCTGGCCAGCGGCGACCCGATGTTCTTCGGGATCGGCCGGGCCCTCGCCGAGGTGGCAGGCGCCGAACGGCTGAACGTCCTGCCGCATCCCTCCTCCCTCTCGTACGCCTGCGCCCGGCTGGGCTGGCCGCTGGAGTCCACCGAGGTGGTCAGCCTGGTCGGCCGGCCGCTGGAGACGCTGAACCTGGCGCTGAACCCCGGCCGTCGCGTCCTGGTGCTCAGTGCGGACGCCGCCACCCCCGCCGCCGTCGCCGGTCTGCTGGCCCGTCAGGGCTGGGGCGCGTCCCGGCTCCGCGTACTCGAACAGCTCGGCGGCCCTGCTGAGCACCAGCTGACAGGCACCGCCGCCGACTGGCCGCACCCACCCGGCGACCCGCTCAACGTGATCGCCCTGGACTGCGCCGAGGACGGACCCCGCAGCTCCGTCGTGCCCGGCCTGCCCGACGACGCCTACGAGTCGGACGGCCAGCTGACCAAGCGTCACGTCCGGGCCGCCACCCTGGCCACCCTCGCCCCGGCACCCGGCGAACTGCTCTGGGACATCGGCGGCGGCTCCGGCTCGATCGCGATCGAGTGGCTACGCGCACACCGCGACTGTCAGGCCGTCAGCGTCGAACGCTCCCCGGTACGGGCCGAGCGGATCACCCGCAACGCCGCCGCCCTCGGCGTGCCCCGGCTCCAGGTGGTCACCGGCCCCGCGCCCTCCGCGCTGGACGGCCTGCCGACCCCGGACGCGATCTTCGTCGGCGGCGGCCTCACCGCCCCCGGCCTGCTGGACGCCTGCTGGGCAGCGCTCCCGCCGGGCGGACGGCTGGTCGCCAACACCGTGACGCTGGAGTCCGAGGCGCTGCTCACCGAGTGGTACCGACGGCACGGCGGCGAACTGCTCCGGCTGGCGGTGTCGCACGCCGTCCCGGTCGGCGGCTTCACCGGCTGGCGCCAGGCGATGCCGGTCACCCAGTGGTCGGTGGTCAAGGAAAGGACCAACACGGAATGACCGTCTACTTCATCGGCGCGGGCCCCGGCGCCGCCGACCTGATCACCCTGCGCGGCCAGCGCCGGATCGCCGCCAGCCCGGTCTGCCTGTACGCGGGCAGCCTGGTACCGCGCGAGCTGCTCGCCGAGTGCCCGCCCGACGCCCGGCTGGTCGACACCGCCGACCTGAACCTCGATCAGATCGTCGCCGAACTGGTCCGCGCCCACCAGGCCGGCCAGGACGTGGCCCGGCTGCACTCCGGCGACCCCTCCGTGTTCAGCGCGGTCGCCGAGCAGATGCGACGCCTCGACGCGGCGGGCGTCCCGTACGAGGTGATCCCCGGCGTCCCCGCCTTCGCCGCTGCCGCGGCCGCGCTCAAGCGCGAACTGACCGTCCCGACGGTGGGTCAGACCGTCATCCTCACCCGGGTCTCCCGCCAGGCCACCCCGATGCCCGAGGGCGAGGACCTGGCCACCCTGGGGCGCAGCGGCGCCCTGCTGGTGCTGCACCTGGCGACCCGCTACGTGGAGAGCGTGGTCGAGGAGCTCCTCCCGCACTACGGCGCGGACTGCCCGGCCGCCGTGGTCGCGATGGCCAGCCGCCCGGACGAGCTGGTGCTGCGCGGCACCCTCGGCGACATCGCGGGCCAGGTCAAGGAGGCGGGCGTACTCCGCACCGCCGTCATCCTGGTCGGCCGCACCCTGGGCGCCTCGCAGTTCCCCGACAGCCACCTCTACTCGGCGGACCGCGACCGCGACCACGTCTGCGAGTCAACTTTGACCCGGCCGTGAAGGCCGGGCTTGGAGGTAGGGCGCGACTGGCTGTCGCGTGGCCTCCTCCGTCTGAGCACCCGTGCGGGTGCTGGGACGCGTGACTCACGCCCCGCAGTCCACACCACGCCGCCCCTGCGGGCGATGTTGCGGGACGCGTTGTGGTCCGCGTGCATGACCGTCCCGCAGGACCGGCACGCGAAGGTTGCCTGATCGACGCGGTTCTTCCGCTCGATGTGATGGCACTCGGAGCACTGCTGGCTGGTGTATGCCGGGTCGACGTACACCAGCGGCACCCCGGCGCGCTTGGCCTTGTACGCGATGTACTGGCCGAGTTGCTGGAAGCTCCACGAGTGCAAGGATGTCCGCTGTGTCTTTCGGAGCCGTACCCGGGTGCGGATGCCCGTTAGGTCTTCCAGGGCGATACCGGAGCCGGTGCGTTCAGCGGCGGTGACGATGGTCTTGGAGACGATGTGGTTGACGTTGGCGCTGTGCCGGGCTTCCTTCCGGGAGCGCTTCTTGAGGAGACGCTTCGCGGACTTGGTGCCCTTGGCCTGAAGCTTCTGCCGCAGGTCGAGCTGCCGGTTGCGATATCGGTTCAGGCCCCGGCTGGCGGCCCGGTATCCGGCGGACGTGGTGGCGATGTTGACGATCCCCAGGTCCACACCGACGAACCCAGCCGGGTTCTCGTTCAGCGGGGCCTCGGGCACGTCGCAGGTAGCGACCAGGTAGAACACGCCGTTACGTTCGATGAGGTCGGACTCACCCTTGCGGTGCTTGCGGAGCATCTTTAGCGCCTCCGGCGAGCAGGCGAACCGAACGCCTTTGAGTCGCCCGGCGATGGTCCAGATCGACACCGTCCCGGCGTCCAACTGCCAGGAGAGACACCGGTCGTCATAGGGCTGTGCGGCCTCCGGGCGGAACATGATCGGCTTGGACTCCACCTTGCCCCGGCGCTTCGAGCCCGGCTTGCCCAAATTCCCGGCCCGCAGGTTGGCCTTCAACGTCGTATAAGCGTCACATGTCTTCTTGATCGTGTGCTGGGCCGCCTGGGCCCCCAGCCCTCGCGCCTTCAACTCGGCGTAGGTGTGCTTACGCAACTCGTACTCACGCGGAACGCCGCGCTCGAACGCCACGGACGAAACCCCGTTCGCCGCGTCGTTGACCGTACGCAGGGTGCGCTCCAGCACCATCGCCTGTTCGGGCGGCGGCAGGAGTTTCACCCGCGTCACGATCTTCACGCGGAGAACGTAACAGTCCGCACTGACAACGCCCGGACAGGGCAACGAAGATGACTCCGTCGCTCCGCGCCTACGAGTGAAGGATGCGATTCCTCCTGAGCGTGAACGCCCGGGGTTCCTCGCAAGAGTCCACTGCAAGCCCGGTCAATCCTCCCAGTCGGGGTGCTCACGGGTCGCCCAGGCTCGGTCCACGCTGCCGGTGCGCATGCCGCGTCGGGCCTCCGGGTCCTTGACGGCCAGCCAGATGTGACCGGTGACCGCGATCGCCACGGCCACCGCGAGCCAGTCGTGGACGAAGGTGGCGCCGGTGCGCCAGAGCAGCGGGGCGAGGTGGGTGAACCACATCAGCAGCCCGGTGCCGAGCATCACCAGCACCGCCCCGGCCGTGAACGCCGCGTACAGCTTCTGGCCCGCGTTGAACTTGCCCGCCGGGCGACGGTACGAGCGCTGCCGCACCGCCCGCAGCCAGTCCCGGTCGATCGCCGTGAAGCGGTTCAGCCGGGTCAGGTCGGCGCGCAGCGCGTGGGAGACCAGGCCGAGCAGCAGCGGCACCGGCAGCAGCAGGCCGGACCACTCGTGCACCAGCACCACCAGCCGCCGTCGGCCGACCAGTTGGGACAGCGGTGGGTAGTACAGGAAGGCCGCCGTCACCAGGCAGCTCAGCATCAGCGCGGCGGTCGCCCGGTGCACCCGCCGCTGCGCCGGTCCGAACCGGGGGACGCGCTCGGTCTCAGGTGGTCGGGGCATCATCACGTCCGTTCGACTTGCCGACCCAGGCGTCGACGTCGTAGCCGAGCCGCTCCCAGTAGCCGGGCTCGACGGCGGAGGTCACGGTGATCCCCGAGAGCCACTTCGCCGACTTGTAGAAGTACATCGGTGCCACGTACAGCCGGACCGGGCCGCCGTGGTCGTGGCTCACCGGGGCGTCCTGCATCCGCAGCGCCACCAGGACGTCGTCCCGGCGGGCCTGATCGAGCGTCAGGCTCTCGGTGTACGCGCCGTCGAAACAGCTGAACCGTACGGCGGTGGCCTCCGCCCGGACCCCGGCGGCGTCCAGCAGGTCCGCCAGCCGGACACCCTCGAAGGGGGTGGCGGGCACCCGCCAGCCGGTCACGCACTGCACGTCGCGGACGATCCGTCGCTGCGGCAGTGCCTGCAGCTCGGGCAGCCGGTAGCTCGCCGGACGGTCCACCAGGCCGTCCACGGTCAGGGTGTAGTCGGCCGCCGTCCGGGGCCGCACCGAGCTGACCACCGAGTAGTACCGGAAGCCGCCACCCCCGGGCAGCAGGCCGGTCAGCCCGGTCGGGTCCTTGCTGGTCACGGCCTCCACGCCGCGCTGCAGGTAGGGCCCGGCGGCGACCCCCGCCACCCCCAGCCCCAGCATGGCGAGCACCACCCGCCGCCCGACCGGCGCACCTCGGCCCGATGTCCCACGGTCATCCGTCACACAGTGATTCGACCAGCCCCAGCCGCCCTTGGCCAGAGCCGACAACCGGACGTCAGACTCTCGTCATCTCTCCCGAACGCCTGGGTGCCCGAACGACGAGCCCCGAACCGGCGGCCGGCCGGTCAGCCCGCAGTGCCGACCGGCAGGAGGGCCGGGCGGCGGGCGGTGCGACCGTCACCGGAGGAGCGGCCGCGGATGCGGCGGGCGAGCCAGGGGCCGAGGAAGGCGCCGGCCCAGCGGAGTTCGGCGGCGGTGGCCCGCAGGGCTCCGGGCACGGGCTGCGGGGGCAGCCCCCGGGTCCAGCCGTCGTCGCTGCCGGGGAGGCCGAGGGCATCGGCCACGGCGTCGGCGATCCGCTGGTGGCCGAGCGGGGAGGCGTGCAGGCGGTCGGTGCTCCACATCCGAGGGTCGGTGGAGGCCTCCGGCAGGGCGGTCTCGGCCACCACGACGCCGTGCCGGGCGGCGGCGGCCCGGATGTGGTCGTTCAGCTCCAGGACCCGGGGGCGCAGCGGCTTGGCCAGCCTGACGATCCGTCCGACGTCGGGGAAGGTCACGGTGGCGACCTGCGCCCCCGCCCCGGTGAGGGCGGCGAACATCTCCTCCAGCTCGCCCGCCACCCGTGCCGGGTCGAAACCGGGCCGGAGCAGGTCGTTGACCCCGGCTACCACGGTGGCCAGGTCGGGGCGGAGCGCGAGCGCGGGGCCGAGCTGTTCGGCCCGGACCTGCCCGGCGAGCCGGCCCCGGACGGCCAGGTTGGCGTACTGCACGGCGGGGTCGGCGGCGGCCAGCTGCTCGGCCAGCCGGTCCGCCCAGCCACGCAGACCGACGGTGTCGTCCCCGTCGCCGACGCCCTCGGTCTGGCTGTCGCCGAGGGCGACGTAGCGGAGGTAGGTACGGGGTCGGGGGTCAGGCGTGTTCGGCACGGTTCTCCTGTCGCGCTCTGAGGACGGCCGCGATGCGCAGGCACCAGTCCCGGGTCTCCTGTTCGAACGCCACGCCGCGCAGACAGGTCAGGTACGGCCCGATCCGCTCGCCGTGACGCAGGTACTCGTCCTCCTCCGCGCCGCCGCGCAGCGTCCGGAGCAGCTCGGTCAGGAACTCGACCTTGCCCTTGGACACCTCCGCCCGTTCCTCCAGCTGCGCGATCACCGCTGCGGTGCCGATCAGGTCGGCGGCCTGCACCTTCACCATCAGGTCGTCCCGGATGAACGAGGGCTTCGCCACCGTCTCCGCGAACGCCTCCAGTTCGGCCCGGCCGGCCTCGGTGACCCGGAAGAGGCGCTTGTTCGGCCGCCCCTCCTGGAGCACCTGACGGCCTGACAGCAGACCCTCCTTCTCCAGCTTGGCCAGCTCGGCGTAGAGCTGCTGGGGCAGCGCGTGCCAGAAGTTGGCCACACCGATGTCGAACGCCTTCGCCAGCTGGTAGCCGCTGTACTCGCCGTCCAGCAGCGCGGCCAGTACGGCGTGTCGCAGCGCCATCTCCGTCGCCCCTTCCCTTCCGAGGTCCGCGGCTGCATCATACTCAAGAAAGTGACTAGTCAGATTGATGACTATCGAGGAGGACCCGTGAGGTCGACCGCCGACCGCTTCCGCACCGCCGTCGAGAAGGGCGAACACGCCGCCCTGGAAGACCTGTTCAGCGAGGACATCCGCTTCTACAGCCCGGTGAAGTTCACCCCGTTCGAGGGCCGCCCACTGGTACTCGGGCTCTTCGGTGTCCTGCTGCGCACCTTCGAGGACTTCCGCTACCTGGGCGAGTTCGAGGGCACCACCGAGACCACCGGCGGTGGACCCGCCGCCCCCGCCGTGATCCTGCCGTTCCGCACCACGGTCGACGGCCGGCAGATCCACGGCATCGACCAGCTCCAGTTCGACGCGGACGGCCGGATCAACGAGTTCACCGTCATGGTCCGACCCCTGACGGCCGTTCAGACCCTCTCCGAGGCAGTCCTGCGCGGTCTGGTCGCCGACGGCCTGATCCCCGCCCCGTTCCCCGAGCGGTAGCCGCCGACGGCGCTCAGGCCCGGCCCACGATGACCCCGGCCCGGTCGATGCAGATCACGTCGACGGCGACCGGAGCGCCGCGCAGCACGTCGAGCGCGGTGGCCCGGGCCCCCGCCGCGACCAGGTCGCCGAGCGGGACACCGGCGGCGGAGCAGAGTTGGATCGCCTCCAGCGCGGTGTTCGCCTCCGCCACCGCCGCCGTCAGCTCCACGGAGGCGCCGCCCTGCCGGGCGAGCGAGGCGAGGAAACCCTTGTCGACCTGGGAACGGGCCGAGTGCAGGTCGAGGTGCCCGGCCGCGAGCTTGGAGAGCTTGGCGAAGCCGCCCGCGATGGTGAGGCGGTCGACCGGGTGGCGCTTGACGTACTTGAGCACCGCTCCCGCGAAGTCGCCCATGTCGAGCAGGGCGTCCTCCGGCAGGCCGTGCACCGCGACGGCGACCTTCTCCGAGGTGGAGCCGGTGCACCCGGCGACATGGGTACGGCCGGCCGCCCGGGCGACGTCCACGCCGCGCCGGATGCTGTCGATCCAGGCCGAGCAGGAGTACGGCACCACGATGCCGGTGGTCCCCAGGATGGAGAGTCCGCCGAGGATGCCGAGCCGGGGGTTCCAGGTGGAGCGGGCGATCTCCTCGCCGTGGTCGACCGAGATCTCCACCTCGACGTCCCCGGCGCCGCCGTGCCGGCCGGCCACCTCGGCGATGTGATCACGCATCAGCTGTCGGGGCACCGGGTTGATGGCAGGCTCGCCGACCGGGATCGGCAGTCCGGCCTTGGTGACCGTGCCGACGCCGGGACCGGCCCGGAACACCACGCCGCTGCCGGGCGGGCCGAGCCGTACGGTGGAGCGGATCAGGGCCCCGTGCGTGACGTCCGGATCGTCCCCGGCATCCTTGACCACTGCGGCCATCGCCCGGCCCTCGGCGAGCAGCTCGGCCGCCAGCGCGAAGGCGGGCTGCTGCCCCTTGGGCAGCGTGATGGTCACCGGGTCGGGGAACTCGCCGGTCAGCAGGGCGGTGTAGGCCGCCGTGGTGGCGGCGGTCGCGCAGGCGCCGGTGGTCCAGCCGTGCCGGAGGCCGCTGCTCTTCAGCTGTCCGGCCCGGCCTCCCGTAGTCTCACCAGCCACGTACGTCCCCTGGAGTTCCGTTGCACATCCTGATCCTCGGCGGCACCACCGAAGCCCGCGAACTCGCTGCCGCGCTCGCCGACCGTACCGGGCCGGTCGGTCCAAGGGTCACCAGTTCGCTCGCCGGGCGGGTGGCACAGCCCAGGCTGCCCGAGGGCCAGGTCCGGGTCGGCGGCTTCGGCGGGCCCGCCGGACTGGCGGCGTGGCTGCGGGCCGAGGCGGTGGATGCGGTCATCGACGCCACCCATCCCTTCGCCAGTGCCATCAGTCGGAACGCGGCCGAGGCGGCCGCCGAGGTCCATGTTCCCCTGTTGGCTCTGCGTCGTCCCAGCTGGGTACCGGTTTCCGGGGACCGCTGGCACCCGGTCGGCTCCCTGGACGAGGCGGCCGCGCTGCTGCCGACGCTCGGCGGCCGGATCTTCCTGACCACCGGGCGCCAGGGCCTGGCCGCCTTCGCCGCCCTCGACGGCCTGTTCTTCCTGGCCCGCTCGGTGGACGCGCCCGAGCCGCCGATGCCCGCGCACACCGAAGTACTGCTCGACCGAGGTCCGTTCACCCTGGACGGCGAGCGAGCGGTGCTCCGCGAGCACCGGATCGACGTCCTGGTCACCAAGGACAGCGGCGGCGCGGCCACCGCCCCCAAGCTCACCGCCGCCCGCGAACTCGGACTGCCGGTCGTGGTGGTGAGCCGTCCGGAGCCGCCGGCGGGCGTGCCGACGGTCCCGGACGTCCTGTCAGCCCTGGGCTGGCTCGCGCAGCTGTGAGAGCGCCGTCTCCAACGCCTGCTCGGCCGGCACCGCGATCTCCGGGACGACGCCGACGCCCTCCCAGTTGGTCTTGGTGATCGGGTTGATCGAGCGGGCGGTCGGCACCGTCACGGCGATGTGCGGGGTGAGCGCGAACCGGTCGGTGGGGTGGGCGCCGCCCCGGGTGGTCTCGCCGATCAGGGTGGCGCGCTTGTTGGCCTGCAGGTTGTAGGCCAACTCCTCGCCGCCGGAGAAGGTGAAGGCGGCGGTCAGCACGGTCACCGGGCGGCCCAGGTAGCGCGGCGCCGGGAGGTGCGGGTAGGTCCAGAACTGCCGGGTGGAGTCGGTCTCCCGGTCGTAGATGTCGTTCAGGTGCACCTCGTCGTCGGCGAAGAAGAAACTGCACCAGAGCGCGACGCCGTTCGGCGAGCCACCCCGGCAGGTGCGCAGGTCGATCACCAGGCCGTCGGTGTGCGCGACCAGCTGCATGGCGGCGCCGATCGCCTGGTAGGCCGCGTCGGCGTCCGGGATGAACCGCAGGTCGAGGTAGCCGATGTTGCCGTCGAGGTGCTCGACCCCGGCGATACCGAAGTTGCCCTTGCGGTAGTACTCCGCCCAGCGCTCCTTCTCCTCCTCCGGCGAGTCCTCCTTCTCGACCGGCACCGCCTCGTCGCTCCAGAGCAGCCGCAGGTGCTTGTCCGGCCGGACCTCCTGGAGGTGCGCGGTCACGGCCGCGCACAGCTCGGGCCCGCCCAGACCGTCGTACTCGCCCTTCGCCGCTCGCCCGCGCAGCGCGTCCTCGATCCCGGAGGTCAGCTCGGGGAAGACGTACCGGTCGTTGATCTTGGTCAGGGCGGCGTCGAGAATCTTGATGTTTGAAGTCACGGGCGCGAATGTTACGGATCTTCACGTGGTCTGACGAACCATTAACCACGCCGCTAGAGTGCCGCCGGGGGAAGGACACTCATGACACCTCGGCGCCGCTGGCCCGCTCTGCTCGTACTCGCCGCGCTGCTCGCCCTGGGGGCGTACGCCTGGGGCGTGGTGGAGCACTACTCGGGCGGCCGGGCGCTGGTCGCTGACGCGCTGTACCGGCCGGCGATCACGTTCTTCCCGGCGATCGCCCTGCTGGTAGTGACGGTGGCCGCCCGGACCACCAGGGGCCGAACCGTCGCTGGGCTGCTGGCCGCGACCACCCTGCTCTACGCCATCGGCGCCGTACTCGTGGCAGGGACCGCCCCGGTCTCCCCGGTGACGTCCCGTCAGCCCAACCCCGCCGTGCCGGACCGGGTGCTCGTGGTGACCCACCACGGCAACCTCGGCTCGGAGTCCGAGTCCCAGTCCTGGACGATCACCGTGGAGACCGGCACCGGTTGGTCCCTCCGCCGTTGGCAGGTCGACGACTTCCGGGAAGGGTTCCCGGGCCACGGCAGCTTCGAGTCCGCAGCCTGGAGCGGCCCGGACCGGATCACCGTCCGCAAAGACAACGGCACCTGGACCCACACCCTCCCACTCCCCTGAGCCCGGGGCCGCGTCCATGGACGCGGCCCCGGGGTCACGCCTCCGGGTAGCGGCGCGGAGTCCAGACCACCTCGGTGCCGTTGTCCCGGGCCACCGCCTGGGTCTGCGAGGAGCCGATCAGCAGGATGGTCCGCATGTCGACCTCCGCCGGGTCCAGCTCGCCGAGCTTCACCGTGCGGACCCGCTCGGTCGGGCCGCCGACGTCACGGGCCATCACCACCGGGGTGTCGGCGGCGCGGTGCTCCAGCAGCAGGTCGCGGGCCAGCCCGACCTGGGTGGTGCGGGACTGCGAGCCGGGGTTGTAGAGCGCCAGCACCAGGTCGGCCTGCGCGGCGGCGCGCAGCCGGGCCGCCACCACCTCCCAGGGCTTGAGCCGGTCGGAGAGCGAGACCACGGCGTAGTCGTGGCCGAGCGGGGCGCCGGCCCGGGAGGCGGCGGCGTGCGCGGCCGTCATACCGGGGACGATCCGCACCGGCACCGAACGGTACGGGTCGGCGCAGGCCGCCTCGAGCACGGCGGTGGCCATCGCGAAGACGCCCGGGTCACCGGAGGAGACCACCGCGACCCGGTGACCCCGCCGGGCCAGGTCGAGGGCGAACTCGGCGCGCTCGGCCTCCACCTTGTTGTCCGAACCGTGCCGCATCTGCCCGGCCCGGACCGGCACCCGGTCGATGTACGTGGTGTAGCCCACCAGGTCGGTGGCGGCGGCGAGTTCACCGCGCGCCTCGGGCGTCAGCCAGAGCGGTCCGGCCGGTCCGGTGCCGATCACCACCACCTCGCCGGGGCCGTCGTACGCAGGCGCCGAAGCACCGGCCGCGACCCGACTGGGCAGCACGGCGACCGAGAAGTACGGCACCGAGGCGGGGTCCACCTCCGCCAGCGGCGCGGTGCGCTCGCCCGGCATGGTGGCCCGCTCGACGTAGTGCGCCTCGGCCAGCCGGCCCGAGCGCTCCAGCGCCCGGCGCACGGTCGGGAAGGTCCGGCCGAGCTTCATCACCACGGCCGAGTCGGCGGAGGCCAGACGGGCCGTCAGCTCCTCCTCCGGCAAAGTGCCGGGCAGGATGGTGAGCACCTCCTCGGCCTCCACCAGCGCCTTGCCCAGCCGGGCGGCCGCAGCGCTGACCGAGGTCACCCCGGGCACCACCTCGGTCGGGTAGCGGTGCGCGAGGCGCTTGTGCATGTGCTGGTACGAGCCGTAGAACAGCGGATCGCCCTCGGCCAGCACCACCACCGTGCGGCCCGCGTCCAGGTGCGCGGCCAGCCGGTCGGCGGCCTGCTCGTAGAACTCGTCCAGCGCGCCCCGGTAGCCGCCCGGGTGGTCGGTGGTCTCGACCGTGATCGGGTAGACCAGCTTCTCCTCGACCACGCCCTCGCGGAAGTACGGCGCCGCGATCGAGCGGGCGATCGAACGCCCGTGCCGGGCGCTGTGGTACGCCACCACGTCGGCCTCGCCGATCAGCCGGGCGCTCTTGACGGTCACCAGCTCCGGGTCGCCGGGGCCGAGCCCGACGCCGTACAGCCTGCCGGTCGTACGTTCCGTCATTCGACTTCGCTCGCAATCGCGTTGATCGCCGCGGCGGCTATCGCGCTGCCACCGCGACGGCCCCGCACCACCAGGTGCTCCAGGCCGGACGGGTGCGCGGCCAGCGCCTCCTTGGACTCGGCCGCGCCGATGAAACCGACCGGGACGCCGATCACGGCCGCCGGACGGGGAGCCCCGGCCTCGATCATCTCCAGCAGCCGGAACAGCGAGGTCGGGGCGTTGCCGACGGCGACCACCGCGCCCTCCAGGTGCGGCAGCCAGAGCTCCATCGCGGCGGCGCTGCGGGTGTTGCCCATCTCCTTGGCCAACCCGGGCACCGACGGGTCGGACAGCGTGCAGATCACCTGGTTGTCGGCGGGCAGCCGCTTGCGGGTGACTCCGCTGGCGACCATCGACACGTCGCACAGGATCGGCGCCCCGGCCCGCAGCGCGGCCCGCGCGTCGGCGACCACCCCGGGCGAGTACAGCACGTCCTGCACCAGGTCGGTCATCCCGCAGGCGTGGATCATCCGCACCACGACCTGGGAGACGTCGGCCGGCAGGTGGGCCAGCTCGGCCTCGGCCCGAATGGTGGCAAAGGACTCGCGGTAGATGGCCGCGCCGTCCTTCTCGTACTCGATCACGTGGTCCTCCGGGCCTCGGCTACCGCCTCGGCCATCTGCTCCGTTGTCAGGTCCTGCGAAGTCTGTCCGTCACCACGCCGTCCGTCAGCGTGATGCACCGTCACCCGGTAGCCCTGCCCAGTGGCCAGCACGTCCACCCACTGGCCCGCCGGGCGCCCGCAGCGCCGCTCGCAGCCGGACCAGTGCACCGGCAGTCCGGGTACGCCGTCCTCGAGCGCCCCCGCCGCGTCCGCCCGTACGTCGGCGAGCGACTTGGCGCAGCCCGGCGCCCCGGTGCAGGCGGTGGCCCGTTCCCAGGGCGAGCCCGGGGCAGTGCGCAGTCCGGGCAGCTCAAGAACGCCGGCGCCGGGGAGCACCACGCTGCGCCAGGGCGTGATCCGCAGCTCAGGCGCGGCACCGGCGAGCTGTCGAAGCTGACCGGCAGTCAGCCGCCCGAACCGGGTGCCGACCACCAGGCCGCCCACGAACGGGCCGGGCTCCGGCGGGGCGCAGGTCAGGGCGGGCAGCGGTTCGGCGCCGGGGTCGAGCAGCTCGGGGGCGTCCCGGACGAACCAGGCTTTGGTCCCTCCTAGCGCGGCGAGGAACTCCTCGGCAGCGCCGAGCGCCGCCGACGCCTCGTCACCCGGCGCCACCCACCGGGCGGTGACGGCCCGCCCGAGCCGCAGCAGCCCACCGCCGCCGGGCGTTGCGATCAATGTCACATCGGCGTCCAGCGCCGCGACGTCACCACGTCCGTCGTCCAGCGCGAACAGGAAGAGCCCGGCCAGGCCCGCCGCGAGCGGACTCGCACACAGCAGCCGGTCCAGCTCCCGGACCCAGCCCCGGACGTCGGCGTACCCGGCACCGTCCAGGCCGGACAGCGGGGAGGCGACGATGTTGCGGACCCGTTCATGGGTCTCCGACGGCAGCAGCCCGGCCGCCCGCAGCGCGGCGCCCAGTTCGGGGCCCGAGTCGGCGGGCAGGCCGCGCAGTTGGACGTTCCCACGCGAGGTCAGCTCCAGCGCGCCGTCACCCAGCCGCTCGGCCAGCTCGGCCAGCACCAGCGCCTGACGGTCCGTCAGCACCCCGCCGGGCAGCCGGACCCGGGCCAGCGCGCCGTCGTCGGCCGTATGCAGACGGAGCGCCCCCGGGCAGGCGTCGCCACCCGCCCGGTCGGACGGACCGGGACGTGGTTCGGCAGCGGCTGGCGTGGGTGGCATGGCGGCGAGCATACCGACGATCAGGCGGTTTGCCGCTGTCCGGTGCATCACGTAGCCCTGGTCCATTCCCGGACCGCACCCCGTACGATGCTCACCGGACGGGCCTCGCGGTCCGGCCACCGCCAGCGACGGCAAAGTGGAGGAAACCGGTGCGAACCCGGTGCGGTCCCGCCACTGTGACCACGGCTCAGCCGTGGAAGCCAGGAACTCCTGCCGTCCTCACACTGCCCGGGGCGCGGACCTCGAGGAAGGCTTCACCATGCGCTGTTCCTCGCGGTTCCTGCCTCCGTCCCGGGGCGTCGTCACGGCCGGGAGGGCCCTCGCATGATCCTGCTCCTCTCCACCTCAGACACCGACCTGCTGAGCGCTCGCGCTGCGGCCGGACCGGTCCCGTACCGGCTGGGAAACCCGGCCAGGCTCGGCGTCGAGGACCTGCCCGAACTGCTGGACGGCACCGAGCTGGTGGTGGTCCGGCTGCTCGGCGGCCGCCGGGCCTGGCAGGAGGGCCTGGACGCGCTGCTCGCCGGGCCGCGCCCGGTGATCGTGCTGACGGGTGAACAGGCCCCGGACGCCCAGCTGATGGAGCTCTCCACCGTCCCGGCCGGCCTGGCCGCCGAGGCGCACGCCTACCTCGCGCACGGCGGCCCGGCCAACCTGGCCGAGCTCGGCGCCTTCCTCTCCGACACCGTGCTGCTCACCGGCCACGGCTTCGAGCCGCCCGCCTCCGCCCCCGCCTGGGGTCCGCTGGAGCGTCCGGCCGCCGAGAACGACGGCCCGCTGGTCACGGTGCTCTACTACCGCGCCCACCACATGAGCGGGAACACCGCCTTCGTCGAGACGCTCTGCCGGGCGATCGAGGACCAGGGCGCCCGGGCCCGCGCCTTCTACTGCGCCTCGCTGCGCGGCGCCGAGCCCGAGCTGCTGGCCGAGCTCGGCCAGGCCGACGCGCTGGTCACCACCGTCCTCGCGGCGGGCGGCACCCGCCCGGCCGACGCGCAGGCCGGTGGCGACGAGGAGGCCTGGGACGCCGGTGCGCTGGCCGCGCTGGACCGCCCGATCCTCCAGGCGCTCTGCCTGACCTGGTCCCGCGCCCAGTGGGAGGCCAGCGACGACGGCCTCTCCCCGCTGGACACCGCCACCCAGATCGCGGTGCCGGAGTTCGACGGCCGGCTGATCACCGTCCCGTTCTCCTTCAAGGAGCTGGACCAGGACGGCCTGACTGTCTACGCCGCCGACCCCGAGCGCGCCGCCCGGGTCGCGGGCATCGCGGTCAAGCACGCCCAGCTGCGTCATGTCCCCGCCGCCGAGCGGCGGTTGGCCCTCGTCCTGTCCGCGTACCCGACCAAGCACGCCCGGGTCGGCAACGCGGTCGGCCTGGACACCCCGGCCTCCGCGATGCGCCTGCTGGCCAGGCTGCGCGCCGAGGGCATGGACATCGGCACCGCCGTCCCCGGCCTGGACCTCGACACCGAGGACGGCCACGAGGGCGACGCACTGATCCACGCCCTGATCGCCGCCGGCGGCTACGACCAGGACTGGCTGACGGAGGACCAGCTCGCCCGCAACCCGGTCCGGATCCCGGCCGCCGACTACCGCCGCTGGTACGCGGACCTCCCCGAGGGCCTGCGCACCAAGGTCGAGGAGCACTGGGGCCCGGCCCCCGGCGAGCTGTACGTGGACCGCTCGCAGAACCCGGACGGCGACATCGTGCTGGCCGGTATCCGCTCCGGCAACCTGCTGGTGCTGATCCAGCCGCCGCGCGGCTTCGGCGAGAACCCGGTGGCGATCTACCACGACCCCGACCTCCCCCCGTCGCACCACTACCTGGCCGCCTACCGCTGGATCCAGGCGACCCAGGAGGACAACGGCTTCGGCGCACACGCCGTGGTGCACCTCGGCAAGCACGGCAACCTGGAGTGGCTGCCCGGCAAGACCGCCGCGCTCTCCGCCGAGTGCGGCCCCGACGCCGTCCTCGGCGATCTCCCCCTGGTCTACCCCTTCCTGGTCAACGACCCGGGCGAGGGCACCCAGGCCAAGCGCCGCGCGCACGCCACCCTGGTCGACCACCTGGTGCCGCCGATGGCCCGGGCCGAGTCGTACGGCGACATCGCCCGGCTGGAGCAGCTGCTCGACGAGCACGCCAACATCGCCGCGATGGACCCGGCCAAACTGCCCGCGATCCGGGCCCAGATCTGGACCCTGATCCAGGCCGCCAAGCTGGACCACGACCTCGGTCTGGACGAGCGCCCCGAGGACGACGGCTTCGACGACTTCCTGCTGCACGTCGACGGCTGGCTGTGCGAGATCAAGGACGCCCAGATCCGGGACGGCCTGCACGTGCTCGGCCAGGCCCCGGCCGGGGTGGACCGGGTCAACATCGTGCTGGCCATCCTGCGGGCCCGGCAGATCTGGGGCGGTGTCAGCGCGCTGCCCGGCCTGCGCGAGGCGCTCGGCCTGGACGAGGCCGCGCTGACCCTGGGCGCGACCGACGCGGCCGAGGCGCAGGCCCGGGCGCTGGTCGAGGCGATGGAGGCCGAGGACTGGGCCCCGTCCGCCGTCGAGAAGGTCTCGGCCGGCCTCCCGGACGCGGTACGTGCCGTCCTCGACTTCGCCGCCCGCGAGGTGGTGCCCCGACTCGCTGCCACCACCGACGAGTTGGACGCCGTACTGCACGCACTGGGTGGCGGCTTCGTCCCGGCGGGCCCGTCCGGCTCGCCGCTGCGCGGTCTGGTGAACGTGCTGCCGACCGGCCGCAACTTCTACTCGGTCGACCCGAAGGCCGTCCCCTCCAAGCTCGCCTGGGAGACCGGGCAGGCGTTGGCACAGTCCCTGGTGGACCGTTACCAGGCCGACAACGACGGCCAGTTCCCGCCCTCGGTCGGTCTCTCGCTCTGGGGCACCAGCGCGATGCGAACCGCCGGTGACGACATCGCCGAGGCGTTCGCGCTGCTCGGCGTCCGCCCGGTCTGGGACGACGCCTCCCGCCGGGTCACCGGCCTGGAGGCCATCCCGCTCGCCGAGTTGGGCCGCCCGCGGATCGACGTCACGCTGCGGATCTCCGGCTTCTTCCGGGACGCCTTCCCGCACGTGGTCGCGCTCCTCGACGACGCGGTCCGCCTGGCGGCCCGTCAGGAGGAGTCCTCCACCGAGAACTTCGTCCGCGCCCACGTCCAGGCCGACCTGGCCGAGCACGGTGACGAACGCCGGGCCACCACCCGGATCTTCGGCTCCCGCCCGGGCACCTACGGCGCCGGTCTGCTCCAGCTGATCGACAGCCGGGACTGGCGCACCGACGCCGACCTGGCCGAGGTCTACACGGTCTGGGGCGGCTACGCCTACGGCCGCGAGCTGAACGGCCGCCCGGCCCGGGAGGAGATGGAGACCGCGTACAAGCGGATCACCGTCGCCGCCAAGAACACCGACACCCGCGAGCACGACATCGCCGACTCGGACGACTACTTCCAGTACCACGGCGGCATGGTGGCCACCGTGCGTGCTCTCACCGGCAAGGCCCCGACCGCCTACATCGGCGACTCGACCCGCCCGGAGACGGTCCGCACCCGCACCCTCACCGAGGAGGCGGCCCGGGTCTTCCGCGCCCGGGTGGTCAACCCGCGCTGGATGGAGGCGATGCGCCGCCACGGCTACAAGGGCGCCTTCGAGATGGCCGCCACGGTGGACTACCTGTTCGGCTACGACGCCACCACCGGCGTGGTCGCCGACTGGATGTACGAGAAGCTCACCCAGGAGTACGTGCTCGACCCGACCAACCGCGAGTTCCTCAGCGGCGCCAACCCCTGGGCCCTGCACGGCATCAGCGAGCGCCTCCTCGAAGCCGCCGACCGCGGCCTCTGGGCCGAGCCCGACCCTGCCCTGATCGACGCGCTGCGCACCGCCTTCCTGGAGACCGAGGGCGACCTCGAAGGCGACAGCTAGCCACGTCCGCTCGGACGACGGCCCCGCCCGGTAGCTGCCGGGCGGGGCCGCGGTGTTCCGCCGCTCACCCCACCTCGGCCGCCCCCAGACTGTAGAGCGCCTCGCCCATGGGAGAGTCCTCCCCGCTGACGTGGGCGCGGACCGAGGCGAGGTACTCCTCGCGGCTGATCTGTCCGTCGCCGTTGACGTCCAGCACGGAGAACGCGGCCCGGATGTTGCTGACCGGGTTCCCCAGTGCCGTGCGCAGCGTCGTGAACTCCGCCAGGCTCAGCGCACCGTCGCCGTCGGTGTCGGCGAGGTCGAACAGTCCGCCGAGCACCGGCTCGCAGACCGCGTCGAACGCGCGGGCGCCGGCCCAGACCTCGTACTCGTCGAAGGTCATCCCCCCGTCGCCGTTCGCGTCCATCGCCGTCCACGCCCGCTGACCGGCGGTGCGTGCGGCGATGACCAGGGGATCGTCCTTGGTCCGCCCCGTCGCCGCGGCCACCCGCTCGGCACGCGCGAAGTACTCCTCGGCCGAGATGACGCCGTCGCCGTCCGCGTCGAGCATGGCGAAGATGAGTCGCTTCGCAGTGATGTCGTCCATCGAAATTCCTTCGATCAGGTGCACGCATGATCGTGCTGGTCAAGCCTTGTCCAGTACACCCGCGCCCGAGGCACTCACGACTGCTTTCCCCCCACTGACATGGAGCACGAGCGCAGTTACCGGCGCGCGCGAGAAATGTGCGCCGGGCCGTCGGCGGTCGAGCGCTAGCGTTGAGTCATGCACCTGCCCGCGTCGCTCCGCCAACCCGCCCGGTACGCCTCGTCGGTGGCCGGGGCGCTGCCCGTGCTGAGCTTTCCGGCGGCCGGGTGGGGGTGGCTGGCCTGGGTGGGGCTGGTCCCCGGGCTGGTGCTGATGCAGCGGGCGGCGACGGCACGGGAGGCCGTGGTCCGGGGGTGGTGGTTCGGGGCGGGGTTCATCCTGACCGCGATGTACTGGCTGGTGCCGTCGATCGGGCCCGGGCTGCTCGCGCTCGCGGTGGTCTTCGGCGCGTTGCAGGGAGCCGTCGGGCTCGCCGTGCACAGGCTGCTGCACCCGCCGGTCACCCCGGGCCGGGCCGCGCTCGCGCTGCTGGTGGTGCCGTCGGTCTGGGTGAGCACCGAGTTCGTCCGGTCCTGGCACGCGCTGGGCGGGCCGTGGGCGCTGCTCGGCGCGAGTCAGTGGGAGCACCCGGCGGTGCTCGGGCTGGCCTCGGTGGGCGGGGCGTGGCTGGTGAGCGCCGCGGTCGTGGCCGCCAATGTAGGGGTACTGATCCTGCTGACGGGGCGTCGGCTCCGGGTCCGGGCGCTGGCCGTGCTGGTGGTGACCGCGACGCTGCTGGCCGGCCCGCTGCTGTTCGCCGCCCAGCGGGCCCCGGCCCCCGGCGACACCGCGACCGTCGCCCTGGTCCAGCCCGGCCAGACCCCGGGACCGGACGAGCGGCTGGCCGCCGGTGAGCGGATCACCGCCGCCCTGGCCGGGCAGCCGCTGGATCTGGTCGTGTGGGGCGAGAGCAGCACCACCGCCGACCTGGACCGCTCCCCCGACACGCTGGCCCGGCTGCGGCAGCTGTCCACCGCCACCGGCGCCCCGCTGCTGGTCGGCGAGGACGCCCGGAAGGCGGACGGGAAGATCTCCAAGGACGCCGTGCTGGTCACCCCCGACGGCGTGGCCGAGCGCTACCGGAAGATCCGGCTGGTCCCGTTCGGCGAGTACGTCCCGCTCCGGCCGGTGCTCGGCTGGCTGACCGGGGTGAGCAAGGCGGCGGGCGAGAACCGGGCCCCTGGCGCGGGCTTCCACCTGCTGCACGCCACTGACCGGGCGGGCCGTCCGCTCCCGTTCGGCGCCCTGATCTGCTTCGAGTCGACCTTCCCCGACCTGTCCAGGGTGGCGGCGTCCGACGGCGCCCGGATGATCGTCTTCCAGTCCGCCACCTCGACCTTCCAGTCCTCCTGGGCCCCGCAGCAGCACGCCTCGCTCGGCGCGCTGCGGGCCGCCGAGACCGGCCGCCCGGTCGTCCAGGCGGCGCTGACCGGCGAGTCGGTGGCGTACGACCGGCAGGGCCGCCGGCTGGCCTCGCTCGGCACCGGCGGCTCCGGGGCGCTGACCGTCACGCTGCCGCTGGCCGCGCCGGGGGCCGAAACCTGGTACCTGCGGCTCGGCGACTGGGTCCCGTACACGGCGGCGGCCGTCACGCTGGCCGCCGCCGTCGGGGAGCTGCGCCGCCGCCGGGCGGCGGTGCAGGAGCTGACCGAGCGTCAGCCCGAGGTGTCGGCCAGGTAGATCCCGAACACCGCGCCGAGCGGGTCCCGGAGCACCGCGAGCCGGGGCCCGTCCGGCACGTCGGTGGGCGGCAGCATCGCCTCGGCGCCCAGCGCCACCGCGCGCTCCGCCGACAGGTCCACGTCGGCGACCGCGAAGTACGGCATCCAGTACGGCGGCAGGTCGGCCGGGAACTGCTCGCCCATGTCCAGCACCCCGCCGAAGTCCCGGCCGCCCAGGCCCCACTGGGTGTACGACTCGCCGGGGCTGACGCTCCATCCGAACAGCTCCGGATAGAACGCCAGCGCGCCGGGCACGTCACGGGTGGCCAGTTCGATCCAGCCCAGCGCGCCCGGCTCACCGAGCAGCGCGGCGCCCCGGAAGGCCCTGGCCTGCCAGACCGAGAAGACCGCGCCCGCCGGATCGGCCAGCATCGCGTACCGGCCCTCGTCGAAGACGTCCGTCGGCGCCATCGGCACCGCTCCCCCGGCGGCCGTCGCGGTCGCCGCCGTGGTGTCGGCGTCGGCGGTGGCGATCGCCACCGTCCAGGCCGTGGGCCGCCCGGTCCCGGCCAGCGGGGTGATCGCGGCCACCGGGTCCTCCCCCAGCAGCATCACGGTGTAGCCGCCCGCCTCCGGGCGCGGGTCGGTCTCGGCCCGCCAGCCGAACAGCTCGCCGTAGAACGCCTGCGCCACCTTCGCGTCGCCGCTGCAGTGCTCGGCCCAGCAGGGGGCGCCGGGGGTGCTCTCGGTGATCCTCATCTCGGACGTCCTCTCAGCGGATCTCGATGACGCACTTGCCGCGCGCGTGGCCGGACTCGACCGCGAGCATCGCCTCGGCGGCGTGCTCCAGCGTGAAGGTCTCGGAGACGTGCGGGTCCAGGCCGCCGTTCGCCACCAGGGCCGCCAGCGCGGTCAGCACCTCCCCACCGTGCCGCCGCCTCACGGCCTCGCCGCCCAGAGCGACTGCGGTGACCGGATCGGCGGTGGAGACCAGCCGGCCGCCGGGGCGCAGCGCGGCCGAAGCGGCCCTGGCATCCTCGCCGCCGACCAGGTCGAGGATGCCGTCCACACCACCGGGCGCGGCCGCCTTCACCCGCCCGGCCACCCCCTCCCCGTACGCGATCTGGGCCGCGCCCAGGCTCGCCACGTACTCCCGGTTCTGGTCGCTCGCGGTGCCGAGCACCTTGATGCCCCGGGCCGCCGCGATCTGCGCGGCGGCGCTGCCGACCCCGCCCGCGACACCGAGCACCAGCAGTACCTGACCGGGGGTCAGGCCCAGCTGCTCGACCGCGTCGTACGCCGTGGCGGCGGCCACCGAGAGGGTGGCGGCCTGGGTGAAGGACACGTCGTCGGGCACCTGGGCGGCGTTGTCCGACTCCAGCAGCGTGTGCTCGGCGAAGGCCCCGCCCGGCGTGGGCCCGAACACCGGGTCGCCGACCACCAGTCCGGTCACCCCCTCCCCCAGCACCTGAACCACCCCGGCCGCCTCCAGACCGAGCACCCGGGGCGTCGGCTCCGCGGTGCCGAACAGGCCCTGCCGGATCTTCCAGTCGGCCGCGTTGACCCCGGCCGCGTGCACGGCGATCAGCAGCTGGCCCGGCCCTGGCACGGGTACGGGCCGGTCCAGGAACTCCTGGTGCTCCGGCCCGCCGTACGCCACGAATCCGAATGCCTTGGACATGTTCTTCCTTCGCTCGGGCTCACCTGCCTCCACCAGCTTGCGGGCGGCGAGCCCGGCACGGATGGGGATGCTGAGCCGAACGGGATAGCCCGGAAGCATGTTGTTCAAATTGGAACAACGGTGTACGGTCGGTCGAAACAGCCCGAAGGAGGTCCGGCATGGCGGATCAGCTGAGCCCCGCGACGGTACGGTCGAACGTCCAGATCCCCCTGGTATTCCCGGACGGCTACCGGGTCGACGCCGAGGTCTTCACCTTCCACGGCCTGACCGACGGCGCCGAGCACCTGGCGCTCAGGATCGGCGAGCCCGGAGACCGGACGCCGTTGGTCCGGCTGCACTCCGAGTGCCTCACCGGCGACGTGTTCGGCTCGGCCCGCTGCGACTGCGGCCCGCAGCTGCGCGAGGCCGTCGAGCGGATCGCCGGGGCCGGCGGCTACCTGCTCTACCTCCGCCAGGAGGGACGCGGCATCGGCCTCTACAACAAGCTCGACGCCTACCAGCTCCAGGACCAGGGCCTCGACACGTACGCCGCCAACACCGCCCTCGGCCTCCCCGAGGACGGCCGCGACTACACCGCCGCCGCCCAGATGCTCCGCACCCTCGGCGCCACCGGCATCCGGCTGCTCAGCAACAACCCCGACAAGGCCGCCCAACTGACCGCCCTCGGCATCGACGTGGCCGAGCGGGTCCCCACCGGCGTGCACGTCTCCGCCAGCAACGTCCGGTACCTGCGCGCAAAGGTCGAGCACACCAACCACGCCATCCCGCTGGCCGAACTCGTGAGCTGAGGAGTCAGCGCACCGCCCGGCGCAGCCGCTCCGCCACCGTGCCGGTGAAGCGGACCGCCTCGCCGAACGCGGGCAGCGGGTCGTCCCGGCAGAGCCAGCTTCGTTCGGTGCCGACCCGGGGCAGCACGTCCTGCGGCAGCCGACCCGCCGGTACCTGACGGCCGGTCAGGTCCAGGTGCAGGGCCCGCACCACGTCCACCCCGCCGGTGCTCTGGAACAGCCGGAACTGCGCCCCGGTGCGCGGGTTGAAGTCGACCAGCTTGTACTGGCCGTCCCGCCGGTCCAGCCGCCAGTCCAGGTCGGCCACCCCGTGGTAGCCGATCCCGACACAGAACTCGCCGGCCAGCGCCGCGAGTTCGCGGTTGGGCAGCGACTGCGCCCGGGTGGTGACCCCGGCGCCCGGCGGCCAGGAGCGGAGTTTGCGGCCGGTGAAGACCTGCGGTGCTGCGCCGTCCCGGCCGCAGTACAGGTGGGTGATCCAGTCCTCGGCCTGCTCCGGCGGCAGGTACTCCTGGACCAGCACCGAGGGCACCGGGCCCGGCGGACAGACCTCCCGCAGCTCGGCCTCGTCGTGCACCACCGTGGTGTGCCCGACTGCGGGTGCCCGCAGTCTGGTCCACGCCTCCAGGTTCTTCAGCACCAGCGGGTAGCCGTGCTCACGGCCCACCGCCAGCAGGTCCCGGTACTCCTGCGGTGCCCAGGCCGCCGGGCTCGGCACGCCGTACCGGCGGCACAGCTCGAACAGCCCGGCCTTGCTGGCCAGCCGCCGGGGCAGCGCGGGCGGCACCGGCGGGAGCAGGAAGTACCGGGAGAGCGGCTCGGCGTACTCGGCCAGCAGCAGGGCCGCCTCGTCGTCGGTGGCCACCGGCACGCTCGGGCGGCCGATCGCGGCGCCGATCTCCAGCAGCACGGCCAGCAGCGCGTCCGGTTCCTCCGAACCGTCGCTGCGGCGGACGAAGGCACCGGTGAGGTAGTGGGAGAGCGCTGCCGGCGTCCAGCGGTCCTCGACCATGGCGTAGACCGGGACACCCAGCCGGCCGAGGGTACGGATCACCCCGACCCCGCCGTGGTGCTGCGGGTAGTGCCCGATCTTCACCAGCAGGGCGGGGGTCGCGCGGTCCGGCTCGATCCGGGCTTGCGGCATGAGAGCCTCATCGCTGGTGCAGTCCGACTCCGGACGGGCGATGCCCCCGTCCCCGCACCGGGCCGGTCAGGACAATTCTCGCGCGTTCGGAGCGGATCGGGCCAGTGCAGGAGCGTACGAGTACACAGCGGCACCGGCGGTGACCCGATGGGGGGTGTTCGCGGTCGGCTACACGGGTGCACCCTGGGTTGAGGGGTGCTCCGTCCGAGGAGGGCGCCGAGTGTTGACCAACCGTCTGTTGACCACCTGCCGTACCGAATCGGGAAGGCCCTCGTGAGTCCCGCCGACGCGGTGCCGGTCACCGTGGTCGGGGCGGGCCCGTACGGGCTGGCCGCCGCCGCCCACCTGCGCGGGCGCCGGGTGCCGCTGCGGGTCTTCGGCGAGCCGATGGAGAGCTGGCGGTCCCGGATGCCCGCCGGGATGTACCTCAAGTCCACGCCCTCGGCCTCCTCCATCTCCGACCCGGCCGAGCTGCACCGGCTGGACGACTTCCGGGCCTTCGACGGCCGGGTCACCGGCGGCGATCTGTACCCCGTCCCGATCGGGGAGTTCATCCGGTACGGCCTCTGGTTCCAGGAGCGCTGCGTGCCCGCGCTCGAGCGCACTGCGGTGCAGCGGATCGACGCCCGGCGGACCGGTTTCCGGATCGAGCTGGCCGACGGCGAGGAGTTCACCAGCCGTCAGGTGGTCGTGGCCACCGGCCTGGGCACGTTCCCGCACCTGCCCCGGGAGTTGGCGCCGCTCGCCGAGGCGGGACTGGTCTCGCACTCCTCCGAGCACCGGGACCTGACCCGGTTCGCCGGCCGGCGGGTGGTGGTGCTGGGCGCCGGGCAGTCCGCGCTGGAGAGCGCGGCGCTGCTGCACGAGGCAGGGGCCGAGCCGACCGTGGTGGCCAGGACGGACACGCTGCTGTTCGGCACCCCGCCGGAGGCCGACCGCAACGCCGACCGGGCGCTGACCGGCCGGCTGGTCAAACCGGGTTCGCCGCTTGGGCCCGGCTGGTCGCTGTTCGCGTTCAGCCGCGCACCCGCCGTCTTCCGGCACCTGCCGGACCGGACCAGGCTGCACCTGGTCCGCACCGTGCTCGGTCCTTCCGGCGCCTGGTGGCTGCGGGACCGGGTGGAGGGCCGGGTCCGGCTGCTCACCGGCCACCGACTGGGCTCCGTCCAGGAGTCCGCCGGGCAGGTCAGGCTGGACCTGCACCGGCCCGGCGGCGGCACCGAGGTGCTGGATGCCGACCACGTGCTGGCCGCCACCGGCTACCGGGTGGACGTCGACCGTCTTGGCCTGCTCGGACCCGAACTGCGGCGCGGGCTACGCCGGATCGAAGGCGCGCCCCGGCTGGACCAGACCTTCCAGTCCTCGGTGCCCGGCCTGTACTTCACCGGGCTGGCGGCTGCGGCCACCTTCGGCCCGTTGATGCGGTTCGTCTGCGGCACCGGCTTCGCCTCCCAACGGATCTGCGCCGCCGTCGCGGAGGCCGTCCGGTGAACCGGCCGGGGCGGCCCGAGCTGCCCCCGTGCTAGCCGCCGCGGACGGCGCCGGTACCGGGAAGGACGCCGCTGACGCCTGGTCAGCGACCTGCCGGCGGGCCGGGAGGCTCGCGCCGTACCTGGTGCTGCCGCTCGCGCTGCTGCTCTGGCTGCTCTCGCTGCGCTCGGTCGACCTGGACGCGATGAACGACCTGGGGCTGCTCCAGGTGCTGCCGCCGCTGTACTGGATCGCGGTGGTGCTGCTGACCGTCGGCTTCTGGCTGGCGCTGCGTGACCGCCGGGTCCGCACCGGGTGGCTGACGGCGTATCTGCTCGGGCTGATCGCGATGATCCACGCCACCCCGAGCCTGCTGTACCCGAGCCTGCGGTACGCCTGGGCCTGGAAGCACATCGCGGTGCTCGACGCGATGATCCGCAACGACGGCCCGGTGCCCCACGCCGGCGGCTTCGACATCTACAACCAGTGGCCCGGCTTCTTCGTGCTGAACGGGCTGTTCCTGCGGGTCACCGGCATGGAGTCGGCGCTCGGCTACGCCGCCTGGGCCCCCGCTGCCACCAACGCCCTGCTGCTGGCGCCGCTGCTGCTGCTCTACCGGACCTTCAGCACCGAACGGCGGCTGGTCTGGGGCGCGCTGTGGATCTACTACTGCTGCGCCTGGGTCGGCCAGGACTACTTCGCCCCGCAGGCCTTCGCCTTCCTGCTGTTCCTCACGGTGCTGGTGCTGGTGGCCGGCCAACTCCCGAACGGCGGTACGGGTCCGGGCGGCACCCGGCCCTCGCTGGCCCCGGCCCGGACCGCGCCGAGCCGCGGCCGGCTGCCGGCGATCCTGCTGCTGGAGGCCGCGATCGTGGTCTCCCACCAGCTCACCCCGCTGATGCTGCTCTGCGCGCTGACCGCCCTCGCCCTGCCCCGCCGCAACCGGCGCGCGGTGCTGCCCGCGCTGGCCGGGCTGCTGGTGCTGAACGGTGTCTGGTACGCCACCGTGGCCCGGCCGTTCCTCTCCGAGAACCTGTCGGACTTCGTGGCCGGGCTGACCGCGCCGGAGAGCAACATCCTCTCCGGGCTGGTCGGCCTCGGCGCCGCCGCGCCCGGCCAGGTGGTGGTGGCCTGGGTGGACCGCGGACTGTCGGCGACGGTGGTCCTGCTCGCGCTGGCGGCGGTCTGGCGGCGTCCCTGGGTCCGCCGGACCGCGCTGCCGCTGCTGGCGGTGGCGCCGATGCCACTGCTCGCCGCGAACAGCTACGGCGGCGAGATGGTCTTCCGGGTCTACCTGTTCGCGCTGCCCGCCTGCGCCTTCCTGATCGCCGCCCTGCTGCGCCCCGGGCGGCTGCCGGGACTGCGCTCGCTCACCTCCATGGCGGTGGCACTGGCCCTGCTGGGCGGCCTGTTCTTCGGCTACTACAGCAAGGAGGACATGAACTACTTCACCCCAGGCGAGGTCACCGCCGCCCGCCGGATGATCGCGCTCGCCCCGCCCGGCGCGGTGATCGTCTCGGTCACCGGCAACCTGCCCGGCGGCGCCGCCGAGTACGACCTGCACCCGCGCATCCAGCTCTCCGAGGAGAGCCGGGAGACCCAGCAGTTGCTGCTCGCCGACCCCCTGGCCGGGCTGACCCGGGCCGCCGACTCCACCGAGGCCGGCACACCCGCCTACCTGCTCCTGAACCGGGCCCAGGCCGCCGAGTGCTACCTGACCGGCGTACTGCCGGCCGACACGGTGGCCCGGCTCGGCACCGCGGTGGACGGGGCGCCCCGGTTCACCGTGGTCTACCGCAACGACGACGCGGTGGTCTACCGCTTCGTCCCGAACGCGGCCTGAGGAGGTGTCACCGATGGTGGTGAAGGCCTTCACGTCGAAACTGGCGACCTCGAAACTGACGGTCTCGCTGCTGCTCGCCGCCTCCGGCTGGGTCGCGCTGGGGGCACTGGCCCTGCCGACGCCGGTCCGACTGCCCGTCACCCTGGCCTACCTGCTGGTCTGGCGGCACTGACGCTCGCCTGACCCGGGGTCAGATCTCCGGCGGCCCGCCGACCGGGCTGCCGACTGCGGCCCTGGCCCGGCGGTAGAGCCGCCAGCCCTTGGTCCGCAGGCGCTCCGGGAGCGGCGCCACCGGGGCGCCCTCGCCCCGTGTCCAGCTCCGGAACTGCTCGGGCGTGGTGTCCGCCCGCACCATCAGCCGGGCGATCCGCAACGGGTCGTCGTTGCCCGAGCTGAAGGCGTTCAGCACCGCGGTGGCAGAGCTGAAACCGGCCTCGGCGACCTGGCGGCGGACGGTGGCGCTGGAGTAGCCGTGCGGGTACGCGAAGGAGGTCACCGGGTGGCCGAGCAGATCCTCCAACTCCTGGCGGCAGCCGACGATCTCGCTGGCCAGCCAGCGGCCCGACAGGGTGTCCAGCTGCGGGTGGGTCCGGGTGTGCGCACCGATCTCCACGCCGCAGGCGTCCAGCGTGACCACCTGACGCCAGCTCAGCATCGGGGCCGGGGGCAGCAGGCTGCCGGCCGCCTCCCCGCCCGGCGGGTGGACGGCGCCGGTGGTGACGAACAGCGTGGCGGGCAGGCCGCGTTCGGTCAGCAGCTGGGCCACCGTCCAGTAGAAGTCGGCGAAGCCGTCGTCGAAGGTGAGCACCGCCGAGTCGGCGGGCAGCGCCGGGCCGCCGCGGATCGCCGCCACCAGGCGGTGCAGCGGGACGATGGTGCGACCGGCGTCGGCGATCCGGTCCAGTTGCTCGGCGAAGACGTGCGGGGTGACGGTGAACGGTGCGATCCAGGACGGTGGGTCGTCGGACACCGAGTGGTAAAGGAACACCGGGACGACGGTCATGGCGCACCGCCCGGGTCCCTGGCCCGCCGTACCGGGCCGACCAGTCGGCCGAGGGCGCCGGGCCGGCCGAACCGGCCGCTGGTGTAGCCGGCCAGGGTGGTGGCCACGCCCAGCGCGAGGGCCGCGAACTCGCGCGGGCCGCCGCCGCCCGGGCCGATCGCCCTGGCCAGCCCGCGCGGCACCGTGCTGCGCAGGTAGCGGCGTTCGCTGGCCAGCGCCGGGCCGCGCCCGGTGTACCGGGCGACCACCGCCTTGGAGAGGCCCTCGGCATAGCAACGGGCCCGGAAGTACGCCCAGTTGGTCCGCCCTTCGGGGACCCGGTGGCTGACCCCGGCGGCCGGTTCGTAGCGCAGTTCGGCCTCCGGCCGACCGGCCGCCAGCCGGATGCACAGCTCGGTCTCCTCGCAGCCCAGCGGCCGGCTGCCGATCCGGCCGAGGTCGGGGCGGAAGCCGCCGGCGGCCACCAGTTCGGCGCGCCGGAAGGACATGTTGGCGCCGATGAAGTTCCGTACCCTGGCGGCCTGTTCCGGCATCCCCCGGTAGGAGCAGCCGACCACCCAGTCGAACTCGGGCGGGAACCAGGGCGGGCGGGCGGTCTCCCAGCGCGGCCTGACCAGGCCGCCGACGCCGAGCACCCGGGCGTCCAGGTACCCGGCCAGCAGCCGTTCGGTCCAGTCCGGGTCGGCGGTGGCGTCGTCGTCCAGGAAGGCCACCACGTCACTGTTGGCCAGCGCCACCCCGGTGTTCCGGGCGCCGGACAGACCAGCCTGTTCCCGGTTCGCCACCACCCGCACGCCGGCCAGTACCCCGGCCGCGCGGACGGCCAGTTCGGGGCAGTGGTCGACCACCAGCAGCACTTCGTCGGCGGGGCTCGACTGGCGCTGCAGCGAGCTGATGGCGGCGACCAGATCGGGCCAGCGGGCCATGGTGTACGAGCAGACCACCACGCTCAGGGTGAGCCGATGCCCCGTCAGCTGCTCACCGGTCCCCTCGCGGACCGGGTCGAGTCGGTCGGTCATCGTCCTCGCCTTCCCTTCGTCGTCCGGGGGGCCGTCTCCCGGGGCAGCGCCGTTCCGGGCGAGGCGTTCCGGGCAGGCCGACGCCGGCCAGGCCGTACAGCGGGAGCAGCCAGACGGTGAGCGACAGGACGACGACCAGCAGCGCGGCCTGCAGGCCGATCACCCAGCGCATCGCGCGCCGGGCCCGGCAGACGTCGACGGCGACGCCGAGCACCAGGTTGGGCGGGCACATGGCCATGGTGCGGCAGCGGCTCGGCCGAACCGGCGGCCCGGAGCCGGGCGCGGAGCAGCGTGCGGCAGGAGCACTGGCAGGGCGGCGGCTGCGGGCAGCCGCAGCCTGCGGCGCGGGTCCCGGTGACGAAGCTGGCCATCACGCTCACTCCGTCCTCGCCTGGCGCAGCGAGCGGAGGTAGCCGACCGGCCCGTACAGCATCCCGCGCAGCTCCAACGCGGCCAGCCGGGTGGACCGTTGGCCGGACGGCAGGGTGCGGCTCCTCGCCTGTGCGGCGGCGTGCCGCAGCCCGCCGGGGATCCGGCGCAGTAGTGCGGGCAGCAGCCGGGGCTCGGCGACGACGGCGGCGGCCAGGTAGGCGCCGAGGCCCGCGCCGTAGCCGTAGAGCTGGGCGGGCAGCGCGTCGGGGGTCCGGCGGTGCCGGTGCCAGACGATGGCGTCCGGCTGGTAGCTGAGCACGTGCCCGGCGGTGACGATCCGGAAGAAGGCCAGCAGGTCGTCGCCGCCGTGCGCGGGGGTGCCGACGCCGGTGGCCGGGTCGAAACCGCCCAGCGTGCGCAGCAGTCGGGTCCGGAAGGCCATGTTGGCGCCAGAGCCGAACTGCCCTGCGGTGAACGGGAACAGCGGGTCACCGGGCGGCAGGTCGAGCGACCAGCGGCGCGGGTTGAAGCCCTTGTCGTAGCCGCCGTGCTGCTGGAGCGCGGCCTGCGCCGCGGTCTGCAGCTCGGCGGGCAGGATCAGGCCGGTCACGCAGCCGGCAGCGGGATCGTCGGCGAAGGCCGCGACCAGGGAGCTCAGCCAGTGCCGGTCGACCAGCGTGTCGTCGTCAGTGAAGGCGATCAACTCGCCCCGGGCGGCGGCCAGTCCGAGATTGTGGGCTCGGGCCAGGCCCGCTACCGGCTCGCGCAGGTAGCGGACCCGGTCGGCGTACCGCTCGCGGATCAGGGTCTTCGCGTCATCCCCGGCCGGGGCGTTGTCGACGACCAGCACCTCGTACTGCGGGCTGTCGATCCGCAGGACGGAGTCCAGGCACTGGCGGAGCAGCTCGGGACGGTTGTGGGTGGCGATCACGACGCTGATCCTGGGCGGTTCCGCTGACGGCCGGACGCCGCCGACCCGACTGAGGGGCGCCCTGATCGTCGCGGTGGTCAACTGGTGTGCGGTGATGCGGATCTCGCTGAAAGCGGCCTCGACCAGCGCCCGGCGCAGACCGACCGGATCGTCGGCGCTGCCGGTGGCGGTGACCAGTCCGAGCGGGTGTCCGTGCAGCCGCACCAACGCCAACACGCGGCCGTCCGGAGTGGCCGGCCCGGTGCCCCCGGGCGAGCGGAGCTCACCGGGTTCGGCCAGGTCCAGTTCGACCACGTGGACAGGGGTGTAGAGCGAGTCTCGGGCGGCGGGGCAGGGGCAGGCCGTTGCGGTGCGCCGGTCGGTGCCGTTCATCACCGCTCCCTCGTGGCGTGGTGGGCCGTTCCACTGCCGCCAGGACGTTCGGCGAGCAACGTCCGCAGCACCCGGCGGCCGTCCGAGACGGCGTGCAGGTGCGAACGGCCACTACGGCGAGGGAGTTCGAGGCTCGGCACCTCCGCGATCCGCAGGCCGGACCGCAGCGCGTGCGCGATCATCTCGGCCTCGATCTCGAACCCGGCCGAGCGCAGGTCGAGTTGGTCCAGGAAGCTGCGGCGGAAGGCGCAGAATCCGTAGCAGAGGTCGGTGAGCTTGGTCTGGTAGAGCCGGTTCACCACAGCGAGCAACGCCAGGTTGCCGAGCGCCCTGATCCGGGTCAGGTCCAGCGAGCCGCCGCCGGCGATGCACCGCGAGCCCTTGACGAAGTCGTAGCCGTGGTCCAGGAAGTGCAGGTAGTGCGGGATCTCGCCGGGCCACATCGAGCCGTCGGCGTCCATCATCACCACGTACTCGCCGCCGGCTGCGGCGAAGCCGGTCCGGAGCGCATTTCCCTTGCCGGGTGCGCTCTGCTGGACGCTGTGGACGGTGGGCAGGCAGTGCTCGGCCACCGCCAGGGTGGCGTCGGTGGAGGAGCCGTCCACCAGGATGACCTCGTCCACGCAGTTCGGGATCTGCTCGAACACCCACGGGATGTTGCGGGCCTCGTTCTGGGCGGGGACGACCAGGCTGACCGAGTGCCTGGTCCTGATCCCGTCCTCGGCCCGGCGCATCGGCCGGTCGGCGGGCAGCCGGTCGGTGGCGCGGCGCCTGGGCCGGCCGTCGTCACGGGTCGGGTAGGGGAGGACGTTGGGGGGCAGCGTGATGCTCATCGCGAAACGGCCTTCTCCGAGGCTGCGGGCACGCGGGCCCCCCACAGGCGTGACCCGGGAGACGGGGCGGGCGGGCCGCGCTGGGCGCGGGGCAGGCCCCGGTCGGAATGAGAACGACGTACGGCACGGCGGGCTGGTACGGACTCCCCCGGACCCCTCCGAAATGCGCCGGTCGGACTCGGGCGGCTTGACGCCGACTGTCACGGGCAACTGGCGAATGAACTGGTGCCAGGGCCTCATCGTCCGCCCGGAGTATGCCCCATGTCAACCCTTATGTCCGCTTTATCAACTCTCGTCCTTCGGACCGGGCTACGGGGTGCTGCGGGCCTACGGGGTGCGGCGCGCCTCGGCGATCCGCCGGGAGATCTCGTCCGGGCGGACCGGGCGGCCGAAGTGCCAGCCCTGTGCCCAGTCACAGCCCATCTGCCGCAGCCGCTCGGCGTCCGCACCGCTCTCCACCCCTTCGGCGGTCACGGTCAGGCCGAGCGTGTGGGCCAGCGAGACCAGCCCGCTGACGATCCGCCAGCCGGTGTGCGCGTCCTTGGTCGGATCGTGCAGGTCGCCGACGAAGGAGCCGGCGATCTTCAGGCAGGAGACCGGCAGGTCCCGCAGGTAGGCCAGGTTGGACCAGCCGGTGCCGAAGTCGTCCACCGCCAGCGAGACGCCCAGGTCGCGTACGCCGTGCAGGGCCTTCAGCGCCTCGTCCTCGGGGCCCACCACGGTGGACTCGGTGATCTCCAACTGGAGCTTGGCCGGCGGCAGTCCGGTCTTCCGCAGGATCCGCTCGACATCGGTGACCAGCCCGGCGTTGCGGGCCTGCCGGACCGCCAGGTTGACGTTGATCTGCGGTGCGTCCGGGCCGAACTCCCGCACCCAGTCGGTGGCCTGGCGGCAGGCCTGCTCCAGTACCCAGCGGCCGAGCGGCATGATCAGGCCGGTCTCCTCGGCCACCCCGATGAACTCGTCCGGGCCGAGCACCCCGAGCTGCGGGTGCCGCCAGCGCACCAGTGCCTCGACCGCGACCAGCGAGCCGTCGGCCAGCGAGCAGAGCGGCTGGTAGTCGATGAAGAACTCGCCCCGGTCCAGCGCGGCGGGCATCCGCACCGACACCGCGTACCGGCTGACCGCGCGGGCGTTCTCCTTCGGGTCGAACAGCGTCCAGCGGCCGCGCCCGGCCTCCTTGGCCCGGTACAGCGTGAGGTCGGCGGCCCGGACCGCGGCGCCCGGCGTGGTGGTGGCCACCCGGCGCTCCAGCACGCCGACGCTGGCGCCGACCGCCAGCGAGTGGTCGCCGACCTGCACCGGCCTGGCCAGCGCGGCCAGCACCGTCTTGGCGGCCGCCACCGCCTCCTGCTCGCCCCGGCAGTCCTCCAGCAGCACCACGAACTCGTCGCCGCCGAGCCGGGCCACCAGGTGGCCGAGCGGGGTCAGCGCGGTCTCGAGCCGCTGCGCCACCGCGGCCAGCAGCTGGTCGCCGGTGTCGTGGCCGAGGCTGTCGTTGACCACCTTGAAGCCGTCCAGGTCCACGTAGCAGAGGCCGAACCTGGCCCCGGGCTCCGGCTCCTCGAACAGCTTCTCCAGCCGCTCGAAGAAGGCCACCCGGTTCGGCAGCCCGGTCAGCGGGTCGTGGGTGGCCTGGTGCCGCAGCCGCTCCTGCAGCCGGTACCGGTCGGTGATGTCCTCCAGCATGGCCACCTGGTAGAGCGGCACGCCCTCGTCGTCCCGGATCAGCGAGACGGTCAGGTGGGTCCAGACCACCTCGCCGTCCTGCCGGTAGTACGGCTTGTCGAACTGGAAGTACTCCCGGCGCCCGGCGATCAGGTCCTCGTACGCCTCCCAGACGCCCGGGGTGTCCTCGGGGTGCACCAGCTCGTCCACCCGACGGCCCGTCATGTCCATCGAGCCGGTGCCGAAGATCTCTCCGAGCGCCCGGTTGACCGAGATGATCTTGCCGTCGGTGTCCCCGATGCCGATCCCGATCGCGGCGCTCTCGAACAGCGCGCGGAACTTGTTCTCCGACTCCCGTAGCGCCTTCTCCACCTCCCGCCGGGCGGTGTCGGCGGCCAGTCGGATCGCCTCCTGCTCGCGCAGGGTCCGCTCCCGCAGGGCCTCCGCCCAGCCCGCCGCGAAGGCGCCGCACAGCGCCGGGCCCCGGCCGTCGCCGACCGGGCCGAGCTGGAGCAGCTCGACCGCCCTGGCCAGCACGGCCGGGTCGGTGAAGTGCGCGTCCACCAGCTGGGCACCGGCCTGCCCGGCCAGCTCGGGCCGGAACGGATCCTCGTGCTGGGCCCGGTGCAGCAGCACGGCCGTCCGGGACACCAGGCGGCTCAGGATGCCCGGGTGCACGGCCATGCCGTGGCCACCACGCAGCAGCCGCTCCCACTCCTGGTGGAACCAGGTGGGAGCGTCCACCCGGCCCTCCCCGTCCGACCCTGCGGTCACGGCAGCAGTCCGACGCCTGACAGGCCGGTCATCCGCTCCGGGTGCGGGCCGACCGACTCCGGGTCCTCGGGGCGCCACTCGGGCAGGTAGACCAGCCCGGGCTCGAGCAGCTCGAAGCCGTCGAAGAAGGCGCCGATCGCCGCGCGGTTGCGCATCGTGATCGGGGTGGGGGTGCGCTTGTACAGGTCCTGGTGCGCACCGGCCTGGTCCGGCCGGCCCTCCAGCGAGGCGTGGCAGATCACCAGCGCACTGCCCGGCGGCAGCGCGTCCCTGAGCACCCGCACCAGCCGGTACGGGTCGTCGCCGTCGGTGATGAAGTGCAGCACCGCGACCATCAGCAGCCCGACCGGCTCACCCGCGGCGAGCAGCCCGGCCACCTCGGGCCGGGCGAGCAGGTCCTCGACCTGGCGCAGGTCGGCCTCGACCACCACGCTGTGCGGGTCGTCCTTGAGCAGCAGGCGGCTGTGCGCGACCGCGATCGGATCGTGGTCCACGTAGACCACCTGGCTGTCCGGATTCACCGCCCTGGCCACCTCGTGCACCGGGCCGAAGGTCGGAATGCCGGAGCCGATGTCCAGGAAGCGGGTGACACCCTGTTCGGCGAGGTGCTGCACGGCCCGGCGCAGAAAGGCCCGGTTGGCCCGCATGATGGCGGGCAGCTCGGGCCAGAACTCCATCGCCTTCCGGGCCATCGCCCGGTCGACCTCGAAGTTGTGGGAGCCGCCGAGGTAGTAGTCGTACACCCGGGCGGCGTTCGGCTTCTCGGTGTCGGTGCCGGCGGGGACCCAGTTCGCTTGCTGCATGGCGGCATCCCTACCGAAGGTGGAGTGGACTACAAAACATGAGGATCTTCCTATCATCGCCTGTCGCCTGCAAGCAGTGAAACCGATGAGACGGGTGTGACGGAAGGGGCTCGGCGCCGGACGGGGCGCCGTTCCGGGCCGGGCGGGCGAGAATAAGACCCTCATGGCTGGACCCATCGAGGACTACGCGCTCCTCGGAGACCTGCAGACCGCCGCCCTGGTCGGCCGGGACGGATCGGTCGACTGGCTGTGCCTGCCCCGCTTCGACTCTCCCAGCTGCTTCGCCGGACTGCTCGGCACCGACCGGCACGGCGCCTGGCGGCTGGCCCCCAGCACCGGCGGCCCGTGCACCGAACGCCGCTACCACCCGGCCAGCCTGGTGCTGGAGTCCGTCTGGCACACCCCCACCGGCTCCGTCCGGGTCACCGACTTCATGCCCCAGCGGGAGCGGCTGCCCCGGCTGGTGCGGATCGTCGAGGGCCTCTCGGGCACCGTCCGGATCCGGGGCGAGCTGCGGCTGCGCTTCAACCACGGCCGGATCGAGCCCTGGGTGCGCCGCACCGACCACCACCGGATCGCGGTGGCCGGACCCGACTCCGCCTGGCTCCGGGTGCCCACCGGCGTGCACACCTGGGGCGAGGACGGTGCGACCGTCTCCGAGTTCACCGTGCAGCCGGGCGAGCAGGTCCCGTTCGTGCTGACCTGGCAGCCCTCGCACCGCACCGACACCCCCCGGGTGGACCCGGCCGAGCTGCTGAGCCGCACCCTGACCGGTTGGCAGTCCTGGGCCGACGGCCTGCGCTACCAGGGCCCGTACCGCGAGCAGGTACTGCGCTCGCTGATCACCCTCAAGGCGCTCACCTACGACCCGACCGGCGGCATCGTGGCCGCCCCGACCGCCTCGCTGCCCGAACACCCGGGCGGGGAACGCAACTGGGACTACCGGTTCTGCTGGCTGCGGGACTCCAGCATGACGCTGGCCGCGCTGCTGCGCGGCGGCTTCCGGGACGAGGCGGCGGCCTGGCGCAAGTGGCTGCTGCGGGCCATCGCGGGCGACCCGGGCGACCTCCAGGCGGTGTACGGGGTGGCCGGCGAGCGCACCCTGCCGGAGACCTCGGCCGACTGGCTGCCCGGCTACCGCGACTCCACCCCGGTCCGGTTCGGCAACGCGGCCGTCCGGCAGCTCCAACTCGACGTCTACGGCGAGGTGTTGGACACCCTCGAACTCGCCTACCGGGCGGGTATCCCGATGGAGCGCAAGGTCTGGGGACTGCTCCGCAGCCTGATGGACTTTCTCTCCCTGCACTGGCGCGAACCGGACGAGGGACTGTGGGAAGTCCGGGGCTGCCGACGGCAGTTCGTGCACTCCAAGGTGATGGTCTGGGTGGCCGCCGACCGCGCCGTCCGGCTCGCCGAGGCCACCGGGCTGCCCGCACCGGTACAGCAGTGGCGGACCCTGCGTGACACCGTGCACGCCGAGGTCTGCGAGCACGGCTACGACGCCCGGCGCGGGATCTTCGTCCAGTCGTACGGCGCCGAGGAGTTGGACGCCGCCACGCTGTTCATCGCCAAGTCCGGCTTCCTGCCGCCCGACGACCCCCGGCTGGTGCGCACCGTGGACGCCGTCCGGACCGAGCTGGACCAGGGCGGCTTCGTCCGCCGCTACCGGGCCGCCCCCGACACCGACGGGCTGCCGGGGACCGAAGGGGCCTTCCTGGCCTGCTCGTTCTGGCTGGCCGACGCGCTGGCCCTGACCGAACGGCGGGCCGAGGCCAGGGAGCTGTTCGAGCGCTCGCTGACGGTGGCCAACGACCTGGGCCTGCTGGCCGAGGAGTACGACCCGGTCTCGGGCCGCCAACTCGGCAACGCCCCACAGGCGTTCACGCATGTCGCACTGGTGAACACCGCGTTCGGGCTGGCCGACGGCGAAGCGGCCGACCCCACCGCCGTGGGATCGGCCGCCGCTCACTGAACCGCCGTCAGCTGGTGGCGGTGCAGCTCAGGGTCGGGGCGGTGTTGCTGCCCGAGTAGTTGGCGCCGAAGCCGAAGCCGGTGCTGCCACCGGCCGCCACGGTGCCGTTGTAGCCGAGGTTGGTGACCGCGACCGCCGTACCGCTCTGGGTGAGGCTGCCGTTCCAGAGGTTGGTGACCTGCTGGTTGCCGCCCCAGGTCCAGGTGACCTTCCAGGAGTTGATGGAAACGGTGCCGGTGTTGGTCACCGTGACGTCGGCGTTGAAGCCGGAGCCCCAGTCGTTGCTCACCTTGTAGGTCGCGGTGCAACCGGCGTTCCCGCCGCCGCCACCGGTCAGGGTGGTGACGCTCAGCGCGGCGGAGGCCGCCGAGACGTTACCGGCCGCGTCGCGGGCCCTGACCGTGTAGCTGTACGCGGTCGCAGCGGTCAGGCCGCTGTCGGCGTACGAGGTGGTGGCCGAGGTACCGACCTGCACACCGTTACGGAAGACCTGGTAGCCCGTCACACCGACGTTGTCGGTCGAAGCGGCCCAGCCCAGGGTCAGACCCGTGGTGGTGACGTTGCTCGCGACCAGCCCGGTCGGGACGGACGGAGCGGTGGTGTCGCCGGTACCGGCCGAGGTGGTGACGCTCAGCGCGGCGGAGGCCGCCGAGACGTTACCGGCCGCGTCGCGGGCCTTGACCGTGTAGCTGTACGCGGTGGAGGCGGTCAGGCCGCTGTCCGTGTAGGAGGTGGTGGCCGAAGTGCCGACCTGCACACCGTTACGGAAGATCTGGTAACCCGTCACGCCGACGTTGTCGGTGGAGGCGGTCCAGCTCAGGGTCGCACCGGAGGCGGTGACGCTGCTCGAGGCGAGCACGGTCGGAGCGGTCGGGGCGACGGTGTCGCTGGTGCCGCCGCCGACCGGCGGGTAGGCGTTCTGGAGCAGCTGGCGGAACTGGGCGGAGAACCAGGTGCCGGCCAGCGGCGAGTCCGGCAGGGCGCCGGACATCTGGAAGTTGTTGCGCGCGTTCCCGGCGTACGTCGGGTCGCACATCCCGTCGAAGCCCTTGCCCTGGTCGTTCGGGATCACCTTGCTGGCGCCGTCCGACTCACCCGGAGGCTTCACCCAGACGTAGGCGTCGATGCCCGGCTCGGGGGCGGCGGTCGGCCGCTCGCCGAGGCCCGCACCGGACTGGTTGCACCAGTTGCCGGTCTGGAAGCGGCGGTCGAGGCGGCCGCCGTCCACGTACGCGTCACCGCTGGTCTGCGGGCCGGGACCGGTCGGACGGTTGGCGCCGCCCCAGCCGTTGCGGGAGGTGTCGATCAGCATGCCGACGTTCGACTGGAAGCCGGCCTCGACCGCCTTGGCCCGGAACGCCTGGGCGTACGACAGCTCGTCGACGTAGCGGTTCCAGTCCACCCACTTCGAGGTGCCCCGGATCGACTGGCCACCGACGGTGTCGTTGATGGTGAAGTAGGGCTCCTTCAACGTCGAGTAGTTGGCGGTGTTCACCACGAAGCCGTGCACGTTGGCGGCGGTGGAGCCGGAGGCGTTGGCGGCCTGGTAGAGCAGGCTCGCGGTCGGGCCGAAGTTGGAGTCCCAGCCCAGCCAGCCGTGGTGCCCGGCGTCGATGTAGTTGTAGACGTTGGAGATCGCGCCCAACTTGTTCAACGCGTAGCCGACGCCGGCCACATAGTTGCCGTTGGCCTTCATCACGTCACAGGTCGGGGTGGCGGTGGCGGTGCCGCCTGCGTTGGTGATCAGGTTCGGCAGCGAGTCGAGCTCGATCGTGGTGACGATCCGCAGGTTCGCGTAGGCCGGGTCGGCCAGGATCGCGGCGATCGGGTCGATGAACTCGGTCTTGTAGCGGCCGATCTCGGTCGGGCCGAGCTCACCGTTGGACGACAGCGCGGCGCAGTCGCGGCCGGGCAGGTCGTAGATGACCACCTGGAAGACGAACGGCTTGCCCGCGGCGTTGGCCTGGGTGACGGCGGAGTTCAGGTGCGCCCGCAGGCCCATTGAGCTGCTCGAGCCGTTGATCGCGGCGATCCGGTCCAGCCAGACGTAGGTCGGCTGGTTGGAGACGGCCGAACCGCCAGGCTCGGCTGCGGCATTGGCGGACCACTCGGGGTTCACGTAGACGCCGGCGCCGGCATAGGGGTTGTCGACCTTGGTCGCGGCGTGCGCGCTGCCCGCCATCGGAAGCAGGGTTGCCGCGCCGAGCGCGGTCGCGAGTGCGACCGAGCGGAGGCGGCGAAGGAGCTGTCCTGACACGTGCGGATTCCTTTCGGGTGGGGGGAAATCCGGTGGGGCGGAGTAGCGGGAGCGCCGGCCCAACTGTGGGAGCGCTCCCACTTACTGTGACTCGGTCGGCATCACGGGAAAGGCTGGTGGGGTGCGGTGATGCATGACCGACTCGACGGGTGAATAACTCCCCGCATCTCAGGGCGGCCCCTGAGCTCAGGGCATATCAACCCATGAAGGCGCTGGAGCGTCAAGCGTTCTGACCGACTTCAGTAGTTGAACACGGCAGGTCTCATGGGAGCGCTCCCGAACGGGAGTTGACGGTGTCCCGTGAGAACCTCGGGATTCCACCACCTCGGAGGCCACTCGATGACCGCCCGCCCCACGATCGATGACCAGCAGCGCCGTGCCCGCCTGGCGTCCCGTCAACTCCTCGCCCCCGCCCACCGGGCAGACTCCCCCGAGCAGGTCGTCGAGGCCTTGGTGGCCCTGCACGCCACCGATCCCGCCACCGTCTTCCTGTCCGTCGCCGCCCGGCTGACCCGGCTCGAACCCGCCGACCTGGAACGGGCGTTGTACCAGGACGAGACCCTGCTGCGGATGCACGGTATGCGACACACGCTGTTCGTGGTCCCGGCCGACCTCGCCCCGGTGGTGTACGCCTCCACGACCCGCAAGGTGGCCGAGAAGGAGCGGCGCGGGCTGCTCGCCTTCGCCGCCGAGGGCGGCTTCGACGCCGACTGGCTGGCCGCGGTGCAGCGCCGCACGCTGGCCGCCCTGGCCGAGGCCGGCCAGGCCACCGGCAGCCAACTGGGCGGGCTGGTCCCCGAGTTGCGCGAGTCGATCACGGTGGCGGTCGGCAAGCCCTACGAGGCGCAGCAGACCATCGGGGTGCGGCTGCTCCGGGTGCTCGGGATGGAGAACGAGATCGTCCGCGGCCAGGCCCAGGCGGAACTGACCCGCCGCTGGCTGACCACCTTCGGCCCCGCCACCACCGAGGACGTCCGATGGTGGACGGGCTGGGGCGTCCGCGAGGCCAGGGCGGCTCTGGCCGCCTGCGGCGCGGTGACCGTCGACCTGGACTGCGGCCCTGGCCACGCCCTCCCGGACGACCTCGACCCGCTGCCGGACCCCGCCCCGTGGGCCGCCCTGCTCCCGTCCCTCGACCCCACCCCGATGGGCTGGCAGCAGCGCGACTGGTACCTGCCCGCTGCCCACCGCACCGACCTGATCGACCGCTCCGGCAACATCGGCCCCACCGTCTGGTGGAACGGCCGCGTGGTCGGCGGCTGGGCCCAGCACGCCGACGGCCGCCTCCGCTGGGAGGCCCTCGAACCTCTCCCCCGTGAAGCCACCGCCGCCATCGACGCCGAGGCCGACCGCCTCACCCGCTGGCTCGGCCCGGCCCGGGTCACCCCGCGCTTCCGGACTCCGCTGGAGCGCCGCCTGACGGGGTGACTCGGCGTCACCTTCCCGGGCCCGAAATACCGGTGGTCCCCGCTGGTGGCCAGCAGGCAGCATGGGGCGCATGGTGACAGTGGGAACAGTGACGGACCAGGACTGGCAGACCCTTCGGGCGGTACGCCTGCGCGCGCTGGAGCAGAACCCCGAGGCGTTCGGATCGACGCTCGAACGCGAGCAGGACCAGCCGGCGGAGTACTGGCGCCGACGGATCGCGGCCGGGGTCTGGTTCATCGCCTGGGACGGCCCGGAGCCCGTCGGTCTGGCCTCGGCCGTCACCTCCCTGACGGAGCATCAGCTCAACGCGATGTGGGTCGACCCGACCCGGCGCGGGCGCGGCGTGGGCGACGCCCTGGTGGCCGCCGTGCTCGACCGGGCCCGCACCGAGGGCGCCACCACCGTCTCGCTGACCGTGGGCGAGGACAACGCCCCGGCCCGGAGTCTCTACCTGCGCGCCGGTTTCCGGCCGACCGGCGAACGTGAGCCGCACCCCCGCGACCCCGGGCGATGGCACGAACAGCTCCGGGCCCGGCTTCTGCCGACCGGCTGCGAGATCTCCACCGATCCGGCCCGGCTGGACGCCGCGCTGGTCCACCGGTGGCTGTCGGAGGACGCCTACTGGGCGCTCGGCCGGTCCCGGGAGAAGCAGGACCTGGCGATCGCCGGATCGCTCAACTTCGGGGTGTACGACTCCGCCACCGGCACCCAGCTGGGCTACGCCCGGGTGGTCACCGACCTGGCCACCTTCGCCTGGCTCTGCGACGTCTACATCGCGCCCGCCGCCCGGGGCCGGGGTCTGGGCACCGCCCTGGCCGCCGCCGTTCGGGACCACCTCGCGCCGTACGAGCTGCGCCGCGTAGCCAGGTCGAGTGGCTCAGCTCCACCGGCATCGACCTGGTCCGCGGCCACAGAAGTGGATGATCCTCGAGGCAGCCCCGAAGCCGACCCCAGCCGGCCTCGGGCCTGTCAGACAGGCCCTACCCGGGGAACAGCCAGCGGCGCAGCACCCGGGTGGCGACCGGGAGGGCGAGGTAGGTCATCAGGGCGCTGATCACCGGGGCCAGGATGAGTGAGCGGGCCAGCACCGGGAGGGTGGCCAGGTGCGGGGTGAGGTAGAAGTTCGCGGTGGTGGTGAGCGGGGCGATCGCCAGCGTGGAGGCGACGGCCATCTTCCAGCGCGGGGCCGGCGTGCGCCGGGCGCCGGCCGCGGTGGTGGCGAACCAGCCCTCCATGCCGAGCAGTTCGCGCCGGGCCACCTCGACGTGGTGGCCGTCGGCCTCGGCGAAGCAGGCGGCCCGGGCCGGCGAGAGCTGCCAGGCGCGGAACGAGTCGGCGTCCTGGAACGACAGCAGCAGGTGCCACGGGTCGTCCGGGCCGGCCGGGCGCAGCAGCCCGGTGCCCAGGTTGCCGGGGTGGTCGGCGGCCGCACGCAGGATGGACTTCGCCCAGGCTTCGAACTGCTCCTCGTGCCCCGGGTCGACCCGTCGGGCCACGAAGAGGGTGACCTCTTCCCCGTTCTCCCCGTCCCGTACGTCCGTGCTCATGGTTCTCCGCCCATTGGTCCGCCCGCAGCCTATGCGGCGGCGGCGCCGGGGGTGAAGGCCTGACGGATCATCCACTGACACAGTCCCGGCCCGGCCGGACGACCGCGCGGTCGGCAGTTCCGCCAAGCCGGTCACACTCCGTCACTGGAGGTCGGCCGGCGGCGATTGACCGGATCCGGATCCGGATTGGCGTGTTCTGTTCGGCACCGAGGTTTGTTCCATTGCAGACTGAGCAGGAACCTCCGGGCCTCGAATCACTACCCAAGGAATGGTGAGTCCGGTGATACCCCTACGTCCCAATTCAGCGCCCGCCCAGTCCGCACCACAGCAACAGGCGGTGGAGACACCGCTCCCGCTGACCGAATCGGCCGCACTGAGCCATCTGGCCGGAATCTGTTTCAAGATCGGACCTCCCCGGCTGATCGGGGTGGAAGCCGAGTGGTTCGTCCACGACGGCGACTGTCCGGAGTCACCGGTCGACCCGCGTCGCCTGGCCGACGCACTCTCCGCACTTCCCACCCACCAGAATCCGGGTGACCCCGCCCCGCTGCTTCCCTCGGGCACCGGTCTCACCTACGAACCGGGCGGACAGGTAGAGCTCAGCTCCCCGCCCGCTGCCGACCCCGAAGAGTGTGCCGACACCATGCTGCGGGATCAGGCCACCCTCCGCGCCGCCCTCGCCGCCCACCGTTTACGGCTCACCGGCAGCGGCACCGATCCACTCGGCCGCGAGCGTCTGATGCGGCTCGACCACCCCCGCTACCTGGCGATGGAGCAGCACTTCGACCGGGTCGGCCCGTGGGGCCGGGTGATGATGACCGGCACCGCCTCCGCCCAGGTCTGCGTGGACGCGGGCACCGGGGCCGGGACGCACGGCTTCACCCGGCGCTGGCAGCTGGCCCACCGCCTCGGCCCGGTCCTGGTGGCCGCCTTCGCCAACTCACCCCTGCTGGACGGCCGGCCGACCGGCTACCGGTCCACCCGTCAGCTGGTCTGGTCCCGGATGGACCCGAGCCGCACCCTGGCCCCCGGTTTCGCCGGCGACCCGCGCGAGCGCTGGGCCGAGTACGTGCTGGACGCGGAGGTGATCTGTGTCCGCCGCCCGGACGGGCTGCCGTGGACCGCCCCGGCCGGGCTGACCTTCCGCGGCTGGCTGCGGGGGGCGGGCGAGCGGCCGCCGACCATGGCCGACCTGGAGTACCACCGCACCACGCTCTTCCCACCCGTACGGCCGCGCGGGCACCTGGAGCTGCGCATGATCGACGCCCAGCCGGGCGAGGGCTGGCAGGTGCCGCTGGCCCTGGTCGGCGCGCTGCTGGACGACCCGGTGGCGGCCGAGGCAGCCGAGGAGGCGCTCGAACCGCTGGGCACCCCGGCCTACCGGGACCGCCACCCGCCACGCACCGAACTGTGGCACCGGGCAGCCACCCTGGCGCTGGGCGACCCGCAGCTCCGCCGGGCCGCGCTGGCCTGCTTCGGCGCCGCCGACCAGGCGCTCGCCCGCCGGGAGCAGACCCGTGGCGGCCCGTCCCGGCTGCGGACCGCGCTGGCCGACTTCGCCGAGCGCTACCCGGCCCGTGGCCGCTGCCCCGCCGACGACCAGTTGGACGCCCTGCGCACCGGCGCCCTTCCCCATGCCCTGGAGACCGCAGCATGCTGAACACCGACCACCGCGAGGCAGACGCCGTCCGCGAGCGGATCGCCACCGAGCTGATCGCCGCCCGCGAGCGCACCGCCGGGCTCACCGCGCTGGACGACCACGACCTGACCGCCCAGCACTCCCCGCTGATGTCCCCGCTGGTCTGGGACCTCGCCCACATCGGCAACCAGGAGGAGCTCTGGCTGCTCCGCAACGTCGGCGGCCGGGAGCCGATGCGGCCCGAGATCGACCCGCTCTACGACGCCTTCGAGCACCCGCGGGCCGAGCGGCCCAAGCTGCCGCTGCTGCCGCCGAAGGAGGCCCACGCGTACGCCCACGAGGTGCGCGGCCGGGTGCTCGACCTGCTCGCCACCACGCCGCTGGACGGCGAACTCCCGCTGGTCCGGGACGGTTTCGCCTTCGGCATGATCATCCAGCACGAGCAGCAGCACGACGAGACCATGCTGATCACCCATCAGCTCCGCAAGGGTCAGGGCGCGCTGACCGCCCCGCCGCCACCGGTCACCGCGACCGGGCCGCTGCCCACCGAAGTCCTGGTCCCCGGCGGCCCGTTCACCATGGGCACCGACACCGAGCCGTGGTCGCTGGACAACGAGCGCCCGGCCCACCAGGTGGAGGTGTCCGCGTTCCACCTCGACACCACCCCGGTGAGCAACGGCGCGTACCAGCAGTTCATCGCCGACGGCGGCTACGACGACCCGCGCTGGTGGACCGCCGAGGGCTGGGCGCACCGGCAGCAGGCCGGGCTGTTCGCGCCGCTGTTCTGGAGCCGGGACGGCGGGCAGTGGCTGCGCCGCCGGTTCGGCACGGTGGAGCCGGTACCGGCCGACGAGCCGGTACTGCACGTCAGTTGGTACGAGGCGGACGCGTACGCCCGCTGGGCCGGGCGGCGGCTGCCGACCGAGGCCGAGTGGGAGAAGGCGGCCCGGCAGGACCCGGCCACCGGCCGCTCCCGCCGCTACCCCTGGGGCGACCAGGAACCCACCGCCGAGCTGGCCAACCTGGGCCAGCGGCACCTCCAGCCCGCGCCGGTCGGTAGCTACCCCGAGGGTGAATCCCCCCACGGTGTCCGGCAGTTGATGGGCGATGTGTGGGAGTGGACGGCCAGCGACTTCACCCCCTACCCGGGCTTCCGGGCCTGGCCGTACCAGGAGTACTCGGAGGTCTTCTTCGGCCCCGAGTACAAGGTGCTGCGCGGTGGCTGCTTCGCCGCCGCGCCGGTCGCCAGCCGGGGGACCTTCCGGAACTGGGACTACCCGATCCGCCGGCAGATCTTCGCCGGCTTCCGGACCGCGCGCGACGGCGAGGCGGGCTGATGTGCCGTCATCTCGGCTACCTGGGCGCACCGGTGACGCTGAACGAGCTGCTGGTGGCACCACCGGCCGGACTGTACCGGCAGTCCTGGGCACCCCGGCTGCAGCAGTACGGCACGGTCAACGTGGACGGCTTCGGCGTCGGCTGGTACGCCGAGGGTGATCCGGTCCCGGCCCGGTACCGCAGGGCCGGGCCGATCTGGGCCGACGAGGGCTTCACCGACCTGGCCAGGGTGGTGCGTTCGGGCGCGGTGCTGGCGGCCGTCCGGTCCGCCACCGCCGGGTGTGCGGCGGGCGAGGCGGCGGCGGCCCCGTTCGCGGCCGACCAGTGGCTGTTCAGCCACAACGGCGCGCTGCCCGGGTGGCCGGACGGGCTGGCCGGGCTGGCGGCCCTGCTGCCGCCCGCCGAGCTGCTGCGGCTCACCGCGCGCACCGACTCGGCCCTGCTCTGGGCGCTCGCCCTGCACCACCTGCGGGACGGCGCCGGGCTGGACGAGGCGCTGACCGCCACGGTGCACGAGGCCGCCAAGCACACCGAAGGCCGGCTCAACCTGCTGCTCACCGACGGCACTTCGGTCGCCGCGACCAGCTGGGGCGACACGCTCTGCTACCGGACCGGACCCGGCTCGGTGCTGGTCGCCTCGGAACCCTCCGACGACCTGCCGGACTGGCAGCACCTGCCGGACCGTTCGCTGCTGCTCGCCGATGTCCACGGTGTGACCGTCTCCTCTCTCAACTGACCTCAACCAACCTCAACCGACCGATCGAGCAAGGGAATACTGCTGTGAGGGCCTACGAGCTGACCCGTCTGCTGGCCGCCGACCACTTCAGCCACGCGCTACGGCACGACGTACGCAGCGGTCTGACGGCGAGTCCGAAGTCGCTGCCGCCGAAGTGGTTCTACGACGCCCGGGGCAGCGAGCTGTTCGAGGAGATCACCCGGCTGCCGGAGTACTACCCGACCCGGGCCGAGCGGGAGATCCTGACCGACCGGGCCGCCGAGATCGCGGCCGCCACCGGGGCCCGCACCCTGGTCGAACTGGGCTCGGGCTCCTCCGAGAAGACCCGGCTGCTGCTCGACGCGCTGCGCGACTTCGGCACCCTGCGGACATACGTCCCGGTGGATGTCAGCGAGAGCGCGCTGGCGGCCGCCGCCGAGGCGCTCACCGTCGACTACCCGGAGCTGACCACGCACGCGGTGGTCTCCGACTTCACCCAGCGGCTCGGCCTGCCGCCGGGCCAGGGCCCGCGTCTGGTGGTCTTCCTGGGCGGCACGCTGGGCAACCTGCTGCCGGCCGAGCGCGCGGTCTTCCTGCGCGAGCTGCGCGAGGCGATGGAGCCGGGCGACACCCTGCTGCTCGGCACCGACCTGGTGAAGGACCCGGACACGCTGGTCGCGGCGTACGACGACGCGGCCGGGGTGACCGCGGCCTTCAACAAGAACGTGCTCAACGTGCTGAACCGGGAGCTGGGCGGCGACTTCGACCCGGAGCTCTTCGACCACGTGGCGCTCTGGGACGCCGAGCAGGAGTGGATCGAGATGCGGCTGCGCTCCCGGGTGGCCCAGACCGTCAAGATCCGCGAGCTGGACCTGCCGGTGCACTTCGAGCGCGGCGAGGAGCTGCGGACCGAGATCTCGGCGAAGTTCCGCCGCGAGCGGGTGGCGGCGGAACTTCGCGCGGCCGGGCTGGAGCTGTCGGCCTGGTGGACCGACCGGGCCGGCCGGTTCGGGCTCTCGCTCTCGACCCTCTGAGAATCTGACCGTGCGGGGCCTCACACTGCGGCGTGGGGCCCCGTTCCGCGCGCACCTTAGCGGCTGATCACACCGGAGTGGGCGGGATTCACTCACTCCGCGCGCCCCGAACATCACCTCCGGTACCCATGTCGGTGGGAGGGATGTGTCCTTGATCTTCAGTCGGCTCCGCACCCGCAAGTCCGCCAGGCTCGTCACCGCCACCGTCTCGACCGCCGTGGTCGCCCCGGGCTGCCCGTACACCGGCATCCCGGCAGCGCCCGAGCTGCCCGCGGCACCTGACGGTTCGTTGGCCGGGCAGGCCGTCGCCTTCGTCCGGCAGTTCCACCAGGAGCGGCCCGGTGCGGGCGATCCGGCGCCGAGGGTCCGTCAGGTGCTCGCCGAGATCGAGCGCACCGGCACGTACGAACACACCGCCGAGGAGCTGGCCTTCGGCGCCCGGGTGGCCTGGCGGAACTCCGCCCGCTGCATCGGCCGCCTCTACTGGCGCAGCCTGGTGGTCCGAGACCGGCGCCACGTCGACTCCCCCGACGGGATCGCCGAGGAGTGCTTCGAGCACCTGCGCACGGCCACCAACGGCGGCCGGATCCGGCCGGTGATCACCGTCTTCGCCCCCGACCGCCCCGACCGCCCCGCCCCGCGGATCGTCAACCAGCAGCTGGTCCGCTACGCGGGCCACCCCTCCGGGGCGGGCGACCCGGCGGGGGCCGTACTGACCACCCAGGCCCGCGAGTTGGGGTGGAAGGGCGGCGAGGAGCGGTTCGAGGTACTGCCGCTGATGGTCCGTCGGCGGGACGAGGACGAGCCGCAGTGGTACGAGGTGCCGGAGGACGCGGTGCTCGAGGTACCGCTGCGCCACCCCGAGCACGCTTGGTTCGCCGAGCTCGGCCTGCGCTGGTACGCGGTGCCCGCGTACATGGGCGCCGAGATCGGCGCCCGGAACCTGGCGGACGCCGACCGCTACGACCAACTCCCGGTGGTGGCCGCCCGCCTGGGGCTCGACACCTCCTCCGAACGCACGCTCTGGCGGGACCGCGCCCTGGTCGAACTCAACGTCGCCGTCCTGCACTCCTTCCAGGAGGCGGGCGTCACGATGGCCGACCACCACACCGAGTCCGAACGCTTCCTCAAGCACATCGCCCAGGAGGAACGCCTGGGCCGCCGCACCCCGACCGACTGGAGCTGGATCGTCCCGCCCGTCTCCGGCGGCCTCACCCCGGTCTACCACCGCTACTACGACCCGGTGGAACCGGACCTCCGCCCGGCCTTCCTCCCCCGCTGACCCGAGGTCCGTGCCTACCCTGGAGGTGGCGGGAGGAGACACGATGCCCGAGATCGCCCTGAAGACCGCGAGGCTACGGGAAGGTCTCGCGCTCCCGTACGCCGAGGTGGGCGCGCCGGGCGGCACGCCGGTCGTGTTCGTGCACGGCTGGGCGGACACCTGGCGCTCCTTCGAGCCGCTGCTGCGGCGGCTGCCCGCCGGACTGCACGCGTACGCCCTCACCCAGCGCGGGCACGGTGACGCCGACCGGCCGCCGGACGGCTACGCCCCCGCCGAGCTGGCCGAGGACCTGCTCGCCTTCCTGGACACCGTCGGCATCGGCCGGGCGATCCTGGTCGGCGGCTCCAGCGGCGGGGTGCAGGCCAGGATCCTGGCCGGACGGCACCCCCACCGGGTCGCCGGGCTGGTGCTGCTCGGGGTGCCCGCCACGCTCGCCGACAAGCCCATGGCCCGTGAGGTCCGGGCGCGCGTGCAGGAGCTGCGCGATCCGGTCGGGCGGGAGTTCGCCGCGGCGTTCAGCAGCGGCCTGACCGACGGCGGCGTGGACCCGGACTTCCTGCAGACCATGATCACCGAGAGCCTGAAAGCACCGGCCCGGGTCTGGCGGGACACCATGCTCGGCCTCCTCGACACCGACCTGCGGGCCACCCTCGACGGGATCTCGGTGCCGACGCTGGTCGTGTGGGGCGATCGCGACGACCTGCTGCCCCGCGCCGACCAGCAGGTGATCCTGGACGCCGTCCCCGGCGCGCGCCTGATCGTCCATCAGGGCGCGGGACACCTCGTGTACTGGGAACGCCCCGACGAGGTGACCCGCGACATCGCCGCGTTCGCCGCCCTGGTCACGGGCCCCGCCTGACGGGCTGTCCGCCGAACGGGGTGCACCACCGCACGTACGGCGCAGTTCCGTTCGCGGAGGCGGGCGCGGCTTCCCAGACTCGGAGGCGGGGGTGAGCTCGAACTGAGAGGCAGTCCCTATGAAGCTCGGTCTTCGTCGTATCGCGGTCGCGGCCGCTGCAGTGTCCATCGGCCTCGGCATGGCCTCCTGCGGCAGCGCCAAACAGTCCACCGGCACCTCCACAGGATCGGCGGCGGCCGGACCCATCAAGATCGGCCTGCTGCTGCCGGAGACCAAGACCACCCGGTACGAGCAGTTCGACCGGCCGCTGATCGAGGCGAAGATCAAGGAGCTCGCGCCGGACGCCCAGATCGACTACTACAACGCGAACGAGAACGCGACGACCCAGCAGACCCAGGTCGACACCGCGCTCACCAAGGGCGACAAGGTGCTGATCCTGGACGCGGTGGACTCCAAGTCCATCCAGTCCTCGGTGCAGAAGGCGCATGACGCCGGCGTCAAGGTGATCGCCTACGACCGGCTCGCCCAGGGGCCGGTCGACGCGTACGTGTCGTTCGACAACAACAAGGTCGGCAAGCTCCAGGGCGAGGCCCTGGTCGCGGCGGTGGGCCCGAAGGCGTCGAGCGGGAAGATCATCATGATCAACGGCTCGCCGACCGACCCGAACGCCGCCCAGTTCAAGGCGGGCGCGCACAGCGCCATCGACGGGAAGCTGACCATCGGCAAGGAGTACGACACGCCGAACTGGGACCCGAACAACGCCAACCAGGAGGCCGCCGCCGCGATCACCGCCCTCGGCGCACCGAACGTGGTCGGCGTCTACTCCGCCAACGACGGCATGGCCGCCGGTATCGCCACCGCCCTCAAGGCGGCGGGCCTGAGCGTCCCGCTGACCGGGCAGGACGCCCAACTCGACGCGGTGCAACGGATCCTGGCGGGCACGCAGACGATGTCGATCTACAAGCCCTTCAAGCCGGAGACGGACGCGGCCGCCACGATGGCCGTCCAGTTCGCCCAGGGCAAGAGCCTGGAGCCCTCCCTCGCGCCGACCAAGGCCACCAACGGCAGCGGCACCGAGGTGAAGTCGAACCTGATCACGCCGATCGTCCTGACCAAGGACAACATCAAGACCACCGTGGTGGCCGACGGCCTGTACACCGTCGCCCAGATCTGCACGCCCGACTACGCCGCCGCGTGCACCGCGGCCGGGCTCCAGTAATCGCACACGTCACATCACGTCACGTCGGATCCGGTACGGGGAAAGGAAGTTGATTGCTGTGACAGGTTCGCCCGTACTGGCGTTGCGCGGGGTCTCCAAGCGGTTCGGCGCCGTCCAGGCGCTCACCGACATCGAGTTGGAGGTCAACGCGGGCGAGGTCGTCGCCCTGGTCGGTGACAACGGCGCCGGCAAGTCGACCCTGGTCAAGGCGGTGGCCGGGGTCAACCAGCCGGACGAGGGCGTCATCGAGTGGGAGGGCAGGCCGGTGGCCATCCACCGGCCGCAGGACGCCCAGCACTTGGGCGTCGCCACCGTGTACCAGGACCTCGCGCTGTGCGACAACCTCGACGTGGTCGGCAACCTCTTCCTCGGCCGCGAGCTGATGCGGTTCGGCGTGCTGGACGAGGTCCGGATGGAGAAGCGGTCCCGGACTCTCCTGGACACCCTCTCCATCCGGATCCCCAGCGTGCGGATCCCGATCGCCTCGCTCTCCGGTGGCCAGCGTCAGGTGGTCGCCATCGCCCGCTCGCTGATCGGCTCACCCAAGATCGTCATTCTGGACGAGCCCACCGCCGCCCTGGGCGTGGAACAGACCGCCCAGGTCCTCGACCTGGTCGAGCGGCTCCGCGACCAGGGTCTGGGCGTCATCCTGATCAGCCACAACATGGCGGACGTGATGGCTGTGGCGGACCGGATCGCGGTACTCCGGCTGGGTCGGAACAACGGGTTCTTCGACCGCCGTAGCACCAGTCAGGAAGAAATCATCTCGGCCATCACCGGCGCCACGGACAACGCTGTGACCCGCCGTCAGGCCCGTGGCACGGAGGGCGACCTGTGAGCGACGACGGCAACAACACCCCCCAGCCGGGGAACGGTTCCCGACGGAACCCGCTCCCCGAGGACGCGATGCCCAAGGGCGGGGTCAACGCCCCCGTCCCGGTGGCGGCCGAGGCGACCCCCGCCGTCGACCCGCGCCTGATCATCCGCCAGGAGGGCGTGAAGGGCTACCTCGGCGAGTTCCGACGCAGGGTGAGCAGCGGCGAGCTCGGCTCGCTGCCGGTCGTCCTGGCGCTGATCGTGATCTGGGCCGTCTTCGGCAGCCTGAACAGCACCTTCCTGTCGGCGCAGAACCTCTCGAACCTCTCGCAGCAGATCGTCGGCACCGGCATGATCGCGATCGGCGTGGTCTTCGTACTGCTGCTCGGGGAGATCGACCTGTCGGTCGGCTCGGTCAGCGGTCTGTGTGCCGCGATCTTCGCCGTGATGAACGTGACGCACGGCGTCAACGAGTGGGTGGCGCTGCTGTCCGCGGTGGCCGGCGGCGCGGTCGTCGGGCTCATCCAGGGCCTCTTCTTCGCCAAGATCGGCGTGCCCGCCTTCGTCGTCACCCTGGCCGGTTTCCTGTTCTGGAACGGTCTGATGCTGCAGATCCTCGGTGCCAGCGGCACCGTCAACCTCTCCGGCCACGACATCGTCTCCCGGCTCTACACCACCATCTACGGCCAGGCCATCGCGGCGTACGCCCTCGCGGCGGTCGGCGTCCTGCTCTTCCTCGGCGCCGCCCTGCTCGACGCCGGGCGCCGCCGCAACGCCGGGGTACCGTACCGGCCGGCCAGCGACATCGCACTGCGCACCATCGTGCTCGCCGTGCTGGCCTTCCTGGCGGCGTACACGCTGAACCAGTACAAGGGTCTGCCGCTGGCCCTGCTGATCTTCCTGATCTTCATCGTGGTGCTCGACTTCGTGCTCCGCCGGACCGGTTACGGGCGGCAGATCTTCGCGCTCGGCGGGAACATCGAGGGCGCTCGCCGGGCCGGTATCAACATCTCCTGGATCCGGATCTCGGTCTTCATGATCTGCTCGACCATGGCGGCGGTCGGCGGTCTGTTCCTGGCTGCCCAGATCCAGTCCGCCAGCCAGACCTCCGGCGGCGGCAACCTGCTGATGAACGCGATCGCGGCCGCCGTCATCGGCGGCACCAGCCTCTTCGGCGGACGCGGCAACACCTGGTCGGCCCTGCTCGGTGCACTGGTGATCGGGTCGATCCAGTCCGGTATGAACATCCAGGGCCTCAGCAACGCCATCCAGTTCATGATCACCGGTGCGGTCCTGCTGGCCGCGGTGGTCATCGACTCGCTGTCCCGCCGGACCCAGCGAGCGGCCGGCCGGGCCTGAGGGTGAACCGCTGATGCGACCGCTGCGGACCCGGGCCGAGGCGCTGCACGAGTACCTGGGCGGTGCGCTCTGGGTACTGCCCGGGCTGGCGGTGGTGTTCGCGCTGATCGCCGGCAGCGTGCTCTCCCAGATCGACATCCCGCCGGACTCACCGCTCGACCCGCTCGCCTTCGCCGGCACGGCGGACGACGCCCGGAACGTGCTCACCGCGATCGCCGCGACCATGGTCACGGTGATCGCGCTGGTGCTCGGCCTGACGATCGTGGCGCTGCAGGTGGCCTCGACCCAGTTCTCGCCCCGCCTGCTGCGCAACTTCCTCCGCGACCGCCCCAACCAGATCGTGCTGGCGTCCTTCTGCGCCACCTTCGCCTACAGCACCGCCGGGCTGTACACGGTCGGGATCTCTGGCGGCATGGACGTCGAGGAGTTCCCCCGGCTCGCCGTCACCGGGGCGATCACGCTGGTCTTCGTCAGCCTGGTGATGCTGGTCTACTTCGTGGACCACGTCGCGCACTCGATCCAGATCGACAGCGTGATGAACTCGGTCGCCACCACCACCGCACGCGGCGCGCAGACCCGCACCCCGCCCGGACCCGGCATCGACCTGGTCGCCCCTGCCCCGCCGCCGGACGCCGTGCCGATCGCCGCGCCGCGCTCCGGCTACCTGCAGACCGTCCACCCCGAGCGCCTGCTGGCGGTGGCCGTCGAACTGGACCTGGTGGTCACCGTCACGGCCCGGGTCGGCGACCACCTCGTCGCCGGGGCCGAACCGCTCGGGTACGCCTGGCGGCCGGGCGGCGCGCCGCCCGCAGACACCGTCCGGGTCACCCAGGCGCTGTGGCAGGCGGTGCAGATCGGCCCCGAACGGACCCGGCAACAGGACACCCTGTTCGGCGTCCGGCAGTTGGAGGACATGGCGCTCCGCGCGCTCTCGCCCGCCATCAACGACCCCTACACCGCCGTCCAGGCACTCGACCGGCTCGCCACCCTGCTCGCCCTGCTGGCGCGCCGAACGCTCGGCGACAGCCTCCTCGCCGACCCGGCCGGAGTGGCCCGGGTGATCGCCCGCGGACCGGCCTTCGCCGACTACCTCGACCTCGCCTGCGGCCAGGTCCGCCGCTACGGCGCCGCCGAGCCGGCCGTCTGCCTCGCCCTGCTCCGGCTGCTCACCGTCCTCACCACCGTGACCGACGACCCCACCCGCCGGCAGGCGATCACCACCCAGGCGGCGCTGGTGCTCGCCGACGCGGAGCGCCGGATCGCCCAGCCGGCCGACCTGGTCCTGGTGCGGGAACTGGCGGCGGAACTGACCGGGAGTTGAGCAGGAGCCGACGCTCCGCCACGGTCCAGCGGTGCATGGATGCCGGACTCGCGCCGGCCGCCGATGCCGCAACCGTCGCGCTCAGACGATCCACTGACCGGGTCTATCCGGGCAGCCGTACCTGGCACGTGTACACCGGCGGCGTACCGTCCGCGGGAGCGGGCTCTGCGTAGCACTCGAGCAGCAGGTCGCCGCGCAGGTCGTCGAGCTCGTAGGGTGCTTCCGCCAGCAGGGCGTGCGCCCACGCTTCGAGCGATGCCGTCTTCAGAGCGTCGTTCGGAACCTCGCTGACCGGCTCGGGGCCCATCACCTGCCAGCCCGGCTCACCGTCCGCGCGGAACAGCAGTCGCCACCAGTACGGCTGCCAGTAGGGCTTTTTCACCGAGGATCAGCTCCGCCCGGCGGCGGCGTCGGCCAGCTGGTCGAACGTACGGTTCAGCACCGACCGCCGTTCCTCCTTGAACTCCGGCGAGGGCTGCAGGTTGTCGACGGTCCGTTCCCAGACGGCCATGTAGGTCTTCTTCCATTCCTCGACCACCCCGGGCTCCGGCAGGTCGTCGGCGGCGTGACCGGCCTGGGCGAGGACGTGCAGCAGCTCCAGGTTGCACGGCACGGCAACACCCCAGTACTCATCGGGTTCGAGGGCGACGGGATCGCCGGCCACGGCCTCGGCGATCTCGGTGACGAGCCGGTCGACGACGATCGACAGGTGATCCAACGCCGCGTCGCTCTCGAAGTTGCCGCTGCCCCAGGTGCCCACGAAGTCTCCTCTGCATGGTGGTGCCGTGTCCTTGGGTCCCATCGAACCAGGCCGGAGCGACACCACCGGCCGGCAGAGCCTCGAGCGTTGGCCGGCTCGGCTAGCCGTTCGTCTTCTCCTTCGTCAGCAGCAGGACCGCGCACAGCAGTACGGCCGTGCCCGTGGCGGCGCCGAGGGTGAGCCGCTCGCCGAGCAGGGTGATGCCCAGGGCGAAGGCGGCGACGGGTTCGAGCATCATCACCACGGAGACGGTGGTGGCTCGGACCGCCCGCAGGGCCGAGAAGAACAGTGCGTAGGCGAGGGCGGTCGGGATCGCGCCCAGGTAGCCGAGCAGCGCGACGGAGCCGGCGAGCTCCGTCTGCACGGGCAGCAGGGGGCCGGTGGGTGCCGCCACGAGCAGCAGGCAGACCGCGCCGACGGCGAAGCCCGCCAGCGCGCGGTCGTAGGGATGGCCGGAGCGGCCGCAGCGTGCCTCGGCCTGGGTGAGCAGGTTGATCGCGGCGGAACCGGCGGCCGAGCCGAGCGCGCAGACGAATCCCCACGCCGGTGCGCTGCCTCCTGAGCCGTCGTCAGCGCCGAAGGCCAGCAGGGTGAGCCCGAGTACGGCGAGCAGGAGGGTGAGCGCGCCGCGGTGCCCCACCCGCTCGCCGAAGACCAGCCGGGCACCGAGAGCGGTGAAGACCGGCCCGGCGCCCAGCGCGACGGCGGTGCCGACGGCCAGGCCGGCCAGGGTCACCGCGGCCAGGTAGCAGGTCTGGAAGACCGCCATCAGGATGCCGGTCGCCACCAGGGCAAGCGGCCGGGCGCGTTGCTCGCCGACGGCTCGCCTGATGAACGCGCGCCCGGCGAGCAGCAGCGCGGCACCCACGGCGAAGCGCCAGCAGGAGACCGCGACCGGGCCGAGGCCGCTGGTGCGGTGGAGCAGCGCGGCGGCGGCTCCGGCGCTGCCCCAGGAGGCGGCGGAGAGGGAGATGTAGAGCAGTGGACGTACGGGTGCAGCCCGCATGGAGGACTCCGGTCGGTGGTCGCTGACGGCGCGTGGACTCGGCGCGCGGGCAGCGGACACCGCTCCGGCGGCTCCTTCGGGGAGCGCTCGGAGGGGGATGAGATCCGGTCGGGCCGCCCGCTAGCGGGCGGGCGGAGGCAGGACTGCGAGGGAGTACGGCTTCATGGCCAGGACCTTAGTACGCCCGGCCGGGAAAGATCAGTTGGATATCGGCCCCGAAAACCGGTCGCAGCCGGGAACGTCCACCGGACAGAGTGATCCTCGTTCACCATCCGGGGAGGAATCACCATGTCGACACTGCGGGTCACGGCCGAGCGGCTGACCATCCTGACGCACCCGAACGCCGACGCACTGGAGCTGGCGCAGGTCGGCCTCTACCGTGCGGTGGTCGCCAAGGGCGCCTATCGGACCGGCGAGTTGGCCGTCTACATCCCGGAGCAGGCGGTGCTGCCGCCCGCGCTGATCGAGGAGTTGGGCCTGACCGGGAAGCTGGCGGGCAGTGCCCGTGACCGGGTGAAGGCGGTCCGGCTGCGTGGCGAGCTCTCCCAGGGCATCGTCTGCCGCCCCGCCGCGCTGGCCGGCACCGATCTGGCCGAGGCCGTCGCCGAGGGTGCGGACTTCGCCGAGCGGCTCGGCATCACCAAGTGGGTCCCGCCGATCCCGGTCGGCATGAGCGGTGACGTCGAGTCGGCGCCGGAGCTGCTGCCCTGGGTGGACATCGAGAACCTCAAGCGCTTCCCGGACGTCTTCGAGCCGGGCGAGCCGGTGGTCGTCTCCGAGAAGCTGCACGGCAGTTGCTGCCTGGTCACGTTCCACGCCGACTCCGGCACCGTGCAGGTCTCCTCGAAGGGGATCGGCGCCCAAGGGCTGGCGCTGCGCGAGGATGACACCAATCTGTACTGGCGGACGGTCCGCGCGCACGGAATCCCGGCAGTGGCCGCCGAGTTGGCGGCTCGGCTGGGCGCGAGCCGGGTCGGCATCTTCGGCGAGGTCTTCGGCGCGGGCGTCCAGGACCTGACGTACGGCGAGTCGGGACGCACCGAGCTGCCCGGGTACGCGGCCTTCGACGTCTCGGCGGTGATCGACGGGCAGCTGATCTGGCTGGACGCGGCCGAACTGCTGGCCGGGAAGCTGCCGTTGGTGCCGCAGCTGTGGAGCGGCCCGTTCGACGCCGAGACCGTACTGGCGCTGGCCGACGGCCGGGAGACCTTCTCCGGGCGGGAGTTGCACCTCCGCGAGGGCGTCGTGGTCCGGCCGGTGGTCGAGCGGTACAGCCCGGTGACCGGCGGCCGGGCGATCGCGAAGGTGGTCAGCGGGGCGTACCTGACCCGCAAGGGCGGCACCGAGTACGAGTAAAACCAGTTGCCGAGCGGGGTGTCGGGGCCGAAACTTCGCAGGTGACAGAGCGAAGCGTGACGGTGTTGGTGACGTATCAGGGTGAGCAGCTCGGCGAGATCGGGCCGTTCCCGGTGGCGACGCCGCGCTGGCACGACGTCGGGCCTGTGGCCGAGGAGTTGACGCTCCGGCTGGGCGTGCCGGTGCATGTGCTGCGCCTGCTGACGCACGACAGCACCGACACCGGGTACGGCGGCACGGTCGCGTACCACGCCGAGGCGCTGCGGTTCCCGGAGGTCGAACTCGCCGACTCCGCCCTCTCGGTGGGCGAGGACCCGCTGCGGGCTCCGTGGGCCACCCCGGCCGGGCTGCGGGCCGCGCTGGCATGGGCCGCCGGTACGGTGCGGGCGGTCGGTCCGGCCGAGCAGGTGAAGAGCTGGAACCTCTCCGGCCTCTACCGGCTGCCGACCGCCGACGGTGCGGTCTGGCTGAAGACCACGCCCGCGTTCGCGGTGCCCGAGGCCGAGGTGATCGCCCGACTGGCCGCCGTCGACCCGGAGTTGGTGCCGCCCGTGCTGGCCGCCGCCGAGGGCCGGGTGCTGCTCGGCCATCTGCCCGGGGTGGACTGCTGGGGGCTGCCCGAGGACGCCATGCTGGACGCGGTCCCCCGGCTGGTCGCGGCCCAGGCCGCGCTCGCCGGGCAGGGCGCCGGGCTGCCGGACCGCACCCCCGGCACGCTGCCCGAGCGATTCGCGGCGCTGCTCCCCCGGGTCGTCCTGACATCCGAAGAGCGGGCCGCCGCCGAGCGTCTGCTCGCCGATCTCCCGTCACTGATCGAGGAGTTGGCGGCCTGCGGGCTGCCCGAGACGCTGGTGCACGGTGACTTCCACCCGGGCAACTGGCGCTTCGACGGCACCCGCAACGTGCTCGTCGACTTCTCCGACAGCTACTACGGGCACCCCGCCATTGACGGCCTGCGGCCGCAGGACTTCCTCGCCGAGGACCGCTGGGCGACAGTCCGTCAGCTCTGGATCGACGCCTGGACCACCCACGCCCCGGGCTCCGACCCGGCCAGGGCGCTGGAGCTGGCGGAGCCGCTGATGCACCTCGGCTACGCCGTCCGCTACCAGGAGTTCCTGGACGGCATCGAGGCCACCGAGCGGGTCTACCACGACGGCGACCCGGAGTCCGAGATCCGCGCCGCCCTGGCCTGCCGCTGAGGGAGTCAGGCCAGCAGGTGCGGGGCGTGCTCCCGCACCGCCGCCAGCAGTTCCTTGCGCGAGGGGTTGACCATCGCGTGCCCGGCCACGGTCACCGTCGGGACGGTCTCGTTCCCGTCGGCGACCGAGCGGACGAAAGCGGCGGCCTCGGGGTCGCGCCAGATGTTGACCTTGCGGTAGGGCAGATCGGTGAACCGCAGCTGGGTGAGCAACTTCATGCAGAAGGTGCACATCGGCCGCCAGTAAACGACCACGCCGTCCTGGTCCTCGGTCACGCTTCGCTCCCCCGGGTCGAGTTGACGGTACGTCCGTAGCGTAGCTCCAGGCCGTCGAGCAGGGCCTCCAGGCCGGTCTCGAACGCGCCTTCGTCGATCCGCCGCCGGTGCTCGGCGAGCTTGTGGGCCTCGCCGAGGTGCGGGTACTCCTCGGCGTACAGCGCCGCATCCTCGGGGAAGCCGGCCGCGAACGAGCCGAGGGCCGAGCCGGTGACGAAGTACCGCATCAGCGCGCCGATCCGGGTGGCCTGGCCGCGCGGCCAGCCCGCCGCGACCAGGCTGCCGAAGACCGCGTCGGCCAGCCGCAGTGCGTTCGGCCGGCGGCCCGGGCCCTGCGCCAGCACCGGGACGATCGCGGGGTGGGCAGCCAGCGCGGCCCGGTAGGAGCGGGCCCAGTCGCGCAGCGCGGTACGCCAGGGTGCGGGCGGCTCGAACATCGACAGGTCGACTTCTCCCATCACGCTGTCCACCACCGCGTCCAGCAGTTCGTCCTTGGTGGCGAAGTGGTTGTACAGCGAGGGGCCGCTGACCGAGAGTTCGGTGGCCAGCCGGCGGGTGGAGAGCGCCGCCAGCCCTTCGGCGTCCACCAGGGCGAGGGCGGCCGCGACGATCCGCTCGCGGCTGAGCAGCGGGGTGCGCGGGCGGGCCATGGTCGCTCCTCCGGTCGGGTGGGGTTCCGGGCATTCTCGCAGGCCGCTCTTCACAGCCGTCCGGAGGCGGGCTACAGTCGGGTCAAAACTTGCACCGCTAGTTTAACCGAGAGGCCCCGATGAACCTGGAGCTCTCCGAGGAGCAGGCCGCCGCCAAGCAGCTCGCCGCAGACTTCACCGACCGCGAGATCGTGCCGTACGCCGCCGACTGGGACCGCGCGGAGTCGGTGGACCGGGCGATCATCGGCAAACTCGGCAAGGTCGGCTTCCTCGGCCTGACCATCCCGGAGGAGTACGGCGGCAGCGGCGGCGACCACCTGGCGTACTGCCTGGTGCTGGAGGAGCTCGGCCGGGGCGACTCCTCGGTGCGCGGCATCGTCTCGGTCTCGCTCGGCCTAGTGGCCAAGTCGGTCAACAGCTACGGCAGCGAGCAGCAGAAGCGGCACTGGCTCCCCCGGCTGACCTCAGGCGAGGCACTCGGCTGCTTCGCTCTCACCGAGCCAGGCACCGGTTCGGACGCCGCCAACCTGACCACCCGGGCGGTCCGGGACGGCGAGGACTGGCTGATCACCGGCGCCAAGATGTTCATCACCAACGGGACGTGGGCCGAGGTCGCGCTGGTCTTCGCCCGCACCGGCGGGCCCGGTCACCAGGGCATCACCGCCTTCCTGGTCCCGACCGCCACCCCTGGCCTCGAACGCCGGGAGATCCACGGCAAGTTGGGCCTGCGCGGCCAGGCCACCGCCGAGCTGACCTTCGACGCCGTCCGGGTGCCGGACAGTACCAGGCTCGGCGCCGAGGGCAAGGGCTTCTCGGTCGCGATGGCCGCGCTGGCCAAGGGCCGGATGTCGGTCGCGGCCGGCTGTGTCGGCATCGCCCAGGCCTGCCTGGACGCCGCCGTCGGCTATGCCAAGGAGCGCGAGCAGTTCGGAAAGCCGATCGCCTCCTACCAGTTGGTGCAGGAGCTGATCTCCGACATCTCGGTCGACCTGGACGCCGCCCGGCTGCTCACCTGGCGGGTGGCCGACCACATCGACCGCGGGCTGCCGTTCGCCACCGAGTCCTCGGTGGCGAAGCTGTACGCCAGCGAGGCCGCCGTCCGGGCCGCGAACAACGCGCTGCAGGTCTTCGGCGGGTACGGCTTCATCGACGAGTACCCGGTCGGCAAGTACCTGCGCGACGCCCGCGTGATGACCCTGTACGAGGGCACCAGCCAGATCCACAAGCTGCTCATCGGGCGTTCGCTGACCGGCGTCAACGCCTTCTAATCAACCAGTAGTTGAGGAGCCCAACGACGTGCGTCCCGTCTACTTCGCCGCCGCTCGCCGCACCCCGATCGGGCGGCTGCGCGGCGCCCTCTCGTCCGTCCGGCCTGACGACCTGTCGGCCGCCGTGCTGCGCGGACTGCTCGACTCCGTACCGCAGTTGGACCCGGCCCGGATCGACGACGTCTACTGGGGCGCCGCCAACCAGGCCGGGGAGGACAACCGCAACGCGGCCCGGATGGCCGTACTGCTGGCCGGTCTGCCGGAGAGCATTCCCGGCGCCACCGTGAACCGGCTCTGTGCCTCCGGCCTCGAGGCCGTCACCACCGCCGCCCGGGCGATCGGCTCCGGCGAGGCCGAGGTCGTGGTCGCGGGCGGCTGCGAGTCGATGAGCCGCGCCCCGTTCGTGCTGCCGCGCCCCGACGAGGCACTGCCGCACAAGCTGGAGACCTTCGACACCCGGCTCGGCTGGCGGATCACCAACCCCCGGATGCGCGAGTTGCACGGTGTGCTGAGCATGGGCGAGACCGCCGAGGAGGTGGCCGCCAGGTACGGCGTCAGCCGCTCGGACCAGGACGAGTTCGCGCTGCGCAGCCACCAACGGGCCGCCGCCGCCCGGAAGAACGGGCACTTCGACGCCGAACTGCTGCCGGTGCTGCGGGCCGACGGCGTGACCGTCACCCAGGACGAGAGCATCCGGGAGGACAGCTCGCTGGAGCGCCTCGCCGCCCTCAAGCCGGTCTTCCGGGCCGGTGGCACCGTGACGGCGGGCAACGCCTCACCGATGAACGACGGCGCGGCCGCGCTGCTGCTGGTGAGCGAGGAGGTGCTGCACGAGCTCGGGCTCGAACCGCTCGGCCGCTACGTGGCCGGTGCCTCGGCCGGGGTGCACCCCGACGTGATGGGCATCGGCCCGGTGCCCGCCACCCGCAAGGTGCTGGCCCGTACCGGCTGGGCGGTCGAGGACGTCGAGGAGGCCGAGTTCAACGAGGCCTTCGCGGCCCAGGCGCTCGCCTGCGTCCGGGAGTTGGGCTTCGACCCGGAGCTGGTCAACCCGTCCGGGGGCGCGATCGCCCTCGGTCACCCGCTGGGCGGCTCGGGCGCCCGGATCCTCACCACCCTGCTGCACCGGATGCACCGGACCGGCGCCCGGCGCGGGCTGGCCACCATGTGTGTCGGTGTCGGGCAGGGCACCGCCGTACTCGTCGAGAACGTCTAGGGAGCTGTCATGACTCGTTTCGCAGGCAAGGTCGCCGTCGTCACCGGTGCGGCGCAGGGCATCGGCGCGGCCACCGCGCTGCGGCTCGCCGAGGAGGGCGCCACCGTCGCGGTGGTCGACCTCTCCGCTGAGCGCGCGCAGGGCACCGTGGACGCGATCACCGCCAAGGGCGGCAGCGCGCGGGCGTACGGCTGCGACGTGGCCGACTACGACGCGGTGGAGGCCGTCTTCGCCTCGGTGGTCGAGGAGTTGGGAGCCATCCACATCCTGGTGAACAACGCCGGGATCACCCGGGACAACCTGTTCTTCAAGATGCCGAAGGCCGACTGGGACGCCGTCCTGACGGTCAATCTGACCAGCGCCTACAACTGCAGCCACGTGGCACAGAAGTACCTGGTCAAGCAGAAGTACGGCAAGATCGTCTCGCTCAGCTCGCGCTCCGCCCTCGGCAACCGCGGCCAGGCCAACTACGCCGCCGCCAAGGCCGGCATCCAGGGCCTGACCGCCACCCTGGCGATCGAGCTCGGCCCGTACAACATCAACGTCAACGCGGTCGCCCCCGGCTACATCGCCACCTCGATGACCGCCGCCACCGCCGAACGCGTCGGCGCCACCGCCGAGGACCACCAGGCCCAGGTCGCCGAGCGCACCCCGCTGCGCCGGGTCGGCCAGCCGGAGGAGATCGCCTCGGTGGTGGCCTTCCTGGTCAGCGACGACGCCTCGTACGTCAGCGGCCAGACCCTCTACGTCAACGGCGGCGCCCGCTGACGCACCGTCCGGAGGTCCTAGTGCCGTGCCGGGCACGGCACTAGCCGTGCGCGGCGGCCGCGAGCTGCTTCAAGTGGCGTTCGGCTGCGCGGAGTTTGCGGCCGTCGGGGCCGGGGAGGTGGGCGCGGAGTTCGATGATCTCGGGGGCCATCCGGATCGCCTCGGTGCGGTCCGGGACGGCGCGCCAGCAGGCTTCGGCGTTGGTGGCGGCCTGCTGGGTCTCGGGGTGGTCGGCGCCGTGCGAGCGGAGCAGGGCGAGGGCGACCTCGCGGTAGACCTCGGCGGCCTGGGCCAGGCGGCCGGCCAGGCGGGCGATGTGGGCGCGGACCTGGCGGACCTGGAGTACCTCGGCGGCCACCGGGCCGTGCGCGGCGACGGCGGACTCCTCCAGGGCCAGGGCGAGTTCGGCAGCGGTGTCGTGCTCGCCCGCCTCCGCGCTGCGGACGATCCGGCCGATCGCCTCCCGGTAGTCGACCGGGGCCGGGTCGGGGGTCGCCGCCGGGCCGGGCTTGTCGAAGGAGACCGCCGTCGGCTGCTTGTCCAGGCTGACCACCGGGTGCTGACCCGCCTTCAGCAACGAGACCGGCGGCCCGACCCGCCGGGGCGTGGGCGGCACACCGGGCTTGAGCAGCGAGACCCCGGCCGAGGCCACGGCAGGCTTGCCGAGCTGGACCACGGGCGTACCGGGGCGGGGCTTGGGCATACGGGCCTGCCCCTTCGGCGGCACCAGTACGGCTGCCGGTCGCGGCCCGGACGCGGCACCCGGCAACGCCTCGTTGATCTGCCGCGAGGTGTTGCGGAAGAACGGCCGTTCGGTGGGGTGCGAGTGCAGGATGATCGAGTCGTTCCGCACCACCGAGTGCACCTGGTCGCGGAGCAGCTCGGGCGCGAGCAGGGCGGGGCCGCCGGGGCGGCCGCGGTGCAGCACCTCGATCAGCGCGCGGGAGAAGGTGCCGATCTGCTCGGGGTCGGGGCTGACCACGGCCCAGAGCGGGATGCCGTCCGCGAGCGGGGAGATCGCGCTCTGCACCAGCGGCCAGGCGGCCTGATCGGCACTCAGGTCGGCGATCACCAGGGTGGGCAGCTCGCCCCGGTGCTGGAGCTCGGCGGCCAGCGCCTGCCAGGGCAGGCCGTCCTGCCGGACGGTGGCGGGCTTGGAGTCACGCAGCGTCAGGTAGAGGTGCTCGCCACGCCGGTCGGTGACCAGGTGGCCGCCGAGGTGGATCAGCAGCGGCCCCGGGTGCAGGGCGGCGGCGCGCAGGTGGGCCAGCACGCTCTGCGGGTCGGTGGCGCCCGGGAGGTGCACGGCGTCGACCGACTCGGCGGCCAGCAGGGTGCCAGGCGAGACGGCCGCCAGCATGGCGGAGAGCACCTGGGCCTGCGAGCCCGCGCCGCGCCCCCAGTGCCGGCGGCCGGCGGCCCCGTAGCCGCCCTCGATCACCAGGATGCGGCCCCGGGCCCCGTCGCCGACCGTCTGCGCTGCGGCGGGCTTGGGCAGTTGGACGGCCGGGATGCTGCCGGTCCAGCCCGTCGAGACCTCGCGATGGGCGCTCGGGTCGGCCCGGTCCGCCGTCGCGCCCGACCAGATGCCGCCCGCCGTCAGGTCAGCCACCGCAGGTCACCGCCCCACCCCGTCGCCAGCGCGACATCCGCCGCAGTGCCCGCCACCACGATCTCGCCACCTTACGACGAGCTCCGGCGACGGAGCCAGAGCGGGTGGTGATCACCGGCCACCCGTTACCTGGTCAGTACGTCACGGTGATCCGCCGGGCCGGGCCGTCGACCCGAATCCGGCCGCCGTACGGGATGACCAGTTGCGGGTCGGTGTGCCCGAGGTCGACGTCGAAGACCGCCAGCATTCCGGGGGCGTACTCCGCCAGCGCCCGCAGGACGGCCGCACGCTGGTCGGCCCGGAACGCGGCGCGGGCCTCGGCGTCGTTGGGGTGGTCGAAGGACCAGGCCCTGGCCCGGCCCATCAGCAGGGCGGGGAACTGCGCGAGCAGCCCGCGTTCGCCGAAGGCACGCAGGATGCGGTAGACCGCCGTACTGCTCGGCAGCTCCTCCGAGGTCTCCAGGAACAGCACCTGGCCCGCGTACTCCGCCACCGGCCGGACGTCCCGGCCCGCCATCACCAGCTCGGCGAGCGACTCCAGGCAGCCGCCCCAGCTCGGGCCCTCCACCACCCGGTCGGCGTTGTGCCAGGTCCAGCCGTCGGCGGCGTACATCACGGGCTCGCTGTCGAAGGTCGCCGGGTCCTCCCAGCGGCGCTCCACGTCGTTGGTGTCGGCCGAGGGGCGCAGCTCGTACTCGCCGGAGGTGAACAGCGCGGCCCGAACCGACTCGGCGGTCAGCGGGTGCTCGGCGCCCGGGCGGCCGAACTGGGTCATCACGGCGGCGCCGTGGTAGCCGACCAGGCCGAGATTGCGCAGGAAGTTCAGCAGGTGGGTGTTGTCGCTGAACCCGAAGAACGGCTTCGGGTTCGCCCGGATCAGCTCGGCGTCCAGGTGCGGGATCACGGTGATCTGGTCGGCGCCGCCGATGCTGGCGATCACCGCCCTGATCTCCGGGTCGGCGAACGCGGCGTGGATGTCGGCCGCCCGGGCCTCGGCGCTCGCGCCGAGCTGACGGGTGGTCGGGTACTCCACCGGCTTCAGGCCGTACGCCTCGACCAGCCGGCGCACGCCGAGATCGTGCGGCAGCGGCAGGACCTCGGCGAGCCCGGCAGCGGGCGACAGGACGGCGACCCGGTCACCGGGGACGGGCTTGGGCGGGCAGCGGAATTCGGTCATGCCGGGAGGGTAGTGCGAGGTGTCGTGCTCGGACGAACGGGTTTCACAGCTGGGTGAACGGGTCCGCGAAGTGCGCGGTGGCCAGGATGCCGTGCCGCGCTGTCAGTTCCGCCAGCAGCCGCTGCCGGGTCCGGGTGGCGGCCTCCCGGGAGTGGTCGTAGACGTAGCCCGCCGTCGGGTCGGCGAGCTGGACGGGGTGCAGCACCACGTCGCCCGCGACCACGAGTTGGCGTCCGCCGACCGCCACGCTCTGGTGGCCCGGGGTGTGGCCGGGGGTGGCGAAGACCTTGATCTCCGGGGCGAGCGTCACCTCACCCGGCCGGGCGTCCAGGCAGCCTGCCGCGCGCAGCGGCCGCACCACCGCGTCCAGCAGCGGCGAGTCGCTCGCCTCCAGCCAGTCCAGCTCGGTGCGCTGGACCAGGTAGCGGGCGTTCGGGAACGCCGGGGTGGCGCCGTCAGCCGCCAGGCTGCCGCTCGCGTGGTCGCTGTGCAGATGGGTCAGCACGACGGTGTCCACCTGCTCGGGCCGCACCCCGGCCGCCGCCAGCTCGGCGGCCAGCCGCCCCGGCACCGGGGCCCAGCCGGCGGCGGGCGAGTCGGGCCCGCCGAGGCCGGTGTCCACCAGGACGGTGCGGCCGTCCGGGGCGCGCAGCAGGTAGCAGTGGAAGTGCAGCACCCAGGGGTCGGCGGCGCCCGGCCGCGTCCAGACCGGGTGGTCCGGGCCGCCGAACATCTCGCGCAGCGGCAGGGCGATCTGATCCCCCATCGGCCCGACCGCGTCGCACAGCGGGATCACCTCGACGCCCGCCATCACCAACCCCTGATGCGGCATCCCGCTACGCCTCCGTCTTCGCCTTCGCCCAGTCCTCGGCCAGCAGCGCGAGGATCACCTCGTCCAGGTACTCGCCGTACACCCACGCGGACCGCCGCAGCCGCCCTTCCTGGACGAACCCGGCGCTCTCGGCGGCCCGGATCATCGGCTCGTTGTCGGCCAGCGTCTCCAGCTGGACCCGCTGGAAACCACGTACCTCGAACACGTACTGACACATCACCCGGACCGACTCGGCCCCGTAGCCGCGCCCCCGGAAGCCGGGCCGCAGGGCCAGCCCGAGGTGGGCCAGCCGGTTGTGGCTGTCGATCCCCCAGACGATCGCCTCGCCGACCACCTCACCGCTCGTCAACTCCACCACCGTGAAGGCGGCGTGGCCCTCACTGGCCTCCCCCACCGCGTACGGCGAGGCGCCGACCGGGGTCGGCTGCCAGGGCCGGGTGTCCGCTCGCGAGCGGGTCAGCACATCCTCGTACAACTCCTCGTGCAGTACCGGTACATCCGACTCCAGGCGGACCCGCAGGCCGATTCGCTCTCCACGCAACATGGGACGGGTCTACCGAAACGGGACGAGCGATAGCAAGCGCATTACCGATCCAGGACGGTGCGATGATGCGCGGGTGGAGGTGAGCGATGAAGGTCATCGGACTGATCGGCGGGATGAGCTGGGAATCCAGCGCCGAGTACTACCGGCTGTTGAACGAGCTGACCCGGGAGCGGCTGGGCGGGCTGCACTCGGCCCGCTGCGTGCTCTGGTCGGTGGACTTCGCCGAGATCGAACGGCTCCAGGCCGCCGGGGAGTGGGACCGGGCCGGGGTCGTACTCGCCGACGCCGCACGGTCGTTGGAGGCGGCCGGGGCCGAGCTGCTGCTGATCTGCACCAACACCATGCACAAGGTGGCCGACCAGGTGGCGGCCGCCGTCGACGTCCCGCTGCTGCACCTGGCAGACGCCACCGCCCTCGCCGTCCGGTCGGCGGGCCTGACCCGGGTCGGCCTGCTGGGCACCGCGTTCACCATGGAGCAGTCGTTCTACCGGGACCGGCTGGCCTCGCACGGTCTGGAGGTGCTGACCCCGGACGCCCCGGGCCGTGCGCTGGTGCACCGGGTGATCTACGACGAGCTCTGCCTGGGCGTGATCCGCGAGGAGTCGCGGGCCGCCTACCGTTCCGTCATCGGGGAGTTGGTCGCGCAGGGCGCCGAGGGGATCATTCTCGGCTGCACCGAGATCGAGCTGCTGATCTCCCCCGCCGACAGCCCCGTCCCGGTCTTCGCCACCACCCGCCTGCATGCCGAAGCTGCGGTCGCGGCCGCCCTCGGGACCTGAAGAAGGCCGGGCCCGGGGGCAGAGCGAACTCGAATTCCTTGCCGAACCGCCGCTGCCGCGCGGCCCCACCAGCCTGCAGCTGGCCGGGTCCCGCGGGTGACAGGGGGATGGGCCAAGGCCGGACTCGGGGCCACGGCGTTGGCGGCGCTTGTTCCGGCAGCGGGCGCGGTGTACTGCGCGGTCACGGGGCTCTGGTGGGGTGTGGCGCCGGCGGTCCTCGCACAGATCGCGGTGCACCGGCTGGTGCCGCCACTCAACCGGAGACTGATCGCAGCCATTCCGCCGGCCGAACACGCCGAGGTGCTCGGTACGGTGACGGCCGTCTACCGACGGTCGAGCCACTTCGACGCGAAGCTCGCGGCGACCCAGTACAGCAGGGCGCTGGAACTGGGAAAGCAGTCGCGCTACGAGGAGGCGCTGACGGCTCTCGACGAGTCCGTCGCGGTCAGACGCCGACTCATCGTACGGCAGCCTCACCCGCACACCGGCCTGCTCAGCGGAGCACTCGGCCTGCGGGCTGCGATCCGCCACGAGCTCGGGCGGTCCGACGAGGTCATCGCAGACCTTACCGAGGCGCTCACGCTGGAGGAACGCACACCCGGCCCGGACCGGCCGTGGATGGCGGGCCGCCGGGCTGCGCTCGCCGATCACCTGATCGAAGCTGACCGTCCGGCCGAGGCGGTCGAACCGGCCCGCCGCGCCGCCGAGTTCCTGCGCGAGCACCCCGCACAGGACGGCGAGCTGCTGAGCGAGGTGCTGGACCTGCTGGCGCGAGCCCTGTCCCGCACCGGTCGTCCTGGGGAAGCGCTGGCCGCCCAGCAGGAACTGGTCGGCCTGCTTCCGGAGGTCGAACCGGGCGGCCCGGAGTCCGCCCTGCCCGCGGCCCATCTGTCGCACCTCGCCCTGCTCCTGCGCGACTGCGGCCAACCGGAGGAGGCCCTGCTCCACGCCCGCCGGTCGGTGGAACTGGTGCGCCGACCGGAGAGCCGCAGCTGGGCCGACGACTGGACGGCCAAGAAGGTGCTCTGGAACCTCGCCTGCGTCTGCGCCCACCTCGGCCGCGCTGAGGAGACGACCGCCGCGCTCCGCGAGTTGGCCCTGCTGAGCGATGAGGACCATGAGCAGTCGCTGGCGGACCGCATGCTGTCCGCCGCCGAGCAGCTGACAACCGAAGGTCTACTCGAACAGGCCCGCTTTCAGGGGGAGTTGGCGGCAGCGGGATACCGGGTCCTGTCCGAGCGGTCACCCGGCCGGTACGGCGCGGGGCTGCGGCGGGCTCTCAGCACCCAACTGCGGACGCTGGACCTGCTCGGGCGTGACGCGGAGACCGACCGCATCCGGACGGAACTCGCCGGGATGTGACCGGGCTCAGGCCCGCGGAGCTCGCGCAAAAACCGTTTGGGGGACCACGGCGACCAATGCTTAGCTCCCGGCCCGCGCCGACCTCCGCCGGGCGATGCAGGCCGGCGAGCCGGTCGACGAGATCTTCGAGTCCTTCGTCGTCCCGCTGCCGGCAGCGGGCCCTTGACCTGTTCGACGCCTTCGGCACCGGGGAGAAGACGCTGCACGCCAACCTGGGCGGGCACGCCGGCACCCCGTGGTTCGAGGTGGAGGACAGGGGACCGTTTCTTCGCCCGGCACCTGAAGTGAGGCCGGGCCGTCAGGCCGCCTCCGGACGGTGAGCGGTGTCAGCTCTCCTCGGCTGTCCACACCACGGGCCCCTGCCGAACTGGCAGGGGCCCGTGGTGCCCGAAGCCATGAACTGGGCACCGAGCAGGCATGGCAGGACGTACGCGGTCTCGGCGGCGGGACGGCCCGTGCCCACTACCTGCTCGGTACCCGCTGCGCGCCGAGCAGCACCAGCAGGGCTCCAACCGCGATCAGCCAGTACGGGATCAGCTGGTTCTGGTAGTCGAGCAGGGGTACCGCCAGGAGGAGATGGAGCGCCGCCATCGCGAGCAGGCGCCACCGGTGTGCGGCCGAGGGCTCCCTGGGCAGCCGTACGGCGCTGCGCGCGACCCAGAAGCACAGGACTGTCCAGCCGATGTAGATGGCGAAATCGCTCAGGTGCAGGCCCTCGAACTCCGACCTTCCGACCACCCATTTCTCCACGACCCCGGAGCAGAGGAAGAGTGCGTACAGCGCCTCGCACCCCAGGACTGCCGCCGCGAACCCCGACACCGTTCTCCGCACGAACCGCTCCCCGTTCGATGATCCATCGTCAACCAACAGGACGGTCAAGGGGCCTCGGCGGTTGCCGAGTGGACGCATCACGGAATCACGGGCAATCTGTGCCCGATTCCGGGCTCGTGGGCGGGACTCTCGGGGGCGGTGGCGCGCTCTACTTCGGCTCCGCCTGGTGCATGGCAGGTCTGGCCAGCTCGGTGAGGAGGTGCTCGAGCGCGGCGCTGGCGACGGTACCTGTGGTGGCAACCTCGGGCACGATGTCGCAGACGGAGCGGCGCAGTTCGTGCCATCCGAGGTACGCGGCGTACGCGGCGACTGCCTGACGTCGGGCTGGCGCGGGGGCCAGGCCCAGGTCGGCGTAGAGGTCCGTGAGGTAGGAGATGCGCCGCTCGGTGACCCGGCGCAGGACTCGGGCGACGGCGGGGTGATCGGCGTGGGCGACGATCGCGGGCTCCAGGCCGTTGCTGCTTTCCTGCCCCAGCGCGGTGGTGAGCAGGACCGTCAGCCGCTGCCGAGGGTCGGTGATGTCGCCCAGCTCCGAGATCAGGGCTGTGGTGGTGTCCTGCTCCCACATCTCCAGTGCGGCCGTCAGCAGCGCGTCGCGATCCTTGAAATGCCAGTAGAAGCTGCCCCGTGTCGCCCCCAGCTCGCCGGCGAGCGCATTGACCGAGACGGCGGCGACTCCGCCGCGTGCCATCGCGCGCAACGCCGCAGTCGACCAGTCCTGGGGGGTGAGCTGCTTTCTCGTCATCCCCGTACAGTACTGTCTGGTCCATCCGTACAGGGGTGTACGGATGGACTGGGGGATCACTATGACACTGACGAAACTCGCCGCCGGGACGGCCGCAGTCGGCCTCGGAGCGGCCGGGGCGCTGCACGGGATCTGGACCTTCTCTCCCTGGCCGCTGGCCGGCCGGGCCGAGATCGCCCGGACGGTGGTCGGGGTGGCCGAAGCGGACCTGCCCACACCGGAGTTGACGGCCGCAGTCGCGGCGGCCCTGGGGGCGGCGGCCTACGTGGTTGCGGCGCGGGCCGACCTGGTCCCTCGGGTACCACCGCGCGGCTTGGTGCGCCACGGCGCATGGGGTGTCGCGGGCGTGCTGCTGCTGCGAGGTGCGGCGGGTCTGATCTCCTCCGGTCTGACCAGCACCAGCCGGCCGCCCGAGTACACCCGCTGGGACCTGGCGCTGTACTCCCCGCTGTGTCTGGTGCTCGGAGGACTGACGGCGTACGTCGCTGCCTCCACTCGCGCCCCTCGCCGTCAGGACCCGCTCCATGTCATCCAGACGCCCAAGAACCGTACGAATCGAGGAAACTGACGATGATCCGGTTGATTCCCCGACTCGTGATCGGACTGGCCGCAGTGCACTTCGCGGTCTCCCTGACCGCCTCCGGCACCTTCGGTGATGTGGCCCGCGACGGATTCTGGAACGCCGTCCCGGGAAATCCGCAACGCGGGTACGAGATGTGGTTCTTCCTCGCGGGGTTCGGCCTCCTCGCCCTGGGCACACTCAGCCAACGCATCGCCCGTGACACCGGCAGGCTCCCGGCACAGCTGGGCTGGTATCTGCTCGCCATCGGCGTGCCGCTGCAGGTTCTCTGTCCTGTCTCCGGCGCGCCCGGACTGATCGTGCTCGGGGTGCTGGCCCTGATCGCGGCTCGGCGGGACAGTGCAGGAGAGAGGAGTCGGACACCTCTTTAGAACCGGCCTTCCGGGTCACCCTCCCGAGAGGAGGTCGCGGAGCAGGGCCACGGTGTCGGGGTCGAGGTCGCGGCCGGTCCGGCGGCTCAGCGCGTCCAGGCGGTTGACCGCGCGGACGAGTTGGTCGCGGGCGCCGGCCGAGGCGTAGGCGTAGAACAGGTCGCGGTGCAGCAGTTCGATGTCCGGGGCGACGGCGAGGCCGCGGAAGATGGCGGCCTCGGCGGTGCGGTGGTCTCCGTACTGAAGGCGGCGGGCGGCCAGTTCGTGGGCGGTGTCGACGATGGTGGCGATCATGTCCTGGCGTTCGGGCTCGGCCCAGCCGTAGGCGGAGCCCGGGGCCTCGGCGAACGGGGCGCCGCGGACCAGGGCGAGGGCGTGGGCGAGGGCGGCGTCGGCGGTGCTGCTGGTGCTGCGCATGCCGCGCCGGTACAGGCTGCGGAACTCGTCCCAGTCGCAGCTGACGGTCGGTGCGAAGGTGTGGCCCTCGCCGCCGTCGAGCGGGAGGAAGGCCCGGCCCTCGGTGGACTCGCCCAGCCAGGTGGCCAGTTCGGCCAGCCGGGTCGGCATCGGGGTGACGGTGTGTTCGGTGGTGGTGGGGTGCGGGTCAAGGTGGGCGGCGCCGGGGTGCAGGGCGCGGTCCAGGGTGGACTGGTCGGCGCCCGGGCGGAGGGCGAGCAGGGCGGCCAGTTCGGTCAGTCGGGGCTGGCCCTCGGGGGTGACCGGTCCGGTGGTGCCGAGCACGTCGGGTGGACCGAGCAGCCGGATCCGGGGCGCGGTACGGACCGAGTGTGCCTCCGGGGACCGGAGAATGGCGAGCAGGTCGTCACTGTCGGTGCGGGGAGCGGGAGTTGGGGCTGCGGCAGGTGGCGGGCTGGGTCGGGCCGGGGTGGTGTCGGCCACCGGCGCGGCGGGCTCGTGCGTCGGGACCGGCTCCGGGTCGGGCGCAGGAGCAGGAGCAGGAGTGGAAATGGGAGCGGGGAGCACGGGCGGGACCGGCGCGACCGGGGTCACCGGGTCGGGGGACTTGATGTGCAGGCCCACCGAGTTGGCCGAGTGCCGGGGCGTGGCGGCCGGACTGACACCCGCGAACGGGCTGCTGCCGGTGCCGATCACCCGGGAGACCGCTTCGAGGGCGGCCGTCTCGGCGACGGTCCGCCCGGCACTCCCGGACGAGGCGCCGACTGCGGCCAGCACCGGTACCGGCAGCGGGAGTTCGGACGGTTCGAGCTCCACGCCGTCCAAGGTCCAGTCGGGAGCGGGCAGTTGGGCGGTGTCGGCCGAGGACCGGAGCAGGTCGCCGAGCTGGGCGTACTGGTCCTGGCTGAGCCGCTGCATCTGCACCGTGAGGTGCAGGCCCGGGATGACGGCACTGCCGGTGCTGGGCAGGGTCCACCGGGCGACCGGGCCGCTGCCTCGCTCCGGGGCCCGGGTGACGACGGCCAGGCAGGTGCGCGGGGTGCCGTCGAGCAGCCGGCCGAGTTCGGTGGGCAGACTGCCGCTGGGCGGCTGGGCCGAGAGCACGATCTCCGGCACCCAGGACTCGTCGTCCTGACCCCGGCTGCGGGCGTCCCGGGGACTGGCCGCCTCCGCGGCCACCAGGGTGGCCCTGGCCCGGGCGGTACGCGGTCCGAGCGCGGCGAGCGCCGCCTCCAGCGAGTCGTGCCGGTGCACCCGCTCCAGCGCCGGGCCGGAGATCGGCAGGTCCTCGGCCAGCCCGACCAGGTGCAGGTTCAGCCGGTCCGCGAGCGGGCTGTGCGCCAACTCGACGGCCAGGGTGCGCAGTACGTCGTGCGAGTCGTCCGGGTGCCCGGACAGGTGCATCAGCCGGACGGTCTCCAGGTCGGCCAGCACCACCGAGCCGTCCGGTGCGCTGCCGAGGGTGACCAGCGCCGGGTACGGGGCGTTGTTCTTCGCCGCCTGGGAGGCTCCGAGCAGCTCGGACGAGTCGTCCGGGCACCACCAGACGTTCGGGGCGTGCGCGGCCCGGAACGGCGCGATCGGCGCGGCCGGGGCGGCGAGGTGCAGCTCGACCGTACGGCCGGGGGTGATGCGGGCCGCGACCAGGGTGGGCAGGCGCTTGCCGCCCCGGACGGTGTTCCGGGCGAGCGTGCGCAGCGCCCGGTCCAGCAGGGCCAGCCCCGAGTCGTCCTGACGGACCTTCAGCTCGGACTCGAAGGCGAGCGCGGCCGGGGCGGGTAGCGCGATCCGGTGCCGGGGCTTGCGGGACCGCTGCTGGTCACCGCGCCGCCGGGCCACCGTGCCGACCAGGACGGCGGCGAGCAGGACCCCGACGGTCGAGGCGGCCAGCGCCACGGAGTAGTCGTCGCTCGGCGCTTCCGCCTTGGTGGGGGTGTGGGCGGCAGGCGTGTGGGCGGCGGGGGTCGGCGCCTGGGACGGGACCACCGGGCCCTGGGTCGCGGGGGCGGGTGTAGCGGGAGCAGGGGTGACGGGCGCGGGCGTGACCGGCGCGGGCGTCTCCTGCACAGGATCGGGAACGGGGGCGGGAGCAGGGGCAGGGGCGGGAGCAGGGGCAGGGGCAGGAGCAGGGGCAGGGGCAGGGGCAGGGGCAGGGGCGCCGGGGATGGCGAGCACCATGCCCGGCACCACCACGTCCGGATCGGTCAGCCGCGCACCGTCGGGCGCGGCCACGCCCTTGTTCGCCTCGAAGAGCTTCGGCCACCCCTCCGCATCGCCCAACTCCCGCTCCGCGATGGCCGACAGAGTGTCCCCCGCCTCGACGGTCACCGAGGCGTGCCGGGGCGCGGGAGTCTGCGCGGCGGGCGCGGACGCGGGCACAGGCCCGGGAGCCGGTGCCGCCTGGGTCTTGGCGTCGCCCGGCATCAGGAGCTGCCAGCCCGGGTGGATCGGCCGGTCCGCGTCGAAGGTGCGGCCCGAATCGTCCATCACCCGGCCGTCGTTGAGCTTGGCGATCTCCAGCCACCGCTCACCGGAGCCGAGTTGGCGTTCGGCGATCGACCAGAGGCTGTCGGCCGGCCGGCTGTCCTGGACCGTGTAGCGGGGCTGCGGGTCGGCCGCCGGGGTGAGCGCGGGCGCCACCGGGGCGGCGGGCAGCGCGGCGTACTGCGGCGCGGCCGTCAGCTGGGCCGGGGCCACCGCGACCGGGCGGTCGGGCACGGCGGCGAAGGCCGAACCGGCCACCGGCAGCAGGGCCAGCACCGAGCCGACCAGCCCGGCCGCGATCCGCTGGCTCCAGCCGAAGGCGGGCAGCCTGCGGGCCACCCGGCCGCGCAGCTGGGCCGGGATCTCCAGCAGCACAGAGACGGCGAAGCAGAGCCAGGCCACCCAGCCGATCGCGACCAGCGCCCAGAGGAAGATCCGCCCGTCGTCCGGGGTGGTCAGCAGTTCGGCCAGGCTGTCGGTGCTCTGGCCGCCCATGTCGGCGACGGCGGTGGTCCCGTACAGCAGCAGCGCGGGCACGCCGACCAGCAGGAGCGCCAGCAGCACCAGCGCACCGAGTGCGGTGAACACCGAACCGGCCGTCCGGCGGCGGTGGTCGGGCCGCAGCGGCACCGGCCGCCGTCCGGCCGGCGGGCTCGTGCCCGTACCGGCCCGGTGCTGTTCCTTGGCTCGTCGCGCGGCCATCAGTCCTTCTCCGCTTCCGTCACACCGTGCGCCACCGCGGCCGTGCCGCGCCGACGCCCATCAAGAGTCCTGCCCGCACCCATTCAGGCAGTCTCCGCTTCCTTGACGCCGTGCACCAGAGTGGCCGAGCCATGCCCGCGCACCTCCAGCGACTCCACCGCGAACGCTCCGAGCAGAGTGGTCCGGTACTGGGCCCGGATGTCCACCACCACCGTGCGGCCCTCGCGGAACCCGATCTCGGCGTGCAGACCGTACGGCTGCAGGTAGGCGTCGGCGGCCGCCCGGGCGGCGGCCACGTCCTGGGCCAGCAGGTAACCCCCGCCGCGCAGCAGCGCCGTCTCGTCGAGCTGTTGACCGATCACCCGGGCCACCTCCTGGGCCCGGGCGTCGGCGGTCTCGATCGCCCGCAACCGGCCCCCGGCCTCCAGCACGATCCCGATCATCATCACCAGCCCGGCAGCGCAGATGGCGACGAACAGGGCGATCGAGCCGCCGTCCGCGTCGCCGGTCCGCCGTGCTCTCACCGCGGTCTCTCCTTCGTTCCCGGTTCGGTCCCCCGGTAGTGGTCCAGCACCGAGGTGAAACTGGCCGTCAGGGTCTTGCTGCCCGGCGTCAGGTCGACCAGCAGGTCGCTCAGCCGGACGGTACAACTCACCCGCACCGTCACCGTGCTGAGGGGGCCGGCCGGGGTGTTCAGCGTGCCGTACTCGACCGGCGGACTCGTCGCCTGCGCGCACTGCACCCCCTGCCCCCGGAGCACCTCCAGCACCGCGTCCCCCGCCGCCTGCTGCGCCCCCTCCGGCGTGCGGGCCAGCGAGGCCGCGCGGGCACCGGAACGGGCTGCCGCATCAACTACCCCGCCGGTGCTCTGAATACGCCCTGCCGCGACCGCGATCAGTACGAAAGCGACCAGCACCGGCGCGATGATGGCGGCCTCCAGGGCGGCGCTGCCCCGGTCCCCCCTGCCGCGCCTCATGGTTGGACCGCCTGGGGTACGAACTTCTCCCGGGGGGCGGTGACCTGACGGGTGATGGTGAAACCGTCGAAGCCCGGGAGCACCGCCAGCGGCCGGACGGTCACCACGATCTTGAAGGTGTTCGGGTCCCCGCCGGTCGGGTCCACCGTGACGGGCTCGGCGAGATCGCCGACCCGGGTCAGGAACTCCCTGGCCTTCCGCTCCCCCGCCTCGGGCGTGCCGCCCCTGACCCGGCCCGCGTCGGCCCCCTCGCGGGCAGCCGTCAGCGCGGCCTGGCCCGCGTACCAGTACAGCGAGGCCTGGACCACGAGGAAGACCAGGAAGAGCACCACCGGGAAGACCAGGGCGAGGCTGAGGGTCAGCGCCCCCCGGTCTCCCGGCCGGTGACGGATCGTCGGGCGTCGGATCACGGTGCCGTGACCACTGCGTCCTTCGGTACCTGGCTCTTCACCTTGTTGGCGAGACCCAGCAGGACGCCGAGGATGGCGACCGCGATGCCCACCAACACGATGATGGCGAGGGCGAGTTCGATGCTGATGGCGCCGCGGTCACCGGCCGCGCGGGCCGCGCGGACCCGGCCGACCCGGTAGTGGAAGACGAACAGGCAGAGCTTCACGGGCAGGAACAGCGCCGTGAGCAGGTTTCGCAGAGCAACCATGGTGTGGTCTCCAGGGCGACGAGGGCGGAGGGCGGATCGGACGGGCAGGCGGGCGGGCGGGCGGGCTAGATCACGTTGAGCATCTGGTACAGCGCGGGGAAGACGATCAGCACCGTCATGAGCAGGGTGAGCGCCGCGCCCGGCGCCACCATCCGCTCGCTGTCGGTGTTGGCCCTGGACAGGTCCTCGGCGAGCAGTTCGTCACGGAGGCTCTTGGAACGGGCCCGCAGGGTGTCGTAGACGGCGGCGCCGTCGCTGCCGGACAGCCGCATGATGTCGGCAACGTCCTGAAGCGGCGTCAGGCCGAGCTCGGTGGCGAGCGCGTCCAGCCCGTCCCAGGGCGGCAGCCGGTCGGTGGCGGCCCGCTCCAGCGCATCCCTGATCCGGCGGAACACGGTGGACCGGC
>NZ_LMCT01000072.1:332763-378090 GCF_001424875.1 Kitasatospora sp. Root107 | reverse complement strand
CCCGCCGCAGCGCCTCGGCGGGCCCGCAGTCGGCGGCCCGCTCCAGCGCGACCAGCTCCAGGTAGGCGGCGATCCCGTGCAGGTACTCCGTCCGGGCTTCCTTGGCCTCGCCGGCCACGATGCCGTCCGGCAGCAGCCAGCCGAGCAGCGCCAGCGCCGGGCCGGCCAACAGCGGGACCACCCACGGTAGTTGGAAGTCAACCAGCGCCGAGATCAGCACCAGGTAGCCGGGCGTCATCAGCCCGATCAGCGCGAACATCAGCTTGTGCGCCATGAACCGCGCCGGGGTCCGGCCGATCATGGACAGCTGCTGCCGGGGGATCCGGGCGCCGGGCAGCCGGAGCGAGCTGTGGCCGATCCGGTCGATCCAGCTGACGCCGGGGTCGGTCAGCTCGGCGTGGTCGGCCGGGGTGCGGTGCAGGCGGTCCAGCGCCTGCCCCAAGTCCGGCGGCGCGGGCCGCAGTTCGGCGGCGATCGCGGCCACGCCGCCGAGCAGCAGGGCACCGGCCAGTACGGCCCAGATCGAGATCACGTGCCCTCCTTGGCGAACTGGCCCACGACCGGGCCGGCTCCGCCCGGCTCACCCTCGGCCGGGGCGGCCCGCAGCGGGCGGGCCTTGCTCCGCCGGTCCGCCTCCAGCAGGCGCGGCAGCGGACGCTGGGTGGCCAGCTTGCGCATCCAGGCGATCACCAGCACGAACAGCACCAGCACCACCCCGAGCACCAGTTGGCCCAGCAGAGTGGAGTACGGCTGGGAGTACCTGGCGTTGAAGAAGCCGGCCACCAGCACCAGCATGATGATCACCAGCAGCCAGCGGATGGTGGTGCGGTGCTTGGCCCGGTCCGCCTCGATCACCCGGCGCTGCCGGACCTCCTCGCGGACCGAGGTGGCCAGATCGGCCAGCGTCCGGGCCAGGCCGGGGCCGCTGTCGCCCGCGCGCAGCACCAGGGCGGCCAGCACCTTGTCGGCGGTGGCGTCGGCCAGCGTGTCGGCGAAGGCCCGCAGCGCCTCCTCCGGCCGCCAGCGGGACTGCAGCCGGGCACTCAGCTCGGTGATCTCGGCCTCCAGCGCGGCCGGCGCGGTCCGTCGGCTGGTCACGATCGCCTGGTTCAGCCCGACCCCCAACAGCAGGACGTCGCCCAGCCGTTGGGTCCACTCGGCGAGCGCCTCCAACCGGTCGATCCGGTGCATGTCGGCCCGGGTGGCGCCGAACACCCAGGGCAGGCCGAAGTCCAGCAGCGCCAGCAGCCCGATCGCCACCGGTGGCCGGCCGCTCAGGATCAGCCAGCAGCTGCCGACCACCAGCACCGCCACCTGGACCGACAGCCGACGGCGGGCCGACGGAGCGAGCCGGACCGCCCAGGCGGCGGCCTCCGGTGCGGCCGGCTCCTTCCCGTACACCCCGGCCACCAGGGCCACCAGGCCGCCTGCCACCAGCAGCCCGCACATGACGAAGAGCAGCATCAGCGCACCCCTCCGATCCGGAGGTTCAGCGGGGCGGGCCAACTCCCGTACGCGGACTGCAGCAGCCCCGCGTCGAAGCCCGCCCGGCGCAGGTCGTCCAGGCAGCTCGGCGGGGTGTGCGGCACGGCCCGGGGCTCGCCCAGGTCGGGACGCGGGCCGAACACGGTGTTGGTGGCCGGGCGGCCGCTCTCACCGAGGCCGGTGATCTCCAGCACGTGCGAGACGAAGCGGTGCCGGCCGCCGCCGACGGCGGTCTCGTCCACCATGGCCACGTGCACGATCAGGTCGACCGCGTTGGCGGTCAGCCGGTAGGCCAGGCTGTCGGTCATGTGCGAGCCGTACTCCAGGCAGAGTTCGGCGATCCGGTCGACCACCATGTGCGGGCCGCGCGCGTGCAGGGTGCACATCGAGCCGCCCTCGCCGTTGGTCATCACCCGCAGCATCGGGACCACCTCGCCGGAGCGGACCTCGCCGACGATGATCCGGGACAGCGTCATCCGCAGGGCGGCGGGGATCAGTTCACCGATCGTCAGCTCTCCGGCCGCCCGCCCGTCCACCCGCTCGCCGTTGCCCTCCCTGGCCTCCATCGGGACCACCTGGCGCAGGTGGCCCAGGGTGTGCAGCCAGAGCTCGAACTCCGACTCCAGGGTGCCGACCCGTTCGTCCGGCGGGATCTCGGCGGCCATCGCGCGCAGCAGGCTGGTCTTGCCGACCCCCTGGGTGCCGGTGATCATCACGTTCTTCCTGGCCCGGATGGCCGAGGCCAGGAAGGCGGCCAAGGTGGGGTCCACGGTGCCGAGTTGGACCAGGTCGGCAAGCGTCGCCGAGGCCACCCGGTGCCGCCGGATCGCCACGTACGGTCGGGGCGTCACCTCGGTGAGCGCCTGCAGGCGCATCCCGCCCTCCAGCCGCAGCGCCAGGGTCGGGCTGGCGGTGGAGAGGCTCCGCTCGCCGCCGCCGTGCTGCCGGGCCAGGTCCTGGAGCAGCTCGACCAGTTCCTCGTCGCTCTCGGCCACCGGCGGGACCTGGCGCAGCGGTTGGTGCACCTTGGAGATCCACACGTCGTCGCAGCCGTTGATCAGGATGTTCTCGATGTCCGGGTCGTCCAGGTAGGGCTGCAGCCGCCCGGCCCGGAACAGCAGGTCGTAGACGGTCTCGGCGAGCGCCCGGTCCTGCTCCCTGGTGGGCGGGATGCCGTGGGTCTGGGCGTACGCGTCGGACCAGCGGGCCACTGCCTCCTCGATCAGCGCCCGGCCGCGCTGACGCCGGGTGGCCCGGTCCGCCTCCACCCCGGAGGCGTCCGCCAACCGGGTGAGCTGCTGGTGCAGTTCGGCCGCGACCTGCCGCTTGAGCTCCCGGGCCACCTGCTGGTCGACCACCGGCTTCACCGCGACCGGCTGGATCACCGGCGCCGAACCAGCGGCCCCCGCACCGGAGTTGACCGGACCGGTGGTGAACTGGCCGACCGGGCTCGCGCTCGGTATCACCGGCGGGGCAGCCGTCCAGGGCAGCCCGGCCGGATCGGCGTTCGCGGGCTTGTGCAGCGGGTCGTACAGCGGGCTACCGCGCACGGAGCACCTGCCCGTAGACCGGCGGCGACTGCTGCTGCGACTCCCACTGGCCGGGGAACGGCGCGGGCGCGGCGGGCTGCGGCACCGGCGGGGCCGGATACGGCTGCTGCAGCGGGTAGGCGTCCTGGGGGTAGGGCTGCTGGGCCTGCGGCTGGTGTGGCTGGTGCGGGTGGGACTGCTGCGCGTAGGCCAACGGGTGTGACTCCGGGGCGGGTTGGGCGGCGATCGGCGACGGCGCGGCCGCCGGTGCGGCGGTCGGCGCCAGCCGCTGGCGGCGGCGGCGGACCAGCAGCTGGATCTGGTCGGCGGTGGTCCGGGCGGTCCGCATCAGCTCCGAGCGGATGAACCGCCGGTCGGTGGTGTCGCCACCGTCCGAGAGCAGCCGGGCGGTGCGCGGTACGTACGGCAGCACCCCGAGCACCGGCACCCCGAACTGCCGGGAGACCTCGGCCGCCGGGTACGGACCCTCGGCGACCAGTAGCAGGCCGAGCCCATCCGCACCCGTCCCCGCCTGCTCCAGGTCCTCGCGCAGCGCGGCCAGCCGGGGCCTGGTCGCGCTCAGTCCGCGCAGCGTGCTGCGCAGGGCGACCGCCACCACGTCGGCCCGCCGGGCCAGCACCGCGCCGGGCCCCTGGGCACCGGAGCGGCCGAGGTCGAGGATCACGTCGTAGCCCTGCGGTTCGAGCCCGTGCAGCGCCTCCAGCAGTGGCTCCCAGGTGTACGCCAGGCCGGGCGCCTGGGCCGGGTCGGTCAGCCCTGGCAGCAGCAGGCGGTCGCCGGTGCCGGCCGGGGAGAGGTCGATCAGCTGCTCCCACAGGGTCTGGGCGAGCAGTCCGCGACGGTCCGCGACGGCCAGGTTGCGCAGCCCGAAGACCGCCTCGACCCGTCCCTCCAGCGCACCGGCCAGCACCGCTCCGCCGTCCGGGTCACACTCCACCAGCAGGACCTTGCGGCCCGGCTGCAGCGGCCAGGCCAGCAGCAGGGCGAGCGCGCCGGTGGTGGCACCGGGGGCGCCGGGGCCGCCGACCACCGTGATCACGGCCATCAGGCCACGCTCCCGCTCGGAGCCGGGGTCGGAGGCGGGGTCGGGGCCGCGGCTGCGGTGCCGGCCCGCGGTGCCAGGATGATCTGCAGCTTGCCGGTGGCCACCCAGGCGGCCAGCCGGGTGCCGTCGGCGGGCGCCACGGCCACGTCGATCACCACGCTGCCGTCGGTGTCGGCCTTGCCGACCGCCACCACCCGGACCGCGAGCGTCTCCGGGGTCCGCACGGTGGAACCGCCCTGGCCCGAATCCGGGGTGGAGACCACCAGCACCCGGTCCCCGGGTTGCAGCCGGGTGGCCGGGAGTTGGGTCCGCTTGGTGGCGACCCCGACCACGGTCTGGCCCGCCTCGACCAGCGGATCGTCCGTCAGGTCGGCCTTCACCAGCAGTGCTCCCCGGCGCAGGTCGCCGGTGGCCCGCAGCCCGACCGCCTTGGTCCGCTCCTGGGCACCGAGCGGCCGGAGCACCGGGTCAGAGGCGATCCGGGCCACCACCAGGTCCTCGGCACTGATCGCCTGACCCTTCGGTACGTCACGGGCCAGCGCCAGCACGGCGATCCGCTGACCGGTGCTGTTGTAGAGGACCGCGCCGCCGAGGCCGCCGGCCGCCACCATGGCCACCGCCATGGCCAGCACCGCCGGGCGCCGCCGCCGGGCCCGCAGCGTGCGCGGCGGGGTCCGCGGCGGGATGCCGGACGCGGTCCGGCCCGGCTCGGGGGCGGACTGGCCGGAGCCCACGGTCGCGGTGCCGGGGCTCGGCGAGGGGAAGGTTCGGTGCTCCACCGGGCTTCGGCCTTTCGTACGAGTGCGGTGCAGGGCGATGCGAGTGCGGTGCCGGTCGGCGTGGTCCGCCGGTGCGGCGCCCGCTAGTTGAGCAGCTGGACCTCGGCGACCCGGAGCGGCATCGGAGCCGCGGCCGGTACGGGGAAGTCGAACTCGACCGTGGCGTTGGTGTCGCTCCGGGTGGCGGTGACGTGCCAGATCGCGGTGGCCACCAGGTAGAGCGTCCCGTCGGCGCGATGCGCGGAGCTGCTCCGGTAGAGGTACTTGCAGTCCGGCGACTCGGTCCGGCCCAGATCGGCCCGGTACGGTGTGCCGGCCCCGGGACACTTGACGGTGTGTCCGTCGTCCATGTCCCAAGTCACCTTCAGCACCTCGGCGGTGGCGGTCACACTGATCACGTTGCCCTTGGCCGTGGCGGTCAGCGGACCGACGCTGGCCGGGCTCCGGTCGTACCAGAGCCAGAGCGGCGCCCCGACCACGGCGCTGCCACCGGGGGCGGCGTGCATGGCCGGCGGGGTCAGCTGCAGCTTCGCCAGTGCCTCCCTGCGCAGGTTCACCACGTCGTCGGTCGGCGGCGCTCCGGCCGGGGGGACGGCGAAGAACTGCGGGCCGTCCACGTCGGACCCGCCGTCCCGGCAGCTGACCAGATAGATGTCACCGGTGGCCGGGTCACGGCCGCCCCAGGCCCGCGCATCCGCGGCGGGCTTGGGGCGCTCCAGCTTGTAGTAGCAGCCGGTGGAGTTGCTGTACCAGCCCAGGTTGTCGTCCCAGCAGGCGATTTCCGGCCTGCCCTCCTGGTGCGAGTAGCACTTCGCCGCGACGGTCTCGCTCGTGCCGCCGCCGCCCGGATGTCCGCTGCTGGTGCTGCCGGGCTCGGTCACCTTGACGCAGATGTCCCGCGAGGCGCACGGGGTCACCGTGCCGCCCGGCTCCTCGGCGGCGGCCGGGGTGATCGTCGCCGCCAGCATTCCGATCATCAGCAGGACACGAACCAAGATTCCCGGTGAAGTTCTCAACACGACCGGCTCTCCTCGCGTTTGAAGTCCACGATCAGCCAGCGCGAGTCCGCTTTCCGGAGCGTGGCTGTGGCGACGTACCGGGTCAGCCGTTGCGCCGGATCACGCAACGCCTTGGTGCCGGCATCCGCCTGGTGCCAATCCGTCACGTCGACACAGTCCTCGACGGTCGCGGACGGCGGATTCTCGGTGAGTCGAATCGACTTCACCAACGGTGAGTTGCGCGGAGTACCGACCATCACCAGTTTCGCGTCACGGAGTTGCTGACGCGTGATCAGGGTGTCGCCCAGCGCCTGGTCGGCGGCGAAGGCACGGACCGCTGCCGGGTCCTGCTCGGGTTGGCCGAAAACCGTGATCCGCGCCTCCCACCAGCCCTGATAGGCCCGCAGGACGACCCGGCCGACCGCTCCGTCGACTCCTTCGGTGGGCGCGTTCTGCACCACCGCCGAGCCACTGGGCGTGACTGCCGGGACAGTTGGGGCCGCGGTGACATCGGGCAGCCGGTCGGTGGGACTCCCGCCCTCGGAGGCGCCGCAGGAAGTGAGCAGCAGCAGTGCCAGCCCACCGGCCCCAACCGCCCCAGGGCGCACTGTAATTACGCGCTGCCGCATTCGCCCCACCTCATCACGGCCGACCCGAACGGAGCGCCGACCGCAGCAGATATCCGCCGCCCGAACCACTGCTCACGAGACATTGATTCTTCGCCAACTCGCCCCGCCCCGGCAACACCTCGGGCCCCCTGACCTTACGCGGAAGGCGGATCGGTTGGGGCACTTTCGCGCCACAGAACTGCCAACAGTTCCTCAGAAAGCGACAATCCGGCCAATGCACCCCGCACCGCGGCCCGATTGCGCAACAGCAGCCGCCCGTGCTCGCCCGGCACCAACAGCCGCACCTGGCCCGCCCCGTAGGCCGACTCCGCCCAGGCCAGCTCCTGCTCGACTGCGGGCTGGAGATCCATCGGGGCGACCGCCGCCGGGGCGCCGGGCAGACCGTGCTCCAGCACCCGGTCCAGCGCCCAGCTGAACGAGCCCTCGCCGCCCGGCAGTACGGACTCCCTGCCCCGGCGCGGACCGGCGTACCTGGCCACCCGGCCCCAGAGCGGCACCCGGGAGTGGCTGAGCAGCTCGCCCGCGCCCTCCTCGCCCCGCTCCAGCGCAGCCCAGGCGTCCCGGTCCGCGACCGCGTCCACCAGCAGCAGGGTCTCCTCCTGGTCGCCGTGCACCATGGTGCTCACCACCCAGTCCCAGGCCAGCCCGCGCCGGTACGCGTTCTCCGGGGTGGCACCGGCCGTGACCAGGGCCAGCCGGCGGCCGCGCGGATCGACCGCGAGCTGGCCGAGCAGGCAGACCACCAGCCAGCGGGCCGGGCGCTGGGCGGCCGCCCGCAGCGCGGTGAGCATCGCGTTGGCGTCGGCCTCCGGCGGCACCAGGGTCACCCGGCTCCCCCGGGCACCCGCGTCGAAGCAGCGCCCGGGCAGACCGGCGGCCAGCAGCCGGGCCCCGGCCGCCGCCTGGGCCGACCCCGCGTGGGCCCGCTCCGGCCCGCCGTCCGCGCCGATCACCACCAGTTCGATGCCGCCGCTCACAGGTACCCCCCTCACTAGCCCGCTCCCGCGGACAAGGTATCGGTCCGTTTCCGGTGCCGCGGCCTTTCATCCGGATTGACGCAGGTCAGGGAGCATTCAGAGCGCATCAGGGACCATGGGCCCTATTGACTCCGCCGCCGGAGCGGCACCATCGAGGTATGGACCGAGACGACCGCGTGGAGTCCCTGGGCGAGGCCGAGTGCCTGCAGCTGCTCCGCACCGTGCCCATCGGGCGCGTGGTGTACACCGAGCACGCGCTCCCGGCCGTCCTGCCGGTGGCCTTCGAGGTGGCCCCCGACGGCCGACTGATCCTCGGCCTGCGCGCGGGCAGCACGCTGAGCCGTGCCCTGGACGGGACGGTGGCGGCCTTCCAGGCCGACCTGCTCGACCCGGTCGGCCGGAGCGGCTGGAGCGTCCTGGTCCACGGCCGCGCCGAGCTGGTCCGGGACGAGGCCGAGTTCCAACGGCTGCTGCGCAGCGGTCCGGTGCCGTGGATCAGCGGCGGGCAGCAGCGGATGTTCGTCCGGATCACCCCCGAGCTGGTGAGCGGCCGCCGACTGCTGACGGCCGGGCAGAGCCTGCACCGGGCGTAGTGAGATGGCGTAGTGAGACCCTGGGGCCGCTGACAAGTGACCAGCGAGTAGGCATACTCTCCGGTGCCCCGTCAGCACCCCCCACCAGGAGCAGCCGTGACGACGTACGCCTCTCTCGCCGACCTGACCGCCGCGGTCGGCACCGAGCTCGGCACCAGCGAGTGGCACACCATCGACCAGGCCAGGGTGGACCTGTTCGCCGAGGCGACCGGCGACCACCAGTGGATCCACGTCGATCCGGTCCGGGCCAAGGAGAGCGCCTTCGGCGGCACGATCGCGCACGGCTACCTGACCCTGTCGCTGATCCCGGTGCTGGCCAAGGAGTGCTACGCCGTCGAGGGGATCAGGATGGCCCTCAACTACGGCTCCGAGAAGGTCCGCTTCCCCGCCCCGGTGCCGGTCGGCACCGCGATCCGGGCCACCGCCGAGCTGATCTCCGCCGAGCAGGTCGCCGGGGGCGTGCAGGCCGTGGTCCGGTACACCATCACCAGCGAGGGCAGCCCGAAGCCGCACTGCGTGGCGGAGACGATCACCCGGTTCTACCCGGTCTGACGGTCGCTCAGCGGGGCGGTTAGACCGAACGGATCGCCTGCCTTCGCCCCACCGGGTCGGTGCGGCATATCGCCGGTAATGTCCGATGGGACGGACCAACCCCGCTCATGGAGGCGCCGTGCCCAGCTCCGCTGCCTGGACGTCCCGGGTCGCCGCTCTCACCGCACTGCTCGCCACCGGCACTCCGCCGATCGGTGAACTGCCCCGTGCCGCCTGGCGCCAGGTCCGTACCGAGTCCTTCGGGACCGAACCGACCGGCGCCCGGCTGGCCCGGATCCTGAACTCCCCGCACTTCGCGGACGGCAGTTTCCAGAACCCGGTACCGACCCGGCGGTTGGCCCGGGGGCGGTCCCGGCTGGAGCTGACCCGCCAGCAGTTCGCCGCCAACCGGCACCGCAGGCAGCCCGCCGCCGCCGTCCCGCTGCACCGGTTGCTGCCGATCGAGCTGGCCGAACCGCCCGCCGACGGACTGCGGCTGACCTGGCTCGGGCACGCCACCGTCCTGGCCGAACTGGACGGCCGCCGGGTGCTGTTCGACCCGGTCTGGGGCGAGCGCTGCTCACCGTTCGGCTGGACCGGACCGAAGCGGCTGCACCCGATGCCGATCCCGCTGGCCGAACTCGGCCCGGTGGACCTGGTGGTGATCTCGCACGACCACTACGACCACCTCGACCTCGCCACCGTGCGCACGCTGGCCGCCTCCGGCGCCGCCTTCGCCGTACCGCTCGGGATCGGCGCGCACCTGGAGCACTGGGGTGTCCCGGCCGACCGGATCACCGAACTGGACTGGTGGGAGTCGGCCGAGGTGGCCGGGCTGACCCTGACCGCCACCCCCGCTCGCCACTACTGCAACCGCGGCCCCCGGGCCAACCCGCTGGTGCTCTGGGCCTCCTGGGTGGTGGCGAGCGGCTCGCACCGCCTGTTCCACAGCGGTGACACCGGCTACTTCCCCGGCTTCGCCGAGATCGGCCGCCGGTTCGGCCCGTTCGACGTGACGATGATGCAGATCGGCGCGTACAGCGATCTCTGGCCCGAGGTGCACATGACCCCCGAGGAGGGCGTCCGGGCCCACCTCGACCTCGGCGGCGACCTGTTGCTGCCGATCCACTGGGGCACCTTCAACCTGGCCCCGCACCCCTGGGAGGAGCCGGCCGAACGGACCGTCGCCGCCGCACGTGCGCTCGGCGCCCGGTTGGTGGCACCACGCCCCGGCAAGCCGTTCGAGCCAGTGGATCCGCCCGCGCTCAAACTCTGGTGGCGGGCGGTCGCCGCCATGCCCCGAGGCGCCGAACTGCTGGTCCCCGAGGGCCTCGGCACGCCTGCCCCGACCCACCGCGTCGAGGACGACGGCGTCACCGTGTGAACAGCCGGGGCCTGGACCGGACGATCCGCCAGGCCCCGTGCTGCACCAGCAGGGTGAGCACACCGGCCAGCACGATGCCGAGCAGGTTCAGCAGCAGCTGCACGGCCGAACCGCCCGCCTGTGCGAAGTCCCCGTACCCGAGCGCCACCGCCGCGTTGGCGGCGGCCGGGACGGTGGTCACCGAGATCGCCACTCCGACCAGGGCCCCGGCCTTGGCCGAGGTGAGCGAGAGCAGTCCGGCCACGCCGGCCAGGAAGGCGACCACGAAGGACATCGCGTCGGGCTGCCAGATGAACGAGGTGTTGGGCCGGGCCGACTCGAACTGGTCCTGGCTGAACAGCCCCAGACCGTCCATCAGCAGCGAGAACCCCACGGTGAGCAGCATCGCCACCGCGAAGCCGACCAGCAGCGCGTTCAGCGACCGCAGTGCCGGGTGCAGCCTGCGCTGCACCAGTGCCACGCAGAGTCCGGCCACCGGGCCGAACTCCGGGCCGACCACCATCGCGCCGACGATCAGGATCGCGCTGTCCAGCACCGCGCCGCAGGCCGCCAGCATGGTCGCCACCGCCATGAACGCCAGGTACACGCCGGTGAGGGTGGACTCCTCGTGGGTGATCTCGGCGACCGCCTCCCAGACCAGCGCGTCCGCGCCCTCCCCCGGGGCCAGCTCCTCAGCCAGGTCGGCCGACTTCGAGATGGTCAGCTCCATCTGCTGGACATCGATCGCCCCGCGCTCCGCCAGCCCCGTCGCCCGCAGCCCGGCCAGCACCTCGTCGGCGGCCTCCCGGGCCACGTCGCAGAGCACCACGTCCCCGGCGGGGCGGACCGCCGCGTCGGGCAGCAGCACCACGTGGGTGACGCCGACCCAGCCGTCCAGGTTGGTCAGTACGGTGTCGCGCAGGTCGGTGGGGACGATCAGTCGCAGATGCAGCACCTGGCCAGCCTAGACCTGACGGATCAACGGCTGGCGGTGGCGACGCCGCCCTGTTGGACGGTCTCCACGGTCGCGCCGACGCCGAGGGTGCCGAGGGCGACGGAGGCGGCCACAGCGGCACAGGCGATGAAGCGGCGGTGCCGCTTGGGGAGCGGGAAGCGCGGAACTTCCAGGGCCAGCGGGGCCGGGGCGGATCGAGCGTTCATGATGGTCAGCATTCCAAGGCGTTGTTAAACCGTGACGACGCCAGAGTGAAGTCTGGACGGGGGCTGGGCGTCCGGATATCGGTACCGGCGCGGCAGTCAGGATGACACCGGCCGGCCGCTCCGACGGCGAACGGTCAGCCCCGGTCGGCCCAGTTCACTCGGACGGGGGATGCTTCTCGGGGCTCGCCCCGGACCGTACGCCGGCGATCAACGGGACGAACGCGGCACTGATCCGGTTGCCCCGGCCCTTGCGGAAGGTGGTGTACGCCAGCGCCAGGCCGCCGACCGCGTAGATCGCCCACGGGTGCAGGGTCCAGTGGAAGAGCGAGAACTCCAGCGCCGACTGGGCGGCGGCCGGGGTCTGCGGCTCGATCCCGGATCCTGGCTGGGGCGCCGCGTACAGCTGGAGCGGCTCGCCGACGCCGTAGAACATCAGGCCGATGCCCATGCCCGCGCTGAACATCATCGCGATCCAGGCCAGCGTGTTGAACTCCGGCTCCTCGTCGTCCCGCCCGAGCCTGATCCGGCCGAACCGGCTGAACGCCAGCAGCACGGTGAGCACCAGGAAGACGTCGGCGGCCACCACGAACAGCCAGCCGAAGTTGTGCAGCACCCAGCCGAGCGCGCTGCTGGAGACCCGGCCGAGCGAGTCCGCCGCGAACACGCCCCAGGCGACCACCCCGAGCACCGCGACAGCGCTCACCCCGAACACCACCTTGTCGGTGGGCAGGGTGGCCTTGGGCTCCTCGGGCTGACTGCTCATCAACTGACTCCGGCGGGGCTACGGTCGGACAATAGCTACATTTCGTACTATGTCCGCCGGCCAGCCCCGGCGCGGGCAGGACGCGCCGCAGGGCCAGGTGACGGACGGTCAGGCCGCCTCGTACGGCGTCAGCACCAGCCGGACGACGTCCTCGAGCCGGCGTCGGGCGTCGTCCAGCGTGGTCCGGCCGGTCACCCAGGCAGTCAGCTCGCCCTGCCAGGAGTGGCCGACGATGTGCCGCACCAGCTCACCGGCGGCCGGGGGCAGCCGGGGACCGACCGCGTCCAGCGCCGCCCGGTCGGCCCGGGCCAGCGACTGCAGCGTCTCGCTGGCGAACGGGTCGGTCGAGGTGGCCACCGCGACCCGGAGCCGGGCCAGTTGGGGCTGTCGCTGGTAGGCGCGCATGCCGTTGCGGACGAACCGCACCACCCGGTCGGTCTCGGCCTGCCCGTGCCGGGAGCCGCGCTGCTCGGCGACCAGGTCGGCGAGCAGCAGGCGGTGCCAGTCCGCGATGGCGGCGGCGAGCAGATGGTCCTTGGAGGAGAAGTACCGGTAGGCGGTGCCGAGGGCCACTCCGGAGCGCTCGCAGACGTGTTTCATCTGGAGTCTCTCCACGCCGGCCTCGTTCACCAGCGCGAGGGCGGCCGAGATCAGGCTGTTGCGGCGTTCGAGCTGACGGGGCGACATCGCCTCCACCGGCCTTGGTGACAGGTCAACCTTGGTCACCCGCACCATGATACGGGCCGGGATCGCTCGGGCGAACTACGCCTGAACAGCCGCTTGGGCCTGACTCCTCGTCATCTGCGGGTCGCGGTCCTGGCTGCTCCGAACGGCCTCGCCGTGTTGCCCGGGTGCGGGCCCGGGCGTCGGATGGGACCTGGCCGCTCGGGTACCGCGCCTCGGCGGCGTCCGGACGACGAGAGGAACCCACTCATGACTGCCCCGCTCTACACCCGCACCGCCTACATGACCGGCGATCCGGCCGCCATCGACCAGGCCCTCGACGGTCTGCGCGCCGAAGCCGTCGGACTGCTCTCCGCCCAGCCCGGCTACCGCGGTTTCGGGCTGTTCGCCGACCGCAAGGTCGGCAAGATCATGATGGGTTCCTGGTGGGAGTCCGAGCAGGCCAGGCAGGCAAGCGACGAGCAGCTCCGCGACCGCCGGGCCGCGCTGGTGGAACCCTTCGCCGGCACGGTGACCGTCGACAACTGGGAGGCCGCGGTGTTCACCCCGCGGCGCCCGGCCGAGCCCGGCGCCGGCTTCCGGATGACCCGCTTCGACTTCGACCCCGGCAAGGTCGACCTGCTGATCAACACCGTTCGGGACAACGTCCTACCCGGCCTCGAGCGGATCGACGGCTTCATGATGGGCGCACTCTTCGTGAACCGCACCGACGGCCGCGGCAGTGTGGGCGCGATCTTCGCGGACCTCGACGCCTCGCGCGGGCCGCAGGCCGCACTGCGGGCCAAGGCTGTCGCGGCCGCTGGAGTGACCTTCCGCAGCCTGGAGGAGTTCGAGGTGGTGCTCACGGACCGTGCCGCCGACCAGTCCTGACAGCCCCTAGGGTCGGCGCTCGCGGACCAGTGCCTCCTGGACGGCGGAGGCCACCAGGTTGCCCTGCCGGTCGTAGAACTCGCCGTGCGCCAGCCCCCGTCCGTCCGAGGCGGACGGGCTGCGCTGGGCGAACAGCAGCCACTCGTCGGCGCGGAACGGGCGGTGGAACCACATCGCGTGGTCCAGCGAGGCGAGCATGATCCGGGCCGGTGCGGTGCGCTGGATCCGGTGCGGCTGCACGGTCAGCGCGGTGGTGGAGGCCAGCGTCAGGTCGGACAGGTAGGTCAGCGCGCAGACCTGCAGCAGCGGATCGTCGCCGGGCAGCGGGCTGCCGGTCCGCAGCCAGACGAACTGCTGCGGGGAGCCCGGCAGTTCGGGCGGCAGACCGGGACTGTCGGCCGGGACGAAGCGCAGGTCCAGGGTACGGAAGGCACTCGCCAGGTAGTCCTGCGGCGCGGCCTCCGCCCAGGCCAGGAACGGGTCAGGCAGCTCCTCGGGCCCCGGCACCCGGGGCATCGCGGACTGCCTGGCCCCCGGCGTGGGCTCCGGATACTTGAACGAGGCGGAGAGCGTGAAGATCACCTCGTCGTGCTGAACCGCCGTCACCCGACGAGTGGCGTACGAGAAGCCGTCCCTGGCCCGGTCCACCTGGTAGTCGATCGGGTGCCGAGGGTCCCCCGGGCGGAGGAAGTAGCCGTGCAGCGAGTGCACCTGCCGCCCCGCGTCCACCGTCCGCCCGGCGGCGGTGAGCGCCTGCGCGGCGACCTGGCCGCCGAACGCGCGCATCGGCGCACCGGCATGGCAGCTGCCACGGAACAGGTTCTCATCCAGCTGCTCGATCCGGAGCAGGTCGACGAAGGAACCGGCCGTCTCTCCGGCCTCGGGCACTCTGCTGGCGTCCATCACGCGGCACAGCGTACGCCATCTGGCCTAGAACAGGTTTCAGGAATGATTGTTCTTGACCGATCGTTCCTGAATGCCTACACTGACCGGCATGGGAAGACCACGCGCCTTCGACGAGGCCGAGACCGTCCGGGCGGCCGCCCGGCTGTTCGCCGACCGGGGCTTCGACGGGACCTCCGTCGACGACCTGGTGAACGGGCTCGGCGTCCACCGGGGCAGCCTCTACAAGGTGTTCGGCAGCAAGCGCGGCCTCTACCTGGCCGCGCTCCGCCACCACCTGGACCACGAGATCCTGCCGCTGACCGCCGCCCTGGCCGCGGTCGACCACCCCGGCACCGCGCTGAGCCGGGCCGCCACCGGGTTCGACGGCGGCCCGGCCGCCGGACTGCTGCTGCTCGCGGCGGCCGAACGGGCCCCGCACGACCCCGAAGTCGCCGCCCTGGTGACCGAGGGTCTGACGGCCCTGGAGCGGACCCTCGGCGATCCGGCCCTGGCCCCCGCACTGGTGGCCACCGTGCTCGGCCTCCGGCTGCGGGCCCGCGCGGGCGGCGGCACCGGGGCGGACGCCGCCTTGGCACTCACCAACCAGCTGAAGGAGTAGGGCAGATGGCACATGTTTCGGTGACCGGCGACACCCTCACCGTCGAGGTCGAGGGGCTGGACAGGCTCTGGGCCCTCAAGAGCCGGATCGAGATCCCGCTCCGCAACATCCGGGGAGCCACCGCCGACCCCGGCATCACCCGCGAGCCCAAGGGCCTGCGCGCCCCCGGCACCCACTTCCCCGGCGTGATCGTCGCGGGCACCTTCCACCGTGACGGCGAGAAGGTCTTCTGGGACGTCAAGAACCCGGAGCTGGCCGTGGTGGTCGAACTCTCCGACGAGAAGTACACCCGCCTGGTGGTCGAGGTCACCGATCCGCGCGCCACCGTCGCCCTGATCGAGCAGGCGCTCCGGGACTGACCCGGGCCCTCGACGGATCAACCCCTCAGCCGACGACGAGCGGCCGGGAGTGCCGCCCCGAGCCGGGCGGCTGCGGGAGCTCCGCCTCCGGCGCGTAGCGGGCGGCCGGCGCCCGGAGCAGCCAGGCCCGCCCCGCCGGGGCGATCAGCTGCATCCGGTGCAGCAGGTCCAGCGCGTCTCGTCGAAAGGCCGTCAGATCGGCCAGGTAGTCCCGGCGCCAGCCGGACCGCAGGCCGTACTCGTCGGTGACGTCGCCGAGTGCGCCGTCTATCAGGGCGTCCGGGATCAACACGGCCGGGGGCGCGGCCTCGCCGGACAGCGGGCGCAGCTCCTCCACCAGCCGGGCGGCCAGCAGCAGCGCGGCCTGCGCCACCGTGCCGGTGCCTGGCAGTGCCAGGTCGGTCAGCTCGTCGGCCGGGTCCAGCAGGGCGACGCCCTCGGCCCGGATCTCCGCCTCGAGCCCGAGGAACTCGGCGAACAGCTCGGCCTCCGGCTCCAGCCGGCCCTGCAGCCAGCGCCGCTGCTCCGGCGTCAGTTCGTCCAGCAGCACCACCGGCGTCTCGGCCAGCCGCCGCCGGACCGCCAGCGCGGGGCCGATCGGCGCCGGTGCGGGCAGCGGCGCGAGCGCCCGGGCCAGCTCGGGGTCCAGCACCCCGTCGGCTGTCAGCACCTGCCACTCGGTCAGTTGCCGACGGACCCCCGGCGCCTCCAGCGCGGCCGGCCGCTGCTCGGCCAGGGCCGCGAGAGCGAGCACCAGGGCGGCGTACCCGCCCGGGGTCCAGGCGGTGTCGGCCACCGGTGCCAGGGCGCGGCCGGGCAGCGGGGCCTTGTGCAGGCGGGCGTGCCGGGCGCCGACGGTCAGCGGGTAGCCGAGCACGGTGGCGAACCGCTCGGTCAGCCAGTCGGCATGGCGGACGATCAGCGGGAAGCCCGCGCCGTGCGGCCCGTCGGCGGTGACCAGCGGCTGGGCGGCGAGCAGCCGGGCGGCGGTGCGGCGCTCGACCGCGATCTCCTGCGGGGTGCTGCCCGGGGAGTGCTCGGGTTTGCGGTGCCGGCCGCGCCGACCGCTGACGGCGGGTGCGCCACGCCGGGCCAGCACCCCGCTCCGGCGGCCGCCCTCCCGGGGGCGCAGGCCTGCCGGGTGATGGACCGTCGGGCCGTGCCACCAGCTCAGCTCGGCCCCGGCCCGGGGCCCGTCGGGCAGCGCGCCGCCCAGGTGCCGGGCACCGTAGAGGCCGAACGCGGCGGTGAACAGCTCGTCGGCGGCCTGCTGGTCGGCAGCGGCCAGCCGGTCGGCCAGCAGCTCGGCGGCACCCCGGCCGGTGGTCTGCGCGGGCACTCCGGCGATCGCGTCGGCGGTGAGCCGCCCCACCCCCGTCGCGCGTCCACCCGTTGCCACCGTCGGTGCCTCCCCGGCTCCGACCGTGTCCTCGTACCGCTCCATGTCGCCCACCAGACTAGACGGTGCCCGAGCCCGTCCGTGGCGCCCCACAGCCGATCCGGCCGATTTCCGTCGTACTCTCACCTACGCGTCGGTAACAACCTCTTCCGCAGGCCGCCCGCTGTCACCTATCGTCCTCGGCATGCCGAACCTGCCCAACGTCGTGCTGTGGTCGATACCCGCCTTCGTGCTGCTCACCGTCCTGGAGGTGGTCTCCTACCGCTTCCATCCGGACGAGGAGGAGCAGGGGTACACCGCCAAGGACACCGCGACCAGCCTCACCATGGGACTGGGCAGCCTGGTCTTCGACACCGCCTGGAAGATCCCGATCGTGGCGATCTACTCCGCGCTGTACGAGCTGACGCCGCTCCGGGTGCCGGTGCTCTGGTGGACGGTGCCGTTGATGCTGCTGGCGCAGGACTTCTTCTACTACTGGTCGCACCGGGGCCACCACGTGATCCGGATCCTCTGGGCCTGCCACGTGGTGCACCACTCCAGCAAGCACTACAACCTCTCCACCGCGCTGCGGCAGCCCTGGACCAGCGCGACCACCTGGGTGTTCTACGTCCCGATGATCCTGGCCGGGGTGCACCCCGCGGCGCTGGCGTTCTGCTCATCGGCCAACCTGGTCTACCAGTTCTGGATCCACACCGAGCGGATCGACCGGCTGCCCCGCCCGCTGGAGTTCGTCTTCAACACCCCGTCACATCACCGGGTGCACCACGCCTCGCAGGGCGGCTACCTGGACCGGAACTTCGGCGGCATCCTGATCCTGTTCGACCGCCTGTTCGGCTCGTTCACCCCCGAGACCACCAAGCCGGTCTACGGGCTGACCAAGAACCTGAGCACCCACAACCCGCTCCGGGTGGCCACCCACGAGTACGCCTCGATCGCCCGCGACCTGGCCGCCGCCACCACCTGGCGGGACCGGGTCCGCCACCTCATCAACGGCCCCGGCTGGCAGCCGGGCCCCACCGACCGCCCGGAGGGCACCACCGCATGACCATCACCGGCCGACTCCGCACCGCCCGTGGCCTGCTGACCACCTTCGCGGCCACCTCCGCCGTGCACCTCGGGGCGATCGCCACCGGTGCGAGCGCGGTACAGCACGCCACCAAGCCCGCGCTGATGCCGCTGCTGGCGGGGTGGGTGGCAGCGCGGGCGGAGCACGCGCCGAAGCTGCTGGTGCCCGCGCTGGCGTTCAGCACCGGCGGGGACGTGCTGCTCCAGGTCGGCGGGGAGGCCGCGTTCCTGGCCGGGATGGGCTCGTTCGCGGCGGCGCACATCTGCTACGTGACCATGTTCGTGAAGCTCGGGGCGCTGGAGGACCGGCGGCGCACGGCGCTCACCGCACTGGCGTACGCGGCGGCCTGGGCCGTGATGATCAGTCAGCTCTGGCCCGGGCTCGGCGACCTGAAGATCCCGGTCGCGATCTACAGCCTGCTGCTCTCCTCCACCGCGGTCAGCTCGGCCGGCCTCGGCTGGCGGACCGGCCTGGGCGGGGCGCTGTTCCTGCTCTCGGACACCCTGATCGCCACCGAACTGGCCGAGTGGAAGGCACTGCCCGGCCACGGCTTCTGGATCATGGCGACCTACGTCACGGCGCAGTACCTGCTGGCCGAGGGCACCATCCGGGCCACCCGGCCCGAGAACGTACCGCTCAGCGCCCCGCTGGCGACGGCGGGGCGCTGAGCGGCTGAGCAGAGACGCTGACGGCGGATCAGAGCGCGGTCCGACGCCGGAGCAGCCAGAAGCCTCCGACCCCGGCGCCGACCAGGGCGCCACCGGCCACCAGGTCGGCCGGGCCCGGCCGGACCGCCGGTCTTCACCGGGCCGGTCGGCAGCTTGCCGCCGTCGGCCGGGGCGCCGGCCTGCGAGCCGGTCCTGACCTCGATCGCGCCGGTGAAGGTGTCGTGGTTCGGGCAGCTGCCGTCGATGCCCCAGCTGGAGCTCTTGCCCGCCTTGGAGGCGAACTCCTCCTTGGAGGCGAGCAGCGCCTTGCCGCTGTACTTGCCGTCCGGACCGACCGTGAGGGTCGCGCTGCCGGTGGAGAACGCCTGCGAGTTGGCGGTGATGGTCTTCACCGAGCTGGTCTCGCAGGTGACGCTGATCGTCACGCTCTCGCCGGGCGCCGCCTCGGCGGGGTGCACCCAGGCCGGCTCGACGCTCTTGGCCGCCGCGTGGGGTGCGGCGAGCCCGAGCAGGGCGATGGCGCCCAGCAGGGTGGTGGCCGTACGCGAAGCGCGCATGCCGTACCTCCAGGTTCTCGGGCGCAGCGCGGGACTCCGTCGTCGCCGTATTCGAACAGCTACACCCTGTCAGCTGTGACGCTAGGCAGCGCTGGTCCGGTCGGCCACCGTTCGGGCCCATCCGGGGGGCGCACCACGGCTCAGAGGTCGAGGTCGACGACCACCGGGGCGTGGTCGGAGGTGCCCTTGCCCTTGCGGGCCTCGCGGTCCACGTAGCTGTCGGTCACCGCGTCGGCGAACGGCTTGTTCGCGTAGGTGAGGTCGATCCGCATGCCGAGGTTCTTCGGGAAGCCGAGCGCCCGGTAGTCCCAGAAGGTGTACGGGCGGTCGTACTTGAGGGCGCGCGGCATGACGTCCTGCAGCCCGGCCTCGCGCAGCGCGGCCAGGGCGGCCCGCTCGGCGGGGGTGACGTGGGTCAGCCCGGCGAACACGGCCGGGTCGTAGACGTCCTCGTCGGTGGGGGCCACGTTGAAGTCGCCGAGCACCGCGAACGGGCGCTCGCCCGCCGCGTCCGCCAGGGCGGCCTTGCGCAGGGCCTCCAGCCACTCCAGCTTGTACTGGTAGTGCGCGTGGTCCACCTCGCGGCCGTTCGGCACGTACACCGACCAGACCCGGACCGGGCCGCAGGTGGCGGCGATCGCCCGGGGCTCGGTGTCGGGGATCAGCGCGCCGTCGGCCAGGAAGCCGGGCTGCTCGGGCAGGTCGCGGACGACGTCCTCCAGGCCGAGCCGGGAGACGATCGCCACGCCGTTCCACCGGCCGGTGCCGTGGGCGGCGGTCTCGTAGCCGAGCTCCTTGACCGCCTCGAACGGGAAGGCGTCCGAGGCGCACTTGAGCTCCTGGAGGCAGAGCACGTCGGGCTTGGCCGACTCCAGCCACTCCAGCAGCTTGGGCAGCCGCGCGGTGACGGAGTTGATGTTCCAGGTGGCGATGCGGACGGTCACGGCGGGCGGCCTTCCCGATGGGTGCTTCGGACGAGGGTGGGCACCCGCAGGGGTGCCCACCTCCGAACATACCGCCCGGCAGTGACAGGACTCAGCGCGTCGGGTGTACGACGGCCGCCGAGCCGCCGCCTCGGCGGGTCGGCTCGGCCGCCGCGATCCAGCGGCCGTCGGGCAGCCGCTCGACGCCGGTCGCGGCGCCGATCTCCGGGTTGAGCACGAAGCTGTGGCCGAGTGCCTCCAGACCGGCCCGCTCCGGGCTCGCCAGGAAGGCCGGTTCGGCCTGGCTGGCGGCGGTGTTGCGCTGGCTGGCCCGGGGGGCGGTGATCGCCTGTTCCAGCGTCAGACCCCGGTCCAGGCGGCCGAGCAGCACCTGCAGCACGGTGGTGATGATGGTCGAGCCGCCGGGCGTGCCGACCGCGACCACCGGCTTGCCGCCCTTGAGCACGATGGTCGGCGAGATCGAGGAGCGCGGCCGCTTGCCGGGCCCGGGCAGGTTGGGGTCGGGCACCCCTGCGGTGGCGGGGGCGAAGGAGAAGTCGGTCAGCTCGTTGTTGAGCAGGAAGCCCCGGCCCGGCACGGTCAGGCCGCTGCCGCCGGTCTGCTCCAGGGTCAGGGTGTACGCCACCACGTTGCCCCAGCGGTCGGCCACCGTCAGGTGGGTGGTGCTCGGACCCTCGTGGGTCTCCGGCACCGCCTGGCCGCCGGTGGCGCAGGCGGCCGGGTGGTACGGGTCGCCCGCCGCCAGCGGGCTGGTCAGCGCGTGTGCCGGGTCGATCAGGCAGGCCCGGGCGGCGGTGAACTCCTCGCTCAGCAGCTGACGGGTCGGCACCTGGGAGAACGCCGGGTCACCGACCCAGCGGCCCCGGTCGGCGAACGCGATCCGACTGGAGTCCAGGTAGCGGTGCAGGTACTGGGTGGCGCTCAGCGCGCCCAGGTCGCTGTGCTCCAGGATGCCGAGCGCCTCGCCGACCGTGGTCCCGCCGGAGGAGGACGGCGCCATCCCGTAGACGTCGTAGCCCCGGTAGTCGACGTGGGTCGGCTGACGGCGGATCACCCGGTAGTCGGCCAGGTCCTTGCGGTCCACCTGGCCCGGCCGGGCGTTCCAGCCGGAGGCCGGGTCGACCGGCGGGTGCTGGAGGGTGCGGACGATGTCGGTGGCCAGCTCGCCCCGGTAGAGCGTCTGGACACCCTTGCGGCCCAACTCACGATAGGTGGCGGCGAGTTCGGGGTTGCGGAAGGTCGAGCCGAGCACCGGCAGCTTGCCGCCGGGCAGGAACAGCTTGCTGGTGTCCGGGAAGGCTCTGAACCTGGTCTCATTCAGCGCCGTCTGGTCCACGAACGTCTGGTCGACGGTGAACCCCCGGTCCGCCAGCTTGACGGCGGGCTTGAGAACCTCGTCCAGCCCTCGGCTCCCCCACAGCTCCAGCGCCTGGGCCCAGGTGGCCGGTGCGCCTGGCACGCCGACGCTCAGCCCGCTGGTCACCGCGTCGGCGAAGGCCAGTGGCTTGCCGTTCTCCTGGAACAGTGTCTCGCCCGCCGTCCGCCCGGCCACCTCGCGGCCGTCCAGCGTCTCCACCCGCCCGGTGCGGGCGTCGTAGTGGACGAAGTAGCCGCCACCGCCGATGCCCGCCGAGTACGGCTCGGAGACCCCGAGCGCGGCGGCGGTGGCCACGGCGGCGTCCACCGCGTTGCCGCCGCGCCGCAGCACCTCGAGCCCGACGGCGGTCGCGTCGGCGTCCACACTGGCCACCGCGCCGCCCCAGCCGACCGCCTCGGGCACCTTCGGCGGTGGGCCGCCGTGCGCCTGCGCGGGAGTGGCCAGGGCGCAGATCAGCGCCCCGGCGAGGGTGAGCGGGGCGAGCCTGGTCAGTCGCATGAGTCCTCCTGGGACGGCGTCAACTCCTCGTTCTTTCACAGGGGATGGCCGCGCACAACGCGTCTTCGCGCCACTACCCGCCAGTAGATTCGTTATCGGTCCGGTACCTGCCAACGAGTTACTGACAGCGTGTCTGATTGGCTACCGTCCAGTCACGAGGTCCTGCACCCCCACCCACGCAGCGCCAGGAGTCCCCCATGCCCGTACGCAACCGCGCCGCCGCGCTCGCGCTGGCCACCGCCCTGCTCACCACTGCACCGCTCGCCCTGGCGCCCGCCGCCCAGGCATTGACGATCACTCAGACGGCCCAGTCCGGGCTGCGGTTCACCGACATCCCCGGCTCCGACGGCGTGGTCCTCAAGGGCAACGTGTACGAGCCCGCCGACGGCGCCGCCCGGCACCCGTTGGTGGTGCTGCCGTCGTCCTGGGGTGTCAACGACCTGGAGTACCTCGCCCAGGCGAAGCAACTCGCCGAGGCCGGTTACGTGGTGGTCAGCTACACCCCACGCGGCTTCTGGGGCTCGGGCGGGCAGATCGAGGTGGCCGGGCCACCCGACGTCGCCGACCTCTCCAAGGTGATCGACTGGGCACTCGCCAACACCAGCGCCGACCCGGCCAGGATCGGCGCGGCCGGGATCTCGTACGGCGCCGGGATCAGCCTGCTCGGCTCCGCCTTCGACCCCCGGATCAAGGCCGTCGCCGCGCTCAGCGGCTGGGCCGACCTGGCCGACTCGCTGTTCAGCGACGAGACCCAGCACCTGCAGTCCGCCGGGGTGTTGGCGATCGCGGGCTATCTCACCGGACGGCCCGGCAGCGAGCTCCAGGAGCAGCTGACCGCGTTCTTCGGCAGCGACTTCGAGAACGAGGCCAAGCTGCGGGCCTGGGCCGCCAAGCGCTCCGCCGCGACGTACCTGGACCGGATCAACGCCAACGGCGCCGCCGTGCTGCTCGCCAACGCCTGGGGCGACTCGATCTTCCCGCCGAACCAACTGACGGGCCTCTACGAGAAGTTGACCGGCCCCAAACGGCTGGAACTGCGCCCCGGCGACCACGCCACCGCCGAGGCCACCGGACTGGCCGGGCTCCCCAACGACGTCTGGTCCACCACCCACGCCTGGCTCGACCACTACCTCAAGGGCACCGACAACGGCATCGACCGGGCCAAGCCGGTCCGCCTCAAGCCCCAACTCCAGGACGGCTACGAGGAGTACGCCAGCTGGGCGGCCGTCACCGGCAGCACCCGGCGGCTCGGCCTCGGCGAACGCAACTGGCTGAACACCGGCTCACTGGCGGCCGGCACCGACACCGGCTGGCGCACCCCGATCGCCACCGGCCTGGACTCCGGCGCGGACGGCGGGGTGGTCTTCCTGAGCAACCTCGCCGAGCAGTTCCTCAAGCTCCCGCCGCTGGTCTCCGTCCCGCTGCTCCCCCGCCCGGTGGCCGCCGTCTGGCAGTCCGAGGCGTACCCCACCCGCCAGCAGCTGCGGGGCACCGTCCAGGTCCACCTCGGCGTCACCCCCTCCGCCTCGCGCGGCAGCCTGGTCGCGTACCTCTACGACGTGGACGCCCTCGGCATCGGCAAGCTGATCACCCACGCCCCGTACACCTTCCTCGACCACGCCGCCCCGCTGACCGCCGACTTCCCGCTCCAGGCCACCGCCTACGACGTCCCGGCCGGCCACCGCCTCGCCCTGGTCGTCGACACCGTCGACCCGCTCTACATCACCCACAACCCGGCCTGGTCCTCGCTGACCTTCACCTCACCGGCGGCCGACCCGTCCTGGGTCTCGATCCCGCTGCGCGGCTAGCGCCGTCACGGGGTCCCGGCGGTGCCGAAGGGGTTGTCGATGAGGTAGCGCCAGTAACCGTCGGGGCCCCGGCGGGCGACGTCCGTCGCGGTGCCGGTGAGGTGGACGGGGCTGCCGTCGGGGCCGGTACCGGTGATGGTCCAGTCGACCACCAGGAGAGCGATCTCATCGGCGGTGTAGGCGTGCCGGACCCGGACGGTGATGGGGAGGCCGAGTGCGAGGAACCCGGTGATGGCGGCGTGGATTCCGGCGCCGGTGACCGGGTGGCCCGGCTCGGGGACGAAGACGGCGCCCGGCTCGTAGACCTGCTGGACCAGATCGGGGTCCCCGGAGTTGAAGGCGGCGGCGAAGACGGCCGGGTGTTGCCGGGCGTCGGTGGTCAGGGCGAGAGTGGGGGAATGAGCGGAAGTGGTCATGACGGCAGTGAACCCGGCAGCGGCGTGACTCACCAAAGGGAAACCCACGCGGAGCGCGGGTGGGACGCCGAGTTGGTGCCGGACGCACGCGGGCGCACCGGCCGGCCGGAGGGCGGTTGCCCGGTGGAGCTGGCACTGGCGGCGGTGTCGGGCCGGTGGACCACCTTGGTGCTGCGGGAGTTGATGCACGGACCGCACGGCTTCGGCGAACTCCGCGAGCGGCTGCCGGAGATCAGCCCCAAGATCCTGACGGAACGCCTGCGGGTGCTGGAGGAACGGCAGTTGGTGGTGCGCCAGCGGCTGCGCGGGTTCCCGGTCCGCACCCGGTACGAGCTGACGGCCACGGGCCTGGCGCTGCGGCCGTTGCTGGTGGAGCTGTACCGGACGGGCACCGCGATCGGTGCGGCCGGGTAGCGCTCGGCGCCGGACCACCGCGCCCGCCCGGGGCGTGGTCGGGACGGCCCGGAAAACGCCTTGCCCCGGCATCGCCGGCCGGGAGAGGCTGCCGCCCATGTCCGAGACCAGTACAAGCACGTCGCGCGGGGTGTCCGCGCTGTTCACCGCCCAGGGGCGGCTGACCGCGATCCCGCGCAAGCCCGCCCGGCGGGAGGAGCTGCTCACGCACCTCGCGCGGACGCTGTTCGAGCCGGGGCGGGGGTACGTCGAGCGAGAGGTCAACGAGGCGCTGCTGACGGTGCACGAGGACTACTCGGCGCTGCGCCGGTATCTGGTGATCGCCGGGCTGCTGGAGCGGACCAGGGACGGCAGCAGCTACCGGCTCGCGGGCTGACGGAGGGTCAGACGGCGGCCGGGTAGGCGTCGTGCAGGTCCTCGCGGTCGGCGGCGGAGAGCGGCTCGGCCGGGCCGGGGTGGCGATCGCGGCGGCCGGTCGCGAGCGACAGGACGGTCAGCAGGACGGCGGCCGCCAGGGCCGCGTACCGGGCGGGGCTGCCGGCTGCGAGGAGCAGGCCGAGCAGGGCGCAGGCGAGGCCGCCGGACAGGACGGGGAACACCGGCAGGGTGGACCTCGCCGTGGTGCCGACCGCGAGCAGCAGGGCCGCCGCGCCGGGCAGCAGGAGCAGGGCGAGCCCGCCGATCAGTGACCGGTCGGCGAGCAGCAGGCCGTCGGCCACCGCGAAGGCGGCACAGAGCAGCAGACCTGCCCACCGCCCGGCGCTCACCCGGGGAATGCCGTGCCGGAGCTTCGCTATCACTGCCACAAGCCGGATGCTAGCCGGGCTTTCCCTGGCGCAGTAGGTCTGTAAACCTAATTGTTAGGGAACAGCCCGGTCACCTGGTGACCGCGCGCTCCACGCGGTGCCGCTTGATGGTCCGGAACCGCCGCGCCACCTGTCGGGCCAGGTCGGCCGCACCGACCAGACCGGCGTCGTTGCCCAGCGCCGCGTGCACGATCTCCGCCTCCGGGCGGAAGCCGCGTCCGGTCAGCGTGCGCTTGAAGGCGTTCCGGGCCGGGGTGAGCAGCAGCTCCCCCGACTCCGAGACCCCGCCGCCGATGACGAACCGTCCGGGGTCCAGCGCCGCCGCCAGGTTGGCGATGCCGACGCCCAGCCAGGTGCCCACGTCGTACAGCAGCTCGGTCGCCACCGGGTCGCCGCCCCGGGCCGCCTCGGTGATCAGCGGGCCGGTCAGCCCGGCCGCCGTACCGCCCGCCAGCGCGAGCAGCGGCTGGACCACCGGCGACTCCTCGGCGACCAGCTCCCGGGCGTCCCGGACCAGCGCGTTCCCGGAGGAGTACTGCTCCCAGCAGCCCCGGTTGCCGCACGGGCAGCGGTGGCCGCCCGGCACCACCTGCATGTGCCCGAACTCCCCGGCCAGCCCGTACCGGCCCCGGTCCACGTACCCGTCCCTGACCTGGGCGCCGCCGATGCCGGTGCCCAGGGTGAGCATCACCATGTGCTCCTCGCCCCGTCCGGCGCCGAACCGCCACTCGGCCCAGGCCGCCGCGTTGGCGTCGTTCTCCACCACCACCGGGAACCGGAGCCGGGCGCTCAGCGCGTCCCGCAGCGGCTCGTTCCGCCAGTTCAGGTGCGGGGCGAACAGAACGCGTGAGCGGTCCGCGTCCACCCAGCCCGCCGCGCCGACGCCGACCGCGTGCACGTCGTGACGGTCCGCCAGCTGGAGCACCAGGTCGACGATCACGTCCTCGACCACCTGCGGGCTCTTGCTCTTGTCGGGGGTGTCGGTGCGCAGCCGCTCCAGCACCCGGCCCTCGCCGTCCACCACGCCCGCCACCACCTTGGTGCCGCCGATGTCCACCCCGACCGTGGGCAGCCGCAGGATGCTCGCGGGCAGCGCCCGGCGCCGGCGCTCGGCCCGGGGGCCGATGCCGCCGAGCAGGGTGGGGAAGACGGCGGGGCGCTGCGGGGTGCTCACAGGTACTCCTTCAGCGGGTCGGAATCGTACGGGGCCCATCCTCCCGCGCCGGGTCAGCGGTCCGCCTCCGGGCCGGGTCGGCCGAGTTCGTGCGAGAGTTCGGCCAGCTCGGAGCCGCCCGCCATCTCGGTGGTGAGCTGCTCCAGGGTGATCTCGGCGCGCGGGTGGCTGCCCGCCATCCGGCCTCGCTTGAGCAGGGTGAAGTGGTCGCCCACCAGGTAGGCGTGGTGCGGGTTGTGGGTGATCAGCACGACGCCCAGGCCCTCCGCGCGGGCCGCCGCCACGTACTTGAGCACCACCCCGGACTGCTTGACCCCGAGCGCGGCCGTCGGTTCGTCCAGCACCAGCGCGCGGGCACCGAAGTGCACCGCCCTGGCGATCGCCACGCACTGCCGCTGGCCGCCGGAGAGGGTGCCGATCGGCTGGTCCACGTCGGCCAGTTCGATGCCCATCCTGGCCAGCGCCTCCCGGGTGACCTCGCGCATCCGGGCGCTGTCGAGCCGGAGCCGGCTGCCGAGCTCGGCGCCGAGGAAGAAGTTCCGCCAGACCGGCATCAGCGGGACCACCGCCAGGTCCTGGTAGACCGTGGCGATGCCCCGGTCGATCGCCTGCCGGGGCGAGCTCAGCCGGACCTCCTGATCCCCGATCAGATAGCGGCCCTCGTCGTGCCGGTGCAACCCCGCGATGATTTTGATCAAGGTGGACTTGCCCGCGCCGTTGTCGCCCAGCACGCAGGAGATCTCCCCCTGGCGCACCGTCAGCGAGACCCCTTCCAGCGCCCGGACGCTGCCGTAGGACTTGCCCACGTCCTCCAGTGTCAACAGGTTCACCGGCCGCGCTCCGCCCGTTGTTTGACCCAGGAGTTGAGCAGCGCGGCCAGCAGCAGCATGGCACCCAGAAAGAACTTGAACCAGTCCGGGTTCCACTGGGCGTACACGATGCCCTTGCTGACCATGCCGAAGATCAGCGCGCCCAGCGCCCCGCCGACCACCGAGCCGTACCCGCCGGTGATCAGACAGCCGCCGATCACCGCCGCCACGATGTAGATCAGCTCGTTGCCGACCCCCTCACCGGACTGCACGGTGTCGAAGGAGAACAGCAGGTGCTGCCCGAGCACCCAGGCGCAGAAGCCGACCCCGAGGTACAGCCCGATCTTCGTCCGCCCGACCGGGACACCGACCGCGCGGGCCGCCGCCGCGTCGCCGCCGACCGCGAACACCCAGTTGCCGTACCGGGTGCGCAGCAGCACCCAGGAGCCCACCACCACCAGACCCAGCCACCACCAGACGGTGGCCTTGAGCGTCATCCCACCCACCGTCAACTCCGAGGCGAACAGCCACCGGCAGGAGTCGAAGCCCTGCATGTCGCCGATCGGTTTGGTGGTGACGGTGCCGGAGACCAGCTTGGTGAGGCCCAGGTTGGCGCCGGTCAGCATCAGGAAGGTGCCGAGCGTGACGATGAAGCTGGGCAGCCGGGTGCGGCCGAGCATCCAGCCGTTGAAGCCGCTGACCGCCAGCGTCACCAGCAGCGAGACCAGGACGCCGACCCAGGTCACCGCGGTCAGCTGGTAGCTGACCATCGAGGAGGTGAGCGCGGCGGTGGTGACCAGGACGCCCGCCGAGAGGTCGAACTCGCCGCCGATCATCAGCAGCGAGACCGGCACCGCCATGATGCCGATGGTCGAGGCGGCGTACAGCACGGTGCCGATCGAGGAGGCCCGCAGGAAGCTGTCGGCCACCACCGAGAAGAACAGCAGTACAGCCACCGCCGCCAGCGCCGCACCCAGCTCGGGGCGGGCCCGCCGGTGCCTGCCCGGCGGCCGGGAGACCAGCAGGTCGGTGCTCATCGGGTCCCCCGGGCGACGTACGCCGCGAGCGCGGCAGCGTCGTCCTTGGTGAGGATCTGCGGGCCGGTCAGCACCGGCCCGCCGCCGCCCAGCACGTCCAGGTTGTAGCGGTAGAGCCAGAGCAGGTCGACGCCCTGGTACCCCTGCAGGTACGGCTGCTGGTCCACCGCGAAGCCGACCGTGCCCGCCTGGAGCCCGGTCACCACCTGGGTGCCGAGGTCGAAGGTGTCCAGCTCGACCGGCCGGCGGGCGTCCTGGACGGCCTGCAGGCCGGTCGCGGCCAGCGGGGCGCTCAGGGTGAGGACGGTGTCCACCGCCGGGTCGGCCTGTAGCTTGGCGGCGATCGCGGCCCGGGCGTCGGGCAGGTTGACCCCGTCCACGTACAGGGTCTGCAGGGTGCCGCCGAAGGCGCCCTTGGCGCCGCCGCAGCGCTGCTCCTGGCCGATGTTGCCCTGCTCGTGGATCACGCAGAGCACCGACTTGCGCCCGCGCCGGCCCAGCTCGGTGCCGGCCGCCTTGCCCGCCGTGCTCTCGTCCTGCCCGATGTGGGTGAGCGCGCCGAACCGGGCCGAGAACTCCTGGCCCGAGTTGATGCTGATCAGCGGGATGCCGGCCGCCTTCGCCTTGGCCAGCACGTCGGTCAGCGCCTCGCCCTTGGCCAGCGAGACCAGCAGCCCGTCCACCCGCTGGTCGATCGCGGCCTGGATCAGCTGCACCTGGTTCTGGGTCTGCGCGTCGTTGGAGTACAGGAAGGTGATGTTGTCCTTCGCGGCGGCCTGTTCGGCGCCCTTGCGGACGGTGTCCCAGAACGCGTCGCCCGCGCCCGCGTGGGTCACCATGGCGACCGTCCAGCGCGGTGTGTCGACCGCACCGCCCGCCGTCGCCGCCCGGCTGCGGGCCTGTTCGGCGCGGCGGCCGCCGGTGCTGCTGCACCCGGACAGCGTCGCGGTCACCAGCAGGAGCGCGGCGAGCGGCAGGAGGACGGGGCGGAACCGGCGGACTGACACTCCGACAGTTTCCCGCAAGGGACTGTTCGAACCGGCCGACTCGCTGGGAGTCGGCCGTACCCGTTCGACGAGTACGACCATGCGAGTGGCACACTGGTCCGGGCCGTTCAGACAATTCTCACCGAATACGTGATGTTCCTCTCAGCTTTCGCCAAGGTTGGAGAGCAACTGATCACCCGTTCGGAAACGTCTGATCCCATCGAAGTGCTTCCGGGGCGATGCGGATCCGGGGCGGCGGACGATCCGGATACGAGAACTTGATGCAACTGACAGGCACCCCCTTCCTCATCGTCACGATCATCCTCGTGCCGGTCTCCATCGCGGCGGCGCTGCTGCTCTGGGGGCGAGTGCGCGGGCCGAAGCCGGTCCAGGTGCTGGCGAGACTGGTGATGATCCTGGTCTGTCAGGTGACGGCCGTGGTGACGGTCTTCGTGATGGTGAACAACGCCAACCTGATCTACGGCAGCTGGTCCGACCTGCTCGGTACGGGCAACCACATCCGGGCCGTGCCGAACGTCACGGCCGACGACCCGGCGAGCGGCGGCAAGGCGAGCAAGTCCCCCGAGCCGAAGGTGATCCAGTCCTTCAAGAACGTGGACGACCCGAAGGTGCCCGGTGACGTCAAGCGCACCGAGCTCAAGGGGCGGCTGTCCGGTGTGGACGGCGAGGTGTTGGTCTGGACGCCGCCGCAGTACGACAAGCCCGAGTTCAAGGACAAGAAGTTCCCGGTGGTCGAGCTGCTCCCCGGCTACCCCGGCTCCTCCTCCACCTGGTACGGCACGCTGCGGGTGTCCGAGCAGCTCAAGCCGCTGATGGAGAGCGGGCAGGTGGCGCCGTTCATCCTGGTCTCGCCGCGCACCCTGCTGCTCGACAAGGGCCAGGACACCGGCTGCGCCGACATCCCCGGCAAGGTCAACGCCGACACCTGGCTCTCCCGGGACGTCCCACAGATGGTGCTGGACAACTTCCGCGCCGACCCCTCGCCCGACCGCTGGGCGGTCGCCGGGTACTCGGCCGGCGCCCACTGCGCCACCAAGCTCGGCGCCGAGCACCCCAACCGCTACCGCGCCAGCATCAGCCTCTCCGGCTACAACGACCCCGCCCAGGAGCCCGACTCGCTCACCGCGAAGGACCCGGCGCTGCGGGAGAAGTCCAACCCCGTCAACATCCTGAAGAACGCCGCCCAGCCGCCCAAGGTCGCCTTCTACCTGAGCGGCAACAAGGGCGACGGCTACGAGGCCGCGCTCGCCCTCAAGGCGGCCTCCAAGGCCCCGACCACCGTCACCCCGGTGGAGAGCATGGGAGCCCACTCCAGCGACGTCTGGAAGCCGATGGTCCCCGACGTCTTCAAGTGGCTGACCACGATCATCCCGGCCAACCGCTGACGCTCGTGGCGAGTTCCTCGGCGACGGCGGCGAGTTGGGCAGGCGTGAGCGGGCGACCGGTGACAGCGATGGTCCACTGCCAACGGCCGTCCTGCCAACGGTGCAGGTACGTGCCCGGGTCGGCGGCCCAGCCGCCGTCGTAGCCCGGCTCCGCAAGGGGCTGCCGGATCAGCTGCGCCCCGGTGGGCAGGCCGACCGACGGCTGCACCTCCAGGTCCACCACCAGGAACCCGCTGACCGGGTCACCGTCGATCGCCGACGGACTGCCCAGCGCTCCCGGCCACGCTCCGGGCACCGGGAGCGGCCGCTGCCGGTAGTGAGCACGGATCTGCTCGTAGCGACGCAGCTCCGCCCGATCCGAACCGTCGTCCACCGGGTCGGCGAAGAGGCTGTCCGGCAGTGCCCGGTGGACCCGCAGGTCGGTGAGCTCCTCCAGGTAACCGGTGGCGGGCGAATGAGCCCGCAGGACGACCCCCGACTCGTCGTCGACCGTCACGTGCAGCGGCGTCCGGTCCGGCCCCGGGATCTCCAGAACGGTGGCAGGACGCCCCTCCCACGTAACCGTGGCCGAGCCGGCCCGCGGGCCGGCGAGGGCGTGAAGGCCCACGGCCACTCACCGGCCGGGAAGGAGAGACCGGGCGCCTCCCACTCGGCACGGGTCACCTCCGTGACGGTGACTCGACCGCCCCGCTCCAAGCGCCACGACGACGGGGGCCGGAAAGCGAAGTCGATCAGCGCGCGAACCGGCTCAGCGGGCGGATGCCCGGGCCCGTTGCCGACGCGCGGCCACACCGCCCGGTAACACCCCGTCAGAGCCTGCTGCGGACCAACGCTGCCGGGCCGACCCGATTCCGTCATGATGCTTTCCTCCGGTAGTGCGTGGTGCAGCCGCCCGAGTCAGTCGCCTTTGCCCGTGGTCGCACACAGTCGGGTGTCGCCGTCTCGCACACACACGTCCCAGCCGCGGAACTTCTCACCTTCGGTGCCGTCATCACCGCGGGCAGTGGAGCCATCGGCGAAACGGACTTTGAAGTTGACCATCGGAAACCTCACCACCCCGTCCGTCCGACCGAAGGAACGGTTGAGGTCCGTGCCATCCGGTGCAGCTCCGGAAGCGGGCCCGTCAGCTCCGTCCTGCTTCCAGTCGAACACGTCTGGTCGGTGCCACCAGCGATGTTGACGCCGCACTCGTAGGCGTACGAGGCGGAGAAGCCGTGCGGCCCATCGCGTGACCGGGGAACGGGCTCAGGCCAGTTCGAGGGCCAGGTAGAAGTCCACCCGGTCCTCCAGCCTGGAGAGGTCACGGCCCGTCAGTTCCTCGATCCGGCCGATCCGGTAGCGCAGGGTGTTGACGTGCACGTGCAGCTGGGCGGCGCAGCGGGTCCAGGAGCCGTCCGAGCGGAGGAAGGCCTCCAGGGTGCGGACCAGGTCGGCCTGGTGCTCGATGTCGTACGCGATCACCTTGTCCAGCAGCCGGCTGCGGAAGGCTCGGCGGACCTCGTCCGGCACCGCCGCGAGCAGCAGCACGTGCGAGGCGAGCTCCTCGGGACCGGCCACGCAGATCCGGCCGACCCGGGCGGCGGCGATCCGGCGGGCGTGCCGGGCCTCCTCCAGGGCGCCGCGCAGGCCGCCCGCCTCGGCGGCGGGGGCCGAGACGCCGAGGGTGATCCGGCCCTCCGAGCCGAGTCCGGCCTCCAGCGGGGCGAGCAGGTCGCGGAGCGCGTCGGCGGGCACGGCGGTGCCGGGGGCGGGCAGCACCACCACGGCGCCGGTACCGGCGCCGGCCACCAGCGCGCGGTCGGAGGCGTCGGTGAGAGCTTCCTCCAGGATCGACCGCACCGCCCCTTCCGGCAGTCCTGTCCCTTCCGCGCTCAGCACCAACCAGGACCCCTCGGCCACCGTGGGCCCCTCGGCCGCACCCTCGTACCGGGCGGCCATCGCGGAGGAGGCGTACAGCGTGCGGCTGATCTCGGCCGGGTCGGCGTCGCGCTGAAGCAGCGTCAGCACCTCGTCGGCCAGCCGGCGGCGCAGTCGGCGGCCCTCGTCCCTTCGGGTGCGTTCGGCGGCGGCCAGCCGGGCCAGGTTGTCGGCCAGCTGCTGGCGCTTGCCGGTCCACTCGGTGACGTCCCCGGCGACCGCGAGCACCCAGTCGGCGAGCGAGGCGTCCGCCTCGGTGGAGGCGGGGGCGGGGATCAGCGAGTACGAGCCGCTGGCGAGGCGGGCCCGGTGCGGGGGGCGGCGGCGCTGACGCTGGGCGGCCAGGTGGGCCCGGACCAGCTGGTCGCGGTCCTCGGCGGAGAGCCGGTCGGCGGGCCCGGCGATCACCCGGCCGGTGGGGGCGAGCACCCAGCAGTCCAGGTCGATGTCGCCGCCGAGCATCTCCAGCACCGCGTCGAGCCCGCCGCCACCGGCCGCGGAGACCAGCAGGCGGTGCCGGTCGACCAGCGCGGCCAGGTCGGCGGCCCGGTCGACCGAGACCTGTCTGCCGATGAACTCGGTGACGGTGCCGAAGGCGATGTCGTCGGGCACGGCGAGCAGCGGCATCCGGTGCCGGCGACAGGCGTCGATCAGGTCCTCGGGCACCGGGCCGACCTCGGCCTCGCCGGCCGCCAGCGCGACCGCGCCGCCCGCCACGATGGTGCGCACGAAGCGCTCGGAGTCCTCCGGGCCGGTCCGCCAGAGCATTCCGGTGAGCACCAGCTCACCGCCGTGCAGGTAGCGGCCGGGGTCGTGCAGGTCGGTCGTCATCACGCCGCTGACCTGCCGGTCGAGCTCGTCCTCGGCAGCGAGCAGCCGCAGCCTCGGTGCCCCGGGGGCGAGCAGGTCTCGGACGCGCATCCGCAGACTCCTTCGTCTGAACAGGGGTTTCGGGGGGACAGTGTGCCCGACTCGGGGCGATCGGTGTTACGTATCAACCCGACGCCGGGTCACGGGGCCGTAGCGTCCGAATCACGGCCGGATTACGGTCGTAAGTAGTGGCGCGCACTTCGCTGTACAGGGCAATTGTCCGCCTTAGAGGAACGTACAGGATGCCGGGCGACACCGAGGCAAGGGCTTCATGCCATCGGTGACTGCCTCCGGGAGAGCGGTCGGCGGTTCACTGGCAACACGCCGCCGGACACACCCCGGTGACCAGGACTCAACGCCGAGGCAACGAGGCGGTAGCAAGGTCCGATACACCGAATACCGGGCACTGTGCCCAATTGTCCGGCTGGCGACGACTTGAGGAGAGACCCGCATGGAGTTCCTTCGGCCCGGTACCTGGGACGAGGCGCTCGCGGCGAAGGCTGAGTACCCGACCGCGCTGCCGATTTCGGGCGGCACGGACGTCATGGTCGAGATGAACTTCGACGTGCACCGGCCATCCGCGATTCTCGACCTGAACCGCATCACCGAGCTGACCGAGTGGTCGAACGACGGCGACGTCGTCAGGCTCGGCGCCTCGGTCCCCTACACCCGGATCATCGACGAGCTGTCCGGGCCCCTCCCCGGTCTCGCGCTCGCCTCGCACACCGTGGGCTCGCCGCAGATCCGCAACCGCGGTGGCGTCGGCGGCAACCTCGGCGGCGCCTCGCCCGCCGGTGACGCGCACCCCGCGCTGCTCGCCGCCGGCCGTGACGTCTTCGTCGAGGCCACCTCGGTGCGCGGCACCCGGATGATCCCGATCGACGAGTTCTACGTCGGCGTCAAGCGCAACAGCCTGGAGCAGGACGAGCTGATCCGCGCCGTCCACATCCCGGTGGCGGACGGCCCGCAGCAGTTCTCGAAGATCGGCACCCGGAACGCGATGGTCATCGCGGTCTGTGCGTTCGGCTTCGCGCTGCACCCGAAGAACGGCACGGTCGGTACCGGGATCGGCTCGGCTGCCCCCACGCCGCGCCGCGCCGTGGAGGCCGAGGAGTACCTGCAGGGCGTGCTCGCCGAGCGCGGTCTGTGGGAGTCGGGAGACCTGCTGGGCGCCGAGGTGATCCAGCAGTTCGGTGAGCTGGTGAAGGCCGCCGCCTCGCCGATCGACGATGTCCGGGGCACCGCCGACTACCGGCGGCACTCGCTGGCCGTGATGGCCCGCCGCACGCTGACCTGGACCTGGAACGACTACAGCAAGCAGATCAGGAGCGCGGCATGAGGGTCACTTTCACCGCCAACGGCAAGCCCGTCGAGGCGGACGACGTCTGGGAGGGCGAGAGCCTGCTCTACGTGCTGCGCGAGCGGGTCGGCCTGCCGGGCTCCAAGAACGCCTGCGAGCAGGGTGAGTGCGGTTCCTGCACGGTCTACCTGGACGGCACCCCGGTCTGTTCCTGTCTGGTCGCGGCCGGTCAGGTGCAGGACCGCGAGGTCCGCACCGTCGAGGGCCTGACCGACGAGAACGGCGAGCTGGGCCTGGTCCAGCAGGCGTTCGTCGACGCGGGCGCCGTGCAGTGCGGCTTCTGCACCCCCGGTCTGCTGGTGCAGACCGACGCGCTGCTCGCGGACGAGCCGCAGCCGAGCGACAACGACATCCGCGAGGCGCTGTCGGGCAACCTGTGCCGCTGCACCGGTTACGAGAAGATCATGGACGCGGTGCGGCTCGCTTCCGCCCGCAAGTGCGCGAAGGCGGCCTCCGAATGAGCACTCGTACCATCCAGGGTCAGAAGAACCTGCAGGACATCCGGACCTCCAGCCCGGACGGCATCGGCGGCTCGCCGCTGCGCCCGGACGGCAATCTGAAGGTCAAGGGCGAGTTCGCCTACTCCTCCGACATGTGGCACGAGGACATGCTCTGGGGCATGGCGCTGCGCTCGCCGCACCCCCGGGCCAACCTGCTGAGCGTGGACATCTCCGAGGCGCTCAAGGTGCCCGGCGTCTACGCGGTGCTGACCCACAACGACATCCCGGGCTCGAAGTTCTACGGCCTGGAGATCCAGGACCAGCCGGCCCTGGCGATCGACAAGGTCCGCTACCACGGTGAGGCGATCGCGCTGGTCGCGGCCGACCACCCGGAGACGGCCCGCCGTGCGGTGAAGAAGATCAAGGTCGAGTACGAGGTGCTCACCCCGATCGTCACCGAGGAGCAGTGCCTCGACCCGCAGACCCACGGCTACGTGCACGAGCCGCACGAGTACAAGTCGCACGGGTACGACAACATCTGCCACGAGCAGAAGCTGGTCTCCGGCCTCGGCGTGACCGACGAGGTCCGCGCGCTGGCCGACGTGGTGGTCAGCGGCCACTACGAGGTCGGCATGCAGGACCAGGCCTTCCTCGGCCCGGAGTCCGGTCTCGCGGTGCCCTCCGAGGACGGCGGCATCGACCTCTACGTGGCCACCCAGTGGCTGCACGTGGACCGTCAGCAGATGGCCCCCGTACTGGGTCTGCCGGAGGAGAAGGTCCGGCTCACCCTCGCGGGTGTCGGCGGCGCCTTCGGCGGCCGCGAGGACCTGTCGATGCAGATCCACGCCTCGCTGCTGGCGATGCACACCGGCAAGCCGGTCAAGATCGTCTACGCCCGGGACGAGTCCTTCTTCGGCCACGTGCACCGCCACCCGGCCAAGATGTACTACGAGCACGGCGCCACCCGCGACGGCAAGCTGGTCTACGCCGACGCCCGCCTGGTGCTGGACGGCGGCGCGTACGCCTCCGCCTCCCCCGCCGTGGTCGGCAACGCCGCCTCGCTGGGCCACGGCCCGTACGTGATCCCGAACGTGCGGATGCACGCCATCGCGCTCTACAGCAACAACCCGTCCTGCGGCGCGATGCGCGGCTTCGGCGCGGTCCAGGCGGCCTTCGGCTACGAGTCGCAGATGGACAAGCTGGCGGCCGAACTGGGCATGGACCCGGTCGAGCTGCGGCAGCTGAACGCGATGTCGGAGGGCGACCACATGCCCACCGGCCAGCTGATCGACTCGCCGGCCCCGGTCGCCGAGCTGCTCCAGCGGGTCAAGGACATGCCGCTGCCGCCGCCGCTCGACCTGGACAACCTGGACATCCGGGCCGTCCCCGGCGCGCTGTCCAACACCTCGCACGGCGAGGGCATCGTCCGCGGCATCGGCTACTCGGTCGGCATCAAGAACGTCGGCTTCTCCGAGGGCTTCGACGACTACTCCACCGCCCGGGTCCGCCTGGAGGTCATCGGCGGCGAGCCGGTCGCCATGGTGCACACCGCGATGGCCGAGGTCGGCCAGGGCGGCGTCACCGTGCACGCCCAGATCGCCCGGACCGAGCTCGGCGTCGAACAGGTCACCATCCACCCGGCCAACACCGAGGTGGGGTCGGCCGGTTCGACCTCCGCCTCGCGGCAGACCTACATGACCGGTGGCGCGGTGAAGCTGGCCGCCGAGGCGGTCAAGCAGGCGCTGATCACCAAGGGCCGCCGGCGCTACGGCTGGACCCACAACGACATCGACCTGGTCGGTGGCAAGGTGGTCTCCGAGTCGGCCGGCGCGCTGGTGCCGATGGTGGACCTGCTCGGCGAGGAGGCCATCGACCTCACCCGCGAGCACCACCACCGCCCGACCGTCCCGTTCGACAAGGAGACCGGGCAGGGCTTCGGCCACGTCCAGTACACCTTCTGCGCCAACCGCGCGGTGGTCGACGTGGACGTCGAGCTGGGTCTGATCAAGGTGGTCGAGCTGACCGCCGTCCAGGACGTCGGCAAGGCGCTCAACCCGCTCTCGGTGGTCGGCCAGATCCAGGGTGGCTGCACCCAGGCGCTCGGCCTGGCCGTGATGGAGGAGATCATCGTCAAGGACGGGAAGGTGCGCAACGCCTCCTTCACCGACTACCTGATCCCCACCATCCTGGACACCCCGCCGATCCCGGTGGAGATCCTCGAACTTCCCGACCCGAACGCCCCGTACGGGCTGCGCGGTGTCGGCGAGGCCCCCACCGTCTCCGCCACGCCCTCGATCGTCGCCGCAATCCGGGCCGCCACGGGGATCGCCCTGAACCGGATCCCGGTCCGGCCGGAGCACCTCACCGGAACGCTCTAGCCACCAAGCCTCCCCGGGGCGGCGACCGTCTTCCCCGCCGCCCCGGGGCGCACCACACAGCAGAACAGTTGACGCACCGTCAAGCACCATCGCTGCCGCCTCTCCCACGCCGGGGTTCTGCAGCAGTGCGTACCACCCCGCACCCGCTTGAGTGTGCACCTCGTGAGTCGAACAGTCCCCCTGTGCCTCCTCCAACCGGCAAATCAGGTCGACTCGCCCACCCCAACCCCCTTTGAACCTTGGGAGTGGACATGACCCGGATCTCCACGGAGCCCGGCACCACTGACGACAGACCCGCCACGGACGACACCCTCACGCCGTCCGAGGCAAACCCGCCGAAGAACAAGCTGGACGCCTACTTCAAGATATCGGCGCGCGGCTCGACCTTCGGCAATGAGCTCCGCGGTGGCCTCACCACCTTCATGGCGATGGCCTACATCCTGTTGCTCAACCCGATCCTGCTCGGCGGCGCCGACAAGAACGGCGTGCACCTGGACCACGCGCAGCTCACCACGGCCACCGCGCTCGCCGCCGCCGTGACCACGATCCTGCTCGGCGTGGTCGGCAACGTGCCGCTGGCCGCGGCGGCCGGACTCTCGGTCTCCGGCGCGATCTCCGCGATCGTCGTCCCGCACACCACCTGGGAACAGGCCTTCGGGCTCTGTGTGATCTACGGCCTGGCCATCGTGCTGCTGGTCGTCTCCGGTCTGCGCGAGAAGATCATGAACGGCATCCCGCTGCCGATCAAGCACGCGATCACCATAGGCATCGGCCTGTTCATCGCTCTGATCGGTCTGAACAAGGCGGGCTTCGTCTTCGCAGGCAAGGGTCCGCTGCTCTCGCTCGGCCCCACCGGTGAGCTGTCCGGCTGGCCCGTGCTGATCTTCTGCATCACCCTGCTGACCATCTTCGTGCTGCTGGTCCGCAACACCCGGGGCGCGATCCTGATCGGCCTCGCGGCCGGCACCGCGATCGCCTTCATCGTGAACGCGGCCGCCGGTCTGGACGACAAGGTCTGGGGCCTGCAGGTGCCCAAGTGGCCCGGTGACGGCCCGGTGGCCGCCCCCGACTTCGGCCTCTTCGGTCACGTCGACCTGTTCGGTGCCTTCGGCAGCCAGGGCATGGGTGCCATCTCCGCCTCGGTCGCCGTCTTCACCCTGGTGCTGGCCGGCTTCTTCGACGCGATGGCCACCATCATCGGCGTCGGCACCGAGGCCGGTCTGGCCGACAAGCAGGGCCGGATGCCCGGCCTGAGCAAGGCGCTCTTCGTGGACGGTGCCGGTGGCGCCATCGGCGGCCTGTCGGGTGCCTCCGGGCAGACCGTCTTCGTCGAGTCCGCGACCGGCGTCGGCGAGGGTTCCCGTACCGGCCTGGCCTCCGTGGTCACCGGTGGCGTCTTCACCCTGATGCTCTTCTTCACCCCGCTCGCCGGCATCGTGCCGGTCCAGGTGGCCTCGGCCGCCCTGGTGGTGATCGGCTCCATGATGATGAGTCAGGCCCGGCACATCGACTGGTCCGACCGCGAGGTCGCCATCCCGGCCTTCCTCACCTGCGTCCTGATGCCGTTCACCTACAGCATCACCGCCGGTGTCGCGGCCGGTGTTGTCACCTACTGCGTGATCAAGGCAGGCCGCGGCAAGTGGCGCGAGCCCGGTCCGCTGATGTGGATCCTCACCGGTGTCTTCCTGATCTACTTCGCCTTGACTCCGATCAAGGCCTGGCTGGGAGTTCACTAGTACCAGAGCCGCTGTGCGGGGGGTCAGCCCTCGCACAGCGGCCGGCCCGTTCCACCCCTCTTCTTCCGTTGGGAGCCCCGAAATGCAGGACATCGCCGAGCAGCTGCTGGCCTGGCACTCCTCCGGGCGCTCCTTCGCCGTGGCCACCGTGGTCGGCGTCTCCGGCAGCGCGCCGCGCGACCCGGGCGCAGCGCTCGCGGTGGACGCGGACGGCGAGGCGATCGGCTCGGTCTCCGGCGGCTGCGTCGAGGGCGCGGTGTACGAGCTCTGCCAGGAGGCGATCGCCTCCGGCACCCCCGTCCTGGAGCGGTTCGGCTACAGCGACGAGGACGCCTTCGCGGTCGGCCTCACCTGCGGCGGCATCCTGGACGTCTTCGTCCAGCCGGTGGTCCCCGGCGCCGACCCCGCGCTCGACGCGGGCATCACCTACATCGCCTCCGGCACCCCGGTCGCGCTGGCCCGGATCGTGGCCGGCCCGGCCGGCCTGCTCGGCGCCACCGTCGCGGTCACCGCCGACACCCACCACGGCTCGCTCACCCCGGCCCCCTCGACCACTATTCTGCTGGAACGCGCCGCTGTCGCCGAGGCGCGGGCCATGCTCGACGCGGGCCGCACCGGGCAGCTGGTGCTCGGCCTGGACGGCCGCCCCTGTGACGACTCCGACCAGGGCACGGTCACCTTCTTCATCGAGTCGTACGTGCCCGCGCCCCGGATGATCGTGTTCGGCGCGATCGACTTCGCGGCGGCGGTGGTGCGGATCGGCAAGTTCCTCGGCTACCGGGTCACCGTCTGCGACGCCCGCCCGGTCTTCGCCACCGCCCGGCGCTTCCCCGAGGCCGACGAGGTGGTGGTCGACTGGCCGCACCGCTACCTCGACTCCCAACTCGCTCTGCTGGACGGCCGCACCGTGCTGTGCGTGCTCACCCACGACGCCAAGTTCGACATCCCGCTGCTGGAGCGCGCCCTGCGGCTGCCGGTCGCCTTCGTCGGCGCGATGGGCTCCCGCAAGACCCACCGCGACCGCAACGCCCGCCTCCGCGAGGTCGGCCTGACCGACGCCGAGATCGGCCGCCTGCGCTCCCCGATCGGCCTCGACCTCGGTGCCCGCACCCCCGAGGAGACCGCCGTCTCGGTCGCCGCCGAGATCGTCGCCCACCGCCGCGGCGGCTCCTGCCTCCCGCTCTCGGCCGGCGAAGGACCGATCCACCACGACCTGGCCCGCGCCGCCGAGGCCGTCCCGTCTGCGGCTGCCTGAATCACCTCACCCGGATGGCGCCCTCGGATCGTGCGCGAGACGCTGGTCTGCAAGGACAGGCCGACCTTCACCTGTCGGCCCGTCACCGCCCCCAGGTGACGAAAGGTGCCAGGACCATGCGCACCCTCATCCAGGTCGAGTTCGACACCGAGACCGCCAACCGGCTGATCGCCGACGGCACCATGCCCAAGGCCCTCCAGGGCATCATGGCCTCCCTCAAGCCCGAGGCCGCCTACTTCGCCCCCACGGCCGGCCGCCGCTGCGCCTACCTGTTCGTCGACCTCCCCAACGAGTACTCCCTGGTCCCCATGCTGGAACCGCTCTGGGAGCTGAACGCCGAGATCAGCATCACCCCCTGCATGAACGCCGACGACCTGGCCAAGGGCCTGGGCATCATCTCCGGCAGCTGACCCACCGTCAGCGCGACGGCCGTAAGTCGGCCGTACCGTAGGTGCATGGCACTCAAGCGCACCACGGTCTATGCCGAGGCCGAGGACCTGGCCGTCATCAAGGCAGCCGCCGCCCGCCGGGGAACTACGGAAGCAGAGATCATCCGCGAGGCGATCCACCTCGCGGCCATGGCCAACCGCGCCTGGGCCGAGCCGTTCTTCATCGCCAGCTACCCCGGCACCGGCTCGCTCAGCCCCGAGGAGGTCCGGTCCGAGCAGGCCCGCACGTACGAGGCCACCAAGCGCCATCGCGAGTGATCGTCGTGGTGGCCGACGCCTCCTGCCTACAGGCCGCCCGTCGGCCGTCGCGCTCGCCACCGTGCCGTGAGCGTGGTCGGCTGACGTCGCCTCAGGCGCGGCGGACCTCGTGCATGAAGCAGCCGAACTCGACGGCCCGGACGTGCAGGACAGCGACCTCGGGGTCGGTGAGCAGCTCGGCTGCTCCGACCGCGGCCTCCGCGGGCTGGACCAGGCGGYCGCCGAGGATGTGGCCGGCCGCGTCGTAGGCGCGCAGGACCCGGGGCCCGGTGTGCATCGTGGTGGGCCAGCCTTCGGCGGGGCCGGGGCAAGGGGTGGCGTGGATGAAGACCGGGCCGCGCTCGTCGTACGGGCCCGGGTCGGCGCCGGTCTCGGCGGCCCAGCGGGTGAGCGGGGCGTACGAGACCAGGGCGATCCGGTCGCCGGGGCAGGCCCGGGTGAGGCAGCAGCGCAGCGGGGCACCGCCGGTGGTGTCGACCGACTCGACCGGCGGGCGGCCTGCGTCGTCCAGTTCGCGCAGGCGGGTGCAGGTGTCGGCGTCGATGGGGTTGATCTGTAGCATCATGGCTGCCAGCCTGCCGCCGCCGGCCCGGGAGGACCGGCGGTTTCGCGACGTCGCGTTCAGTCGGTGGTGGCCAGGCGCAGGCCGAAGCCGATCACCACCACGCCGGTCAGACGGTCCATCAGCTTGCGGGCGGCCGGGCGGCGCAGCCAGCCCCGCACCGCGCGGGCGAAGGCGACCAGGACGGCGGACCACAGCAGGCCCTCGGCGACGTGGACCGAGGTGAGCAGGACACCCATCGGCAGGTGCGGCACCCCGGCCGGGATGAACTGCGGAAGCACCGCGACGTAGAAGACCCCGACCTTGGGGTTGAGCAGATTGGTCAGCGCGCCCCGGCGCCAGCCGGACCAGAAGCCGCCACTGCCGACATCCGGCTCGGGACCGGACAGCGCGCTGCTGCGCAGCATCTGCACGCCCATCCAGAGCAGGTAGGCCACCCCGGCCCAGCGCAGCGTCTCGTACGCCAGGTGGGAGGCGGTGAGCAGGGCGCTGACGCCGAGTGAACTGAGGGTGCCCCAGATCAACGTGCCGGTACCGATGCCGAGGACCACGCCCCAGGCCCTGACCCGCTCACCGAGCGCGGCGGTCCGCAGGATCAGCGCGGTGTCCAGCCCGGGCGTCAGCGTGAGCAATCCGACCACCAGCGCGAAGGACCAGACTGCCGTGGTTGTCCCCATGCCGGGTCACCCTAGCGGTCGGACCTTCTCCGCCACCGGCCGGTCCTCCTGGACGGTCTCCTCGTACTCGACCTTCTGGCCGTCCGGCAGCGCCCGGTCCACGCCCTCGATCAGGATCGAGTCGTAGTAGAAGGTCAGTTCGGGCCCACCGCCGTCGGGGACGATCGTCCCGTACCCGTGGTCGGTGTGGAAGGTCTGCACGGTCCCGGTGGCCATCTGACGCTCCTTCAGGCGAAACGACTCACTGCTGTGTACGACGAGTATCGGCAGCCCGACTCGGAACGGCCCCAGGACTCGCCGACACCGCCGGAGGTACGGAACCCGCCGGCCCCGGCGACCAGCCCCCGACCGTGACGCCGGCCGATGACACGCTGTCAGGCGGTCTGCTGGCCCGTTCGGCCGCAGCCACCGAGGGGTTGATCACCGCCCTGCTCACCGCCGGTCCCGCGATGGACTGCTGGACCTGGTGGGGAGACTCCGACGTGCCGATGACGAGCGGCGCCGTGGCTCGCCATCAGGTCCAGGAGGCCGCTGTCCACGCCTTCGACGCCCAGCTGGCCGTCGGAACTCCCCAGCCCGTCCCGGTGGTCGTCGCACTCGACGGCATTGCCGAGTTCATCGGCGTCAGCCACGGCACCGCCGGCGCCTGGCCGCACGAGCCGGTCCGGATCGGCCTGCACGCCGCCGAAGGCAGGTCGTGGCTGGTCGACCTGACGGCGTCGGGATCACTCCTCGTCGACGGCCGCCACGAAGCGGAGACGGTCGCCGACCTGCACGGATCAGCGAGCGACCTGCTGCTCGCCCTGCACCTCCGCCTCCCCCTGGACAGCCTGCGCAGCGAGGGTGACCGCGCCACCCTGGAGAACCTCCTGAGCTGGCCCGACCTGGGCTGACGTCAAGGCCCGGGACCACGATCAGCAGCTGGAGTGACCGTCGTTCTTCAGCCTGCCGAGACCTGAAGCTTGTAGTCCACGGAGACGGCAAAGGATCCCGATGATCCCCTGATAGCCAGTGTGTGGCTGCCGGGTGCCAGCGATTCCAGTTGTACCCAGAGCCCGCACGCCTGGGTTCGGAAGTGTCCCCCACTCCGGGTGAGCGGATTGCCATCCACTGCACTGATCTGCACGGCTGTCGCTTCGTACCGTTCGGGTTCCAAAGCTTGGCCGTCGAGGATGGCGCTCCCCTGCGCCGTGGCCATGAACGCGGAGCAGTCAGCCGCTTTGCCGAAGAGGTTCACCAGAGGGAAGGCCACTGGTACCGCTGCGGGCACTGTGCACGAGCGCGTTACAGTCCCGCCAAAGGTGCCGGCCAGGAACCAGATGCCCGCTGTCTGGCCCTGAGCGCACAGGTGGCCGTCCCGATCTGAGACAGGGTTCGAGTCACTGACGCTCGAACCTGCCCAGGTCCACCAACGGCCCTGCAGATCGGCAGCGCTCAACTTGGCCGGCACGCTTGGAGAACCCGCTGCGGGCAGGGCAGCCGCAGTCGCGGCGCCGGCTGGGGCGCTGCCTGCGCGCGCAGGGGACGGGTCAGACGTGGTGGAGCACGCGCTGACCAGTACCGATGCACCGATCAGCAGGGCTATGGATCTTCCAAGATGCATGAGCGAAGAGTACGGGGCCGTGACCTTCTGCCTACGAGAAGGCCGGTGCCTCGGTACAGCGGCACTACGCAGCAACCTTGACGCCTGATCACGAGTAGTCCACCGGGTTCAGACCCAGTGGTGCTCACCGACAGACGATCCGTGCCCGGTAGGACCGGGCAGCTACCAGCAGGCCGATGCCCCAGACCAGGAACTGCGGAATCCCGTAGACCACGATCCACGGACTGAAGATCCCGGGCTCGTCGAACCGGACGGCCGTCAGCACGGCCGCGAAGACGGTGTACAGCAGCAGGAAGGCGGCGACCGCGAAGGCCGTGACCGCGAGGGTCCGGCGCGGGACCTGACGGCCCGCCAGCAGCGGGGCCCAGCGCGGGAACACCAGCCCCCACGGCCGCACCAGGCTCAAGGCCAGCAGGCCCGCCAGCGCGGCCATCCCGTTGAGCACGAACAGGTACGGCCCACCGCCCTCGGCGTACCAGTCGCGGAACTTCCCCGGGTCGGCCCAGAGCGGGACGCCCACCGCCCACACCGTGTGCAGCGGGACGAAGCCGAGCGTCGCGGAGAGCGCGGACGCGTAGGCGGCCCGGACGGCCCACCGGGGCGGCGGCGGGACCTCGGTGGGCCGTGCGGCAGTGCTGGCGGACATCGCGTGAACCTCCTGGGGGAAACGTGCTCAGGAGTCACGGTTCCAGGGGCCCGTACGCCCCCACATCCGGCGTCGGACCGATCCTCCTCCCCCGCCCGGGGGATGGGGGATCAGGTGACGTTCAGCCGGGCGGCCAGCCGGAGCAGGCCGGGGGCGAGGCGGCTGAGCAGGTGGGCGCCCTTGGCCTCGACCGTCACCGGGACCAGTGCCTTGTTGCGGCGGACCGCGCGGACGATCTCGGTGGCGACCTTCTCCGGCGGGAAGTTGCGGCGGGCGTACAGCTTCGCGGCGCGGTCCTGCTTGGCGGCCTGCTCGTCCGCGGTGGTGGCGGAGAAGGTGGAGGTGCGGGTGATGTTGGTGTTGACCAGGCCGGGGCAGATCGCCGAGACCCCGACGCCCGAGGAGGCGAGTTCGGCGCGCAGGCAGTCGGAGAGCATCCGGACGGCCGCCTTGCTGGTGGCGTACGCGGCCAGCGCCTTGGAGGGCAGGTAGGCGGCGGCCGAGGCGAGGTTGACGATG
>NZ_LMCT01000072.1:299894-332724 GCF_001424875.1 Kitasatospora sp. Root107 | reverse complement strand
CGGCCATCAACGTGCCGAAGGCGCGGCAGCCGTGGATGACGCCCCAGAGGTTGACGTCCAGGACCCGCTGCCACTCCTTCTCGGTGGTCTGCAGGAAGGTGCCGGAGTGGCCGATGCCGGCGTTGTTGACCAGTACGTCGGGGACGCCGTGCTCAGCGGCGATCTGCTGGGCGAAGGCGTCGAAAGCGGCGCCGTCGCTGACGTCCAGCTGGTGCGCGTACCCGGTACCGCCGCTCAGGGTGCACAACTCGGCGGTGCGGACGGCCGATTCGAGGTCCAGGTCGCAGACCACCACCCGCGCTCCCTCGGCCGCGAAGGCCAGCGCGGTGGCCCGGCCGATGCCGCTGCCCGCGCCGGTGATCACCACCAGTTCACCGGTCGCCTCGGGCTCGGAGCCGGCCGAGACGGCGGCGGTGAAGCTGCGGACGTGCGAGGCGACCACCGGGCCGTGCTCCAGCAGCGCCGACCAGTGGGTGCCGTTGACGGTCCGTCGGGTCAGCCGGGGCACCCAGTGCTCCAGGCCCTCGGAGAGGAACTCCTGCACGTAGTGGTCCCGGCTCAGCGTGAGCAGCTGGACGGGGACCTCGGTGTACCGCTCGCGCGGGCTGCGGATGGTCGGCCGCATGTTGGCCCGGTACAGCTCGATCCCGCGTACGGCGTCCTGCTTCAGGGTGGCCTGCGGGTGCCCGGGGCGCGGGTTGACCGCCTCCAGGTCACGCAGCACCCGGGGCCAGGACTTGGCCAGCCAGAGCTTCCAGGTGGCGGGGGCGAGCAGCGGCAGGTGGAAGGCGGTGATGTACCAGGAGTGCGCACCCTGCACCAGCAACTGCCGCAGGTGACGGGGCGTCGGACGGCGGAACCGCTTGCGCATCCAGAAGCCCAGGTGGTCCAGGCAGGGCCCCGACATCGTGGTGTACGAGGCGATGCGCTGCTCGGCGCCCGGCTCGGTGACGGCCTCCCAGGACTGCACCGAGCCCCAGTCGTGCGCGACCACGTGCACGGGCGCGTCGGGGCTGACCGCGTCGGCGACCGCGAACAGGTCGGCGCCGAGCAGCTCCAGCCGGTACTCCCGGCGCGCGGAGGGGACGCCGGACTCCCCCGCGCCGCGTACGTCGTAGCGGACCACGTGGTGGTCGACCGCCAGGTCCTCGGCGATGTCGTCCCAGACCACGTGGGTGTCGGGATACCCGTGCACCAGGATCACGGTCGGGTGGGCGGGGTCGCCCTGCTCGAAGACGGCGAGCGGCAGGCCGCCGGAGTCGACGGTGCGGCGGCTGATCATCGGGCAGCTCCCTCGGTGGTGGTCCAGCGGCGGACGTGCGGCAGGTCGTCGTCGAGCCAGTAGGCGTCGTCGTCCGTCACGACCAGCAGTTCCTCGAACTTGATGCCGACCTCGCGGAAGCCGATGTGCGGCTCGACCGCCCAGATCCCCGGCGTCGGCGCGTGCCGGGAGGAGCGGCCGTCGGCCCAGAGCGGTGACCGGCCGTGCAGCCGCTCGCTGATCAGCTCCCGGCCGAGCGTCTGGAGTGTACGCACCCCGAAGCCGAACAGGTTCACCCCGGCCGGGCCGCGCGCGGTCATCCGGGTCACCTGGTGGCCGATCACCCGGCCCGGGTAGACCTTGTGCCGGTTGTCGTAGCCGTGCGCGGCGATCTGGGCGTCCACGGCGGCGTAGATCTCGTTCAGCGGCTTCCGGGCCTGCACCTCGCGCAGGATCAGCTCCCGGTAGACCTTGAGGTCCCCGGCCAGCTTGTCCCAGAGCGGGTTCTCGCCGACCTTGCCGCCGTAGCCGATGTCGGCGGTGTAGCCGTCCACCACGGGGGCGCAGTCCAGCACGTACGGCATGCCCTCCTCGAGCTTCCGGCTGCCCGCGAAGAACTGCAGCGGGGTGTGGAAGTGCCGGAACGCCGTCCGGTCGCCGAACCAGGCGAACGGCACGTGGAAGAAGTCCTGCACACCGGCCGCGACCAGGCACTGGCGCAGCTTGCCGGTGGCCTGCCGCTCCGTCACCCCGGGCTCGATCCAGGCCGCGACCTGCTCGGCGCAGTGGTACGCGAGCTGCTGGGTCTCCCGGAACCGGGTGAGGTCGTGCTCCGTGAAGGGGAACGTCATCGGTCAGACCTCCAGTACCAGGGTCTCGCCCTCGGCAGCCCGGGAGACACAGGGCAGGAACGCCCCGGCGGCCCGGTCCTCCTCGGTGAGACGGCGATCGCGGTGAACGGGTGTGCCGCTGATCAGTCCTACCTTGCAGGTGCCGCAGAAGCCCTGGTGGCAGGAGTACGGCAGCCCGGGGCGGACCTCGCGCAGCACGTCCAGCGCGGAGCGGTCGGCGGGGACGGTCAACTGTGCGCCGTCCTCGCCGAGTTGGACCGTGAACGGTTGGCCGTTCAGGATCGGGGCGGCACCGAAGCGCTCGAAGTGCAGAGCGCGGGTGACGGCCGGGTCGTACGCCTGCTGGACGGCGGCCAGCATCGGGGCCGGGCCGCAGCAGTACACCGCCGCACCGCGCGGGGCGCGGGCCAACAGCTCGGCGGCCGGGGTGAGTTCGGTCAGGAACTCGACTCTGGACGGGTCCAGCGCGCGCAGCTCCTCGGTGAACGGCATCGACTCGGCGCTGCGGCCGACGTGCACCAACCGCCAGTCCAGACCGAGGTGTTGGGCCTGCCGGGCCATCGGCAGCAGCGGGGTGATGCCGATCCCGCCCGCCAGCAGCAGCACGGCCGGCTCGGCACAGAACGCGAAGCCGTTCCGGGGCCGACGGGCGGTGAGCCGCACCCCCGGGTGCAGGCGGTCGTGGATCTCGGCCGAACCGCCACCGCCCTCGGGCAGATGGCGGACCGCGATCCGGTAGTTGCTCCGGTCGGCCGGGTCGCCGCACAGCGAGTAGTGCCGCACCAGGCCGGAGGGCAGCGTCAGCTCGATCCGCGCGCCGGGCTGCCAGGCCGGCAGCGGGCTCCCGCCCGGGTCGGCGAGCCGCAGCTCGACCACGTCCTCGGCGACCGACCGGTGCACGGTGACCACCAGTTGCAGCGGCGGCGTCGGCCTCGGGCCGGGCCGGCGCGGGCTCCGGCGCAGCCCCGGCCGCCCCATCATCGGGTCGTACCACTCGGCGAACGCGGTCATCCGCCGCAGGAAGCCGTCCGGCTGGGGGCGGCCGTACAGATCCGGCGGCAACGCTTCGAGGTCCATCGGGGCAGCTCCAAGGCACAAGGTTCGGAAGGTAGGGGCCCGGGGAACGGCGGCGCCGACCTCAGGAGCGTTCAACGTGCGTGAATGGTCAGGCACTTTCGCAGTGACCCGCACGCCAGATCTCCTCGCAGTTCCCCGAGCCCCTGGTTTCACACGGTTGAGCAGCTGCCTAGCCTGCGGCAGCAGCCCGCGCGGCCGGGGAGCCGGCCAGGTAGCTGAGGGCCTGGCTGGAGGAGCCCTCCTGGGTGGGGTGGTAGCCCGGGCGGAAGTAGCGGAGCGCCGAGCGGGCCATCCGCGAGGGCTCGGGGAGCAGGCCCCGGCGGGCGATCCGCTGGGCCTCGCGCCAGGTGGGCCGGACCGAGCCGTTCAGGCTGGGGTCGGCGGCGAGCAGGAAGCGGACGCCGCGGATCCAGAGGTGGATCAGGGTGGGACCGGAGACCAGCATGCCGCGCAGCCGCCGCAGGTAGCCCGGGTCCAGATGGACCATCAGGTCGAAGGCGACGCTGCGGTGCTCGACCTCCTCGGCGCCGTGCCAGCGCAGCAGGTCGAGCATGGTGGGGTCGGCCTTGGCCCGGTCCAGGCCGGGTGAGTTGAGCGCCCAGTTGCCCAGGAAGGCAGTGAAGTGCTCGATCGCGGCCACGAAGGCGACCCGCTCGATCAGGTTCTCCCGCTGCTGAGCGGGCGTCAGGCCGGGCCGCTTGCCGAGCACCCGGCGGAACAGCCAGGTGACCTGCCGGACGTACGGCCGGGGGTCGAGGCCCTGGCCGAGCAGGTGGTCCAGCACCTCCTGGTGCGCCTCGGCGTGGATCGCCTCCTGGCCGATGAAGCCGAGCACCTCCTCGCGGAGCTGGTCGTCGGTGATCAGCGGGAGCGCGTCCTTGAAGACCTCGACGAACCAGCGCTCACCCTCGGGCAGCAGCAGGTGCAGGACGTTGACGGTGTGGGTGGCCATCGGCTCGTCCGGGATCCAGTGCAGCGGCAGCTGCGACCAGTCGAACCGGACGTCACGGGGCTCCAGCACCAGGCTGTCGTGGACGGCGGGGGGCACAACGGGGCGGGGCGGCATGGCGGACCTCCTGGCCGAGGGGTGGGCGGCTCGACTCCAGGCAACCTACTCGCGGGTACGACCGCCCACAAGGGGTTCGGCCGTTCTTATCGACAGCCAGTCTAATAACCCCGCCGCCCGCAACCGCCGCCTCAGACCGCCATCGCCAGCATCAGCGGCGCCGCCCGCTCGGCCAGCAGCTCCGCCGCCGCCCGCAGCCGGTGCACCTGACCGACCGGCAGCGAGGTGGCCAGGCAGCCCACCGTGCTGCCGGCCGTGACCGGCACGGCCGCGCAGACCGTACCGAGCGCGTACTCCTGGATGTCGAGCACCGGCACCGTGGCGGGCTGGCACTCCAGCCGGTGCATCAGCTGCTGCTGGTCGGTGATGGTGCGGGCGGTCAGCCGGGCCACCGGGTGCCGGGAGAGGTGGTCCCGCCGGCCGTCGTGGTCGAGCTGGCTGAGCAGGCACTTGCCGATCGCGCTGGCGTGCGCGGTGGCCCGGAAGTCGACCCACTCGCGGACCGCCGGGGCGTGCTCGGCCGCCGAGACCACCTCGACCGTCAACTCCCCGTCGTGGTACCGGCTGAAGTACACCGCCGCGCCCAGCTCGTCCCGCAGCTCGGCCAGCCGGTGCTCCATCCTGACCCGGACCAGCTGCTCCCGGTTCTGCTGGCCGAGCACCGCGACCGCCCCGCCGAGCACCCAGAGCCCGTCCTCCAGCGCGAGGTACCCCTCCAGCTCCAGCGCCTCGGCCAGTTCCCTGACCACCACCCCGGGCAGCCCCAACTCCCGCGCCAGCACCGCCTCGGGCACCCCGCCCGGGTGGCGGTCCACCGTCTCCAGCACCCGCAGGGCGCGCCGCATCACCCCGAACGGCCCGGCCGAGACCGAAGCCCCCTGTCCCCGTACCGACATGGCGTCCCCTTCCCCGTCCCTGCCAATCAGTCCAGCGTAACCACCCGGGCGCCCGCGCACCGGCCCGAGTCGACACCTGCTCAGTTGGCATATGCCAGGGAACGCCGAAACGGGCCCCTCCCCCACTGCCCTGGGGGGAGAGGCCCGTCGGTCGGTGACCGGGTGTGCGCCCGGTCACCGATGAGGGTTGGTCAGTTGTCGTTACCGGCGCGGAGCTTGGCGACAGCGGCCGCCAGGCGGGCGCCGTACTCCTCGTCGGCCGCGTGGAAGTGGGCGAGGTTCTTCTCGACGATGTCGTCCCGGCTGACCTGGGCCAGGAAGCCCGCGATGTTGTCGATCAGGCGGGACTTCTCGCCGTCCGACATCAGGCGGTAGAGCTCACCGGCCTGGAAGAAGTCGTCGTCCTTGGTGTGCGCCGGGGTGGTGTACGTCCCGGTGTGGCCGTCCAGCCGGACCGGGGCGGCCAGCGGGGCGTCGGTCTGCGCCGGGCCGTCGTACGAGTTGGGCTCGTAGTTCTTGCCACGGCCGGCGGCGTTGACCGCCGACAGACCGTCCCGGCCGTAGTTGGCGGCCTCGGTCGCCTTCGGGGCGTTCACCGCGAGCAGGGTGTGGTTGACCCCGAGGCGGTAGCGCTGGGCGTCGGCGTACGCGAACAGGCGTCCCTGGAGCATCTTGTCCGGGGAGGGGCCGATGCCGGGGACGAAGTTGTTCGGTGAGAAGGCCGACTGCTCCACGTCCGCGAAGACGTTCTCCGGGTTCTTGTTCAGCACCAGGCGGCCGACCTTGACCAGCGGGTAGTCCGCGTGCGGCCAGACCTTGGTCAGGTCGAACGGGTTGAAGCGGTAGTCCGCCGCCTCGGCGACCGGCATCAGCTGCACGTACAGGGTCCAGGACGGGAAGACGCCCCGCTCGATCGCCTGGTGCAGGTCACGCTGGTGGCTGTCGGCGTCGGCGCCGAGCACCTCGGCCGACTGGCCGCCGTCCAGCGAGCGGATGCCCTGGTTGGTCTTGAAGTGGTACTTGACCCAGAACGCCTCGCCCTGGGAGTTGACCCACTGGTAGGTGTGCGAGCCGTAGCCGTTCATGTGGCGGTACGAGGCCGGTATGCCGCGGTCGCCGAACAGCCAGGTGATCTGGTGGGTGGAGGCCGGCGAGTGGGCCCAGAAGTCCCAGACGTTGTCGGCTTCCTGCACGCCCGTGAAGGGGTCGCGCTTCTGCGAGTGGATGAAGTCGGGGAACTTGATCGGGTCCTTGATGAAGAACACCGGGGTGTTGTTGCCGACCAGGTCGTAGTTGCCCTGCGCGGTGTAGAACTTCAGCGCGAAGCCGCGCGGGTCGCGGACCGCGTCGCTGGAGCCGAGGTTGCCCGCCACCGTGGAGAACCGCAGGAAGACCTCGGTGCGCTTGCCGACCTCCGCGAGGAAGTCCGCGTGGGTGTACTGCGAGACCTCGTCGGTGACCTCGAAGTAGCCGTAGGCGCCGGAGCCACGGGCGTGCACGACGCGCTCCGGAATGCGCTCGCGGTTGAAGCGGGCCAGCTTCTCCAGCAGCTGCTGGTCCTGGATCAGCAGCGGGCCGTACTCGCCGGCCGAGGCGGAGTTCTGGTTGTCGGCGATCGGGGCGCCGGACTCGGTGGTCAGGGTCTTCGACATGACGGTCCTTCAGTAGGTGCAGGAGGAGGGTCAGACGCCGAGCAGGCGCCAGATGGCCGAACGGCGGCGGGAGGACTGCTCGCCGTCGGGGCCGTCGGTCGGCTGCAGGGCAGCGACGGCGGCGGTGGTCGCGGCGGCGTCCGCGAGCGGACGGGCGGCGGTCAGCTCGGTGGCCTCCGCCGCGGTGAGTCCGGCCTCGGTCAGCGCGGCGGCCGCCTCGGTGGCCGGGACGGTGTTGAACCAGCGCAGCGCGAGGGCGGCGCGGCCGGCCTCGGTCAGCCTGCCGGTCAGCCGGAGGCGGGCCAGGCCGCCGTCCGGGTAGACGTTGATCCGCACGTGGGTGACGGTCCGTCCGGCGGTCAGCCGGAGGCGGTGCCGGGTGTCCGGCTGGAGCCGGGTCCGGGGCAGCAGCTCGAACCAGCCGTCGGCATCCGACGACGGGTCACCGCCGTTGGAGGCGTCGTAGCCCACCAGGTCGGCCCAGCCAGGGGCGTTGGCGACGAAGTAGGACGTGTCCACCTCGGCGGCCAGGACCTCGCCGCCCCCGGCCAGGGCGATCTGTACCCAGTCGTTGGCTTTGTCGCGCCGACGCCGGGTCTCCCAGCCGTCGCCCATGACGGAGGCGCGGCCCGGAGCGTTCAGGTTGTGCGGGGAGGAGAAGTAACGGTCCGAGGCGGCCTCGGCCACGCCACCGAACTCCTGGGCGGCCAGGTCGAAGGTGAGGCCGTCCAGCTCACGCGGGTCGGTCACCACCTCGCCGTGCACCCGCAGCCGGGCGACACCGCCGTCCGGCCAGATGTTCAGCCGGACGTGGGTGTACCGGGTCGGGTCGGTGACCTCGAACTCGTGGGCGGTGTTGCCCTTGAGCGTGGTACGCGGCACCAGGTCGACCCACTCCGCGGCGGCCAGCTCCTCCGGCGACGGGTGCCCGGGGATCGAGGCACCCTGCACCGAACCGGTCTCCGGGTAGTTGCCGGTGAAGAACGCGGTGTCCACGATCACGCCGTGGATCACGCCGGCCACGCCGAGCCGGACGATCGCCCAGTCGTGGTCATCGTCGGTGGGGTGCGGCTGCTCGGCCGAGACGCCACGGCGGCGCTTGGACTCCCAGCCGTCCATGATCTGGCCCTTGTGGCCGAAGGTGTGCGGGCGGAACTCGGCGGGCTTGGCGACCAGCAGGTTCTCCGCGTCGGCGAAGGTGTCCTCGTTGGTGGCCACCACACCGGCGCCCAGCAGGCGGGAGGCCAGGTTGACCAGCTCGGTGAACGGAGCGCTCGGGGACTGACTGGTACTCACTTGAGTCTCCTTTAGTTTCGAGTGATCTGACGGCCGAACGGTGCGGCGTCGACGTCCACGACCTGCCCACGGAGCCAGGTGGTGCGGACGGAGCCGCTGAGGGTCTTCCCCGCGTACGGCGTGACGGGGTTGCGGTGGTGCAGGTTCTCGGCGTGCACGGCGAACTCGGCGTCCGGGTCGAAGGCCACCAGGTCCGCGTCGTACCCGACCGCGATGGCGCCCTTGGTGCCGGTCAGACCGACCAGCGAGGCCGGGCCGCTGCTCATCCAGCGCACCACGTCGGAGAGCGAGTGGCCGCGTCGGCGGGCCTCGGTCCAGATGGCCGGCAGGCCGAGCTGGAGCGAGGCGATACCGCCCCAGGCGGCCGCGAAGTCACCGCTGCCGCCGTACTTCTGCAGCAGCTTCAGATCCGGGGTGGAGGGCGAGTGGTCGGAGACCACCGCGATGAACTCGCCGTCGGCGAGCGCCGCCCAGAGCTGGTCACGGTTGGACTCGTCCCGGATCGGCGGGCAGCACTTGAACGCGGTGTCGCCGTCCGGCACCTCCTCCGCCGCCAGCGTGAGGTAGTGCGGGCAGGTCTCGGCGGTCACCCGGACACCGTCCGCGCGGGCCTGCCGGAGCAGCGGCAGCACGGCGGCCGAGGAGACGTGCAGGATGTGCACCCGGGCGCCGGTCCGGCGGGCGGTGTCGAGCAGTCGGGCCACCGCCGCCGCCTCGGCGTCGTCGGGGCGGGAGGCCAGGAAGTCGCGGTAGTGCACGCCCGGCTGCTGCGGGGCGGCCTCCAGCACGGCCGGGTCCTCGGCGTGGATGATGGCCAGCGCGCCGATCCTGGCCTGCTCGGCCAGCGCCAGCTCCAGGTCGGCCTGCTCGACGTGCGGGAACTCGTCCACCCCGGAGGGGGCGAGGAAGCTCTTGAAGCCGAACACGCCCTCGCGGTGCAGGGGTTCGAGGTCCTCGACGTTGCCGGGGATCGCGCCGCCCCAGAAACCGAGGTCGACCCAGGCCTGACCCTCGGCGATCTTCCGCTTGGCCGCCAGGCCGTCCACCGTGGTGGTGGGCGGGATGGAGTTCAGCGGCATGTCGATGATCGTGGTGACCCCGCCGGCGGCGGCCGCCCGGGTGGCGGTGGCGAAGCCCTCCCACTCGGTCCGGCCGGGCTCGTTCACGTGCACGTGGCTGTCGACCAGGCCGGGCAGCAGCGCGGTGTCACCGAGGTCGGTCAGCTGCCGGTCTCCCACCAGCAGCGAGCCGTACTCGGCGATCTGCTCGATCCTGCCGTCCCGGATCAGCACGTCAGCGGGACGCTCGCCGTCAGGCAGGACCACCCGGCGGGAACGAATCACCGCCGTGATCGCGGGCGTCTCACTGAGGGGCATCTGGGACCTCCGAACCGATAGTACGAGTGGGGGTATACCGAAGGCGCGCCCGGCAGTTGGGGCCCGTGAACCGGGAGCCTAGGCCCGCCTTCAACAAAACGTCAATGTAGGAAAGTACGATGAGTCAGGACTGCAGCAGATCGCCCGCGAGGCGCTCTCCGGCCACCTCGGCCAGCTCGCCCGCCTTGGTCATGCTGTCGCCCGGCCGCTCGGCCAGGTCGGTCAGCGCGTACGCCGCCACGAAGCCCGCCGCCCGCCACTGGTCCTCCGAGAGTTCCAGCCGTCCGGCGACGGCGGCCACCCGAACCCCCGCCCGAGTGGCCGCCGCAGCGACGCCGGCGGGGGCCTTGCCGTGGAGCGTCTGCGCGTCCAGGCAACCCTCGCCGGTAACGACGAGGCGTGCCCCACGCACGGCCTCGTCGAAGCCCAGCAGCTCGAGCAGGAGCTCGATGCCGGGCCGCATGGTGGCGCCGAGCAGCGCGAGGGCGGCGAAGCCCACCCCGCCTGCGGCCCCGGCGCCGGGGGCGTTCCGGAAGTCCCGGCCCGTGGTGTCGCGGACCACGTCCGCCCAACGGGTCAGGCCCTCTTCGAGAATCAGCAGGTCGTCGCCGTCCGCACCCTTCTGCGGGCCGTAGACGGCCGTCGCACCACGGGTGCCGAGCAGCGGGTTGTCCACGTCGCAGGCGACCACGATCTCGACGCCGGTGAGAGTGTCGGCAAGCGACCCCGGGTCGATCCTGGCCAGCTTGCGCAGCGCGGCGCCGCCGGGCGCCAGCTCGGTGCCGTCGGCGTCGTACAGGCCGACGCCGAGCGCCTGGACCATCCCCGCACCGCCGTCGGTGCAGGCGCTGCCGCCGAGACCGAGCACGATCCGCTTCGCGCCGAGGCTGACGGCGCGTCCGATCAGCTGACCGACGCCGTAGGAGCCGGCCGCGAGCGGGGCCGTCCGGCCGCCGGGGAGCCGGGCCAGTCCGGAGGACTGCGCCAGCTCGACCACGGCGGTGTCGTCCCGCAGCGCAATCGCGGCGTCCACCGGCAGGCCGGTCGGACCGGCCACCTTCACGGCGACCCGCTTGAAGCCTGCGGCCACCGCGGCGGCCAGCGTGCCCTCGCCGCCGTCGGCGACCGGGAGCTCACGGATCTCCACGCCGGGGGCGACCCGGCGGATGCCGGCCGCGATCCGGGCGGCGACCTCGGCGCCCTCCAACGTGCCCTTGAACTTGTCGGGGGCGACGACGACATGACCCTGAGTGGGGGTGACGGGCATGCGTGGGCCTCTTTCCGTATCGCTGGCGTTCAAAATCGCTCGCGTCCAAATGCAATGTGCCCAGAAGTTTGGGGGTGCGCCCCCTCCCCGCCGTTCCTCTCGTCCCGCTTCCGACGTACGAGAGGCTCCCCTCGGCGAAGGAGGGGGCCGGGTGACACACGCGAGCACGACCGAAGTGCACCCGGGAGGGTAGTGCGTGTGTCACCGGTTTTGGGACGGTCGGCAGGGGAGCGGTATGAGCCCCAGCCCGCCTGCCGACCGAACCTGGCCTCCTGGTGGCGCGGGCACGACCGGACAGGTACACGCCACCAGGAGGAGCTATGGGGTTACTTGACCTCGCGGCCCGAGAGGCGCTCGACGCCCCGCAGCAGGGCCGAGTGGTCCAGCGAACCGTCGCCGTTGGCACGGGCGGAGGCGACCAGCTGGGCCACCACCGCGCCGACCGGGAGGGCCGCACCGACGGCGCGGGCGGCGTCGGTGACGATGCCCATGTCCTTGTGGTGCAGGTCGATCCGGAAGCCCGGGGCGAACTGACGGTCGATCATGTTGGCCTTCTTGCGGTTCAGCACGGTCGAACCGGCCAGACCGCCGCCGAGCACGTCGAGGGCGGCGGGGAGGTCGACGCCCGCGTTCTCCAGGAAGACCACGGCCTCGGCCAGCACCTGGATGTTGACGGCCACGATCAGCTGGTTGGCGGCCTTCACGGTCTGACCGGCACCGGCCGGGCCGACGTGGATGACCGTGGTGCCGAGGGCGTCCAGGATCGGCTTCGCCTCGGCGAAGTCGGCCGTGTCGCCGCCGACCATGATGGAGAGCACGGCCTCGATCGCGCCGGCCTCGCCACCGGAGACCGGGGCGTCCAGGGTGCGGATGCCCTTCGGCTTGGCGGCGGCCTCGACCTTGATCGAGGTCTGCGGGGTGATGCTCGACATGTCGATGACCAGGGTGCCCTCGGCCACGTTCGCCAGCACGCCGTCCTCGCCGAGGATGACCTGCTCGACCTGCGGGTCGGCGGGGACCATGGTGATGACGATCTCGGCGTTCTTCACCGCGTCGGCGATGGAGCTCGCACCCTTGCCGCCGGCCGCCACCAGGGCGTCGATCGGGGGCTGGGTCAGGTTGAAGCCGGTGACGTCGTGGCCGGCCTTCACCAGGTTGGCGGCCATCGGGCTGCCCATGATGCCGAGGCCGATGAAGGCGATCTTGCGGGAGGCGCTCATGCGTCGCGTTCCTTCGTACTTGGAGGGTGGGAGAGGGCTCTGAACCGGACGGCTCAGCCGGCGCGGTACTCGCGCGGGAGCCACTCGAAGCTGTCGGCGCTGACGCCGTTCGCCGGGCGGTACTCGAGGCCGATCCGGCCGGTGTAGCCGGCCGCAAGGAGGCGGGCGAACAGGTCCTCGAAGTCCAGCTCGCCGGTGCCGGGCTCGTTGCGGGCCGGGGTGTCGGCGATCTGCACGTGGCCGATCTTGTCGGCGTGGGTGGCGATCACGGCCGCCAGGTCCTCGCCGTTGCGGGCCAGGTGGTAGAGGTCGCAGAGGAACTTCGCGTTGCCCAGGCCGGTGGCCGCGTTCACCTTGTCGACGACCGCGATCGCGGCCTCGGCGGTGACCAGCGCGTAGTCCGGGGACTCGGCCTTGTTGAGGGTCTCGATCAGCAGCACGGCACCGATCGAGTGGGCGGCCTGCGCGGCGAGGGTGAGGTTCTCCAGTGCGAGCTCGTCCTGCTCCGCGGCGGAGACGCCCTCCACCCGGTTGCCGTAGAGCGCGTTGAGCGCCCTGGTCCCGAGCGACTCGGCGAGCGCGACGGCGACCGGGATGTTCTCCCGGAAGCGCTCGCTCTCGGCCGGTACGGAGACCGTGCCGCGGGCGCCCTTGGTCAGGTCGTCCAGGAAGTTGAGGCCGGTGAGCTGGACGCCCGCGTCGGTGAAGGCCTTGCGGAGCGCGTCCTGCTCGGCGTCCGAGGGGGTGTGGTTCTCACCGAACGGCCACCACAGCTCGGCGGCGGTGAAGCCGGCGGCCGCGGCGGCGGCGGGGCGCTCCAGGAGCGGAAGCTCGCTGAACAGGATCGACAGGTTGACCGTGTAGCTCAGCTTGGAAGCGGCAGTCACGTCAATCACCTTTCACTCTTCCGTTCGCAACTTCCACGATCCGGAAGAGCGATTCTGCTTGGTGGAAGCATGCCCCGCGACCCGAGAGACCGTCAAGACCGCCGCAACATTTTGTTGAAGCTCCCTCATCCCTGGGGCGACCTCTTCCACCCCGACCCCTGATCGATACAGTGAGCAGGTGCGATTGATGGTGGAGTTCACGACAGAGCCGTTCGAGCTGGACACGTTCCCCGAACACGCGGTGGCCGCCCGCAAGGTGGTCGACGAGGCCGGGCTGGACGTCGCGGTCGGTCCGTTCGGGACCGGCGCCGAGGGCGAGGCCGAACAGGTACTCGCCGCCGTGACCAAGTTGCTGCACGAGACGCTGGCTGCCGGCGCGACCCGGATCTCGGTCCAGGTCAGCGTGCTGGACCAGCACCAGGAAGGAGTGGGTACCCCATGAGCGACGCCCTGGAACACCCGCTCGCCGCGGCGATAAAGCCGCTGCTGGAGGCCGTCGGCGCGACCCAGGTCTCGATCGACGAGGCCCGGGCCGACGACGTACTGCTGGAGTGGGACGGTCAGGCGGCCGTCGCCGTCCGCCTCCCGCACCTGAGCAGCGCCCTGGAGCGGCTGCTGGCCGAGATGACCCGTCAGTTCGACGGCCGTCCGCTGACCGAGCTGGACCGCTGGGAGAAGCAGCGCGTGGTCGCCCTCCTGGAGGAGCGCGGCGCGTTCACCGTCCGCCACGGGGTGGAGACGGTGGCGTCGGCGCTCGGCGTCAGCCGGTTCACGGTGTACAACTACCTCAACCGGCAGGACGGCTCGAAGACCGGCTGAGCCCAGTCTGTCCGACCCGGCGGGCCGGGCACACTTGGCTAATCGCACACGAAAAGGGCTGGTCACACGGCCCGAATCAAAACGTAACCACCAACAGTTCAACAAAGTGTTGACGACTGGGGGTGGCGGATCTAGCTTTTGCGGGTGGCACCACTCTTCAGGAGGTCCACCCGTGACCAACCTTCCCACCACTCCTGACGCACTGTCGGCGATCCCCGCCGGCGAGCTGACGGAGACGCTGCTAGAGATCTGCTCCAGCCCCAGCTGGGCCGCCGCTGTCGCGGAGACCCGGCCCTGGTCCGACCGGGCCGAGCTGTTGGCCGCCAACGAGGCGGCGATGGCGAAGCTGACGGTCCAGGACCTCACCGACGCGATGGCCGGCCACGCCCGGATCGGCAAGCCCAAGGCGGGCGACGCCACCTCCGAGCGCGAGCAGGCCGGCATCCACGGAGTCGACTCCGCGCTCCTGGACGAGCTGCACGAGGCGAACGCCGCCTACGAGGCGAAGTTCGGCCACGTGTTCCTGATCTGCGCCACCGGCCGCACCGCCGGCACCATGCTCGCCGCGCTGCGCGAGCGCTTCCCCCACGACGCCGCCACCGAGGCGGAGATCGTCCGGGGCGAGCTGCGCAAGATCAACGACATCCGTATCAACCGGCTGTTCGACGCGGCCTGATCCGCTGTCGATCAGTCAATTCCTGCCATCAGTAAGGTCATTCAACCCATGACTGGCATCTCCACGCACGTGCTCGACACCAGCCTCGGCCGCCCGGCCGAGGGCGTCCCGGTCGAGCTCGCACTGCACACCGAGGGTGGCTGGCAGGTGCTCGGCACCTCCGCCACGGACTCCGACGGCCGGGCCAAGGACCTGCCGGCCGTGGAGGCGGGCTCGGTCGTCCGGCTGCTCTTCGACACCGCTTCGTACTTCACGAAGAAGTCCGCGGAGCCGCCGTTCTTCCCCGAGGTCTCGATCGTCTTCACGGTCGCGCCCGCGCAGCACCACTACCACGTGCCGTTGCTGCTCAACCCGTTCGGATACTCGGTCTACCGCGGAAGCTAGTAGACCGCTGGAACCCTTAGGAGCCATGTCATGGCCCACGTGCTCGGTCAGAACCAGTACGGCAAGGCGGAGAACCGCATCGTCCGGGTCTACCGCGACTCGACCCGCCACGAGATCAAGGACCTGAACGTCTCGGTCGCCCTCTCCGGTGACCTCGACGACGTCCACCTCACCGGCTCGAACGCCAACTGCCTGCCCACCGACACCACCAAGAACACGGTGTACGCCTTCGCCAAGGAGTACGGCATCGAGTCGGCGGAGGCCTTCGGCATCACGCTGGCGAAGCACTTCGTCGACAACAACGAGCCGATCCACCGGGCCCGGATCCGGATCGAGGAGTACACCTGGGACCGGATCAAGACGCCGGACAGCTCGGCGCGCTTCATCGGTTCCGAGGAGGTCGGCCACTCCTTCACCCGCAACGGCGGCGAGGTACGGACCAGCGAGATCACCTATGACGGCACCACCGTCCAGGTCATCTCCGGTCTCAAGGACCTGACCGTGCTGAACTCCACCAACTCGGAGTTCTGGGGCTACATCAAGGACAAGTACACCACCCTGCAGGAGGCGTACGACCGCATCCTGGCCACCCAGGTGACGGCCCGTTGGAAGTACGGCTTCAGTGGCGCCGAGGGCGAGGCCCAGCCGAACTGGAACCGCTCGTACCAGCACATCCGCCGCCACATGCTGGAGGCGTTCGCCGAGACCTACTCGTACTCGCTGCAGCAGACCCTGCACTCGATGGGCACCCGGGTGCTGAACAACCGGGCCGAGGTGGACGAGGTCCGGCTCGAACTCCCCAACAAGCACCACTTCCTGGTCGACCTGTCGCCCTTCGGTCTCAAGAACGAGAACGAGGTCTACTACGCCGCCGACCGGATGTACGGCCTGATCGAGGGCACCGTGCACCGCGAGGGCGTCGTCCCGGTCATCCCGGTCGCCTGACCCACCCCCATGAACACCGTCCAGCACTGCTGCACCCACCGGCCACACCAGGCCGGACGGTGCCGGACGGGTCGCAGTACCCGCACCATCCGTTCCACCTGTTTCTCCACCCCCACCATCCGGAGATCGTGCTCGCCTCACGGCGGCCGGCCCGGGGAGCTGGAGAAACATCCCGGAGGACCCTTGCACCGCCGTCCCGCCTCCGGGACATCTCCAGCGCCACGGGCGCGCCGGGAGCCACGAGCACAAGAGGGGCTCGACATGGCAACCAGCTCAACCCGAACCACAGACGGCGGTTCCACCCCAAACGGGCCTGCACGGCCGGACGGTGTGTCAACCAACCTCCCCGACACGCCGGACGGCCGTGCGGTCCACCCCGTGGACGAGATGCTGCCGAAGGTGAAACTCTTCACCACCGGACTCCAGCACGTCGCCGCGATGTACGCGGGCGTGGTCGCGCCCCCGCTCATCGTCGGTGCCGGTGTGGGTCTCTCCCCCACCGAGCTCGCCCTGCTCATCTCAGCCAGCCTGTTCACCGCGGGACTGGCCACCCTGCTCCAGACCCTGGGGGTCTGGAAAATCGGCGCCCGGCTGCCGTTCGTGAACGGCGTCTCGTTCGCCGGAGTCGCACCGATGCTGGCGATCGCCAAGGAGCACGGCCCTGACAAGGCCCTGCCGGTGATCTTCGGCGCGGTGATCGTCGCGGGGCTCCTGTGCTTCCTCGCGGCACCGTACTTCTGCAAGCTGATCAGGTTCTTCCCGCCGGTCGTCCAGGGCACCGTGATCACCCTCATCGGGGTGTCCCTGCTGCCGGTCGCGGTCAACTGGGCGCGTGGCGGTTCACCCGCCGCCCCCGGTTACGGCTCCGTCAAGGCCATCGGCCTCGCCGCGTTCACCCTCACCGCGGTGGTGCTCTGCAACAAACTGCTCCGCGGCTTCTGGCAGCAGCTCTCCCTGCTGGTCGGGCTGGCCATCGGCACCGCGCTGGCCTTCCCGCTCGGACTGGCCGACTTCGGTGCGGTCTCGCAGGCCGAGGTGTTCGCACTGCCGTCCCCGTTCCACTTCGGGGCCCCGGTCTTCGAGCTCACCGCGATCGTCTCGATCTGCATCGTGATGATCGTGTCGATGACCGAGTCCACCGCCGACATGCTGGCGCTGGGACGGATCGTCGACCGCGAGGCCGACGAGCAGACCCTCGCCGCCGGCCTGCGGGCGGACGGACTGGCCACCGCGATCAGCCCGGTCTTCAACGGCTTCGCGGCCAGCGCCTTCGCCCAGAACATCGGGCTGGTGGCACTGACCAACATCCGCAGCCGGTTCGTGGTCGCGGCCGGTGGCGGCATCCTGATCCTGCTCGGGCTCTTCCCGGTGCTCGGCTCGCTGGTCTCGCTGGTGCCCTCGCCCGTCCTGGGCGGCGCCGGGATCGTGCTCTTCGGCACGGTCGCGGCGAGCGGTATCAGGACCCTGGCCGAGGCGGGGATGGAGTCCAGCGCCAACACCATCCTGGTCTCGGTCTCGCTCGGGGTCGGCATCATCCCGATCGCGGCCCCGACCTTCTACGACGCCTTCCCGGAGGCCGTCCGCACGCTGATGCACTCCGGCATATCGGCCGGCTGTGTGCTGGCTGTCCTGCTCAACCTGCTCTTCCACCACGTCGGTGCCAACCGTCAGGCCTCATCCGGCGGTTCCACCGGTGCGACGGTGTCAACGGCGACACCGTCCTGACCGGTGAGGGGCGCGCACCGCTCACCGCGCGTCCCTCACCCTCCCCCCATAGGAGAAACACCATGGCAGTCCAGCCCCCGCGCCCCGACCAGCGGATCGTGATCGAGAACGTCGCCATCGCCACGGTCGACGCCAACGACACCGAGTACGCCCGCGGCCACGTCGTGGTCCTCGGCAACAGGATCGAGTCGGTCGGCAACGGCCCCGCCCCGCAGTGGCTGGACAACGTGGTGCGCCGGATCAACGGCGAGGGTCACCTGATCACCCCGGGCCTGGTCAACACCCACCACCACTTCTACCAGTGGATCACCCGCGGCCTGGCCCAGGACAACATCCTGTTCGACTGGCTGGTCGCGCTCTACCCGACCTGGGCCCGGATCGACGACCGCCTGGTGCACGCCGCCGCCCAGGGCTCGGCCGCCGCGCTGCTCAAGTCCGGCTGTACCACTGCCTCGGACCACCACTACGTGTTCCCGAAGGACGGCGGCGACATCCTCGGCGCCGAGATCGAGGCCGTCCAGGAGCTCGGCATGCGCTTCACCGCGCTGCGCGGCTCGATGGACCGCAGCAAGAAGGACGGCGGCCTGCCGCCGGACCACGCGGTGGAGAAGACCGAGGACATCCTGATCGCCTCCGAGGCGGCCGTGGACAAGTACCACGACGCCTCCTTCGACTCGATGCTGCAGATCGCCATCGCGCCCTGCTCGCCGTTCTCGGTCTCCACCGAACTCATGCGCGAGGCCGCCGTGCTGGCCCGCCGCAAGGGCGTACGGCTGCACACCCACGGCTCCGAGACCGCCGAGGAAGAGGCGTTCTGCAAGGAGCTGTTCGGGATGGGCCCGACCGACTACTTCGAGTCCACCGGCTGGCTGGGCGAGGACGTCTGGATGGCGCACTGCGTCCACATGAACGACTCGGACATCGCCAAGTTCGCCGAGACCGGCACCGGTGTCGCGCACTGCCCGTCCTCCAACGCCCGTCTGGCGGCCGGTATCGCCCGGGTCCCGGACATGCTCAAGGCCGGCGTGCCGGTCGGCCTCGGCGTGGACGGCACCGCCTCCAACGAGTCCGGCGAGCTGGGCACCGAGCTGCGCAACGCGCTGCTGATCAACCGTCTGCACGGCTCCCCGACCGCGCTCACCGGCCGCAGCGCGCTGCGCCTGGGCACCATGGGCGGCGCCCGGGTGCTCGGCCGGCAGAACGAGATCGGCTCGATCGAGGTCGGCAAGCTCGCCGACCTGGCGCTCTGGAAGATCGACGGCATCATGCACTCCTCGATCGCCGACCCGATCGCCGCGCTCACCCTGGGCGCGCTCCCGCCGCTGGCGCTGCTGCTGGTCAACGGCAACGCCGTGGTGGAGAAGGGCAACCTGACCACCGTGAACGAGGACAAGATCGCCCAGGACTGCGCCCGCGCCGCCAAGGAACTGGCCGCCCGCCTCTGATCACCCATCGACTCCGGTCCGCACCCGGGACGGTGCGGTAACCGGACTCCACCCCCTCGGGGGCCTGGAGAGCAGCCCCGGACTCACGGCGAGAGTCCGGGGCTGTCACCTGTCCGCAAACGTCCACATTGTGCAGGGAAAGTCCCACCTTCGGGTTGCAAGTCGCGCCGACCATGGTCAACTCCCGGTGGACGGGCCCAGGATCAGTGCATGCGCTACTCCTATCCCGTCCTGGTCGGCGGCGAGCCGCAGCCCGGCGAGGGCTGGTACCACTGGCCGCACGCCTCGGCCCTGCTGCGTGAGACGTACGACGTGATGGCCCTCAAGGCCCGGCTGGACTTCGGCCGGGCGGCCGAGGGAGCGGAGCGCGACCCCCGGCTGGCCGGACGAGTGGCGCGGTCCACTCCGGAGCAGGCCAAGGCAGCCCTCGTACTGGCCCGGGAGGCCCAACCGGCCTGGGCCCGTACGCCGCTGGCGCACCGGCTGGCCTTCGCCGAGGCCGTGCACCGTGAACTGCTGTCCCGTGGCGAGGAGTTCACCGAGGTCCTGGTCGCCGAAGGCCACCCGCTGACGGTCGCCCGGTGGGAGCTGGCGTTCATGCTGAGCATCACCCACCCGGCCTCGCTCCGGCACGCCCGGCAGAGCCTCGTGTGGGAGGGTGAGCAGGCCGGGCGGCGGATCCGGCTGGTCCGCAAGCCCGACGGGGTGGTCGGCCTCAACCCGGCGCTGAACGCGGCGGCCGGGACCTCGATGTTCGGCGTCCTGGTGCTGGCCGCCGGCAACTCCCTGGTGCTGAACGCCCCTTCGGCCGCACCGCTCGGCGCGGCCTTCGTCTACCACGAGATCGTGGCCCCGCTGCTGACCGCGTACGGTGCCCCGCCCGGCGTGCTCAGCGTGCTGGCCGGTCCGGCCCGGCCACTGCTGAAGAGCTGGCTGGAGTCCCCGGACTGCGACGACGTGTTCTGGTTCGGCGCTGCGGAGAACGGCGCCAAGGTCGCCAAGTCCTGCCTGGAGTACGGCAAGAAGCCGATCCTCGAACTGTCCGGCAACGACGCCCTGGTGGTCTGGCGGGACGCCGACCTCCCGCAGGCGGCCCAGGCCGCCGCCGAGCGCTACCACGCCTCCGGCCAGCTCTGCCTCTCCCCCAAGTTCGCCCTGGTCCACCCGGCCGTGGCCGAGGAGTTCACCGAGCTGCTGCACCGCCGGGTCGCCGCGCTGCGGATCGGCCCGCCCGGTGACCCCGAGGTGCTGCTCAGCCCGGTGGTCAAGCGGGCCCAGTGCCTGGAGGTGCTGGCCGACGCGGTCGAGCAGGGAGCCGAACTGCTCTGCGGCGGCGAGCTGGTGGACGTCGACGACGCGCCGAGCGCCCGTGGCCCGTTCGTCCGCCCGGTGCTGCTGCGGGCCCACGGCCTGCGGGCGGCGGCCGGGATGCGGGCCGTCCGGGAGGAGACCTTCTTCCCGCTGATGTGCGTGGTCGTCCCCGACGACGCCCCGGACGAGGAGCTGCTGGACCAGCTGATCGCCTTCGTCAACGGCAACCGGTACGGGCTGCGCAACTCCTTCTGGGCCCGCGACCCCCGGGTGATCGAGCGCTTCACCGAAGAGGTGAGCAACGGCGGCCTGTTGAAGGTCAACGACAGCCACATCGGCACCCTGCCGGTGCTGCCGATGGTCGGTGGCACCGGCCTCACCGGCGGCGCCTTCGGCGAAGGAAATCTCGCCTACCTGCGCACCACCAGGCTGCAGGGCGTCAGCATCGCGCCCGGCTCGGCCGGCCCGGAGCTCTTCGACCATCTCACGGCGGCCACCGCCCCGTCGCCCGGGCTGTCGCCTGGACGGCTTCTCCTCAGTCGCCGCAGCTCCGCTGCTACTCCCTCGTCGGCACCGCCCAGACTCGGCCCGGACGCCGCTCATTCATCCGCCCACCATTTGCCGGTCGGTCTTAGACCCTACTTCCGGATCACCGCCCATGGTCGGTCCGGGGATCAAGTACGCCTCCACGGAAAGAGATTGCGATGTCCGTCATCAGCGAAGACAGCCTGCTCGACCAGAAGATCGACCGGTGCTTCGGGCACATCGACACGGCAGGCCGGGGCTCGGTCGACCACGACGACCTGCTCACCCTCGGCACCCGGCTGCTGGCCCAGTTCGGCGAGCAGCCCACCTCACCCCGGGGCACCCGGCTGATGCTGGGAATGACCGAGTTCTGGGACGCGCTGTACGCCGCCGCCGACACCGACGGCGACTCCCGGCTCAGCCTGGCGGAGTACCGGGCCGGGATGAAGGGCGCCTTCATCGCCTCGGCCAAGGGCTTCGACACCACCTTCCGCCCGCTCACCGAGGCGATCTGCACGCTGCTCGACACCGACGGCGACGGCGAGGTGAGCGCCCAGGAGTTCTACGACTGGCAGAAGACCTTCGGCGTCGGCCGGAACGAGAGTCAGGCCGCCTTCCAGGCCCTGGACACCGACGGCAGCGGCGCGCTGAGCGTGACCGAGCTGCTGGCCGCGATGCGCGAGTACTACACCGGCCGTGACGCCGACGCCCCGGGCAACCAGCTGTACGGCCCGCTGATCTGACCCCGACCGGGGCGCCGACCGCCGGTTCGGCGCCCCGGCTGCCGGATCCGTTGACAACTCCCCTGTGCTGGCCGACAGTTCGATCACCGGCGGGTGTCAGGGGGCGGTTCGGTGACGGTGCATCAGGCGGACGAGGACCATGCGGGGGACTACGACTACCCCACCGACGTGGACAGCGGCGGCGTCACTGAGCTGGTGGTGCACGGCTGGGGCAGCTCCGGGCCGGCCGAGGTGCTGGACGATCCCGAGGTGCGGCAGGTCGCGGGCAGCAAGCTGGCCGGGATCTGGCGCGGGCGGGACGCCCGGCCGTCCGGGCGGCACCGGGAGGCGTACTTCTGGGGCGGGCTGACCTCGCGGTCGTGGGCGACCGCGCTGTGGTTCCTGCTGCTGCCGTTCGCGTTCGTCAACATGGCGGGCTGGATGGCGCTGGGCACCCGGAGCCAGTTGCGGTTCCAGCAGGCCATGGTGCGGGTGATGGCGTTCTGCGTGACCGCGACCTACCTGCTCTTCCTCACCCAGGTGTTCGTGGACCAGGCCGCCTGGCAGTGCCTGGCCGTCGCCAACTGCCGGGCCCAGCCGTTCTGGCACGCGCTGCGACTGCAGGACCGTCCGTACCTGGCCGCCGCGCTGGCCGCGCTCGTGCCGGCCCTGGTCGTGCTGCTGCTGCACCTGGGCACCAGCCCGAACCGCCGCTGGGAGGCGGCCGTCGGAGGCAGGCGCGGTTCCTACGACCTCTCCCGGGCCGAGCTCGCCGATGCCGACTTCTGGCAGGACGGTTCCGGGTACGCCACCCAGGACCGGGCCCTGCACACCGCCGGCGCCTGGGCGCTGCTCGCGCTGGTACTGCTGCGCACCGCCACCACCGGCGGCCGGGCCTCGACCACCGTGCTCTGCACCGAACTTGTCCTGGTCATCGGCCTGGTGGTGCTCGCCTTCGCCGCGCTGGTGGACCGGCTGCGGGCCGCCCTGGCCGGTGGCCGGGCGGCGCGCCGGACCCTCTGCGGCGGCTCCGGTGCGCTGCTGGTGCTGGCCGGGGTGCTCTGCGCCGTGCAGCCGAGCTCCCGGCGGGCCGGTGCGGTCGGGGTGAGCCGGGTCGGGATCGGCATGCCGGACCTGCTGGACACCTTCAACCTGCTGCTCGGCGTGCTGTACTCGGCCGGTGTGCTGATGCTGGCCGTCGCCTGGTGGGCCAAGCGCCGCACCCGCCAGCACGGCCTGCCCCGACTGCCCCCCGCGTTCTCCACCGTGGCGGTGGGCAGCGGGCTGCTGTTCGCGATCTGGTCGGGGGTGGCACTGTCGGCCGCGCACTGGCTGAGCCCGCCCGCCAAGGACGCGCCGACCGGCGAGGTGACGCAGGTGCAGATCCTGCCGGGCTCCGAGGCGCTGGCCCGGTTCAGCATCGACGGCATGCTGGTGCTGCTGCTCTGGTTCGGCGTGGTCTGGCTCTGGCACCGCCGCGACTGGCGGGACAGCCTGGTCCCCGAACTGGCGCGCTGGCGACGGCAGGCCGCAGCGGCGGGACGGGAAGAGGATCTGGACCTGACCGATCCCGCGCCCCACCCGGACAGTCCGGCCGGGCGCTGGCTGGCCATGGTGCGACGGCGCAAGATGATCGGCTCCCTGCTGCTGCGCTGGCTGGAGGGCGGGCTGTCCGGGGCGGCGGTGCTGCTGGCCGGCGCCGCGATCGCCTTCAGCTGCTCGTACCTGCTGGAGTGGAGCAAGGGCCCCAAGCCGGAGGTGAACCTGATCTGGTCCGCCGTCCCGGCGCCCAGCGCCACGGTGGCCGGGACCATCCTGCTGCTCGGCCCGCTGGCCCTGCTGCTGCTGGTGCGCAACGCGCTGGCCGACCCGAACACCCGCAAGCTGACCGCGATCGTCTGGGACATCGCGACCTTCTGGCCGCGCTCCTTCCACCCCTACGCGCCGCCCAGCTACGCCGAGCAGGCGGTACCCCAACTCACCGAGCGGGTACGGCACCTGACCGAACGAGGCGGAGCGGTGATCCTGCTCGGGCACAGCCAGGGCGCGGTGATCGTCACCGCCACCGTAGTCCAACTGGCCGCCACCGCACCGGAGTCGACCCCACGACTGTCGGTGGTCACGTACGGCAACCCGGTCCCCCGGCTGTACCGCCGCTGGTTCCCGACCTATCTGCACGCCCCGCTGCCCGACGGCGGCCCCGCCCTCACCTGGGCCAACTTCCACCGCACCACCGACCCGTTCGGCGGCCAGCGGCTGGACGAGCCGGGCATCACCGACCACTGGCTCGCCGACCCGCCCACCGCGCTGCGCCAGCCCGGCAGCGAACGCCCGGTGATCCGGGGCCACCACCACCGCGGCTACGTCCGCCAGTCCGAGCTGGCGAAGCACCTGGCGACGGAGACCCGCCGGCTGTCCGGCTAGTCGTCCYGAGAACCGAAAGTGCCGCGCCGCCCGGGTGACCGGGCGGCGCGGCATTGTGGGTTCTCGGGGATCAGGCTGCGAAGTAGCCGATCAGGTCGGCGACCACATCGGTGCTGCCCCACTGGTTGGCGAACGACACCCGGCCGTCCACCACCGGAACCATCACCAGGGCGGACACCACCTCTCCCGGCCGGTAGTTGATGTTCGAGGCGTCCGGACGGTCGGTCCCGTGCGGAAAGACCGTCAGGAAGCTGGTGTTGGTGGGCCAGACGACGGTGACGTTCAGCAGCACCGAGGTGACACCGGTCGCGGGCACGCCCTCGACCCCGGCCACCTTCAGGCTGACCACATCGCCCGCCCCGCCCAAGGTCCCGGCGCGGGCACCCTCGCCGTAGCGGGTGTCGAGCAGCCTTACGAGCCCGGCCGCCGAGTAGGTGGCGCCCGAGTCGGTGTAGTACCCGAGGACGTCGACGCCGAAGTCGACCTCACCCCACGCGTTGTACAGATTCACCTTCCCGTTCGCCCCTACCGGAACGGTCACCAGGTTCGACACGTTCTTCCCGGCGGTGAAATTGAGGTTCGACGCGTCGGGGACCGACTGACCGTTCGGATACACCGTCACATAGCCGGTCCGTGAGGGATTGACGGCCGTCACGCTCATCACGACCGCCGTCACCCCGGTGGCCGGGACCCCGCCCGCACCGGTCACCTGCAGCGGCACCACGCCGCCCCAGCCGACCCGCCCGGCGGGCGCACCGACGCCCGAGACGGTGTTCAGGATGCGCGACGGGTTGACCGGGCGCAGGAAAGAGCCGGTGCCACTGTCGGTGTAGTAGCCGGCGACGTCGACGCCGAGGTCGACCTCGCCCCACGCGTTGCGCAGGTCCACCTTCCCGTTCGACAGCGGGACCGTCACCAGGTTCGGAACGTTCTGCCCGGCCGCGAAGCTCACGGTCGGCAGGTCGGGCACCGCCTGACCGCTCGGGTACACCGAAATGGCACTGTTCCGCGTGGGGTTGACGGCCGTCACGTTCATCACGACCGCCGTGACACCGGTAGCCGGAATCCCGCCCACGCCGGCGACTCGCAGCGACACCACGCCGCCCTGGCCGACCCGCCCGGCGGGCGCACCGACGCCCGAGACGGTGTTCAGGATGCGCGACGGGGGAACCGGGACGAACCGGCCCTTCGCCGCCGTCGGCGCAGGCGTCACCGTGTACGCGTTGATGAGGCCGGACCCGCTCCCGGTACCGTCCAGCACCACGTCGTAGCTGCCCGGCTCCAGACCGTTGGTGTCGGCCAGGACGTGGAGCGAGGTCCCGTCGGGGCTGACCGAGAGCGGCTTCATGAGCGGCTGGGTGCTGCTCCAGGTGCCGTTGCGGACCAGCTTCAGCGTGGTGCCCAGGGTGAGGCCGGTGCCTCGGATGACGGCCTGGGTCTGCGTACCGGCCGCGCCGGTGGCGGGGCTGATCGAGCCCAGCACCAGGGGCGGACGCGGCAGGCCGACACATCCGTTGGAGTCGCACTCCCCCTGCACGCTGTACTCGACCGGCGTCGCCGCCCCCGCCGCGCTGATGATCAGCACGGCCTGCCCGGCGTCGGAGCCGTTGAGGGTCTGACACCGGGCGCCGAACTGGCCGTAGTTGCTGTTGCACTGGTAGCTGAGATCGGAGCTGTCCCACTTGGCCGGGCCGAATATGGTCACGGCCGGCTGCTTGGCGTAGGAACCGCTGGTGGTACCGGAGACCTTGAAGGACTGCGACGGCTTCATGTCGAGCACCGCGCAGTACGCGGACGAGGACTCGGTGAACACGCCGCTCCGCAGCGAGAAGCCCTCCACCGAGATCGGGTGGGAGGTGCACTCCGGCGCCCAGCCGCCCGCCGTACCGACCCTCCAGGTGTCCACGTTGGCGTGGATGTTCGTGCCGTGGTACCCGGCCGCGAGCACGACCACGGTGTACGAGGTCGAGCCCGTGACCTGGCAGGAGAGGCCCCACTGCAGGCAGATGTTCTTACCGGTCGCATCGGCGACCTGCACCTGCACCGAGCCGCTGGTCGCCCGTGCGCTCAGCCAGAGCTTGTCCGTGGCGGCGGCGTTCACCCGGACGCACCGAGCGTCCAGCACGGAGGTCAGGTCCACCGGGGTGGACTGGCCGCCGACCGTGGTCGCGTTCGGGGTGAGGCAGTTCGCGGTGGGCGAGATGTCCCGCCGGACCAGCTTGTAGCTGTCGCCCCACTGCGAGTTGACGAGCAGCGCGGTGTACGGCACACCGGCAGTGAGGGCACAGGTGAAGGCCGAGCTGGAAGAGGTCGAACACGCCACGTCACCCTTGGGGTCGACCACCTCCAGAGAGGCGTTGAGCCTGTTCTGCGTGTTGGTGTAGTCGGCCATCTCGGCGGTGCTGTGCTGACTGGCCGGCAGGGCAAGGCAGGTCTGCTTCACCTCCGCGGTCAGCGTGACCTCGGCACCCCAGGTACCGTCGAACCCGCTCCGCGTCCAGGCGGCGCAGCCGGCCGTCTCACCGGTCCGGTGGATCACCAGCTTGTACGCCTTGTTCGGCGTGCCGCCCAGAACGGCGCGGAACGGCGCGGTGCCGGTCAACTTGCAGACGGAGGAGTATCCGCCGTTCTCGCACTGCTTGGCGCCGGCCGCGTCGTAGACCACGACCTTGGCGCCGGTGCCGTCGGCGGGCGGCCGGTTGAGCAGGTAGACACCCTTCCCGGTGGCAGTCGGCAGGGTGCGGCAGAGCTGCTGGCCCGGCCCGCCGAAGGTGCCGGCGACCGGTCCGGACAGCAGCCCGGTGTCGTTGGCCGCAGTGCAGCCCCGAGTCTCCTTGTCCGAGTGGAAAACCATCCCGAACGGGCCGGCGGAGACGTTCCGGGCCTCGACCGCCCAGGTGTAGTCACCGGGTGTCAGATCGCAGCCGGTGCCCAGCCAGCAATTGCCGAACAGCTGGGTGCCGTCGCGGCCGTACAGGCCACCGTAGAGGGTGGAACCCTCGGTCGTGACCGGCTGGAAGGAGTAGGGAGCCTGCTCGGAGACCCGCAGTGAGCGGCAGCGCGCTACCGGGCTCAGGTCCGGAGCGACAACGAACGCCTGCGGCTCCACCACAGCACAGCCGTCCGGCCGTGAGAGCCGCGCCAGCGTGAAGTCGTATGCCTGGATCGCGCCCGAGATCTGTTGCATCGTCACCCGGAACGGCGCCTGGCCCGTGAGCTTGCAGTCGAGCTCGGTGGGCTGGCTCGACGACCTGCTGTTGCAGATCTCCTTGCCCGTGGCGTCGTAGACCATCTGGACGATCTGGAAGGCGGACAGGTGGGTCCGCAGCACGTCACCGGCGGCCAGTTCGGTCGGCGCGTAACAGTCACCCGCCGAGCCGAGCGGCAGGTCTCCGTGGAACAGGGTCGGCGCGCCGAGTGCGAGGTCGGCGGCGCTCACCGTCTTGCAGGCACTAGTCGACAGCAGCGGCAGGTACGAGACCGAGACGCCGTTCTCCTGACCACTGTTGTTCCTGACCGTGAGCGTGAAGTCTCCTGCCTGGCCGGTGGCGCAGCGCAGCAGTCCCCAAGCGCCCCCCATCGGCTGGTCGCAGGTCACTGCGGTACCGCCCGGCGTGACCAGGTTCGGATAGGTCGTCCCGGTCGTCGAGACGACCTGGACGAGAACCACGTCCTTGGGCTGCGTCAGCGGGAGCGAGAACGAGACGGTCTGGTACGGAGCAATCGTGCAGGTGGCCACCGCGCCCGGCGCCAGAACCGCCGGACAGGCGCCGCTGGGGTCGGCCTGCTGGAGCTGCCGAACGGCGGCCTTCTCCTCGGCCTTCGGGTCCACCGTAGGAGCGGCCGTCGGGCCGGCAGGGGACGTCGCGCTCGCGCCGGCGGACGGGGCAGCCGCACCCGGGCCCGGCTGCGGCGTTCCGACCGCTGCGGTCGGTGCCGTCGCAGCGGCGGGGCTCACCTGGCCCATCAGAGTGGCCAGAACGGCACACACCAGGACGCCCGGAGCGACGACGCCGGATATCCCCCGTCTGTGTCGCACGCGTCTACCGGACAGCAGACTCCTCATGCTTCCCCCCATTTTTTTGGGAACACCCAACTCCTGTGACCATCACAAAAGTTCGCGGGCGAGCGAAGTCTAGCGAGCCGCACTCACAGAACGATCACCCACTCCGACCAACGTGAGGGTTCCATGCGGGGCCCGTGGAGCGCGATGCGATTTCCGCGTGGTCGTCAGGCGGTCCGCCCCAGGGTGGCGAGGTAGGCGCGCCAGCCGCCGTACTCGGTGATCTCGCGGTGGACGCCGCGTTCCAGTTCGCCCCGGCTGAGCAGCATCGAGAGGCAGGCGGAGCCGTCCGCGAGCTCGATCACGCCGAGTTCGAGCTCGCGGGGCTCGCCGGGGAGGATGACGTCGCGCAGGTGGGCCAGGTCCACGTCGTAGAGCTCGCCCTCGATGGCGGTGTCCACCGCGGGGTCGGGGTGCAGGCCGGGGCAGACGTCACCGATGGAGAAGAAACGGTAGCCGGGGGCGGTGGTGACCGGGCCGATCAGGACGTCCGCCACCGAGGCGTGGAACGGACCGCCGACCATGGCCTGGCCGTTGAAGAAGATGCGTGCCATCGGGTGCTCCTCGGGAAGCCGTACGGCCACCCCGCTCGGGGGTGGCCGTACGGATCGTAGAAATCGGCGCCGCCAGTTCTACAGCGCGGCAGGCGGCAGACCGGTTGCGGCTGGATAGGTTGGTGTCAGTCGAGTAGCGGCAGCGCGGGCAGGGTGAGGAAGTCGACGAACTCCTCGGCCAGCGAGACCTGCTCGAACAGCTTGGCGGCCTCGTTCCAGCGCCCACCGGCGTAGACCTCGTCGCCCAGTTCGGTGCGCAGGGCAGCGAGTTCCTCGGCCACGAGCCGACGGACCAGCTCGGCGGAGGCCTTCTCGCCGGTGTCGGCGAGCACCACGTCGTTGTTGATCCACTGCCAGATCTGCGAGCGGGAGATCTCGGCGGTGGCCGCGTCCTCCATCATGTTGAAGATGCCGACGGCACCCAGACCGCGCAGCCAGGCCTCGATGTAGCGGACGCCGACCTGGACGGCGTTGTGCAGGCCGGCCTCGGTGCAACTGCCGCCCGCACCCGCGATGTCGAGCAGCTGAGCGGGCGTCACCGGCTCGGCGGAGCCGGGGTTGTCCTTCTGGTTCGGCCGGTCACCGAGCACCGCGTCGAAGCAGGCACGGGCGACCGGGACCAGGTCGGGGTGGGCGACCCAGGAGCCGTCGAAGCCGCCGTTGGCCTCGCGCTCCTTGTCCGCCTTGACCTTCTCCAGTGCGGCGGCGTTGACCTCGGGGTCGCGGCGGGACGGGATGAAGGCGGCCATGCCGCCGATCGCGTGTGCGCCGCGCTTGTGGCAGGTCTGCACCAGCAGCCGGGCGTAGGCGGCCATGAACGGCGAGGTCATCCCGACCGTGTTGCGGTCAGGGAGGATGTAGTGCTCGCCCGCGTCCCGGAAGTTCTTCACGATGGAGAACAGGTAGTCCCACCGGCCGGCGTTCAACCCGGCGGCGTGGTCCCGGAGTTCGTAGAGGATCTCGTCCATCTCGAACGCGGCGGTGATGGTCTCGATCAGGACCGTGGCCCGGACGGTGCCGTGCGGGATGCCCAACTTCGCCTGGGCGTGGGTGAAGACGTCGTTCCAGAGCCGGGCTTCCAGGTGGCTCTCGGTCTTCGGCAGGTAGAAGTACGGTCCTGAGTTCGGGTCCTCGGCGCCGCGCGCGATCAGCCGGGCGGCGTTGTGGAAGAAGTACAGGCCGAAGTCGAACAGGCCGCCGGAGACCGGGGTGCCGTCGACCATCAGGTGGGTCTCGTCCAGGTGCCAGCCACGGGGGCGGACCACCACGGTGGCCAGCTCGGCGGCGGGCTTGAGGGTGTACGACTTGCCCGCCTCGGTGGCGAAGTCGATCCGGCCCTCGAAGGCGTCAATCAGGTTGACCTGGCCGCTGACCACGTTCTCCCAGGTGGGGGCGGTGGCGTCCTCGAAGTCGGCGAGCCAGATCTTCGCACCGGAGTTGAGGGCGTTGATCACCATCTTGCGGTCGGTCGGCCCGGTGATCTCGACCCGGCGGTCCTGCAGCGCGCGCGGCGCCTCGGCGACCTTCCAGTCCCCGGCCCGCACGGCGGCGGTCTCCGGGAGGAAGTCGAGGGTGCCGGCCGCCGCGATCTCGTCACGGCGGGTTTTCCGTCGGGCCAGGAGCTCCTGCCGGCGGCCTTCGAAGGCGCGGTGGAGACCGACCACGAAAGCGACCGCCTCGGGAGTGAGCACCTCCTCGCTGCGGGGGACGCGCGGTCCGGCGACAGTGACGACCGGAGCGGCGGGGGAAGCGCCGACGGGTCCCTGATCTGCAGCCATGGGCAGAACACTCCTTGGACAGTTGAGCCAACTAGGGAAGTTCCGGTGGGAACTTCCTCGATACCGACCCACCTACTGGCGGGTTCGGTTCTGTAAGGTGGAGACTAGTTTCCGCGATACAGAATTTCAACGCTTTGTTGAGGTAGATCGCTGGGACTCTACTCCTCCTCCGACAGCGAAGGGAACGCCGGTGGCCAGCACCTCCGCCGCAGCACCCACAGGGGCCGACCGTGCCACCGGCGGCGTGCAGTCCGTCGAGCGCGCCTTCCAACTCCTCGAAGCCCTGGCCGACTCCGGCGGGGTGGCCACCCTGAGCGAGCTGGCCGCCACCTCGGGGCTGCCGATGCCGACCATCCACCGCCTGATTCGTACCCTCGTGCAGCAGGGCTATGTCCGGCAGGACACCGCCCGCCGCTACACCCTCGGCCCCCGGCTGATCCGGCTCGGCGAGACCGCGGGCCGGCTGCTCGGCAGCTGGGCCCGGCCGTACCTGGCCGAGCTGATGGAGGCCACCGGCGAGACCGCCAACCTGGCCGTCCTGGAGGGCGGCGAGGTGGTCTACGTCGGGCAGGTGCAGTCGCGCCGGTCGATGCGGATGTTCACCGAGGTCGGCCGCCGGGTGCAGCCGCACTGCACCGGTGTCGGCAAAGCCCTGCTGGCCCAGCTGGAGGAGGCCGAGGCGCGCGGCGTGCTCGGCACCCAGCCGCTCCAGTCGCACACCCCGTACACCGTCACCGACCCCACCGAGCTGTTCGCCCAGCTGGCCCAGGCCCGGGAGCGCGGCTACGTGGTGGACGACCAGGAGCAGGAGATCGGCGTCCGCTGCATCGCGGTCGCCGTCCCGGGCGCACCGACGCCCACCGCGCTCTCGGTCTCCGGTCCCGAAGCCCGGATCCGCGCGCTGGAGGCCCAGGCGGGCAACACCTCGCTGGTCCCGGTGATGCGGCAGATCGCAAGCCGGCTCGGCCAGGTGCTGGCGCCCTGACGTCATGAAGCTCTGACGCCCAGTCAGTCCAGCATCAGCAGCCCGGCCTGGGACGCCGTCAGCTGAAACACCGTGAGCTCCGGCTCGGCACCCACCTGGGTGAAGAGCCGGGGCGCGGCGACCAGCTTCGGGTTGGACCGGACCGCCTCCAGCGCGGCCCGGTCCCGCCACAGGCTCTGCACCCGCCAGCGCCCACCGGGACCGCGCAGCAGCTCGGTCCTGATCAGCCCGTCCGGCAGCGGACCGGCCACCAGCTCGCGGTACGACGTCACCAACTCGGCCTCGCGGTCCGGGCCCACCACCGCGCTGACCTCACTCAAAACCTGTCCGGACACTGTCCTCACCTCCGTACCAATCCACGCTACGCCGCATACAGTGCGCATCGGTACGACTACGTCCGGCAGAGAGGTGACGACAGTGACCAGATGGGTGATGGCGGGACTGGCCGCAGCCACGGCGCTGATGCTCGGTGCCACCACCGCGAGCGCGGTGCCCTCGAACTCCGACCTCGAGGTGGTCCGGCTGGACCCGGATCCGGCCCCGCCGGGCGGGACCACCACCGTGCACGGCTTCGTCACCAACCTCGGCCCGCAGCGCACGGCCTCCTCGTTCACGGTGCTGATCGACCTGCCGGCCGGGTTCACCGCCGTGGGGCCGTACTTCCCGGCGAACTGCAGGTCCCTGTTCGGCCAGGTGGTGAGCTGCACCTTCCCCGCCGGGCTGCCCGCCCTGCAGTCCGCGACCGCCCTGGTGCCGGTCCGGGTGAACGCCAACGTGCCCCACGGCACGGTGGCCGAGGGGCACGTCAGGGTGGTGAGCGTGGACGATCACAATCCCGCGAACGACAGGACACCGTTCACGCTGACCGTCAGCTGAGTCAGCGGTACACGCGGACGTAGTCCGAGGCGAAGCTGATCGGCGCGGTGCCGGAGGGCGCCGGGTGGTACTGCCCGGCGCCGACCGAGAGGTTGAGGATCAGGTAGGCCGACCAGTCCGTGCCGACACCGGTGCCGTCGGAGAAGACCTTGGTCCCGTTCACGTACCAGTCAACGGAGTTGGCGCCGTAGTAGGTGCCGACGGTGACCCACTTGTCGTGGCCGATCGCGTTCGCGTCGGTGTAGTACTTCGAGCCGGACTTGACGTGGTTGGTCAGCTCCAGCAGCCCGGCATTGTCAGGGTGGTACTCGAAGGTGTCGATCTCCCCGTTGCCGTTCTTCCAGGTCCACAGCGCGGGCCAGGCACCGGAGCCGGCCGGCAGCTTGACCCGGGTCTCGGCGTAGTCGCCGGTCTTCACCTGGAAGCCCTGCGAGGAGTACTCGGTGGTCAGCAGCCCGGTGTCCCAGGCCTGCTTCCCGCTCTCCAGGGTGTGACTGGACGGCTTGGCGGTGAAGGTGGCCACCCCGCCGGAGACCGAGACGCCGCTGGTGCTCAGCCAGTCCAGCTTGTTGTCGTCCGGGTTGTGGTTGCCGTAGCGGTACGCGCTACTGCGGTCGCCGACCCACTTGGAGCCCCAGGCGATCGAGCTGTCGAACTCCTCCGACCAGGTCAGCGCCTTGCCGGGGACCGGCGAGGTGCCGGTCGGCTGCGTCGGGGCCGGAGTGGGCGTCGGGGTCGGAGTGGGGGTC
>NZ_LMCT01000072.1:106647-299885 GCF_001424875.1 Kitasatospora sp. Root107 | reverse complement strand
GGGGTCGGAGTGGGGGTGGGGGTGGGGGTGGGCGTGGGGGTGGGCGTGGGGGTGACCGAACTGCCGACGGTCAGCTTCTGCGAGGGCAGGTTGTGCCAGCCACCGGAATAGTCCTGCCAGAAGCCGAACTGGGTGTACGTCCCGGCGGGCAGCGTCCGGGCCGCGCTGGTGAAGTTCACGCCGCTCGGGCAGATCTGGACGTTGCTCGCGTTACCGGGGAAGTCGAGGTTCCGGCCGACCGCGTCACGGACGCCGACGCCGAGCGTCTTGGCCGTGAAGCAGGCGCTGGAGTGGACGGTCAGGCCGGCCTTGGTCGCGGTGTTCGCGGCCATCGAGGTGGGGGTCAGCCGGTCCTGGGTCACCGAGGTGGCGGCCTGGGCCTGACCGGCCAGGCCGGTGGCGATCAGCGGTACGGCGACCAGGGCGGCCGCGCCGAGGCGTGCGGGGGTAAGGGCGATGCGCATGGGCAGGTCCTCTGCGACGCCTACGAGGTGAGCTGTCGGGTTCGGGCGAGAGGAATCGCCCGGCCGCTGTGGGAGCGGCTTCACCCCGAGCGACCCCCCGCACCGGAGCAGGGGGGACCGCAGACTGACCTGGTTCCCCCGCTCCTGCCCATGTTTCGGTGATCGAGTACCCGACACCGGGTGGGCAGGACTCGGCGTCCCGGCGGCGGGGTCCGCGCAGATGCGGACGGCTCCATGCAGGCTAGGCAGGTCGTCCGCCCATCGACAACGAGACCTCGCTCACACGACGTTTACCCGACCGCGGACCGGGTCAGGCCAGCCAGGCCGTGATCTGGGTGGCGGCGGCCGGGGCCCAGCCGAGTTCGAGGTGGTTGAGGCCGGAGACGAGCTTGGTGGCGGCGACGGTCCCGATGCCGGTGGTGTCGAGGGCGCTGGCGGTGAAGACCAGGCCGTCGCTGGGCCCGCGGTTCTCGTTCAGCAGGCCGGGGAGGTCGGCGGAGCCGCCCGTCAGCAGGTAGGTGGGGACGCTCGCCGGGATGCCCGCCTGCTGCAGCGGCCTGATCAGCGAGCCGGCGTCGATGGCGGCCTGGATGCCCTGGCCGGAGGTGTAGTAGCCCTGGCCGCCGTAGTAGGTGGTCCACCAGTCCTGGGTGAGCTGGTCGACACCGTACAACCCGTCCCAGCGGGCCAGGAGTTGGCGCTGACCGGGGTAGCAGTCGTAGCCGCCGGTGGGCAGCACGCCGAGGCAGGGCTGCGCGGTGTAGCTGCCGTAGCAGGTCATGTACAGGTGCGGGGACGGCGCGTTGGCGGTACCGCCGCAGGCGGGCCAGGTGGCCAGCGAGAAGCTCCAGCCGTGGGCGTAGACGTAGTCGAGACCGCCGTGCGGGCCGCCGAGGGTGACCAGGCGGCGGACGTCACCGGCGTAGGCACGGCCCCAGGACGGGCGGACCGAGGAGACGTAACTGCGGGCCGCCACCTCGCCCTTGCTCCAGGCCACCACGTCCGCCTGGGCCACCCCGAGCCGGTCCCGGATCAACGCCAGTGCGTCACCCACCACTTGGGCCTGCATCAGGTTGTCACCGTGCTTGTGCGCGAAGTTGACCGCGAAGACCCGGTGCCCGGCGGCGGCCAGCTGCTGCGCCAACCCGGTCGAAGGGCAGCTGGACGCACCGCAGTTGCCGCCCTCGGCGGGGTTGCCCCAGGCCCGATCGGCGTTGTCGTTGGCGCCGTGCACGAGCAGCACGGCGGAACCGGTGCCGGTGTTCCAGCCGGCCGCGGAGTAGAGCAGGAAGCGGGCCGAGGAAGGACGCTTGACACCGCCGAAGTACGTCAGCCGGGCGCCGTCCTGGTCGCCGCGCCCGTCGGTCGGGTACTGCTCGGTGCGGAAGCCCGGGGTGGAGTCGTAGTAGCGCTCCACCTTGGCCCAGCCGTTGCCGGGTTGGCCGAAAGTGGCCTCCAGTTGGAGGTACGAGGGCGGTGCGGCGACCGCCGGGCCGAGCCCGAGAGCAAGCGCGGCAATGGTGATCAGGACGACCAGCAGGCGTTTCACGGCGACTCCAGGGGTGGGGGTCAGGACACCGTAGGAGCGGGGCCCCGATCCCCCCATGTCACGGACACACATCCGGCACGTCCGACACATGGCGGTCGACCACAAGTCACCTGAATGCCAAGGGAGTTACGCGTGGGTGAAGTGTTGCCGAGACACTTCCGCAGGGACCTGACATGCCCTCACACTTGCTGCCATGCGAATCAATCTACGCGCGTTGAAGACTCGCGCCGCCTCCGTCGCCGTCGTCGGCCTGGTCACCCTGGCCCCCACCGCCGTGTTCGCCACCGATGCCTCCGCCACGGTCAGCGGCAACATCTGTTACACCGCTCTGCCGAGCCAGGGCCGGGACACCATCCGCCTGATCGACGCGGGCGGCCCGTTCCCGTACAGCCAGGACGGCATCGTCTTCCAGAACCGGGAGGGCGTGCTCCCCAGCCAGTCGTACGGCTACTACCACGAGTACACCGTCAAGACGCCGAACGTCTCGACCCGCGGCGCCCGACGGATCGTCACCGGCAAGGTCTACCACGAGGACTACTACACCTCGGACCACTACGCGACCTTCTACAAGGTCAACTTCGGCTGCTGACCACCCCTCACCTCGCCGCCCGCCCTCGCACCCCGAGGACGGGCGGCGCTGTCGTCCCCGCCGACCTGGCGTCGGCTCTTTACGGGTGATTTACAGCCGGGTACGCTCCCTGAAACATCTTGCGGAAACTTGCGCAAGATGGAGCGTCAACTCCCGGTCGGTGGCGTGCGCCGCAGTGCCCTCCCCAGGCTCTGTGCTGTCGCCGGGTGCTCTCTCCCCCACCCACCAGGCCTCGAGGAGTCCATCCGTGGACCGTAAAGCCGCACGCCGCCGTCACCGTCCCCGTCACCGAAATCCGCTGCTCGCCGTCCTGGCGATCGTCGCCGGACTGGTTGCCGCCCTGCTGCCCGCGATCACCGCGCAGGCAGCCACCACCGCCACCGTCTACTACAAGCCCACCGCCACCTGGGCGGCCGTCAACCTGCACTGGGCTCCCACCGGCGGCAGTTGGACCACCTCGCCCGGCACCGCGATGGACGCGGCCTGCTCCGGCTGGTTCAAGAAGACCGTCGACCTGGGCACCGCGACCACCTGGCAGGCGACCTTCAACAACGGCTCCGGCGTCTGGGACAACCACGGCGGCGCCAACTACCAACTGGGCAGCGGGATCAGCGCCGTCACCGGCGGCCAGGTCAGCACCACCGACCCGTGCGCGGCCGCCACCCCCACCTCGGCCACGGTCTTCTACTGGACCGCGAGCAAGAACTGGTCGGCGTACTACCTGCACTGGGCCGCCACCGGCGGCAGTTGGACCACCGCACCCGGCACCCGGCTCGCCGCCGCCTGCACCGGCTGGGTCAAGCTGACCGTGGACCTGGGCACCGCCGCCACCTGGCAGGCGACCTTCAACAACGGCTCCGGCACCTGGGACAACAACGGTGGTACCAACTACCAGTTGGGCACCGGAGCGGTCACCGTCAAGGACGGCGTGGTGGCCCACAGCGACCCGTGCGGCAGCACCACCCCGGACCCCACCCCGACCCCGACCCCCACACCGACGCCGACCCCGACGCCCCAGCCCGGCACGGCCGCCACTGTCTGGTACGCCACCACCACGGTCGGCTGGTCCACCGTCAACCTGCACTGGGCTCCCACCGGCGGCAGCTGGACCACCAGCCCCGGCGTCGGCATGGAGCCCGCCTGCACCGGCTGGGTGAAGGAGACCGTCAGCCTGGGCAGCGCCACCACCTGGCAGGCGACCTTCAACAACGGCAACGGCGTCTGGGACAACAACAACGGCGCCAACTACCAGTTGGGCAGCGGCAACAGCACCGTCAGGGACAAGACCGTGACGGCCACCGCCACCGACCCGTGCGCCGCCGTCGTCCCGGACACCACCGCGCCGACCGCCCCCACCGGCGTGAGCGCCACCGCCTCCGGCACCGGCACCGGCACCGTGCTGACCTGGAACCCGGCCACCGACAACATCGGGGTGACGGGCTACCAGATCACCCGCACCGGCGGCACCAAGGGCAGCTCGGTCGTCGACACCGGCTCCACGGTGTACTCGCAGAGCGGGCTGGAGGCGACCACCGCCTACTGCTGGACCGTCAGGGCCCGGGACGCGGCGGGCAACCTCTCCGCCGCCTCGGCCGAGTCCTGCGCCACCACCGGCACGGCCGAGCCCACCCCGGCGGGCGGTACGCCGCTGGGCGGCGACCCGCGCAAGGACCCGATCTACTTCGTGCTCACCGCCCGCTTCAACGACGGTGACAGCAGCAACAACCGGGGCGGCAGCCAGGACGTGAAGTCCGGCAACGCGGCCAACAACGACCCGATGTTCCGGGGCGACTTCAAGGGCCTGGTGCAGAAGCTCGACTACGTCAAGGGCCTCGGCTTCTCGGCGATCTGGATCACCCCGGTGGTGCTCAACCGCTCCGACTACGACTTCCATGGCTACCACGGCTACGACTTCTACAAGGTCGACGCACGCCTCGAGTCGGCCGGCGCCTCGTACCAGGACCTGATCAACGCCGCCCACGCCAAGGGCATCAAGATCTACCAGGACGTGGTCTACAACCACAGCTCCCGCTGGGGCGCCAAGGGCCTGTTCACCCCGACCGTCTACGGCGTCCGGGACACCCAGTGGAGCTGGTACTACGACGCCCCGAACGCGGGTTTCGAGTACGACGGCCTCACCGTCGACCCGGTCTCCGGCAAGTCGTACTACAACGGCGACCTCTGGTCGACCGCCGAGCCGAGCGGCAACACCTGCCTCAACTGGGGGAAGCCGACCGGCGCGAAGAGCCCCGAGGGCTACACCATCTACAACTGCCAGTGGCCCGGTGCCACCACCGGCATGTTCCCCAAGGCGCTCTACCACCAGTGCTGGATCGGCAACTGGGAGGGCGAGGACTCCCGTTCCTGCTGGCTGCACGAGGACCTGGCCGACTTCAACACCGAGAGCCCGGTGGTCCAGCAGTACCTGATCGGCGCGTACAACAAGTACATCGACATGGGCGTGGACGGCTTCCGGATCGACACCGCCGTGCACATCCCCCGGGTCACCTGGAACCGCCGCTTCCTGCCCGCGATCTACGAGGAGGTCAGCCGGAAGTTCGGCACCGCGAAGGCGGCGGACTTCTTCGTCTTCGGTGAGGTCGGCGCCTTCGTCAACGACCGGTGGAACCGGGGGTCGGTCAACCACTCCGCCCAGTTCTTCACCTGGAAGGAGCGCAGGGAGTACACCTCGGACGACGTGCAGGCGGCGCTCGACCAGTTCACCTACGAGAACACCATGGGCACCGGCAACCAGCCGGTCTCCAACAACGCCTTCCTGAACGGGAACGCCTACCACGCCCCGGACAAGAGCCAGTTCAGCGGCATGAACATCATCGACATGCGCATGCACATGAACTTCGGTGACGCCTCGAACGCCTTCAACAACGGCAAGGACTCCGACGACTCCACCAACGACCCGACGTACAACGTGGTCTACGTGGACAGCCACGACTTCGGCCCGAACAAGTCCAGCACCCGGTACGCCGGCGGCACCGACGCCTGGGCCGAGAACATGGCGCTGATGTGGACCTTCCGAGGCATCCCGACGCTGTACTACGGCTCGGAGATCGAGTTCCAGGCCGGGAAGCAGATCGACTGCGGCCCGACCTGCCCGCTGGCCGGCACCGGCCGCGCGTACTACGGCGACAAGGTGGCCGGTGAGGTGACGGCCGGTGACTTCTCGGTGGTCTCCTCGGCCTCGGGCGCGGTGGCGACCACGCTCCAGCAGCCGCTGGTCAAGCAGCTCCAGCGGCTGAACCAGATCCGCCGCGCGGTCCCGGCGCTCCAGCAGGGCCAGTACTCCACCCAGGGGGTGACCGGCGACATGGCCTTCAAGCGCCGCTACACGGCGGGCGGCGTGGACAGCTTCGCGCTGGTCGCGGTCACCAACGCGGCCACCTACACCGGGATTCCGAACGGCACCTACAAGGACGCCGTCACCGGTGACGTGAAGGTGGTCTCCAACGGCACCCTCTCGGTGGCCGCCGCGGGCAAGGGCAACCTGCGGGTGTACGTGCTCGACCTCGGCGGCAGCAACGCCGCCCCGGGCAAGGTCGGCACGGACGGCCCGTACCTCAAGTAAGCCGGTCAACGGCCGGACGGTCCGATAGGTTGGGTGGGTGCGGTCACGGCGACCGCACCCACCTGCCGCTTCACCCAGACGAGGACCCATGACCGCGCAGCTGCCCGCGTTCGCCGGCCACACCTACCTGTTCCAGGTCGACAACGGCGCCGCCTTCCGCAACACCTACTCGGCGGACGGCCTCCGGCTGCGTTGGGACGGTCTCGGCGAGTCGGCCGGCCAGTGGGAGGACGTCAAGCTGCACGTCGCCCAGGTCGCCCCGCACATCTACTTCGTCAGCTGGACGGAGAAGAGCGGAATCACCGTCAGCCACGTGATGGACCTGACCGCGATGACCGTCCGCGCCTTCTGGACGTACGAGGGCGAGGGCGGCCGCGTCGGCGAACTCCACACCGGCACGCTGCAGGCCGAGGCCTGAGTCGGCCTCACTCGAAGGCGGCCGCCGCCTCCCGCAGGGCCGTCGCCACCGTCTCCGGGTCGTACGGAGCGGGCTCGCCCGGTACGTACGTCACCGCGCGCAGGCCACCGGTGTAGCGGAAGCTGCGGTGCCGTTCGTACACCGGCCAGGAGACCGGGGACTTGCGGTCCACCCCGACGCTGATGCCCTGGAACGGTGCCATCCCGATGAGTTGGTGCACCGGGCCGAGCCGCCCGGTCACCGCGCCGTCGACCAGCAGCTCGAACTCCCACTTCAGGTCGGCCACCGCCGTGGCCCGCAGGCCGACCGCCCGGGCGCCCGGTGCCAGCGGACCGCCGTCCGCCTCGAACAGCTCGCCGTACTGGTTGTAGGCGAACCGGAGCCGCCCGCCCTCGACGTAGAGGCTGTAGCCGCCGCCCTGGTCGCCGTGCGAGACCAGCACGCCCTGGTCGGCCGCGCCGTGATCGGCAAGATCCACCAGGACGTCGAAGGAGCGGAACGAGATCAGCCGCGAGGAGCGGTAACGCTCCAGCTCGGGCGTCCCGGCGAGCAGGGTGAGCGGCGCGCGCAGCCGGGCGTCCTCGGGGTGCCGCAGGGCCAGCGCACCGGAGTGGTCGGCCAGCGGGAAGACCCCGTTCCGCCAGGCGGCGTCCTCCCAGGCCTCGGCCAACTCCTTGACCACCTCCGGGAATTCCGCCGCGACGTCGTCGATCTCGGTCGGATCGGTGCGTAGGTCGTACAGCGCCCACTCGCCGTCGTCGTACGGGGTGCCGGGGCGGTGCAGGGTGACCAGCTTCCAGCCGTTGCGGTAGTAGCTGCGGTTCCCGGTCATCTCGCAGTACTGCTCGGCGTGCGTGGACTCGGCCTCCGGCGCGCGCAGCACCGAGGCGAAGCTGATGCCGTCCAACTCCTGGACGGGCTGCCGCGCACGCTCCACCGGCCGTTCCAGGCCCGCCAGTTCGAGCAGGGTGGGCAGGATGTCGGTGACGTACTGGTACTGCTCGCGCACCCCCGAGTCGCCCTCGGCGCGCGGCAGTCCGGCCGGCCAGGAGAGCACGAAGGGGACGCGCACGCCGCCCGCGTAGGTCTGGCCCTTGTAGAGCCGGAACGGGGTGTTCGAGGCCATCCCCCAGCCGCGCGGGTAGTGCACCAGGCTCTGCGGGCCGCCGATCAGGTCGATCTCGCGCTCGACGTCCGGATTCCAGTCGGCGGGGAGCCTCGGGTGGTGGACGAAGCGGCTGAAGTAGCTACGGGTGCCCTCCGCGCCGCCCTCGCCGGTGCCGCCGTTGTCGGAGGTGAACAGGATGATGGTGTTGTCGAGCTCGCCGAGCGCAGCCAGGGTGTCGGTGAGCCGCCCGAGGTTCTGGTCGACGTTGTCGACCATCGCCGCGTAGACCTCCATGTAGCGGGCGTACAACTTCCGCTCCACCTCGGAGAGTTCGTCCCACGGTCGGACGTCGTGCCCGGCCTCGCCGTTCCGCTCGGGCAGCCTGGTGCCGGCCGGGAAGTGCCCGGCGGCCAGCTGGCGGGCGAAGCGGGCGGCGCGCAGCTCGTCCCAGCCCTGGTCGTAGCGGCCCCGGTGCCTGGCCAGGTCTTCGGGCTTGGCCTGGAGCGGGCCGTGCACGGCGTTGTGGGCCAGGTAGAGGAAGAACGGCTTCTCGGCGTCGTGTGCGCGCAGCGACTTGACCATGGCGATCGCCTGGTCGGTGATGTCGTCGGTGTAGTAGTAGTCGTCGGGCAGCTCGTCGATGTCCAACGGGCTGTTGTCCCGCACCAGTTGGTGTGGGTGGAACAGGCTGGTCAGGCCCTCCAGCACCCCGTAGTACTGGTCGAAGCCCTTCTGCAGCGGCCAGTTGGCCCGGTTGTCGGCGGCGTTCGAGGCGGAGTCCCGGGTCAGGTGCCACTTGCCGACGGCGTAGGTGGCGTAGCCGCTGTCGTGCAGCAGCTCGGCCAGGGTCGGGATGTCCCCGGCCACCTCCATGCCGTAGCCGGGGAAGCCGGGGTCGGCGTTGGCGACGAAGGAGTAGCCCACCCGGTGCGGGTTGAGGCCGGTGAGCAGCGCGGCCCGGGCCGGGGAGCAGAGCGGCATGGTGTGGTAGTTGGCCAGCCGGACACCGTTGCCCGCCAGCCGGTCCAGGGTGGGGGTGGGGATCTCCGAGCCGAACGGGCCGATGTCGCTGTAGCCCATGTCGTCGATCAGCACCACCACGACGTTGGGCGCGCCGGTCCGGGCCCGGACGCGGGCGGGCCAGGCGGCCGCCGAGTCGCGGAAGGTGCGGCCGACGGTGCCGGGGAAGCCGGCGTAGGGGTCGCGGCGGGTGCTGGTCATACGGGGCTCCGGTGGTTCAGTTGCGGTACGGCGGCCAGTAGTTCGGCCGTGTAGGGGTCCTGCGGGTCGGTGACGACCTGGTCGGCGGGGCCGGTCTCGACAAGTCGCCCCCGGTGCATGACGGCGATCCGGTGGCTGGCCTGACGCACCACGGCCAGGTCGTGGGCGATGAACAGGATCGCCAGCCCGAGCTCCCGCTGCAGGCCGGAGAGCAGGTCGAGCACCTGGGCCTGGACCGAGACGTCCAGCGCGGAGACCGGTTCGTCGCAGATCAGCACGCTCGGCCGGGGTGCCAGTGCCCGGGCGATGCCGATCCGTTGGCGTTGGCCGCCGGAGAAGGCGCGCGGGTGGCGGTCGGCCGCATCCGGCTCCAGGCCGACCTGGGTGAGCAGTTCGCCCACCCGCTCGGCCCGCTCGGCGGCGTCGCCGAGGCGGTGCGCGATCAGCGGTTCGGCCAGGATCTGACCGACCGTCATCCGGGGGTTGAGTGAGGAGTACGGGTCCTGGAAGACCAGCTGGATCTCCCGCCGGGCGGCCCGGGACCGGGTCAGCGGCTCGCCCCGGTACCGGATCTCGCCCGCGGAGGGAGCGTGCGCCTGGACCAGCGCGCGGGCCAGGGTGGACTTGCCGGAGCCGGACTCGCCGACCAGCCCGAGGGTCTCCCCCGGGTGCAGTACCAGGTCGACACCGCCCAGCGCGGTGACCGGGCGGCGGCGCGGGCCGTAGGTCTTGGCCAGGCCGGTGACGGTGAGCAGCGGTTCCGGGCCCGGGGTGGAGTTGGCGGCGGCCGTGGAGGGCTCGGCCAGTCGGGGCACGGCGGCCAGCAGCCGCTTGGTGTACGGGTGTTCGGGACGGTCCAGGACGTCCTCGGTGCGGCCGTGCTCGACCACCAGGCCCTGGTGCATCACCAGCACCCGGCGGCAGGTCTGGGCGATCACGCCGAGGTCGTGGCTGATCAGCACCAGGGCGGTGCCGCGCTCGCGGTTGATCCGCTCCAGCAGCCGGAGGATCTGCTGCTGGACGGTCGGGTCGAGCGCGGTGGTGGGTTCGTCGGCGACCAGCACCTCCGGGTCCCCGGCCAGGGCCAGCGCGATCATGATGCGCTGGCGCTGGCCGCCGGAGAACTGGTGCGGGTGGTCGCGCAGCCGCCGGGCGGCATCCGGGATACCCACCAGGTCGAGCAACTCGACTGCGCGAGAAGCGCGTTCGGGCTTGGCGGCCGAGCCGTGCGCGCGCACCGCCTCGTCCAGCTGGCGCCCGACGGTGAGCACCGGGTTGAGCGAGGACATCGGGTCCTGGAAGATCATCGCGATCCGCCGGCCGCGCACCGACCGCAGCGCCGGCTCGGCGAGGGTGGCCAGGTCCTGGCCGTCCAGCTCGACCGAGCCGCCGGAGATCCTGCCCCCGGCGGGCAGCATCCGCAGCAGCGCGAGCGCGGTGGTGGACTTGCCGGAGCCGGACTCGCCGACGATCCCCAGCGTCTCCCCCGCCGCCAGCTCGAACCCGACCCCGGCCACCGCCTCGACTCCGTCGAACTCGACCTTGAGATCCCGTACTTGGAGTACCGCACTCATCGACGGATCCCTTCGTTCAGTGCCTCGGCGATCAGCGTCAGGCCGAGCACCAGGGCGGTCACCACCAGCAGCGGGGCGGCAGCGTAGCCGGGATGGGTGGAGAGGTAGGCCATCGACTGGCTGAGGATGCCGCCGAGCGAGGGCTCCGGGGGGCGGACGCCGACGCCGAGGAAGCTCATCGCACCCTCGATGAAGACGGCCAGTGAGAAGGCGATCGCGCCCTGCACGATCAGCGGGTCGACGGCGTTCGGGAGCACGTGCCGCAGCAGCACCCGGGCCCGGGAGGCGCCGCCGACCCGGGCCGCCAGGGCGTACTCGCGCTCGCGCTGGACCAGGATGCCGGCCCGCAACTGGCGCCCGAAGCCGGGGATCTCGGCCAGCGCGATGACGATCACCACCGGCCAGCGGCCGGGGCCGAGCACCGCCGTGACGGCGAGTGCCAGGATCAGGCCGGGGAAGGCCAGCAGCAGGTCGAAGACCCGCTGTACGGCCACGTCGGCCCCGCGCGAGGTGGCCGCGAGCAGGGCCAGCGCGCAGCCCAGCACCGCACCCACCGGTACGGCGGTGACGCTGATCAGCAGGTCGGTGCGGATGCCGTGCAGGACCCGGCTGAACAGGTCCCGGCCGAGGTCGTCGGTGCCGAACGGGTGGGCACCGCTCGGCCCGGCCAGGGCCAGCCCGCTCTGGGCCAGCGGGTCGGCGTCGGTGAGCAGCGGGGCGAGCAGCCCGGCCAGCACCACCACGCCCACCAGCAGGACCCCGGCGGTGCCCCGGAGGGTGTGCAGACCGGCCGGGAGGAGACGGCGTCGGCGCAGGCCGACAGCGAGGGTGGTCATGGTCACTCCCACCTGATCCGGGGGTCCAGCCAGGTGTACACCAGGTCGGTGACCAGCTGGACCGCGACGTAGACGGCGACGAGCAGCAGGAGCAGGTCCTGCACCACCGGGTAGTCCCGGCGCAGCACGCCCTGCTCGGCCAGTTGACCGAGGCCGGGCCAGGCGAAGATCGCCTCCACCAGCACGGCCCCGCCGAGGAGTTGGCCGACCTGCAGGCCGAGCACGGTGACCGCGGGCGGCAGCGCGTTGGGCAGCGCGTGCCGCAGCACGATCCGGCGCCGGGAGATCCCGAGCGCGGTCGCGGTGCGGACGTAGTCCTCGGCCAGCGCGCGTTCCAGGCCGTCCTTGAGGTAGCGGCCGAGGATCGCGGCGCTGGGCAGCGCCAGGCAGAGGGCGGGCAGCAGCAGGTACTGCACGCCCAGGTCCGGCTGGTCGAGGATCGACTCGTGCCCACCGGCGGGCAGCAGCCCGAGCGTCACCGCGAAGACCAGCACCAGCACCACGCCGGTGACGAACGGCGGGATCGCCAGCACCGTGGTGGTCAGCGCCCGGACGGCGACCGCCACCGGGCCCCGTCGCACGGTCGCGCCGAGCACCCCGAGCGGCAGGCCCAGCAGGATCACCAGCAGCAGGGCGCCGAGGGTGAGTTCGACGGTGGCGCCGAGGCTGTCGCCGATCAGGTCGGCCACCTCGCCGCCGATCGCGTAGCTCGGGCCGAGCCGGCCGGTGGCCAGGTCGCCGAGCCAGCCGAGGTACTGACCGAGCAGTGGCCGGTCCAGCCCGAGCCGGGCCCGGATGGCCGCGACCGCCTCGGGCCCGGCGTCCGGACCGGCCAGGCTGGTGGCCGGGTCGCCCGGTATCAGCCGGAGGATCAGGAAGATCAGGAAGGAGGCGGCCAGCAGCACCAGCAGCCCGGAGGGCAGCCGCCTGAGCAGGAAGGTACGCATCCGTCAGACCGTCAGGTAGGCGTCGTCGAGGTTGAGGTAGTTGAACTTGTTGAGGGTCGCGCCGTGCACCTTGGTCCCGGCCACCTCGATCTGGCCGCCGATCGCGAGGTCGATCACGAACGCCTCGTCCAGCAGCGTGTCGGTGACCTGCTGGTAGAGCGCCTTGGCCTCGGCACTGTCGCTGTCCGGGCGCTTCCAGGCGCGCTGGACGATGTCGGTGTAGCCCGGCGAGGAGAAGTGCGAGCTGTTCTTCGCCTCGTTGAACGGGTAGGCGCTCACCGCCAGGGTGGCCGGGTGCAGTTGGGCGAAGCCGTGGCTGAGCGTCCAGAGCGCGGGCATGGTCTGCGAGATGAGCTGCTTCTGCATGGTCGGCGAGTCGGTCGGCTGCAGCTCGGTCTCGATCCCGACCTGCTTCAGGTCGTGCTGGAGGATCTGCGCGATCGCGGTGCCGTCCGGGGTGTTGGAGTGCGCGAACGGCAGGGTGAGACCGGAGACTCCGGCCTCCTTGAGCAACTCCCGTGCCTTGGCCGGGTCGTGGCGGTAGTGGGTGGCGTTGGCGTCGCTGTACGCGGGCGAGGACTTCGGCCACGGCGCGGCGGAGGGCAGGCCGTAGCCGCCGAGCGCCTGCTGCACCAGCCGCTCCCGGTCGACCGCCCAGGAGATCGCCTGCCTGACCCGCTTGTCCTTGACCTGCTCGGCGCTGACGTTGACGCCGATGTAGTAGGCGCCGGAGCCGGTGTCGTACGGGCGGAGCTGGAACTGCCCGCTGCCCTTCAGCCCGGCCAGGTCCTTGCCGGGCACGTGATAGGAGAGGTGGCTCTGACCGGTCTTCAGTGAGGAGACCAGCGAGTCGGCCTGCGGGATCACCCGGATCTCCACACCGTCCAGGTAGGGGCGGCCCGGGTTCCAGTACTTCTCGTTCCGGGTGAAGGTGATCGAGGAGCCCGGGGTGCGCTTGCCGTACCGGAACGGCCCGGTGCCGATCAGCTGCTTGCCCGCGACCGCGTCCTCGACGGTGGCCGAGTCCGTGATGATCATGAATTCGAAGAGGTCGAACAGGTTGCTGACCGGGTGCGCCAGCTCCAGTGTCAGCTCGTGGTCGCCGTTCTTCCTGAACTCCGTGACGGTGGCCGCGGTCGACCGCAACTGGGCGGACCGGACCGGGTTCTGGAGGTTCTTCACGGCGAAGATCACGTCGTCCGCGGTGAACTTGCGGCCGTCGTGGAACAGCACGTCGTCCCGGAGCTTGAAGGTGATGCTGCGGCCGTCGGCGGCCGGCTGCCAGGAGGTGGCCAGCTCCGGCTGCGGGCGGAGCTGGTCGTCGTACCTGGTCAGGGTGTTGAAGACCAGCCGCTGGACCAGGGTGTTGGCACTCTGCGCGAACAGCAGGCTCGGGGTGTAGTCGATGGTGGTGGCCAGGCTGAGCGTGCCGCCCCGGCGCGGGCCCGCCGAGGCGGCGGCACCGTCGCCGCTCTCGGCCGCCGAGCGGCAGGCCGCCAGGCTGAGCAGGCCGGCCGCGGCGACGGAGCCGCGCAGGAGGGAGCGGCGGGAGAGCGAGGTCATGGTGCTTCCTTCGGAGGGAGGTGCCCGGTTTGTTTCGGAGCGAAAGTAACGACGGGATGCGACGGCCGGCCCGGAAACCGGCCTGGCGGCAGGAAGAGCGGACGACGGAGCGTCAGGAGGAGCGGCGGCAGCGACAGGAGGGGGGCACGGCACGGCACATGGCGGTCATCGCCCCTCCTTCGAATCGTCAGCTGCGGGTCCTGGGCACATCGTGGTGACCGGAAGCCGCGCTGTCAAACACCATCTCGCCTGCTGGGAGCGGGTGTTGCGAGAATGTTGCGCTGCGTTGCGGCCGATGGCGATCCACCCCCCGGGGTTGTCCCGACCTGCCCTCACCACTAACTTTCACCATGAAATTAACCGGCCCGGCGCCTGCCGCCGGGCCCCGCGCCACCCGATCGGAGCGCCAACCGATGACGCCCTCCTCCACCCGCGCGGTGCCTGCGGAGGCCGCCCGTCGCAACGCCGCGGCCGTGGTCAGGACCGTCCTCGCGCACGGTCCGCTCCCCCGGCTGCGGATCGCCGAACTCACCGGGATCTCCGCCGGCACCGTCTCCCGCCTGACCGCCCGGCTCGCCGCCGCCGGCCAGCTGGTCGAGCTGCCCGCCGTGCCCGGACCGGCCGAGACCGGCCGCCCCCGGGTGCCGCTCGACCTGCCGCTGGCCACCACCGCCGTGGCCGGGGTGCACATCGGCCTGCTACGCACCACCCTCGGCCTGGTCGACCTGCGCGGCGAGGTACTGGCTCAGCTGGTGCTCCCCCGCGGCTCGACCGATCCCGACCACGTCGTCGCCGAACTGGCCGACGCGATCGGCACTCTGACGACTGCTCAGCCGACCCGCCGACTGCTCGGCGTCGGAGTCAGCACCGGCGGCTGGGTGGACACCGAGGCGGGCACCGTGGTCGAGCACGGCCCGCTCGGCTGGCGGGACGTACCGCTGCAGGCGCAGCTGACTGCCCGGCTGGACCCGCCGGTCCGGCTGGACGGCCTGGTCCGGGCCCTCGCCCTGGCGGAGGGCTGGTACGGGGCCGGGCAACGGGCCGACAGCCTGCTGGAGCTCTTCGTCGGCAACGTGGTCGGCGCCGCCTTCACGGTGGCCCGACAGATCCACCACGGCCCGCGTTCCGCCGCCGGTGGCATCACCCATCTGCGGCTGCCCGGGCTGCGCGGGGCACCCTGCGAGGGCGGCCACCAAGACTGCCTGCAGGCCGCGTTGGCGGACCACTCGATTCTCCGACTCGCCGCGCAGCAGGGCCTGGTGAGCCCCGACGACCCGTACGAGGAACTGGTCCGGCGGGCCCAGCACGGCAGCCTGCCGGCGGCTCGGCTGCTCCGCACCCGGGCCCGCTGGATCGGGCGGGCCGTGGCCACCCTGCTGGACCTGGTCAACCCCGAACTGGTGGTGCTGGCGGGCGGTCCGCTGCTCACCCCCGAGTACCTGCCCGACGCCCGGGCCGAGTTGGTGCGGTACAGCGCCCTCGGCCCGGCCGCCGCCGACCGGCTGGTCCCGTCCGGGCTGGGCGAGCACTCCCTGGTGCTCTCCGCCGCCGCCGTCTTCCTGGACGCCTGGTTCTCGGACCCGCTCGGCCATGCCGGGGCCGGTGACCCTCGGTGATCGCAGTCGAGTTGGCGACCGTCCGAGTCTCCGCTCGGACCCGGTGGGACGTGGTGCGCCTACGGGACCGGGACGGGGTGACCGGTCTGGGCGAGTACTCCGACGCCGGGACCGGGGCAGCCCGGCTCTGGCCGTGCGTGGCGGCCCGACTGGCGGAGGGCATGGAAGTCGCCGCCGTACTGGCCGAGTTGGACCGACTGGCAGTGGGCTCCGACGCGTTCGCCGTGCACACCGTCCGGGGCGGTCTCGAGCAGGCCGCCACCGACCTGGCTGCCCGGCGGGCCGGGCAGCCGCTCTGGCGGTGGCTGGGCGGGCCGTCGGCCCGCCCCGTGCACCGGTACGCCAACCTCAACCGGGCGCTGCGGCACCGGACACCCGAGGAGTTCGCTGCCGTCGCGGCGGCGGCGTGGGCCGCCGGATACACCGCACTGAAGTGCGCGCCGTTCGACGGGCTGCCACCCGGGGAGCGGCTGCGCGGTGGCCTGGACCGGGCCCGGGCCGTCCGACTGGCCGCTCCCCGGGCGGAGTTGATGGTGGACGTCCACGGGCTGCTGACGGTGGACCAGGTGCTCGGCGCCGCCGGTGAGCTGACCGACCTCGGGCTGCGCTGGCTGGAGGACGCCGTGCCGCTGGACGATCCGGCCGCTCTGGCGGCCGTGCACGCGGCGGGGATCGCCCCGTTGGCGGGCGGGGAGTTCGCCGCCGAGCCCGGCCAGGTCCGGGCCGCCCTACGCAGCGGTCGGCTGGCCTGGCTGCTCCCCGACGTCAAGCACGCCGGGGGCCTGGCCGCCGCCCGCCGGCTCGCCGAGGAGGCGCTCGCGGCGGGCGCCGGAGTGTCGCTGCACAGCCCTTCGGGACCGGTGGCGACCGCCGCCGGGCTGCACCTGGCCATCGCCCTCGGCCCGTCGGTGGAGAGCGAGTTCGCGTTCGGCGAGGCCGGCTGGCGCCGCCACTCGGTCAGCCCGGCCGAGAGCCCGGACGGCCCCTGGATCACTCCGCCCGAGGGCCCGGGTCTCGGCCTGGACCTCGACCCCGCCCACTGGACGATCACCTCACCGACTCCCGCCACCGGCGGAGACCTCGACCGGAGCAGCCGATGAACCACCCGCACCCCCTCGCCGACCGGGTCGCGATCGTCACCGGCGCCGCCCAGGGCATCGGTGCCGCCGTCGCCGCCGAACTCACGGCCCGCGGCGCCCGGGTGGTCGCGGTCGACCTGGCGCCCGTCGCCGCAGCAGCCGGNCTACTACCCCGCCTGCGTGAACCGCATCTTCGGCGAGCCGACGGGCCATCAGGGCCCCACCCTGCCCGAGGCGCTGGTCGCGGTCGACCTGGCGCCCGTCGCCGCAGCAGCCGGGATCACCCCGGTGCACGGCGACGTCGCCGACCCGGGCACCGTCCGGGCCGCGCTGGCCACCGCCGAAGCTCTCGGCGGACCGGCCACCGTCCTGGTCCAGGCCGCCTTCACGGACACCCGCGCGCCCCTGGACGACCTGGCCGACGACGCCTGGGACGCCATGCTCGGCACCGTCCTGACCGCCGCCCGCCGCTTCGACGCCGCATTCGTCCGCGCCCTGCCGGCCGGCACCCCCGCCTCGATCGTGCACCTCGCCTCGCCGCACGCCTTCGGCGCGGTCCCCGGCTTCGCCGCGTACGCGGCCGCCAAGGCGGGCCTGCTCGCGCTGACCCGGGCGGCGGCGGTCGAGTGGGGGCGGCGCGGGGTGCGCTGCAACGCGGTGGCACCCGGCTTCGTCCCGGTCGAACGCAACCGCCAGGTCTGGACCGACCCGGAGCTGAGCGCGGCGATGCTGCGGGCCGCGCCGCTCGGCCGGTTCGGCACCGCCGCCGAAGTCGCCCGCGCGGTGGCCTTCCTGGCGGGTGACGAGGCGTCGTTCGTCAACGGCGCCTGCCTCGCCGTGGACGGCGGCATGACCGCCATGCTTCCCGAAGCGCTGCTGCGCTGAGGGTTTTCCCACCGAAGGAGAGACCCATGTCCGGTACCCAGGAGGGCGAATGTCCCTGCCCCGCACCGTGCGGCTGCTCACCGCCGCAGTCGCCGCCGCACTCCCGCTGACCCTGGCGGCCCCGGTCGCCGCAGCGCCCGCCACCAACTATGTCGACTGCTCGGCCGCGACCAACGGGACCGGCAGCCAGGCCGCCCCGTACAACACCCTCGCCGCCGTCAACTCCCTTGCGCTGGAGCCAGGTAGCGCGATCCGCCTGAAGCGCGGCAGCACCTGCCTGGGCACCCTGGCCCCGGTCGGCTCCGGCACCGCGGCCGCGCCGATCACCATCGACGCGTACGGCACCGGGGCGCTCCCTGCGGTGAACGCCAACGGCGGCGCCCAGGCCGTGCTGCTCGCCGACCAGGCGTACGTCGAACTCCGCAACCTCGACCTGAGCGCCCCGGGCGACAACACCACCTCCCGGCGCGGTGTCTACGTCCGGGCCACCGACGCGGGCACCCTGCCCGGCATCGTGCTCCAGGGGTTGGACATCCACGACGTGCGCGGCAAGCTGCCCGCCGTCACCGGGGCGGGCGCCGGCACCGGCAAGTACGCCGACGCCTCCGGCGGCATCGTGATCGAGGCCCAGGGCTCCACCACGCCAACGGCGTTCGCCGGGCTGCAGGTTCTGGACAACCGCATCCACGCCGTGGACCGCCAGGGCATCTACACGTGGTCCAACTGGTGCCGCAACACCCGGCTGGCCGCGTTCTGGAACAGCCTCTGCTCCGCCGCCTGGGCCCCCTCCACCGACCTGGTGATCCGGGGCAACCGGCTCTGGGACATCGGCGGTGACGGGATCGCCCCGATGACCGGGCAGCACACCCTGGTCGAGCGCAACCTGCTCCAGGGCTTCAACGTCCGTTCAGGATCACCCAACGCCGGGATGTGGACCGCGAACTCGGTCGACGTCACGTTCCAGTACAACGACACCTCCGGCGGCCGCACCACCAGCGACGGCATGGCCTACGACGTGGACCACTCCACCGACGGCGTGCTGTTCCAGTACAACTACTCGCACGACAACGAGGGCGGCTTCTTCCTGCTCTGCCCGTACAACACCCCGACCAGCAACTTCACCATCCGGTACAACGTCTCGGTGAACGACCGGGCCCGCGGCTTCCAGATCTGCCCCGGCGCGCTGAAGAACGGTCAGATCCACAACAACACCATCTACCTGGCGGACGGCATCAGCCAGCAGATCGTCACCGAGGGGACCACGGCCGCGCTGGACGTCCGGTTCACCGACAACATCGTGGCCAAGCACGGCAGTTCGGGCACCGTCGGCTGGACGCTCAGCGACCCGGCCTTCAAGATCGACCACAACGTCCTCTACGCCGTGCCGACCCCGGGCGGCGCGACCGACACCATCACCGGCGCCCCGCTGCTCTCCGGCCGGGAGCTGGCCGACCCGTGGGGCTACCGCCTCGCGGCCGGCTCCTCTGCGCTCGGCACCGGCACGGCGGTGGCCGGCAACGGCGGCCTGGACTGGTTCGGCAACCCCGTTCCGGCCACCGGCGCCGTCAACATCGGCGCCTACCAGGGCCCGGCGGTCACCGCCCCGAGCCTGGCCGCCACCTTCAACACCGATCCGGCCGGCGCGGCGCCCGCCGGATGGACCGTCACCGGACCGGCCGCCGGGGCCGTGGTCGGCGCCGACCCGTCCGGCGGCTACGGCTCGGCGCTGCTGCTGGCCCGGCAGAGCGCGGCCGAGGTCACCGCAACCCGCTCGTTCGCCGCCGCGACCGGGGAGACCCGGGTGGACCTCCGGCTGCGGGCCGGGCAGACCACGGCGCCGCTCGGCGTGCACCTGCTGGACGCGGCCGGGGCGCCGGTGGCGCAGTTCAGCCTGGCGGCGAACGGCAGCGCGGCCTTCACCGACAACGGCAGCTGGGCCGACGCCCCGTTCGCCTACCCACCGGGCGTCTGGCTGCGGGTGGCGCTGCTCCTGCACCCGGCCGCCGGGACCTACGACGTCCTGCTGGACGACGTGAAGCTGGCCACCGCCCGGCTGACCACCGGTGCGGGGGCGGCGAGCCAACTCCGGCTCCGGGTCCAACCCGGCGGCAGCGCCGCCACGTTCGCCGTCGACGACCCGCTGGTCCAACCGCTCGGCTGACCGCCGCAGCACCTGGCGCCCCGGCCGACGGTCGGTCAGGGCGCCAGGTGCTGAGACAGGAACTCCAGCGCGGGCGGCAGCAGCCTGGTCCAGGTCTGGAAGTTGTGGCCGCCGGTGGGCACCGAGGCCGTGGCGACGGTCATCGGCGGGCGGACCGCGGCCTCGAAGGCGTCGGTGTCGCGCTGGTAGTCGCCGTCCCCCTCCCGGCTGCCGGCCAGCATCACCGCGACCGGGGGCCCGGGCAGCGACTTCAGCCGCCACATCAGGTCGGCCTCGTTCCGGCGCTGCTGACTGCCCTTGAACAGGTCACCGGTGGAGACGTCCTCGGCGGCCCGGTAGTAGCCCGAGATGGAGACCCCTGCCGGGAAGACCTCGGGGTGACGCATGGTCAGCTTGAGCGCGCAGTACCCACCGGTCGAGTTGCCCACCATGCCCCAGGCCTTCGGGCCGGTGGAGATCCGGTACGAGGCGGCAAGCACCCGGGGGACGTCCTTGGCGAAGTACGTCTCCGACCGCACGCCGCCCGGGATGTCCTCGCACTCGCTGTCGGCGGGCAGCGCCGGGGACGGCCGCATCAGCACCAGGACGGTCGGCTGCATCCGACCGCCGGTCATCAACTGCAGCGCCGTTCCCGGGTAGTTGAGCCGGGTGATCAGGTTCTTGGCGTCGCCGGGGAAGCCGGTCAGCACGATCACGGCGGGGAACTTCCGCTCGGCGTACTCGGCCTGGAAGTACTGCGGCGGCAGGTAGACGTAGCCGTCGGTGCTCAGACCGGTGGACGGCCCCGGGATGCGGATCTCCTCGATCTCGCCGACCCGGCTCGGCTCGCGGCCCCGGCCGCCGCTGTCCACGTCGGCCCGGCCGAGCCGCTGCACCGGCTGCGCCGGCGGCTCCGCGACCGCGGCCGCCGTGGCACCGGGACTCGCACTGGGAATCGCACCGGGCCCCGGCTCGCCCTGCTGCCCGGTCACGCTCACCGCGCCGCGCTCCCCTGTACCCAGCAGGTCGTCCCAACTGCTGTAGAAGGCGAAGTAGTTGTTGGCCAGCAGACCGAGCGTGCAGAGCACTGCGAGCTGGGTGGCGAGCAGCGCCCCGATCCGGCCGAGCACCGCACGCCAGGTCTGCGCGGCGAACCGGGGCCAGTACCAGACCGTGCCGAACAGCAGCAGCAGGGCCATGACCGCCGCCAGGATCAGCACGCCGTGGCTTGTCAGCCCCATGTCCCGTGACTCCCGTGGGTTCGCTGCGGCCGGGGTTCCAGTATGCCCGCCGGACACACGCCACGGCCCCGGCCACACCGTACGGTGACCGGGGCCGGACGGGTGGTCAGTAGCGGAGCACCGCCGCGATCTGCTCGTGGTCGGCCAGCGCATCGTCGGGCAGGAAGACCACTTCGGCGCCCTGGTCCAGCGCCGCCTCGACCAGCTCGTCGACGATGTCCTCGCGCACACCGCGCTCCCAACTGCCCGGTTCGGCCACCGCCTCGGCGCCCACCGCCGCGAGATGACCCTCGGTCAGCCGGACGGTCTGCTGGTAGTGCTCCTCGACCGCGACCAGGCTGACCCGGCTCTCCCGGACCGCTTCCCAGACCTCGTCCAGACCGGCCGCAAAGGTCTTCCGGCCGCGCGCCTCGTCCAGCAGACCGGCCACCCGTTCGGCCTCCTGCCCGGCGTACGCGGCCCGGGCCGGACGGAGCTCCTCGCGCAGCACCCGGTCGGGACCGTTCACCAGCCCGCCGCTGAGCACCCGGCCGGCCGCCCCCTTGGTGGCCGAGCCGACCTCCTCGATCAGCCCGACCGCCTGCGGCAGGCCGACCAGGTAGAGCGGGCGGGAGTCGGTGGTGAGCAGGTCGCCGAGTGCGACGTCGACCGTGCGCAGGAAGCGCCGGGTCTCCTCGTCCTGGAAAGTGCTGGGCCGGTCGCCGACCCGCTCCTCGTGCTGCACGTCCCACTCCAGCGCCTCGGGTTCGGCCGGGAAGCCGTCCGCCCGGTGCTCGGAGAGCGACTCGCCCACGCCGCTCCAGAGCGTCGCACGGTCGCCCGCCAGCACCAGCACCCAGTACGGCCGGAACTGGGCCTTGGCGGCGACCAGGTTGCGGGTCAGGAAGGTGTCGCTGAGCACGACCCGCTCCGGGACCTCGCGGGGCAGCGTCCAGACCCGGTGGTCGGCGGTGGTCGCGAAGAGCACCAGCCCCTCCTCGGTGTGCCGCAGGTCGACCTCGGCGGCAGCCTTGGCCAGCCGGGCCTTGAGGTCGATCCTGGCCTGCCGGGCGATGTCCGGGTCGGCGTCGATCCGGCGCTCGGCCTCGGCCAGCACATTGCGCAGCCGGACCGGGTCCTGCGCGTTGTCCGGCTCCCGGCGGTGCGTCGGCAGGGTGAGCGAGACCACCGGGTAGGGCCGGGGCGCCCGGAGTTCACGCAGGGCCTCGGGTGTCAGGTCGTCGGCTTCCATCGTCCTCTTCTCCTAAGGCCCGTGCGGGCAGGGTTCCGGGCGAGCCGGACCGAGGCACCGTCAGGCAATGGCACGTGTGCCCACCGTCGCACGAGAACGGGCGCCTCGTGCGGACAAACCGGGGTGTTTCGGTCAACTGTCGATAGCCTGGAGACATGCGGACATTCTCCGGACTGCGGCGGGTGGGCTCTCCCCGCGCGATCGTCCGCTCGGCCCCCCTGGTGCTCATCGCCGTGACGGCGCTTCTCGACCTCCTGACGCCGGGTCAGCAGCGTTTCGACCGGTTCCTCGCCGCCGCGCCCGCGCTGGCGGCCGTCAGCTGGAGCGTCTCGGGTACCGCCGCGATCGGGCTGCTCGCGGTGGCGGCGGAGTTCGGGCTCTCCCTCGACCGGGGCTCGCCGTTCACCGCCTCGGCGCTCACCGCCGTGGCGGTGATCGGAACCGTGACGCTGGCCGCCTGCTACGCCGGCCACGTCCGAAAGCGCCGAGAGCAGGACCTCCTCGAGGTGCGCGCGGTGGCGGACGCCGCGCAGCGGGTCCTGCTGCGCCCGCTGCCGCCTTGGCTGGCCGGGGTCCAGCTCGACCTGCTGTACGCGGGGGCGGCGGCGCAGGCCCGGATCGGCGGCGACTTCTACGAGGCGCTGCGGACCCCGCACGGCCTCCGGGTGATCGTCGGCGACGTCCAGGGCAAGGGCCTGCCGGCGGTGGAGCTGGCCTCGGTACTGCTGGGCTCGTTCCGCGAGGCCGCCTACGACGCGCCCGACCTGCCCGCCGTGGTGGAGCGGCTGGAGCGGAGCATGGTGCGCTACAGCGAGCAGGTGCCCAGCTCGGACGCCGCCGAGCGGTTCGCCACCGCCGTGCTGGTGGAGGTCCCGGCGGACGGCCGGACCGCGCGGGTGGTCAACTGCGGCCATCCGGCGCCGCTCCTGCTGCGCGGCCGCGAGGTGCTGGAGGTGAAACCGTCCTCCCCCGCGCTGCCGCTGAACCTGGGCGCGCTGCTGAGCGACCCACCGCCGGTGGACAGCGTCCCGTTCGCGGCCGGTGACCGGCTGATGGTCTTCACGGACGGGGTGAGCGAGACCAGGGACGAGGCCGGGGAGTTCTACCCCCTGCCGGACCGGCTGCGCGGCTGGACCGAGAACAGCTCGGCCCGGCTGCTGGACCTGCTCCACACCGACCTGCTCGCGTACGGCACCGGCGCCGATGACGACGTCGCCGTGCTGATCGCCGGGCGGGTCAGTACCGCTGTGCCTTGACCACCACCGGTGTCAGCTGGTCGGCGGCGGGCCGTCGGCTGAACGAGACCGGACTGGCCGACTGCCCGGCGGCGACATTCTCCGCGCCGACCACGGTGCTCACCACGGCCTGGCCCGAGGCGTCCCGCCAGTCCACCTGGACGGCGTAGGAGGCGGTCGCCGACGTGCTGTTGACGATGTTCACCACCGCCGCCTGGATCCCGCCGGAGGTGGCCAGTGGCACCCCGGTCAGGGTCACGTCGGAGACCGCGTTGCCAGTGCCCTCGACCCCCTTGAGGGCCGCCACCGCCCGGTCCTGGTGCTGCGCCGCGTAGGCCGACACCGAAGCCTCGAAGGAGGCCGCGGCGGCCGAGGCGGAGGCGGCCGCCGCCGAGATCGAGGCCGCGGCAGAGGCGAAGGCGGACGGCGGCGAGCCGGAGAAGGAGGACGGGTTGGGCGGCACCGACAGGCTGGCACCGGTCGACGGCGAGCCGCCGGACGAGTCACTGCCGCACGCCCCCAGCAGCGCGACCGCCGCACCCGCCGCGGCCAGCGCGGCGATCCCGCGTTCCCGGCCCGTTCCGTACCCGCGTGCTGCTCTGGTCACGACTGCCTCCTGATCGGTGCTGCTCCGCCCCTCATCATTGGCAGGGTCGGCGACGGCGGCGACACGGGCGCGGCATCCGAGTGACGGTCAATTGGTGGTGCGTCGACCGGAGTTGACGCAGCGACGGTCAGGGACCGGACCGCAGCCGGGCATCCAGCCGCGCGCTGTCCGCGTCCGTCCGGCCGGGTGGCGGCGCGATCCTGGCCCAGGCGTACACCGGCAGCGTGCCGAACCGGTGGCCGTACCCGGCCGGTACGTCGTTGGCGGCCGGTCTACCAGGTGACCGGGTCGCTGCCGTTCTGCAGGTAGGCGATGCGCGGCCGGTCCCACGCCCCGCCGGGCAGGTCGAGGTCGGCCGGGGTCTGGGCGAACCGCACCGTCCGGCCCTCCTGGTAGACCGGCCGCCAGACCGCACTGCCCCGGTCCCGGCCGTCGGTGACGTCGCGTCGGATCGGGTTGTCGGGCGTCGGCCCGACCAGCAGCGCACCATCCGTACGGCTCGCCAGCCCCGCGATCCCGGCCGGATAGGCCCGCTCGGTGGCGTACGGGCCCAGGCTCTCGCCCGCCACCAGCAGCTTGGGGCGGTGGTCGGAGGGCAGGGCGGACCAGCGGGCGTACACGGCGTCGATCAGGGCCGCCCCCGCGTCCGAGGCCTCACCCTCCGTCAGGAAGGAGATCCAGCTCGGCAGTAGCAGAGCACCGCACCGGCCAGCGCTCCCCAGGACGGCAGCCGGAGCAGCGAGCTGAGCCGACGGAGCGTCACCCGCCGACCGCTTCCCTGCCCGCACCCAGCCGGTTGCCCGCCCACACCAGGGCGGCACCGACCCCGACGAAGGCCAGCGTGACCAGCGTGCAGGCCACCGCGACCCGGCCGTAGCCGCCGGGGTGCCGGGGATCGAGGAAGGGGTACGGGTACCAGTCGGTGACCGCGCCCCGGATCAGCGTGTACGGCAGGTAGACCAGCGGGAACAGCAGCCAGGACAGGGCCTGCTGACGGCTGATCGGGCGACGGGGCGGGTCGATCAGCCAGTCGGCCAGCAGCACCAGTGGCATCGTCCGGTGCAGCACGCCGTTGACCCAGGGCAGCAGCGGGCCGAGGTCGTAGTCCGACAGGGCGACCAGGTAGACCAGTCCGGTGATGGTCAGGTAGAGCGCCACCGCACCCCGCACCAGGTCCGGCACCCGGCCCCGGCCGAGCAGCCCGAGCGTGCCGCCGACCAGCAGCACCACGACTCCGGCCATGTTGCTCAGGTTGGTGAAGTAGCTGAAGAAGTTGGCCATCGACAGGTCCAGGGTCGCGCTCCGGTGCGCCTGGACGCCGAGCGCGACGGCGGCCAGCAGGCCGAAGCCGAGTCGCAGCACGTTCAGCACTCGGTCCCGCACCGAATCCCGCACTGGCCACCGCCTTCACCTCGTCCGACCGTTGCGATCATCATGACGGCGAAGGGGCGGACCGGCGCTGCGCGGCTCCGGTCCGGCGTGTCGGGTCAGGCGTGCGTGCCGCCGTCGATCCGGATCTCGGTGCCGGTGACGAACGCGCCGTCGTCCGAGGCCAGCATCGCGACCACGGCCGCCACCGCCTCGGGGCCGGCGAAGCCGTACCCGTTGCCGGACTGCAGGGCCGGGCTGAGCTTGGCGAACAGCGACATGTCGGCGTCCGCCGGGATGCCCGGGCCGCGGTTCTGGCCGCTGGTGCCGGAGGCGTCGGTCATGCCGCTGCTGATCGAGCCGGGCGCGACCGAGACCGCGCGCAGGCCCTGCTTGGCGTACTCGACCGCCAGGGTGTGGGTGAAGGACTGCACGCCGCCCTTGCTGGCCGCGTACGCCGCCATGTACGGGTGGGCGAAACTCGCCGAGGTGGAGCTGAAGTTGACCACCACACCGTGGCCGGAGGCGAGCAGCTCGGGCAGCGCCTCACGGGTCATCAGGAACGTACCCGTCAGGTTGACCCGCAGGACGGTGTTCCACAGCTCCAGGCTGGTGCGGTCGGTGTGCTCCGAGCGCAGGATGCCGGCCGCGTTGACCAGGGCGTCCAGGCCGCCCAGCAGGCCGACCGCCTGGGCCACGCCGGCCACCGCCGAGGCCTCGTCGCCGATGTCGACGGTGAGCGTGGTGAGCCGGTCGGCGGTGCCGTCGGCGGCGGCCAGCTCGCGGGTGGCGGCCAGGCCGTTCTCCGCCACGTCGGCACCGACGACCCGGCCGCCCTCGGCCAGGATGCGACGGACGGTGGCCTGGCCGATGCCGGAGCCCGCGCCGGTGATCAGTACGCGGCGGCCCTCGAAGCGGTTCATGGGTGTCTCCTGCTGGGTGGTCTGGACGGCTCACGCTTCACGTTACGCCTTGATGGCACGTTGTGCCACAACCGCACTCCGTGCCCGCCCGGCACTAGACTCGCCCCGTGTCCGACCAACGCCCCTCCCTCACCGAGCGCCGCAAGGCCACCACCCAGCAGGAGATCGCGCTCGCCGCCGCCCGGCTGTTCGCCGAGCACGGCGCGGCCGGCTGCACCGCCGAGGCGATCGCCCGCTCGGCCGGGGTCTCGCTGCGCACCTTCTACCGGTACTTCCGCACCAAGGAGGACGCGGTCGCGCCGCTGTTCTCCGGCGGGGTCAGGCACTGGGTCACCGAGCTGGCCCTCAGCCCGCCCGAGCTCTCCGTCCCCGAGGCGCTGGAGCACTCCGCCCGGATCGCCCTCACCCCCTCGGCCGAGTACCCGGCCGCCACCTTCGAGTGGGTCCGCGGCCTGCTCCGGATCACCCCCGCCGAGCCCGACCTGCTCGCGGTCTGGCACCGGGTGCACCACGAGTCCGAGCTCGCCCTCTCGCCCGTGCTCGGCACGCTGGCCGGGCCCGGCGCCGACCCGCTGGAGCTGCGGCTGGCCGCCGCGGCCGCCAACACCGCGATGCGGGTCGCGCTGGAGACCTGGGCGGAGACCGAGGAGCCGCCGGAGCGGATCGCCGAGCTGGGCGCCCGGTGCATCCGCGAGCTGACGGCCGGTCTGCGGCTCTGGGCCTGAACCGTCGTCAGAACCCGGACGTCAGAAACTGGGCGTCAGAACCCGGGCGTCAGAGCGGGACCACCGCCACCGGGCAGTGTGCGTGGTGCAGCACCGCGTGCACGGCGGTGCCCAGCCGCAGGCCGAAGTGCGGGGCCGGCTCGTGCCTCGCGATCACCAGCAGGGCCGCCTCCTTGGAGGCCTCCACCAGGGTGGCGGCGGTCGGGCCGCTGTAGTCCTCGGCCTCGATCTCCAGCTCCGGGAACTCCTCCCGGACCGGGTCGACGGTGCGGCTCAGCAGCTGCGCGTGCAGCTTCGCCTCCTCCCCCAGCTCGTCCAGCATCGGGGCGGAATGGGTGACGTCCGCGACCACCGGCGACCAGGTGTGCAGCGCTCGCAGCGGCAGCCCGGCCAGCGCGGCCTGCCTGGCCCCGAACCGCAGCGCCACGGCGTCCCGCTCCTCCCGGATCGCCACCAGGACGTGCTTGCCCTGCTCCGGGGCGACCCGGACCACCACCACCGGGCAGATCGCGTGCGCGCAGACCCGCAGGCTGACCGAGCCCAGCAGCAGCGAGGCGAAGCCACCGTGGCCCCGGGTGCCGACCACGGCCAGTTCCGCGTGCTCGGCGGCGGTCAGCACGGCGGCGGCCGCGTCGCGCGGCACCACGTCGCCGGTGGGCCGCAGGGTCGGGTGGGCGGCGCTGACCAGGTCGAGCGCCTCGTCCAGGACGGCCTGCGCGTTCTTCAGGATCAGGTCCGTCACGGCGGCGCCGGAGCGGGGCGAGAGGGTGACCGTACCGGTGTTGACGGCGTGCACCAGGTGCAGCCCGCAGCCGCGCCGTTCGGCCTCCTGGGCGGCCCAGTCGGCCGCCACCGTGGCATGGGGAGAGCCGTCCACGCCGACCACCACACCTGCGGGGGATCGGATGTCCATGATCGCCTCCGGAGCGTCGATGCCTCCCTCCAGCATGCGCCTCGGGGCAACCGAAAGGGGCCCACGAAGGAGGCCCCTTTCGCTACCGGGTCAGACCTTGGACTGCTCCCACTCGGTGCGGTAGTCCAGGAAGATCTGCCGCAGGTGGTGGCCGATCTTCAGGTAGTCCAGATCGTCCAGGTTGGCCAGCGAGACCCGGACCGACCACTCGGGGCCGTCGAAGCCGCCGCCGTTGAGCAGCACCACCCCGGTCTGCTCGGCCAACCGGAACAGCGGCTCGGTCGGCTCGTAGGTCTTCAGCAGGTACTCGGCGAACTCCGGACCGGCCGTCCGCTCGGCCTCCGCCAGCAGGTCCAACTCGATGTAGTACCCGGCCCGTTGCGGGTCGTCCGCGATCCTCATCTCTGACCCCTCCAGCAGCAGCGCCAGCCGCTGGTACACGATCTCCTGCACCTTGGTCTTGTACGCCTTGCCCTCGGGCAGCAGCGCGAACAGCGAGAACAGCATCATCTGCACCTGCTGCGGCAGGCTCAGCCCGGCGGTGTGGTTGAGCGCCACCTGCCGGGAGTCGGCCACCAGCCGGTCGATGAAGCGGATCTTCTCCGGCTCCAGGGTGAGGGTGCCGTACCGCTTGTTCAGCCGGGCCTTCTCCTCCGCCGACAGCTTCGCCAGCATCTCGTCCAGCACGTTGTCCTTGTGCAGGCCGATCACGCCCAGGCGGTGACCGGTGCAGCCGTAGTGCTTGGAGTAGGAGTACACCAGCAGGCTGTTGCGCGGCAGGGCGGCGGCGATCGTGCGGAAGCCGTTCACGAAGGTCCCGTACACGTCGTCGGTGACCACGATCAGATTCGGGTTCCTGGTCGCCACGATCTGCTTGATCTGGTCCGCGACCCGCTGGGAGAGCTCCAGCGACGGCGGGTTGGAGGGGTTGACCAGGCAGACCAGCTTGACCGCCGGGTCCTCCAGCTTGGCCACCTCCTCGGTCGGGTAGCGCCAGCCGCGCACCCCGGTCTCGGCGAAGTTGGACGCCTCGACCTTGACCACCTCGAAGTCGAAGGTGTCCAGCTCGGCGATCTCGATGTACGGGGTGAAGACCGGCACCATCAGGGCGATCTTGTCGCCCTTGTGCAGGATGCCGTTCTTCATCAGCGAGTCGAAGATGTAGCACATCGCGGCGGTGCCACCCTCGGTGGCGAACAGGTCGAGCTGGTCGGCCGGTGCCTTGCCGTCCATCAGCTCCTCGCGCAGGTAGCTCCGGACCACCTGCTCACCGTGCGTCAGCATCCGGTCCGGCACCGGGTAGTTGTCGCCGATGGTGGAGTCGGCCAGCTCGTGGATCCAGGCGTCCCGGTCGAAGCCGAACCGCTGCACGGCCAGGTCGATCGAGGCGGTCAGCAGCTCGATGCCGGGCATCTCGGGGTGCGAGCGGGTGAAGCGGTCGTACCGCTCGGAGATGCCCTGCTGCTCCGGCATGCCGCCCAGGTTGTCGGCGGTCCACACCCGGCGGCTCTCGGAGAGCGAGAAGTGACCGAGCGCCAGGAACGCCTCGCGCGGCCCGGTGGCGATCCAGTTCGGGTTGCCGCGCCCCGCGTTGAGCATGTGCGCGCTCGACTTGCCCTTCTGCCCGGGCTGGTCGGCCTGGTACGTCTCGGCCAACTCCATGAACCGGCCCTTGAGTTCGAACGGGCTCAGCTGGGCCAGGCGGCGGATCTCTTCGCGGCTGATCGAAGGCTTGCTCATGAGGGGGTCTCTCTCCTAGGGCCTGGGGGCTAACCGAGCAGGGCGACGATGATGGCGCCCCAGATGGTCAGCAGGACGTTGCCTGCCGCGTACGGGATGGTGTAACCGAGCGTCGGGATCTGGCTCTTGGCCTCTTCGTTGATCGCGCCGATCGCCGCCGTGGTGGTCTGCGACCCGGCCACCACGCCCGTCAGGATCGGCGCCCTGATCTTGAAGATGAAGTGGCCGACCAGCAGGCCGGCGAACAACGGGATCACGGTGGCCACCGCTCCCCACACCAGCAGGCCCCAACCCGCCTGGGAGAGACCGCTGCTGAAGCTCGGACCGGCGTTGATGCCGACGATGGCGACGAAGGCGCACAGACCGAAGGTGTCCATGAACCACTGCGCACCGGGCGGCACGTTGCCGTAGGTCGGGTACTTGCCGCGGATCCAGCCGAAGACCAGACCCATGATCAGCGCGCCGCCGGAGGTGGAGAGCGAGATCGGCACCCCGCCCGCGGTCAGCGACGGGATCCCGATGCAGCCGCCGAGGAAGATGCCCAGGCCGACCCAGATCATGTCGGTGGCGAAGCTGGTCGGCACCGACTTGCCGAGCGCGTCGGTGGCCGGGTCGACCAGCCGCTTGGGGCCGGTCAGCACCAGGGTGTCGCCGCGCTCCAGCTCGGTGGAGAGCCGGTAGGGGAACTCCGCGCCGGAGCGGTAGACCTTGTCGATGAAAACACCGACCATGAACGGCTCGCGGCGGACCTGCGCCACCGTCTTGCCCAGGTGCTCCTTGTTGGAGACCACCACGTGCAGGTTCTCGGTCTGGTAGCTGAGCAGACCCGCGTCGTCCGACTCCGGGCCGATCTGCCGGGCCGGGTCGAAGTCCACCAGGTCGTGCCGGAGCGCGCTGACCGCGATCACGTCGCCCTGCTGGAGCACGGTCTGCTGGGTGTGGTCGAGGATCTCGCCGGCCCGGCGGACCCGGGTGACGTAGATCCGGCGGCCCTGCTCCCGCTGCTGGGCCTCGATGTCGTCGATGCTCCGGCCGACCAGGCCGTTGCCCGCCACGGTGAAGGCCCGCAGCACCACCTCGTAGTAGCCCTCGGCCAGATCCGGGTTGACCTCCGGGGCGTCCAGCTCGATGGCCAGCGCCTTCGAGTCCTCCGCCAGGTTGCTCCTCAGCAGCCGGGGCGCGATGTTGGCCAGCAGCACCGCGCACAGGATGGTGCCGAGCGGGTAGGTGACCGCGTACGCGACCGGCACCAGGTTCTGCTGCTCGGTGATCTGATCCGGGCTCAGCCCCTGGATGTTGCCGATCGCGTCCTGCGCGACACCGATCACCGCGGACTGGGTGAGCGCACCGCCGAGCAGACCGGCGCCGAGGCCCGGGCCGTAGTCGAGCATCTCGGCGAAGCCCCAGCAGACCAGCAGGCCGGTGACACAGACCACCACGGCGACGGTGACCTGCGGCAGGCCGTCCTTCTTCAGGCCGCGGAAGAACTGCGGACCGACCTTGTAGCCGAGTGCGAACAGGAACATGATGAAGAACACCGACTTCACCGTGCCGTTGACGCTGACCTCGGTGACCCAGCCGGTGAACAGCCCGGCGACCAGACAGCCCGTCACCGCGCCGAGCCCGATCGCCTTGTAACGGATCTTCCCGACCAGGAAGCCGATCGCGATGGTCAGGAAGATCAGTAGTTCCGGATACGGCTTGAAGACGTGATCGGTGATCCAGTCCATCGTGGCCCTTCAGGTGGGGGGCAGAGGCTCGGACTCAGAGGCCGATGATGCCGACCAGCACCGGGCCGGTCAGGGGCAGCAGGAAATTGGAGATGGTGTACGTGATCGTGTAGCCGAGCATCGGCACGCTGCTCCGGGCGACGTTGCTGACGGCGGTGATGGCGGGGGTCGAGCACTGCTGGCCCGCGATGGCACCGATCAGGATCGGCGGTTCGATCTTCAGCAGCTTCCGGCCGACGAACAGCGACAGGAAGGCCGGGATCACCACCATCAGCACGCCGGCCGCCGGGAGCAGCACCGGGTACTGCTTGAGCAGCGGACCGGCGTCAGGTCCTGCCGCCATGCCGGTGACGGCGATGAAGATGGACAGGCCGAGGTCCTTGGCGGTCTGCGCGGCCACCGGCGGGTACGCGCCGAAGGTCGGGCGCTGGGCGCGCAGCCAGCCGAACACCAGACCGGCGATCAGGCAGCCGCCGCCGGTGCCGAGCGAGAGGTTCACCTCCCCGACGTGGATGGTGACCATGCCGAGCAGCACACCCGCGCAGATGCCCAGGCTCAGGTAGATGTAGTCGGCGGTGTCCTGACGGACCGTCGCGCCGACCTTGGTGGCGAAACGTTCCACCTTGACCCTGGCACCGACCACGGTCAGCGTGTCGCCCTGGTGCAGCTCGGTCTCGCCGATCGCCGGCAGGTGCTGGTCGACCCGCTGGATGTCGGTCAGGTAGACCCCGCCGACCGTCTCCGGCTCGGCGGCCCGCAACTCGGTGACGGTCCGGCCGCTGATCTCCTTGCGGGTGACCACCACCTGGCGGACCGCGAGCGGGCTGTCCAGCCCGGGCACGCCGGAGGTCTCCGGGCCGAGGTCGTGCCCGGTGGCCATCACGGCCGCCCGGCGGCCGACCACCAGGACCCGGTCGCCGCGCCGCAGTTGGAGCTCCGGCGCGACCGTGAGCACCTGGTCGCCGCGCTTGACGCCCTCGATCGAGACCAGCTGCCGCGACTCGGCCTCCAGCGTGCCGACCCGGCTGCCCTCGCCCTGCGAGACCAGGTACGTCCGGCCGACCAGCGCGGGCAGGGCGGCCTGCTCGCCCGACCCCGGGCCGCCCTCGCCGCCGCGCATCTTCTCCCAGAGCGCGCGGCTCGCCTCGGGCAGCTTGATCCGCATCAGCAGCGGGAAGACCTGACTGGTCAGCATGACGATGCTGACCAGCCCGAACAGGTAGCAGACCGAGTACGCGGTGGCCACGTGCGCCTGCAGCTGCTGGGACTGGTCCTCGGTGATGCCGCCGAGCTGGCTGATCGCCTCCTGCGCGGTGCCGACCACCGCCGACTCGGTGGCGGCGCCGGCCAGAATGCCGGCGGCCGTGCCCACGTCCAGGTCGAAGCCGACGGCGAAGCCGAACGCCAGCAGGATCACCACCACGGCTTCCAGCACCGAGAGCACGCCGAAGCGCAGGCCCTTGGCGTTCATGTTGGCGAAGAACTGCGGCCCCGCCATGTAACCGAGCGAGAAGATGAAGAGCGCGAACGCCACGTTCTTGACGTCCGCGTTCACCGATACGTCCTGCGCACCGATCAGCATCGAGACGATCAGCGTCCCGTTCTCCCGGAGCAGGCTCACCGGCCGCACCGCCGGGCTGACGGTGGCTCAGGGCTGTGACCGGCAGCGGGCCGAGGACTGATCATGCCTGCGATTACATCGCATATGTAGGCTTATGACCCTTTTAGACACTCCATTGCAGCAACGTTTCAGCCCGGAAACCCTGACCGGGTTTCCGGGCTGAGGCCTGTGGGGCTACCGCCCGTCAGGCCGGGACGAGCTCCTTGGCCGGGGCGGACTCCTCGGGTTCGATCCGAAGCTCCGGGAGCAGCCGGTCCAGCCAGGCCGGCAGCCACCAGTTGGCCCGGCCGAGCAGCGTCATGGTGGCCGGCACCAGCAGCAGCCGGACGACCGTGGCGTCCACCAGCACGGCGGCGGCCATCCCGACACCCATCATCTTCACCGTGATGTCCGGGTCCAGCGCGAAGCCGACGAAGACCGCGACCATGATGGCCGCCGCGCTGCTGATCACCCGTCCGGTCGCCGACAGGCCGCGCACCACGCTGCCCTTGGCATCCCCGGTGGCCAGCCAGTCCTCCCGGACCCGGGCCAGCAGGAAGACCTCGTAGTCCATCGACAGCCCGAACAGCACGGTGAACATCAGGATCGGCACCCAGCTGGACACCGGCACCGAGTGCGGCAGCCCGAGCAGCTTCGCCCCGGTCTCGGACTGGAACACCGCCGTGGTCACCCCGTACGCGGCCGCCACCGAGAGCAGGTTCATCGCCGCCGCCTTGACCGCCAGCACCGGCGCCCGGAACAGCACGGTGAGCAGGATCAGCGAGAGCGCCACCACGAACGGGACCACGATCCAGAGCCGATCGCTCAGCCGGTCGGAGATGTCCGCGAAGACCGCGACCACCCCGGTCACCTCCGCACCGGCGGGCAGCAGATCACCGCGCATCCGGTCCAGCAGCTCGGTGGTCCGCTCGTCCTGCGGCCCGGTGCTCGGACGGACCGAGACCACCGCCGCGTCACCCGCCCGGTTCTGCACTGCCGGGGCAACCTCCGCCACGCCCGGGTCGGCCTTCAACCGCTCGAGCAGGGTGGGGAGTTCGGCGGCAGGCAGCGTGCGCAGGTCGACCGCTACCAGCAGCGGGCCGTTCGCCCCCGGGCCGTACGCCTCGGCCACCAGGTCGTACGCCTTGCGGGTGGTGTTGCCCGAGGCCTGGCTGCCCGCGTCCTGCGGCCAGGTCCGCATGCCGAGCATCGGCGCGGCCAGCGCGAGCAGCACCACCAGCGAGGCCAACCCGGCGGCCAGTGGACGCCGGCCGATCAGCCGGGCCCAACGCTCGGTCCTGGTCGGGCCCTCGGCCACCCGCGCGGCAGGGGCGGCCCGCTCGGCCCGGCGCAGCAGGCGCGGTCCGGCCAGCGAGCACAGGGCGGGGACCAGGGTGAGCGAGGCCAGCATCACCGCGCCGACCACGGCGAAGGTCGCATAGCCGAAGGAGGAGTAGGTGGGGAGACCGGCCAGCCGCAGCCCGAGCAGCGAGACCAGCACCGTGGCACCCGCGACCACCACCGACGACCCGGCGGTCGCGGTCGCCTCGGCGGCCGCCTGCTGCTTGGTCAGCCCCTTGCGCAGGCCTTCGACATGACGGCTCACCAGCAGCAGCGCGTAGTCGATGCCCACCCCGAGGCCGACCATGGTGGCCACCGTCGGGGCGGTCTCACTGATGTCGGTGACGGCCGCCATCAGCGTGGTCAGCGCCGTCCCGAGCCCGAGCCCGGCCAGCGCCACCAGCAGCGGCAGGCCCGCCGAGATCAGCGTGCCGAGGGCGATCACCAGGATCACCAGCGCGGCCACCACACCGACCAGTTCGGCCGTTCCGTCCGGGGCGGAGAAGTTCTCCGGCACCTGACCGCCGAACTCCACCTGCAGACCGGCCGCCTCGGTCGGCTTCCCCGCCTCGCGCAGGGCGTCGAGCCCCTCGGAGCCCTTGAACTCGGTCTGCGGCACCAGGTAGCCGACCTGGAGGAGCGCGGTGTCGCCGCGTGCGGAGAGCACCGGCTCCCCGACGGTGGCGACCTTCGGCATCCCGGTCAGCCGCTGCCGCAGCTCGGCGAGCACCGACTCCGGGAGTCGGTCACCCTCCCGGTCGCGCACGACCACCCTGGCGCCGGTCCCGGACATCTCCGGGAAGCGCTCGGTCAGCAGATCGCCACCGGCGGTCGAACGTGCGCCGGGAACACGGTAGTTGTCGTGCGGCTCACCGCCGATGGCGGCGGCCAGGCCGAAGGCCACGACCAGGAGAAGGAGCCAGGCGAGCAGGGTGCGCCACGGTCTGGCAGCGGCAGCGCCGCCCAGGCGGCCGAGGAACGAGGACATGCGGGAGCCTTCCGGCGATTTCCGTTGAGACTCCCTCAGCCTGCACACCCCCACTTGGAACCCACTTGGCAACCTCGCTCAGCCAGGCAGCACCCAGGGGCTCGGGGAACTGGGGAACTGCGACGCCAGCCACGGGACGGGGTCAAATTGCGGGTGCGGTCAACCCCGGGCGCGGTAGAGGTGTGCCTGGCGTGCGGGTTCAGGCGAAAGTGCCTGACCCTTTACGCGGCGATCACGCACCGGAGGTCGGCGTCGCAGTTCCCCGAGCCCCTGTCTTCCGAAGCGCCGTCAGTGAAGCTCAGCCGTTGACAAGGCCACGGCTTCGGCCTCCCAGTGCGGGGCGTTCCACTTGTGGGACAGGGCGGCGGCGTGCCGGTAGTGCTCGCCGGCGTTCGGGTGGCCGAGGTAGACCGCCAGGTCGCCGAGGGTCAGGGCGACCGGGCGTAGGGCGATCGAGGTGCTGGCCGCGCCGGCAATCATGTGGCGCAGTGGCAGCAGTTCGGTGAACACCTCCTCCGCCTCGGCCCGTTCGTCCAGCGCGATCACGGCCATCGCCCGGATCGCGAGGAAGAACGACCGGTAGTAGTCCGGCGGGATGGACCGCTTGACCACCCGGACGGCCCGGGCCTCGGCCGGGCGCCCCAGCTCGATCAGGGCCAACGCGCGGACGTCCTCGGTGATCGCCCCGTACGCCGAACCGGCCTGCTCGATCAGGGCCAACTCGGCTCCCAGCGTGCCCCGTTGGATCGCCATGGTGATCCGGTGCAGCGCCCCGAAGCCCGCCGCGTGCAGCGACTCCCGGGCGACCAGGCCGTCGAGCGCCTGCTGGTAGTGGGCGTCCGCCTCGGCCGGCCGGTTCTCGATCAGGGCCAGCATGCCGAGCTGGCAGCGGCCGACGTCGACCAGCTCCGGCAGGTGGTAGGTCTCCGCGATCCGCAGCCCGGCCCTGATGTGCTCGCGCAGCGCCACCAGGTCACCTCGGACGGCGGCGGCCGTCGCGAACAGGTGCTCGGCCTGCCAGTGGTAGGCCGGGAGATCGTGCTCGGTGGCCACGGCGGCCAGTTCGGCGGCGATCTCGACCCGCAGCTCGATCTCCAACTCGTAGTCGTGCACCCGCGCCTGGGCCGCGAGCGCCTGGGCGAGCAGCACCGGGTCCCGTTCGGTACGGGCGATGGCGACCGCCTCCTCCGCTGCCGCCCAGCCCTGCGGACTGCCGGAGCAGTCGAGCTCGTAGGTGAGCGCGTCGAGCAGGCCGCAGCGGGTGGCGGGCGTCAGGTCGGGCAGCGCGAGCAGGCCCGTCAGGGTCTCCACCGCACTCCGGTCGATCGTCCCGTAGGCGTGCGCCACCCAGGGGCTGGGCACGGTCCAGGACGTCCAGGCCGCGATCGCCAGGTCGTTCCGGCCGGTCTCCCTGGCCAACTCGACGGCGGTGTGCCGGGTCGCCAGGGCTGCGGTGATGCCACCAGCCCTGACCTGGGCCCGGAGCAGCGCGCCGAGCAGTTCGATCCGACGGGCCGGACGATCGTCGTCGCCCGCCGGGACCAGTTCGAGGTTGGTGAGCGCCTGCTGCAGCAGCGCCGCGCAGGTCTCGTGGGCGTAGCGCCGCTCGGCCGCCTCGGCGGCCCGGACACAGTGCTGCACCGCCTGCTGTGCGGTGGCGGTGGACGCCGCCCGGGTGAAGTGGTGGGCCAGTGCGGAGAGTTGACCGGGCCTCAGGTCGGCCAGGGCGGCCCCGACCCGGCCGTGCAGCCGGGTCCGACGCAGCCCGCTGAGGTCGCCGTACAGGGTGTCCCTGACCAGTGCGTGGGTGAACCGGACCACGCCGGGGCCGGGTTCGGTGAGCAGCCCACCCGAGAGCGCCGTCTCCAGGGCGGCCAGCAGCTGGTCCTCGGTCCGGTCGGAGGCCGCCAGCAGCAGGTCGACCTCGGCCTCCCGGCCGACCACGGCGGCCAGCCTGAGCACCTCGACGGTGTCGGCCGGGAGCCCGCCGAACCGGCGGCGCAGCACGTCGCCGACCCCCTGCGGGACCTCGGTGACCGCGACCAGGGCGCCTTCGCCAGCCAACAGCCGGGCGCTCTCCCGCAGGTAGAACGGGTTGCCGCCGGTCCGTTCGGCCAGGGCGGCCACCGTCGCGCGGTCCACGGCCGTCGGGCAGACGGCCGCGATCAGCCGGCCCGCCTCGGCCTCGGCCAGGCCGGCCAGCGGCAGCCGCCGGGGCGAGAGCCGGGCCAACTGGGCCAGCGTGTCCGTGAGATCGCCCTCGCCGGGGCGGTGCGCCACGATCAGCAGCAGGCCGGGGACGGCAGGACCGGTGCTGAGTTCGGCGAGCAGCGCCCGGGTCTCCTGGTCGGCTGCGTGCAGGTCGTCCAGCACGACGGCCACCGGCCGGTCGGCGGCGGCCCTGCGGAGCCAGCCGGCCACCGCCCGGTGCAGCCGGAACCGGCCCGCGAGCGGGTCGCTGCCCCGCCGCGCGGCGTACTCCTCGGCCTCCAGCAGCGGTGCCAGCGCCTCGGCCTCGGCCGGCCCGGGGTCGACCTGCCCGGCCAGTTCGCGCAGTGCCTCGGTCCACGCCCAGGCGGGCGGCGCACCCTCGGTCTCCGGGCACCGGCCGGAGGCCACCAGCCAGCCGGTGGCGGCCAGTTCGGCCCGCAGCCGCCGCAGCAGCGTGCTCTTCCCTGCACCGGCCTCCCCGCTGATCAGCACCACCGCCCGCGCGCCGCCGACCGCCTCGGCCGCCGCCTCCCGCACCACCCGTAGCTCGTCCGCCCGGCCGACGAACAGCTCCTGCGGCGGCAGCGGTACGGCCGCCGGCGCGGGAGTGCCGATCAGTTCGGTGCGCTGGTTGAGGATCGCCGACTCCAACTCGGCCAGCGCGGGCCCGAGATCGAGACCGAGGTCGGTGGCCAGCAGGGACCGGGCCCGGCGCAGCGCGTCCAGCGCCTCGGCCTGCCGGTTCGCCGACCACAGCGCGAGTGCGAGCAGCCGCCACCCCTCCTCGCGGAACGGGTACTCCTCGGTGAGCGCCAGCGCCTCGGGCACGGCGGCGCCGAAGTCGCCCTGCTCGACCGTCAGGGCGACGGTCAACTCCCGGGCCCCGAGCCGGAGTTCGTTCAGCCGGGCGACCTCCCGGAGCGCCCAGGGCTGGTCCGCGAACTCCGCGTACGCCTCGCCGTCCCAGAGCTCCAGCGCCGCCCGTACCGGTCCCGGTCGCCGCAGCTCCCTGGCCTGCGCCACCAGCCGCTCGAAGTCCCGGGCGTCCAGCGCTCCGGCCTCCGGCAGCCGCAGCGCATAGCCGGGCACCTCGCTCACCAGCACCCTGGCCGGTTCCCGGGGGCCTCGCGCGGGCTCCAGCACCCGCCGCAGATTGGAGACGTACGCCTGCAGCGAGGCCGCCGCCTTGGCCGGCGGCCGCCCACCCCACAGCCCGTCGACCAACCGGTCCGCGGCCACCACCGCCCCACCGGCCACCAACAACTGCCCGAGCACCCCGCGCTGCCTCGGCCCCCCGAGGCTCACCCGCACCCCGTCCACCTCGGCCGCCAACGCCCCGAGCACCCTGATCCGGACCGTGCCCACTCCCTGCACCAGCCCTCCCCCGAGCCCACTTCCGCACTGGCCACCGAGCCTATGCGATGGGCGTCCGCAGGCTCCAAGCGGACTCCAAGTGTGAGGGCGCCCCGGCGTGGCTCAGCGGCACAGGGCCGTGTCGACGACGCTCTCGAGGTGCTCCGTGCCCGCCGCATCGGCCGGGATGGCGGTCACCGCGACGTTGGCGGCGCGGCCGTCGTCGGTGACTCCGCCCCGGGTCTCGTACCCCGCGATGTCACCGCCGTGGCCCCAGTAGACGCCGCCGCAGGACAGCGGCCTGCTGATGATCCCCAGCCCGTAGCCGGCGCCGCTGTCGCCGATCGGGACGGTGGTGCGCATCTGGGCGAGTTGGGCCGTCGGCAGCAGGCGGCCGGCCAGGAGCGCGGTGAAGAACCGGTTGACCTCGGAGTTGGTCGAGATCATCTGCCCCGCCGCCCAGCCCGCGGAGGGGTCCAGCTCGGTGAAGTCGCGCAGCGGGCCGCCCGCCGAGTCGCTGCGGTAGCCGTGGGGGTGGGCCTCTCGGACGGTCCGGTCACCGGCGGCCGGGAAGTAGGTGTGGCGCAGTCCGACGGGCTTGATGATGCGCCGGTCGATCTCCTCGGGGAGGGGGCGGTCGGTGACGCGCTGGACGAGCAGGCCGGCCAGCACGTAGTTCGTGCTGCTGTACTTGAACCCCTTCCCCGGGGCGAAGTCGGCCTTGTGCCCGAGCGCCAGGTCGAGCAGCTGGCGAGGTTCGAAGTACCGGTACCGGAGGGTGGACTCCTCGATCAGGCCCTCGTAGTCAGGGATACCGCTGGTGTGCTGGAGGAGCTGACGGACCGTGATGTGGTTTCCGTCGATCCCGTCCCCGTGGACCAGGCCCGGAAGGTAGGTCTCGACCGGCTCGTCGAGCGCGACCTTCCCCTCACCGACCAGCTGCAGCACGACCACGGCGGTGAACGTCTTGGTGTTGCTGCCGATCCGTACCTGACCGTCGGCCGGCACCTTCGCGCCGGTGGCCAGGTCGCCCACCCCTGCGGTGTACGTACGGGTGCGGCCCGCGCGGTCCTGGACGCTCGCCAGTGCGGCGGGCAGGCCGTCGGTGCGCACCAGTGCGTTCAGCCCCTGCTGGACGCTGTCCGGCCTGGCCGGGGCGGACGGCGCCGGGGCTGCGCCCACGGCCATCACACCGGCGGCCACCACCGCCACGGCCGACCGGACCGCATCTCGACCGGAAGGAATTCGCTGCCAGATCTGCTCACGCACGGGTCAACTCCTGGGGAATCACCGGAGACCAGAGGAACTCCCTGGTCACGATGCGCCCAGTGTCGTCGGGCCGCTCGCCGGTGACCTCCCCCGACCGGGGGAGCACTTTCTCCCGCTGCTCCGCGATGTGCGCGCCGCCCGGGCTGTGCCCTGGGGTCAGCCGCTGCGCAGCAGGACGGCCGAGAGTGGGACGAAGCCGCCGGTGCCGCCACCGGTCTCGCCGTCGGTCAGGCGGCGGAGCATGGACAGTGAGATCCGTTCGCCCTGGCTCTTGGCGCGGTCGGCCACCGGGCCGCTGTACAGGCCGTCGACGGTGGCCGTCCAGAGTTGCAGCCAGCGGCCGAAGTGGCGGGCGCCGAGCGGCTGTTGGGTGTGCAGGACGGCGTGCGGGGCGAACAGGTCGCGGCGGTACTCGGCGGACCGCAGCAGCGCCCGCTCCCAGAAGTCCGCGATGTGCGGCAGGTGCCGCTCCAGCTCGGTGCCGGCGAAGAACGGGCCGATCACCGGGTCGGCGAAGGCCGCACCGTAGAACCGGCGCAGCAGCAGCTCCAGGCCGGCCCGGTCGGCGATGTCGGGGCGGACGGACATCCGAGGACTCCTCTCCCGGGGTGGTCGCGCCAGCTTAGGTGTGTGGCACGTCGGTCGGACAGGGCCGTTCGTCCCGTCCAGGGCGCCGGACTGGCAGGATGCTGGCATGACGTACCTCGCCGCCGATGACCGTTACTCCTCGATGACCTACCGCCGGGCCGGCCGCAGCGGAGTGCTGCTGCCCGCGATCTCGCTCGGCCTCTGGCACAACTTCGGTGACACCCAGCCGCTGGAGGTGCAGCGCGCGGTGCTGCGCCGGGCCTTCGACCGGGGCGTCACGCACTTCGACCTGGCCAACAACTACGGCCCGCCGTACGGCAGCGCCGAGAAGAACTTCGGCACGCTGTACGCGCAGGACTTCCGCCCGTACCGGGACGAGCTGTTCATCGCCTCCAAGGCCGGGTACGACATGTGGCCGGGCCCGTACGGCGACGGCGGCAGCCGAAAGTACCTGCTGGCCAGCCTGGACCAGTCGCTCGGCCGGATGGGCCTGGACTACGTCGACGTCTTCTACTCGCACCGCTACGACCCCACCACTCCGCTGGAGGAGACCATGGGGGCGCTCGACACCGCCGTACGGTCGGGCCGGGCGCTGTACGCGGCGATCTCCAACTACCCGGCGGAGCAGCACCGCGAGGCGGTGGCGATCCTGCGCGAGCTGGGTACGCCGGTGCTGCTGAACCAGTCGCGCTACTCGATCCTGGACCGGGGTGTGGAGGACGCCGTCCTGGACGCGGTCGGTGAGACCCAGACCAGCCTGATCGCGTACTCCCCGCTGGCTCAGGGCCTGCTGACCGACCGTTACCTCTCCGGCGACGTCCCGGTGGGCTCCCGGATGTCGGTCGGCCACTTCCTCAAGGAGGAGGCCCTGACCGGAGCCAAGCTGGACCAGCTGCGGGCCCTCGCCAAGGTCGCCGAACGCCGAGGCCAGAGCCTGGCCCAGCTGGCCCTGAGCTGGGTGCTCCGCGACGACCGGGTGGCCTCGGTGATCATCGGCGCCAGCAGCGTGGCCCAGCTCGACCAGAACCTCGACGCCCTCGCGGCCGGCCCGCTCACGATCGAGGACCTCGCCGAGATCGACGCGCTCACCCGCTAGGCAAGGCGTCAGCCCTGTCAGACCAGGGGCTCGGGGAACTGCGACGCCGACCGCGTGCAAGGTGATCCGTACGTAAGTGGTCAGGCACTTTCGTACGTGACCCGAACGCCGGATCTCCTCGCAGTTCCCCGAGCCCTGGTGTGTGCCTGGCTGGCCCCGCTACTGACTGACCGGGGCGTACTTGTAGCCGACCCGGCGGACCGTGACGATGCTGTCGCGGTAGGCCGCGCCGAGCTTGCGGCGGAGCCGGGCGACGTGGACGTCGACCGTGCGGCCGTCGCCGACGTGGCCGTAGCCCCAGACGGCGGAGACCAGGTGGTCGCGGGTGTGGACGCGCTGCGGGTGCTCGGTGAGGTGGGCGAGCAGTTCGAACTCGAGGTAGGTGAGGTCGAGCAGCTTGCCGTCGACGTGGGCGCTGCGGCGCTCGGTGTCGACGCTGATGCCGTGCGCCGAGGGCCTGCCCGCCGTTCGGACCGGTGCAGCAGCGGGTGCGGGAGCGGGAGCGACGGCGGCCGGGGCCTCTGCCGCCGGGACCAGGACCAGGTAGCCGACCAGCGGTCCGCTGCCCGCGTCGGTGGTGCCGAACTGGGCGCCGTACTGCGCCAACAGGCCCTGCGGGATGGCGGACTGGGGCAGTGCGGCGACCACTGTGGCACCTTCGGGCAGCGCACCGAACAGTGCCTGCGGTGTGGCGGGGGCGAGGTGCCGGCGGTCGACGGGGGCCGAGACGGATCGGACCGCCCGCAGGTGCGGGGTGGCGGAGGGGGCGGACAGGGTGGCGGTGGAGGAGGAAGACATGATGCCGCTCTTTCGCGCGTGACGGATGGTGGGTGTCGTCTGCGCGTCGACCTGGGCGGGACACCGGCACTGACGGGTGGTCAGGCGGTGGGCCGGGACGCGCCGGGCGGGCCGGGGCACGACTGCTGAGGCTGGTGCGACGGTCGGGACATCAGGACTGTCCACGTCCGGCGGTTCGTTGCCCGGCGAAAGAAAGTGGCCGGGAGCAGAGCACCTAAGACGGCAGGAGTGCGGGTCGGACCCGGGGTCAGCGACAGCAGGCGCTGGAGCAGAGCGCCTGGTCGATGTACCGACGCATGGTCAGGTCCGGTGTCACCGGGGCGGAGTGGGCCGTCGGGCGGAGCCTCGGACGGACTGCTGCTGCGGCCATGCTGTGGTACCTCCCCCCGGCGCTGCGATGAACTGTCGCCAAGAGAGTTCCACGACCCGGGCCCCGGCGGCAAGCCGAATGCGCCAAATCGTCCAACTGGCGAGACGGCGTCTCAGACTACGAAACCGCGCCGCTCCATCGCGTGCTCGGCCAGCCTGATCAGCAGCTCCTTGCCGTCCTCCCGGCGGCGGGCGTCGCACAGCAGCACCGGCACCCCGGGGTCCAGGTCGAGCGCGTCGCGGACGTCGCCGGGGGCGAACACCTCGGTGCCCTCGAAGCAGTTCACCGCGACCACGAACGGGATGCCGCGCCGCTCGAAGAAGTCCACCGAGGGGAAGCAGTCGGCGAGTCGACGGGTGTCGGCGAGGACCACCGCACCGAGCGCACCCGCCGCCAGCTCGTCCCAGGCGAACCAGAACCGGTCCTGCCCGGGCGTGCCGAACAGGTAGAGCGCGAGGCCGGGGCGCAGGTCGATCCGGCCGAAGTCCATCGCCACCGTGGTGGTCCGCTTGGCCTCCACGCCGGAGGTGTCGTCCACCTCCTGCCCTGCCGTGGTGAGTTGCTCCTCGGTGCGCAGCGGGCGGATCTCGCTGACTGCCCCCACCAGGGTGGTCTTGCCCGCGCCGAAGCCGCCGGCGACCAGGATCTTGAGGGCCACCGCGCTCCAGGGCGAAGCCTGGCCGGGCTGGGCGGGCTGGACGGGCTGGACGTCAGAGTGCGCGAAGGCCATTGATCACGTCTCGCAGCAGGCGCTCGTCCGGTAGTTGGGCGAGCGGAACGGGTCGGGTGACGGCGATAAGTTCCGCATGCAGCAGGTCGCCGAGCAGCACCCGGACCACGCTCACCGGCAGATCGGTGTACGAGCCCAACTCGGCGACGCTGAGCGGCTCGTGACGGCAGAGCGCGAGGATGGCCCGGTGCTCCGGGTCGAGGTCGGGCTCCTCGCTCTCGTCCGGGTGTACGGCGGTCACCAGCGAGATGAGGTCGAACATCCCCTCCTCGACCGGCCTGGTCCGGCCCTTGGTCATCGAGAACAGCCGCACCATCGGCCCCGCGTCGTCGTCGAACCACTGGTCCTCGACGGGCGGGCGGGCGGGAAAGGCCGGCTGGGTCGGCTCTTCGGTCCGGCTCGGCTCCGGTGCGGTGTCCTCGACGGTCATCGTTCGGTCATCTCCCCGGCGGAACGGACTCGGTGCGCGGGTCGGCGGACAGGTGCTCACCGACCCGCTTGACCAGCAGGGCCATCTCGTACGCGATCTGGCCGACGTCGGACTCGGCCTCGCTCAGCACCGCCAGGCAACTGCCGTCGCCCGCCGCGGTGATGAACAGGAACGCCTCGTCCAGCTCGACCATGGTCTGCCGGACGCCGCCGACCTGGAAGTGCCGTCCGGCCCCCTTGGCCAGGCTGTGGAAGCCCGCCGCGACGGCGGCCAGGTGCTCGGCGTCCTCGCGCTCCAGGCCCTGGGAGGCACCGGTGGCCAGACCGTCACTGGAGAGGATGACCGCGTGCCGCAGCGCCGCGACCCGTCCCACCAGATCGTCCAGCAGCCAGTTGAGGTCTCCTGACGGCTGTGCCGTTGCGGTCATGATTCGGTTCCTTCCGTTGGTGCAGGCTGAGCAGGTGTCACAGGCTGAGCTGGTGTCACGGATCGGGCCGGCCCGGCCGACAGGGCCTGGGGCCGGGGCGCCGGCAGGATCGCGGCCGGGCGCCGGCGGACCGGCGGGACCGGTGCGGGCACGGCGGGCACAGGGGGTGCGGCGGGCTCGGGCTGGTCCGGCACGACCGTGAGCGAGGCGGGCTGGAACCGGTCGCCACGCCCGCGCTGGAAGCCGCGTTGGAAGGAGGAGAAGGCCGACCGGGCCTCCTCCGGCGAACGGTCCCGGCTGCTCTGCTCGGCGGTGGCGTCGGAGGTCGCCGCGTTCTTCAACTGCGGTGCCAGGTTGGCCTGTCGGACCCGGCGGGGCAGCAGCCCCCCGGCCGGCGCGGTGGGCGGGACCGGGACCGGCCCCTCCTCCGGCGGGCTGTCCGACCGGCGGTGCCGTCCGGTGCCGCTGCCGGCACCGGTGCTCCCGGCCGGTACCAGGGTCGGCCCGGTACCGGACCGGCGGCGCGGCAACCCACCCGGCGTACGGGCGGGTTCGGCGGCCGAGGGGCGTGGTCCGCCCGCCGGGCGCCCGAGGCCGCGGACCGGCTCGTCGGCGCCCACCGGCGCACTCTCGCCGCGCCGATGCCCGCCGTGGCCGGTGGGCCCGTCCTTGCCACTGTCCCGGCCCTTGCCACCGTCCTGGCCCGTGCCCAGCGCCGGAACCGCGACCAGGTCCGGCCGGCCGGACCCGGCAGGCGGGACGGCGGCCGGACGCGGTCCCGCCGGTGCGTCGGCCAGCAGGTCGGGGGCCTCGGCCAGCAGCTCGCGCGGGATCAGTACGATCGCCGCCGTCCCGCCGTACGGCGAGGGCCGCAGGTGGACCCGGATGCCGTGCCGCCGGGCCAGCCGGCTGACCACGAACAGGCCCAGCCGGTCGGTATCCGCGAGGTCGAACTCCTGCTCCACCGCGAGGCGTTGGTTGATGTCGGCGAGTGCCGACTCGCTCAGCCCGAGGCCCCGGTCGTCGATCTCCAGCGAGAAGCCGTGCGCGACCACCTCACCCTGCACCGTGACCTGGGCCTGCGGCGGCGAGTACACCGCCGCGTTCTCCACCAGCTCGGCGATCAGGTGGGTGACGTCGGCGACCGCGCTGCCGAGCAGCCCGGTGCCGGGGAACGGCCGGACTATCACCCGGGCGTAGTCCTCCACCTCACCGACGGCGGCGCGCACCACGTCGACCATCCGGACCGGCTTGCGCCAGGCCCGGCCCGGCGAGCCGCCGGACAGGATGATCAGACCCTCGGCGTGCCGGCGCATACGGGTCGTCAGGTGGTCGAGCTTGAACAGGTCCTCCAGCTCGGCCGGGTCCTCGGTGCGCCGCTCCATGGTGTCCAGCAGGGTGAGCTGACGGTGCAGCAGCACCTGGCTGCGCCGGGCCAGGTTGACGAAGACCGCCGAGACACCCCGGCGCAGCTCGGCCTGCTCGACCGCCGCCTCGACCGCCACCCGCTGCACCTGGTTGAAGGCCCGGCCGACCTCGCCGATCTCGGCGGGGCCGAACTCCAGCTCGGGCGACTCGGCCGCGATGTCCACCGGTTCGCCACGGCGCAGCCGCAGCATCACGGCGGGCAGCCGGGTGCCGGAGATGTCCAGTGCCGCGTTCCGCAGGCCGATCAGTTCGCGGGCCAGGCCGCGGCCGATCCGGTAGGAGATCATCACCGAGGCGACCACCGCGATCAGACCGACCAGGCCGGCGATGCCGCCGCGCACCAGCTGGTTGACCGCGTAGGACTTCGCCACCGCGCCGATCTGGCCGGCCAGCCGGGTGTTCAGGGTGGAGAGTTCGGCCAGTGCCTGGTCCGCGCCGGTGCTCCAGCCGGCCAGCGGCACCCGGGCCAGCGCGGCCTCCCGCTCAGCCGGGTTCTGGAAGCTGCCGAACTGCACCTCGGCCCAGGCCAGGGTCGCCATGCTGTCGCTGTTCCTGGCCGCCCGGTAGTCGGCCTGGTCCTGCACGTCCAGCTCCGCCACGTAGACGGTGAACAGGGTCTGCTGGTTGTGCAGCGCGTCCAGGGCGGTCTGGTACATCGTGTTGTCCGGCTTGGGGCTCCTGGATCCGGGGCGGTTGGCCACCTCCAGGGTCAGCCGGAGGCCACGGAGCGCCGCGTCCTCCTGGGAGAGGTACTCCCTGGCCCGGACCAGCTCGGTCAGCACCATGCCCTGCCGGGGCAGCTGGCCGCTCTGCTGGCTGACGAAGGCGGTCCGGAACGCGAACACCGGCTGCACCAGGTCGGCGTAGCGGTCGATCACCTGGTCCCAGTTCTTCGACCGCCGGTCCACCTCGAGCCGGATCGCGCCGACTCCGTCGGCCGCCGTCAGCACGTCCTGCAGCCTGAGCCGCTGGGCGCCGCCCAGCTTGGCCTCGTCGGAGGAGTCCGCCTGGTAGCGCAGCAGTTGCAGCGAGCGGTCGGTGATCGCCTTGCTCTGCTGGTACTTCTCCTGGGCGTCCTTGTCGTCCGGATCGGCCAGCCTGATGACGGCGGCCCGGCGTTCGGCCTGCACGTCGCGGGCGTACTGGTCGATCGGCACGCCGAAGGTCCGGTAGGCGGAGCTGACGTCCAGTTGGTTCCACACGTCGCCGGTGGTCACCAGCGTCGCGTACACCCACAGTCCGGTGAGCGCGATGATGGGCACCATGAGCAGCGCGATCATCTTCGCGCGGATCGAGCTGCTGCGCAGACGCATGGGGTCCTCGGTGCGGGGAAGAGCACGGACAAGGGGGTGCGACGGGTGCGATCCGGACACCTCTCTGCCCGAGATCTGCGTGAGCTTACTACTCCATGACCACTCGTTCGAAGGGTCGAAAGCACAGTCAGACGGAAGCCGTCACGATCCTCCCGGTATTGCCCGGAAAGGGAGTTCTGTCCGTCCGGCGCTTTTGAGCGGCACATGCCGATCCGGCGATCCGGCGCACCACCCCTGGGCAGCGCAGCTTCGATCCGGTAGCTTCGCTGACATCCGCTCGGGCAGACGGGAACGGGGGGCCACGGGTGCGGCAGTACAGCGGCCTGGCCGCGCCGGCCCCGGCTGTCGGCGGGCTCGCCGACTCGGTGTACGACACCGCCGAACGATCCCCGAATCTGGTCCAGTTGGACCGGTGGGAGCACGGCGGCTGGCGGCACGTGACGGCGCTGCGGTTCCGGGACGAGGTGCTCGGGCTCGCCAAGGGTCTGCTGAGCCACGGCATCCGGTACGGCGACCGGGTCGCGGTGATGTCCGGCACCCGGTACGAGTGGACCCTGTTCGACTACGCGCTCTGGTCGATCGGCGCCATTCCGGTGCCGATCTACCCCACCTCGGCGGCCGAGCAGGTGCGCTGGATCCTGGCCGAGACCCAGGCGGTGGCCTGCGTGGTGGAGCACGAGGACCACGCCATGACGGTCGGCGCGGTCTGCGACGCGCTCACCGAGCTGACCTCGATCTGGCAGCTGGACCAGAACTGCGTGACCACCCTGACCGAGGACGGCCGGGGCCTGCCCGACTCGCTGGTGCACCGTCAGCGGCTCGGCGTCTCCCCCGACTCGGTGGCCACCGTCATCTACACCTCTGGCACCACCGGACGCCCCAAGGGCTGTCTGCTCACCCACGGCAACCTGGCCGCCGAGGCGGACGCACTGCTCACCGGCTGGGAGCAGGTGGTCCGGGACACCGGCGGGGTGCAGCCCGCCACCCTGGTCCTGCTGCCGCTGGCGCACGTGTACGGGCGGGTGGTGCAGATCGCGGCGATCCGCGGCGACATCCGGCTCGGCCACCACGGCGAGCTGACCACCGACTCGCTGCTGCCCGCGCTGGCCTCGTTCCGGCCGACCTTCCTGCACCTGGTGCCGTACGTACTGGAGAAGGTGTACCAACGCGCCCGGGAGGCCGCCGAAGAGGCCGGCAAGGGCGAACTCTTCGGCCAGGCCGCCGAGGTGGCGATCGAATGGGCGGCCGCCCGGGAACAGCGCGCCTTCGGGCGCGGTCCCGGCCCGAGTGCCTCGCTGCGACTGCGGCACGCGGCGTACGACCGGCTGGTGTACCACCGGCTGCGCGCGGTGCTGGGCGGGCGGACCCGGACGGTGATGTGCGGCGGCTCGATGCTCGGCCGCGAGCTCAGCCTGTTCTTCACCGGCGTCGGCCTGGCCGTGTACGAGGGGTACGGGCTGACCGAGACCTCGGCCGCCGTCACCGCCAACCCGCCCGGCCGCCCCAAGGCCGGCACGGTCGGCCGGCCGTTGCCCGGTGCCGAGGTGGCGATCGGCGAGGACGGCGAGGTCTGGGTCCGCGGCCCCTCGGTCTTCGCGGGGTACCTGAACCACTCGCACGACATGTTCTACGAGGGGTGGTTGGCCACCGGCGACCTCGGTGAGCTGGACGAGGACGGCTACCTCACCATCACCGGCCGGAAGAAGGAGCTGATCGTCACCAGCAGTGGCAAGAACCTCGCCCCGACCGTGCTGGAGGAGCGGGTACGCGCACATCCACTGGTCTCCCAGTGCCTGGTGGTCGGCGACAACCGCCCCTACGTGGCGGCCCTGATCACCCTCGATCCGCAGGCGCTGGCGCACTGGCTGAAGGCCAACGGCCGCGAGCAGCTGGACTCTTGGGCCGCGCTGGCGGACGAGGCCCTGCACGCCGAGATCCAGCGCGGCGTCGCCGCCGCCAACACCACCGTCTCGCGCGCCGAGTCGATCCGCGCCTTTCGCCTGCTGCCCCGCGAGTTCGGCCCGGACCAGGGCCTGCTGACCCCGTCCCTCAAGCTCCGCCGCGGCGCCATCGTCCGGCACTACGCGGACGACATCGAGGAGCTTTACCACAGCTGATCCCCGTGATCAGGCTGGTTCGGCAATGTCGGAAGCGGTCTTGACGGGCCCTCTGGTCCAGTCCAATGTATGGCCCGGCCCGGAAAGCGCAACCAGCCACCGGGACCCGGCATGTGTGCGGCAGGCCGATTCGTCCCCGCCCTCAGGGGAGTGCAGCGTTCTTCCCCCACAGGAGATCACTCGTGTCCACCACTCTGCGCCGTCTCGCCGCCTGCGCGGCCGGCACGGCGCTCACGGTCCTGAGCGCCACGGTCCCCGCCGCGCACGCCGAGACCGCTCCGGCCGTCAACCTCGCCACCAACCCCGGCTTCGAGATCCCCACCCTGCCGCTGGCGGACTGGGGCTCGATTCCCGGCTGGCAGTGCACCACCGGCGAGGCCGTGCTCAACACCGCCGCGCACAGCGGCGGTTCGGCCCTCACGGTGACTCCGGCCGGCGACCACAGCAACGGCGAGTGCGCCCAGACCCTCGCGGTCCGGCCCAACACCACCTACACCTACTCGGCCTGGGTGCGCGGAAGTTACGTCTTCCTCGGTGCCACCGGCACCGGCAACGACGTGGCGCCGTCCTGGGTGCAGTCCACCGGCGGGAACTGGCAGAAGCTCACCACCAGCTTCACCACCGGACCGACCAACACCTCCGTCCGGCTCTACCTGCACGGCTGGTACGAGCAGGGCGCCTTCTCGGCCGACGACGTCGAGCTGACCGGCCCGGCCCCCGCCCCGGCCTGGGCCACCTGGAACATGCCGACCCAGGACAAGGTGGTCTTCTTCACCATCGACGACGGCTGGGCCCGCACCGCCGACGCGGCGCAGTTCATCGAGACCAACAAGCTGCCGGTGACGGCCTTCCCGCTGCCGATGCCGTCCGGCTTCGAGCCGGACTACTTCAAGCGGATCACCGCCGTCCCCGGTTCCTCGGTCGAGGCGCACAGCGTCTCGCACCGTGACCTCACCACGCTCTCCGCCGCCGAGCAGCAGGCCGAGATCTGCGACGCCCGGGACGCGGCGGCCAAGCGGTACGGCACGGTGCCGACCATCTTCCGTCCGCCGTACTTCGCGTTCAACGCCGACACCCTGCAGGCGGCCGCCAACTGCGGGCTGCGCACCGTGCTGACCGCGACCGCGGACTACAGCTGGGGCGCATCCAACAGCTACCACGGCGGTCTGCAGGCCGGTGACGTGGTGATCTTCCACTTCGCCGACTCGCTGGCCGGCGACCTCCAGCGGGCCCTGACCGACGCCACGGCGGCCGGTCTCACCGTGGCCGGGCTGCGTAACTACACCAGCTGACCGCACGGCTGTGCCCTCTGCCGCCCGCGACGGGCAGAGGGCACAGCCGTTGGTCGAAGGCCGGCGGGTATCCGTCGCCTCTACCCCTCTGGTCACAGCCGTCACCGTGCGGGAAGATCCCCCATCGAGCATCACGCGTCCCGACCGGGCGTCTGCTCTGCCTGCCTTGGAGGAGCCTTGTCACGTTCCACCCCTGCGCCCCGACGCCTCACCCTGGCCCTCGCCGCCACCGCGGTCCTCGCCTCGGTGGCCGGCGTCGCCGCCCCGCCCGCCCTCGCCGCGAACAGCCCGGCTGCCGCCACCGCGACCGCCACCGGGCGGATATTCATGGTCAGCCCGGTGCAGTCCTCGGGTGACCAGAACCTGACCGACGGAAAGGACGCGGACTCCGCCGTCCCGGCCTCCGCCTACGCGACCGTCGCCCTGCGCAACCTGGACGCCTCCGGCGGCCTCTCCGGCCGCTGGGCCGTCGTCCGCTCGGAGACCGGCACGCCCGCCCGCTCGGGCACCGGCGATTTCCGCTACACCCGCAATGCCGACCAGTTCGAGCAGGTGATGGCCTACTTCTGGGTCAACGAGGCGCAGGAGTACCTGCAGAGCCTCGGCTTCGGCAGCGAGCTGCGCGGCGCCAACGACCGCCCGCAGAACGTCCGGCTGAACCAGTGGGGCTCCGACAACTCCTTCTTCACCGACAAGAAGGACGAGATCCGCTTCGGCAAGGGCGGCGTGGATGACGCCGAGGACGCCGAGGTGATCGTCCACGAGTACGGTCACGCCGTGCACGAGGCCCAGGTGCCCGGCTTCGGCAGCTCGGAGGAGGCCGGCTCGATCGGCGAGGCCTGGGGCGACTACCTCGCCGTGTCGGTCGGCCTGGCCGCCGACGCCAAGTACGGCTGGCCGCGCAACACGCCCGAAGCGTGCGTCGCCGACTGGGACTCCGTCGGCTACACCTCCACGACGCCGCACTGCCTGCGCCGGATCGACAGCGGCAAGGTCTACTCGGACAAGGTCGGCGAGGTGCACGCCGACGGGGAGATCTGGTCCCAGGCGCTGTACGACATCCGTAAGGCCCTCGGTGCCCGCACCGCCGACCGGATCATCGTGAACGCCCAGTTCTCGTTCGCGCCCGACACCGACTTCACCGCGGCGGCCCTGACGACCGTCGCCACCGCCCGTGCCATGTACGGCGACAAGGCGGCCGCCTCGGTCCGTCAGGCCTTCGCCGCCCGGCAGATCCCCGGGCTGTAGCCGCAAAAAAGGTTGTGCCCTCTGCCGCCCGCGATGGGCAGAGGGCACAACCTTTGGTGGATCAGACTCCGGCGGTGAAGGCCGGCAGGTAGCCGCCGATCTGGCCGGCCGCCTTGGGGTGGTAGCTCTCGTCCACCGGCAGCACCGTGCTGTTCAGCCACAGCGTGCTGCTGCCGCAGATCTCGTGGCCGGCGGCGAACCGGCTTCTGACGTCCTCATAGGTGAAGCCGGCGTTCGCCACCCGCTTGGCGATCACGTCGTCCAGCACGTCGGCCGCGCTGTTGATAGCGGCCCGCTTGGTGTCGCCGATGCCGAAGATGCAGCTCCCGCCGACCTGGTAGAGGTGCGGGTAACCCAGCACCACCACATGGGCGTTGGGGGCCTTCGCGTGGATCTTCGCGTAGAGCGAGTCGAGCAGGCCGGGCAAGGTGTTGGTCGCGTACGCCTTGGCGTTGTTGACCGCCGTCAGGCAGGCGCTCTCGCTGTTCAGTACGCAGGTCTGCATGGTGCTGGCGAAGCCCGAGTCATTGCCGCCGACGGTGAGGCTGACCAGGGTGGTCGAGGCGTCCAGCGGGCCGAGCTGGTTGTTCGCCACGTCGCCGGTCCGCGCACCCGAGCAGGCGGTGAACGCGAAGGCGGCGGGCGAGTTGGCGTTCTTCCACTGGTACGGATAGGCGTTGGTGCTGCGCTTGCAGTTGCCACTCTCGCTGGTGTAGCTGCCCGCGCCCACTCCGGAGGAGTAGGAGTCGCCCAGCGCGACGTAGCGGGCCGACGAGGCGCTGGCCGCGGGGGCCACGAAGAGGGTGGTCAGGGTGAGCAGGATCGCCGTGGTGGCGACGGACACGGCACGAGCAGGGCGCACGAGTACCTCCACTGGAGTGACGCGGGTCACATTTTATTTACCAGGGAGTAGCTTCGAGCAACAGTGGCCATGCCAAAACTGTTGCGAGGGTTCGCTCATGTGGCACCGTCAGTTCGACGGGGTGTCAGTTCCCGTACCTCAGGCGCAGTCTCAGCCTCAGTCGAAGGCCAGCCCGGCGGCGGGCAGTTCCTCGATGGTCTCTTCGGCGGCGGACGGCACACCGAGCCTGCGGGCCGCCAGATCCACCGCCGCCCGGGCCTGCCGCAGGCCGGGCTCGCCCCAGCCGAGCAGCTCGACCGCGAGACCGGGTGCCACCAGCAGCCGGCGGTAGTGCCGCCCGGAGGCCGGGTCGGGGGCGGTCGGGCCGACCGCCCGCAGCGCGGCGGCCATCCGGACCCGGGCGCACTCGTGGCCGCCGTTGGCCGAGCCGACCCGGTCGTAGAGGTAGCCGAGGTAGTGCGCCGGGCCGATCACCGCCTGCGCCTCCTCCCCCGCCTCCCGGGCCAGCGCCGCACCGGGGTCGCCCGCGTCCTCCGGCTCCAACGAGCCGCCGGGCAGGCTGACCACGCCGTCCCGGGGGTTGACCAGGGTGAGCACCCGGCCGTCCGGCACGAACAGCCAGCCCCAGGACTGCTTGACCGGCAGCCCCTCCGGCACCTGCTCGCCGGGGCGCCACGGCCACCCCGCCGTCGGACGGCGCCGGACCCGGCCGAGCAGCTCGGCGATCTCCGCGCTGTACTCGATCCGGCTCATGCGTCCCCCTTCGGTCTCGGGCGCCGGTAGGCGTGCGGTGCGTAGGCGTACTCCTGGTGGTGCACGCGGGCGCGCTGTCCCATGACAGCACGCCCCAACTGTTGATCTTCCCCGAACATCCGGTCGATGAACAGTCCTGGCCGCCGCCCGGGGCATGGCCGGCCGCCCGTGGTTCAGGCTCCGGTCACCTCCGGCGGGGGCAGCGGGAACCCGGCCCGGCCGACCGGGGTGGGCGGGCCCCCGGCCTCCGCGCCCAGCACCGCCTGGGTCTCCAGCGCGGACATCGGCCGCAGCCAGCCGTCCACCAGCACCCAGCCGGACGCCTCGCCGCCGGCCCGGTACAGCAGCAGCTCACCGGAGCCGTACCCGGCCACCGCCGCCGCCAGGGTGACGCAGAACGCCTCCGCCTCCCGGCCCAGCTCGACCGGCCGTCCCGCCGCCACCAGCAGCTCGGCCGCCGCCGTCAGCTCCTCCCCGTCCAACAGACCGAGCGAACGGAGCGTCAGCCGGTGCCGCCCGTCCCCCGCGCCCGCCGCCAGCGCGAGGCAGACCTCGGAGACGTACTGCAGCACCGCCGTGACCCGCTCCTGCGGCCGCCGCTCGCAGCCGACCGCCGCCAGCAGCGCGGCGCAGCCGATCGAGATCCGCACCCGGGCCAGGTGATCCTCCGTCAGCGCCGGAAGCAGCTCGGCCAGCCCCTGCCCGGTGTAGGCGAACGGCTCACCGGCCAGCTCCGGATCGGCCGCGTACGCCACCTCGGCCACCGGGTCGGCCGGGTCGAGCAGGTGCTCGGCGCAGAAGTCCTCGAAGTCGACCGGCTCCAGCACCCGCAGGTGCACCGCCATCCCGTGCCCGTGCAGCGCCCGCAACCGCTGCTCGGTGCAGCGCAGGTACGCCCCGTAGTCCGCCGCGCCGAACAGGCCGCGGCCGCGAAGCCGGGCGTACGCCGCCTCGTCGGCGGCCACCGCCAGCGCCACCGTCTGCCGCACCCGGCCCCGCTCCCCGCACCGCCGCCTGCTGCCGTTCTTGTTCCTGCTGGTCATGCACCCTCCCGAGGTGGAATCCGGCGGCCGGGCAACGCCTGGCCCCCGATGCCGGGAAACGTACACAGCGTCACTGACAAGCACGCTCAGCTACCGCCTTCGGGGTTTGTCGGCGCGAGCTGTGATACTCGGGAACGGTCCTGGTGAGTACGAGCGTGTGGGGGTTGGGTACGTGCGGCTGCTGCACACCTCGGACTGGCACCTCGGCCGGTCGTTCCACCGGGAGAACCTGATCGGGGCGCAGCGCGCGTTCCTCGACCACCTGGTCGGCGTGGTCCGCGAGCACGGTGTCGAGGCGGTGCTGGTCGCCGGTGACGTCTACGACCGCGCGCTCCCCGGGCTGGACGCGGTCGAGCTCTTCGACGACGTGCTGCACCGGCTCGCCGAGCTCGGCGTGCCCACCGTCTTCATCAGCGGCAACCACGATTCGGCCCGCCGCCTCGGCGTCGCGGCCGGTCTGATCGGCCGGGCCGGCATCCACCTGCGGACCGATCCCGGCGCCGTCGCCACCCCCGTCCTGCTGGCGGACGAGCACGGTCCGGTCGCCCTCTACGGCCTGCCCTACCTGGAGCCGGCCCTGACCCGGGAGCGGTTCGGGCTGGCCAAGGGCGGCCACGAGCAGGTGCTCGGCGCGGCGATGGACCAGGTCAGGGCCGATCTGGCGACCCGTCAGGACGGCACCAGGGCGGTGGTGCTGGCCCACGCCTTCGTGACCGGCGGCGAGGTCAGCGACAGCGAGCGGGACATCACCGTCGGCGGCGTGGCGAGCGTGCCCTCCGCCGTCTTCGACGGGGTGCACTACGCCGCCCTCGGCCACCTGCACGGCAGCCAGACGATCGCCCCGCACCTGCGCTACAGCGGCTCCCCGATCGCCTACTCGTTCTCCGAGGTGGACCACCGCAAGACCATGTGGCTGGTCGACCTGGCCGCCGACGGCTCGGTCGCGGCGGAGCGGATCGACTGCCCGGTCCCCCGCCCGCTGGCCCGGCTGCGCGGCCGGCTCGACGAGCTGCTGACCGCCGAGAAGTACCAGCAGCACGAGGACTCCTGGGTGCAGGCCACCCTGACCGACCCGGCCCGCCCGGCCAACCCGATGGAACAGCTCCGCAAGCGCTTCCCGCACACCCTCCAGCTGCTCTTCGAGCCCGACCCGGTCCCCGGCGACCGGCAGGAGTCGTACGCCGCCCGGGTCAGCGGCCGGTCGGACCTGGAGATCGCCGAGGGCTTCGTCCGGCACGTCCGCCCCGGCACCGAAGCCGACGAGACCGAGCGAGCCTGGCTGCGGACGGCGTTCGAGACCGTCCGCGAGCAGGGCGACCGAAAGGCGGAGCTGCCCCGATGAGGCTGCATCAGCTGACCGTCACCGCGTTCGGCCCGTTCGCGGGCACCGAGCGGGTCGACTTCGACGAGCTGGCCTCGGCCGGTCTCTTCCTGCTCAGGGGCGCCACCGGCGCGGGCAAGAGCAGCGTGCTGGACGCGGTCTGCTTCGCGCTCTACGGCGAGGTGCCGGGCGCCCGCAAGGGCAACCCGCTGCGCAGCGACCACGCCTTGGCCACCGTGCCGACCCAGGTCGAGCTCGAACTCACCCTCGGCGGCCAGCGGCTGCGGATCGTCCGCAGCCCCGAGCAGCTCCGGCCGAAGCTACGCGGCACCGGGCTGACCCCCATGAAGCCGGAGACCCTGCTCAGCGAGTGGGTCACTGACACCGGGGAGGGCGAGCCGGGCTGGCGGGCGCTCAGCCGCTCGCACCAGGAGGCCGGCGAGCAGATCAACCGGCTGATCGGGATGAGCCGGGAGCAGTTCTGCCAGGTGGTGCTGCTGCCGCAGGGCGACTTCGCGCGCTTCCTGCGGGCCGACACCAACGAGCGGGCCAAGCTGCTCCGGCAGCTCTTCGACACCGGCCGGTTCGACCAGGTGGAGCGCTGGCTCACCGACCAGCGGACCAAGCACGAGGCCACCGTCAAGGAGGGCAGGCAGCGGCTGTACTCGCTCGCCACCCGGGCCGAGGAGGCCGCCGGGGCGACCGCAGTCCCGCTGGCCGAGCAGGTGCCGGAGCACGCGGGTGCCGTGGAGTTTCTCGGCTGGGCGGCGATCCTGCGCACCGACGCGGCCGAGCGGGCCACCGTCGCGGCGCTCGCCCTGGACGCCGCCGAGCGGGGCCACGGCGCGGCTCAGCAGGCGCTCCAGCGGGCCACCGAGCTGGCCGGCCGTCAGCAGCGCCACCGTCAGGCCGTGCTTGCGGCAGGCGAGTTGGCCCACAGCGCCGACCGGTACCGGCAGGACCGGGAGCGTCTCGGCACCGCCCAGCAGGCCGCCACCGTCGAGCCGGTGCTCCGCCACCACGCCGCTGCGGCCACCGCCCACATCGCCGCCGTCCGGGCCGAGCAGCACAGCCGGGCCGCACTCACCGGCGATGCCGACGCCGACGCCTCGCAACTCGCGGAACACGAACGGGAGCTGCGCGCCGAGCTCGGCCGCCTGGATGCCGCCCGGGCCGACGAGCAGCGGCTCACCGAAGCAGTCCGGGAGCGCGAGCAGCTGGGCCACGAGCTGCTCCGGGCCGAGGAGTCGGCGGAGGATGCGGCGGACTGGCTGACCGACTTCGACGGCCGGTTCAAGCGGCTCCAGGAGCGTCAGGCCGAGGCCCGCACCGCCGAGGCCAGGGTCGAGCAGCTCGATGCCCGCCGCACCGAGCTCCGCAGCCGACTCACCGCCGCCGCCGAGCGGGACCGCCTCCGCACCGGGATCACCACCGCCGAACGGGAGTTGGAGACCCTCAGGGCCGCCGCCAACGACGCCCGCGAGCGCACCCTCGACCTGCGCGAACGCCGCCTGACCGGGATGGCCGCCGAGCTGGCGGGCCGGCTCGTCAGCGGTGACCCCTGCCGGGTCTGCGGCTCGGCCGAGCACCCGGCCCCGGCCCGGCCCGCCGACGGCTCGGTCCGGGCCGAGGACGAGCAGCGGGCCACCGCCGCCCAGCAGCAGGCCGAGCGCCACCGGGACACCGCCGAGCAGGCCCTGCTCACCCTGCGGGTGGCCGAGGCGAAGGCCGTCGGCGCGGCGGGCGACCAGCCGGCCGAGCAGCTGCGCACCGCCCTCGCGGAGGCCGACCGGCAGCACCGCGAAGCCCTCGGCAGCNGCGGCGGGCGACCAGCCGGCCGAGCAGCTGCGCACCGCCCTCGCGGAGGCCGACCGGCAGCACCGCGAAGCCCTCGGCAGCGCCGACTCGCTGGGGCAACTCGACCGGCAGATCGACCGGTTGACCCAGGAGCAGACCACCAGGCAGGCAGCTCGGCAGGAGGCTCGGCTCCGCGCCGCCGCCCTGACCACCCGGCTCGGTTCACTGACCGCCGAGCAGCGGGCGCTGACCACCCGGATCGGCGCCGTACTCGGCGACGCCCCGTCGGTCGCCGCCCGGTCGGCCGCCCTCAGCACGCTGGCCGACGCGGTCGCCGCCACCCTGGCCGCCGTCCGCACCCGCGCCGAGGCCGAGAGCAGGCTCGGCGCGGCCGAGCTGGAGGTGACCGAGGTCAGTGCCCGGGCCGGGTTCGCCTCCTCCGCCGAGGCCGCGGCCGCCCTGCTGCCCGCACCCGAGTACCGCGCACTGCAGGACCGGGTGGAGCGCGACCGGGCCGAGCGCCACCGGGACACCGCCGAGCAGGCCCTGCTCACCCTGCGGGTGGCCGAGGCGAAGGCCGTCGGCGCGGCGGGNGTTCGCCTCCTCCGCCGAGGCCGCGGCCGCCCTGCTGCCCGCACCCGAGTACCGCGCACTGCAGGACCGGGTGGAGCGCGACCGGGCCGAGCGCGAGGAGGTCGAACGCCGCCTGGCCGAGCCGGAGCTGGTCTCGGCCGGCGCCCTGCCCCCCGTCGACCAGGCGGCCGTCCAGCTGACGTACCAGCAGGCCACCGCCCGGCTCCGGGAGGCGTCCGCCGCCGACAGCGCGGCCCGCCAGCGGACGGCCGCGCTCGGCCGGTTGGGCCGGCAACTCACCGAGTTGGCCGTCGCGCTGGGCCCGGCGCTGGAGCAGTACGAACGGATCAAGCGACTGGCCGAGCTGGCCGCCGGGACGTCCACCGAGAACGCGCTCCGGATGCGGCTGGAGTCGTACGTGCTGGCGGCCCGGCTGGAGCAGGTCGCGGCGGCGGCCAGCGGCCGGCTGGTCCGGATGTCCAGCGGCCGCTACACCCTGGTGCACAGCGACGGCCGGGCGGCGGGCAACCGGCGCTCGGGCCTGGCCCTGCGGGTGGTGGACGCCTGGACGGGGCTGGACCGCGACACCGCCACCCTCTCCGGCGGCGAGAGCTTCTTCGCCTCGCTCGCCCTCGCCCTCGGCCTGGCGGACGTGGTCACCGACGAGTCGGGCGGGATGCCGCTGGACACCCTCTTCATCGACGAGGGCTTCGGCAGTCTGGACGAGCAGGCGCTCGAAGAGGTGCTCGACGTCCTGGACGGCCTGCGGGAGCGGGACCGCGCCGTCGGCATCGTCAGCCACGTCGCCGACCTGCGCTCGCGCATCCCGGCCCAACTGCTGGTCCACAAGGGCCGCCACGGCTCCACCCTGCGGCTGGCCGACCGCGAGGAGCACTGACCGACCGGTCGCCGCTCCTTCATCCGCCCACCATGTGCCGGTCGGCCTCAGCCGGAGCAGGCGATCCGCTGCGCCTCCTGCCAGGCACAGACCGGGCAGAGCGTCACCCCGGGCTGGTCCGCCGGCAGCTCGGTGGGCTCGCCGCACAGCACACAGTCGGCCCGGGGCCCGTCCCCGACCGCCGGGGTCAGCGCCGCCACGGCGTCGACGGCGGGCGCCAGGTCGCACTGCGGGGTCTCGTCAGTCATACCGCCCAGCCTACGGCGGCTCGGCCGGTCTCCGGCCCTCAGCCCAGGAAGGACAGCCGGACGGTGCGCCGGGGGTTGTCGCTGTTGGTATCCACCAGCACCACCGACTGCCAGACCCCGAGCGCCAGTTGGCCACCGATCACCGGCAGCGTGGCGTGCGGGGCGACCAGCCCGGGGAGTACGTGGTCCCGGCCGTGGCCGGGGCTGCCGTGCCGGTGCCGCCAGCGGCCGTCGGCCGGGAGCAGGTCGCGCAGCACGGCCAGCAGGTCGTCGTCGCTGCCCGCACCGACCTCGATCACCGCGACCCCGGCGGTGGCGTGCGGGACGAAGACGTTCAGCAAGCCGTCCCGGCCGGGGGCCGCGCTCGCCAGGAAGTCCGCGCAGTGGTGAGTGATGTCCAGGGCCACCTCTCCGCTGCCGGTGGTGAGGTCGATGGTGTGGGAGTGGAAGGAGGTGTCCGCCATGGGCCCATCCTCGCACCGGCGGCGGACATGCGGAAAACCCGATGGACCGGCAGGTCCATCGGGTCGCCCGGCGACGAGGGCTAGCCTCGGCTGCCGAACAGGCTTCGCTTGAGCCGCCGGAGCGGCGCCAGCAGCATCACCCGGGTCGTCCGACGCGGCGCGGCCTGGGTGCTCACCCCACGAGGCGTCAGCTCCCTTATCAGGCCGAGTGCCTCGACGGTGTCGACCGCCGGGATGGCCGGCGCACCGAGCACGGAGAGATGGCGATCGAGCCGACGGCCGGTCGAGCCGACGCCGCACTGGATCGCCGGCACTCGTGGCCGGGACCGCACTTGCATGTGTTCCATCAGTTTTCCCACCCCTACGAGGCGCCAGGGCCGTGAGGCGAAGACTATCCGTGAGTGGCGGGCTTCGCGCAACCGTCCTGGTGTTCTGCCACCGTATCGTGCCAAGTGAACTGACGCTCCACCAGATCCCAGCGGACCCGGTCACGACTGCGCATCGGCCGGATCCGTCGAATCGGCCGCCCCACCCTCCGGGACTTCCCGCGCAAAATTCAGGAAGTGAACACATCCGAGGGATTGACGCAGCCGAAACCTACAAGCAATATCTCTATCAACGCCGAAAGGCGCCCCCGACCCTGTCGAATACGTTCGACAGATGAAGGGACAACTGCTTCCGACACCAGGTGAGCTACTGTCCGGCCGTCTCGACGCTGCGGCGGCCCGGCTCCGAACTGGTGGACGGACCGGCGGTCGACCGCTGAGGGTCGGTCGGACCGCCAACACCGGACTGCCGGTGCTCGCGCTCGCACGGCGCGGCACCGGCGGTCGCTTTTCTCCAGCAGGAACGCCGCCGCACGCCTCGCCGCCGCCCGTCCCGCCGGGCCCAGTAGAGTGTCGCCAGAACCGGGCGGCTGCCCCTCGCCCCGGCATCCCCAGCGGAGTGAACCAGCGTGAGCCCCCTCCTCAGCATCGTGCTGCCGGTCCACGGCGTTGAGCGCTACCTGCCGCGCTGCCTCGAGTCGCTGGCCGGCCCGGCGGACGGCACCGTCGAGCTGATCGCGGTCGACGATCTCTCCCCCGACGGCTGCGGCGCGATCCTCGATGAGCAGGCCACCCGCGACCCCCGCCTGCGGGTGCTGCACCTGACGGAGAACCAGGGCCTCGGCGGCGCCCGCGAGGTCGGGCTGGCCCAGGCCACCGGGACGTACGTCTGGTTCGTCGACAGCGACGACTGGCTGCCCGAGGGCACCCTCGACGCCCTGCTGGACGAGCTCCGCGCAGAGCAGGCCGCCGAGGCCCCGGTGGACGTGCTGCTCACCGACTTCACCCACGTCTACCCCGACGGCAGCACCGAGCCCAACCCCTGGCGGCACCTGCTGCGCGGCTCCCCGCTGGTGGCCGGCTGCCGAGCCGCCGACCACCCGGCGCTGTTCCAGACCGTGATGTCGGTATGGAACAAGGTCTTCCGCCGGCAGTTCCTGCTCGACCTGGACGTCGCCTTCGGGCGCGGCTACTACGAGGACATCTCGGTCACCTACCCCGCGCTGCTCACCGGGCGCCTGCGCTACCTCGACCGCTCCTGCTACAACTACCGGCGCGGGCGCCCCGGCGCGATCACCGCCACCGCCTCCCCCAAGCACGCGGACGCCTTCGCCCAGTACGACGCGATCTTCCGGGTGCTCGACCGCCCCTCGGCCGACCCCGGCCCGGCCCTGCGCCGCCTGGTCTTCGACCGGACGGTCCGTCAGGCGCTCACCGTGTACGACACCCCCGGTCTGGTGCCGACCGCACTGCGGGCCGACTTCTTCGCCCGGATCGCCGACCACTTCGCCCGCCACCGCCCCGCCGGCTACCGCTTCCCCGGCGGCCTGCGCGGCGTCCAGTACCGGCTGGCCGCCCGGGGCGCCCGGATCGCGTACGGCGAACTGCGCCGGGGCGGGCAGCTCCCGCGCAGCCTCAAGCGAGGCGCCGGGGCGGTCGCACCGGCACTCCGCAAGGGCGTCCGCAGCGGGGCCAGGTCCACCGCGTACGGCGCCTTCCGGCGGCTGCCGCTGGACGAGCACCTCGCGGTCTACGCGGCGTACTGGCACCGGGGCTACGCCTGCAACCCGGCGGCGATCTACCGGAAGGCGCGCGAGCTGGCGCCCCAGGTGCGCGGGGTGTGGGTGGTGGAGACCCGGGCCCAGGCCGCCACGCTGCCGGCCGGGGTGCCGTACGTGCTGCTGAACACGCCCGCCTACCTGCGGGCGATGGCCACCGCCAAATACTTCGTCAACAACGTCAACTTCCCGCGCACGATGGCCAAGCGGCCCGGCACCGTGCACGTGCAGACCCAGCACGGCACCCCCGTGAAGGCCATGGGCATGGACCTGAGGGAGCATCCGGCCGCCGCCGACGGCATGGACTTCGACCGGCTGCGCGAGGCGGTCGACCGCTGGGACTACCTGGTCTCCCCCAACCCGCACACCAGCGAGCACTTCACCCGCGCCTTCCCCGGCCACTACGAGCTGCTGGAGACCGGCTACCCGCGCAACGACCGGCTCGCCCTCGCCACCCCCGCCGAGGTGGCCGACGTCCGGTCCAGGCTCGGCCTGGCGGCCGGGCAGCGCACGGTGCTCTACGCACCGACCCACCGGGAGGGGCAGGGCTCCTACGTCCCGCTGCTCGACCTGCGGGAGCTGGCCGAGAAGCTCGGGCCCGGGTACACCCTGCTGGTCCGCACCCACTACTTCCACCACGGCGGCCCCGGCGACCTGACCACGGGCCCGCACGCGGCCGAGCTGGTCGACGTCTCCGCCCACCCCGTGGTCGAGGACCTCTACCTGGCGGCGGACGTGCTGGTCACGGACTACTCCTCGATGATGTTCGACTACGCGGTGCTGGACCGGCCGATCGTCATCCACGCCCCCGACTGGGAGCAGTACCGCCGGATCCGCGGCGTCTACTTCGACCTGCTCGCCTTCCCCCCGGGCGCGGTCGCCACCGAACCCGGCGCCCTGACCGAGGCCCTGCTCGCCGGTGACCCCGCCCCGGCCGCCCGGGCGGCCTTCCGGGAGCGGTTCTGCCCCTGGGACGACGGCGGGGCTTCGGAGCGCGTGGTGCGGCGCGTCTTCGACCTCGGCTGAGTACCGCCAGGGCCTGACCTAAAGGTCGCTGAGGGCTGCTTCCTCCAGGTCGAGGGCGTGCTGCAGGCGGCCGCGTACGGCGTCGCTGACCTGGTGGTCGGTGTAGAGCTGCTGGAGGGTCTCGGTCTCGATGGCGATCAGGTCGCGGCGGAGGCGGCGGTAGGTGGTGTCGGGCGGCTGGTCGGCCAGGGTCAGGCGGGCTTGCAGGTCGTGCCGCATCCGGTCGGCGACGACGGGGGGCACCATCTCCGCGTCGACCAGGCCGTCCAGATGGGAGAGCGCGGCACGGAGCAGCAGGTCGGCGGCCTCGGCCTCCTCCCGTTCGGTCTGTTCCGGTGCGAGGGCCAGCCCGCTGGCCCGGACGACCGCGGCGAGGGTGAAGCCCTGGACCACCAGGGTGATGGCGACCACGGCCGTGGTGAGGACCAGGACGAGCTCCCGGTAGGGCAGGGCGGAGCCGTCGTCGGCGGTGAGCGGGATGGTGAGGGCGGCGGCCAGCGGCATGACGCCCCGGGTGCCGGCCCAGGTCAGCACGGCGGGCACCCGCCAGGTGAGCGGGCCGGGGCTCACCGCGCCCCGGGCGCGCGCCTGCTGACGGTGCATCACCCAGGACATCGGGCCGATCCAGAGCAGCCGCAGCAGGATCAGCGCCAGCGCGATCAGGACGGACTGCCAGACCCAGGCCCCCTGCGCACCGGTCAGATCCTCGACCATGCCGGGCAGTTCGAGGCCGATCAGCGCGAAGACCACGCTCTCCAGCATGAACACCACCGTCCGGTAGACGGCGTGCACCTGGAGCCTGATCCGGGCGTCGGTCAGCCGGTGCTGCTGGGCGCCGAGCACCACCCCGGCGACCACCACGGCGGTCACGCCCGAGGTGTGCAGGTCCTCGCCGAGGACGTACGCCGCGTACGGGGTGACCAGGGCGGTGACGGTCTCCAGCACCGGATCCTCGGTGCGGCGGCGGATGAACGCGACCACCACCGCGACCACCCCGCCGACCACGGCGCCACCGCCGGCCAGCAGCAGGAACTCGCCCGCCGCCGAAGCCACCGACAACGAGCCCGCGGTGACGGCCAGTGAGACGGCGATCTTGAACAGCACCAGGCTGGTCGCGTCGTTGAACAGGCTCTCGGCCTGCACCAGGGTCTGGATCCGGGGCGGCAGCGCGAGCCGCCGGCCCAGGGCGGTGACCGCGACCGGGTCGGTGCTGGCCAGTACCGCCCCGAGCACGAAGGCCATCGCGGGGGTGAGCGGGGTGAGCAGGCCGGCCAGCGCACCGATGGCGACCGCGGTGGCCAGCACCAGGCCCAGCGCCAGTGCGGTGACGGGCCGCCAGACCGCGCGCAGCTCGCGCCAGGAGATCTCCTCGGCCGAGGCGTAGAGCAGCGGCGGCAGCACGACCACGCTGATCACCTCCGGCGGCACCTCGACCGTCGGGACGAACGGCAGCAGCGCCACCAGCACGCCGGCCACCACCAGCGTGGACGGCGCCGGAATGCTCCACCGCCGCGCCCCGGTGGCCACCGCCGTCGCCAGCACCACGAGCAGCAGTACGGTCGTCACTTCGCTCACTGCCTCACCTTAGGACGGTGCGTCAGAAAGGCCCAGAACGCCGCCTCGGACGGACCGGCGTGACGAGGATCGCAGCCGTCCGCCGAGCGGAGTGGTGGACGGCGGGCGGGGGTGATGACGTAATCTGCGGTCTGGCCTCGCCCCGGTCCTTCCGGCGCGGGGGTAGTGGCGGCCAGGGAGACTAGATGATCAACCTCATCACCAAGCTCGTGCTCAAGCCCGTGGCGAAGGCGCTCTACCGCCCCGTCATCGAGGGGCTGGAGAACGTGCCGCGTGATGGCGGAGTCATCCTGGCGAGCAATCACCTGTCGTTCATCGACAGCGTGGTGATCCCGCTGACCGCGCCGCGTCGGGTGTACTTCCTCGCCAAGGCCGAGTACTTCACCGGCACCGGCCTCAAGGGCGCCCTCTCCCGGGCACTCTTCAACGCGCTCAACGCCGTCCCGGTGGAGCGCGGCGACATCAAGACCGCCCAGGCCGCACTGGACTCGGCGCTGGAGATCCTGCACGAGGGCAAGGCGTTCGGCATCTACCCGGAAGGCACCCGTTCGCTGGACGGGCGGCTGTACCGGGGCAAGACCGGAGTGGCCTGGCTGGCGCTGACCGCCGGGGTACCGGTGGTGCCGGTGGCGCTGGAGGGTCCGGCGGACATCCTGCCGGTCGGCAAACGGATTCCCCGGCTGCGCAAGGTGACGGTGCGGTTCGGCGAGCCGCTGCACTTCGACGAGCTGCACGGCCAGGCCCGTTCGGCCCGGGCCCGGCGCGAGGTCACCGACCAGGTGATGGCGGCGATCCACCAGCTCTCCGGCCAGGAGCTGGCCGAGGTCTACAACGAGCGCCCGATGGCGGCCTGACCCTCACCTGAAGCTGACGGCAGCTCACGGCGCAGCAGCGCCGCGTACCGCCCGTTCCGGGCGAGCAGTTCCTCGTGGGTGCCGATCTCGGCGATCTCGCCCGCGTCCAGCACGGCGATCTGGTCGGCCCGCTGCACGGTGGAGAGCCGGTGCGCGATGGTGATCGTGGTGCGGCCCGCCGACAGTGCGTCGATGGCCTGCTGGACCGCTCGTTCGGTCTGGTTGTCGAGCGCGCTGGTGGCCTCGTCCAGAATCAGGATCGGCGGGTTGCGCAGCACCGTCCTGGCGATCGCGAGCCGCTGCTTCTCGCCGCCGGAGAACCGGTAGCCGCGCTCGCCGACCACGGTGTCGTAGCCCTCCGGGAGCCCGGCGATCAGCTCGTGGATCTGGGCTGCCCTGGCAGCCTGGACCAGCTCGGCGTCGGTGGCCTCCGGCTTGGCGAAGCGCAGGTTGTCGGCGACCGAGGCGTGGAACAGGTAGGTCTCCTGGGAGACCACGCCGATCGCGTCGGCCAGGGTGTCGAAGCCGAGCTCGCGGACGTCGGTGCCGTCGATGGCGACCCGTCCTCCGGTCACGTCGTAGAGCCGGGGCACCAGGTAGCTGAGGGTGGTCTTGCCCGAGCCGGTCTCACCGACCACGGCGAGCGAACCGCCGGCCGGGAGCTTGAGGTCGATCCCGGTCAGGGTGGGGCGTTCCTGGTCGGCGTTGTAGCGGAACTCGACGTTCTCGAAGGTGACGTCCCCGCGGATCTTCGCCGGCCGGACCGGGGCGGCCGGTTCGGCGATCTCGACCGGGAGGTCGAGGTACTCGAAGATCCGCTGGAACAGCGCGAGCGAGGTCTGCACCTGCACGCCGGTGGAGAGCAGGCTGACGGTGGGTCGGAACAGGCCCTGCTGGAGCGAGACGAAGGCGACCAGGGTGCCGACCGAGACGATCGGGGCGCCACTGGCCATCGCAAGACCGGCGGCCCAGTAGATGACGGCGGGCATCGCGGCCATCACGATCCCGATGGTGGCCATCCGCCACCGCCCGGCCATGCTGGAGCGGACCTCCAACTCGGCCAGGTCGTCCGACTGCCGGTCGAACTCGTGCGAGAGCGAGCCCGAGCGGCCCATCGTGCGGCCGAGCAGGATGCCGCTGACGGACAGCGACTCCTGGACGGCGGAGCTCATCGCGGCGAGCTGCTTCTGCCGCTGGGTGGTGATCTTCTTGCGCTCGTTGCCGACCCGGCGGCTGATCCAGACGAACAGCGGGAGCAGCAGCAGCGAGACCACGGTGAGCCGCCAGTCCAGCGCGATCATGGCGACCACGGTGGCGATCACGCCGGTGAGGTTGGAGACCAGCGAGGTGGCGGTGGAGGTGACGGTGGACTGCATGCCGCCGATGTCGTTGGCGATCCTGGACTGCACCTCGCCGGTCCTGGTCCGGGTGAAGAAGGCCAGCGACATCCGCTGCAGGTGGCGGTAGACCGAGGTGCGCAGGTCGTGCATGACGCGCTGGCCGACGGTGGTCGAGATCAGCGTCTGCAGCACCCCGAAGATGCTGCTCACCACGGCGGCCATGATCATGCCGAGCGCGAGCAGGCTGAGCAGCCCGGTACGGCCCTGCGGGATCGCGGTGTCCAGCACCGCGCGGAGCAGGAAGGGGGTGACCACGCCGACCACGGCGGACGCCCCGACCAGCAGGCCGACCACGGCGAGCCGGGCCCGGTAGGGGCGGAACAGGGCCAGGATGCGGCGCCACTCGGCCGGCGGGCGGGGTTCGCCCTTGACCCGTGGTGGCGGTGTCCAGTTGATCTCGTCGCGCACAGGCGACCTCCCCGTGATGTCGGCACGCGGGCAGGAGTCCCCTGCCCGCGTACCGAGCATAGCTCATAGTTAGACGGGCTAATAATGAGCCGAGGTCTCTTACTCGTACGTCCGCGCCGCCTTGGCGGAGACACCACCCAGCTTGCCGGACGGCAGCAGCCTGGCAACCGCCACGACCGCCTTGTAGCGCTTGCCGGGGACCGAGAGCGAGCGGCCCTTGGCCAGGTCGCGCAGCGCCTCGTCCACCACCCGCTCCGCCGACAGCCAGCCCCAGGCGGGCACGTTGGAGGTGCCCATGCCGGCCCGCTGGTGGAACTCCGTCCGGGTGAAGCCCGGCGCCAGCGCCATCAGCCGCACCCCGGTGCCGCCGAGGTCGCGGGCCGCCCCCTGGGTGAAGCTGACCACCCAGGCCTTGCTGGCGCCGTACGTGCCGCGCGGCAGGAAGGCCGCCACCGAGGCGACGTTCACGATGCCGCCGAAGCCGCGCTCGCGCATGCCGGGCAGGGCGGCGACGGTGGTCCGCAGGACCGCCTCGACGTGCACCTTGAGCATGTCGAGCTCCTGGTCCAGCGGGACGGTCAGGAACTCGCCCTTGTTCCCGAAGCCGGCGTTGTTGATCAGGATGTCGACCGGCCTGGCGCCGTCCCGCAGCCGGTCCTCGACGGCGCCGATCCCGGCGTCGGTGGCCAGGTCGGCGGGCAGCACCTCGACCTCGACCCCGTACGTCTTCGTCAGCTCGGCCGCCGTGGCGGCCAGCCGCTCGGTGTCGCGGGCGACCAGCACCAGGTCTCTGCCGTCCTTGGCGAGGCGGCGGGCGAAGGCGGCACCGATTCCGGCGGTCGCGCCGGTGATGAGAGCAGTCGTCATGTGCAGACCGTACTCGGCGGTAGTCACCCGTGCACCGGCGCGTCGCGGTGATCTGACAGTTCGTTCGGCGTGCCCCCGGCCTCCGGAACGATTCGCGCTCGTAGCTTTGGCCGTGCGGCGTCAACGCCGACGTCGCACCTGGACGACAAGGAGGCATCTGATGCCCACTCAGATCCCCACCCCTGTACGACCACCGGCCGAACGTTCCGCACTGGCCGCCCTGCTCACCGAGGCCGAGGCGCCGGTCAGTGGCGCCCCGCTGTACTGCCCGGCCACCTCCCTCGCCCTGCTGCTCCTGCTGTCCCCCAAGGAGCCGAAGGACCCGAGGCGCACCGGCTGACCGCCGAACGGCCCGCCACCCCAGGAGACTTCACCACCATGCCGGTCACCGACACCTCGCTCCGCGACGAGTACGCCGCAGCGGTCGAGCGGGTGGCGGGCCGTGCCCTCGACGCCCTCACCGGTGCCGGGGGCGCGGTCGTGCTCACCGACCCCACCAGCACCGCCGAGCTCGCCGCGCTCCGGGTGCTCGGACCCGACCTGTTCGCCGCCCAACTCCTCACCGGGGCACCGCTGGAGAGCGTCACCACCGCCTCGCTGGCCGCCGCCCTGCTGGCCTTCCCGCCCGCCCCGGCCGCGCCGGTCGGACAGGACGCGCTGGTGGTGGCCTGGCTGGACCACGTGGCCGGCTTCCTGGCCGGCCGGTCCGTTCCGCAGCCCGCGGACGTCCCCGACCCGGAGCACTGGCAGCGCTGGTCGGTGCGGATGGCCCAGCTCGCCCCGCTGGCCCTGCCAGGACTCGACGGACCGGTCCACCGAGCCGCCCACCACCGACCGCTCGCGCTCGCCCGGGGCGCCACCCGGGCGATGCTCCGCCGGGACCACCGAACCGCCCTCCGGCTGGTCCGCTGGCTGGCCTGGCTCGGCACCCCCACCCCACTCGAGCTGCCGCCGCTGCTGGACCGGCTCCGCCTGGTCGGCGACGGTTCCCGCCGGACCACGCTCGAACTCACCATCACCGAGCGCCTGTTGACGGAGACCCGACGATGACGGCCGACGCCCGACTGCTCAGCACCGCCCAACGGCTCGGCTCCAACGCGCTGCACTGGCTGCACCGGGCCCACCAGGACGGCCACGGCGCCCTCCCGCCCGACGCGGGCATCGACCTCTCCGACCCCGACACCGCCTACAAGCCGATCGGCGAATCCGCGCTGGCCGCCTCACTGATCCTCCGGGACGGCGTGGCGGGCGCCCGCGACCTGGCGGCGGCGGGCGAGCTGATCGAGTTCTGCTGGCATCAGCTGCAGAGCGGAAACCTGCTCTACGAACGGCAGTTGCGCTTCCCCCAGCTGACCGACCCGCTGGAGACGTACGCCCACTTCGCCCGGTCCGGCTACCGGCACCGGCAGTTGGACGAGCTGCTCGCCTCGCTCGCCCGGCTCCGCGCCACCCACGCCGCCGAGCTGGTGCCCAACCGGCGGCTGGCCGTCGCCAACGCCCGCCGGGTGATCGGCCTGGAGCACCGTCCGGACTGGGACGCGCTGACCGCCGCCGGCTGGCTGGGCGCCACCCCCGAGCCCTGGGCGATCGACTGGAGCACCGGCTACGACCTCACCCACACCGTCTTCCACCTGACCGACTGGGGAGCCGGACCGGACGGCCTGCCGACGCCGCTCCGCTCGTACCTGCGGGACTGGCTGCCGGTCTGGGTCGACATCTGGCTGGAGACCGGCCAGTGGGACCTGGTCGGCGAGCTGCTGATCGTCGACTCCTGCACCGGGGAGCCGGTCTGCGGCCTCGACCCCTGGGAGCGGCTGGCCGGCGCCCAGCACCCCGACGGCCTGACTCCCCGGGACACCGAGCCGGTCGACCAGAACCCGGCGCGGGCCTTCAAGGACCACGAACACACGGCGGTGGTCGCCGCGATCGCCGGGACGGTGACCCTGGCCCGGGCGCTCGGCGGCTCGCCGGTGCCGGCGTGACACTCGCCCCGGGGAGGGGGTTGGTGTCGGAGAAGGCCGGAGACGAGATATCTTGATATCAAGACGTTAGTAGACATGGAGCGGAGCACCGGTGACTGACTCGACCATCATCTATACGCACACTGACGAGGCCCCGGCCCTGGCGACGTATTCGCTCCTGCCGGTGGTCCAGGCGTACGCCTCGACAGCGGGCGTCAGTGTGGAGACTCGCGACATCTCCCTGGCCGGGCGCATCATCGCGAGCTTCCCCGAGTTCCTCGAGGAGGGTCAGCGGATCGCCGACGCCCTCGCCGAGCTCGGCGAGCTCGCCAAGACGCCGGGCGCCAACATCATCAAGCTGCCGAACGTCTCGGCCTCGATCCCGCAGCTCAAGGCTGCCGTCGCCGAGCTGCAGGCCCAGGGCTACGCGCTGCCGGACTACCCGGACGACCCGAAGACCGACCAGGACCGCGACGTCCGCGCCCGGTACGACAAGATCAAGGGCAGCGCCGTCAACCCGGTGCTCCGCGAGGGCAACTCCGACCGCCGCGCCCCCGCCTCGGTGAAGAACTACGCCAAGAACCACCCGCACCGGATGGGCGCCTGGACGGCCGAGTCCAAGACCAACGTCGCCACCATGGGCGCCGACGACTTCCGCTCCACCGAGAAGTCCACGGTGGTCGCCGAGGCCGGTTCGCTCCGGATCGAGCTGCTCGCGGCCGACGGCAGCACCACCGTGCTGCGCGAGTCGGTGCCGGTGCTCGCAGGCGAGGTCGTGGACGCCTCGGTCATGCGCGCCGCCGCGCTGAACGAGTTTCTCGCTGCCCAGGTCGCCCGGGCCAAGGCCGAGGGCGTGCTGTTCTCGGTGCACCTCAAGGCCACCATGATGAAGGTCTCCGACCCGATCATCTTCGGCCACGTGGTCCGCGCCTTCTTCCCGAAGACCTTCGCCGCCTACGGCGAGGTGCTGGCCGCGGCCGGGCTGAGCCCGAACAACGGCCTCGGCGGCATCCTCGACGGCCTGGCCGCGCTCCCCCAGGGAGCCGAGATCAAGGCCTCGTTCGACGCCGAGCTCGCCGAGGGCCCCGCGCTCGCGATGGTCGACTCGGACAAGGGCATCACCAACCTGCACGTGCCGAGCGACGTGATCGTCGACGCCTCGATGCCGGCCATGATCCGCACCTCGGGCCACATGTGGGGCCCGGACGGTGCCGAGGCCGACACCCTGGCCGTGCTGCCGGACAGCAGCTACTCCGGTGTCTACCAGGTCGTCCTCGACGACTGCCGCGCCCACGGCGCCTTCGACCCGGCCACCATGGGCTCGGTGGCGAACGTCGGTCTGATGGCGCAGGCGGCCGAGGAGTACGGCAGCCACGACAAGACCTTCGAGATCGCCACCGCGGGCACCGTCCGCCTGGTCGACGCCACCGGCGCGGTCGTGCTGGAGCAGGCCGTCCAGGCCGGCGACATCTTCCGCGCCTGCCAGGCCAAGGACCTGCCGATCCAGGACTGGGTCAAGCTGGCCGTCACCCGGGCCCGGGCCACCGGCACCCCGGCGGTGTTCTGGCTGGACCAGACCCGTGCGCACGACGCCGTGCTGATCGAGAAGGTCAAGCAGTACCTCGCCGACCACGACACCGAGGGTCTGCAGATCGAGATCCTCTCCCCGGTCGAGGCCACCGCCTTCTCGCTGGAGCGGATCCGCCGCGGCGAGGACACCATCTCGGTGACCGGCAACGTGCTGCGTGACTACCTGACCGACCTGTTCCCGATCCTGGAGCTGGGCACCAGCGCCAAGATGCTCTCGGTCGTGCCGCTGATGAACGGTGGCGGTCTGTTCGAGACCGGCGCGGGCGGCTCCGCCCCGAAGCACGTCCAGCAGCTGGTCAAGGAGAACTACCTGCGCTGGGACAGCCTGGGCGAGTTCTTCGCGCTGGCCGCGAGCTTCGAGCACCTGGCGCAGACCACCGGCAACGCGAGCGCCCAGGTGCTCGCCGACACCCTGGACCGGGCCACCGGCACCTTCCTCAACGAGGACAAGTCGCCGAGCCGCCGCCTCGGTGGCATCGACAACCGTGGCAGCCACTTCTACCTGGCCATGTACTGGGCCCAGGAGCTGGCGGCGCAGACCGAGGACGCCGAGCTGGCCCAGTCCTTCGCCGGCCTGGCCAAGACCCTGGCCGAGCAGGAGCAGACCATCGTGGCCGAGCTGATCGCCGTCCAGGGCTCGCCCGCCGACATCGGTGGCTACTACCAGCCCGACGCCGCCAAGGCCGCCGCGATCATGCGTCCTTCGGCGACCTTCAACGAGGCCCTCGCCATCCTCGGCTGACGGTCCCGCACGCGGTAACGCCGAAGCCCCGCCCACATCCTGGGCGGGGCTTCGGTGCGTACGGGCCGGGTCAGGACGTGCTGCGCGCCGTCGTGTCGGCCTCGCCGCCCGCACCGACCGGGCGCAGCCTGGAGGCCGCGGTGGCCTTCAACTGCGGTGCCAGCTTGGCCACATCACGCGCGCCGACCGCCGCGATCAGGGACGGCAGCAGCCAGCGGACCGGCTGCATACCGCGCAGCCAGGGCTGGGCGTAGACGTGGGCGGAGCGCCGGGCGATGCCCGCGACCAGCCGGTCGACGGCGGGTGGCAGCGGGTAGGTCTTGTTCGCGGGCCACGGCAGCCTGGCCCGCATCTGCCGCAGCACCTCGTCCTGGTCGGCGCCGCGCACCATGTCGGTGTCGGTCCAACTCAGGTACCCCACACCGACCTTGACGCCCTGGTGGGCGACCTCGGCGCGGAGCGAGTGGGCGAAGGCCTCGACCCCGGCCTTGCTCGCGCAGTACGCGGCCATCAGCGGGGCCGGGGTGATCGCGGCCAGCGAGGCGATCTGCAGCAGGTAGCCCCGGCTCTCGGTGAGCGCGGGCAGGAAGGCCCTGGCGGTGGCGACGCTACCGAGCAGGTTGACCTGGATCACCCGGTCGAAGGCGCCCGGGTCGCTGTCCACCAGCGGCCCGCCGATGGCGATCCCGGCGTTGGCGACCACGGTGTCGATCTGGCCGTACCGCTCCTGGATCGCCTGTGCGGTGCTGCGCAGCGCCGCCAGATCGGTGACATCGGCCTCCCAGTACGAGGCGTCAGGTCCGCACTGGGCGGCGACCGCCTTGAGCTCGGCGGGCTCAAGGCCGACCAGCGCGAGCCGGGCGCCGCGCTGGGCGAGCTTACGGGCCATCAGGGCGCCGACACCCCTCGCGGCGCCGGTGACGACGATGACCTGACCGGTCAGCTGCGGGCTCATTCGGCGACCTTCTGGGCAGTGGGCAGATGGGAGTTGACGAGGCGGCGGATCTCGCCCGCGACCTCGGCGGGGCGCTCGACCGGGGACATGTGGCCGACGCCGGGGAGTTCGAGCAGGCCCTCGGGGGCGGGCAGTGCGGCGAGCATCCGGTGCGAGTGCACCGGCGGGGTGAGCCGGTCGTGGCTGCCGACCACCACGGCGGTGGGGGCGGCCAGCTTGGCCAGCTGGGCGTACAGGTCGAGGCTGCCGAGCACCCGGGACCACCCGTAGCGGACCCCGGCCGGGCAGGCGTGCACGATCCGGGCGTTGGCCTCGACCCGGTCGGCGGGGGTGGCCGGGCCCATGGTGGCGTACTTGAGAGCCGCCCGGGTGAGCGGGCTGACCGGGCCGAGCGGCAGCCTGGACTGGAGCAACTGCCGCCCCAGGAACCGGCGCAGGCCACCTCGGATCGCGGCGGGCAGTACCGCGAGCTCGGCCAGCAGGTCACCGGGGCCGGTACTGACCAGCACGGCGGCGGCGGTCCGGTCGGCCACCTCGGCCCGGTCGGCGGCGGCCATGATGGTCATGCCGCCCATGCTGTGCCCGGCCAGCACGGCCTGGCCGCCGGCCGGGACGACCTCGCCGAGCACGGCCGCCAGGTCGTCGGCCAGCTTGTCGGTGGAGTACCCGGCCGGGGTGGCCGGTATGTCGCTGCGGCCGTGGCCGCGCTGGTCGTACGCCACCACCCGGTGGTCGGGCAGGAGTTGGTGGATGACCGGGGCCCAGAACCGGGTGGAACAGGTCCAGCCGTGGGCGAGCACCACCAACGGCGCGTCCTCGGGGCCGTACGCGGCGGCGTGGATCCAGTGGCCGTCAGCGGAGCGGATCCGGTACTCCGCCTCAGGGATGGGCAGGACACAGTCGGCGGGCAAGTCGGTCATGCGAGTGCCTCCTCGGCGACGGGGGCGGTCTGCCGGATGACCTCGTACTCGGCCAGGTCGAGCCTGCGGGTGGCACGGCGGAAGCTGCTGGTGGAGGCGGGCCAGAGCACGGTGTTCTTGCCGCCCTCGTCCTGGTACCAGCTCCGGCAGCCGCCGGTGGACCAGACGGTGCGGCTCATCCGGTGCTGGAGTTCGAGGTTCCACTGCCGCTGGGCTCGCGCGGTGGGCTGCAGGGCGCCGCCGCCCAGGGCTGCCAGGGTGGTCAACGCGTCGATCAGGTAGTTCAGTTGGGACTCGATCATCAGGATCATCGAGCTGTTGCCGAGGCCGGTGTTCGGACCGATCACGAAGAACAGGTTGGGGAAGCCGCGCACGGTGGAGCCGCGCAGCGCCTCCATGCCGCCCTTCCACTCCTCGGCCAGGCTCACCCCGTCGATGCCGAACACCCGGTGCGCGATCGGCATGTCGGTGACGTGGAAGCCGGTGCCGAAGACGATCGCGTCGACCTCGTGCTCGCTGCCGTCGGCGGCCACCAGGGTGGAGCCGCGCAGCTCGGTCAGACCGGCGGAGACCACCTCGGCGTTGGCGGCCGCCAACGCCGGGTAGTAGGTGTTGCTGAGCAGGATGCGCTTGCAGCCGATCCGGTAGTCCGGGGTCAGCCGGGCCCGCAACTCCGGGTCGGCGACGCCCTTGTGGATGTTGTGGACGGCGAGCTGCTCGATCAGCTTGAGGGCGCCGGGACGCCGGACGAAGGCGTCCACCTGCATCTCGCGGAGGGCAAACAGGGCGGCCCGGCGGAGCGTACCGGTGGGCGGCAGCTTGGCGTGCAGCCACTTCTCGGCCCCCGAGATCTCCCGGTCGCGGCGCGGCAGCACCCAGGCGGGGGTGCGCTGGAAGACCGTCAGCTTGCCGACCTTCGGCTGGATCTGCGGGATGATCTGGGCGGCCGAGGCGCCGGTGCCGACCATCGCGACCCGCTTGCCGGTCAGGTCGTAGTCGTGGTCCCAGCGCGAGGAGTGGAAGACCTTGCCGGGGAACTCGGCCAGGCCCGGCAGCTCCGGGATCTGCGGGTCGGCCAGCGGGCCCGAGGCGGAGACCACGGCGTCGGCGGTCCAGTCGCCGGCGGCGGTGCTGATCCGCCAGCGGGTGTGCTCCTGCTCCCAGCGCAGCTCGGTCACCTCGGCGTTGAACCGCAGGTGCGGGCGGAGGCCGAAGGTGTCGGTGACCCGCTCCAGGTAGGCCCGGATGTCCGGCTGGCCGGAGAAGCTGCGCGGCCAGTCGGGGTTGGGCGCGAAGGAGAAGGAGTACAGGTGCGAGGGGACGTCGCAGGCGCAGCCCGGGTAGCTGTTGTCCCGCCAGGTCCCGCCGACCGAGTCGGCCCTCTCCAGGATCACGAAGTCGGTGATCCCGGCCCGGCGCAGCCGGACCCCGGCACCGAGGCCGCCGAATCCGGAACCGACCACGGCGACCCGGACGTGCGGGGTCCCCTCGGTCGGGCGCTGCTTGGTGCGCTTGGGGCTGGCTGCCATGCGTCGGCCTCCTGGGGCTTGGTCCTGTCCATTAGAACCGCGCCAGTGATTGCTGGCGCGATTGGCAGGGTAGTCCTTGCTGACACCGAGTGGAAGAAGCCCGACCGAGCCGGTTTCGGCAGCCCGGGTCCTATGCTGGGCGCCGTGGAGATCGAGGAGCACCGGGAGTACCGGGTCGAGGAGCTGGCCGCAGCGGCCGGGATCAGCACCCGGACGCTGCGGTTCTACCGCGAGCGCAAGCTGCTCCAGCCGCCCCGCCGGGAGGGCCGGATCGCCTGGTACGGGGAGCGGCACCTGACCCGGCTGCGGATGATCGGCGAGCTGCTGGAGCGTGGCCACACCCTGGGCGGCATCGCCGAGCTGATCGGCGCGGGCGAGAACGGCCAGGACGTCGCCGGGCTGATCGGCCTGAAGGCCGCCATCACCGCACCCTGGTCGGACGAGACCCCGGTGCACCTGAGCTGGACCGAACTGGAGCGCGCCTTCGGCGACCAGCTCACCGACCACAACACCGCCGAGTCGATCGACCAGGGCTACATCACGGTCGAGGAGGACGGCATCACCCACGTCAGCCGCCGGCTGATGGACGCCACCACCGCCCTGGTGGCCGAGGGCATCCCGCTCGGCGCGGTACTGGCCGCGAGCCGCAAGGCGCAGGAGTACGCGGACTCGGTCGCCGAGGTCTTCACCTCGCTGATCCGCGATCAGCTGCTCGGCGCACTGGAGCGGGCCGAAGAGCTGACGCCCGGTGAGGCCGCCCGGCTGACCGAGCAGGTGCACCGACTGCGGCCGCTGGCCCGGACGGTGGCGGACGCGCAGTTCACGCTGGCGATGGACCGGCGGGTGGCCGCCGAGTACCAGGCGGTGCTGGAGCAGCACCTCTGACCACTTGGCCGGTCCTACAGGTACCGCACCGTGACCGCACCGACACCCTGGGCGAAGCCACCCTTCCGGCGGGCGTCGCGCACACCGTACGGTCAAGACTCACCCGCAGAATGATCACCTGTCAGGGCCGGCGGACGGGAGGCGGGCACCCCGAGCCCGGTCCGTACGGGAGCTCCACCTTGGCCGTGTTCACCGCCTTCAGGACCGCCGCCAGACTGACCGGCGGCCGGGTGCTGCTCTGGTCCGCGCTCGGGCGGCTGCCGAACGCGATGTGCCCGATCGGGGCGCTGCTGCTGGTCACCCACAACTCCGGCAGCGTCTGGCGCGGTTCGGCCGCCACCGGGCTGCTGGCGATCGGTCAGGCGGTCGGCGGCCCGCTGGTCGGGCGGCTGGCCGACCGGCACGGCCAGCGACGGGTCGGCCTGGCGACAGCCGCCGTCAACACGCTGGCCATTTTGGCCCTGGTGTTCGCCTCGGAGGCCGGGCGTCCGCTGCCGGAGCAACTGGCGGCGGCCACCCTGATCGGCCTGTCGGTCCCGGCGGTCGGGCCGCTCTCCCGCAGCCGCTGGGTCCGACTGGCAGGCGGCGAGGCCGAGTTGACCTCTGCAACGCTCTCGCTGGACGGCACCATCGACGAGATCTCGTTCACCGCGGGCCCCGCCGTGATCGGCCTGCTGGCCGCCCTGGTGGACCCGGCCGCCGGGCTGCTGCTGGGTGCCGGGCTGGTCGCGGTCTGCGGAACCCTGTTCGCGCTGCATCCGACCGCCGCCCCCGGGAATCCGGCCCAACAGCGCGGCGCCGGACGGCTGTTGACCACCCCGTACCTGCTCCTGCTGGCCGGGATGGCACTGCTCGGCACCTGCTTCGGCTCGGTCCAGGTCGGGGTCACCGCGACCACCGAGGCGCTCGGGCAGCCAGGCGCGGCCGGGCTGATCTACGGGCTGATGGGCGGCACCAGCGCCCTGGCCGGGGTGGCCACCGTCGCGCTGCCGGCCCGCTGGGACCTGCCGCTGCGGCTCCGGGTCGCCACCGGGCTGCTGCTCGCGGTGTCCTTGCCACTGCTCGCGGTCGGCAGCGTCGGCGGCCTGGCGCTGGCCATCGGCGGCCTCGGGGTGGCGATCGCACCGCAGATGATCACGATGTTCGGCCTGGTCGAACGGACCGTCCCGGCCGCCCGGTTGGGCGAGGCGATGGCCGCGCTGGTGTCCAGCATCACGCTGGCCCAGGCGGGCGGCACGCTGCTGGCGGGCCTGCTCGCCGAACGGCACGGCACCACCGCGCCGTTCTGGATCACCTGCACGGCCGCGCTGGCCGCGCTCACCCTGGCCGCCACCACCGCCACCTCACGGCGCTACCGGCGGGTGGCCGCGAGCGCACCGGCGGCGGAGCCGGTCCAGGTCTCCTGACCCCGGGTCAGGCCTCCAACTTGCGGACCCGGTCGGCGTCGCAGGTGCGCGGGCAGGTGACGCACGCCTCCGGCGGCTTGACCGCGTAGTAGAGACAGCAGCCGAGCCTGGTCCTGGTCAGGTGACTGCGGCCCTCGGTGCCGGCCAGCCGACGGAAGTCGGCGGCGCCGGGGAGCGGGGCGGTGTCACCCGGAAGGACGGCTTCGGCCACCCGGACGGCGTACTCCTCCTCGCCGAGCATCCGGCCGAGATACCAGATTCCGGAGATCAGATCGTCCGTCACCATGCCCCAGAGCGCCCGGGGTCCGCGTTTCACGATTGGCTGAAAGGCCGTCAGCACCGGCTCGACATGGGCCGCCACGGCCGCCCGCAGCCCGGCCTCGTCGGCCGGGGCCGAGCCGCTCGGACGGACCAGCAGATCGCCGGTGGCGATCTCGATCCAGACGTCCTCGGGCCGGAGCACCGGCAGCTCGCCGGTCAGGTACCAGGGGCCGCTGAACAGCAGCCCCGCGGACCACAGGTAGTGGTGCAGCAGGCGGGAGGCCGCCACATGGGTGCGCGGCGCGGTGCCGTGCTCGGCCTCGATCCTGGCCGCCTCGCCGGCGACCAGTGCATCCAGACCCGACGTCAGCTCGGTGAGCCGCAGCCAACCCTGACCAGGCGTCGATCCTGTGTGCAAGGAGACCCGGAGCGTGCCACAGGTGCTGATCACCGACCGATAGGTTTCGGCCAACCACTCGTCCGGCGAGACCATGACGGCCGTCATCCGGGACACCCCGACTCTCTAGATCGAATAAGGTGAGGCTCACCTTATAGGCAGCTGGGAAATTTTCGCTCAATCCGCGAGCGACTTGAGAACTTAGGGAAACCTAACCTAAGCTTCTGCCTCGTGCTCACCACCGAACAACCGGAGTCCACAGCCCCGGCGCGGCGGACCACGGCGACGTACCGGCAACCCTTGCTGCTGCTCGCCGGGCTCGCGGCGCTCGCGCTGTGCGCGGCGCTCAGCCTGGCGCTGGGATCGCGGCCGATCCCGCTGGGAACCGTGCTTGACGCCCTCTCAGGGCAGCTGACCGGCGGGGACGCCGATGTCGTACGGGGCCTGCGGGTCCCGCGCACGATCATCGGAGTGGCCGTCGGCGCCGCCCTCGGCGTGGCCGGAGCGGTCGCGCAGGGTGTCACCCGCAACCCGCTCGCCGCGCCCACCACGCTCGGCATCAACGCCGGCGCCAGCCTCGCGGTGGTGGTGGCGATCTTCACCCTGGGGCTCACCCACCCGCTCCAGTACGTCTGGTTCGCCGTCGTCGGCGCCGCGGCCGCCGCCGTACTGGCGTACGCGATGGCCCGCCGTTCGGGTGACCTGGACCCGGTCCGGCTCGCCCTCGGCGGCACCGTGCTGACCGCCGTGCTGACCTCCTGGACCTCCGCGGTGATGCTGGCCAGCCACCGCACGCTGGACGAGGCCCGGTTCTGGCTGGCCGGCTCGATCGGCACCCGTAACCTCGAAGTGCTCACCCCCGTCCTGCCGTTGATCCTGGCCGGCCTGCTGATCGCGCTGCTGGTCTCCCCCGCCCTGAACGCGCTGGCGCTCGGCGACGAGGCCGCCCAGTCGCTCGGCGTGCCGGTGGTCCGGATCCGGCTGGTCGGCGGGCTCGCGGTGGTGCTTCTGGCCGCCGGGGCGGTCGCGGTGGCCGGGCCGATCGCCTTCGTCGGGCTGGCCGCCCCGCACCTGGTCCGCCCGCTGCTCGGCAACGACCACCGCTGGCTGATCCCCGGCTGCCTGCTCGGCGGAGCGGTGCTGCTGCTCGGCGCCGACGTGCTCGGCCGGCTGGTGGTCCGGCCCTCCGAGATCGAGGTCGGCATCGTCACCGCCTTCCTCGGCGCCCCGATGCTCGCCCTGCTGGCCCGGAAGGCCGCCCGGTGACCGCCGTCCTGCCGGTCACCGGCCTCCCGAGGAAGACCGGCGCGATCGCCCGGCGGCGCCGCCGTTCGCTGCTGCTCGGCCTAGGCCTGACCATCGCTCTGGTCCTGCTCACCGGGCTGGCCCTGAGCACCGGTCAGATCGAGCTGTCGCTGCTGGACTCGCTGCGCGCGCTGGTCGGCCTCGGCGATCCGGGCAACGTCCTGGTGGTGCAGGAGTTCCGCGCGCCCCGGGTGGTCTCGGCGCTGATCGCCGGGGCCGGGCTCGCGGTCTCCGGCACGCTGCTCCAGCGGCTCTTCCGCAATCCGCTGGCCTCCCCCGACGTGGTCGGGGTGACCGGCGGCGCCTCGTTCGGCGCGGTGCTGATGCTGGCGCTCGGCGCGAGCCAGGCGTTCGTCCCGCTGGCCGCGCTCGGCGGCGGGATGCTGGCCGCGCTGCTGCTCGGGGCCTTCGCCTGGCGCTCCAAGATGGCCGTCAACCGGCTGGTGCTGGTCGGCCTGGCCGTGCAGTACGGGCTGGCGGCGGCGGTCAACCTGATGATCGTCCGGTTCCCGGCCGAACTCGCCTCCTCCGCGCTGCAGTGGACCACCGGCTCGCTGTACGGCCGGAACTGGACCGAGCTCCGACTCGGCGGCGCAGCAATCCTGCTGACCGTGCTCGCGGTCTTCCTGCTGTACCGCCGGGTCGCGGTGCTGGACCTCGGCGACGAATCGGCGGGCGGGCTCGGCCTCGACCCGAACCGGGCCAGGCTCGGCCTGCTGCTGCTCGCGGTGGTGCTGGCCTCGATGGCCGCCGCGCTGTGCGGCCCGGTCGCCTTCGTCGCGCTGGCCGTACCGCACCTGGTCCGGCTGCTGGCCGGTCCGCCGACCCCGGCCACCCTCGCGCTGACCGCGCTCACCGGCGCCCTGCTGCTGCTCGGCTCCGACTACGCCGTACTGAACCTGCTGCCGATCCACGGCCTGCCGGTGGGCGCCGTGACCGCCACCCTCGGTGCGCCCTGGCTGCTCGTGCTGATGATCCGCCAGGGGCGGCCGCCCCAGAGGAGTGAGTCGTGACCACCGATCAACTGACCCCCGCCGCGCAGCTGAGCGGCAATCAGCTCACGGCCACCGGCCTGGACCTGCGCTACGGCGACCGGACCATCGTGGCGGGCCTCGACCTGACCCTGCCGGGCGGCTCGGTGACCGCGATCGTCGGCCCGAACGCCTGCGGCAAGTCCACCCTGCTGCGTGGCCTGACCCGGCTGCTCGCCCCGGCCGCCGGCACCGTCACCCTGGACGGCGCCGACATCCACCGGATGTCCGCCCGGGCGCTGGCCAAGCGGCTCGGCCTGCTGCCGCAGCAGCCGGTCACCCCGGAGGCGGTCACCGTCGAGTCGCTGGTACGGCTCGGCCGCTACCCGCACCAGCGGATGCTCAGCCCCTGGTCGGCCGCCGACCAGGCCGCCGTGGAGGACGCGCTGATCCGCACCGGCACCGCCGAGCTGCGCGACCGGCCGGTGGACCAGCTCTCCGGCGGCCAGCGCCAACGCGCCTGGATAGCACTGGCGCTGGCCCAGGACACCGAGCTGCTGCTGCTGGACGAGCCGACCACCTTCCTCGACCTGCGGCACCAGCTGGAGGTGCTCGACCTGGTCGCGGACCTGCACGACCAGGCCGGGCGCACCGTGGTGATGGTGCTGCACGACCTGGGCCAGGCCGCCCGGTACGCGGACCACCTGGTGGTGCTCGACGGCGGGAAGCTGGCCGCCGCCGGACCGCCCGCCGAGGTGCTCACCGCCGAGCTGGTCGAGGCCGTCTTCCAGGTCCCCTGCCTGGTGGTCCCCGACCCGGAGACCGGCACCCCGCTGGTCGTCCCCCGGGCCAGGAGCCGTCGCCCACCCCGCGCCTGACACCACCTCAAGATCTTCCGGCCCGGGCTTCCGCCCCGGCGACCGGTCGCTCCAACCTGCCTGCACACACCACACAGCAAGGACCTGACCATGTCTCAGCCCACCACCCACCTGCGCAGACTCCCCGCCGTCCTGCTCGCCACCGCGCTCGCCGTCTCGCTCGCCGCCTGCGGCAGCAGCGGCAGCTCGAACGAGGCCGCGAAGTCCTCGGACGCCGGCTTCCCGCGCAGCGTCAAGCACGCGATGGGCACCGCGGAGATCAAGGTCAAGCCCAAGAAGGTCGTGGTGCTGGACAGCGGCGAGCTGGACGACGTCACCCTGCTGGGCATCACCCCGGTCGGCGCGGTGGCCCCGCACCTGAAGACCGAGGGCGGCTTCCCGGCGTACCTCAAGGGCAAGGTGGACGGCACCAAGGACGTCGGCCCGAGCAACGAGCCCAACCTGGAGCTGATCGCCTCGCTCAAGCCCGACCTGATCCTCACCTCCAAGGTCCGGCACGAGAAGGTCTACGACAAGCTCAACGCCATCGCCCCGACCGTGATGACGGAGACCACGGGCTTCCCGTGGAAGGCCAACCTGGCCGTGCACGCCGAAGCGCTGGGCAAGGAGGCCGAGGCCAAGAAGGCGCTGGCCGACTACGAGGCCAAGGCCGCCAAGCTCGGCAAGGCCATCACCGAGAAGAACGCGGGCAAGGTGCCGACCGCCTCGGTGGTCCGCTTCGTGGCAGGTCCGACCCGCCTCTACGCCAAGGACTCGTTCAGCGGCGTGGTGCTCCAGGACACCGGGCTGGCCCGCCCGACCCCGCAGGACGTCAACAAGGCGATGCTCGAGGTCGGCCCCGAGCTGATCAACCAGGCCGACGCCGACCTGGTGTTCGTCACCGTCGCCACCGACCCGACCAAGACCAAGCAGGCCGAGGTCCAGGCCACCCCCGTCTGGCAGGGCCTGACCGCGGTCAAGAACAACAAGGTCTTCAACGTGCCGGACGAGACCTGGATGTCCGGGATCGGCGTGCAGGCCGCCGAGCAGATGCTCGGCGACATCGCAAAGGCCGCCGGCGTCGACGCGCCCAAGTAGTCCCCGGAGCCGGGGGCGTACGGCGCCCCCGGCCCTCCTGAACCACACCAGAGGACACCTCGTCATGCGGATGTACCTGCTCGCGCTCAACCCCACCGACTCCGTCACCGACGGCTTCCTGCCCGCCGCCGCGCGGCTGGGTCTGTCGGTGACGGTGCTCACCGACTCCCCCGAGGCACACCGGAAGGCCTACGCCGGGCGGGAGTTCGCGCCCGAGGTGGTGGAGTGCGCGGTGCACGACCACCGCGAGGTGATCGGCCTGATCTCGCAACTCCAGGCCCCGGACGCGGTGTTCAGCAACAGCGACCATCTGCAGACCCAGACCGCGCTGGCCGCCGAGTACTTCGGGCTGCCCGGCAAGGACTGGAAGGCGACCCTGCGGGCCAAGAACAAGGCCCAGTTCCGCCGCCACCTGGCCGCCGCCGGGCTGGACGCGGTCTGGTCCGGCGAGCTGGCCCCGGGTCAGGACCCGGCCGAGCTGGACCCGCCGTTCCCCTGTGTGGTCAAACCGCGCGAGGGCGTGGCCAGCGAGGACGTCGCGCTGGTCGCCGACGCCGCCGAACTGGCCGGACGGGTGGCCGCGATCCGCGAACGCCGGGCCGGTACGGCGCTGGTGGTCGAGGAGTTCCTGGCCGGTGAGCTGCACACCTTGGAGACGCTCGGCGACGGCACCGCCCGGCACGTGCTCGGCGGCTTCCGGACCCGGCTCTCGCCGCCGCCGAACTTCATCGAGGAGGTGCTGGAGTTCGTCCCCGCGCACCCACAGGCGGTGACCGAGCAGGTGCTCGCCCAGCTCGACGCCGTCGGCGTCGGACTCGGCGCCTGCCACACCGAGTTCGTGGTGCAGGAGGACGGCCGGGCCCGGATCATCGAGATCAACTACCGGGCCATCGGCGACCAGTGCGACCTGATGCTGGCCCAGTTGCTGGAGATCCCGTTCTTCGAGCACGTGCTGCGCGCCCACCTGGGCGTGCCGCTGCCCGCCGACCTCGGCGCCCGTACCGACGGCCGGGCCCGCAACGAGGCGGTCTGCGCCGACCGGGCCGGGGTGCTCACCTCCGCTCCTGAGGCCTTCGACCAGGACCGGGACGGCGTCAGGCTCAGCTACCGCCCGTTCCGTCCGGTCGGCGAGCGGCACGACCACTACGGCACCAACCGCGACTACCTGGGTGTGATCTGGGCGGTCGGCACCGACCAGGCGGCGGTGGACAGCGCGGTCGCCGGGTTCATCGCGGCCAACCGCTGGGAGATCTCGGCATGAGCGTCGACCGTTCCGGCCAGGCCGAGCAGCTGACCCTGCGGGTGCTCGGCGCGCTGCTCCGCGAGGACGTGCTCGGCCTGCGTACCCAGAGCACCGTGGAAGAGCGTCCCGACGGCCGCTGGCTGGTGGCCGGGACACTCGCGCTGCCGGTCGTGACCGACGGTTTCCAGAGCGAACTGACCGCCCGGCTCCCGCTCTTGACGGTCGAGGACCAGCAGGTCACCGAGCTCCCCGAGATGCTGGCCCACCTCGCCGAGCTGGCCGATCCGCAGGACCGGGACGGCTACCCGGCCTTCGCCGAGGAGTGCCGGCAGACCCTGGCCACCATGGAGCTGCACGCGGACATCCAGGGCCAGGTGCACGACCTGCTCGCGCTCCGGCACGGCGAGCACCCCGCCGACTGGACCGGCCTGGCGGGCTCGCTCGGCTTCGACACCCTGGCCGCCTTCCTGGACCACCCGGTGTACCCGACCGCGCGCGGCCGGTCCGGCCTGAGTCAGGACGAACTGCGCAGCTACGCACCGGAGTTCCACCCGAGCTTCGAGTTGAACTGGCTGGCCGTACCGGCCGGGGCACTGGCCGTGGACACCATCGGGCCGCGCCCCGACTGGTGGCCGAGCCTGGCACAGCTGGGGCTGAACGAGCTGACCGACACTCACCTCGCCGTCCCGGTCCACCCGTTGAGCGCCCGGGAGGCGCTGGCCGCCGTACCGGGGGCGGTGCTCGCCGAGCGCGGCCACCTGGAGGTGGTGCCGACCCTGTCGATGCGCACCGTCGCCCTGGCCGAGCACCCCGAGTGGCACCTCAAGCTGCCGCTGACCACCGCCACCCTCGGCCTGCGCAACCGGCGCACCATCAAGCCGGGCACCCTGGAGGACGGCGCGGCAGGACAGCGGCTGTTCGAGGCCGTACTGGCCCGCGAACCGCGCCTGGCGGAGCGGATCCTGCACGCCGACGAGCAGGGCTACGCGCACACCGGCCACGAGCTGCTGGCCGTGCTGGTCCGGCGTTACCCGGCCGGCCTGGAACACGCCCTGACGGTGCCGCTGGCCGCACTGCTCGCCCCGGCGCCCGGCGGGCTGGTCGTCGACCTGCTGGCCGACCGGTTCTACGACGGCTCGGTGACCACCTTCTACCGCGAGCTGCTGGCGCTGCTGCTGGACTGGCAGGGCACCCTGTTCGGCTACGGCATCGCCCTGGAGTCGCATCAGCAGAACACCTCGCTGGTGCTCGACCTGGTGGACGGCACGACCCGGCTGCGGCTGCTCTACAAGGACAACGACGGCCCCCGGGTGAACACTGACCGGATCGGTGAACTCGGCTCCTTCGTCGGCGAGTTCGACGATGCCAGGGTCTTCTCACAGAACGACCTGGCACTCACCGACCTGTTCACCACGATCACCGGCCACCTGTGCACCGCCTCGCTCGCCTTCGGTCTGGCCGCGCACGGCCGAGCCCCGCTGGCCGAGCTGCTCGGCCTGCTGCGCGCCGAGCTCGAGCGCTCGATCGGGCGGCTCGGCCCGGCCGGTGATTCGCTGCGGGCCGCCCTGCTGGACGCCGAGCGGCTGCCGGTGAAGGCGATGGTCACCGCCGGATCGCTGCTCAGCAAGGAACGCTCCGGCGCAGCCGACATCAACAAGCACTACACCAGCGGACCGAACTACCTTCGCCTGGAGGTCTGATGAGCACCGCAGCAGCCGAGCGCACGATGACCGTCCCGGCACCAGAGGGGCTGGACCGCCGCCAGGTGCACGCGATCGCCGCCTGCTACTTCGTCGCCTCCTTCGCGGCGCTCGGCCTGCCGCCGTTCCTGACTCAGATCCTGCCCGGTCTTGGCGACCAGGACGGCAGCTGGGCCGGGGTGCTCTACATCGTGCCGACCGTCTTCAGCGGCCTCGGTGCCCCGCTCTGGGGCCGGCTGGCCGACCGGTTCGGTCGCAAGCGGCTGCTGCTCCGGGCCCAACTCGGGCTCACCGTCTCGTTCCTGCTCGCCGGCTGGGCCGACAGCCTGCCCGCCTTCACCGTCGCGCTGGTGCTGCAGGGCTTCCTCGGCGGCACCTTCGCCGCCACCAACGGCTACCTGGCCGCCGCGCTGGAGGGCCCCCAGCTGTCCAAGGCGCTCACCCTGATGCAGGGCAGCGCCCGGGCCTCGCTGGTGGCCGCGCCGATCCTGGTCGGCGCCCTCTCGCCCTGGATATCCCCGCACCGGCAGTATCTGCTGATGGCCGTCCTCCCACTGCTCGCCGCCGGGCTGCTCGCCCTGCTGCCCGAGCCGTCCAGGCCGGTCCGGCCGAGCACGACGGGCCGGCCGCCCGCCGCCGTCGTACCGGGATCGCTGAAGCTGCTCTACACGGTCGAGTTCGCCTTCGTCTTCTCCACCATCATCTCCTTCCCGTACCTGGTCGCCTTGGTGGAGCAGAAGCTGCCCGGCGTCTCCGGCACGGTCACCGGCCTGCTCTTCGCACTGCCGCACCTGTGCTACCTGGCCGCCGCAGGACGGGTGCACACCCGCTTCCTGGAGCGGCCGCGCACCGGCCTGGCGATCGGCTTCGGCTTCGTCGCGCTCGGCCTGGCCGCACACGGCCCGGCCGGCTCCCTGCTCACCTTCACCCTCGCCCGGCTGCTGCTGGGCGTCGGCCTGACCCTCGGTCTGGTCTGCCTCTCGGTGCTCGCCGCCGAGGCATGCCGCGGGCGGGCCCCGGGCCGGATGTTCGGCTCACTCGAATTCGTCTCCAAGGGCGGCGCGGTCGCCGCCGGAGTGGTCGCCGCGCTGGTCAACAGCGCTTTCGGTCCGACCGCCCCGGTGCTGACCGGCACCGTGGCCGCACTGGTCGCCGCCTCCCTCGTCCTCCTCTCCCGCAGGAGCAAGTGATGCCCTCCTCGATCGACATCGACATCGCCCCGGCCGACGCCGGGCCCACCACGCTGCCCACGGCGGATCACGCCGTCACCCACACCCTGCTCAACTGCCTGCTCCGTGAGGTCTCCGGCCCCGAGCACCAGACCGCGATCGTCGACGGCCGACTGCACCTGCGCCTGCCCCGCCGGGGCGTCGCGCTGCGGATCGCGCTGCGCCGCACCTCGCTCACCGGCGCGCACCGCTTCACCGGCCCGGTCTTCGAGGAAGGCCCGGACGGCTGGCGGGAGTTGGGCTGGCAGGAGCTTGCCGAACACGTCCAGGCCGAGCTGACGCTGCGCACCGGGGTGCGGAACGAGGAGTTCCTCACCCAGCTGACCTCCAGCCGCGCCGGGGTGGCCCACGGACTGGACCGCCGGACCGCCCCCGGGCCGGACCGCTACCTGGAGTCCGAGCAGGCGCTGCTGTTCGGCCACCGCTTCCACCCGGCCCCCAAATCCCGCTACGCCGAGCGCGGCTCCTGGGACGACTACGCCCCCGAGGCCCGTGCCGTGTTCCGCCTGCGCCACCTCGCGGTGCGCACCGAGTACGTCGCCCAGGACACCGCCGACCCGGACGCGCTGGCGCTGCTGGACTCGCTGGGCGAGGTACCGGAGGGCTACACCCTGCTGCCCTCCCACCCCTGGCAGTACGAACTGCTCTGCGACCACCCGGGGTTGACCGCCGCACTGGAGCGCGGCGACGTGATCGACCTCGGCGAGCGGGGAGTGCCGTTCACCGCCACCGCCTCGGTGCGCACCCTGCACGGTGCGGGCGCCTTCCTGAAGTTCAGCCTGAACGTCCGGATCACCAACTGCGTGCGCAAGAACGCCGCTTACGAGCTGACCGGCGCCGTCACCCTGACCAGACTGCTGGCCGAGCCGTTCGCGAAGCTGGCCGAGCAGTATCCCGACGCGGCCATGCTGCGCGAGCCCGCCTTCCGCACCCTGGCCCTGCCGGGCCCGGACGGCGTGGTGGACAACTCGCTCTTCGAGGGCTTCGGCCTGATCGTCCGGGAGGGACTGGAGCAGAAGCTCCGGCCCGGCGTCACCGCGCTGCTCGCGGCGGCCGTGGCCGACGAGTACCCGACCAGCTCCGCACAGATCGGCGCCCTGCTGGGCGACTCCGGCCCAGCGGGGGCACTCGACTGGTGGGGCGCCTACCTGCGGCTGGTGGTGCCGCCGGTGCTGGCCGCGTACTTCGAGCACGGCGTGGTGCTGGAGCCGCACCTGCAGAACGTGGTGCTCGGCGTGGACGACCGGGGCCGTCCGGCCCAGGTACTGTTCCGCGACCTGGAGGGCACCAAGCTGCTGCCGGAGCGGAACGCCGAGCTGCTGGCCGCCCTGCCGCCCGAGGTGGCCGGGCCGATGGCCTACGACGCCCAGCGCGGCTGGGACCGGGTGGTGTACTGCCTGGTGGTCAACCACCTGTCCGAGCTGGTCTCCGCGCTGGCCGACCAGCACCCGCCCCTCGAGACCGCCTTCTGGGGCGAACTGCGCACCGTACTCGGCGAGTTCGGCGACGCACACGGCTGCCCGCCCCGGCTGGCCGCGCTGCTCGCGGGGGTGCCGCTGCCCGCCAAGGCCAACCTGCTCACCCGCTGGGAGCGCAAGGCCGACCGGGAGGCGGGGTACGTCCCGCTGCCCTCGCCGCTCGGCGAATCCGTGCTGGCCCTGAGCTGGAGCGCCTGATGTCCCTCGACGCCCTGATCAATGACCTGGCACCCGATCAGTTCCCGCTCTACGTCTACGACCTGTCCGCGCTGCGCGAGCACGCCGCCGCCGTCCGGGCCGCACTGCCCGAGCGGGTCGAGCTGTACTACGCCGCCAAGGCCAACCCCGAGCCGGCCGTCCTGGCCGCACTCGGCTCCGCCGTGGACGGCTACGAGGTCTCCTCCGGCGGCGAGTTGGCCCATGTCCGGGCAGCGGTGCCGGATCATCCGCTGGCCTTCGGCGGCCCGGGCAAGACCCCGGCCGAGATCGCCTCCGCCCTGCGGCTCGGGGTGCGGCGCTGGCACGTGGAGAGCGAGCACGAGCTGCGGATGCTCGCCGCGCTCGCCGACGGCCCGGTGGAGGTGCTGCTGCGGGCCAACCTGCCGGTGGCGGACGGTTCGCTCGACTCGGTGAAGCTGGCGATGGGCGGCCGGCCGACCTCCTTCGGCCTCGACCCGGCGCTGGTCGACCGCTGTGTGCGGCTGCTGGCGGAGCCCGGCTTCGAACGGCTGCGGCTGGTCGGCGTACACGCCCACCTGGCCAGCGGACTGGCGGCCGAGGCCCAACTCGCGGTCGCCGAGCAGGTGGTGGGGTGGTCGCTGGCGCTGGCCGAGCGGCACGGGATCACCCTCGAGGAGGTCAACGTCGGCGGCGGGATGGCCGTGGACTACGCCGACCCGGCCGCCCGCTTCGACTGGACGGCCTTCGGCACCGGGCTGGCGAAGCTGCTGGACCGGCACCCCGGGCTGACCCTGCGGATCGAGCCCGGCCGGGCGCTGACCTCGTACTGCGGCTACTACGCGACCGAGGTGCTGGACGTGAAGCAGAGCCACGGCGAGGACTTCGCGATCGTCCGGGGCGGCACCCACCACCTGCGCACCCCCGCCACCCGAGGCCACGACCAGCCGTTCAGCGTGCTCCCGGTGCCCGACTGGCCGCACCCGTGGGAGCGACCCGCCGTGACCACCGGACGGGTGACCGTGGCCGGGCAGCTCTGCACGCCCAAGGACGTGCTGGCGGCGGACATCCCGGTGGCGGAGCTCCGGGCCGGTGACCGGGTGGTGTTCGCGATGGCCGGGGCGTACGCCTGGAACATCTCGCACCACGAGTTCCTGATGCACCCTCGGCCGGGATTCCACTTTCTCGGCTGACCCGCCGGGCCCCGACCTGCCTCGTCGGTGGGGCGCCGCAGGTCGGGGCCTGGGGGACGTGCGAGAGTGGTACCCAGCGAAGGGAGCGCGCACGTGCTGATGGAGAAGGTGGCCGAGATCCTCGCCGAGACGTCGGCCGAGGTGGTCGAGCCGCGCTTCCGGGCACTGGCCGCCGGCGAGGTGATCGAGAAGGCGCCCGGGGAGATCGTGACGATCGCCGACCGGGAGGCCGAGGTGATCATCTCCCGCCGCCTGCGCGAGCTGCTGCCCGTCCCGGTGGTCGGCGAGGAGGCGGTGGCCGCCGACCCGTCCCTGGCCGAGGCGCTCCGCTCCGAACCCGCCGTCTGGCTGGTGGACCCGGTGGACGGGACCTCCAACTTCGTCGCGGGCCGCCCCGACTTCGCCGTGATGGCCTCGCTGGTCCGCGCCGGGCAGACCGTCGCCGCCTGGATCTGGCAGCCCGTCAGCGGGACTGCGTACGCCGCCGAGCTGGGCGCCGGCGCCTGGCGGGACGGGCACCGGCTGACCCGCCCCGCCGTCACCGACGCGCCCGAGAAGTGGCGCGGCTCGGTGAAGAGCCGCTTCCTCGACCCGGCCGAGCACCACCGGATGCAGAGCGCCGTCCGGGTCTTCGGAAAGACCGGCGTCGGCCTGCGCTCGGCGGGCATGGAGTACCCGCAGATCGCCGACGGGGATACCGAGTTCATCCTGTACTGGCGGACCCTGCCGTGGGATCACTCCCCCGGCTCGCTGCTGGTCACCGAGGCGGGGCAGCAGCTACCGGCCGGAACCGCCCGGCGGTACGGACGGGCTCCTGGTGGCCGCCGATCCGGCGGTCTGGGAGCAGGTCAGATCGGTGCTGTTCGGCTGAGACCCTCCGGCGGGCCGGGGGCTCACCAGACCACCGGCAGCCGCTCCGGCAGGCGCTTGATGAAGCCGGGCCGCCAGGCCAGCTGCTCGGCCGGGATGGCCAGCCGCAGCCCGGGCAGCCGCTCCACCAGGACCTGCAGCGCGATCTCGGCGTGGGTGCGGCCGAGTGCGGAGGCCGGGCAGAAGTGCCGCCCGGCGCCGAAGGCCAGGTGCGGGTTCTCCGCCCGGTCGAAGTCGATCCGCTCCGGGTCCGGGAAGACCGCCGGGTCGTAGTTGGCGCCCTCGATCAGCACCAGCACCAGCTCACCCTGACGGACCAGCACCTCGCCGACCTGGACGTCCGCCAGCGCGATCCGGGGCAGCGCGTCACCGATCGACAGGTTGTAGCGGAGCAGCTCGTCCACCGCCCGGCCGATCAGCGCGGGCTCCTGCCGCAGCCGCTCGGCCAGCTCAGGCCGCTGTGCCAGCGCGATGATCGCGTGCAGCAGGAAGGACGAGGTGGAGACCGCCCCGGCGCCGAACAGCGAGAGCGCGACGGTGGCCAGCAGCTCGTCGTCCTCCAGGTCGGCACGCTCCCGGCGCAGTGCGGCGAACCGGCCGAGCAGCCCGTCCTTGGGCTCCGGGTCGGCGTTCAGCTTGCCGAGCATGTAGCCCAGGTCCTTGTACCAGTTGGGGGTGGACCCCTCGAAGGTGGCCGGGCTGGTGATGAACGCGACGTCGATCCCGCCCATCAGCCGCCGCCAGTCGTCGGTCGGGATGCCCAGCAACCGGCAGTGCAGGGCCGCCGAGTACGGCTCGGTGAAGCCGTCCCGTAGCTCGGCCGGCTGGCCCTGCTGCTCCAGCTCGTCCAGCAGCCGGTGCGCCTCGGCCTCCAGCCAGCCGGCCAACTCCTTGTCGGCGCGCGGCGAGAGGGTCTTCATCACGGCGTCCCGCAGCCCGGCGCTGTTGATGTTGCCCATGTTGTTGACCACCTCGGGCGGGATGGTCAGCGCATACTGGCGCGGCACGCCCGGGTTGGCGGTGTCCTTGAGGCTGAACCGCTCGTCCTCCAGCACCTGCTTGGCCAGGTGGTAGCTGCTCACCAGCCAGGCCGGGTCGCCGGTCAGCGTGGTGACCTTGGCGACCGGCTGCTGCTCGCGCAGCAGGGTGGCCTCCTCGGGCAGCACGTCGCCGCGCCGGGACAGGGGGAAGGTGAACTCGCGCTGTGCACTCGTGGTCATCGGGGTTGCTCCTCTTGAGGGTTGGTCAGGGTCAGGCGGCGGTGGCGACCTGCGGCACCTGCGGTACGGCCCTCGGCCGGACCACCGCGTAGCCCTGCCCTGGCACCGCCCGCAGGCCCTGGTCGCGGCCGAACAGGACCGGGGTGAGCGGCAGTTCGACGTGGTAGCAGGAGACCGAGGACGGCACGTCCAGCAGGCTCGGGGTGTCCAGGAAGAACGGCAGCTCAGCGGCTATGTAAGCCACCCCGGCGGCCAGTTGGTCCGCCGAGGGCGCCTCGCCCTCCGGCAGCCTGGCGGCCAGGAAGCCGGCCGCCATCCCCTCGGTGGCCAGCCGGAAGTCCTCGTCCTCGGCCAGCGCACCGGCCACCTCGCCGGACAGCCGCCGGTACGCCGCGGTGTCCGCGAACTCGGACAGCGCGTGCACCCCGACCCTGGACCGGCCGGCCAGTTCGACCCCGCGCTCGATCCGCCGCCGGGTGGTCTTGGTCTCCTTGGCCGCCCGGCGACGGGCCTGGTCGGCCGGATAGCCGAACGCGGCGAACTGGGTGTCCACGTGCAGGTCTGCGTGGACCACATCCACCGAGTCGAAGAACTGGCGCCCCCAGCGCACGAGTTGGGCGATCCGTAGATGGCTGAAGTAGCTGTTGCCCGGGCTGACCCCGATCAGCAGATGGTCGCCGCGCTGCCAGACCCGGTGGCAGCGGTCGGAGAACGGCAGCGCCTGGAAGGTACTGAAAGTGGTGCTCAGAAGTGTTTCGGTCATGCCGCAGCTCCGCGTCGCAGGACTGAGTACAGGGAAGTGGTGTCGACACCAAGGGAGTTCGTGCCAGAGAGGCGAAAGGAGAGGCCACGCCGGATGACGGCGGGTTCACTACTCCCTCGCGCCGCGAGTCCCGAGGAGCCGTGTGCTCCCGGTGTGGCGGCGGCTACTAGAAGTTACCGCTGCGCTCCGACTGATCCGCAACCATGACCGGGTGGTTGGCGAGAATCCGCCGCAGTGCGGCTGAAAACGACTGGACAGCACCGAGAAGGTATGTCCACGGAGCCTTTCCGAAAAGGCCCCGGAAATACCCACGGGGCGCCCTGCGGTCGCGCTTTCCTACGAATTCTGACAGCCGGAGCGGGAATCCGGCTGTCAGATCCGCCAACTGCTTTCTCAGTCCGCGAACTTGGCGCTGGTGATCTTGTCACCGGCCCTGAGCTGCTGCGCCACGTCCAGACCCTGGGTGACCCGGCCGAAGACGGCGTAGTTCATGTCGAGAAAAGCCGCCGGGCCGAGCGTGATGTAGAACTGGCTGGAAGCGCTGTTCGGGTTCTGGCTGCGGGCCATCGAGAGTGCGCCCGCTTCGCCGTGCTTGAGTCCGGGTGAGACCTCCAGCTTGATGGTCCGCTCCCGCTTGGTCGCCGGGTCGATGAATCCGCCGGTGCCGTTACCCAGCGGGTCACCGCCCTGGATCACGAAACCCGGCTCGTAGCGGTGGAACTTCAGCCCGTCGTAGAAGCCCCGCTCGACCAGGTCGGCGAAGTTCCCGGCCGTGATCGGAGCCTTGTCCTCGTACAGCTCGACCGTGATCGTGCCTTTGGTGGTCTCGATCACCACGGTTCGGTTTGCCACTGTTGACCGCCTGTCCTGACTTGTAGGGTTGTCCTGATTTTTCACCCTACGTCACCCTTCTTCGCCGCCACGGTCTCTGACGCGCTGTCCGGCCACCTGCACCGCGGCCAGCAGGGCTTCGGTGTCCGCCAGGGTGGCGTGCGGGTTGAGCAGGGTGAGCTTGAGCCGGACCCGGCCGGGGCCCTCGCCCGGCAGTTCGGTCCGGCCGACCACGGCCCGGCCGGACCGGAGCAGCTCGCGGCGCAGCTCCGCGTTCAGCCGGTCCAGCTCGGCCGGTCCGGCCCCGGCCGGGCGGTAGCAGAACACCACCGTGCTGAGCACCGGCGCACAGTGCAGCTCCAGGTCCCCGGCGGCCTCGACCGCCCCGGCGGTGGCCAGCGCCAGGTCGTGGCAGGCGTCGACCAGTGCGCCCAGGCCCTTGCGGCCCAGCGTCCGCAGGGTGACCAGCAGTTTGAACGCGTCGGCCCGGCGGGTGGTGCGCAGCGAGCGGCCGAGCAGGCTCGGGTAGCCGGCCTGCTCGTCGTCGGCCGGGTTGAGGTACGCCGCCCGCCGGGCCAGCGACCCGTACGACTCGGCCCGGCGGACCAGGAAGACCCCGGCGGCGGCCGGCTGCCAGCCGAACTTGTGCCAGTCCAGCGAGACCGAGTCGGCCCGGGCGATGCCGTCCAGCAGCGGGGCCAGCCGGTCGCTCAGCAGCGCTCCGCCGCCGTACGCGGCGTCCACGTGCAGCCAGGCACCGTACTCGGCGGCCAGCTCGGCGGCCCGGTGCAGCGGGTCGACGGCGCCGGTGTCGGTGGTACCCGCGGTGGCCACCACCGCGATCGGCCGCTGCCCGGCGTGGACGGCGGCGCGCAGCTCCTCGGCCAGCGCGTCCGGCTCCATCCGCAGCTCGCGGTCGACCCGGACGGTGCGGACCGCCCGTTCACCCAGGCCGAGCAGGGCGGCCGCGCGCTGGACCGAGAAGTGCGCCGCCTCGGAGGCCAGGATCACCGGGCGGACGCCGGGCGGCAGGCCGTGCAGTTCGACCTCGCCGCCCAGCACCTGATCCCGCGCCAGCAGCAGGCCCATCAGGTTGGACTCGGTGCCGCCCGTGGTCAGCACCCCGGCGGCGAGTGCCGGGTCGAAGCCGACCAGCCCGGCCAGCTCGGCGATCAGGGCGGTCTCCATCCCGGTGGCCGCCGGCGCCTGGTCCCAGGAGTCGAGCGAGGGGTTGAGGGCGCTGACCGCGAGGTCGGCGGCGACCGCGACGGCGAGCGGCGGGCAGTGCAGGTGCGCCGCGCAGGCCGGGTCGGCGGGGTCGGCGGTGCCGAAGGCGAGGAACTCGGTGAGGCGGAGCAGGGCGTCCTGGTCGTGCTGGATGGCGAGCGCCAACCTGGTCTGACCGGCGATCAGCTCGGGGCCGCCGGCCGGCAGCGGGCCGCCCCGGTGCGCGGCGCCGACCTCCAGCGCGGTCAGCACCAGCTCGAGCAGCGGGCGCAGCGCCGCCGGGCGGGCCAGCTCTCCCGAGCTGCCCGTCATCGGGACGCGGCCTCGATCGCGTCGGCGAGCCGCTCCAGGACCGCCTCGACCTGTTCGTCGGTGACGGTGAGCGGGGGCAGCAGCCGGAGCACCGCGTCGTGGCGGCCGCCGAGTTCGACGATCAGGCCGCGATGCAGGCAGGCCGCCCGGACCCGGCGGGCCAGCTCGGGATTCATCAGGCCCCGGCCCCGGACGTCGCCGATCACCGGCAGCCGTCCCTTGAGCGCGTCCAGACGGCCCGTCAGCCGGGCTCCGAGCAGGTCGGCCCTGGCCGGTAGATCGTGTTCGGCGACGTACCGCAGGGTGGCCGTGCCCGCCGCCATCGCCAGCGTGTTGCCCCGGAAGGTGCCGGTGTGCGCGCCGGGCAGCCAGCCGTCGTACTCCTCACGGTAGACCACCACCGCGAGCGGCAGGCTGCCGCCGATCGCCTTGGACAGCACCATCGCGTCCGGCACGATCCCGCTGTGCTCGACCGCCCACATCGCGCCGGTCCGGCCGACGCCGGTCTGCACCTCGTCCACGATCAGCGGGATGCCGCGTTCGGCGGTGATCCGGCGCATCTCGCGCAGCCAGCCGTCCGGCGCGGGCACCACTCCGCCCTCTCCCTGGACCACCTCCAGGATCATCGCGGCCGGCGGCAGCACGCCCCCTGACGGGTCGTCGAGCAGCCGCTCCACGTACGTCGCGGACAGCTCGGCCCCGCGCGCGCCCTCGCCGAACGGGCAGCGGTAGGCGTACGGGTAGGGCAGCCGGGTCACCTCTCCCCCGCTGGGCAGCGGCGACTTGACGTCGACGGCGCCGGTGACGGCCAGCGCCCCGGCGGTCATGCCGTGGTACGCGCCGGTGAACGCGAGCGCGCCCCGGCGGCCGGTGGCGGTCTGCATCAGCTTGAGCGCCGCCTCGACCGCGTCGGTGCCGGCCGGTCCGCAGAAGTGCACCCGGGAACGGTCGCCGAAGCCGGGCGGCAGGCTCTCGAACAGCGCGGTGGTGAAGTCGTCCTTCTCGGCGGTGGCCAGGTCGAGCAGGTGCAGCGGTGCGCCGCTGTCCAGGGTGCGGCGGATCGCGGTGAGCACCGTCGGGTGGTTGTGGCCGAGCGCCAGCGTCCCGGCGCCGGACAGACAGTCCAGATAGCGGCGGCCGTCCGCGCCCTCCACCGTCATCCCGTGGGCCCGGACCGGCACGATCGGGAAGGAACGGGCGTAGGTGCGGGCAGCCGACTCGCGGATGCGCTGACGGCGCAGGATCGCGTCGCCGGCCGAGGGGGCGGCGGTGAGGGCCAAGGCAGACTCCCTTGAGTTAGGTAAGCCTAACTTTACTCGCCTGGAATCCCCTGCTCCGCATCGGGCCCGCTTTCCACTCGTCCGAGTGAACCCGACACTCCATCAACGAGTGAGGCCGACAGGGGAAACGGGCCGTGCCATGGTGAACGGATGCGGAAGATCATCCTGTTCGTGGGCATCTCCCTGGACGGCTACATCGAGCGCCCGGACCGCGACATCAGCTGGCACCGGGTGGACGACGAGCTGCACCAGCACATGAACGACGAACTGCGCACCAAGGGCGGTTTCCTGAGCGGGCGGGTCACCTGGCAGCTGATGGCCGACTACTGGCCGACCGCCGACGCCGACCCCTCGGTGAGCGGGCCGACGGCGGAGTTCGCGGGCATCTGGCGGGAGATGCCGAAGACCGTCTACTCCCGGACCCTCACCCACGCCGGCTGGAACACCGAGATCGCCCGCGAGGTCGACCCGGCCGAGGTGCGGGCGCTCACGGCCCGGCCCGGCGGCGATCTGGTGCTCAGCGGCGCCGAGTTGGCCACCGCGTTCGCGCAGCACGGCCTGATCGACGAGTACCGGATCTACGTCCACCCGGTCCTGATCGGGCGGGGCAAGCCGCTCTTCCCGCCCGCCGACCGCACGGTGGACCTGGAGCTGATCGAGAGCCGGACCTTCGGCAACGGGGTCGCCCTGCTCCACTACCGGAAGGTCCCCGCACCGTAGGCTGCGGGCATGTCGTACGAAGCCGAACTGGCCGCCACCCGTGAGTTCTTCGCCGCCCGCGCCGACACCTGGGACTCCAAGTACCCGGACGACAGCCCGCGCTACGCCGCCGCGATCGCCGAACTCGGCCTGGCCTCAGGTGCGTTCGTACTCGACGCGGGCTGCGGGACCGGCCGGGCGCTGCCGCTGCTCCGTGACGCCGTCGGCCCGTCCGGGACCGTACTCGGCATCGACGTGACCCCCGAGATGGTGGCCCGGGCCCAGGCCCACTCCGGCGTGGCCGCCGTCGCACTGGCCGACTGCGCGCACCTCCCGCTGCCCGACGGGACGGCCGACCTGGTCTTCGCGGCCGGCCTGGTCAACCACCTCCCCGACCCCGCCCTCGGCCTGCGCGAACTGGCCCGGGTCACCCGCCCGTCCGGCCGCCTCGCCCTCTTCCACCCGATCGGCCGCGCCGTCCTGGCCGCCCGCCACGGCCGCGAACTCACCCCCGACGACCGCCGCGCCGAGCCAAACCTCCGCCCCCTGCTGGCCGCCAACGGCTGGCACCTGGTGAGCTACACCGACACCGACGACCGCTACCTTGCCGTGGCAGAGCGGGCACTCTGAACGGTCACCAGGCCGGACTCGTAGGCGAGGACCACGAGTTGGGCCCGGTCGCGGGCATGGAGCTTGGTCATCGCCCGGTTGATGTGGGTCTTCGCGGTCATCGGGCTGATCACCATGCGGCCCGCGATCTCGTCGTTGGACAGGCCCTGCGCGACCAGGACGACAGCCTCGCGTTCACGGCCGGTCAACTCGGCCAGCCCCGGGCCGGCGTCGGTGGGGAGCGGTCGGCTGACGTACCGGTCGATCAGCCTGCGGGTGATCGACGGTGCCAGCAGGGCATCACCCCGCGCGGCGACGCGTACGGCGTGCAGGAAGTCCTCCGGGAGGATGTCCTTGACGAGGAACCCTGCGGCCCCGGCGCGCAGCGCGTTGAAGACGTGTTCGTCCAGGCCGTAGTTGGTCAGGATGACGACATGCACCTGGGCCAGGGCCGGGTCCGCGGCGATCCGCCGGGTCGCCTCGATGCCGTCCATGACCGGCATCTGGATGTCGATGATCGCGATGTCGGGCAGGTGCTCCCTGGCGCGCTCCAGAGCCTGCTGCCCGTCGGCCGCCTCGGCCACCACCTCGATGTCGTCCTCCAGATCGAGGAAAGCGCGGAATCCGCTGCGGATGAGCGGCTGGTCGTCGACCAGCAGGACACGGATCATGACGCTCGTTCCACGGGGAGTTCGGCCTGGACGGTGAAGCCGCCCTCGCTGCGGGGTGCCGCCCGCAGGTGACCACCGAGAGCGGTCACGCGTTCGCGCATCCCGAGCAGCCCGATGCCGGGCTTCGAGGCGTTGTCCGGGGTGGCCCTGCCGTCGTCGTCGACCCGTAGCGCGAGGGAGTCCGACCGGTAGTCGATCCGGACCGACGCCGTGGTGGCCGCGGCGTGCCGGGCGATGTTGGTCAGCGACTCCTGGACGATCCGGTACGCGGTCCGGCCCACCGCGGCCGGCACGTCCTGCCGCTGTCCCTCGATCGTCAGCGTCGCCGCCAGGCCGGTCCGGCCGGCCCGATCCATCAACTCCGGGATGTGGTCCAGCCCGTGCGGCGGGGTGGTGTCGTCGTCGCGCAGTGCCTCCAGGGTCGCCCGCAGCTCCCGGGCCGCCTCCCGCCCGGCCTCCCGGATCGCCAGCAGCGCCTCCGGCACCGGTTCACCCCGCTTGCGGGCCACGTGGACAGCGGCTTCGGACTGCACCTTGATGACCGAAATCTGATGGGTCAGCGAATCGTGCAACTCCCGTGCGATGTGCAGGCGTTCCTCGTCCGCACGGCGTCGCGCCGTCTCCTCGCGGGTGCGCTCGGCTTCGTCCGCCCGCCGCTCGGCCTGCCGCAGCGCTTCCCCCGCAGCGCCGGCGGCGATCAGCCAGGCCAGTTCGAGGGCGCCTCGGGCCTGCGCGCCTCTCCCATGTCGCGCAGGCCCGAGGCCAGAGCGGCGAAGGGGAGAGCGGCGATCATGGTCACGCTCGCCACCACCGTGACGGTGCGGTGTCCCGCCCGGACGGCTGCGTACACCGCGAACAGGTACCCGACGACAGGCACGTCGAACCCGACCGCCTGGTACCCCACCGCGCACAGCCCGGTGACGGCAAGGACGGGGACCGGAGCCCGGCGGCCGACGGCCAGCGCCAGGCCACCGACCGTCAGCAACGCGTAGCCGAGCAGATCGAGGTCGGTGCCGGAGTGCTCCCCGGACAGCCCGCCGACCAGCAGCGTCGCTGCCACTCCCACGGCGATCGCCCAGTCCCTGACCCCGGCGCGAACACTGAACCGTTCTCTGCTCATTGGCGCACCCTAGCCGTACGCCGGCACGGGCGAGTCCCGCTCACGGAGGAGGGGAGGACTACCACGCACGCGGTAGCTCCACGGCTTCCCACCGCGTCCGCCGTAGCAGGCTGCGCCATCGGCGGCAGGGCAAAGTGCCTGCGCCCGCTGGACGACTGACGGTGGGTCCGGCAGACATGCTCGGGTGATCCAGTTCCCGTGAGAGAAGGAGCACCACATGTCAGTCCGTACCGTGCTTGCCGTGGCCGGAGCCACCCTGATCGGTGTTCTCGCGCTCGCCGAACCGGCGGCCGCGGACCCCTCGGTCCATCCGGTCGCCGCAAGCGTCTACACCCTGAGCGTCGGCCGCATCGGAGCCTCCCTGGCCGCGCTGGTCGGCCTCCTCGGCGCGGTCAACGGCGGCCTGGTCCTGGCCCGCCCCACCGGTAGCGGTCGCATCGGCAGTTGGGCCCGGCGGAAGGGGGCTGTCACAGCCCTCGTGGCGGGACTGATCGCCGTGGTCGTCGGCGGGGCAGTCGCGGCAACCGCCGACGGCGGTCTCGGCACCGGCAACGGGCTGGGCGGCGCCTACGTCGCCGTACTGGTGGGCCTGATCAGCACGACGCTCGCCGTGATCGCCCTGACCCGCCCCCGCCGCACCGGCTTACGATTACTATGTGCAGCCCGTGCTCACCAGCGTGTACGTCACCACTGCGGTCGAGCGGCAGTTGGAGCGCGATCGCCTGGCCGAACTGGTGGCGGAGCACGTTCGCCACCACGGCGAGATCCCCGAACCGGCCCGAGCACAAGCCGCAGCGGAGGCCGAGGAAGCCGAGCGGAGGTCCGCCCAGTGGCTCGCCGAACAGCGGCAAGACGACGCTCCGGCGAGCTGATTCCCGGGACCCTCATGCTCGCTCGCCACGTTCTGGTCGCTGTCCGAGCTCTACCGCCCGGTGCGCCAGCGGTAGTTGAGCTCCGGGCGGCCGACCTGGCCGTACTGGGGTTCGCGGTCGGCGAGGCCGGTGGTGACCAGGTGTTCGAGGTAGCGGCGGGCGGTGATCCGGGAGACGCCGGTGGCGGTGGCGGCTGCGGTGGCGGACACGCCGTCAGGGGCGGTGCGCAGCACGGTGGCCAGGGTGTCGAGGGTGGCGGCGCTGAGGCCCTTGGGGAGGGCGGAGCGGTCGGGGGTGCGGAGGGCGGCGAAGGCCTGGTCGACCTCGTCCTGGCCGGTGGCGTCGCCGGTCCGGCCGAGGGTGGAGCGGTAGCGGGCGTAGCGGTCCAGGCGATCGTGCAGGGCGGCCGCACCGAAAGGCTTCAGCAGGTACTGGACCACCCCGGCCGAGACGGCCTGCCGGACGGTGGCCAGCTCGCGCGCCGAGGTGACGGCGATGATGTCGGCGGAGTGCCCGGCGGCGCGCAGCGTACGGAGCAGCTGGAGGCCGTGGCCGTCGGGCAGGTGGAGGTCGAGCAGCAGCAGGTCCACGGGGGTTCCGGCGGTACGGGAGCGGTCCAGCAGGCGCAGCGCCTCGGTGCAGGTGTGTGCGGTGCCCGCGGCGGCGAAGCCCGGGGTGCGCTGGACGTAGAGGGTATGGGCGGCGGCGGCCACCGGGTCGTCCTCCACGACGAGGACCGAGATCATCGGACCGCCTCCCGCTGGAGCGGCAGCCGGACGGTGAGCACCGCGCCGTCCGAGCGGCCGACCTGCACCGTCCCGCCGTTGCGCCGGGCGGTTTGCTGGACCAGGGCGAGGCCCAGTCCCCGGCCGCCCTCGGCCGCCTTGGTGGTCCAGCCCCGGCCGAACACCTCGGCGGCGGCGTCCGGTTCGATGCCGGCCCCGGAGTCGGCGACCCGGAGCAGCAGTTCGGAGCCGTCCACCCGGGCGGTGACGGTGACTTCGGGGGCGCGGGCGGCGGCGTTCTCGATCGCGGCGTCCACCGCGTTGTCCACCAGGTTGCCGAGCACGGTGACCAGGTCGCGCGGGGTGAGGCCGGGTGGCAGTACGCCGTCGTCGATCCGGCTGTCCTCGGTCAGGGTCAACTCGACGCCGCGTTCGGCGGCTTGGGCGGTCTTGCCGAGCAGCAGGGCGGCCAGCACCGGTTCGCCGACCGCCGCCACCACCCGGTCGGTGAGCTGCTGGGCGAGTTCGAGTTCGGCGGTGGCGAAGTCCACCGCCTCGCGGTGGCGGCCGAGTTCGATCAGCGAGACCACCGTGTGCAGCCGGTTGGCGGCCTCGTGCGCCTGCGCGCCGAGCGCCTCGGCGAAGCCTCGTACCGAGTCCAACTCACCGACCAGTCCCTGGAGTTCGGTGTGGTCCCGGAGGGTCACCACGGTGCCGAGACCGGGCCCGACCGCCGAGGTGTTCAGCACCACCACCCGCTCCGCGGTCAGGTGCAGCTCGTCCCGGACCGGTTCAGCCGAGCCGAGTGCCCGGACCAGCGAGGGCGGCAGGCCGAGCGAGCGGACCGGTACGCCGGCCAACTCGCCCGACAGGCCCAGCAGTTCGCGGGCCGCGTCGTTGCAGAGCACCACCCGGCCGGCACCGTCCAGCAGCACCAGGCCCTCCCGGACGGAGTGCAGGGTGGCCTGGTGGTAGTCGTACAGGTGGCTCAGCTGCGCGGCCCCCATGCCGTGGGTGTGCCGTCGCAGCCGGGCGTTGGCCAGGTAGGTGGCCGCCCCGCCGAGCAGCAGCGCGCCGAACGCGACTCCGCTGAGCGCGATCAGCGGACCGCGTAGCTGGGTGCTGATCGACTGCACCGTGATGCCCGCGCTGACCATCCCGACCACCCGGCCGCCGTCCAGCACCGGGGCCACCACGCGGACCGAGGGGCCGAGCGTGCCGGTGTACGTCTCGGTGAACACCCGGCCCGCCAGCGCCTGTTCGGTGTGCCCGAGGAAGGGGCGGCCGATCTGGGCGGGGTCGCGGTGGGCCCAGCGGATGCCGTCGGGGGCCATCACGGTGACGAAGTCGACCCCGGTGTCCTGGCGGACCCGCTCGGCGTACGGCTGGAGCACGGCGGACGGGTCGGGGCCGAGCGCGGCGTCCCGGACGCTCGGTGCGGCGGCCACCGATCGGGCCACGGCGGTCACCTGGCGGCGGGCGGCGTCCTCGGCCCGGCCTGTGGTGAACAGGTAGGCGAGCACCGCGCCCCCGGCCACCACCGCGGCCACGATGACCACCTGGAGCACGAAGAGCTGGCCCGCCAGGCTGCGTGCGCGGCGGCGCGGAGGGAGGTCGGGGTGCGCGTCCATTCCAGCCAGTGTGCCCTGCCGCCGCGCGGGGCGAGCCGGCCAGGCGGCATGAACTCTATGAACTCAAACGTGACCCTGGTCACTTCGGCGCCCATAGTCGGACCGACCCGTCCACCCCGGGCCGCAGCACCCGCAGGCGAAGGAGCCGCACCATGACGACCACAGCAGCCCAGAGACGGGACCGGACGCACTACCTCTATCTCGCGGTGATCGTCGCGGTGCTGGCCGGCATCGCGGTCGGCCTGGTCGCCCCCGGCGTCGCGGTGGACCTGAAGCCGATCGGCACCGGCTTCGTGAACCTGATCAAGATGATGATCAGCCCGGTGATCTTCTGCACCATCGTGCTCGGCATCGGTTCGGTCACCAAGGCGGCCAAGGTCGGCAGGGTCGGCGGTCTCGCACTGGGCTACTTCCTACTGATGTCCACCGTCGCGCTGGGCATCGGGCTGCTGGTCGGCAACCTGCTGGAGCCCGGATCCGGCCTGCACCTCACCCAGGCCCTCGCCAAGTCCGGCCACGCCCAGGCGACCGCCGGGCACGCCCAGGACACCACGGACTTCCTGCTCGGGATCATCCCGACCACCGTCTTCTCCGCGTTGACCGAGGGCAAGGTGCTGCAGACCCTGCTGGTCGCACTGCTCGCGGGCTTCGCGCTGCAGGCGATGGGCCCGGCCGGGAAGCCGGTGCTGCGCGGCATCGAGCACCTCCAGCGGCTGGTCTTCCGGGTGATGTCGATGATCATGTGGCTGGCGCCGGTCGGGGCCTTCGGCGCGATCGCCGCCGTGGTCGGTGCCACCGGCACCGCCGCGCTCAAGAGCCTCGCCGTGATCATGATCGGCTTCTACGTCACCTGCGCGCTCTTCGTCCTGCTGGTGCTCGGCGGACTGCTCCGGCTGGCCGCGGGGGTCAACATCTTCGCCCTGCTCCGCTACCTCGGCCGCGAGTTCCTCCTCATCCTCTCCACCTCCTCCTCCGAGAGCGCCCTCCCCCGCCTGATCGCCAAGATGGAGCACCTCGGCGTCAGCCGTCCCGTCGTCGGCATCACCGTCCCCACCGGCTACAGCTTCAACCTCGACGGCACCGCGATCTACCTGACGATGGCCTCGATCTTCATCTCCGAGGCCCTCGACAAGCCGATGGCGCTCGGCCAGCAGCTCGGTCTCCTCATCTTCATGATCATCGCCAGCAAGGGCGCAGCAGGCGTCACCGGCGCCGGCCTCGCCACCCTCGCCGGCGGCCTCCAGTCCCACCGCCCCGAACTCGTCGACGGCGTCGGCCTCATCGTCGGCATCGACCGCTTCATGTCCGAAGCCCGCGCGCTCACCAACTTCGCGGGCAACGCCGTCGCCACCGTGCTGATCGGCCACTGGACCAAGGAGCTCGACCGCGACCGGATGGACCAGGTCCTGACCGGCCGCCTCCCCTTCGACGAGACCACCCTGGTGGACAGTCACACCTCCACGGTCCCGGCCCAGCCGGACGCCCCCACCCTGGAGAAGACGCACTGACACCCCCTCAAGCCGCAGGCCCCCGCTCGGAGACCCCCCGGTCGAGCGGGGGTCTGCCTCGTCACGCGGCGGACCTGTCACTCAAGCCCCGTCGTAGACCGCCCCGCTCAGTGCCCAGGCCAGGCCGGTGGCCGGGTCCTCGAGGGCCAGGTGGACGAAGCGGAGTTCGTCGGCCGGTTCGTGCCAGGTGAAGCAGCGGAGGCGGGACACCAGGGTGTTCACCTCGGACGTGCCCGGTTCGCCGGTCATCGCGGCGAGCAGCCGCCAGACCGCGATCCGGCCTTGGGCGCTGCCCCGGGCCGGGCCGTCCGAGGCGGCCTGGAGCAGGGTGGGGTAGACAGCTCCGAACGGGAGGTAGCCGCCGGTGACCTGACGGCCCGTGGCCAGTTGGGCGGCGGCGGCCGGGCCGGAGCCGCGTACGCAGCGTGCGGTCGCCCAGGGGACGGCGGCGGCCAGCAGTCTGGTGGCCGCCAGCTCGCGGACCAGGGTGCCGGGCTCCGGCAGTTCGAGCGGCCCGAGGCCCTCCCGGCCGGCCGGGAGGGTGAGCAGGGAGCGCCGGGCGCCGCCGGTGCGCAGGTACTCGCGGACCCGGGCGCCCGGTTCCCAGCCCGCCAGCTCCCACGACTCCAGGGCGAGCGGGACGCCGTCCCGGTCCGGCTCGGCACCGTGGTCGAGCTCCTCGCCGAGCAGCACCCGGGTGTGCTGGACCAGCCGCCGGACCCGGGCGGGCCCCAGCAACGGGGCCAGCCGTCGCCAGGAGTGACGGGTCGCCAGCACCTCCCAGAGCGGCCCGGCATCGTGGTCGGCCACCGTCGCGGCGGCGCCGGGCCCGCCGTCCGGGTCGAACAGCCGGGCGGCCAGTTCCGGCGGCGCCCCGTACGCGATCAGGTGGCCGAGCGGTCCGGTCTCAGCCGCGCCCTGGGCCTCGCCGCGCAGCGCGGCACCGACCGCCCGGGACTCGCGGTAGAGCCCGAGCAGCTCGGGCCAGCGTTCCTCGTCGGCCAGGGTGCGCAGCGTGCGGCACTCGTAGGTGATCACATTTTCAGCGTACGACTCGTGACGCTCCGTCAGCGGAACGCCACGAGCGAGGTCTCGGCCGGCGCGCTCAGCCACCGACCTCGGCGAGCAGCCGGGCCGCGTGCACCCGGCCGGCATGCTCGACCAGGTTGATCAGCACCTCCTTGCCGGACTCCCTCCGCCGGGCGTCGCAGATCACCACGGGGGTGTCGGCGTCCAGGTCGAGGGCCCGAGACACCTCCTCGGGGCGGAACTCCCGGGTGCCCGCGAAGCGGTTCACCGCGACCACGAACGGGATGCCCCGGTGCTCGAAGAAGTCGACGGCCGGGAAGCAGTCGGTCAGCCGCCGGGTGTCGGCCAGCACCACCGCGCCCAGCGCGCCGGTGGCCAGCTCGTCCCAGAGGAACCAGAACCGGTCCTGCCCCGGGGTGCCGAACAGGTAGAGCGAGAGCCCCTCCCGGATGGTGATCCGGCCGAAGTCCATCGCCACCGTGGTGGTGGTCTTCTGCTCCACCCCGCCGAGGTCGTCCACTCCGGCCCCGGCCAGCGAGAGCTGCTCCTCGGTGCGCAGCGGCCGGATCTCGCTGACCGAGCCGACCATGGTGGTCTTGCCGACGCCGAAGCCCCCGGCGACCAGGATCTTCAGCGTCAACACCTGGCCGTCGTCGAAGCGTTCGGGATGTTCAGAGTGCGCGGAGTCCATTGATGACCTCACGGAGGATGTGCTCGTCGGGGAGCATGGCGGGCGGTACGGGGCGGCTGACCCGGATGAACTCGGCGTCCAGCAGGTCACCGAGCAGCACCCGGACCACCCCGAGCGGCAGGTCGGTCTCGGCGGCGATCTCGGCCACCGAGAGCGCGTTGTCCCGGCACAGGTCGAGGATCGCGCCGTGCTCGGGGCCGATCGGCAGGTCCGGGCTGTCCGGGACGTCGCTGACCACCAGGGCGATCAGGTCGAACTCCCGCCCGGTGGGCCTGGTCCGGCCCTTGGTGAGCGCGTACGGACGGACCATCGGCCCGGCCGCGCCGTCGTACCAGCGGGTGTGCTGCTCGGCCGGGGCCGGGAAGCCGAACGGGGACTCGGGCAGGTGGCGGCGTTGCGGGTAGGGCACCGGAATCACCTACCGACCGCGCTGCGCGGTGGCGTGTACAGGTGCTCACCGACCCGGCGGACCAGCCGGGCCATCTCGTAGGCGATCAGCCCGAGGTCGGCGTCGGAGTGCGCGAACACGGCCAGGCAGCTGCCCTCCCCGGCCGCCGCGACGAACAGGAAGCCGTGCTCCAACTCGACCATGGTCTGCCGGACTTCACCCGCCTCGAAGTGCCGCGCCGCCCCCTTCGCCAGACTGTGGAAGCCGGAGGCGACGGCGGCCAGGTGCTCGCCGTCCTCCCGGCCGATGCCGGCCGAGGTGCCGATCGCCAGGCCGTCGGCCGAGAGCATCACGGCGAATCTGATCTGGGCGACCCGGGAGACCAGCTCGTCGAGCAGCCAGTTGAACTCTCCCGAGCGCGGTGCGGGGCTGATCATCGGGGCTCTCCCTCGGTGGTGTCGACGGTGCGTTGGTTCTTGCCCCGGGCCCAGCCGCGCTGGTACGCGGACATCGCGGCGCGGGCCTCCTCCGGATTGCGGCCGAACCGGGGCGGACCGTCCGGGCGGGCCCGGGTCTGCGGGCGCTCCGGGGCCTCGCGCAGCTGCGGGGCCAGGCTGGCCTGCCGGACCCGGCGCGGCAGGTCGTCGTCCGCCTCAGGACCGAGCGACGGCGGCATGCTCGGCGGCGGCATCCTGGGCGGCGGCGGTGGCACGGAAGCCGGGGCGGTCGGGGCGACCGCCAGCCGGGGCGCCGGGAACGGGGTCGGCCGCAGCAGGCCCGAGCCGAACACCTCCGGGACCGGCGGCGGGGCCAGCTCGGTCCGCTCCGGCTCGGGGGCCGCGCGCTCCGAACGGGGGTTCTCCAGCAGCACGTTGGGCAGCAGCACGACGGCTGTGGTGCCGCCGTACGCGGAGGTCCGGAGCGAGACCCGGACGTCCTGGCGGCGGGCCAGCCGGCTGACCACGAACAGGCCGAGCCGGTCGCTGTCGAACAGGTCCACCTGCTGGGCGGCCTCGATCCGCCGGTTCGCGTCGGCCAGCGCCTCCTGGCCCATCCCCAGGCCCCGGTCCTCGATCTCCAGCGCGTAGCCGTTGCCGACCTGCTCGCCCCGGATGTGCACCTTGGTGTGCGGGGGCGAGAACCCGGTGGCGTTCTCCACCAGTTCGGCCACCAGGTGGGTCAGGTCGGCGACCGCCTGCCCGGCCACGGCGGCGAACGGCAGCCTGTGCACCTCGACCCGGGCGTACTCCTCGACCTCGGAGACCGCGGCCCGCACCACGTCCATCAGCGGCACCGGGTTGCGCCAACCCCGGCCCGGGGCCGCCCCGGAGAGGATGATCAGGCCCTCGGCGTGCCGCCGCATACGCGTCGTCAGGTGGTCCAGCCGGAACAGGTCCTCCAGCTCCTCGGGGTCCTCGGTACGCCGCTCCATGGTGTCCAGCAGGGTGAGCTGACGGTGCACCAGGACCTGGCTGCGCCGGGCCAGGTTGACGAAGACCCCGGAGACGCCGGAGAGCACCTCGGCCCGCTCGACCGCCGCCGTCACGGCCGCCCGCTGGACCGAGCCGAGCGCGCCGTGCACCTGCCCGATCTCGTCCTCGCCGTGCGGGCGCAGCGGCGCCTCGGTCTCCACGTCGATCTCCTCGCCCGCGCGCAACCGCCGCATGGTGCCCGGGAGTTTGCGCCCGGCCAGCTCCAGCGCGGAGTTCCGCAGCGCGATCAGTTCGGTCACCAGGCCCCGGCCGATCTGCACCGAGATCAGCAGCGAGGCGACCACCGCGAGCAGGCCGAGCAGCACGGCGGCGCCGGAGCTGCTGAACAGCCCGAGCGCGTACGGGCGGGCCTGCGCGGCGGCGGCCGTACCGGCGTTGGTCTCCACCGTGCGCAGGGTGCGGGCCACGTTGTCGGCGGCCACCGACCACTGCTCGGCGCTCACCGCGTCCACCGCGGCCCGGCCGTCCACGGCGGAGCGGACGGCGTCCTCGTACCGGAGCAGCCCGCGGTGGTCGGTGCCGTTGAAGACCGCGAGCAGCGCGGCGCGGTCTTCCGGGCGCAGGTCGGGCGCGGCGGTCTGCTCGAACAGTCGGCGGGCGTAGACGGCGGCGGCGAACTCGGCGCGCTGGGCGTCCAGCAGCGTCCCCGCGCGCTGGCCGGTGCGCAGCAACGCGTCCTCCCTGGCCAGCAGTTCGCGGGAGCGGGCGAACTCGAGCAGCACCCGGCCGTCCGAGGCGACCCGGTGGTCCTGCAGCCGGGTGGTCGCGCTGGTCACCTCGAGGGCGCGGTCGATCGCGGCGGTGTAGCCGGCATAGGTCTCGGCCCAGCTGACGGAACGTTCCGCCACCCGGCGGCGCAGCTCGGCCAGACCGCTGACGGCCGCGCCCAGCGCGTCCACCCGGTCGGCCGCCTCGGCGCCGAGCCCCCGGGCGTCGGCCCGGTTGTAGCCGGTGCCGATCCCGAGCGGGGCGACCGCCCGGTCGGTGGCCTCGGCGGCCTCCCGGAGCACCGCCTCCCGGCCGACCCCCGGTGCGGCCAACTGCTGTCCTGCGGCCACCCGTTCGGCCTGCAGGCCGGTCACGGTGGCGGCCACCGGGTCGAGCAGCTCGCTGTGCACCTCCTGGAGCCGCAGCAGGTCCCAGATCTGCTGCGCGGTGGTGACGGTGGCGAAGGACCAGAGGGCCATCACGGAGACCACCGGGACCATCAGCAGAGCGACGATCCTGGCGCGTACGGTGCGGGGGCGCAGCCGCCGCAGCAGCGCGTGCGCGGCGGGTCGTCGGGCGGCGGCGGCCTCTCGGGTGGCGGCCTCGTGAGTGGCGGCCTCCCGGGCGGGCGGGCCCGCGTGGGTTCCCATGTGGTCAGGGCCCTTTCGGTGGAATGTGGTGGACGGTGGCCGCGGTCAGGCCGCCCGGTCGAGCTCCTCGATCGCCAGCTGGCCCGCCTCGCGGTACGCGGCGCGCTCCTGGGCGGTCGGCGACAGCGCGACGAAGGCGGAGGTCAGGAACAGGAAGGAGCCCAGCCCGACCGCCAGCGGGAAGATGAACTGCATCGGCGTCGCCCCGCCCAACTCCACCCGGGACGGGTGCAGTTCGACCTGGACGGCGGCCATCCCGGTGTAGTGCATACAGCTCACCGCGATACCCATCACCAGCGAGGCGGCCGCGGCGGCGTACAGGTTGCGGATGGTGACGGCGGCCCAGAGCGCGGCGGTCGCCGCGCCGACCGCGATCAGCACCGAGAGCGCCACCGTGCCGAAGTCGTAGGCGATCACGCCGTGCAGGCGGACGGCCGCCATGCCGAGGTAGTGCATGGCCGCCACCCCGACCCCGGTGATCAGGCCGCCGAGCATCAGCGAGCGCCCACGGTGCCGCCCGTACGCCACGGCGAACACGCCGAGCCCGACCACCAGGACGGCGACCAGCAGGCTCAGGATGGTGAGCGGCACGTTGTAGCGCAGCTCGGTGCCGTCCACGGTGAAGCCGAACATCGCGACGAAGTGCATGGTCCAGATGCCCGAGCCGATCGCGGCGGCGGCGGTGATCAGCCAGTTCCGCCGCGACGAGCCGGTGGCGGAGAGCGCGCGAAGGGTGCAGCGCAGACCGAGCGCGGCGCCGACGCAGGCCATCACGTACGAGATGGCCGGGGTCGGCCAGCCGAAGCTGAAGTGGTCCAGGTGTCCCATCGGGCCTCCGAACGACTCGGGCAGCTGTCACTCGGACATATGCCAGTCGCCTGTGCGATTTCGGATTTCGGATGCGCCGGACGCTACCGAGTGATCACTGGCAGTTACGCGAAGATGTGAAAAGCAGCCCACGTCGGGGCTCGAATGTGCTGCACTGGAGCGGGTGTTGTGCGCCCGGCGCGCGGCTGACCGCCCGTCATGACCGCTTGCGGACAGGCCCGTCGATCCCCTTCTGCCGGGCTCGGGTCCGACCTAGGGTCGGCTACCACCGCCCGCAGCGCCGCCGCCCCCACCCGGCGGCGCCGGAGCCACCGACCCAGACGGACGTATCGGCCGTGGGAGCCTTCCGGTCCTCCCTCTCCTGCGGGCCCGATGAAGGAGTCCGTTCCGGATGACCCGTCTCCTCTCCCGCCCCCGGGCGGCCGTCACGGCGCTGGCGGTGAGCTGCGGCCTGGCGGTGTCCTGGCTCGGCGGCCCGCACCAGAGCGCGAACGCCGCCGACACCACCGCCACCGCCGCCGGCTACAGCTGGGGCAACGTCAGGATCGACGGTGGCGGCTTCGTGCCCGGCATCGTCTTCAACCAGAGCGAGGCCGGCCTGGTCTACGCCCGCACCGACATCGGCGGCGCCTACCGCCAGGACCCGGCGAGCAAGAAGTGGATACCGCTGCTCGACTCGCTCGGCTGGAACGACTGGAACCTGACCGGTGTCGCCTCGCTGGCCACCGACCCGGTGCAGACCAACCGGGTCTACGTCGCGGCCGGCACCTACACCAACAGCTGGGACCCGAACAACGGCGCGATCCTGCGCTCCACCGACAAGGGTGCGACCTGGGCCCGAACCACCCTGCCGTTCAAGATCGGTGGCAACATGCCGGGCCGTGGCATGGGCGAGCGGCTGGCGATCGACCCGAACAACGACAAGGTGGTCTACCTCGGCGCCCCCGAGGGCAACGGCCTCTGGCGATCGACCGACTACGGCGTCAGCTGGGCAAAGGTTGCGAGTTTCCCGAACGCCGGGAACTACGCGCCCGACCCCACCGACACCAACGGCTACCTGAGCGCCAAGCCCGGGGTGCTCTGGGTGACCTTCGACAAGAGCAGCGCGAGCGCGGGCGCCACCACCCAGACCCTCTACGCCGGGGTCGCCGACAAGGACAACAGCGTCTACAAGTCCGTTGACGGCGGCGCTACTTGGAACAGACTGGCCGGTCAGCCGACCGGCTACCTGCCGCACAAGGGCGTGCTCGACCCGGTCAACGGCTACCTCTACCTGGCCACCAGCGACACCGGCGGCCCGTACGACGGAGCCAAGGGCGACGTCTGGCGGTACGCCACGAGGACCGGCGAGTGGACCCAGCTCAGCCCGGTCAGGTCGACGGACTCCGGCGCGTACTTCGGCTACAGCGGCCTGACCGTCGACCGTCTGCACCCCAACGTGCTGATGGTGACCGGCTACAGCTCCTGGTACCCGGACACCCAGATCTACCGGTCCACCGACTTCGGCGCGACCTGGAAGCCGATCTGGGAGTACAACGGCTACCCGACCCGGGTGAACCACTACACGATGGACATCTCCTCGTCCCCCTGGCTGAGTTGGGGCAACAACCCGTCCCCGCCGGAGCAGACCCCCAAGCTCGGCTGGATGACCGAGGCGCTGGAGATCGACCCCTTCGACTCCGACCGGATGATGTACGGCACCGGCGCCACCGTCTACGGCACGGACAACCTCACCGCCTGGGACGCCGGTACGAACGTGGCCATCCGGCCGATGGTGCAGGGACTGGAGGAAACGGCCGTCAACGACCTGGTCAGCCCGCCGAGCGGCGCCCCGCTGCTCAGTGCGCTCGGCGACATCGGCGGCTTCCGGCACACCTCGCTGACCACCGTGCCGCCGCTGATGTACCAGTCCCCCAACCACGGCAGCACCACCGCACTGGACTTCGCCCAGGCCGACCCCAACCGGGTGGTCCGGGTCGGCAACACCGACACCGACCGGCACATCGCCTTCTCCAACGACAACGGCGTCAACTGGTACCAGCCCGGCGCCGAACCGGCCGGCATCACCGGCGGCGGCACGGTGGCGCTGGCCGCCGACGGCAGCCGGGTGGTCTGGTCCCCGGCCGGTGCGGCGCCGGTCACCGCAGCCTTCGGTGGCAGCTCGTTCACCGCGGTCAGCGGTCTGCCGGCCGGCGCGAGCGTGCAGGCCGACCGGGTCAACCCGCTGAAGTTCTACGGGACTTCGGCCGGCGGCTTCTACCTGAGCACCGACGGCGGCCTGACCTTCGCGAAGACCGCAGCCACCGGACTGCCGGTCGAGGGAAACGTCCGCTTCAAGGCACTGCCGGGCGTCCAGGGCGACGTCTGGCTCGCGGGCGGCAAGGCCGACAGCACGTACGGACTCTGGCACTCCACCGACTCCGGCGCCTCGTTCACCAGGTCGGCAGCCGTCACCCAGGCCGACAGCATCGGCTTCGGCAAGGCCGCCCCCGGCGCGAGCTACCCCGCCCTGTACAGCTCCGCACAGATCGGCGGCGTGCGCGGCATCTTCCGCTCGGACGACGCCGGGGCGAGCTGGGTCAGGATCAACGACGATGCGCACCAGTGGGCTTGGACCGGGGCGGCGATCACCGGCGACCCCCGGGTCTACGGCCGGGTCTACCTCTCCACCAACGGCCGGGGCATCATCGTCGGCGACACCACGGTGACCCCCACCGTGACACCCACGGCCACTCCGTCCGCCTCGCCGAGCTCCAACAGCCCGACGCCCAGCCCAAGTTCCACGCCGTCGACGGGCTGTGAGATCACCTACAGCGTCAGCAACCAGTGGTCCGGCGGCTTCGGCGCAGCGGTGACGGTGAAGAACACCGGCCCGACCGCCCTGACCGCCTGGACCGTCAAGTGGTCCTTCACCAACGGCCAGCAGGTCACCTCGCTGTGGAACGGCGCGTACACCCAGACCGGCGCAGCGGTCAGCGTCGCCAACCTGAGCTACAACGGCACGCTGGCAGCGAATGGCGGCTCGACCTCGTTCGGCTTCAACGGCAGCTGGACTGGCAGCAACGGCAAGCCGACCGCCTTCACCCTGAACGGCTCGGCCTGCACCGTGAAGTAGCACCACCGGTCGGGCCGCCCGCATCCACGGGCGGCCCGATCACCTAACGTCGGGTCAGCCTGATCCGGACCGGGCCGACGGCCTCCAGCGTGATGCCGTGGGTCAGCGGCACCTCGCGGGCGTCCAGCGCCTCCACCTCGAAGGCCCGCAGTACGCCGGCCAGACCGAGCACCGACTCCAGCATCGAGAAGTGCTGACCGATGCAGGCCCGCGGCCCACCGCCGAACGGGAACCAGGCGTACCGGTGCCGGGCGGCCTCCGCCTCCGGCGCGAAGCGCTCGGGGTCGAAGCTCTCCGGGTCCTTCCAGTGCCCGGCGTGCCGGTGCACCACGTACGGGGCGACCATCACGTTGGCCCCGGCCGGGATCACGGTGTCGCCGATCACGCAGTCCGCGACCGCGAGGCGGCCGATCGCCGGGGCGGCGGGGTAGAGCCGCATCGCCTCCTTGAGCACCATGGTCAGGTACGGCAGCTCGTTGTAGTCGGCGGCGGTCGGCCGGTGCCCGTCGGCGAACACCGCGTCCAGCTCCTCGCGGACCCGGCGCTGCACCTCGGGGTAGTGACCGAGCAGGTGCAGGGCGAAGGTCAGCGAGGTGGCGGTGGTCTCGTGGCCGGCCAGCAGGAAGATCAACACCTGCTCACGGAGCTCGGTCGGGTCCAGCTGCGCGCCGTCCTCGTCCCGGGCGGCGGCCAGCAGGCCGAGCAGGTCCTCGGCCTGGTCAGCGGCCGTGCCGCGCGACGCGATGATGGCGTCGCAGACCGCGAACAGGGCCCGCTCGGCAGCCGCCGCCTGCTTGTTGGTCGGCGTCGGCCAGCTGCGCGGGATGCGCTTGGGCTGGAAGCCCCGGGCGGTCACGTAGTGGTTGATCACCGGGAAGTTCACCCGGACCGAGTCCAGCGCGGCATCCAGGTCGGCGCCGAACAGGATCCGGGCCACCGCCCGCAGCGCGTACCGGGACATCTCGTCCACCGCGTCCACCGTGCCGCTCGGCTCGGCGGCCCAGCGCTCGACCATCAGCTCGGTCTCCACCGCGATCGCCTCGGCGTAGCCGTCCACCCGGCGGCGGGTGAAGAGCGGCTGGATCAGCCGGCGCTGGCGCTGGTAGTCGGCGTCCTGCGAGGTCAGCAGGCCGTTGCCGAAGCTCTGCCGGATCTCCTCGTAGAAGGTGTTCTCCTTGCGGAAGTTGGCCGCCTGGGTGGCCAGCACCTGCTGCGCCCCCTCCGGCGAGTAGATGCCGAAGAGCTCCACCCGCAGCCCGGGCGGCCCGGCGGTGAACCGCACCACGTCGCCGTACTCGCGCTGGGCACTCAGGTAGGTGCCCAGCGGGTCGCGCTTCAGGTCGAACATCGAGCCCAGCAGCGGGACACCGGGCGGGCCGGGTATCTGAGTGGTCGGCAAGGAAACCCCCTGGTCACGGAAGACTTGTGCGTGTCCCACCAAACTAGCTGACCCCTCGTCAGCACAGAAGGGCCGGAACTTCCCGCTGGTCGCTTCGCACATGCTGGCCCGTTCCGACCTTCCCCCTGGCCCGTGCGATGAGACAGGGGATTTTCTGCCCGTACGTGCGACATTATGATCGCCTCACCGGAAGTAAGAGGGGACCGCCCGCATGTCCATCACCGTCCGCCGCACCGTCCTGGCCGCCACCGCATTCGCGCTGGCCGCCGGGCTGACCGCGTGCAGCAGCTCCGACTCCCCCTCCGCGTCCTCCTCGGCCTCCGGTGCCCCCAAGCTCTCCGGCACAGTCACCGTCTTCGCCGCCGCCTCGCTGAAGGCGAGCTTCACCGAGCTGGGTAAGAAGTTCGAGACCGCCTACCCGGGCGTCACCGTGAAGTTCAACTTCGGCGGCAGCTCCGCCCTGGCCCAGAGCATCGTCTCGGGCGCCCCCGCCGACGTGTTCGCGGCGGCCAGCCCGAAGACCATGAAGACCGTCACCGACGCCAAGGCCGCCGCCGACTCCAAGGTCTTCGTCCGCAACACCCTCACCATCGCGGTGCCCAAGGGCAACCCCAAGCACATCGCCGCGCTCAAGGACCTGGCGGGCAACGGGCTCAAGGTCGCGCTCTGCGCAAAGGAGGTGCCGTGCGGCGCCGCCGCCGTGGACGCCCTCAAGGCGGGCGAGGTCAACCTGACCCCGGTCACCCTGGAGCAGGACGTCAAGGGCGCACTGACCAAGGTCGAGCTCGGCGAGGTGGACGCCTCGCTCGTGTACAGGACCGATGTGATCGCCGATGCTGCGAAGATCGACGGCGTGGACTTCCCCGAGGCCGCCAAGGCCGTCAACGACTACCCGATCGCCGCGCTGACCAAGGCCCCCAACGCCGACGGTGCCGCCGCCTTCACCGCCTACATCCAGTCCGCCGACGCCCGCCGGGTGCTCACCGCGGCGGGCTTCCAGACGCCGTGACACCCGCACGGCCCGCGCACCGGCGGGCACCGTTCGCGCTCCTGCTGCCCGCCCTGCTCGGCCTCGCCTTCCTGGTGCTGCCGCTGGTCGGGCTGCTGATCCGGGCCCCGTGGAGTGATCTGCCGGCGCAGCTCACCAGCCCCGAGGTCTGGGAGGCGCTGCGGCTCTCGCTGGTCTGCGCGACGGCGGCCACCGCCCTGTCGCTGGTGCTCGGGGTGCCGCTGGCCTGGCTGCTGGCCAGGACGGAGTTCCCCGGGCGGCGGCTGGTCCGGGCACTGGTCACCCTGCCGCTGGTGCTGCCGCCGGTGGTCGGCGGGGTGGCCCTGCTGCTGCTGCTCGGCCGCAACGGCATCGCCGGGCGGTGGCTGGACTCGGCCTTCGGGATCACCCTGCCGTTCCACACCTCAGGGGTGGTGCTGGCCGAGGCGTTCGTCGCGATGCCGTTCCTGGTGATCAGCGTCGAGGGCGCGCTGCGGGCCGCCGATCCCCGGTACGAGGAGGCCGCCGCCACCCTCGGCGCCTCCCGGCTGACCGCGTTCCGCCGGGTCACCCTGCCGCTGATCGCCCCGGGCATCGCGGCCGGCTCGGTACTCGCCTGGGCCCGGGCGCTGGGCGAGTTCGGCGCCACCATCACCTTCGCGGGCAACTTCCCGGGCCAGACCCAGACCATGCCGCTGGCGGTCTACCTGGCGATGGAGTCCGACCCGGAGGCGGCGATCGCGCTCAGCCTGGTGCTGCTCGCGGTCTCCATCACCGTGCTGGCCGGCCTGCGCGGCCGGTGGATGTCCGGCCCGTGACCACGCACACACCCGGAGCGCCCCGATGAGCAGCTCGCTCGATGCCCGCCTGGTGGTCGAACGTACCAGCCACGCCACCCGCTCGGGCTTCCGGCTCGACCTCGAACTGCGGGCCGCACCCGGCGAGGTGATCGCCCTGCTCGGCCCGAACGGCGCGGGCAAGTCCACCGCGCTCCGGGCGCTGGCCGGGCTGCTCCCGCTGACGGACGGTCACCTCCGGCTCGACGGCGTCACCCTGGAGGATCCCGGTACGAGTGTGCACACGCCCGCCGAGGAGCGGCCGGTCGGCGTGGTGTTCCAGGACTACCTGCTCTTCCCGCACCTGTCCGCGCTGGACAACGTCGCCTTCGGGCCGCGCTGCCGAGGCCTCGGCCGGCGCGCCTCGCGGGAGGCCGCGCTGCCCTGGCTGAAGCGGATGGGCCTGGCCGAGCACGCCCAGGCCCGGCCCGGCGCGCTCTCCGGCGGCCAGGCCCAGCGGGTCGCGCTGGCCCGCGCGCTCGCCGTGCACCCCCGGCTGCTGCTGCTGGACGAACCGCTCGCCGCGCTGGACGCCCGCACCCGGCTGGACGTCCGCGCACAACTCCGCCGCCACCTCCGCGAGTTCGAGGCGGTCGCGGTGCTGGTCACGCACGACCCGCTGGACGCCATGGTGCTCGCCGACCGGCTGGTGGTGATCGAGGACGGCCGCGAGGTCCAGTCCGGCACCCCGGCCGAGATCGCCCGGCACCCGCGCACCGACTACATCGCCCGGCTGGTCGGCCTCAACCTCTACCAGGGCACCGCCACCGGACACACCGTCACCCTCCCGGACGGCGGCCCGGTGCTCACCACCACCGAGGACCTGACCGGCCCCGCCTTCGTGGCCTTCCCGCCCGCCGCCGTCACACTGCACCGCACCCGGCCCGACTCCAGCGCCCGCAACGTCTGGCAGCTGGAGGTCGCCGGACTCGACCTGCACGGCGACCAGGTCCGGGTCGACCTGACCGGCCCGCTCCCGATGGCCGCCGACCTGACCCCGGCCGCCGCCGCCGAGCTCGACCTCGCACCGGGCAGCCTGGTCTGGGCCGCCGTCAAGGCGACCCAGACCCACGCCTACCCGGCCTGACCTGACCTGGCCTGACCCGGTTTCAGCGCCGCAGGCGGCGACCGGCCAGCACCAGCACGACGCCCGTACCGGCGAGCAGTTCGCCGGGGGCCAGGTCGAGTCCGGCATCCGTGATGCTCTGGCCCGCCACCGCTACCGCCGTCCGGCGGCGGGACCGGTGCGGGTGACGTACCGCTCGGGGACGGACTCGGCGCCATGCTCTCCGTCGGGGTCACGCTCGGGGACGGACTCGGCGTGGGAGTCGGTGTCGGCGTGGGCGTCGGGGTTGGGGTCGGGGTCGGGGTCGGTGTTGGGGTCGGAGTCGGGGTGGGTGTAGGCGTCGGCGGAGCGGCATCGCACCGCGCGTGCACCTCGCCCAGCCGCATCGACGAGATCTCGCCCTGGTAGACCTGACTGCCCCCGGTGTCGTTGAGCGTGCCGGAGACCTGGATGTCCAGCCACGCCTCCGCCGTCGCCTGCGCGATCTGGGACGCCGGGTCCTGATGCGGTGTCACCACCACGGTGAGCGTGCTGGCCCCGATGGTCGGCACGTCCAGGTCTGCCCCGGTGATCGCCAGCGTCGTGGTGCCGACCGGCACCACCTGCCCGAGCACGGTGATCTGGCCCCCGTTGGTCCGGTTGTACGCCAGCCCGAACGGACCGATCGGCGGCGGCACACACTCCGCGTACGAGTCGAGCGCCGCCACCCCGCTGCCACCGGTCGACCGGAGCTCGACCAGCTGCTTGGTCCGGAAGTGCACCACCAGGTCGGTGAGCTGGGCCTGCCCGTAGTACTTGGAGTCCGCCGCGTCGGTCCGCACCACCTCGGTCGCGATGGTGACCAGGTTCAGCACCCCGTCCGGGTCACTGAAGTCACCGCTGTCGGTGTCGCCGATCGCGGTGCTGTCCGCCTCCCCGTACGTCCCGGTGAAGGCGTCGAGCCCGATCGCGGGCACCGACTGGTTCCGCAGCTGCACCAGCTGGGAGCTGGCCAACGCATCGGGCGCGACGGCGGCCGGCGGCCCGGTCAGCGCGAGCGAGCCGAGACCGGCCGACAGCACGGCCACACAGCTCAGCACTACGGTATGACGTCTCATACGAACAAGAACTAACAGTTGATCAGCCGAAAGCCCGGTAGCGCGCGCCCGTCAACGGGGGACGAACCCGGACTCGTACGCCGCGATCACCGCCTGGGTCCGGTCCCGCGCGCCGAGCTTCCCGAGCACGCTGCTGACGTGGGTCTTCACCGTCTGCACGCCGAGGAAGAGCTGCTCGGCGATCTCGCCGTTGGAGAGCCCCTGGGCCACCAGCCGCAGCACCTCCGTCTCACGCTCCGTCAGCCCGGCCCTGGCCATCGCCTGCTCGGCGGGCCGGTTCGCCCGCTCGGCGGCCAGCCGCCGGATCGCGGCCGGGAACAGCAGCGACTCCCCGGCCGCGACCAGCCGCACCGCGTGCGCGATCTCGGCCGGGCGGGAGCGCTTGAGCAGGAAGCCGTCGGCGCCCGCCCGCAGTGCCTCGTAGACGTAGTCGTCGTTCTCGAAGGTGGTGACCACCAGGATCTTCGGCGGGTCGGCACTGGCCGCCAGGATCGCCTTGGTCGCGGTCAGGCCGTCCACCTCGGGCATCCGGACGTCCATCAGCACCACGTCCGGCCGCAGCGTACGGGCCAGCGTCATCGCCTCCGCGCCGTCCGCCGCCTCGCCCACCACCCGCAGGTCGCCCTGCGCCTCCAGCACGGCCCGCAGCCCGGCCCGGACCAGCTCCTCGTCGTCCACCAGCAGGATGTCGATCATGAGCCCAACCGTAGTGGCAGCCGGACCGTCAGCACCCACTCCTCCCTCTCCCAGCCCGCCGCCGCCTCGCCACCGAGCAGTGCGGCCCGCTCCCGTATCCCCCGCAGCCCCTTGCCTCCACCGCTGCGGCGCGAACCGCCCAGCGGCGAGCGCCCGTTGGCGCAGCGCAGCGCCAACTGCCCGTCCCGGACGGTGATCCTGACCGCGATCGGCTCCCCCGGCGCGTGCTTGAGCGCGTTGGTCACCGCCTCCTGGACGATCCGGTACGCCTCCCGGGAGAGCACCCCGGGCAGTGCGCCGGGCGGCAGCTCCACCAGGGCCTCCACCGGACTGCCCGCCGCCCGCGCGGTGTCGAACAGCCCGGTCAGCTGCTCGACACCCGGCCGCTCCACCGCCGTGCCATCGGGACTGTCCCGGAGCAGCACCAAGGTCCGCTCCAGATCGTCCATCGCCCGCCGCCCGGTCTCCTCGATCACCTCGAGTGCCTTGGCCACGAAGGCCGGATCGGCCACCTCGCGGGCCGCCCCGGCCTGCAGCACGGTCACCGTCAGCGCGTGGCCGATCGAGTCGTGCAGCTCCCGGGCCAGCCGGTTGCGCTCCAGCAGCTGCTCGGCCCGCTGCTCGGCCTCGGCCAGCCGCTCCGTCGGTGATGCGCCCAACAGTCGGACTGCTAGCGCCAGTTGGGCCCGGCCGGCCCAGACCACCAGCCAGCCGACCAGGAACAGCAGCACCGGCGCCAGCAGCGGGTACGCCAGCACCGGTACGGCATCCGGGAGTTCCAGTCCCAACAGCGCCGGTCGCCGTCCCTGGAAGGACTCGGTCACCAGCACCACCACACCGGTCATCCCGAACAGCGAGACGTAGCCGACCAGAGTGCCGAGCCCGACCCGCCCGATCAGCCACCCGGCCGTCCGCCGCCGGTCGACCCAACTCGTCGACGAGGCGATGCCGATCCGCTCCTCCCGGTCCGGCATCAGCAGCAGCCGGGCCTGCACCCCCTCGGCCCGCCGGGTGGCCGGGAGCAGCGCGATCAGGGTGAGCAGCAGACTGTCCAACAGCACGCATCTGGCCAGGAGTTCGGCCACGCCAAGGCCCTCCTCGATGCCCGGGTAGACCATCAGCACCACTCCGGCGAAGACCATCCCGACCAGCAGGTGCAGCCAGCGGGCGTAGGTGGCGGCGGCGAACAGCGGCGCGAGGATCCTGGGCACCCCCACATCGTGCCAGCTCACCGCCCCACCCCCGGCGGGATCCCCCGCACCTCCGGTCCCGGTGGAATGGAGCCCATCAACCACCGACACAGGAGGAAGCCGTGATCCAAGTCCAGGGTCTGAGCAAGAGCTACGGCGAGACCCACGCCGTGGACGGCCTCAGCTTCGAGGTACGCCCCAGCCAGGTGACCGGTTTCCTCGGCCCGAACGGCGCCGGCAAGACCACCACCATGCGGATGATCCTCGGCCTGGACCGGCCCACCGCCGGGCAGGCCCTGATCGACGGCACCCCGTACGCCGAACTGACCGACCCGCTACGGCGGGTGGGCGCACTGCTCGACGCCCACGCCGTGCACGGCGGCCGCACCGCCCGGGCCCACCTGCTCTGCCTGTCCCGCAGCAACGGCATCCCGGACCGCCGGGTCGACGAGGTGCTGACCCAGGTCGGCCTCGGCGAGGTGGCCCGCAAGCGGGTGAAGGGCTTCTCGCTCGGGATGCGCCAGCGGCTCGGAGTGGCGGCGGCGCTGCTCGGCGACCCGCCGGTGCTGATGCTGGACGAGCCGGTGAACGGCCTGGACCCGGAGGGCATCCGGTGGATCCGTACCCTGCTGCGCGGTCTGGCCGCCGAGGGCCGGGCGGTGCTGGTCTCCTCGCACCTGATGTCGGAGATGGCGCTGACGGCGGATCACCTGGTGGTGATCGGCCGGGGCCGGCTGCTGGCGGACGCGAGCACGGCGGACTTCATCGCCGAGCACGGCCGCCCCCGGCTCCGGGTCCGGGCCGTCGATCCGGTCAAGTTGGCCGACCTGCTGCGGAGTTCGGAGCTGACCGCCGAACCGGCCGAGGGCGGGGCCTGGGACGTGCACGGCGCGACCGGCGAGGAGTTCGCCCGCCTCGCGGCCGACCACCGCGTGGTGCTGTACGAGATCGCGGCTCAACAGGACTCTCTGGAGGAGGCTTTCATGCGGATGACGGCGGACAGCGTCGAGTACCGGGCGGTGGCGGCATGACCACCGTGACCGTGCTCCGCTCCGAGTGGACCAAGTTCACCACCCTGCGCTCGCAGTGGTTCACCCCGCTGCTGTCGGTACTGCTCAGCGTCGGCCTCACGCTGGCCGTCCACCTGGCCTACGGGGACATCGACCCGTCGCTGACCGAGGACCCGACCATCGGGATCTACTACGGCTTCAACTTCGGTCAGGTGCCGCTCGCCTGCTTCGGCGTCCTGCTGCTCGGCCAGGAGTACAACTCCGGCACCGTCCGCAGCTCGCTCACCGCCGTCCCCCGGCGGGGCCTGCTGTACGGCGGCAAGCTCCTGCTCGGCACCGGCGTCGGCCTGCTGGTCGGCCTGGCCGGCACGGCCGGGAGCCTGCTCGCGGTGGACGACGTGATCGGTGTCGACTTCGGCGCCCCCGGCATGGTCCGCAGCGTCGTCGTGGGAGTGCTGTACTGCCCACTGCTGGTGCTGTTCTGCCTCGGCGTCACCGCGATGCTGCGCAACCTCACCGCCGCGATGGGTCTGCTCGCCCCGATGGTCTTCCTCGGCACCGTGATGCTGGCCGCCATCCCGGGAGTGCGCGCCGTCGCCCAGTTCCTGCCGGACCGGGCCGGCCAGTACGCCTTCCGGCTGGAAACCGACCCGAACATCTGGTTCGGCCACTGGACCGGCTTGCTGATCATGGCGGCCTGGGCCGCCCTGGCCCTGTACGGTGGCTGGCGGTCCCTCAGCCGCAAGGACGTCTAGCGCAGCACGGGTGGTCCGCGACGACGGTGCAGGAACCGGGGGCGATCTCCCGGTACGCGTCAGCCGGCCCGAAGACCCACCGCCAGGGTCAGTTCAAGGACCCGGTCCGGCGATGCGAGATCCGGAAACAGCTCCCGCAGCTGCGACATCCGGTACCGGACTGTCTGAGGATGGACGAACAACGCCGCCGCCACCTCGTCCCGCCTGCCCTGGTGCAGCAGCCACGCCCGCAACGTCTCCTCCAGCCGCCGTGCGGTCGCGACAGGCACGGTCCGCAACGGCGCGAGGGCTCGGGTACGCAGGTCTGCGAACGCGTCCATGTCGGCGCTCAGCACCAGCTCGGGCAGGTGGTCCTCGGTGTCGCGAATCTCAGAGGAGAGGGAGCGCGCACGTACGGCTCGTGCGTACGAGGCGGACGCACGAGTCCATGGCCGTGCCGGGCCGACCACGGCGGTGCGGTCGGTCAGCTGCCGCAAGAGGTGTGGTCGGTCGGCATCGGGGACGAGCAGCACACCGGTGGCGTCCGGCAGATCGTCGAGGACGAGAGTGCTCGGGTCGAGCACGCGATAGGCAGGCCGGGCCTGGGCTGCGGGCAGCAGGACCGCGGTCAGCGAAACCGGGGTCTGCCACCCGGCCCGTTGAACAGCGGCCAGCAGCACGTCCGGGCTCGCGCCGGCGAGGAGATCGCGGGCCAGGTGTTCCAGGTGGCGCTCGTGGGCCCTGCCCCGGGCGGCCAGTTCGTCGGCATGGCCCGCGGCGCTCGCGGCGGAGAGCTCGTCGATGTAGGCGAAGGTCAGCTCGGCGAACTTGGCGACCTCGGCGGCGGGCAGACCTGCGGGTACGGCACCCGCTGCCAGGCATCGCCAGGCCACCCGGGCGCCGACGCGGTAGGCGCTGAGCAGTGCGTCCATCGAACGGCCGTCGCGCACCTCGCCGCGGCCCAGATCGTAGGCGGCGTCGCCGGCGTCACCGCCGGTGACGTTCCCGCTCGCGAGGTCCAGGTAATGCCCCAGGGCGGTGCGGACGGCTTGGCGGATGGTGCCGCCCATGCGGCCTGAAAGGGCGTTGGCGTAGGGAGGGACCTCGTCAATGATCGCCTCGACGACCTCGTCGGCGGTGGCCGTCAGCGCGGCCCGAAGCGCGGTGACCGTCGTCTCGTCCAGGACCAGCTCGCTGGCCCTCCGGATTGCATGGCTCACGTTCTTGTTCCCTGCGAACAATTCAGCCGATCAGATTTACGTCCTACGGTCAGGACTTTACGCCCTGAGGCGCAGCAAGCTGGAGTCATGACGAGTACAGCCCTCCGCAGCAGGGCGTGGAAACTGCTGGAGATGGTCACGACGCCGCTGCTGCCGTCGGACTACCTCGACCTGGTCAGCCCGCTGCGTGCGGGCGCCGACCTGCGTGGGCGCATCGAGGCCGTGCACCCCGAGACGGGTGACGCCGCGACCGTCGTGATCAGGCCGGGACGGGGCTGGCGCGGCCACACTGCCGGTCAGTACATGCGGATCGGGGTCGACGTCGACGGGAGGCGCCTGTGGCGTGCCTACTCCATCACCTCACCGACAGACCGCCAGGACGGCCGCATCACGATCACCGTGAAGGCGATCCCGGACGGCAAGGTCAGCAACCACCTCGTCCATAGGGCGACACCGGGCACGCTGATCCAGCTCGACCAGCCGACCGGTGACTTCGTGCTGCCGCATGCCAAGCCCGCCAAGGTGCTCTACCTGACGGCCGGCAGCGGCATCACGCCCGTGATGGGCATGCTGCGCGACACCGAGTTCGACGACGTCGTCATGGTCCACTGCGCGCCGCAGCCGCAAGACGTGATCTTCCGCAACGAACTGCACGACCTGGTCGCGGACAAGAACCTGCGCCTCACCGAGGTGCACACCGACACAGACGGCAGGCTCGACATCGCCCGTCTCGGCGAACTCGTGCCCGACTGGGCCGAGCGCGAGACCTGGGCCTGCGGGCCCGCGGGCCTGCTCGACGCCGCAGAGGAGCACTGGACCGAGCACGGCGTCCAAGAGCGCCTGCACACCGAACGCTTCCGCCCCCGCATCGTCGTCGCCGGCGACGGCGGCGAAGTCACGTTCAGCGCCACCGGCAAGACCGTCGGCGCGGACGGCGCCACGCCGTTGCTGGACGTCGGCGAGGAGGCCGGCGTACTCATGCCCTCCGGGTGCCGCATGGGCATCTGCTTCGGCTGCGTCACGCCGCTCAAGGCGGGCGCCGTCCGCGACCTGCGCACCGGCGAGATCACCGAGGCCGAGCCGGGCGTCCTCATCCAGACCTGTGTGTCCGCCGCGGCGGGCCCCTGCGACATCGAACGGTAGAAGCACCTTGACCGCTATCGACCCCACCGCCCACCTGACCGCGGAGCAGATCGAGGAGCTAGGCCGCGAGCTGGACGCGATCCGCGACGAGGTGATCGCCGACCGCGGCGAGAAAGACGCCGCCTACATCCGCAAGGTCATCTCGGCGCAGCGCAAGCTCGAGCTGGCCAGCAGGGGCGTGCTGCTGTTCTCGATCTTCCCGCCCGCGTGGCTGCTCGGCACCGCCGGCCTGTCCGTGGCGAAGATCATGGACAACATGGAGATCGGCCACAACATCCTGCACGGCCAGTGGGACTGGATGCGGGACCCGAAGATCCACTCCACCACCTGGGAGTGGGACCACGTCTCGCCGGCCGAGCAGTGGAAGCACTCGCACAACGAGCTGCACCACACGTACACCAACGTGATCGGCAAGGACAACGACCTCGGCTACGGCATCATGCGCGTCGACGAGGACCAGAAGTGGCACCCGTTCCACCTCGGCCAGCCGCTGTGGAACTTCATCAACGCCTGCTTCTTCGAGTACGGCATCGCAGCGTACGACCTGGAGCTTGCCAAGAACCTGCACAAGCGCCGCCGCAGGAACCCGGAGTTCCGCGCGCGGGCCAAGGCCGTGGGCCGCAAGATCCGCAAGCAGGTGCTCAAGGACTACGTGATCCACCCGCTGCTGTCGGGCCCGTCGTTCCTCACCACGCTCGCCGCCACGTTCACCGCGAACCTGGTCCGCAACATCTGGACCCACTCGGTGATCATGTGCGGGCACTTCCCCGAGGGCGTACAGGTCTTCGAGCGCCAGTCGGTCAAGGGCGAGACGCGCGGCCAGTGGTACCTGCGCCAGATGATGGGCTCGGCGAACATCAGCGGCAGCAGGGCCATGCACTTCATGACGGGCAACCTGTCTCACCAGATCGAGCATCACCTGTTCCCGGACCTGCCGAGCAACCGGTACGCCGAAGTCGCGGTGAAGGTGCGCGCGCTGTTCGAAAAGTACGAGCTGGAGTACGTCACCGGGCCGCTGCCCAAGCAGGTGTTCTCCGCGTGGCACAAGGTCTTCCGGCTCTCGCTGCCGAACAAGAAGCCCAAGGTCAAGACACCGGCCCGCGAGAAGGAGTTCGCCGCGGCCTGATTCCCGGAACTGGTTCTCCGGGTGTCGGCCGGGACAGCAGCCCGACACGCCGTTGACCTGACCCGGCCAGGCGAGCAGCTCTCTGCGGAAGCAGCGCAGGGACGGGCAGAGGTCGAGCGCAGCGCCGGACGGTGGGCCGGTGGGCGGTGCGGCCGGTCAGCGGGGGTCGTCCGGGCGGTAGACGCTGAGGCTGCCGTACGCCGACAGCGCGCCGGCCAGGTCGCCGGGCGCGTGCCGCAGCGTGGCGTCCAGGAAGGCGAGCGTGGTTGCGGCGACGACGCGGGGGCTCCCGGTGCGGCCCAGGGAACCGACGATCGAGGGCACCGGCGGCAGGTACAGCGGGCCGTCCATGAAGGTGAGGTGGGCGGCGCCGGGGACGGTGAGCCGGTAGCTCGTCGCGGTGTCGGATGCGAGGGCCTCGGTGAGGCGGGGCAGGTATCGCGGGTCGGTGCTCGGGGTGATGGCCTGGGTGAGTGCGAGCACCGGCTGGTGGAGGGCCGGGGAGGCGGGGCCGTGGGGGTAGCCGTCCAGGTCGATGACGGCGGCGAACCGGGGGTCCTGCCGGACTGCCTGCAGGGCGGCGGCACCGCCCATGGAGTGGCCGGTCACCGCGGCCCGGCCGGTGTCCAGACGTCCGGCCAGCGGGTCGCGTCCGGTCGACGGGTCACTTCCGACCAGCGGGGCGACGATCGCGCCGCGGTCCAGGCCCTCCAGCTGGGTGAGGACGAAGCCGAGGTCGGCGGCCCTGACGGCCGTCCAGCCGGCCGCGAGCTCCTCGTCCGCCTCCCGGTCGCCGGTGGAGGCGGTCACGGCGCGGATGATCCGGCCGTCGTCCAGGACGACCGCCGCGGAGTCGTACGGGTGGTCGAGGGCGGCCACCACGTAGCCGTGGCCGGCCAGTTCCTCCGCCCAAGCGGTGTTCTGGGTGCGCACCCCGCCCGCTCCGGGAGAGAACAGCACGACGGGGAACCGTTCGCCCCCACCGGCCACCGGGGCGTTGAAGACCGCGTGGGTGCGGGCCTGCGGTACGCCGTCGACCAGGAAGCCGGGCAGGCCGACGGCACCGGCCAGGGCATCGGAGACGGTGCGCGCCTCCTGCTCCGTACGTCCGAGGTACTGGGCCCGCTGCGCGCCCGCGGGGCTCTTCTGCGCGGGATACCAGAGCTGGACCACGACCGTGCGCCGGTCGTCCGGGTCGGCGGTGAAGGTCTCGGGGCGGTTCGGGTTGGTCCACTGGATCACCCGGGTGCCGACGGCGAAGGAGCCCGACGGCTCGGGAAACACGGGCACGGGAAACGCCCAGGCAGCCACCGGCCCGGCGGCGATCAGACCAAGGCAGGCCGCCGACCCCGGCAACGCCAGCCACCACCGCGCCCGCCACGCCGGCCGGCCGGGACGGCGCCGGAGCGTTCGGAGCAGCGGGGAGAGGGCGAAGGGCAGCGCGACGGCACCACCCGCCGGCACCGGGAGCAACTGCCAACGGATCCCCACCGCACCCAGCACGATCACAGACAGCACGAACAACGCCCCCGCCGCGATCGTGACGCGCGGACGGGCGGCAGGGGGAAGCCAGCGCGCCACCACCAGCGCGACGGCGCCCAGCACGGCAAGGAACTCCGGAAGGGACATGGACAGTCCCGCGATTGTCTCGGTCACCCCGCCATCCTCGAAGCGGCGCACACGGTGGCACATCGGCCCGCGGTCTCCGGCGCATGCCACCCCAGTCGCAGACGGACACCCCGAAAGGGCGGCCGGAGTACGACCGCAGGATGTACCCGGGCTCCTCCTGCGGTCGTACTCCGGCGCGGTGTCCTCCGACGACGGACGCATGTGCGCCACCGCCCCCGCCACCTACCGTGGCAGGACGGAGCACGGCAGCGCGGGGACGCAGGGGGCCGCATCGGCAGGACATCGACAGGGACATGGTGATGACGGAGGCTGCCGCAGGGCACGACAATGCCCACCCGGTACGCCACCGGGACCGCGCACAGCAGGCGACGACATCCGGGCGGGCGACGGGACCGGCGCTGTCGCCCACGCCGCTCCTGCTGCTACCCCTGCTCCTGCTCCATGTCGCGGCCACGCGTGCGCCGCACGAGCTCCCGCCGGCCGCGGCCCTCACCGTCGCCCTCACGCTGCCCCTGCTGTGGCGGCAGCGGGCCCCGCGCACGGTGTTCGGCGCCGTCGCCGCCGCAGCCATCGTCCAGTGGCTGGCGGGCATTCAACTGCCGGCGGACGTCGCCCTGTTGGTGTCCCTGTACACGGTGGCCGCGCACTCGGGCAGACGCGCGACGCTCGTCGCCGGCGCCGTCGTCGAGGGCGGGGCCCTGCTGGCGTGCCTGCGCTGGGCGACCGAAGGCGCATTCCTGGCCCCCTTCGTCGCACTGACCGCGACCGTCGTCGCCACCGTCGCCCTGGGCACGAACGCGCGGACCGCGCGCGCCTACCTCGCCGCCCTGGAGGAACGGGCCGCACGCCTGGAACAACACCAGGACCAGCAGGCACGACTGGCCGTCGCCGAGGAACGGACCCGCATCGCCCGGGAGATGCACGACATCGTCACCCACAACCTGTCCGTCATGGTCGCCCTCACCGACGCCGCCGTCCAGACGCAGCACCGGTCACCCGACAAGACCACCACCGCGATGCTCCAGGTCTCCGAGACCGGCCGGCAGGCCCTGACCGACATGCGGCGCTCGCTCGGCATCCTGCGGACCGACGAACCCGACGCGCAACGCCACCCGCTGCCCGGCATCGCCCAACTCGATGCCCTCGCCGACCGGATGCGCGCCGCCGGGCTGCCGACCCGCCTCGACATCCTCGGCAGCTACACCCACGTGCCCGCCACCGCCCAACTGACCGTCTACCGCCTGGTACAGGAAGCGTCGACCAACACCCTCAAACACACTCCCGCGGGCACCCGCGCCGATGTCCGGATACGGTGCTCCGCCGCAACCGTCACCGTGGACATCACCGACAACGGCCCCGGCCCGTCCTCTCCCGCCGACACCCCGTCAGCCCCGTCCGGCCAGGGCATCCCCGGCATGCGCGAGCGCTCGGCCGCCTACGGCGGGACACTGCGCGCCGGACCGCTCCCCGGCGGCGGCTGGAACGTCCACACCCGCCTCCACCTCGACAGTGACGGAGCAGCACCCGCATGACGATCCGTATCCTGATCGCCGACGACGAAGCGCTGCTCCGGATGGCCTTCAGCACGATCCTGGACGCCCAGCCCGACATGACACCCGTCGGCGAGGCCGCGGACGGCGCCGAGGCCGTACGCCTCACCCGGGAACTGCGCCCCGACGTCGTCCTGATGGACGTCCGGATGCCCGGGACCGACGGCATCGAGGCGACCCGCCTGCTCACCCACATCTCCCCCAGGAGCAAGGTACTGATCCTCACCACCTTCGACCTCGACGAATACGCCTTCGCCGGACTCGCCGCCGGAGCCTCCGGCTTCCTGCTGAAGAACACCAGGCCCGAGGAACTCCTCACCGCGATACGCAACGTGGCCGCGGGCGACGCCGTTCTCGCCCCAAGGATCACCCGCCGCCTGCTCGAAAACCTCCGGCCGCACCTCCCCCACGGGAGCCGCACCGACCACCACGACGAACGACTCAGCCGGCTCAGCACGCGCGAACGCGAGGTCCTCGTCAAGGTGGGCAGCGGCCTGTCCAACGCCGAGATCGCGGCCGCCCTGCACCTCGCCGAGGCAACCGTGAAGGCCCATCTCGGGCGGATCCTGCAGAAACTCGGACTCCGCGACCGGATCCAGGCGGTCGTCTTCGCCTACGACAGCCGCCTCGTCCACCCGACCTGACACCACCGGCCCCTACGGGACAGCCTCCCGAACGCCCGCCACTGGTGGCACCGACGGAACACGCCAGGGGTCAGACCGGTGCGTTCACGGGCGTCGCAGGCGCGGGGTGGGGCAGTAGCGCTCGCCCCCTTCGAGTGCAACAGTCGGCCCGGGGGCGATCTCGGTGAAGCCCGCGTCGTGGACCACCGGCAGGTGACCAGCCATCAGCTCGGCCCAGTCCTCCTTGGCGGCGGTCCTGACCGCGAGCCGGAAGCCCGCCTCGGCCCACTCCTTGCGCTGCGCGTCATCCAGCCGCCACCAGGCGAGCTGGGCGGCGTGGCCGGTCTGCGCCATGGTCTTGCCCGCGCTCATCTCCAGCTCCGGGTTCAGCCAGAGCACCGGCACGCCCGGCTCGACCGGGCCAGGCTCGGCGGGGTCGTCCAGGTCGGTGCCGGAGACCTGGAGCTTGGCCAGCTCCTTCGGCCAGCCGTCCAGCGGCACCGGCGGGAAGACCCGGACCTCGGCGGACGCCCCGGAGACCGTGATCCCGGGCAGCTCGTTGGCCTTGCGCCACTCGCCACCCCTGGCCCGCCGGACCACCTTGCGGATCCGGGCGTCCTCCCAGGCGGCCACCCGCTCCGCCCACTCCCCCTCGGGCTCGGTCACCCGGGGGTCGGCGAGCAGCGTGAGCACCGCCCGCGCCGAGGTCTCCAACGCGTCGGTACGGGCCGGGGGTTCGGCCTTCTCCAGTCGGACCAGCAGCGGCAGCACGTACTGCGGCTGCTCGTCACGCGGGTCGGAGGCGGCCGGGGTGCTGGGAGCGGTGAAAGGAGACGTCGTCACCCCACCAGCATGCCAGCAGCCCGGTGGCCCCCTCCGCGTAGGTCAGCGCCGGTAGCCTCGCCCCGACTCGCGCTCCTCGGCGTCCTCGTAGGTGAGGAACCAGCCCTCCGGGTGGGTGGCGGCCAGCAGTTGGTCGGTCCGGTCGGCCGCGTCCAGGTCGGGGTCGCCCTGCTCCTCGGGGCCGTACACCCCGAACAGCTCGTCGGCGCAGCCGTCCCAGTCGTAGTCGTACAGGTCGACCGGCAGGTCGCCCATCATGTCGGCGACCGCCTGCGGCTGGGCGCCGAGCAGCTCCCGGGCGTCCACCAGGGCCAGCCGGAGCGCCAGTTCCTCCGCCAGGCAGCGCGGCAGCGGCCACTCGCCGAGCGCCATGTCGTCGGCCAGGTCGTCGAAGGTGCGGGCCATCGAGCGGCGCCAGCCCCGGTGCAGGTTCCAGGTCCGGCGGGGCAGCCGGGCCAGCACGGCCCAGTCCGCCTCCTCCTCGTCGGTGACCGGGTCGCCCTCGTGCTCGTCCAGGTCGTCGTACGCGGCGTCGGCCAGCGTGATCAGCTGGGTGTGCAGGAGGCACGCGGTCCGTGGCGTCAGGGTCCAGTCCCCGGTGCCGCCGCCCTCCTCCTCGTCCAGGTCGAGCGGGAACAGCTCGGCGAAGTCCGGCGCGAAGTCGTCGGTCAGCGCGATCTCCAGCGTGCCGCCCAGTGCCTCCACCCCGGGGATCGCGGCCACCAGCCGGTCCGGGTGCAGCAGCGCACCGAGCGCCGCGTTCGGGTCCTCGGAGACTTCTCGCAGCAGTGCCTCACGCTGCCCGGCCGGGTCGACCCCGGTGAAGTCCAACTCCGCCACGGCAGCGCGCGCGGCTGCCCGCAACGCGTCCCAGTCCGTGATCCGGATACCGAGCACCACCGTCGCCTCGATCTCCTGCGCGCCGGAGTCCCCGGATTCCGCCGCCGCGCCCGGCCCCTGTGGATGATCGCTTCGCTCGCCCATGGGACAAGGTTTACAGACAGTTCGCGAGCGAGTCCACCGGCTTGGCACGGCTTCGAGCGGCAGGATGACCGCATGAGCAACCTTGACGAGTACGGCGGCGGGCAGGGCCCGAGCGCCGATGTGCTGGTGGTCACAACCAACGACGTGCCCGGGTACCGGGTGGACCGGGTGATCGGCGAGGTCTTCGGCCTCACCGTGCGCAGCCGTCACATCGGTACCCAGATCGGCGCCTCGTTCAAGTCGATGCTGGGCGGCGAGCTCAAGGGGCTCACCAAGACCCTGGTCGAATCGCGGAACCAGGCGATGGAGCGGCTGGTCGAGCAGGCCAGGGCGCGCGGCGGGAACGCGGTGCTGATGATGCGCTTCGACGTGACCGAGGCGGCGGACCTGGGCACCGAGATCTGCGCGTACGGCACGGCGGTGGTGATCTCGCCCGCGCAGTAGGGAACAGCCACCCGCAGGTCGATGTTTCATGGGCGTGACTGTTTACGATGCAACGACCGACGTGGATGTCGTGGTGATCGGCGCCGGGCAGGCGGGCTTGTCCGCCGCCTACCACCTGCGGCGGCGCGGTCTCGCGCCGTACGCGGACTTCGTGGTGCTGGACGCCGACGACGCCCCGGGCGGGGCCTGGGCGCACCGCTCGCCCTCGCTCCGGATGGCCACCGTGCACGGCTTCCACGACCTGCCCGACTTCGAACTCCCGCCGCCCGACCCCGCTGCCCAGGCCCGCGAGGTGGTGCCCGGTTACTTCGCCGCGTACGAGGCGAAGCACGCGCTGCCGGTCGTCCGGCCGGTCCGCGTACGGTCCGTCAGTTCCCTGGCCGACGGGCGGCTGCTGATCGCCACCGACGCGGGCGACTGGACGGCCCGGGCGCTGATCAACGCGACCGGCACCTGGAGCAGGCCGTTCCTGCCCTACTACCCGGGCCGGTTCACCGGCCGTCAGCTGCACTACGCCGACTACCGGGGCCCGGCCGAGTTCGCCGGCCAGCGGGTCCTGGTGGTCGGCGGCGGGGCCTCGGCGATCCAGGTGCTCTCCGAGGTCGCCGAAGTCGCCGAGACGGTCTGGGTGACCCGGCGTGAACCCGTCTACCGGGAAGGCCCGTTCACCGAGGAGTCCGGCCGGGCGGCGGTCGCCCTGGTCGAGCAGCGGGTCCGGCAGGGGCTGCCGGTACGCAGTGTGGTGAGCGTCACCGGGCTCGGCCCGTCGGTCGCCTACCGCCGCGCCGAGGAGCTCGGCGCGCTGCACCGCCGCCCGATGTTCGACCGCCTGACGGAGCGTGGTGTCGCCTGGGGCGAGCAGGAGTTGGCGGTGGACGCGATCGTCTGGGCCACCGGCTTCCGCCCCGAGGTCGGCCACCTGGCCCCGCTCGGACTGCGCTCCAGCGGCGGCGGCATCCGGATCGACGGCACCCGGGCCGTCGACGACCCGCGCATCCACCTGGTCGGCTACGGCCCGTCCGCGTCCACCATCGGCGCCAACCGGGCCGGGCGGGCGGCCGTCAACGAGATCGTCAAGCTGCTCGGAGCACCCGTCCCGGTCTTGAGCTACCGGTCGTAGTCGACGGTGACCTTGTCGGAGACCGGGCGGGCCTGACAGGTCAGCACGTACCCGGCCGCGAGCTCCTTCTCCTCCAGCGCGAAGTTCCGCCGCATGCTCACCTCGCCCTCGGTGACCAGCGCCCGGCAGGTGCCGCAGACGCCGCCCTTGCAGGCGAACGGTAGGTCGGGGCGGGAGCGCTGGGCGCCGTCCAGGATCGACCGGTCGCGCGGCAGCGCCAGGGTGCCGGAGCGGCCGTCCAGCACCACCGTCACCTCGGAGCGCTCGCCGTCCGGCTGCTCGGGCGCGCGCTCGGCAACCGGCTCGTCCTCGGCGTGGAACAGCTCCTGGTGCACCCGGTCGGCGGGCACCCCCAGCTCGGCCAGCAGCTCCTTGGCCCCGAGCACCATGCCGTACGGGCCGCACAGCCACCAGTGGTCCACCTCGGGCACGTCCAGCAGCGCGCCGAACAGCGCCCGCACCCGCTCCGCGTCCAGCCGGCCGCTGAGCAGCTCGGCGTCCCTGGTCTCCCGGGAGAGCACGTGCAGCAGCTGGAACCGGCCGAGGTGAGTGTCCTTCAGGTCGGCCAGCTCGTCGGCGAACATCACCGTGTCGCTGCTCCGGTTCCCGTACACCAGGACCACCTCGGACTCGCCGTCGGCCAGTACCGAGGCGGCGATCGAGAGCATCGGCGTGATCCCGGAACCGGCGGCCAGCAGCACGTGCGTACCGGGCACCGACAGGTCGGGGGTGAACAGACCGACCGGCGGCATCACCTCCATGCTGTCGCCGACCCGGGCCTCCCGGACCAGCCAGCGGGAGAACAGCCCGCCCGGCACCTCCCGGACCGCGATCCGCAGCGCCCCGCCCACCGGCGCGCAGATCGAGTACGAGCGCCGCTCGTCCACGCCGTCCACGATCCGACGCAGCGTCAGGGTCTGGCCGGGCCGGAAGGCGTACGCCTCGGCCTGCTCGGCCGGCACCTCGAAGGTGACCGCGACGGCGTCCTCGCAGAGCGGCTCCAGCGCCGCGATCCGCAGCTCCTGGAAGGTGAGCCGACGGGAGGTCGTGGTGGTCACTAGATCTCCTTGATCCGTTCGAAGGGCTCCCGGCACTCGCGGCAGCGCCAGAGCGCCTTGCAGGAGGTGGAGCCGAACCTGGACAGTTCCTCGGTGTCCTGGCTGCCGCACTGCGGGCAGGGCACCGCGAGCCTGGTCCGGCCCAGTTGCAGCAGGCCGGTGTGCACCGGCGGGGCGATGCCCGCCTCGGCCAGTTTGCGCTTGCCCGCCTCGGTGATCAGGTCGGTGCTCCACGGCGGGTCCAGCCGGAGCCGGATCTCCACCTGGGCCCAGCCCGCAGCCCGTAGCCGGCCCGCCACGTCGGCGGCCATCTCGGCGACGGCCGGGCAGCCCGAGTAGGTCGGGGTGAGCCAGGCGGTCACCGCCGGGCCCTCCTCCGCCACCTCGGCCAGCACGCCGAGTTCGGCCAGTGTGAGCATCGGCAGCTCGGGGTCGGGGACAGCGGCTGCCACCTCCCAGGCCGAGGGCGCGGTGGTCACCATGACGCCCCCGGGTGCGCCCGGGCCACCACCTGGAGCTCGGCCAGCAGCAGGCCGAGCGCCTCGGTGTGCACGCCGTCCCGGCCCGCCCGGCCGCCGACCCGGGCCATCGGGGCCGCCTGGGGCACCGTCAGACCGGCCCCGGTGATCACCTCGGTCAGCTCGGCCAGCACCGGCTCGCGCAGCCCGCCCGGGTCGACGCCGAGCCGCAGCTCGGCCTGATCGGCCGTGAACAGCTCGTCCAGCAGCGGCCAGACCGCCTCGAGCCCGGCCTGCATCCGCTCGGCGGAGTACGCCGTGCCGTCGCCGAGCCGCAGCGTCCAGGCGGCGGCGTACTCGCGGTGGTAGGCCAGCTCCTTGACGCCCCGGGCCGCGACCGCCGCCAGCACCGGGTCGACGTGCGTGCTCAGCCGCTCGTACAGCGCGTGCCGGGCGGTGGCGAACAGCAGCAGCCGGGCCACGGTGTGCCCGAAGTCGCCATTCGGTACCTCCACCAGGCGGACGTTGCGGAACTCGTGCGCCTCGCGCCAGTACGCCAGGTCGTCCTCGGTCCGCTCGGTGCCGTCCAGCTGGCCGGCCCGGGTGAGCAGCTGGCGCGCCTGGCCGAGCAGGTCGAGGCCGAGGTTGGCGAGCGCCACCTCCTCCTCCAGCTCGGGCGCCCGGGTGCACCACTCGATCAGCCGCTGGGCCAGGATCAGCGTGTCGTCGCCGAGCATCAGGCAGTACGCCGCCAGGTCGGCCGCGTCCACCCCCGCCGGGGCCGCCCGGTCCACGCCGAGCAGCGGGTCGGCGAAGCCGGTGCCGTACGCCCAGCGGGCCTCGCCCTCCGGGCCGTGGTCGGCCTCGGCGAGGGAGAGGTAGACGTGGTCGCCGTGGTTGTCACTCATGAGAGGTGCTCCCCCGTCAGATGTGCGGGACATCCTCGGGGATGTCGTAGAAGGTCGGGTGCCGGTAGACCTTGTCCCCGCTGGGGGCGAAGAACGGGTCCTGCTCGTCGGGGGTGGAGGCGGTGATCGCGGTGGACGGGACCACCCAGAGGCTGACGCCTTCGTTCCGCCGGGTGTAGAGGTCGCGGGCGGCGAGCAGCGCCATCCGGTCGTCGGCGGCGTGCAGCGAACCCACGTGCACGTGGTTCAGCCCGCGCCGGGGGCGGACGAAGACCTCGTACAGGGGCCAGTCGGCCTTGCTCATCGGTTGCGCTCCTTCTCCGCGTGGGCCAGTGCGGCTTCGCGCACCCAGGCACCGTCCTCGTGGGCGGCCCGGCGGCGCTCGATCCGCTCCGCGTTGCACGGGCCCTGACCCTTGATCACCTGCTTGAGCTCCGACCAGTCCGGCTCACCGAAGGCCCAGCTGCCGCGCTCCTCGTCCCAGCTCAGCTCCGGGTCGGGGAGCGTGACGCCGAGGTGCTGCGCCTGCGGGACCGTCATGTCGACAAATCGCTGCCGCAGCTCGTCGTTGGTGTGCCGCTTGATCCGCCAGGCCATCGACTGCGCCGTGTTCGGCGAGTCACCGTCCGGCGGGCCGAACATCATCAGCGACGGCCACCACCAGCGGTCCACCGCGTCCTGCACCATCGCGCGCTGGCCCTCGGTGCCGCGCATCATCGTCATCAGCAGCTCGAAGCCCTGCCGCTGGTGGAACGACTCCTCCTTGCAGACCCGCACCATCGCACGGGCGTACGGACCGTACGAGCAGCGGCAGAGCGGCACCTGGTTGCAGATCGCCGCGCCGTCCACCAGCCAGCCGATCACGCCGACGTCGGCGAAGCTCAGCGTCGGGTAGTTGAAGATCGAGGAGTACTTCTGCCGCCCCGAGATCAGCTTCTCGGTCAGCTCGGCCCGGTCCACCCCGAGCGTCTCGGCGGCCGCGTAGAGGTAGAGCCCGTGGCCCGCCTCGTCCTGCGCCTTGGCCAGCAGGATCGCCTTCCGCCGCAGCGAGGGCGCCCTGGTCAGCCAGGCACCCTCCGGCTGCATGCCGATGATCTCGGAGTGCGCGTGCTGCGCGATCTGCCGCACCAACGTGGCCCGGTACGCCTCGGGCATCCAGTCCCGCGGCTCCACCCGCTGCTCGGCCGCCACCACCGCGTCGAACCGACCCTCCAGGGCCTCCACCGTTTCGGACACCGTCACCGCACTCGCCTCCCGACTGACCGTTCGGTCGGTACCATTGTGTAGCCAACGACTCACCCGTGACAAGAGCACGATTCCGCGGTGCACCCGGAAGGCAGCGAGTTCTCTGACGGGCCTCGATCTCCAGCGCGGGCCCAGACCGACATCCCCCGTGAGGACGTGCCCACGCCGAGGGCCGGGGCTCCGGCGATCGGCGGCCCCGGCCCTCGGGAGGTCGGACTACGGGCGCTCGCGGAGGCGCGGCAGGGGGACGGCCAGGAGGGCGGCCAGCAGCGCTATCCGGGGAGCGAGTTGGTCGGTGCGGATGTGTTCGTGGCGGGCGTGCGGGCCGGCTCCGACTGCGCCGAGGCCGTCGAGGGTGGGGAGGCCCCGGGCGCCGGCGATGTTGGTGTCGCCCGCGCCGCCGGCCGGGGCGCCGTCGAGGTTCTGGCCGAGGGCGGCGGCCAGTGAACGGACGTGCCGGAGCAGCGGGTTGGCGGGACGGACCGGCCAGGTGGGGCGGCTGGAGAGCACCTCCGCACGGACCTTGGCGCCGGGCCGCAGGGGGGTCAGGTGGGCCAGGTTGTCGAGGGTGCGGCGCTGCGCCTCGGGGGTCGCGAACCGGAGGCCGAGCTCGGCCTCGGCCCGGCCCGCGACCACGTTGGCCCGGGTGCCGCCGGTGATCCGGCCGGCGTTCAGCTCGGTGCCCGGCTGGTTCACCAGGCCGCGTACCAGCACCAGTTGGTCGACAAGTTCGTCCACCGCCGAGATGCCCAGCGCGGCGTCGTTGCCCGCATGGGCCTCCCTGCCGGTGACGGTGAGCCGGACCCGACTGCTGCCCCGGCGGGCGGCTCCAGACCCAGGACGGCGGCCGCCCCGGCCAGCTGCCGTTCCACCAGCTTGCGGCCGTCGGGGCTGCCCAGCTCCTCGTCCGCGACGACCACGAGCCGGACCGGCCGGTGCGGCCGCTGCCCGAGGTCGGAGAGCAGCGCGAACGCCCCCTCCACCAGCGCGAGACCGGCCTTCATGTCCAGGACGCCGGGGCCGGTCAGCGCGCCGTCGCGCTCCTCCACCGGCCAGTCCGCCAGGGTGCCGACCGGCCAGACCGTGTCGTGGTGACCGACCACCAGCAGCGGCGACAGGCTCTCGTCCCGGCCCGGCCAGTCCATCACCAGGTGGTCCCCGGCCTCGTTCGGCACCCGGTGGACCCGGGCGCCGGTGGCGGCGTAGCCCGCGCCCAACTCCTCGGCCAGCGCGTTGAGTCGGGCACTGTCACCGGTCGGCGACTCGATCCTGGCCAGGTCGGCGCAGCGACTGCGAACGGCGCTGCCCAGACTGCGGGCCCTGGCGTGCAGGGTGGACGGCAGCCCGGGCAGCGCGTCGGTGTCCGCGAACGAGACCCCGACGGCGGGCGGGCGAGGGGTGGTACGGCCGACGGCCTCGGTATGACCGGCGGGCGCGGCGGCCGGTTGGGGGCTCATCGGGCGCCTCCCCGACCGCTGCCTGTACTCAGCGTGGTCTGCGCGAGCGCGGCGAGCGGCCCACCCGGCAGGTGCGGCGGCAGGGCGGACCCGGTGCGACGGCGGCGTACCTCGTCGGGCAACGGCTGGTGGAGCGACCTCGGGCTGGGCAACATGCGTCCTCCTCGCTCGGTCCGGTGACCCCGGCTCGGCCCGGGGCACCTGGGACGGCGGCTCCCGCGCGCCGGTGCGGACGGGCACCGGGACGGGGGAAGCCGCGAGGTGAGCCTAGAAGATTCGTTCGTTCCCCTGCGAGGTGGCCCGGTGATCACGCATCGGTGACCGGCGGGAGGCAGCCGCCGCTCTGGGCGCTCCCGGCTCGGGTCTCCCGGGCCGCGCTCACCACCAACGATGGACCTCGGAACGCTTCCGTGCGCTCCGAATCGCGCGCCGCAGCCCGGAAGCACGCCTGATGGGTGATGGCGGGTCAGCCTTTGGTACCAGTCGGGCAGCTGACGCCACCTCGACCGGAGCGGGCGACGTACGGTGAGTTCGTCCAGGTTTGTCCACCACGGATTCGTCCGGAGCCAAGGCGTCGGTCCGAATGACAGATATTGAAATCTGTCATCGCTCATGCCATAGTTGAGGCATCCGCTCACGCCTCTCCTGGAGCTCCCACATGAACACCACCCCCGCCCGCACCCGCCTCGGCAGCACCGGCCCGGAGACCTCCGCGCTCGGCCTCGGCCTGATGGGCATGTCCGACCTGTACGGCCCGGCCGACGAGGCCGAGTCGATCGCCACCGTCCACGCGGCGCTGGACGCCGGCGTGACCCTGATGGACACCGGCGACTTCTACGGCATGGGCCACAACGAGCTGCTGCTGCACGACGCCCTGCGCGGCCGCGACCGCGAGGCGGTGCAGATCAGCGTCAAGTTCGGCGCGCAGCGCGGCCCGGATCGCGGCTGGCTCGGCTACGACGCGAGCCCGGCGGCCACCAAGACCGCCCTCGCGTACACACTGCGCCGCCTGCGCACCGACTACATCGACGTCTACCGCCCGGCCCGGCTCGACCCGAGCGTGCCGGTCGAGGAGACCGTCGGCGCGATCGCCGACCTGGTCAAGGCCGGGTACGTCCGGCACATCGGCCTTTCCGAGGTCGGCGCCGACACGCTGCGCCGGGCGGCCGCCGTGCACCCGATCAGTGACCTGCAGATCGAGTACTCCCTCCTTTCCCGCGGCATCGAGGCCGAAATCCTGCCCACCGCCCGCGAGTTGGGCATCGGTGTGACCGCGTACGGGGTGCTCTCGCGCGGTCTGCTGAGCGGCCACTGGCAGAGCGACCGGGAGATCGCGGCCACCGACTTCCGTGGCTTCAGCCCGCGCTTCCAGGGCGAGAACCTGACCCACAACCTGACCCTGGTCGAGGCTCTGCGGGCGATCGCCGGGGCCAAGGGCGCCAGTGTCGCCCAGGTCGCCATCGCCTGGGTCGCCTCGCGCGGCTCGGACATCGTGCCGCTGGTCGGCGCCCGCCGCCGGGACCGGCTGGCCGAGGCGCTCGGTTCGCTGGACGTGCAGCTCACCGAGGGCGAACTTGCGGCCATCGAGGCGGCCGTCCCGGCCGGGTCCGCCGCCGGGGACAGGTACGCTGCGGCACAGATGGCCCACCTCGACAGCGAGCACTGACCCGCCGTCGGCCCCGCCGTCGACCTGACGCCAGCCCGAACCAGAGGAAGACCGTGACCAGCGACAGTGCCCTGACCTCCGAGCAGATCCTCAGCGCCGCCGAGGACGTGCTGCGGCGGTTCGGTCCTGGCAAGGCCACGGTGGTGGACATCGCCCGCGCCCTCGGCGTCAGCCATGGCAGCGTCTACCGGCACTTCCCCAGCAAGGCGGCGCTCCGCGAGGCCGTCACCCAGCGCTGGCTGGACCAGGCGCACCACGACCTGGCCACCATCAGCACCCAGGCAGGCCCGGCCGCCGAGCGGCTGCACCGCTGGCTGGCCACGCTGTTCGCGGCCAAGCGCCGCAAGGCCCTGGACGACCCCGAGATGTTCGCCACCTATCTCACCCTGGTCGGCGAACTCTCCAGCACCGTCGAGGCGCACATCGACACCCTGGTCACCCAGATCGCCGTCATCCTCGACGACGGCATCCGCCAGGGCGAGTTCCGCCCCACCGACCCCGCCGCCACCGCCCGCGCGGTCTTCCAGGCCACCGCCCACTTCCACGACCCGGCCCACGCCACCGAGTGGTCCGACCCGCGCAGCGAGACCGACTTCGAGGCCGTCTGGACCCTCCTGCTCAGCGGCCTCAGCGCCACCGGCTGAGCCGGAAAACCCGGTCGCGCCCGGGCGGGCCCACCAGCGAGGATGGCGCCTCCTGCCCAGCCCCGAGGAGACGACACCGCGATGGCGCTGGTGCTGTTCCGGTGAACCCGGGCCGCAAGTACGGGCCCTCGATGCACCAGGTGCTGCGGCAGATCGACGCCGGCGCCGACTGGCGCACGGTCACGTCGGAGATGTTCGGCGGGCAGGGCTCGTACGGGAACGGGGCCGCGATGCGGGTGGCGCCGCTCGGGGCGTGGTTCGCGGACGACCTCGACCGGGTGGTCGAGCAGGCCCGACTGTCGGCGCTGGTCACGCACTTCAACCCGGAGGCGGTGGCCGGGGCGGTTGCCGTCGCGGTGGCGGCCGCGCTGGCCGTCCGCAGCCGGGGCGGGTCGGCGCCGGAGCGCGCGGACTTCCTCGCCGAGGTCGCCGGGTGGCTGCCGGAGAGCGACGTACGGTCCCGGACTGCGGATCGCGGCTCGGTTCCCGGCCACGGCCTCTCGGCCAGGTCCCGGCCGATTGGTGGGGCGCACCGGAGCAACTACCGGGTCAGTCGCGGGAGTTGCCGAACACGATTCGGTAACCGACCAGCAGGACGAAGGCGCCCGCGACGGCGGCGATCCAGGTAGCCGGGTCGTAGAAGCTGGTGGAAACCGGGCGGTCGAGCACCGCCGAGGACAGCCAGCCCCCGACGAACGAACCCGCGATCCCGATCAGGGTGGTGACGATCAGGCCGCCCGGGTCGCGGCCCGGGAGGATGAACTTGGCGATGCCCCCGGCGACCAGGCCGAGGATGATCCAGCTGAGGATTCCCATGATGCTGTTCCTGCCCTTCCCCTCCGCCGCCCATGCGTGTGCGGTCTCGGAGAGCAGGACGCAGGTCGTCGCCCACCCGGTTGCACTGCTCCGGGTGGGCGACCGCCTGCCGGGACACGCTTGACGCGGCCGCCCCGCACCGTCAGGATCACCCCATGGACACCGGCACCACTCTCGTCTGCCGCCTGCACGTCGATCTGCGACGCCAGGCGAGCGACATGTGTGCCTGCTGACGGTTCCACCTCGTTCCCTGTGACCACTGCCAGGGCCTGAGCCGCCGCGTCGGCTCTGCTCCACCCGTCTTCCCTTTCGCTCGGCCGTCACGTGCTGCCGCACGTCTGCCGGTCCGCTTCGGCCACCCGAGGACCCGTCATGAGCCTTGACCTCGCCACCCCTTCGAGCGCCACACCTGCCGCGCTCTCCCCCGCCGCGCTGCGGGAGATCGTCCAGGCAGCGGCCGACCACCCGGGCGACTGGCTGCCCCGGGTACGGCTCTCCGCCGAGGAACGCTGGTACGAGCGGCTGAGCCTGACCGAGGACCACGAGGTCTGGCTGATCAGCTGGCTGCCCGGCCAGTCGACCGGCTTCCACGACCACGGGGACTCCCAGGGCGCCTTCACGGTGGCGCTCGGCGAGCTGGAGGAGCTCTCCCTCGGCGGGCCCGAACACGGGCTGCTGGTACGGCGGTTGACGCCGGGAACGGTACGTTCCTTCGGCCCCGAGTACCTGCACGACGTGCGCAACACCACCACCGGACCGGCGGTCACCATCCACGCGTACTCGCCGCCGCTGAGCGAGATGGCCAGGTACGAACTGCGGGCCGGCGGTCTGGTGCAGACCGCCTCGGAGCGAGCTGAGGAGTGGTCATGAGCGGCATCGACGACCTGGTGGAGCGATCGCGCGAGGGCGTGCACCGGCCGGGCCCGGCGGAGGCGTACCGGGCGGCGGCGGAAGGCGCGCTGCTGGTGGACATCCGGCCGGTCGGGCAGCGGGCCAGGGAGGGCGAGATCCCCGGCGCGCTGCTGATCGAGCGCAACGTGCTGGAGTGGCGGCTGGACCCGACGGGCAGTCACCGCATCCCGCAGGCCACCGGGCCCGACCTGGCGGTGATCGTGGTCTGCTCCGGCGGCTACGCCTCCAGCCTGGCGGCGGCCGCCCTGCGCGAGATCGGGCTGCCGCTGGCCACCGACCTGGACGGCGGCTTCGTGGCCTGGGCGGCCGCCGGTCTGCCGACCCGACCGGGGGGCCAACCCTCCTACGACGAGGTGCAGCTGACCCGAAGTGACGGGATTGGTGAAGATCCGACCGGCCACTGAGGTTTGCCGCCATCCTGGCCCGGGCAGGCCATAACGTCTTCAAGATCCGTACCGACCGACCTGTCTGACCCAGCGGCACCGGACGCCACCGGCGCCCCGGAGCCGGACGACCCCGACCGAGGACCCTGACGTGATCAGATTCGACGGCGCAGCCAAGCGCCACCCCGACGGCACGGTTGCCGTCGAAGGGCTGGACCTGGATGTGCCCGCCGGCCGGATAACCGTGCTGGTCGGCCCGTCCGGGTGCGGTAAGACCACCCTGCTGCGGATGGTCAACCGGATGGTCGAGCCGACCGGCGGTCGGGTGCTGCTGGACGGCACCGACGTCGCCGAGCTGAACGCGGCCAAGCTCCGCCGGGGCATCGGCTACGTGATCCAGCAGGCCGGTCTCTTCCCGCACCGCCGGGTGATCGACAACATCGCCACCGTTCCCTACCTGCTCGGCTGGGACAAGAAGCGGGCCCGGGCCAGGGCTTCCGAGCTGCTCGAGCTGGTCGGCCTCGCGCCGGAGACCGCCAAGCGCTACCCGTTCCAGCTGTCCGGCGGCCAGCAGCAGCGGGTCGGGGTGGCCAGGGCGCTCGCGGCCGACCCGCCGGTGCTGCTGATGGACGAGCCGTTCAGCGCGGTCGACCCGGTGGTCCGGGCCGGTCTCCAGGAGGAACTGCTCAGGCTGCAGGGCGAGTTGAACAAGACAGTGCTCTTCGTCACGCACGACATCGAGGAGGCGGTCCGGCTCGGCGACCAGGTGGTGGTGCTCCGCGAGCACGGCCGGATCGCCCAACAGGCCGACCCGCACACCCTGTTGACTGCCCCGGTCGACGAAGGTGTGGCCGCCTTCCTGGGCCGGGACCGCGGCCTGCGCGGCCTGGGCCTGCGGCCAGCCACCGGCGTCGCGGTCCGCCCGCTCGCGGACGGCACCGAGCACGGCGGCTGGCAGCTGGCCCTGGACCCGGCGGGCCGCCCGGTCGAGTGGCGGCACCCCGACCAACCCTCCTGCCCCGCACCGGGATTCAGGCCGGAGGCGGACACCCTGCGGACCGCGCTGGACGCCGCCGTGCTCTCCCCGGCGGGCGCGGCCGTGGTGCTGGACGCCCAGGGCCTGGCCACCGGCACCGCCGACCGGGCCGCCGTCCTGGCGGCGCTGGCCGCCCCGGGATCCGAGCAGCGGGTGGCCGGCCGTGCCTGACGACGAACCGCTGGTCCGCTGGGACTGGATCGGCGACCGCCTCGGCTACCTGGGCGGGCTCACTGTGGACCACGCGGTGATGTCGCTGGTCCCGGTGCTGATCGGCCTGCTGCTGGCGGTCCCGCTCGGACTGGTCTGCGCCCGCTTCCCCCGGCTCTACCAGCCGTTCGCGGTGGTTTCCAACACGCTGTACGCGCTGCCCGCGGTGGCGCTGTTCATGCTGCTGATCCCGTACACCGGGCTGGCCAACCTGCCCACCGTGATGATCCCGCTGACCTTCTACGCGCTGGCTCTGCTGCTGCCCACCACCGTGGAGGGCATCCGGTCCACCCCGGAGGCCGTCCGGCAGGCCGCCGTCGCCCTCGGCTACGGCCCCTGGCGACGGCTGGTCGCCGTCGAACTCCCGTCGTCCGTCCCCTACTTGGTGGGCGGGCTGCGGGTCGCCGCGGTCTCCAGCATCTCGATGGCGGCGGTCGGCGCCCTGATCGGCCGGGGCGGGCTGGGCTACCTGTTCATCAACGGGTTCCAACTCACCTTCACCACGCCGATCCTGGTCGGGATCGTGCTGATCGTGGCGCTGGCCCTGGCGGTCGACCTGGTGCTGGTGCTGGCCAGACGGGTGCTCGCACCGTGGGCCATCCGGGAACAGGGGGCCGCGCAGTGAACTGGATCGACTGGCTGCACGCCTTCTTCACCGCCCCCGCCCGACAGAGCGGGCCCGACTCGATGGTGCACCGCCTCGCCGAGCACCTCGCCTTCACCGGCGAGGCCCTGCTGTACGCGGGCCTGCTGGCCGTGCCGGCCGGGCTGCTGCTCGGCTACACCGGCCGGGGCGCCGCGCTGGTCACCGTACTGACCGGCACCGCGCGGGCCCTGCCCACACTCGGGCTGGTCACCCTGGTCGTCCTGCTGGCGGGCGTCGGCGACGGCGCCGTGCTGATCCCGCTGGTGGTGCTGGCCATCCCGCCGCTGCTGGTGGGTGCGGTGGAAGGGGTCCGGGGCACCGACCCCGACCTGCGGGACGCCGCCCGGGGGATCGGCCTGACCCATCCTCAGGTGCTGTTCCAGGTCTGCCTGCCCGCTGCCCTGCCCGCCCTGCTGGCCGGGCTGCGCAGCGCCACCATCCAGGTGATCGCCACCGCCACGGTGGCCGCGTACGTCGGTCTCGGCGGCCTCGGCCGCTACGTGATCGACGGCCTGGCCCTGCACGACTTCCCCGCCGTGGCCGGCGGGGCGGTGCTGGTGGTGGTGCTCGCGCTGCTCACCCAACTGCTGTTCGCGGGGCTGATCCGGTACGCGCTGCCACCCGGCATCCGGCCCGGCCGCACCGTCTGACCGCGTCCGGCCCCTGTTCGTCCCGACTGCTCATCCCGAATGCGAAGGAACCTTCATGACCGCCCGTCTGATCAGAACTGCCACGGCCGCCGCCCTCCTGCTCGGCGCCGCGGCGTGCAGCTCCTCCTCCGGCGGCGACCCGCTGGCCGCCCCCTCCGGCTCGTCCGCGGGTGGCTCGGGCAAGACCGTGGTGATCGGCTCGGCCAACTTCCCCGAGAACGAGCTGCTCGCCTCGATCTACTCGCAGGCCCTCAAGGCCAAGGGCGTCAAGGTCGAGGAGAAGTTCAACATCGGCAGCCGCGAGGTGCTCTACGGGCAGCTCAAGAGCGGCGGCCTGACCGTGCTGCCGGAGTACAACGGCGCACTGCTGACCTACCTGGATGCCAAGAACCCGGCGCTGACCGGCGGCACCGAGGCCGTCAACGCCGCGCTCGTCCTCAAGCTGCCGGCCGAGCTTGCGCTGCTGGACTCCTCGGCCGCCCAGGACAACGACTCGCTGACGGTCTCCGCAGAGACCGCCGCCAAGTACAACCTGAAGAGCATCGCCGACCTGGCCGGCAAGTCCGCCGAGTTCGTGATCGGCGGCCCGCCGGAGTTCAAGAACCGCAGCGAGCCGCTGCTGAAGGACACCTACGGCCTCACCTTCAAGGAGTGGAAGCCGACCGGCGAGACCACCGCCAACGCGATCAAGGACGGCTCCATCCAGGTCGGCAACGTCTTCACCACCGACCCGAAGATCGTCACGCTCAAGCTGGTCTCGCTGACCGACCCGAAGAACGCCTTCAGCACCCAGAACATCACCCCGCTGGTGAACAAGGCGGGCGTGGACGCCACCGCGACCGCCGTCCTGAACAAGGTCTCGGCGAAGCTGGACACGGCCGGCCTGGCCGAGCTGATGAAGCGCGTGGCGGTCGACAAGGCCGACCCGGCGGCGGTTGCCAAGGACTGGCTGAAGGCCAACAGCCTGATCTGACGCACCGTCCACACACAGCACGGCCGTGGCCCGCATCCGGAGAAATCGGATACGGGCCACGGCCGTTGGTGGGTGCTGCTCAGTACCAGTGGTGGGTCAGCCAGAACGACCAGGCGGCGTTCGGGCTGCCGTAACGGTCGTTCATGTAGCCGAGCGCCCACTTGATCTGGGTGGCCAGGTTGGTGCGCCAGTCGGAGCCGACCGAGGCCATCTTGCTGCCCGGCAGCGCCTGGGCTAGCCCGTACGCGCCGGAGGAGGCGTTGGTGGCCTTGATGTTCCAGCCGCTCTCGTGGCTGATGATGTTGCTGAACGCGGCGTACTGACCGGCCGGGACGATGCTCCGGGCCAGCTCCTTGACCGCACTCGGGCTGCTGCCGACGGTGGCGGCGGACAGCTCGGAGCGCTGCTCGGAACGGGAGGCGGCGGCCGGGTTCTCCTGCTTCTTCGGCTGCTCGGCCTGCGGCTGCACGGCGGGCGCCGGCTGCTCGACAGGCTGCACCGCGGCCGGGGCCGGGTTGCTCGCGGCGACCGCGACCGGGGCGGCGACGGCGTTCTCCCCGGGCAGCGCCACCGCCACCGCCGAGGCGGCACAGGCGGTCGCCAGACCGGCGGAGGCCACCACGAGGGTGGTGCGGCGGCGCATCACGGCAAGGAGGGAGCTACGCATGAAGAGGACAACCTCAATCGTGTGGACCGGCTCGGGGCGCACCGCTGCCCGGTCGGCCGAGGGCCGTGACCAGGGGCAGCCGCACCACCGGCCGTGAGCGCCCCGTTCTGCCTCGGGCGCCTGGCGGCGCGCTCCCCCGGACCGGTCCGACCGAGTGGTGGCCGGTGCGACAGGCGGGAGCGCCTTGCGACTCCACCAGTGTTAACGCGTTCCCTACCGGCCGACAAGGTCGCCCGCTACGACGCCGCATCGTAGTCACGCCTTCGCCTTCGAAGCTCGGCCGCCCGGATACCGACGAACCCGCCCACACCGCCGCTCCGCACCTTCGAAACCACTGTGGTCGGGCTCACCCCCTGCAGCACGCTCCGCCACCGGACCACCTCCGGAACGGACCTCCGCAGACAGCGTCCCGGGCGGGCGCGTACGCTACCGCTGCCGGCGTCCTGACCGGTTGCCTTCGGGGGGAGACAACGATGCACCCGCACCTCAGCAGTCCCGTGGACCCGCCGCCGCCGCGCGAGCGGCGCCGCTCCTGGTGGTGGCTGCCCGAACACGAGCGGCGGGCCAGGGCCGAGCGCCGCCGGGCGTACCAGCGTTGGAAGGCCCGGCAGCAGAAGAGCGACAACTGCGACGGCTGCGACTGCGTGGGCGACGGCTGCGGCGACCCCTGTCTGATCGCGCTGATCCCGGTGGTGCTGACCTCTGCCGTCCGGTTCGCCGTGGGTGGGCGGCGGGCCGGGGCCGATCCGGCCGCGCCGGTCCCGGACGGGTTGGCGGCGGCCGCGCTGTACGGCGCCGTGCACCACTACCGCACCCGGATCAGTCCGACCCGGCGGGCCTGCTGCCCGTACACCCCGACCTGCTCGACCTATGCCGTGCAGGCGCTGCACCGCCACGGTGCGGTACGCGGCGCCCGGCTCACCGCGGGCCGGCTGCTGCGCTGCCGGCCGGGCACCCGGGGCGGCCAGGACCCGGTGCCGGGGCGCTGACCTGGCGTCAGTTCTTCGCCCAGGGTCGGCAGAGCACGACGAAGGCGGTCAGCGCGATCGCCCCGCAGCCGGCCACCACGACGCCGAGCAGCGCGACCGAGGGGCGTTCGCCGAGACTGCTGAGCGGGGCCACCAGCGCGCCGCAGGTGAAGGTGGAGACGCCGATCAGCGCCGAGGCCGAACCGGCCGCGTGCGGAGCCATGGTGAGGGCCTGGGCCGAGGAGTTGGGCAGCACCATGCCCATGCCCGCCATCAGCAGGAAGAGCGCGGGCCACACCCCGGCCAGTCCGAGATCCCAGACGGTGGTGAAGAGCACCAGCGCCAGACCGGCCAGCAGCGTCGCGACCAGCCCGATCGGCATCAGCCGGTTCATCGGCAGCCGCTGCACCAGCACCCTCCCGTTCAGCTGACTGAAGCCCACCACGGCAACGGAGTTGACCGCGAAGATCAGGCTGTAGGTCTGCGGCGAGATCTGGTACTCGCTCTGCAGCACCACCGAGGACCCGCCCACGTACGCGAACAGCGCGCCGAAGCTGAACGCACTGGTCAGCACGTACCCGGTGAAACGCCGGTCCCGGATCAGCCCGCCGATCGCCCGCAGCGTGGTGCCCAGGCCGCCGCTGTGCCGCCGCTCCGGTGGCAGCGACTCGTCCAGGGCCAGCAGGACCCAGGCGGTCAGCACCGCGCCGAACAGCACCAGGGCCAGGAACGAGCCCCGCCAGTCGGTGAACCGGAGCAGCTGGGCGCCGACCGCCGGGGCGAAGATCGGGGCCAGCCCGCTGATCAGGCCCAGCGAGGCCATGAAGCGGATCATCGCCACGCCCTCGAAGCGGTCCCGCGCGACCGCCCGGGCGATCACCAGACCGGCCGCCCCGGAGAGGCCCTGCAGAAACCGTCCGCCCACCAGCACCGCCACCGACCCGGCGAACGCGCAGAGCAGCGTGGACAGCGTGTACAGCACCATCCCGGCCAGCAGCGGCCGACGGCGGCCGAGCCGGTCACTCAGCGGCCCGAACACCAGCTGACCGATCGCCAGACCGAACAGCGAAGCGGTCAGCGTCAGCTGTACGGCGGGTGCGGTCGAGCCCAAGTCACCGGCCAGCGCCGGGATCGCGGGCAGGTAGAGGTCGGTGGTGAGCGGTCCGAGCGCGACCAGGCTGCCGAGCACCACCACCGTGGCCCGCCCCGGCTGGGGACCGTCGGCCGTGCTGTCGGCGGCCGTGGTCCGCTCGGGGATCTCGGCGGTCGGGCCTGTCATGGGGCTCCTCGGGTCTGGTCGGTGCCTCAAGTCCTACCCCAGCCCCGCCCGCCTCCGCACCCCGCCCCCTGCCGCTGGCTGCGCCGCACCCCTCAGGGACGGAACTCCCGGACCACCTCGATCAGGCCGACGATGTGCTCGTTGAACTCGGCCAACTCCTCGGCCGGCACCCAGAGCTCCAGGATGGTCCGGCCCCCGGCCTGCTGGACGGGGTAGCGCGCCAGGAAGTCGGTCTCCACCTCGAACCGGGTCACGTAGCCGACGCCGGAGGCGGGCACGTTCCAGTCCCGGGCGATCCGGACGGCGTAGTCCTCGTTCATCACCGGGTAGAAGATCGGCTGGTCCGGCAGCCTCGGCGGCCAGGCCCGCCACCCGGAAGCCTCGACCAACGCGAGCTCCTCGGGCCCGGTGGGGCGCCACAGGGTGGTGGTCGCGGTCATGGTCCTCTCCTCTGCCGCTCGACGAACGCCCCACCGTAGCGGCCGGTCCCCCGGCCACCCACCGGATTTCCGCCGGTCAGCGGTAGGCGGACTCGCCGGTGATGGTCTCGCCGAGGACCAGGGTGTGGATCTCGGAGGTGCCCTCGTAGGTGAGCACCGACTCCAGGTTGTTGGCGTGCCGGAGCACCGGGTACTCGACCGTGATGCCGTTGGCGCCCAGGATCGTGCGGGCGGTGCGGGCCACCTCGATCGCGGTGCGGACGTTGTTGAGCTTGCCGAAGCTGATGTGCGCGGGGCCGCACTTGCCGGCGTCCTTGAGGCGGCCGATCCGGTGGGCCACCAGGTACGCCTTCTCCACCTCGAGCATCATCTCGACCAGCTTCTGCTGCGTCAGTTGGAAGGCTGCGATCGGGCGTTCGAACTGGATCCGGGTCTTCGCGTACTCGAGCGCGGTGGTGTAGCAGTCCCGGGCCGCACCGACGGTGCCCCACAGGATGCCGTACCTGGCCTCGCCCAGCGAGGACAGCGGGCCGCGCAGGCCGCGCACCCCGGGTAGCACCGCGTCGGCGGGCAGCACCACCTCGTCCAGCACCAACTCACTGGTGACCGAGGCGCGCAGCGAGAGCTTGCCGTGCACGTCGGTGGTGGAGAAGCCGGGGGTGCCGCGCTCGACCAGGAAGCCGCGCACGCCCTCCTCGGTCTGTGCCCAGATCACCGCGACGTCCGAGATCGAGCCGTTGGTGATCCACATCTTGGTGCCGGAGAGCACCCAGTCGGTGCCCTTGCGGCTGGCCCGGGTGCGCATGTTGGCGGGGTCGGAGCCGAAGTCCGGCTCGGTCAGCCCGAAGCAGCCGATCGCCCGGCCGGCCGCCATCTCCGGGAGCCAGCGCTGCTTCTGCTCCTCCGAGCCGTAGGCGTGGATGGACCGCATGGCGAGCGAGCCCTGCACCGAGACGAAGCTGCGCAGCCCGGAGTCGGCCGCCTCCAGCTCCATGCAGGCGACGCCGTACTCGACGGCGGTCGACCCGGCGCAGCCGTATCCGTCCAGGTGCATGCCCAGCACCCCGAGCTTCCCCAGCTCGGGCGCCAGCTCCTTCGCCGGGAAGACCCCCCGGTCGAACCAGTCCCCCACGTACGGCCGGATCTTCTCGTCCGCGAACTTCCGTACGGTGTCCCGGATCAGCCGCTCCTCGTCGGTGAGCAGCTCGCCCACCGCGAGCAGGTCGGCCGGGTCGGGGCTGGTGCGTGCCATGTCGCGCTCCTCGGGGCGGGGTGAGAGTGGCACGAGTATCGCGTAACACGCGGGCAACAGGGACATGGCAAGGCACGAGACACCCGCCACATTCGGACCGCGCGGCACCCATGACGGTGGATCAGCCTTGATAGCGTTTTGAACGCGCTCAGAACGTCTGGTCGCACGGGGGTGGGCTGTGCGTTTCCGGATTCTGGCACTCGTCGCGGCGACCGTCGTCGCCGGTCTCGGCCTGCCCGCCCTGACCGGCGGCGCCGTGGCCGACGCGCTCGGGGACGCGCTCTACACCACCCTGCTGTACCTGCTGGTGCTGCTCGCCGTCCCCCGGGCCAGGCCCCTCGCCGCAGCCGGGCTCGCGCTCGGACTGAGCTTCGCGGTCGAGTTCCTCCAACTCGCCCGGATACCCCCCGTGCTGCGGATCGTGCTCGGCTCCACCTTCAACGCGCCGGACCTGCTCTGGTACGCCGTCGGGGCGGCGAGCTGCCTGCTGGTGCACCGTCGGTTCCGGCGGCCGGGAACCGTACGCGGCTGACCGACGTCCACTGCTCTCGCGAAGGCTGCGACCAAAAGCGGGACCCGACCCGTCCTAGGGGGCAGAGCCCGCACCGAAGCGGGTCCGCATGGCCGGCGTGCGGTTGACACTCCCTCAGAAGGACAGCAACCGAAAATGAGCGAAGAAGTCGATTTCCGACCCGACGGGTTCCATCGTGCCCTGGACTCCGAGCTGGCCACCCTCACCGCCCCGCCGCTGGGTGACCTGGTCGGCCTGGCCGCCCGGGGCGGCCGTCGGAAGCGGCGCCTGCGCGCCGCCGGTGCGGCCCTCGGGTCGGTGACCGCGGTGGCCGCGCTGGCGGTGCTGGTCGGGTCGCTGGGCACGGGCCCGGCGCAGTCGACCGCGGTGGGCCCCGCCGCCGGACCGCCCGCCGCCGCACCGGCGTCGGGCTCCGCCACGCCCGAGGCCCCGTCGAGTGCGACCCCGTCCCCCGTGGTGACCCCGGCAGCACCGCAGGTCCCGGCCACCACCGCCGCTCTGCTGGCGGCCGTGGTGCAGTCCCTGCCCGCCGGGTACACCACGGACCACCACGCCGCAGACCCGCCGGAGAGCGGAGCCTCGAGCATCTTCGCCTACGTGAACACCCCGACCGGCACCGGCCGGATCTCGGTCGCGGCGTACATCCCCGAGGAACCGGCTCCGTGCACCCCCGGCCCTTCGCGCTACATCGCGACGAACACGGTCAGCTGCACCACCAGCCCCGCTGGTGACGTGGTGGAGGTCGAGGTCAACCCGAGCAACTGCATGCAGGCCACCGACGTCCGGGTGCACCGCCCGGGCGGCTTCGAGGTCTCGGTCACCATCTCCGACTGCCTGAACTGGGACGGGGCCAAGAACCCGCACGCCGTCCCGGCCCTGACCCACCAGCAGGCCGTCGCGCTGGCCAGCAGCCCGCTGATCGGCACCACCATGCCGGCCTCCTTCGTCGAGGCCGCCAACGCGAAGTACCCGGCACTGCCGACTCCGTAACGCACCACTACCGCCGCGGCCCCGATCCGGGGCCGCGGCTCCTTCCATGTCCCCACCGAGACCCGGAGCCCGATGGTGCGCACCGAATCCGAGTTCATAGCCTTCGCCGAGGCCAACGTGACCCGCCTGCGGCAGACCGCCTACCTGATGTGCCGGGACTGGCACCTGGCCCAGGACCTGACCCAGGGCACCCTCACCAAGATGTACCTGGCCTGGAACCGGCTGAACCGCCAGGGCGGCGACCCCTTCAGCTACGCCCGCAAGGTGCTGCTGAACACCCTGCTGGACCACAAGCGGCTGCGCAGCAGCACCGAGCTGACGGTGGACCAGCTGCCGGACCGTCCCGACCCGACCGACCCGACGGCCGACCGGCTCACTCTGCTGAACGCGCTGGCGCTGCTCCACAAGCGGGACCGGGCGATCGTGCTGCTGCGCTACTGGGACGACCAGAGCGTGGAGCAGACCGCCGAGATCCTCGGGGTGAGCACCGCCGTGGTGAAGTCCCAGAGCATGCGCGCGCTGGCGGTACTGCGCACGCATCTGGGCTCGGACCGCGAGGTGCTGTTCGGCTGAGCTGGGCAGCCCGTGTGACGCTGCGTCCGGAGCCGTAACCCCCGGCGCGCCCCGGGTGTTGGGCCGGTCATGCGCACCGTGATCCGACTCGCCGCCACCACCGCCCTGCTGCTGGTGGCCGCCGCCGTACCTGCCCAGGCCGTCCCGTCCGCCGACGGGCACAGCATCCCCGTGGGCGCCATCAGCGACCTGGGCAGCGTGCTGACCCTCGCGGACGTGGGCTACGACTTCGCCACACTGCTCGGCCAGTAGACCCGGAAATACCTGAGGCGTCCGCGCGGCTGGCAGAGGCAGGAGGTGCAAGGTCATGCAGGAGTACCGGATCGAGCACGACTCGATGGGCGAGGTGCGGGTGCCCGCGTCCGCCAAGTGGCAGGCGCAGACCCAGCGGGCGGTGCAGAACTTCCCGGTGTCAGGCCAGCGGCTGGAGCGGGCGCACATCGCGGCGCTGGCCCGGATCAAGGCGGCGGCGGCCCGGGTGAACGCCGAACTGGGTGTGCTGGACGCCGAGACGGCGGGGGCGATCGTGGCGGCCGCCGAGGAGGTGGCCGAGGGGCGGTGGGACGACCAGTTCCCGGTGGACGTGTTCCAGACCGGGTCGGGCACCTCGTCCAACATGAACGCCAACGAGGTGATCGCCACCCTGGCGGCCGAGCGGCTGGGCCGGCCGGTGCACCCGAACGACCAGGTGAACGCGAGCCAGTCCTCCAACGACGTCTTCCCGTCCTCGATCCACATCGCGGCCACCGCCGCCGTGACGGGCGAGCTGATCCCCGCGCTGGAGCACCTGGCGGCGGCACTGACGCGGAAGGCGGCCGAGTTCGCCGAGGTGGTGAAGTCGGGGCGGACGCACCTGATGGACGCCACCCCGGTCACCCTCGGCCAGGAGTTCGGCGGCTACGCGGCCCAGGTCGGGTACGGGGTCGAGCGGCTGCGTGCCACGCTGCCCCGGGTGGCCGAACTGCCGCTCGGCGGCACGGCGGTGGGCACCGGGATCAACACCCCGCCCGGCTTCTCGGCCGCCGTGATCGCCGAGGTGGCCAGGACCACCGGGCTGCCGCTGACCGAGGCCCGGGACCACTTCGAGGCACAGGGAGCCAGGGACGGCCTGGTCGAGCTGAGCGGCCAGCTGCGCACCGTCGCGGTCGGCTTCACCAAGATCGCGAACGATCTGCGCTGGATGGGCTCGGGTCCGCGCACCGGCCTGGGTGAGCTCAACCTGCCGGATCTGCAGCCCGGTTCCTCGATCATGCCCGGCAAGGTCAACCCGGTGCTGCCCGAGGTGGTGCTGATGGTGGCCGCCCAGGTGATCGGCAACGACACGACCGTCACGGTGGCCGGGGCGAGCGGCAACTTCGAACTGAACGTGATGCTGCCGGTGATCGCCCGCAATGTGCTGGAGTCGGTCCGGCTGCTCACCAACAGCGCCCGGCTGCTGGCCGACCGGACGGTGGACGGCCTGACCGCCAACGTCGAACGGGCCCGCGAGTTCGCCGAGTCCTCCCCCTCGGTGGTCACCCCGTTGAACCGGTTCATCGGCTACGAGGAGGCCGCCAAGGTGGCCAAGCAGGCGGTCGCCGAGCGAAAGACGATCCGTCAGGTGGTCCAGGAGCGCGGGTACGTCGGGGCCGGGAAGCTGACCGAGGCGCAGCTGAACGAGGCGCTGGACGTCCTGCGGATGACCCACCCCTGAGCCCGCGTCCCTGCCTCGGACGCACCGGTGGCGCGGACCTCCCGGTCCGCGCCACCCGCGCAGATACTCACCCTCCGGCAGCCATACCTCCGGATCCGCTCCGGCGGAGACCCCGCCCGGCCATGTCCGCCGCCATCGCGACGGCGGCCAGACCGAGACAGACCATCAGTCCACCGGTGATCACATTGGTGAGAATGGTCCGACGGACCGCGTCCGGACCGGAGACCACCCAGGGCGCGAGGATCGTCCATGCACCGATCAGCGTGGCGGCCCAGGCGCGCGCGTGGGTGCGCTCGTACGCCGAACCGTAGCCCGCCATCAGTACCGTGAAGGCCAGCCCGAGGATCAGATTGTTGACCGTCAGCCCGGAGGAGCCGGAGAACCCGACCACCCAGGCAGAGATCGCCAGGAACAGACCCGAAAGCATGGCCAACGCTTCGACCGCCTGCGCCCGAGGAGTCGACACCACCCGCTCGTAGTGATCACGCATCGCCACGATGTCCGGATGGGTCTCCATACTCATCGGCAGCTGGGTTGACACCAGGACCACCTCCTCAGTCGGCACTTGGCACGCGCATGCTCATTACCCAGTCTGCGTCGGAATTAACAATTTGTCCGCATTTGCACCCAGAAGGACTCCACCGCCGCAGCCTCCGCTTCCCACAGCTCCTCGGGCAGCGGCTCGAACGGCTCGACCACCACCGTGCCGCCGTCCCGGCGCCAGCTGCCGAGCACCCGCCCGTCCACCACCAGCGCAGGCCGGACCACCCCGCCGCCGGCGTTGATCCGCTTCGCGTGCCGCTGATCCAGCATCAGGCCCCGGTCGCGGTAGCCGAGCAGATAGTTGTCATACGCACCGAGCAGCCGTACCAACGGCTCCCCCTCCTCCGGCAGCTCGCCGGTCGCGAACAGCCCGTCCCCGACCTCGGGCAGCCCGGCGAAGGCCCGGCGGCCGACCGTCAGGGTCAGCCCCGACCAGGCCGCGAAGTCCGCCGGTCCGGCCGGGCCGAACGCCGCCACGTACCGGGCGGCCAGCTCCGCCGCCACATCGGCCGGGTCGGCCTCCTCCCCCGGCGGCAGCAGCTGGTAGCCGGGCTCGCGCGGCGCCACCTCCGCACCCCGGCAGAGCACCCCGAGCCCCGCCGCGTACGCGGTCAGGTGCGCCGGGGCCTGTCCGGTCGGCTCGACCCCGACCCCGCGTTCGTTCAGCCGCGCCACCAGCTCGGCCCGGGACAGCGGCTCGGTCAGCACCTCGGGCAGCGCGGCCAGCGCCCTGGCCAGCACCGCCTCGGTCAGGCCAAGCTCCCGCCGCCTGCGGGCCCCTGCGGCCACGTTGCGCTGACCGAACAGGGCCAGCAGCGGCCGGAGTTCACCCGCCGGGACCAGGTGCAGGGTGCCGCGCATGAGCCAGCTGCTCACCACCTCGCCCGCCCGGTACGCCCGCTGCACCGCCGCCGCCTCGGCCAGCCCGCGCGCCCGCAGCCCGAGCCGGGCCGCCCCGGCGTCCTGCGCCTGGATGCCGGGAGCCCGGGCGGCGATCTCCGCCACCGTGTCGCCACCCGTCCGGAACTGACTGTGCATCCGCCACCGCGGCAGCTGGTCGTCGTCGATCACACCAGTATTCTGCTCCGTCGAGGACGGACCGAGGGGGAGCTGTGATCGGGGACGCGATACCGATGCGGGTGAAGCGGGACGGCGGGCTGTGGACGCTGATCGCACCGCCCGACACGCTCTCCCGGCCGGTGGTCCGGGGGAATCGGGTGTTCGTCCTGGTGGACGGGCGGCCGGTGGCCTGCGACCGGGCCGACGGCACGGTGGTCTGGCAGAGCCCGCACCGGGTCATCGGTGAGCAGGACTACTGGGAGGCCAGGCTGACCGCGACCGGCGGCCACCTGGTGGCGCCGACCGCGCGGACCGACCGGTCCAGCCCCGGGCCGGCCGCTCTGAGCGTGCTGGAGGCCGAATCCGGTTCGCTGCTCTGGGAGTTCGACCCGGGCGAGCTGGCCGAGTACCGCGCCGACCGGGAGACGCTGGTGGTCTGGCACGGCCGGGTGGGCGGCCGGCCGAGGCAGCTCGCCGGCTTCGACCTCACCACCGGCAGCCGGCTCTGGGAGCACACCTTCGAGTCGGTCTCGACCATGGAACTGGTGGACGGCCGGGTGATCGCCTCGGTGAAGGATGCTCAGGGCTACGCCGTCTCGGCCTTCGACGCCCGCACAGGGGCCGGGCTGTGGCGCCGGACCGAGCCCAGCGGCATCCTCTGCGTGCCGAACAACGGCGCCCGGAGCGGCCCGTCCCTGGTCTTCGTCTGGGGCTGGACCAAGGCCCGGCTGCTCTCGCTCGCCGTCGCCGACGGCACCACGGTCGGCGACTTCTCGATCCCGCGCAAGGATCAGCAGTACAGCCCGCTGATCATCGACGGCGGCCGCACCGTCTGGGTGGCCGCCGCCTCCCGGGCCGCCGCCGTCCTCAGCTTCCGTCCGGGCACCCCGACCAAGGAGCCCTCACACACCTTCCACCTGGTGCGGCACCCGCTGTCGCACGTCGATGTCCCGATCGCACCGGCCGACGGCTGGCTGTACGCGATCGACGACGGCGACCGGCTACTGGCCAACCCGATCGGCTCCGGCGGCACCCCTGCTGAGCCCCTTCCGCTGGCCGGAGTCCGTGCCCCGGCACGACCGCCGGATCGACTTCTGGCACGGCTTCACCGCCGGACGGAACCACGTCTATCTGCGGACCCGCGTCCGGCCCAAGGCGCAGGCGTCCGCCCTACGAGGCGGCTCCCTGCTCGACGATCACCTGATCGCACTGCGGCACGGCACCGTGCTCTGGCGCCGCCGCCGGCCGTCCGTGATCCCCCTGGTGCCGACCGGGGACCAGGTGCTGCTGGTCGAGGGCGACGGGCAGCACGACCGGCTGCTGCTGGTCGACGGTGACACCGGAGCCGCCGTCGAGGCGTGATCCGCGTCTCAACCCGGCGAGGCGCCGTTGCCTATGAAACTCGTTGCATAGGAGGATGGCGGGTATGGCACTGGAGCACGCGATCCTCGTCTCACTGCTGGAGCAGCCCGGCTCCGGGTACGAGCTGGCGCGACGGTTCGACCGTTCGATCGGACGGTTCTGGACCGCCACCCACCAGCAGATCTACCGGGTGCTGCGGCGGATGGAGGCGGACGGCTGGATCGCCGCCCAGGAGGTCGCCCAGGACGGGCGGCCGGACAAGAAGGTGTACGCGGTGGCCCGGGACGGGCGCTCCGTACTCTCCGACTGGCTGCGCGAACCGGTCGAGCCGGAGACCGTCCGGCACGAACTGGCCGTCAAGATCCGGGCCGCCGCCTTCGACGACCCCGCCGCCCTGATCTCCGAGGTGACCCGCCACCGGGAGAGCCACGCCGCCCTGCTGGAGCGCTACCGCACCGGCGAGCAACGCGACTTCCCGCCCGGCACCGAGCTCGACCCGCAGCAGCAGCTCCAGCACGTGGTGCTGCGCGGCGGCATCGAGTACGAGCGGATGACCATCGCCTGGCTCGACGACGTACTCGCCACCCTGCACCGCCTCTCCCGCTGACCCTCACCCCACAGGACTTCACATGCTCTTCAACCCGAGCACCTATGACCCGAAGCAGTTCGACGACACCACCCGCCGGCTGCTGCGCGCCACCGTGGACTGGTTCGAGTCGCGCGGCAAGCAGGCGCTGATCGACAGCTACATCGACCGCGCCTGGTACGGGGACTTCCTCGAGTTCGCCGCCAAGGAGGGGCTGTTCGCGGAGTTCCTGACGCCGTCCTCCGCCGACGCCGACAAGCGCTGGGACACCGCGCGGATCGCCGAGCTGAACGAGATCCTGGGCTTCTACGGCCTCGGCTACTGGTACACCTGGCAGGTCACCATCCTGGGCCTCGGCCCGGTCTGGCAGAGCGAGAACGAGGCCGTCCGGGCCCGGGCTGCCAAGCTGCTGACGGAGGGTCACGTGATGGCCTTCGGGCTGTCCGAGCGCAGCCACGGCGCGGACATCTACTCCACCGACATGATCCTCACCCCGACCGCCGACGGTGGCTTCACCGCCACCGGCCCGAAGTACTACATCGGCAACGGCAACGTGGCCGGTCTGGTCTCGGTCTTCGGCCGTCGCTCGGACGTCGAGGGCCCGGAGGGCTACGTCTTCTTCGCGGTGGACAGCCGCCACGAGGCGTACCACCTGGTCAAGAACGTGGTGAACGCCCAGATGTACGTCAGCGAGTTCCGGCTGGAGGAGTACCCCGTCCGGGCCGAGGACGTGCTGCACACCGGCAAGGCCGCCTTCGACGCCGCGCTGAACACCGTGAACGTCGGCAAGTTCAACCTCTGCACGGCATCCATCGGCATCTGCGAGCACGCGATGTACGAGGCCGTCACGCACGCCCACAACCGGGTGCTGTACGGCCGCAAGGTGACCGACTTCCCGCACGTGCGGCGGGAGTTGACCGACGCGTACCTGCGGCTCAACGCGATGAAGCTGTTCAGCGACCGGGCGGTGGACTACTTCCGCAGCGCCTCCCCGGAGGACCGTCGCTACCTGCTCTTCAACCCGATGACCAAGATGAAGGTCACCACCGAGGGCGAGAAGGTCATCGACCTGATGTGGGACGTCATCGCGGCCAAGGGCTTCGAGGCGGACACCTACTTCGACAAGGCCGCCAAGGACATCCGGGGCCTGCCGAAGCTGGAGGGCACGGTGCACGTCAACCTGGCCCTGATCCTCAAGTTCATGGCCAACTACCTGTTCGCCCCGGCGGACTACGCACCGGTGCCGACCCGCCTCGACCCGGCGGACGACGCGTTCCTGTTCCAGCAGGGCCCGGCCCGTGGCCTGGGTGCGATCCGCTTCCACGACTGGCGGACCGCCTACGACGCGCACGCCCACCTGCCGAACGTGGCCCGGTTCCGCGAGCAGGCCGACGGCCTGTGCGCGCTGCTCCTGGAGCACGCGCCGACCGCCGAGCAGCAGCAGGACCTGGACTTCCTGCTGGAGATCGGCCAGCTCTTCGCGCTCGTGGTCTACGGCCACCTGGTGCTGGAGCAGGCCGAGTTGACCGGCACCGAGCCCGACCTGCTGGACGGCATCTTCGACTTCCTGGTCCGGGACTTCTCCGCGCACGCCACCGAGCTGCACGGCAAGACCTCCACCAGCGAACCGCAGGCCGCCTGGGCGCTCTCCCAGGTCCGCCGCCCGGTGGCGGACGCCGAGCGCACCGCGAAGCTGTGGGCCCGGGTCGAGGAGCTCTCCGGCGCGTACGAGATGCGTCCCTGACGCATGACAGTGCCGGGCCCCTGGGCAGCAGGGGCCCGGCACTGACGTTCCGTCGGCTAGAAGGTGAGCTTCCAGCTGTTGATGTAGCCGGTGTCCTGGGCCGCGATGTCCTGCACCTTGAGCTTCCAGACGCCGTTGGCGACCTCGCTGGAGGCGTTCACCGTGTAGGTGGCCACCACGTCGTCGGCCGAGTCGTTGGAGCTGGAGCTCTTCAGCCGGTAGGTGCTGCCGTCCGGGGCGACCAGGTCGACCACCAGGTCACCGCGCCAGGTGTGCTTGATGTCCATGCCCACCTGAAGGGCGGCCGGTGCGTTGCCGGTGACGCCGCTGACGGTGACCGAGGAGGTGACCGCCGCGCCGTTGTCCGGGATCTGCACGTCGGCGGTGTTCTCGAAGACCGTGCCGGGCAGCGGCGGGGCCTCGGTGCCCAGCGTCCAGACCGCGTACGCGATGGAGTCGGCACCCCGGTCCAGCGCGGTGTCGTTGATGTTCGCGCTGGTGTCGCAGGAGGCGTGGTAGCAGGCGTCGAAGTCCTGGCCCGCGCTGCCGCCCCACTTGGTGGCCTGGGCAGCCGTCTTGATCTCGTCGCCGCCGCTGTACAGACCGCCGACCTTGATGCCGACGTTCTTGAACGGGGCGTGGTCGGAGCGGCCGTCACCGTTGGTCTCGATCTCGGTCGGCACCCCGACACCGGAGAAGTAGGTCTTCAGTACGCCCTCGAGCTTGGGGTCGTCGTCGTAGACGAAGTAGCCCGGGTTCGGCGAGCCGATCATGTCGAAGTTCATGTACGCGTCGATCTTCGCCCGCTCGGCGGTGGGCAGGTTGTTGACGTAGTACTTGGAGCCGATCATGCCCAGCTCCTCCGCCCCCCACCAGCCGAACCGCAGGTGCTTCGTCGGCTGCAGCCCGGCCCGCGAGACGGCCAGCGCGGTCTCCAGGATGCCCGCCGAGCCGGAGCCGTTGTCGTTGATGCCCGGGCCCGCGCTCACCGAGTCCAGGTGCGCGCCCACCATGACGACGTGGCTCGCGTCACCGCCCGGCCAGTCCGCGATCAGGTTGTAGCCGGTGGCGCCGCTGGTGGTGAAGGTCTGCAGGGTGGTGGTGAACCCGGCACCGTCCAGCTTGGCCTTCACGTAGTCGATCGAGGCCTTGTAACCGGTGCGGCCGTGCGCCCGGTTGCCGCCGTTGGCGGTGGCTATCGACTGGAGCTGGGCCAGGTGCGCCTTCACGTTGGCGACCGGGATGTCCGGGACCGCCTGCACCGTGACGGCGGCCGGGCGGGCCTGGGTCACCTGGGCGGAGGCGGCGGTGGCGAGGAACCCGGCGGCCAGGGTGGCGGCGGCACCGGTTGCGACGGCGGAGCGGAGCACGCGGGATCGCCGCGAGGCACGCTGAGACAAGGGAAGCTCCAGATTCTGGTGGGGCAGAACGGAACGTGCTTAAGCTGCCGGTCCCGGTGTCCGGTCGGCCAGCGAGTATTGACGCGACCATGATGATTGGGTGAATACCGAGATCCCGTCAAGGGGTCCAACCCCCGCACCGGTCCCCGGAGTCGGCCTCACCCAGGACATACCGGGACCACTGCCTCATGAAATCGGGACAACGGATGGCCCACCCTGGAGCCGAACCGACCCCCGGAGGCCACCGTGCCCGAAACCGTGCCCGAAACCACCGACCTCACCAAATTCGCCGACCCGCTGCGCATCCCCCAGGTGCTCCGCCCCGAAGCCGAGTTGACCATCCGTCAACTGTCGGCCGACGTGCAACTGCACTCCGAGCTGCCCCCGACCCCGATGTGGACGTACGAGGGCAGCTTCCCCGGCCCGACCATCGAGGTCCGGCGCGGACAGCGGCTGCGGATCGACTGGCAGAACCGGATCAGCACCCCCTACCCCGCCCAGATCGGCCATCTCCCCGACATCACCATGCCCCCGGCCGAGAACGTGCCGGGCATCGACCCCACCCTGATCGACCCCAGGGGCCCCGCCCTGCCGCCCTGGCTGGTGGTGCACCTGCACGGCGCGGTCACCAACGGCGGCAACGACGGCTGGACCGACAACGCGGTCCACACCGGCCACTCCCAGCTCTCCGAGTACCCGAACGACCAGGCCGCGATGCCGCTCTGGTACCACGACCACGCGATGGGCGTCACCCGGCTCAACGTGCTCGCCGGGCTGGTCGGGACGTACCTGATCCGGGATGAGGAGGAGGACCGACTGCACCTGCCCGCCGGGGAGTTCGAGGTCCCGCTGGTGCTCTGCGACCGGAATCTGGCCACCGGCCCGGACGGTGCGCTGACCGGGCAGCTGCTGCACAAGACGGTCGGCCCGCTGCCGTACTGCGGGCGGTACACCCTGGTGAACGGCGTGATCTGGCCGTACCACGCGGTCAAGCCGCGCTGGTACCGGTTCCGGGTGCTGAACGCGTCCAACTCCCGTCCGTACCGGCTGCACCTGGTCGACCCGGACGGGCAGCGGGTGAACGGGGTGGCCTGGCAGATCGGCAGTGACGCCGGCCTGTTCGGCACCCCGATCCCGCTGCCGGGGCGCGGCCTCAGCCTGGCCCCGGCCGAGCGGGCCGACCTGCTGATCGACTTCACCGCACTGGCCGGCCGCACCCTGCGGCTGGTCAACTCCGCCCCGGCCCCCGCCGAGGGCACCCCGATCGGCGAGCACGACGCGGTCGGCATCGCCGACCCGGCCAACCGGCTGCCGGACCCCGAGGTGATGGAGTTCCGGGTCTCGGCCACCGCCGAGCCCGAGCCGTTCGCACTGCCCGCCGTGCTCTCGCCGAGCTTCCGGCGGCTGGCCCACGACGACATCCCGCACCACGGCCACCGGGTCCTGATGATCACTCAGGACAGCGGCACGATGTTCCACTTCTGGGAGATGGAGGAGGTCCCGGCGGCGGAGGTACCGCCCGTCGGCACCGTCCAGGACGGGATCGTCCAGGTGCAGGCGGCCGGCCAGGCCGTCCACACCTACCGGCGGATCTCGGCCGACTTCAACGACCGCCTCAACTGGCGGATCGACGAGGACGCCTGGGAGCAGTGGACCATCATCAACCTGGCGCAGCTGGCGCTGCACCCGGTGCACATCCACCTGATCCAGTTCCAGATCCTCACCCGGGCCACCGTCGACACCACCGGCTTCGACCCGGTGAGCGGCGGCACCCCGATCGGCAAGCCGGTCAGCTGGGGCGCCCAGAACCCGATCGACCCCGCCGAGCAGGGCTGGAAGGACACCGTCACCGTCGCACCGCGCGAACTCGTCCGGGTGGCAGGCCAGTTCACCGGGGCCACCGGCAAGTTCATGTACCACTGCCACATCCTCGACCACGAGGACGACGGCATGATGCGCCCCTTCACCGTCTCCCCGGCCGCCGTGATGGCCCTCGACCCGGGCATGGGCCACGGCGGCATGCACCACGAGCACTGACCCGCACAGCACAGCACGCCGCCCGGCCAGGGATTCCCTGGCCGGGCGGCCGGTTCACATCCAGAGGGTCTCAGCGGTGCGGCACCGCATGCTCCTCCTCGTCCTCGGGTTCGTCGTCGTTCTTCTTCTTCGGGCACGGCGGCTGTCCCGGGCCTCCGCAGGGGCTGCCGCCCTTGCCGGACTGCCTGGGGTCGAGGTTCGCTGCCATCAGGTCTCTCGCTTCCGCTCGGCGGGCTTTCCACCACTGTCCCCCCGCCCCGGTCCCACCCACATGAGCTCCTGGTCCCCACCTGAGCCGGGACCGGCGGACCGCTACGCGGGAACCCGGGGGAAGACGGCCCGGACGACCGCGCCGTCGGAGTCGTTGGCGGCGGTGAAGGTGCCGCCCAGCTCCTCGGCGCGTTCGGCCATCGAGCGCAGGCCGACGCCCGCACCGCCGGTGTGGGCGGGGAAGCCCGCGCCGTCGTCTGTGGCCTCGACGGTGACCTCGTCGGGGCGGACCCGGAGGGTGAGCCGGGCGGCGGCGGCGCCGGAGTGGCGGACCACGTTGTTGAGGGCCTCGCCGCTGATCCGGTAGATGGCGACCTCGACGGCGGCGGGCAGGGTGGGCAGCGGGTCGGGGTCGAGGTCGAGGGTGACCCGGAGGGTGTGGTGGCCGAGGCCGTCGGCGAGCCGCCTCAGCGCCCCTGCGAGACCTTCGCTGCCGAGGGCGGCGGGAGCCAGCCCGTCGGTGATCCGGCGCAGTTCGGTGATCGCCTGGCCGATCCCGGCCGAGGCGGTGCCGAGCGAGACCGCGGCCTCCGACTCGGGCGCGATGCCGGTCCGGGCCGCGTCGATCTGCAGGCGCAGGCCGGAGAGCGCGGGCCCGAGCCCGTCGTGCAGGTCGTGCCGGAGCCGCCGCCGCTCCTCCTCCCGGGCCAGCACGATCCGCTTCCGGCTGGCCTGCAGGTCCTCGTACAGCCGGAGCGAGGCGATCGCGGGCGAGGCCTGGTCGGCGAGCAGCCGGAGCACCTCGCGGTCCTGCCGGTCCAGCTCGCGCTGCCCGGAGCGCGGCGGCACGGACAGCTCGCCGATCACCACGCCCTCGTAGCTGAGCGGGAAGCTCTCGGCGGGGAGCTCGGCGTCACCGAGCCCGGCCAGCTCGCGGGGCCCGCTGCGGGTGCCGACCCGTACGCACGCGCCGGGCAGGCCGAGCGCGATCACCACGGTCTGGCAGAGCAGCGAAGGCGCCTCGGCGGGGCCGACGGCCTGGCTCATCCGCTCGGCCAGCTTGCGCACCACCTGGTACGGGTGGGCCCGCTCGCCGTAGTAGTACCGGTCCACGGCACGCACCACGAACCGGGCCGCCGGGCGCAGCAGCGCGCCGAGCAGCGCCGCCGCCGGCAGCAGCCACCAGCGGACGCCGGGCCCGGCGTCGGGCCCGGCGTCCGGGAGCAGACTGCCCATCAGATAGGCGAGCAGCAGGACGACGATGAACAGCAGCGTGCAGAAGGCGTACGAGGCCAGATAGCGCCGGGTGGCCCGGTCCAGCGAGAGCGAGCGGTCCCGGCGGAAGCCGAGGACGGGCACCAGCAGCCAGACTGCCTCGCCCACGAAGACCACCGCGTACGGGACCCAGTCGGGGTAGTCGTCGAGATAGTGCGGGACGGTGATCAGCGTGACCCAGACCAGGTAGGCCGCGGCCACCTCCCGCAGGTGCGGGTGCGGTCCCGGCGAGCGCCACCAGCGGACGGCGGCGACGGTCAGGGTGAGGGCCACACCGACGGTGAAGACGTCGTAGGAGTACGGCTCGACGTGCTCCTCCAGCCAGTCGAGCAGTGCGGTGCCCTCAAGCGGGTTCGCCCGGGTGTAGTACCCCGTGTGCAGGCCCGCGTTGAGCACGCCGACCACCACGCACCACGCCGCGACCAGCCCGGTGACGATCCGCCAGAACCCGCCGGGCAGCCGGGCGTCCGGGAGCCAGAGCGGGAAGGCCAGCATCATGAAGGCGTTGGCGATCGCGGCGGCGATCACCACCGCCAGGACGGCGTTCATCACCGCGGGCCCCGCTCCCGCCAGCTCGGCGGCGAGCCCCAGGAGCATCTGCAGGACCTGCAGCCCCCCGGCGACCAGCAGCAGCACGCCCAGGCCCCGGCCGTTCCGGTTGATCACCAGGAACAGGCCGGAGAGCGCGAAGGTCAGGCCGAGCGCGACGACGGTGCCGTCGAAGAGGTAGTACTCACTGATCCCCTCGGCGTCGCGGTGGGTCAGTGCGAGCACCGACCAGCCGAGAGCGCAGAGCAGGGCGAAGGCCGCGGCCGCGAGTGCCCGGGCCGTACTGGCGCTGGTGATCTCGTTCTCGCTCATGTACGACACTCCCTCGACCCTGGCTGCCTGTGGGCGGTCCATGCTCCCCGGCCCGCTGTCCCGACCGCACGGGGCCGTGGTCCTATTCGCCGCCCAGCCCCATGTCCCTGGCCCGGGCCACCGCCTCCGCGCGGGTGGCGACGTGCAACTTCTCGAAGATGTGGGTGACGTGGTTGCGGACGGTCTTCTCGGCCACCACCAGCTCGCGGGCGATCCGGCGGTTGTCCAGGCCCCGGGCCACCAGGTCGAGCACCTCGGCCTCGCGGGCGGTGAGCGAGGGGAACAGCTGGCCCGCCTCGCGCAGCTTGGTGCCGGCCAGCAGGGCGGTGATCCGGGCCGCGATCTCGGAGCCGAAGACCGCGCCGCCGGCCGCCACGGTGCGCACCGCGTGCAGCACCTCGTCCCGCCCGGCGCCCTTGACCAGGTAGCCGCGTGCTCCGGCCTGCAGGGCGGCCAGCAGGCTGCCGTCGTCGTCGGCCATGGTGAGCATCAGGACGGGTACGGTCGGGGTCTGCTCGGCCAGCCTGCGGGCCGCCTCCAGACCGGAGCCGTCGGGCAGCGAGAGGTCCAGCACCACCACGTCGGGCAGGCACTCGGCCACCGCGCCCGGTACGGCCGCGACGGTCTCCGCCTCGCCGACCACCTCGATGCCGTCGGCGCTCTGCAGGGCGGCCTTCAGACCCTCCCGGAAGAGCGGATGGTCGTCCACGATCAGTACCCGCACCGAACCGGTGTCCCGCTGCAGCTCGTCCACCCGGCCGACACTACCAGTGAGCGATATATGACCGAGTGTCACCTGTCGGCCCGTCAGGGCATCACCAGGACGGGCTTCACCACCTCCCCCGCCGTCGCGGCCGTCGCGGCCCGCTCCACATCGGCGAACGGGAAGGTCCGCACCAGCCGGTCGACCGGCAGCCGGCCCGCCAGGTGCAGGTCCACCAGCGCGGGCAGGAATCGCCCGGGCCGGCTCGCGCCCTGGTTGACGCCGACGATCCTCGGTACCCGGTCCAGCAGCGCCGGTACGTCCAGGGCGAGTTGACTGCCCGTCGGCGGCGCCCCGACCACCGCGCAGGTGCCGCCGACCGCGAGCGCGCGGACCGCTGCGCCGAGTGCGCCGAGCTGCCCGCTGGTCTCCAGGGTGTGCCCGGCACCCCTGCCCTTGGTCAGTTCCATGATCGCCTCGACCGGGTCCTCGGCCGTGGCGTCCACCACGTCGGTGGCGCCCAGCTCGCGCGCCAGCATCAGCCGGTCCGGCCGGACGTCCACCGCCACCAGCCGGGCCGCCGGGGTGAGCAGGGCGGCCAGCAGGGCCGAGAGCCCGACCGCCCCGGCGCCGAACACCGCCACCGTGTCGCCCGGCCCGGGCCGCAGCACGTTCAGCACCGCCCCCGCGCCGGTCTGTACGCCGCAGCCGAACGGGGCCAGCAGCTCCGCCGGCACCCCGTCCGGCACCGGTACCGCGTTGCGCTCGGTGGCCAGCGCCAGGGTGGCGAACGAGGACTGGCCGAAGAAGTGCCCGTGCAGCGGCGAACCGTCCGCGCCGCTGAGCGTGGCGCTGCCGTCCAGCCGGCTGCCGCCGAACAGATTGAGCCGGGGCCAGTGCGCGCACCGGACCGGCTGCCCGTCCCGGCAGTCGGGGCAGGCCCCGCAGGAGGCGAAGGTGAGCAGCACGGTCTGACCGACCGTCAGCCGGGTCACCGCGCTGCCGACCGCCTGCACCGTCCCGACCCCCTCGTGGCCGAGCACGGCGGGCAGCGGGCCCGGAGTGTGCCCGGCCCGGACGCTCAGGTCGGTGTGGCAGATCCCGGCGGCGGCGATCCGCACCAGCACCTCGTCGGGACGCGGGTCGTCCAGCCGGACCGGCTCCAGGGTGAACGGCTGCCCCGGGCCCCGGACCACGGCGGCGGTGGCGTTCGGCATCTCGCTCAACTCCAGTTCTGCGTCGGCCGGTAGAGCCGGGCCTCGGTCTGCCGCTCGTACGGCAGCCCGGGCGGCAGGTCGATCAGCTCCAGCTGCAGGCCCCACGGCGTCCGGAAGTAGACCCAGCGGTCGCCGTCGATCGGGCCGCCGTCGGCCACCGTCTCCGGCCGGCCGAGCACCTGCACGCCGGGCTGCTCCCGCAGGTACGCGGCGGCGGCGTCCACGTCGGTGACCGCGATGGCCAGGTGGTGACCGCCCCAGTCGCTGTTCCTGGGCAGCTCGCGGCGCTGGTCCGGCGAGCTGTACTCGAACAGCTCCAGATTGGTCACCGGGCCCAGCCGGAGCATCGCCACGTACGCGGCGGCCCGGTGGTGGACGCCGAGCTGACGGGTCATCCAGTCCCCGTCCGGGTCGTGCACGGGACCGGTCCGGTAGAGCAGTTCGGCGCCGATCACCTCGGTGAAGAAGGCGACCGCCTGGTCCAGATCGGGCACGGTGTACGCGACGTGGTGCACGGCGAGGGCACCGGGGACGGCGCTCATGAGGACTCCCAGCGGATCAGGGGCGGGTGCGGCGGCGGGGCAGCGGACGGCGGTGCGGGGCCGGGGCGGCGCCGAGGGTCAGACAGAGCAGCTCGGCGCCGAGTGGGCCGGCCGTCAGGTCGAGGTTCTGGCTCGCCGGGACCAGCAGCAGGTCACCGGCGTCGGCCAGGTATTGGGCCCGGCCCGGCCGCTGCTCGGCGACCACCGGGCCGCGCAGCACGTACCAGGCGGCCTCGGTCTCGGGGCGGCCCGCGCGGTGGTGGGTGCCGCCGGGGCTGAGCCGGAGGTGTTCGAAGGACTCGCAGTCGGCGGTGACCAGGTCGCGGCGGGCCAGGCAGCTCACGCGGGTGCGCTCGCTGCCGGGGCCGACCACGGTCATGGCGGCGGCTGAGGCGGTGGTGACGATCACCGGGGGCCTTCTCCCGGTACGGCCAGGACGGCGTGGAAGTACTCCAGGCCCGACTCCCCGGCGGTGAGGACGAGTTCGCCGCCCAGCGGCAGCGTGACGGCGGTGCCTTCGGCCAGCGGCACGTCGGTCTCGTCGGTGCTCGCCCGGCCGGCTCCGGCGGTGACGTAGAGCGTGTGCTCGACACCGTCGGCGGTCAGTTCGATGCTCTGCTGCGGGTCGAGCCAGCTGAGGCCGACCCCGCGCAGCGGACCGGTGAGCACCTGGCCGGGGTCCACGGCGCGGCCCCGGCGGAGGGCGGTGATCGCGGTGCTGGTCATCTCTGACGCTCCTTGTTCGGACCTGATGCTTCGACGGTGTCCTGCCCGTTGTCCCGGGCAACAGGGCGTGGTGTCCCGATCTCGGGCTTGCGGTCCGGGAGTTCGCGACTGACCGCGTCCGGCAGCACGGTCAGGCAGAGCAGCTCGGCGCCGAGCGGGCCGCCGTGCAGGTGCACCCGGCCGCCCTCGGGGGCCAGCAGCAGGTCGCCCTCGGCCAGCAGGTGCTGCGGCTGCTCAGGGCAGTCCAGCAGCGCTACCGGCCCGCGCAGCACGTACCAGGCCGCCTCGGTTCCGGCCCGGCCGGCCAGGTCGTAGCAGGCGCCGGGGCTGAGCCGGACGTGGTCGACGGCCTCGGTCTCGCTGTGCAGCATGCCCCGGCGGGCCAGGCAGCAGGTGCGGACCCGCTGGGTGCCGGGGCCGAGGTGCACGGCCGCGTGGGCCGTGTCGGTGACGATCATCGGAGCTCTCCAGGATGTTCGGAGGGCGGCACGGTGAGCACCGCGTGGACGTACTCCAGCCCGTCGTTCCCGGCGGTGAAGGACGCCGAGCTGCCGAGCGGGAGGGTGACGGACCGGCCGGGCTCCAGCGGCACCCGGACGTCCGCGGCGGCGGCCCGGCCGCGGCCGGCCGTCACGAAGACGGTGTGCTCGGTCGCGTCGGCGGCCAGCTCGACCCGCTGGCCAGCTCGCAGCCGGACCAGTTCGAGGTGCCGCAGCGGCCCGGTGAGCACCGCGCCGGGGTCGATCGGGCCGACCCGGCGCAGGTTGGTCACCACGGCGTGCCGCAGGATCGGGGTCCTCAGTCGGGGTAGTGCGGGCATTTCGATCACCAGCCAGTCCAGCGCCTCGGTGCCCGCGTTGCGGAGACCGTGGGTGGTGCCGAGGCCGGTGAGTACGACATCACCGGCCTCGACGGGATGGGGCCGGCCGTCGAGGATGATCTCCCCTCGGCCGGTGAGGAGCACGTAGACCTCCTCGGTGCGGGTGTGCAGGTGCTCACCGCTGACACCGCCGGGCGGAAGGCTGGCCCACTCGACCGCCTCCCAGTTGCCGAGCAGTCCCGGCCTGCGGGCCAGGCAGGCCCACCGGGTCAGCCCCTGGGCGCCGTGCACACCGTGCACCTCGGCGGGGCCGCGGGTGCCGGCGACAATTACGGTGCCACGCATGCCAGTTCCTCCAGTTCGGTGGCCGCCCGGCCGATCTCGGCGGCGGTCAGGTCGTCGGCGAAGCAGCCGTCGCCGATCCCGACCGGCAGCGGGAAGCGCTGTCGGCCGTCCCGGTGCCGGATCGTGTCGGTGAGCGCCTCGGCCAGCGTCTCCGGCTCCAACAGCGGGTGCCGGACCGGGAGTCGGAGCCGGCGCATCAGCCCGAGGATCCGGTCCCGCTCGGCGGCCTCGACCAGTCCCCTCCGCTGGGCGAGCACGGTGGTCAGTGCCATGTCGAGGCAGACCGCCTCGCCGTGCAGCAGCTCGGGCAGCGCCCGCATCTCCACGGTCGGGCTGAACGAGTGGCCGTAGTCCATCGAGCGCTCCAACCGGTGCTCCCAGAGGTTGGGTTGGAGCTCCTGGAGCATCCCGTGCACCGCCCGGACCAGCACCTCGCCGCCGGGGGCCGGGCCCTGGAAGCGCTGGTCGATCAGCGCCTCGCCGGTCCGGTCCAGCAGCTCGAACAGCCGCCGGTCCTTGATCAGGGCGACCTTGAGGATCTCCGCCAGGCCGTTGCTCAGGTGCCGCTGGTCCAGGGTGGCCAGGAAGGCCGGGTCGAGCAGCGTGGCCACCGCCGGGTGGTAGGTGCCAAGCCGGTTCTTGTGCCGGCCGAAGTTGACCCCGGTCTTTGCTCCGACGCCCGCGTCCACCAGCCCGATCAGCGTGGTGGGCACCCGGACGAACGGGGTCGAGCGGCGGTAGAGACTGCAGGCCAGGCCGACCACGTCCATCAGGACGCCGCCGCCCATCGCGATCACCGGCTCGGCCCGCCGGGAGACCCCGAAGCGGTCCATCCGGTCGGCGACCCGGAACACCGACTCCATCGTCTTGACCTCCTCGTGCGCCGCCAGCACGCAGAGCTCGACCTCCAGGTCGCGGGTCCCGAAGTAGGCCAGGATCCGTTCGCCGTAGAGCGCGTGCACGGTCTCCTCCACCACCACCAGACGCCGCCCGGCGGTGGCACCGGCGGTGGCGAGTGCCGGGTTGCCCGGGTGGAGCAGCTGCGGGGTGAAGCCGACCTGGTAGGTGATCGGAAGGGCGGTACTGACCGTCCAGGCGTTGACCGGCTCGCCGGTGGTGAACAGGCCGTGGGCGGGGGTGTTCGTGCTGCCTGCCACGGTGGCCTCCTCTGTCGTTCTCGGTTCGGAGCTCCACCTTCGCGATCCCGAGGTCCCGGACACACGGGGGCTCCGCCCGCACCCGGTCCCGTTGGCCGACCGGGACGTACGGTGGGATGCGGAGGCAGTGCGATGTACTTCACCGACCGGAAAGACGCGGGGCGGCAGCTGGCCGCCCGGCTCGGGACGATCCCCGACGCGGTGGTGGTGGGCCTGCCGCGTGGCGGCGTACCKGTGGCCGCCGAGGTGGCCAGGGCGCTCGGGGCCCCGCTGGACATCTGCGTGGTGCGCAAGCTCGGGGTGCCGCGCCAGCCGGAGCTGGGAATGGGCGCGATCGGCGAGGGCGGGGCCCGAGTGCTGAACGAGTACGTCCGCCAGGCGGCCCATGTGACGAACGCTCAGCTCGCTGCGGTGGAGCGCGACGAGCAGGCCGAGCTGGCCCGCCGGGCCGAGCGCTACCGGGGCGGGCGCGGGCGGACCGTGGTGGTGGTGGACGACGGGATCGCCACCGGCTTCACCGCCAAGGCCGCCTGCCGGATCGTCCGGCAGCGCGGCGCCGCCCGGGTGGTGCTGGCCGTCCCGGTAGCGCCGGCCGACTGGCGGGACGAGCTGCGCGGCGAGGCCGACCAGCTGGTCTGCGTGCACGAGCCCAGGGGGTTCATGGCCATCGGCGCGTTCTACGCGGACTTCGACCAGACCACGGACGCGGAGGTGCTGGACGCCCTACTCGGCTGACCGGACGCGACACAAGAGCCACCATCGCCGTTGGACAATCTGACCACCCCAGGCGGCCCGGTGCTGCTCAGCTTGTACACATTGAGCAGCGGATCATCCATCTGTTGCCCAATCACCCGGGCGGGAGCAAGCTCAGCGCACTGCAAGCCTCAACGTGGAGGAACCCATGACCGCCAACGCCGTTGAACTGACCCCCGAGGAGCTCGAGGCAGGCCTCGACGCGGAGCAGCTGCGCCGCCTGGTGGGTCTGGTCGAGCACGACGCTGCCGGTGACCCGTTCCCGGTCATCGCCCAGGACGCCATCGTCTTCGTGGTGGGCAACGCCACCCAGGCGGCCCAGTTCTACCAGGCCGTCTTCGGCATGGAGCTGGTCGCCTACTCCGGCCCCGAGACCGGCCGCCGGGACCGCAAGGCCTTCGTGCTGCGCTCCGGCTCCTGCCGCTTCGTGATCAAGGGCGGGGTCTCCCCGGACAGCCCGCTGCTGGACCACCACCGCCGCCACGGCGACGGTGTGGTCGACCTCGCACTGGAGGTCCCGGACGTGGACAAGTGCATCGCGCACGCCCGGGCCACCGGCGCCACCGTGCTGGAGGAGCCGAACGACGTCACCGACGAGCACGGCACCGTCCGCCGCGCCGCGATCGCCACCTACGGCGAGACCCGGCACACCCTGGTCGACCGCTCCCGCTACCACGGCCCCTACCTGCCCGGCTTCGTCACCGCGCAGACCCGGGTGCAGCGCCCGGAGGGCCACCCCAAGCGCCTGTTCCAGGCCCTGGACCACGCGGTGGGCAACGTCGAGCTCGGCAAGATGGACGAGTGGGTCGGCTTCTACAACCGGGTCATGGGCTTCGAGAACATGGCCGAGTTCGTCGGCGACGACATCGCCACCGAGTACTCGGCACTGATGAGCAAGGTGGTCGCCAGCGGCAACCACCGGGTGAAGTTCCCGCTGAACGAGCCCGCGATCGCCAAGAAGAAGTCGCAGATCGACGAGTACCTGGAGTTCTACGGCGGCCCCGGCTGCCAGCACCTGGCGCTGGCCACCAACGACATCCTGACCACGGTGGACATCCTGCGCTCCAACGGCGTGGAGTTCCTGAACACCCCGGACTCGTACTACGACGACCCGCTGCTGCGCGAGCGGATCGGCAAGGTCCGGGTCCCGGTCGAGGAGCTCAAGAAGCGCGGCATCCTGGTCGATCGTGATGAGGACGGCTACCTGCTGCAGATCTTCACCAAGCCGCAGGGCGACCGGCCGACGGTGTTCTTCGAGTTCATCGAGCGGCATGGTTCGCTGGGCTTCGGAAAGGGCAACTTCAAGGCCCTGTTCGAGTCCCTGGAGCGTGAGCAGGACAAGCGCGGCAACCTCTGAGACCGGCTCGGGAGGATCAGGACAATGGCGCACTACCGGCAGCTGGGCAGCATCCCGCCCAAGCGGCACACCCAGCACCGCACGCCTGAAGGCGGGCTGTACTACGAGGAGTTGATGGGCGAGGAGGGCTTCACCTCGGACTCCTCGCTGCTCTACCACCGGGGCATCCCGTCGGCGATCACGGCCGCCGTGCCGTGGGAGCTCCCCGATCAGCGCACCACCCCCAACCACCCGCTGATCCCCCGTCACCTGAAGCTGCACGAGCTGTTCCAGGGCGAGGAGTGGAAGGACACCGACGTGGTCGCCGGGCGGCGGCTGCTGCTCGGCAACGGTGACGTCCGGCTGTCCTACGTGGTGGCCGGGGCGCCGAGCGAGCTGTACCGCAACGGGCTCGGCGACGAGTGCGTGTACATCGAGTCCGGCAGCGCCGTCCTGGAGACGGTGTTCGGCTCGCTGGCGGTCGGCGAGGGTGACTACGTGATCATCCCCCGGGCCACCACGCACCGCTGGGTGCCGGGCCCGGACGCGCCGCTGCGCGCGTACTGCATCGAGGCGAACAGCCACATCACCCCGCCCAAGCGCTACCTCTCCCGGTTCGGCCAGCTGCTCGAGCACGCGCCGTACTGCGAGCGGGACATGCGGGGGCCGGTCGGCCCGCTGCTGGTCGAGCAGGGTGACGTGGACGTGCTGGTGAAGCACCGCGGTCCGAACGGCGTGGCCGGCACCAGGTACACGGTGCCGCACCACCCGTTCGACGTGGTCGGCTGGGACGGGTGCCTCTACCCGTACGCGCTGAACATCGCCGACTTCGAGCCGCTCACCGGCCGGATTCACCAGCCGCCGCCGGCCCACCAGATCTTCGAGGGCAACAACTTCGTGATCTGCAACTTCGTGCCGCGCAAGGTGGACTACCACCCGCTCTCCATCCCGGTGCCGTACTACCACTCGAACGTGGACAGCGACGAGGTGATGTTCTACTGCGGCGGCAACTACGAGGCCCGCAAGGGCTCCGGCATCGCCCAGGGCTCGATCTCGCTGCACCCCGGCGGCCACACCCACGGACCGCAGCCGGGCGCGTACGAGCGCTCGATCGGCGCCGAGTTCTTCGACGAACTCGCCGTCATGGTGGACACCTTCCGCCCGCTGGAGCTGGGCGAGGGCGCCGCCGCGAGCGAGGACGACAACTACGCCTGGACCTGGTCGGGCGGTCGGCGATGACCGTACCGCCGCTGTTCCGGGGGCTGTTCGACGACGCCGCGGTCTTCCCGCCCGGTGACCTGCCGCTGGCCGAGGCGGTGCCCGCGCACCTGGGGCACCGCTCGGCCTGGTACGCCGACGCGGTCGGCCCGTTCCTCTGCGGGGCCGGCCGGGCCGGTGAACTGGCCGCGCTGCGGCCGGAGTTCCCGGTCGCCCTGGTGCTGGCGCCGGGCGGCGAGTACGTCCCGCTGCCCGGACTGGACGTGGTGGGTGTCGAGGTAGCCGCCACGGTCGTGCCCCGACTGCCCGCCGGAGTGCCGGGATCCCTCGAACTCCCCTACGGCGAAGAGCTGTTCAAGCAGCTCGACCAGCTGGCCGGGACACCGCACCGGGCCAAGTTCCGCACCGGCGGGCTGACCGCCGACGCCTTCCCGACCGTGGCCGAGCTGGCCGCCGCGCTGACCGCCTGCGCGGAACTCGGCGTGCCGTACAAGTGCACGGCGGGTCTGCACAACGCCGTCCGGCACACCGACAAGGTGACCGGCTTCGAGCACCACGGCTTCCTCAACGTGCTGCTCGCCGCCGCCGATCCGGACCGGGCCGCCGAGGCACTGGCCGAGCGCTCCGGCGCCGTACTCGCCGACGCCGCACGGGAGTTGACCGACCACCAGGTGGCGTCCGCCCGCGCATCCTTCACCGCTTTCGGCACCTGCAGCATCGCGGAGCCGCTCACCGATCTGGCCGAACTCGGCCTACTCTCGCAGGAGATCCGTTGACCACCAGCTGGCTCGAGTCCGCGCAGGACTCCCCGTTCGGCCTGCACAACCTGCCGTACGGCGTCTTCAGCACCGCCGACCAGGAGGACCGGCGCCGGATCGGCGTGGCCGTCGGCGACTTCGTGCTGGACGCGGGCGCCGCCGCCCGCGCGGTCGGCGAACCCTCCGTCCTGCTGGACGCCGACACCCTCAACCCGCTGCTCGCGGCGGGCCGTCCGACCTGGACCTCGGTGCGGGCCGCCCTCACCCGCTGGCTCAGCGACGAGACCCACCGGGCCGCCGTCTCCCCGCACCTGTACCCGGTCGGCGAGGTCGCCCTGCACCTGCCCTTCGAGGTGGCCGACTACGTCGACTTCTTCGCCTCGGAGCACCACGCCACCAACCTGGGCAAGCTCTTCCGCCCCGGCACCGAACCGCTCTCCCCCAACTGGAAGCACCTGCCGATCGGTTACCACGGCCGGTCCGGCACGATCGTCGCCTCCGGCACCGAGATCGTCCGCCCGCACGGCCAGCGCAAGGCACCGAGCGAGCCGCTGCCCTCCTTCGGCCCGTGCCGACGCCTCGACATCGAGGCCGAGGTGGCCTTCGTGGTCGGCGCGGGCAGCGAGCTCGGCAAGCCGGTCGCGCTGGCCGACTTCCGCGAGCACGTCTTCGGCGTCTGCCTGCTCAACGACTGGTCCGCGCGCGACATCCAGGCCTGGGAGTACGTGCCGCTCGGCCCGTTCCTCGGCAAGTCCTTCGCCACCTCGCTGTCGCCCTGGGTGGTCCCGCTGGACGCGCTGGAGCACGCCCGGGTCAGCCCGCCGCCGCGCGACGTCGAGCTGCTGCCCTACCTGGACGACCAGGACAGCGAACCGTGGGGCCTGGACCTCGCCCTGACGGTCCGACTGAACGGCCACGTGATCTCCCGGCCGCCGTTCGCCTCGATGTACTGGACGGCCGCCCAGCAGCTCGCCCACCTGACCGCCAACGGCGCCTCGGTGCGCCCGGGCGACCTGTACGCCTCCGGCACCGTCAGCGGCCCGGAGGTGGAGACCCGGGGCGCGCTGATCGAGCTGACCTGGGGCGGCGAGAACCCGGTCAAGCTCCCGGACGGCACCACCCGCACCTTCCTGGAGGACGGTGACACCGTCACCATCACGGCCACTGCCCCGGGCCCGGACGGCACGCTGATCTCGTTCGGCGAGGTCACCGGGCGGATCGTGCCCTGACCTGCCGGCTTCCTGACTGCCCCGCCGCCCCGCTCCCGTCCGAGCGGGGCGGCGGTCCCGCGTCAGCGGGCCAGCGCCTCCTCGATCAGGTCCACCATCGCGGTCGGCGAGCGGACGGACGTCGCCCCGGCCTGCTCGGCCTCGGCCAGCAGTGTCAGGTTCCGGGTCTCCGAGTAGAGGATCACCGGCCCAGTGAATCCGCGCGCCCGGACGGCCCTGGTGCCGTCGATCCCGGCCCGCTTGTCGCTCTCCCGCCGCATGTCGGTGATCACCACGTGCGGCTGCCACCCCAGGCCGGCCAGCGCCTCGGCCGTGCTCTCGACCTGCCGGACCTCCGCCCCGGATCTCCGCAACAGCCCCGCCAGCTCGGCGTTGTTGCTCGGCACGTCGTCGACCCAGAGCACCCGCGCCCCGTGCAGGTTCAGCGGCGGGGCCCCCGCCAACGCCGGCGCGGCCGTCATGCCTAGCTGCGAGAACGCGGGCGGCCGGCCTTGCTCCAGCGGCATCCGCGGTCGGACCGGCTCCAGCGGTGCGATCCGTCGCAGCCAGCCCAGCAGGGCGTCGGCGTCCGGCAGTTGGGCCAGGTCCAGGATCAGCCGGACGAACCCCCGGTCGGCGGCCAGCAGCGGGTACTCCGGCGGCAGCGCCCGTTCCAGCTGCTCCAGGGCGGCCGGCCACTCCTCCGGCAGCCGCAGGTCCAGCCGGTCCGCCAGCACCACCAGCCGGGCCGCGGGCTCCGGGTCGAGACCGTCGCCACCCCGCCGGACCAGCCCGCGCACCTCGTAGTAGGTGACGAACTCGGCCACCCGGTCCGGACCGCCGGGCTGGACCAGCGCCCGGTGGAAGTCCGGGTACAGGTGCTGGAGCAGCACCGACCTGAGCAGTCCCTCCGCGCCGAACTCCTGCCACCCGACGTTGAGGTGGTACTCCATCACGAAACTGTTGATCAGCCGCTTGATCCGCCGGGGGTTGCGGCCCATCCGCTCCGCCAGCAGCACCTCCAGCGGCGGCGTCAGCAGCCCGGCCGTCCCGGACCGCTCGGCGTAGCTCCGGACCAGCCGGGCTGCCTGGGCCGGATCCATCGGCGGGATCCGGTAGTTGACCTGGACGATCTTCTGCAGGTAGTCCGCGCTGAGGGCCTGCCCCGAGGCCTCCGCCACGTCCGCGATCCGGCTCTGGTCGCAGCCCAGCACGAAGGCCAGGCCAGGCACGTCCAGGTAGACCTTGATCGCTTCGCAGACCGCCAGGATGGTCTCGTCCGAGCAGCGGTCCAGGTCGTCCACGAAGACCGCCAGCAGCCGCCGCTGGTCCCAACTGCCGGGCGCCGCGGCCCACTCGGTGGCCGACTGCGAGATCAGTTCGCGGATCTGGTTCCGGGCCGCCGCATCGGCGGCCATCCGCTCCCAGAGCTCGTCGACGATCCGGTCCACCCGGAACACCCCTGCCAGCAGGGTGACCCCCAGCCGCAGCCCCGCCAGCAGTGGGCCTCGGCGGCCGGTCCGGTACCAGACCCGGCGCAGCAGGCTGCGGTCGAACCGCTGGAGCACCGACTTGATGACGCCCTCCAGGGCGTCGGTGCCGTCCGCCGTCCAGGCGTTGAACCAGACGCACTCGACGCTGCGGTCCGCACTGAGCTCCGCCTCGATCTGGTGCATCAGACTGCTCTTGCCCATCCCCCAGTCCGCGTCGATCGCGATGGTGAACGGTGTCGCCGCCCGCGAGACCTGGATCAGCCTCGCCAGGTCCCGGGCCGCCCGCGCCGTCCCGAGCACGTCCTCGTCCCCGGCACCGTGCACCGGTTCGTCGTTGAGCAGTGAGAAGACCAACGCGCACACCCCCCTTGGTGATCAGCGGGCCAATCCTAGACGGGTACGGTGGCGGGGTTCTCCCGACAGACGTAAGCGAACGGAGTGGGCCCCGATGACGACGGATGTGGTGCTGGAGCAGGTCGGCCGGCTCGGCCGGATCACGCTGGACCGGCCCCGGGCGCTCAACGCGCTGACCCACGGGATGCTGCTGGCGATCGAGGCGCAGCTGACCGTCTGGGCGACCGACGACAGCGTGGCGGCCGTACTGCTGACCGGCGCCGGGGAGCGCGGGCTCTGCGCCGGGGCGGACATCCGGGCGCTGCACGACGACGCCAAGCTGGGCGGTGCGGACGCCCGGCAGTTCTTCCGGGACGAGTACCGGCTGAACCACCTGATCTCCCGCTACCCGAAGCCGTACGTCGCGGTGATGGACGGGATCACCATGGGCGGCGGGGTCGGCCTCTCGGCGCACGGCGGCGTCCGGGTGGTCACCGAACGCTCCACGGTGGCGATGCCGGAGACCCGGATCGGCCTGATGCCGGACGTCGGCGGCAGCCGGCTGCTGGCGCACGCCCCGGGCGAGCTCGGGACCCATCTGGGTCTGACCGCTGCGGCGATGGGCCCGGGCGACGCCCTGCTCTGCGGTTTCGCCGACCACTTCGTCCCGGTGGCCGCGCTGGCCGACTTCACCGCAGCACTGACCGGGTCGGCCCCGGCCGAGGCGCTGGCGCGGTACGCCACCGAGGCGCCGGAGGCCGCGCTCGGGGGAGAGCGGGAGTGGATCGACGCCTGCTACGCGGCCGACACGGTGGAGGAGATCCTGGCCCGGCTGGACGCAGCAGGGATCACCGCGGCCAAGGAGGCCGCCGAGCAGATCAGGGCCAAGTCACCGACCTCGCTCAAGGTCACCCTGGCCGCGCTGCGCCGGGCCCGGACGCACCGCACGCTGGCCGAGACCCTGGACCAGGAGTTCCGGATCTCCTGCGCCGCGCTGGACGCCCCCGACCTGGTCGAGGGCATCCGCGCGCAGGTGGTCGACAAGGACCGCAACCCGCACTGGTCCCCCGCCACCCTGGCCGAGGTGACGGACCGCCAGGTGGCGGCGTTCTTCGCCGACCTGGGCGACCGCGAGCTCGGCCTGTCCCGCTGAGCGGTGGTCAGGCCGTCACCTTCGCGACGAACGCCGCGAGGTTCGCCAGGGTCCGTTCGGACTTCTCCTCCAGCGTGAGCGACTCGTGCAGCCGGGCGCCGGCCCCGGCGTCCCGCTTGCCGCGGACGTACAGCGAGCAGGCCAGGTCGGTGCACATGTAGGCGCCCACCGAGTTGCCCTGCTGCCCGGCCTTGCCGGCCAGCGGGGCCACCATCAGCGAGACGCCACCGCTGTGCGTGGTCAGGCACAGCGAGCACATGCTCCGGCGGGCCTGCCCGACCCCGCCGGTCGACAGGCGCAGTGCGACTCCGGTCAGCCGGCCGTCCAACTCGGCTACCGCATAGGCCCGTTCGGGCGCCTGAGGGTCACGCCAGCCCAGGAAGTCGAGGTCCTCCCAGGGCAGCTCGGGCAGCCCGCGCGGCACGTTCAGGCGCTTGGCCTCGCCCTTGGTGCAGTTCACGAACGCGGCCCGGATCTCTTGCTCAGTCAACGGCTTCATGGGAGAGACGCTAAGATACCTAGGAGTATTAGGCAAATAATTAATCAACCAAGTGAAACGGAGTGATGGCCATGGCAAGAGTCGGGCTGACCAAGGAACGGCTGACCCTGGCCGGAGCCGAGCTCGCGGACGAGGTCGGCTTCGACAAGGTGACCGTCTCGGCGCTCGCCCGCCGGTTCGGGGTCAAGGACGCCAGCCTGTACTCGCACGTCCGGAACTCCCAGGACCTGAAGACCCGGATCGCCCTGCTCGCCCTGGCCGAACTCGCCGACCGGGTCGCCGCCGCACTGGCCGGCCGGTCCGGCAAGGACGCGCTCGCCGCATTCGCGGACGCCTACCGCGACTACGCCCGGGAGCACCCCGGCCGGTACGCCGCCGCCCAGCTCGAACTCGACGCCGAGACCGCGCTGGCCAGCGCGGCCGGCAAGCACTCCGCGATGACCCGGGCCATCCTGCGCGGCTACGACCTGGCCGAGCCGGACCAGACCGACGCGATCCGCCTGCTGGGCAGCACCTTCCACGGCTACGTCACCCTGGAGCAGGCCGGTGCCTTCGGCCACACCGCCCGCGACTCGCAGACCAGCTGGACCCGCATCCTGGACGCCCTGGACGCCCTGCTCCGCAACTGGCCGACCACCTGACCGACCCGCCTGACCAGCCGTTGCCCGGTGCGCCCCGGAGCGCTTGACTGGAAGGTGTCGGCACCGACTTCGCACGGAGGAGTGCGCACCCATGACCAGCGGCCACTCCGTCCCGGGCAAGGCCAGCTTCGCCGAGGCCTACGAGCAGCCCGACCCGCGCGGGTACTTCCGCGCCCTGGGCCCGTACGAGTACGTCACGCCGCACCACGCCCAGCGGGTGTTCCGGCTGCTCACCGCCGCCCGGGAGCCGCGCACGGTGGTGGACCTGTGCTGCTCGTACGGGATCAACGCGGCTCTGCTCAACCACCAGTTGACCCTGGCGGAGCTGTACCACCGGTACACCGATCGGGCCCTGGACGACCTCTCCACCCCCGAACTCTCGCTCCGCGACCGGCAGTTCTACGCCGCCCGGCGCCGCCCGGAGGCGGTCCCGGTGGTCGGCGTGGACGTGGCGAGCGGACCGGTCGAGTACGCCCGCAGGGCCGGGCTGCTGGCCGCCGGGTTCGCCGAGAACCTGGAGCGCACCGCCCCCTCCCCCGCCCTGCGGGCCACCGTCGCCGACGCCGGACTGGTCACCGTCACCGGCGGCGTCGGCTACGTCTCGGCCCAGAGCTTCGACCGCCTGCTGGCCTGCGTCGACACCCCGCCCTGGGTGGCCGCCTTCGTACTGCGCGCCGTCCCGTACGGACCGATCGCCGAGGTGCTGGCCGAGTACGGACTGGTCACCGAGCGGCTCGCCCGGACCTTCCGGCAGCGCCGCTTCACCGGCATCGAGGAGCGAGCCGGCGTCCTGAGCGCAGTGCTCGACGCGGGCCTCGACCCGGCGGGGCTGGAGAGCGAGGGCTGGTTCCACGCCGAGCTGTACGTCTCCCGACCCGCTCCCCAGGTCCAGGCCCGCCCGCTGGCCACCCTGCTGCGCGCCGACACGTGATCATCGTCTCGGATCGCGAGACTGGCGCCCGGGTGGGTCGGTCGGAGATGGTGTCCCTCGTCACGGAACTCAAGTACCGAGGGAGTCAACGGCGATGACCGAGTACCAGACGATCCTGGTGGAGCAGAAGGGCCGGGTCGGGCTGATCACGCTCAACCGGCCGGAGGCGCTGAACGCGCTGAACAACCAGCTGATGCGCGAGGTGGTGGCGGCGGCGACCGCCTTCGACCGCGATCCTTCGATCGGTGCGCTGGTGATCACCGGCTCGGAGAAGGCGTTCGCGGCCGGGGCCGACATCAAGGAGATGCAGGGCAACGCCTTTCCCCAGGTCTACCTGGACGACTGGCTCGGGCCCTGGGACGAGCTGGGCCGGCTGCGCAAGCCGGTGGTCGCCGCGGTCGCGGGCTTCGCGCTGGGCGGCGGCTGCGAGTTGGCGATGCTCTGCGACATCCTGATCGCCGCCGACACCGCGAAGTTCGGCCAGCCGGAGATCAAGCTCGGGGTGATCCCCGGCATCGGCGGCTCGCAGCGGCTGACCCGGGCGGTCGGCAAGGCCAAGGCGATGGACCTCTGTCTGACCGGGCGGATGATGGGCGCCGAGGAGGCCGAGCGGGCCGGCCTGGTCTCCCGCATCGTCCCCGCCGCCGACCTCCTCACCGAGGCGATGGCCACCGCCGAGACGGTGGCGGCGATGTCCGCCCCGGCGGCCGTGATGATGAAGGAGAGCGTCAACCGGGCCTTCGAGACCACCCTCGCCGAGGGCGTCCGGTTCGAACGCCGCCTGTTCCACGCCGTCTTCGCCACCGCCGACCAGAAGGAGGGCATGGCCGCCTTCGCCGAGAAGCGCAAGCCGTCCTTCGAGAACCGCTAGCCTGTCCGGCCCGGCTGATGTCACGTCAGCCGGGCCCGGCCACTCAGTCCTGGATCCGGCGCCAGGGCCGGTCCTGCTCCAGCTCGAAGGCCAGCTCCAGCAGTACTTGCTCCCCGCCGTGCGGGGCCAGCAGGTGCACCCCGATCGGCCGGCCGTCGTCGGTCTCGCCGGTCGGCAGCGAGATGGCGGGCGCACCGGTCACGTTGTTCACCGGGGTGAAGGCGACGTACCGGCGCAGCCGTTCGATCAGCTCCTCGAACGGCACGTTCGGGCTCAAGTGGCCGATCGCCGGCGCGACATGGCCGAGCACCGGGCTGAGGATCACGTCGTACGCCTCGAACATTCCGGCGTACGTCCGCTCCGCCTGCCGCAGCCGCCGCAGCACGCCCGGGGTCCGCAGGAACTCGCGCCGGTAGCTGCGGCGCAGCCCCAGCGTGAGGCCGTCCAACTTGCGGGCCTGGAACCCCCGGTCGAGCACCAGTTTGCCGGTGGCGGCGATCAGGAACGCGAGGTAGCCCCAGTACAGGGTGAAGTCATGGGCGAACTGCTCGCCGAACGGCAGCGCGGTCGGCTCGACCCGGTGCCCGAGACCCTCCAGCCGGGCCGCCGTCTGCTCCACCGCGCGCCGGGTCTGCTCGTCGGTGACCGCGAGCGGCGAGTCCAGCACCAGTCCGATCCGCAGCGGCCGGCCGCCCGGGCCTGCCACCAGGCCCAGCGGTGGCAACGCCGGGTTGCGGTACTGCTGTTCGGCCGCCGCGAAGAAGGCGGCGGTGTCCCGGACCGTCCGGGTCAGCACGCCGTCCGTGATCAGGTCGATCGGCAGTCGGCGGCTCTGCTCGTTGGCCACCAGCCGGCCCCGGGTCGGCTTCAGGCCGACCAGTCCGCAGCAGGCTGCCGGGATCCGGATCGAGCCGCCGCCGTCGTTGGCGTGCGCGATCGGCACCACCCCGGCGGCCACCAGCGCGGCGGCGCCGCCGGAGGAGGCGCCCGGCGAGTGCGAGGGCCGCCAGGGGTTGCGCACCGGCTCGGCGGCGGCGTACTCGGTGGAGGCGTTCAGGCCGAACTCGGGTAGCCGGGTCTTGCCCAGCACGGTCAGCCCGGTGCCGAGCAGCTGGTCCGCGAAGCCCGCCGTCAAGGCCGCGCTGCCCTGCCCGGTCGGCATACCGCGCAGGTCGACGTTGTCCTTCAGGAAGGTGGGCACCCCGGCCAGCGCGGCATCTGCACCGTCCCGCCCCGCCCGGGGGCTGCCGTACGCCTCGAACGCCACCGGTGCCAGCCGCCCGTCCACCAGGCGGGCCCGCTCGACGGCGGCGCTCGCCAGCTCCCGGGCACTGACCTCACCGGCCCGCACCGCGGCCGCCAGCGCCACCGCGTCGTGCTCGCCCAACGCGTCGTCCCCGAACGCGTGCACCCGCTCGCCCGTCATCCGAACTCCCCTGTCCTACCGGCCAGTAGTCTCGCGAGCTCAGCAGCATAGGGCCTGCCCGGCCATTCGCGTCAGCCCGCGTCAGCCCGCCGCCTGGTCGGTGTTCAGCCGGGCCAGGCCGCTGCGGGTGGCGGCCACCAGGATGTGGTCGCCCTCGCTCAGCGGCCGGGCCCGGTCGGGGTAGTTCCACTGGTACTCGTCGGGCAGCCGGGCCAGCCGGACGGCCACCACCCGGACGCCACCGGGCTCCTCCAGGTCGTGCACGCTGCGGCCGACCAGGCCGGAGCCCGGCTCCGCCGTCAGCTCGGCGACCAGCAGCACCCGGCGGTACACCGAGAGCGTCCCGAGCACCTCACGGCCCATCAGGGCGGAGGCGAAGCCGGGCGCGGAGAGGTACGACATCGAGCGCGAGACGACGTTGCCGAGCGTCGCGTACACCTGGTGCGCGAAGTCGTCGTCGAACAGCCGCAGGATCATCCGGACCTCGGGCTGCAGCGCCCTGGCCTCCAGCGCCACCTCCAGGTTGGCCGCGTCGTCCCTGGTCACCGAGACCACCGCGCGGGCGTGCTGGGCCCTGGCCCGGACCAGCTGCCCGGCCAACGGGCCGTCACCGACCAGCACCGGTACGCCCAGTGCCCGCATCGCCGCCACGCCCCTGGCCTGCGGGTCACGCTCGATGCAGACCACCGGCACCCCGGACTCCCGCACCATGCCAGCCACCCGGGTGCCGAGGTGGTTCAGCCCGACCACCACCACGTGGTCCCTGGTGCCCGCGCCGGGTGCCCGGGGCAGGCCGCGGCGTCCGCTGGCCAGCGCCTCCACCGCGATCGCGGTGGCCACCGGCACGAAGGTGATGCCGCAGAAGGTGATCACCACCTGGGCGATCCGCTGCCAGCCGCCGCCGGGCATGGTCTGCCCGGGCTGGTCCGGGCTGGCCGCGCCCGCCATGTCCAGCAGGGTGTAGTAGAGCGCCCAGCCCAGGTGCCCGGTGGAGTACCAGATCACCGCGCCGCTGAGCAGCACCGCCACCATCGCGATGGTGAGCAGCAGCCGTAACCGGGCGCTGGTGAAGAACCGCAGGGTGTCCACCAGCCACCAGCGCAGCCTGCTCCACCAGGGGATCCGCAGCGGCGGCTCCTCGGTGAGCGCCTGGAGGGCGGCGATCCCGCCGCGCTGCTCGTGCTCCTCCAGCGACCTCGGCCCGATCTCCCCCTCGTCGCCGAACCGGCGGGCCAGCGCGATGAACTCGGCCGCCCGCCCCGCGGTCTGCGGCAGCAGCCGCATCCGCCCCAGGTCCTGTGGGTCGATCCGGTCAGCGACCACGCAGAGCTGGTTGTCCTGGATCTCGCCGTCGTACGCCACGTAGAGGTACCGGCTGCCCACCCGGACCGAGTTGGGCCGGTCCAGCGCGCCGTTGGCGAAGGCGGGCGCGGCGGTGGCCGAGCCGGAGAGCGCCGCGCAGTTCGGCAGCAGCCGCTCCAGGTGCTCGCCGAGGCGGTGGTTGAACATCCGCAGCACGATCCGGATCCCGGGGTTGCGGTTCGCGGCGGCCAGCGCGGCGTGGATGTTCCCCTCGTCGGTGCCGTCCACCAGCGCGATGCCGCCCGCCGTCTCCACCCCGCAGGCCCGCAGCGCCTCGGCCGAGACGGTCGCGTACTCGTGTACGGCGGACAGGCCGGGTATCTGGCTGATCTGCGGCCCGTGACCCTGGGTCAGATCCGGCACCAGGGCGACCACCGGGACCTCGTACTGCTCGATCAGCTCCCGGATCAACCGATGGGCGAGCGCGTTGCCGCCGCACACGACGTAGTGACTCACCGGCCCCCCGACCATGCTGCTCCGCAGTCCTTTGACCTCGATCATATCGAGCGGGGTGTCCACCGGGTGTCGGCAGGGCGACTGATGGGCCATCAGTTCGTATCCCCCGAACGGCCGCTCCCACCCGGCGGGGCCGCTGCCGGACCGGGAGAGTGGGGATGATCAACACCACTGCCCGTCAGGAGACGCCATGACCAACCCGCACGACCCCAACGTCCCACCGCCGCTGGAGGGCCAGGTGATGGAGGGTCCGATCCAGCGGCTCGCGCACGCCGCCTGGCAGGCGCTGCTCGGGGCGGGCATCGCCTCGCTGATCCTCGGCGTGATCGTCTTCGTCTGGCCGAAGCAGACCCTGTTCGTGGTCGGCGTGCTGTTCGGCCTCTACCTGCTGATCATCGGCATCGTCCAGCTGGTCGCCTCGTTCGGCACCCACGCCTCGACCGCGATGCGGGTGCTGGCCTTCATCAGCGGCGCGATCTGCGTGCTGCTGGGGCTGCTCTGCTTCCGCAGTGCCGCGCAGTCGGTGCTGCTGCTGGCGATCTGGATCGGCATCGGCTGGCTGTTCCGGGGCATCACCCAGATCGCGGCGGCCGCCTCCGACCCGGCGATGCCCGCCCGGGGCTGGCAGTTCTTCGGCGGTTCGGTCAGCACCGTGGCCGGGGTCCTGCTGATGGTCTGGCCGGCCCACTCGGTCACCGCGCTGACCATCCTGGCCGGCTGCAGCCTGCTGGTGCTCGGCGTCATCGAGATCGCCACCGCCCTGCAGGTCCGCCACCGGGCCAAGGAGCTCCCGATCGGGGTCTGAGCCGGGGCCGGTCAGGCCGTTGCGGTCGCCCCGGCCACCAGCAGGAGCAGCACCGCCGAGACAGCCGTCAGCCGCCGGGCGGCGGTCGGCGTACCCGCCAGCGAGCCGCCGAACCGGGCCGCCGTCACGGCGACCGCACCGTACACGGCCGCGCAGCAGAGCACGTTCAGACTGCCGAGCGCGAGCACCTGCCCGCCGACCGGCATCCCGCTGCCCGGCTCGACGAACTGCGGCACCAGCGACAGGTAGAGCAGCAGCCCCTTCGGGTTGAGCAGCGCGGTCAGCATGCTCTGCCGCAGCACGGTGCCGGTGGACTGCGCGGGCGCGGGCGACAGCCGACCCCCCGTCCGGCGCAGGCCGATCAGCATGGTGACGGCCAGCACTGCCAGGTACGCCGCGCCGGCCCAGCGCAGCGCGGGCAGCACGGCGGGCACCGCCCGGAGCGCGGCGGCGAGACCGGCGGAGGAGAGCACGGTGTGCACCGCGTACCCGGCGCAGACCCCGGCCACCGCGAGCAGGCCGGCCCGGCGGCCCTGGCCGAGGCCGCGCGCGGCGACGTAGAGCCAGTCGGGCCCGGGGGTGAGGACGAGCAGCAGATCCACGCCGAGGAAGAGCAGCAGGGTGTGCGGTGCCATGGTGCGGTGGGGCTCCTCGGTGGGATCGGGCCGTCGATCTCCGAAGGTAGGCGGAACGCCCCGGCAGCCGATGGCCACTTCGTGCTCGTCAGGGCGGCGGAATGGCACAATATTGCGCTATGGACCGAATTGACCGCAGAATCCTGCACGAGCTCCAGCAGGACGGCCGCCTGACCAACGCCGAGCTCGCCGCCCGGGTGGACCTGACTCCGTCCCCGTGCCTGCGCCGGGTCCGGCAGCTGGAGCAGGACGGGGTGATCCGCGGCTACCGCGCCCTGCTCGACGGGGCGGCGCTGGACCGGGGCTTCCAGCCCTTCGTGACCATCGTGATGCGGCACGAGGACAAAGCGACGGTGGCCGCCTTCGAGCGCCAGGTCGCCGAGCTGCCCGAGGTGGTCGAGGCGCACCGCCTGTTCGGCGACCCGGACTACCTGCTGCGGATCGCGGTGGCGGACATCGCGGCGTACGAGCGGTTCATCACCGACGTGCTCTCCGGGCTGCCCGGGATCGCCCAGGTGAACTCGCACCTGACGATGAAGCAGGTGAAGGCCGATCAGGGGCTGCCGACGGGCATCGTCCGGTCCCGCTAAGACCGGTCGGTCTAAAGCAGGGTCGGCCGGAAGTGCGAGACGGTCGGCGGGTGCTCCAGGTAGCCGAGCTCGCCCTCCGCCCAGACCGGCCTGATCCGCCACATCGGCCCGGCGTACGCCCGCACCGCCGCCTCGTCCCGCCAGCGGGTCAGCAGCAGCACCCGGTGGTCCTGCTCGGTCGCCGACCTGAGCAGTTCGGCGCCCTCGAATCCGTCGGTCTCCCGCAGCGCGGGGAGCACCTCGTCGCACAGTTTGGCGCAGAACTCGTCCACCCGTCGGGGCGCCACCTGCGCCTCCCAGATCCGGACGATCATTTCGACCACCTCCGAGCCCACTGCCTCCAGTATCCGTTCGGCCGCACGCCGATTGCCGGGCCCGGCCGCCACCCGGAGATTGGAGACAGCACGGCCGAGCCCGGCCGGGCAATCCCCGCTGAGAGACGGAGCTTCCCCATGGCGGTCTGCGCGACCTGCGGTAACGACTACTGGCTGTCCTTCGAGATCAAGACGGTCACCGGCGACACCTACGCCTTCGACAGCTTCGAGTGCGCGATGGAGAAGCTGGCGCCGCGCTGCGAGTACTGCGAGGTCCGGATCGTCGGCCACGGCGTCGAGGTCTCCGGCAAGTTCTTCTGCTGCGCCAACTGCGCCCGCCGCGACGGCGGCCTGGGCGAGCAGATCCGCGACGCGGTCGGCACTCACCCGGGCGTCACGTCCGGGCGTGCGAAGTGATGTCGGCGGTGAAGTCCTCGATCATCGCGGGTGTGACGGTCGGGCGGCACTGGTCGATCGCCGTCAGGTAGTCCCCGGTGGTGGCACCCGCCGGACCGTCGCCCGCCAGGTCGCGTTCGAAGGCGGCCTGGGCCGCGCTCCGGGCGGCGTGCTCGATGTCGGCCGGGGTGAACAGCTCGCTCTGCTGCACCAGCAGGTCCAGCTCGACCCCGGCCCGGCCCTCGGCGTACCGGGCCCAGATCGCCTCGCGGGCCACCGGGTCGGGCGTGCCGATCGGGATCAGGTAGTCGAACCGGCCGTGCCGCAGGAAGGCCGGGTCGAGCGAGCGGATCGAGTTGGTCGCGCAGACCAGCAGCCGCTCCTCGCCCTCCCGGAAGCCGGGGATCAGCTTGAGCAGTTCGTTGGTCACCCCGTGCAGCCCCGACTGCGCCCCCTCGCCCCGGACCGGCGCGATCTCCTCCACCTCGTCGATGAAGACCAGCACCCGCTCCAGCTCGGCGATCCGCCCGAAGGCCGTCCGCATCGCCGCCGCGAGATTGCCCTCGTCGGCCAGCCGGGACGGCAGCAGCTCGACGAACGGCCAGCCCAGCCGGGAGGCCACCGCCCGGGCGAAGGTGGTCTTGCCGGTGCCGGGCGGCCCGAACAGCGCGATCGCCCGGGGCGGCCGCACCCCGTGCCGGGCCGCCCGCTCCGGCTCGGCCAGCGGCTGCACCACCCGACGCTCGATCAGGTCCTTCTCGGCCGCCATCCCGGCCACCTTGCCCCACAGGTCACCGGGCAGCAGCCGGCCACCCAGCTCCTCCAGCGCGTTGCCGCCGGGCCCGGTCGGCTCGGCCTTCTCGAAGTACGCGACGGCCGGCCGCCTGGTGTACCCGGCGTTGCGCAGGCCCTCGCCGAGCAGCTCCTCCTCCGGCAGCACGTACGCGATCCGGCGCACCCGCCGCTCGAGCAGCCGCCGCTCCAGCTCCCGCAGCAGCCCGCTGGCCAGCCCCCGGCCGCGCCAGGCGGGGGCGATCGCGATCCGCATCACCCAGGCCCGGTCCCCCGCCAGGTGCGCCAGCGCCGCCCCGATCGGCACGCCCCGGCTGACCGCCACCACGGCGGGCTGACGGGAGGTCAGCGCCGTGATGCACTCGGCCAGCGAGTACACCGACTCCTGGCCCAGCTCGGCCGTGGTGTCGATCAGGTGCACCACCGCGGCCAGGTCGTCCTCGCGGTAGTCGTGAATCAGCCACTCGTTCATGCCCCGGAACGCTAGGGCCACTCCCCGGCAGCCGGTCCCCGCCGGAACGGACAAGCGGCGCCGCGAAACCGTACGCGCCGCCGCTTGTCGCTCCGCTACAGCTCCAGCTCGGCGACCGTCTGGCCGCCGCTCTGCTCACCGGTGGGCCGGAAGCCGAGGCCGAGGTAGAAGCCCTCCGGGCCGTGCTCGCCCGGGTGCCAGGTGACGGTCAGTCGGGTGCCGCCGCGGCGGCGGATCTCCTCGGCCACCGCGTGCACCGCGAACTTCCCGTAGCCGTGGCCCTGTTCGCCGGCGGCGATGTTGAGCCGCCACAGGCCGGAGCGGATGTCGGTCCCCCGGCCGTCCCCGAGCCAGTCGATGTCGAGGAAGGCCATCACGAAACCGACCACCCGCTCGCCGTCGACGATCGCGCGCGGCCAGGCCACCCCCGGGTGCACGTACGCCTCGGCGAGCGACTTGACCACCGGGCTGACCGCGACCTCCTGCTCGGGGTGCACCTGCACACCGAGTACGGCGTCCAGGTTGTCGGCGGTGACCGGTACGAGGCGGGGTGAAGTCGTCATGCCGGGCACCGTAATCGAACTGATCAGCTGGACGGAACCCGGTATCCGAAGCGCAGGGCCTTGACCCGGTTGTCGAAGTTGGAGTGGATCAGCTCGGGCTCGCCGATCGAGTGGATGTCGGGGAGGCGGGTGAGGAGCTCCCGGAACAGCACCTTCATCTCCTGGCGGGCCAGGTAGGCACCGAGGCAGAAGTGCGGGCCGCCGCCGCCGAAGCCGAGGTGCGGGTTGGGCGTGCGGGTGATGTCGAAGGCGTCCGGGTCGGTGAAGACCGCCTCGTCCCGGTTGGCGGAGCCGAAGAACAGGACCACCTTCTCGCCCTTGGCGAGGTGGGTGCCGTTCAGCTCGTGGTCGGCGGCGACGGTGCGGCGGAACTGGATGATCGGGGTGGAGTGCCGGACCATCTCCTCGACCGCGCCGCCGAGGTGGGTGTCCAGGTCGGTGAGCAACAGCTCCCGCTGGTCCGGGTGTTCGGTGAGCAGGTGCAGGCCGTGGGCGAGCGCGTTGCGGGTGGTCTCCACCCCGGCGACCAGCAGCAGGGAGAAGAAGGCGCCCAGCTCACGGGAGTTGAGTCGGCGGCCGTCCACGTCGGCGGTGACCAACGCGGAGATCAGGTCGTCGGTCGGGCGGCGACGGCGCTCCCGGCCGAGGGCGGCGATCGAGCCCTGCATCCGGGCCAGCGCCCGAAGTCCCTTGCCGGGGATACGGATACGGCTGCGGGCCACGCCGGTGTTCTCCGAGGCGTGGTTGATCTGGGCCAGGATCCGGTTCCGCTGCGGCTCCGGGATGCCCATCATGTTGCAGATCACCCGATAGGGCAGTTCGGCGGCGACCGCGCCGACGAAGTCGGTGGGGCGGCGGGCGATCACCTCGTCCACCAACTCCCGGGCCACCGCCCGGATGTCGTCCTCGACCTTGGCGATCAGACGCGGGGTGAAGGCCCGGGAGACGATCCGGCGCAGGTCTGCGTGCCGGGGGTCGTCCAGGTTGACCATCGAGTCGCCGAACAGGGTCCGTACCCAGCGCGCCGGTTCGGGCGTGGTGACGCCGGGGCCGCTGATGAACACCTCGGGCGTCCGGCTGGCGGCGACCACGTCGGCGTGCCGGACCAGCGCGTGGAAGCCCTTGCCGGTGCGCAGGTCGGTGAAGTACACCGGGCCGCCGAGGGTACGCAGTCGGGCGAAGGCGGCGGCTCTCTCCGGCAGCGGGAGCCGCCAGAACTCCGGGTCCGCCAGGTCGATGCCGGTGGGAATTCCCAGGTCCGTCCGCCGCGAACCGATATCCGCCGTTGCACTCATGTCGGCAGTTATCGTGCAGGTTCGGACGGAATGTCAAATTCCCACCGGTATCTCATATTTACTTACTGGTGCGGCAATTCCGCTTCTTCTTCGTCCTCCTCCGGCTGCTGCTCCACCGGCGCCAGGTCGCGTGCCAGCAGGGTGGCGCCAGCGACCGCACCGGGCATCGCCAGCACAGTGACGAACGGCACCAGCATCAGCAGCATCAGCGGCATCCCGAACCCGAGCGCCAGCCCGAGCCGCCCGCGCAGCATCCGCAGCCGCTCCCGCTGCGGGACACCGCGCCGCTGGAGACCGACGGCGGTCAGCTCGGCCGCCATGAAGTAGCCGGAGACGGCGAGCGCGACCACCGGCACCACGGTCTGGCCGACCACCGGAATGAACCCGCAGAGGAAGAGCACGATCCCGAACGCCAGCACCCGGACCAGCACGTACAAGCTGTCCCGGGCCGAGATCACCAGCTCCTGCCAGAGCGCGAGCTCCGGCTTCGCCGGGGCGCCGCCCTCGGTCTCGTCCACCTGCTCGCAGAGCGACTCGTAGAACGGCTGCCCGATCAGCAGCGTCACCGCCGTGAAGGTCACCGCCGAGAGCCCCACCCCCGCACCGACCAGGGCCACCAGCACCGCGCCCCGGACCAGGCCCTGCCAGGGTGAACCCCAGTCGTCGGCGAACGGGGTGGCCCAGTCGGCCACGTCCCCCGACCAGACCACCAGGGCGGCCAGCGCCGCCACGTACCCGACCAGGGCGATCAGCGCCGGGATCATCCCGAAGCCCCACCAACGCCCGTGCCGCGCCACCCACTTCTGACCCTTGACCAGGTAGCCGATCCCCGCCACAAAATCTCGCATGCGGGAAGCCTACGATCCGGGGTCGGCTGCTCGTTGACCAGGACCGGCCGGGCTGCCTCAGTCCTTCAGGGTGATGCGGATGCCGATGGTGCCGCGGTCGCCTCGGCGGAGCTTGCTGCCGAGCAGGGTGACCACGCCGAGCAGGCCGTACTTGCGGCGCAGCAACGTCCGGTAGGCGGCGGTCTGTTCGGGGGTGAGGAGTTCGGCGGTGGCGGGGGCGGAGTCGCCGGTGGACTTGCCGCGCACGTCGCAGGGGCCGACCAGGACGTCCGCGCGGTTGCGGATGCGCTTGACCTTCCAGGAGTCGGTGACCGTCCAGACGCCGAGGGCGTTGCCGTCGCGCACCACCCAGACCGGGGTGGGGACGGGGGTGCCGTCCTTCTTGTACGTGGTCAGCAGCAGGTAGCTCCCGGCGGCCAGGCTGCGGAGACGTTCGAGCTGCTCGGGGGAGGCGTCCATGGCGGAAGTGTACGGGCTCCGGTCGGTGCGTAATTGGCCCAAGGAAGTGATGATCAAATGCACCGAACTGATGGGCCGTCGGCTCGGTAGGTTAGGAGATGTCAAGACAAGCACAGCAGTTCGAGGGGAACGCACCATGTCCAACGCTCACGATGTCGTCCTGGTCCGTGCCGCCGATGCCGAGGTTCTGGCGGACGCACCGGGCAGCCTGATCACCCTGTTGGCCGACTCCGCGCAGACCGGCGGCAAGGTCACCAGCAACCGGGCGACGTTCGAGAAGGGCGCGATCGGCGCTCCCCCGCACTTCCACACCCGGGCCACCGAGTTCTTCTTCGGCCTGGAGGGGCAGTTGGACGTCCTGATCGGCGACCGGATCGAGACCCTCAGCCGCGGCGACTTCCTCGCGGTGCCGCCCGGCACCCCGCACGCGTTCGCCCCGGCCGCCGACTCGACCGCCGACGTGCTGGTGGTCTTCACCCCCGGGATGGACCGCTTCGACTACTACCGCCTGCTCGACCGGGTGAACAAGGGCGAGGCGAGCGTGCAGGAGATCCGGGAGTCCGGGCAGCACTTCGACAACCACTACTTCGAGAGCCCGGTCTGGGCCGAGCGCGCGGGCCGCTGACCTCCGGACACCGAGGCGCCCCCGGACCGATCGGTCCGGGGGCGCCTCGGT
>NZ_LMCT01000072.1:92480-106563 GCF_001424875.1 Kitasatospora sp. Root107 | reverse complement strand
GAGAAGCCGAGCTCCTTCACGGCGGCGCGGAGCAGCTCGTCCTCGCTGCGGTCGGTGCCGTCGCTGTCGATCCAGCGGACCAGGGCGGTCAGCTCGGCGGGCTCGTACGCGGTCACGGCTCGGCCGGCGGTGATTGCCGGCTTCTTCGGGCGGCGGGCCGACTTGGGCTCCTCGGCGACCGGCTCCTGAACCTCGGGCTCGGGCTCGACCTCGGGCTCGACCTCGACCTCGACGACGGCCTCGACCAACTCGGGCTCGGCGACGGCGATTTCGGCCACCACCTCGACCTCGGGCTCGGGCTCGACAACCGGCTCGGGGGTCACCTCGGCGACGACCTCGGGCTCGGCCTCGACAACCGGCTCGGGCTCCGCGACGACCTCGACCTCGACCTCGGCCTCAGGCTCGACAACAGCCTCAGGCTCCGCCTCAACGACAGGCTCGACCTCGGCGATCTCGGGCTCGGCCTCGACCTCGGCCTCGGCCTCGACAACAGCCTCGACCTCAACGGCCTCGGGCTCAACGACGGCCTCGGGCTCGACCTCGGGCTCGACCTCGGGCTCGACGACCGCCGCCGCCTCCGGCTCGCGCGGACCTGCCGCCAGCGCCTGGATGGCCGCCTCCTCGGTGGCGGTGCCGTTCAGCCGGTCGTACGCCGCGAGTGCGGCATCCCGGTCGGCCTGACGTTCCGCCAGCTCGGCCAGCAGCTCGCCGAGCCCGCCGTCCGTCAGGGCGGTGTGCAGCGCCCGGAGCGTGGGGAGGCGGTAGAGGGTGCCCTCGTCGGCGGCCAGGCGGTCGACCAGGTCGGCGAGTTCGGTCAGCGGCAGGGTGTCCAGGGACTGGCCGGGCAGCAGGGCGGAGAGCGCCCGGACTGCCTGGCCGAGCTCCTCGACGGCCTGGGCGACAGCGGTCAGCCCGGCGGCGTCGGTCACCGGCACGGGCTGGGCCGCGGCACCGGCGGCAGCGGTCCAGTCGGCCTGCGTCGCGGCGGCGGCGCGGACGGCGTCGAGCAGGTCGGCCCGGCGGGCCCGGCCGTCGAGCGCGAAGCTCTTGGCCTCGGCGCGCAGCGCACGCCTGCGACCCCAGGGGAGCTTCACGCCCTGCTCACGCCGCCAGCGCGCCGGGGCGAGGGCAGCGGTCAGGGCGTCCAGGTCGGCGTCGTAGACCTCGCTGCGCAGCGCGGCGGAAGTGCCGTGGGCGCGCTGGAGGATGGCGGTGATCCGGGTCAGCTCGGTCAGCGTCGCGGGCGTGGCCGCGTCGCCGAGCAGGGAGGCCAGGCTGTCCCGGGTGGCGATCAGGTCGTGGCTGCGGAGCTCGGCCAGGGCGGTGGAGGCGGCGCGGGCGTCCTCGGAGCTGGCCACGGCCTGCGCCGCGTACCAGGGGTTGGCCTCGGCGGTCAGGGTGAACCCGCCCAGTTCGGCGTAGCGGCCGAGATCCTCGCGCGGGTCACCCACCGAGGAGGAAGATGCGTCCACCGCCGGGTTGTCGGCGTCGTTCAGGTAGTTCACGGTCATGTGTGAAGTCCGGTTCGTGGCTGGGCGGACGGGGGGCGGTGGCGGCGGTGTGGTCCGCCGGCACGGGCGGGACTAGCGGAGCGCCCGGTGCGGACGCCCAGGATACGGGTGGGCGTTCGAGCGGTGCACGCACCCTGTGGGGTTCGGGCATGGCGCGCCGGGCGTACCGGTCAGCGGGGATCACCTCGGAGCACGGAGCGGAAGTCGGACAGTCGCACCGGCGGCAGGTACTCACGCACCAGCGTGCGTTCCCACCATGCGCCGGTCGTGCGCAGAGTGCGCCAGTCCGTGAAGCGATAACGGTAGAGCAGCGCGCGGACATACTCGGGCGGCGCGTCCGGGAAGGGGTTGTGCCGGAGCAGCCGCAGGGTGTCCCGGTCCCCGGCGAGCAACCGATGGACGAACGGTCTGAACCAGGGCCGCGCGTACGCCGGGGAGATCCCGGCGAACCACATCAGCCAGTCCAGCCGCAGGTGGTAGGGGGCGAACTGACGTGGCATCCGGTGCAGGTCGCCGGGTTTACCGTGGAAACCGTACTCCTGCCAGGCCGACCCCGCGGTGACCCGCCGGTCCGAGGTGCCCTGCACCACCACCTCAAGCCTGAGCCGGTTGATGGCCCCGAACGCACCGTAGGCGTTGACCAGGTGCAGCCGGTCGAACGAACGGTTCATCACCTGCCGGTGCGAGATCAGGTTCCGGGCGGGCCGGTAACTCAGCACCAGGACCAGCAGCGTGAAGGCCAGCACCGCGCCCAGGTACCACGGCGGCCCGGCGGCCGAAGTGCCCCCGGACAGCGGCAGGACCGAGCAGGCCAGCGCGATGGTGAGCCAGTTCAGCCAGGCGAAGTTGCCGGACAGCACCAGCCAGAGCTGGGTCACCACGATCAGTGCCGCGCAGACCCCGGCCACCGGCTGGGGCAGGAACAGGCCGACCGGGACGACCAGTTGAACCACATGGTTGGCCGCCGTCTCGACCTTGTGCAGCGGGGCGGGCAGGTGGTGGAAGAACCAGCTGAGCGGCCCGGGCATCGGCTGGGTCTCGTGGTGGTAGCGCAGGCAGGTGAGTTCGCGCCAGCAGCGGTCGCCCCGGAGTTTGATCAGCCCGGCACCGAACTCGACCCGGAACAGCAGCCAGCGGAGCAGCCAGAGCACCGGGGCCGCCGGGGCCACCTCGCCGTTGCCGAGGAAGGCGGCCAGCAGCCCCGCCTCCAGCAGCAGGGACTCCCAGCCGAAGGCGTACCAGGTCTGGCCGACGTTGACGATCGACAGGTAGAGCAGCCAGAGCAGGCCCCAGCCGAGCATCGCGGCCCACAGCGGGACGAGCTCACCCGCACCGGCCAGCAGGGCGGCGGCCAGCAGCGCACCGCACCAGGCCGTGCCCGCGAACGCCCGGTCCGAGTAGTGGAACCGGAACAGGCTGGGCGCCTGCCGCCAGTCGGTCCGGGCGAGGAACCGGGGCACCGGCAGCATGCCGTACTCCCCCATCAGCGCCCGGAACTGCCGGGCGGCCGCCAGGAAGGCGAGCAAGTACACGGCGGCGACCAGCCGTTGGAACACCAGCCGGCCCCACCAGTACTCGGGTGCCGCGAACCACTCCACGCCGGACCGCTCCTCCCACCGGACCGTCCATGACTACCACCAGCGGCACCGGCCGCAGGGCGACACCACCGGCAGGGTCAGCCACTCGGCCGACCCTGGCAGCAAGTCGGCCGTGGTTGGCAGCAAAGTGACTCGCATGATTCCGTCCCGATGTGGTGCGATTCGCCTGACAGCACCAAAATCAGGAGACACACATGACCGCGTCTCAGCAGTCCAGCCAACCGAACACCCGTGCTCCACGTGACGCCACTCCCCCGGCCGGTCCGGCCCGGAGTCCGGCCGCCGTCTGGGGTGCGCTCGCCATCGTCTACGTGGTCTGGGGCTCCACCTACCTGGCCATCCGGATCGCCGTCGAGACCATGCCACCGTTCCTCTCCGCCGCCGCCCGCTTCATCACCGCCGGACTGCTGCTGGCCGGGTTGGTGGCCTGGCGGCAGGGGCCGGCCGCGCTGAAGGTGACCCCGCGTCAGCTCGCCTCGGCCGGGCTGGTCGGGCTGATGCTGCTGCTCGGCGGGAACGGCATGGTGGTGCTGGCCGAGCAGGACGTACCGTCCGGGCTGGCCGCCCTGCTGGTCGCCGTGGTGCCGCTCTGGCTGGTGCTGCTGCGGCTGACCTCCGGGCAGCGCACCTCGCGGTCCACCCTGGCCGGGGTGCTGCTCGGACTGCTCGGGCTCGGGGTGCTGACCGTGCCCGGCCTGAGCGGTGACGTCGAGCTGGTCGGCGTGCTGCTGGTGATCGTGGCGACCCTGTCCTGGGCCGGCGGCTCCTTCCTCACCTCCCGGCTGCCGATGCCGAAGAACGTCTTCGCCACCAGCGCCTACGAGATGGTCATCGGCGGCCTGGGCTGCCTGGCGGTCGCCGCACTCAAGGGCGAGCCGCAGGCGCTGGAGCTGGCCGACGTCTCCACCCGCTCCTGGCTCGCGCTGGCCGCCCTGGTCGTGTTCGGCTCGCTGGTCGCCTTCACCGCGTACGCCTGGCTGCTGCAGAACGCCCCGCTGCCGCTGGTCGCCACCTACGCCTACGTGAACCCGGTGGTGGCCGTCCTGCTCGGCTGGCTGATCCTGGCCGAGCCGCTCAGTTGGCCGATCGTGCTGGGCGGCGCGATCGTGGTGGCCGCCGTCTGCCTGGTGGTGCGCACCGAACGGTGATCGACCGTCAGCCGAAAAACAGGGTCCGCCATCTTCTGAAGGCGGACCCTTGGCATATACCTACCAATGGGACGGCTCAATTCGAGAAAGTAACGATTGGCATACCTGCGCCATCCACATGGTTAAATTCTTGACGTTACATCGGCTCGACAGATTGACTCCCCCCGCTGCCGCAAAGCTGCGGCACGCAGTCAGGGAGGCACCACCCACCATGAACGCAACGCGCCGCACCCTCCTCGCCGCGGTCGCCGTGTCGATGACGCTGTCGATGGCCGCCTGTGGCCAGGACGGCACACCGGACCCGAACTCGACCGGCAGCAAGACCGTCGGTCTGCTGCTTCCCGAGCGGAGCTCGTCCACCCGGTACGAGAGCTTCGACAAGCCGATGATCGAGGCGGCGATCACCGCCCTGTGCACCAAGTGCGCGGTGGACTACGCCAACGCCGACGGCGACGAGACCCTGCAGCGGCAGCAGTTCGACCAGCTGCTGGCCAGGGGCGTCAAGGTGATCCTGCTCGACCCGGTGAACTCCAAGGTCACCGCGGACTGGGTGGACAAGGCCAACAAGCAGGGCGCGAAGGTCGTCGCGTACGACCGGCTGGCCGCCGGCAAGGTGACCGCGTACGTCTCGTTCGACAACCAGCGCACCGGTGAACTCCAGGGCGAGGCGCTGCTGCAGGCGCTCGGCCCGAAGGCCGCCCAGGCCACCGTGGTGATGATCAACGGTGCGGAGTCCGACCCGAACGCCGCGATGTTCAAGGCCGGCGCGCACAAGGCGCTGGACGGCAAGGTCAAGCGGATCGGCTATGAGCAGTCCGGCGAGTGGAAGCCCGAGACGGCCGCCCAGAAGACCACCGAGGCGATCCAGAGCCTCGGCAAGGACAACATCCAGGCGGTCTACTCGGCCAACGACGGCATGGCCGCCTCGATCATCGCCACCCTGAAGGCCGCCGGCGTGAAGAACGCGCCGGTCGGCGGCCAGGACGCCTCGATCGACGCCGTCCGCCGCCTGCTGACGGGCGAACAGGCGTACACCATCTACAAGCCGTACCGCCCGGAGGCCGACGCGGCCGCCAGCATCGCGGTCTACCTGCTGAAGGGCATCGGCATCACCTCGGTGGCCACCTCGGTGACCGACAGCGGCGGCGAGCAGATCCCCTCGATGCTGCTCAGCCCGATCGTGGTGACCAAGGCCAAGGTCGCCGAGACGATCGTGGCCGGCGGCCAGTACACGGCCGAGGAGATCTGCGACGCCGCCCACGCCGCCGCCTGCGCCGAGGCCGGGGTCAGGTAAGACCGACCGTCCTCAGCTGCGGGCGCGCTGGGTGACGGCGATGCAGGCGAGCACCCCGATCGCGGCCAGCGGGGCGGCCGGGCTCGGGGTCTCGTCCAGCAGCAGGACCGCCCAGCCGAGGGTCAGCAGCGGCTGGGCGAGCTGCAGTTGGCTGGCCTTCGGGATGCCGATCTCGGCCATCCCCCGGTACCAGAGCACGAAGCCGCCGAACTGCGAGACCGCCGCGATGTAGGCCAGCCCGGTCAGCGAACGGACCGTCAGCTCCATCGGCTCGAAGGTCACCGCGACGGCCGCCGTCACCGCCATCACCGGCGCGGCCGCCAGCACACCCCAGGCGATCACCTGCCAGCCGGGCAGCTCCCTGGCCAGCCGCCCGCCCTCGGCGTACCCGGCCGCGCAGACCGCCAGCGCGCCGAGCAGGTAGAGGTCGGCCAGGGTAAGCGCCCCGCCGCTCTGCTGCAGGGTGAAGCCGAGCACCACCGCCGCCCCGGTCAGCGCGGCGTACCAGAACGTCCGGGACGGGCGGAAACCCGAGCGCAGCGCCGCGAAGGTGGCGGTGGCCAGTGGCAGCAGCCCGACCACCACGGCGGTGTGCGCGGTGGACGAGATCCCCAGCGCCAGCGTGGTGAGCAGCGGGAAGCCGACCACGCAGCCGCCCGCCACGATCAGCAGCCCGGGCCAGTGCCGGCGGGCGGGCAGCGGGGCCCGGGCGGCGGCCAGGCCGATCGCGGCGACGACGGCCGCGAGCAGTCCGCGCAGGCCGGTCGAGGACCAGGGGCCGAAGCCGCTGAGCGCCCAGACGGTGGCCGGGAAGCTCAGCGAGAAGGAGACCACGCCCAGCGCTGCCAGGGCCGTGCCACCCCCGACCGCTATCGTGCTCGGCCGGATAGCGCTATCGTTTGCTGTCATGACCGAGCGTAGCAGTGTGGCAGAGCTGGCCGCCATCCTCCGAGCCGAGCTGAACCGCTACTCTCCACATGAGAAGCTGCCGTCCAGCCGGGCCCTGGTGGAGCGTCACCAGGTGAGCCCGGTGACGGTCTCCCGGGCGATCGCCGCCCTCGTGGCGGAGGGCCTGGTGGTGTCCCGGCCGGGCGCGGGAGTCTTCCGGGCCGAGCGGCGGGCCGCCCCGGCGCAGCCCGGCGACGTCTCCTGGCAGGAGCTGGCGCTGAGCGCCGAGACCTTCGGCGGGCAGGACCGGCGCACCGACGCCAGCGGGGTGCTCGGCGCCCTCACCATGCAGCCGGCCGACGTGCTGGACCTGAACAGCGGCTACCTGCACCCCTCGCTCCAGCCCGAACGGGCGCTGGCCGCCGCGCTGGCCAGGGCCGGGCGGCGGCCAGGCGCCTGGGGCCGGCCGCCGGTCGAGGGCCTGCCCGAGCTGCGGGCCTGGTTCGCCCGGGAGATCGGCGGGCCTGACGGTACGTTGAGCGCCTCGGACGTACTGATCACGGCGGGCGGGCAGGGCGCGCTGAGCACCGCGCTGCGCTCGCTGGTCGCGCCCGGCGCGCCGGTGCTGGTGGAGTCCCCGAGCTATCCCGGCACCCTCGCGGTGGCCCGGGCGGCCGGGCTGCGACCGGTCCCGGTGCCGGTGGACCAGGACGGCGTACGGACCGAGCTGCTGGCCGAGGCGTTCGCCGCGACCCGGGCCAGGGCCTTCGTCTGCCAGCCGCTGTTCCATAACCCGACCGGTGCGGTGCTCTCCGCCGAGCGGCGGCGCGAGGTGCTGCGGATCGCCCGGGCGGCCGGGGCCTTCGTGGTGGAGGACGACTTCGCCCGGCTGCTGGTGCACGCCGACGCCCCAGCACCGGCCCCGGCGCTCGCGGCGGAGGACCCGGACGGGGTGGTGGTGCACGTCCGCTCGCTGACCAAGGCCACCTCACCGAGCCTGCGGGTGGGCGGGCTGACGGCGCGCGGCCCGGCCTTCGAGCGGCTGCGGGCGATGCAGGCGGTGGACAGTTTCTTCGTCTCCCGCCCGCTCCAGGAGACCGCCCTCGAGCTGGTCGGCTCCCCCGCCTGGGCCCGCCAACTCCGGGACATCTCCGCCGCCCTGGCGGAGCGTCGGCGGGCCGCGGTGGACACCCTGGCGCGGCTGCGGCCCGAGCTGCTCGGCGAGCGGATCTCTCCAGGCGGCTACCACCTCTGGCTGCGGCTGGCGGACGGCACCGACGACCGCGAACTGGCCGCCGCCGCCCGTCGCAACGGAGTTGCGGTCACCCCAGGCCGCCCGTACTTCGCCGCCGAGCCACCCGCCCCGCACCTGCGGCTCAGCTACGCCGCCTCCCGCAACCTCGCCGACCTCACCGAGGGCATCACCCGGCTGGCCCGCACTATGGACGACCAGCCTGCTCCGGGTGCGCCCTAAGCTGGGCGCTATGCCCGAATTGCCGGAAGTCCAGGCGCTCGCCGAGCGGATCGCCGAGGCGTCCGAGGGTCGGACCGTCGAGCGGGTGGACGTGCTGTCGATCCAGGTGCTGAAGACCTTCGACCCGCCGGTGACCGCCCTGCACGGACAGCCCGTCACTTCGGTGACCCGGCACGGGAAGTTCCTCGACCTGCTGGCCGGGGACGGACCGCACCTGGTGCTGCACCTGGCCAGGGCCGGCTGGATCCGGCACCGTGCCTCCTTCCCTGACCGCCCGGGTGGCGCCCGGCCCGGCAAGGGGCCGCAGGCGCTTCGGCTGGTCCTGGACGACGGCTCCGGTTTCGACGTCACCGAGCAGGGCACCACCAAACGCCTGGCCGCCTACGTGGTGACCGACCCTCAACTGGTGCCCGGCATCGCCCGGTTGGGCCTGGACCCGCTCGGCCCGGAGTTCACCGGGCAGCGGCTGGCCGAGCTGGCGGCGGCCCGGCGCCACCGGCTGAAGACCTTCCTCACCGACCAGACCGTGCTGGCCGGCATCGGCAACGCCTACTCGGACGAGATCCTGCACGAGGCCAGGCTCTCCCCGTACGCGCTGGCCCCGTCGCTGGACCAGGAGCAGCTGGACCGGCTGTACACCGCCACCCGGCAGGTGCTCGGTTCGGCGGTCGAGCGGGCCCGCGCCACCGCCGCCGACGCGCTCAAGGCGGAGAAGAAGGCGGGCCTGGCGGTGCACGGGCGGGCCGGGGAGCGCTGCCCGCGCTGCGGGGACACCGTCCGCTCGGTGAACTTCGCCGAGTCCTCGCTGCAGTACTGCCCGAGCTGTCAGACCGGCGGGCGGGTGCTGGCCGACCGCCGATTGTCCAGACTGCTCAAGTAGAACCCAGGCAACGGATGGTGGCGGGGCGGACCAGCAGCTCCGCGAGCCGTCCGGCGCGCTGTCCGTGGTGCGCCCGCCACCCGGCCGGACTGGTCCACTGCTCGACCGTCAGCATCCGGTCCCGGCTGTTCGGGTCGATGTAGAGCTCGAAGGTCAGGCAGCCGGGCAGTTCGGCGGCCGGTTCCAACTGGGCCTCCAGCTCGGTCCGCAGCTCGTCCTGCCGACCCGGGGCCGCCTCGTACCCGACCAGTACGGTGAGCATTCCGGCACCGTCAGAACGTGCCGGTGTCGATGACGAAGCGGTACCGCACGTCGCTCGCCAGCACCCGCTCGTACGCCTCGTTGATCTGGTCCACCGCGATGGTCTCGATCTCCGCGCCGAGGCCGTGCCGGGCGCAGAAGTCCAGCATCTCCTGGGTCTCCCGGATGCCGCCGATCATCGAGCCGGCCAGCTGCTTGCGGCCGCCGATCAGCGAGAACATGTTCACCGGGGAGGGCTCGGCCGGGGCGCCGACGTTGACCAGGGTGCCGCCGGTGCGCAGCAGGCCGAGGTAGTCGTCCAGCGGCAGGTTGGCCGAGACGGTGTTGACGATCAGGTCGAAGGTGCCGGCCAGCTCGGTGAAGGTGGCCGGGTCGGCGGTGGCGTGGAAGTGGTCGGCGCCCAGCCGAAGGCCGTCCTCCTGCTTGCGCAGCGACTGGCTGAGCACGGTGACCTCGGCGCCCATCGCGTGGGCGATCTTGACGCCCATGTGGCCGAGGCCGCCCAGGCCGACGATGGCGACCTTCTTGCCCGGGCCCGCCTGCCAGTGGCTGAGCGGCGAGTAGAGGGTGATCCCGGCGCAGAGCAGCGGGGCGGCCTCGGCCAGGCCGATGCCCTCCGGGATGCCGAGCACGTAGTTCTCGTCGACCACGATGTGGGTGCTGTAGCCACCGTAGGTGGGCTGCCCGTCGGGGCCGGACGGGTAGGTGAAGGTCACGCCCCCCGTGCAGTACTGCTCGTGCCCGGCCACGCAGTTGTCGCACTCGCGACAGGAGTCCACGAAGCAGCCGACCCCGACCCGGTCGCCGACCGCGTACCGGGTGACGCCGGGGCCGACCTCGGAGACCACGCCCGCGATCTCGTGGCCCGGCACCATCGGGAACGGGGCCTGGCCCCAGTCCTCGTTGACCTGGTGGATGTCGGAGTGGCAGATGCCGGAGAACTTGATGTCGATCAGGACGTCGTGCTCGCCGACCGGCCGACGCGACACGGTGGTGCGCTCCAGCGGCGCCTTGGGCGCGGGGGCGGCGTAGGCGGCGACGGTGGTGATGCTCATGGGTGAAGCCCTTCGGGTCCGACGTGCTGTCAGGACTGATCCTGCCCGGCCCGAGGGCTGCTACCCAGGCCCCCACGCCACCTGGGAACCACTGAACCTGGGTCCACGAGAACCACCCTTAGGATCGGAGCATGGGCAACAGGACTGAACTCGGGACGTTCCTGCGGTCGCGGCGGGCCCGGCTGCAGCCGGCCGACGCCGGGCTGCAGCAGTACGGCGAGCGCCGCCGGGTGCCGGGGCTGCGGCGGGAGGAGCTGGCCCAGCTGGCCGGTGTGAGCGTGGACTACTATGTACGGTTCGAGCAGGGCCGGGCGGAGAACGTCTCGGACAGCGTGATCGACGCGGTGGCCACCGCCCTGCGCCTCGACCAGGCCGAGCGGCAGCACCTGCTGCACCTGGTCCGTCCGGACGTCACCGGTGCGCGCCCCGCGCAGCAGGTCCGCCCGGGGCTGCGCCGGCTGCTGGACTCGATGCCGGACACCCCCGCCCTGGTGGTCGGGCGGCGGACGGACATCCTGGCCTGGAACGAGCCGTTGGCATCGCTACTGCTGGTGGACCTGGCGGCGCTGGCACCGGAACGGCGGAACCTCACCTGGCTGCACTTCTGCGACGAGCGGATGCGCAGCCGGTACGTGGACTGGGAGTGCAAGGCCCGCGACCTGGTGGCGATCCTGCGGATGGACCTCGGACGGCACCAGTGCGATCCCGAGTACACCGACCTGGTGGCTCGACTGGCGGATCGCAGCCCCGAGTTCGCCCGGTTCTGGGAGGAACAGGAGGTCCGCGAGAAGACCCACGGCGAGTACGCGATCTGGCACCCCGCAGCCGGTACGTTCACCCTCGCCTACGAGACCCTGCGGCTGCCGGACGACCCGGACCAGGTCCTGGTCGTCCACACCGCCGAGGCCGGTTCGCCCGCCGAGTCGGCGCTCCGCACGGTGGTCGAGGGCGCTCGGGCCGCCTCGCACTCGATCTGACGCTCCGTCGGCCGGGACCCGGGCAGGCCCGGCCGACGGAGCGCGTTCAGGACGCGATCCCGCAGTACTGCTGCTGCTTGCCGATCGCGCGGTACATGCAGTCGGCGTTCTCCACCAGCCGCAGCACGGCGTCGCGGTTCCGGCTGGTCTCCCGGCCGATCACCTCGTCGGGCGGGTAGAAGCCGCCCCCGCCGGAGGACGGGTACATCTCGAAGGTGTAGGCGAAGACCCGCTGCGAGCCCCACAGCCAGTCGTCGATGGTCCCGTCGGTGATGTACAGGTCGCTGGACTGCTCGGGCGTGTAGCCGTTGCTGTTCGCCATGGTCTTGCCGAAGGTGGCGAAGGTGTTGTACTCGTCCGCCGTCATGCCGGGGACGACGCTGTCGTACGTCCACCCGAACGGCCAGAGCACCAGCTCGCTGTAGGTGTGGAAGTCGATCGCGGCGGTGATCTGCTGCTTGCCGCCGACGATCCGGGTGCGGACGAAGTCGGCCACCACCTTGACCTCCTTGGCGGACTCCGCGGCAGTTCCCCGGTAGGTCTCGCTGGAGGTGGAGCCCGAAGAACCGCCGCAGCAACCGAACTTGTAGTTCCAGTTCCGGTTCTGGTCGGTACCGACGTAGCTGGAACCGGAGTTGGGCTGCCGGTTCTTGCGCCAGCTGCGGTAGTTTCCGGTGGCCACGTCGTACTCGCCGCCGTCCGGGTTGACGTCCGGGATGATCCAGATCTCCCGGCTGTTCACCGCGTTGGCGATCCGGCTGTCGGTGGCGTACTTGTCGCCGAACTCGTGCAGCAGGTAGAGCGCCATCTCGACGGTGAGGTGCTCCCGAGCGTGCTGGTGGTGGGTGAACAGCACCTCCGGCTCGGCCTCGTCGGTGCCGACGTTGTCGCTGATCTTGATCGCGAACAGGTCCCGGCCTTCGTACGACTTGCCGATCACCTGCTTGCTCATGATGGCCGGGTGCGCCGCCACCACGGCGTTGATGTCGGCGGTGGCCTCGGCGTAGTTGTGGTACATCGAGTCCTTGGACGGGAAGTCGTTGATGGTGACGCCCAGTCCGGCTTCGGTCTCCGGGCCGGGCAGCGCGGTCAACTTCCAGCCCTGGGCCCGGAGTCGGCGGGCCTCGGCGGCGGTGGCGGAGACCACCACCGACTGGGCGTCCACCTCGTCGATCGAGACGCCGACGGCGGCGATCGCACTGCGCTCGCCGACGGTGCGGGGGCCGTCGATGGTGTACTGGGTGATCGACTCGTCCGGGATGGCGGACGAACTCTCGTTCACCGGTGCGGATTTGGCGCTGGCTTCGGAAGCCAGCGGCATCGCCAGCGCTAGCGCCAGCAGGGCGGCAACGGCCGCAGCGGGCTTTCCGCGACTGAGCAGTCGCATGACTGTCCTCCTGTGGGGGTTGTCCGGCAGGACGGATGGAGGGAGGAACTGCGGCGCGCGCCAAGCCTGATGGTGACGGCACTGTCATGTGTGGGTCAAGGGCATCCGTGGCGAAGTCTTCTGCCAGATGTACTTGTCATGTCACCTGCCGTCCGCTCAACTGTCCGATGCTGGCCTTCTCCCCAACCCCCAGACCAGGAGAGACCGTTGAGCCTTCGCCGGATTGCCACCGCCCTGCTCGCCACCGCTGCCGCGACCCTGCTGCCGATCGCACCGGCCCACGCCACCGAGCTGCCGTTCGCCGGGGCCACCACCGTCGGCCTGCACAACACCTACGACCCGGCCGCCTTCGCCCAGTTGGCCCGTGCGCTGGACACCGGCACCGGCATGATCGAGCTGGACGTCTGGACCGACACCGTCACCAAGGAGTGGAAGGTCAGCCACTCCAACCCGCTCGGCAACAGCAACAACTGCGTCGCGGCCACCGACGCCTCGCAGCTGTACGGCGGTGGCGCCAACAAGAACCTCGAGCACTGCCTGGACGACATCCGGCTCTGGCTCGGCGCGCACCCCCAATCTGGGCCGCTGGTCGTCAAGTTGGAGCTCAAGGGCGGCTTCGCCGGCAACCGGGGCATGGGCCCGGCCCAGCTCGACGCGCTGATCGCCGCGCACCTCGGCAGCAGCGTCTTCCGCCCGGCCGACCTGCTGGGCTCGTACGCCACCCTGGACGACGCCGCCCGGGCCGGGAACTGGCCGAGCCGCTCGGCGCTGGCCGGGCGGGTACTGGTCGACATCATCCCCGGCACCGTCGAGGAGCAGAACCCGTTCGACACCCTGCACACCGACGTTGAGTACGGGCGCTACCTGCGGGACCTCGCCGCAGCCGGACGGGTCGGCCAGGCGCAGGCCTTCCCGGTCGTGCACGGCGCGGCAGCGGGCGATCCCCGCGGTAAGTACGGCGAGACCAACCTCCGTCCGTGGTTCGTGGTCTTCGACGGGGACGCCGCCACCTACCTGGCCGGGAGCATCGACACCTCCTGGTACCAGTCCCGGCACTACCTGCTGGTCATGACGGACGCTCACAACGTCGCCCCGGCCATCTCCGGCACCACCCCCACCGCCGACCAGGCCCGCGCCCGGGTCACCCAGCTGGCCGCCGCCCACGCCAGCATCGCCACCAGCGACTGGCGTTCGCTGCCGGAGATCCAGTCCCTGGTGCTGCCGCGCGGCTGATCACATCGTGGAAAGGTCTCGATCGGGTGGACCGGCTGCTCGTAGGCTCCCGGCATGACCCGAGCCGAACTGCCGCCCATCGCCGCCCGCGCCGCCGCCGTCGGGCCGTCCGCCGTACGGGAGATCCTCGCGCTGACCGCGCGGCCCGAGGTGATCTCGTTCGCGGGCGGCCTGCCCGCGCCCGAACTCTTCGACGTGGCGGGCCTGCGGGCGGCCTACGACCGGGCGTTCACCGAAGTCCCGGACCGGGCCCTGCAGTACTCCACCACCGAGGGCGACCCGGAGCTGCGCACCGCGATAGCCGAACGGCTGACGGGTCGTGGACTGGCCACCGCCCCGGACGAGTTGCTCGTCACCACCGGCTCGCAGCAGGGTCT
>NZ_LMCT01000072.1:0-92451 GCF_001424875.1 Kitasatospora sp. Root107 | reverse complement strand
CCGCCGCGCTGCTGGAGCCCGGCGACGTGGTGCTGGTGGAGGACCCGGGATACCTGGCCGCGCTGCAGTGCTTCGCCTTCGCCGGTGCCCGGGTGGTGCCGGTGCCGACCGACGACGGCGGCCTGATCCCGGAGGCACTGGCCGAGTTGGTGGCCCGGGAGCGGCCGAAGGCGCTCTACCTGGTGCCCACCTTCCAGAACCCGACCGGCCGCACCCTGGACACCCCGCGCCGCCGGGCGGTGGCCGAACTCGCCGAGCGGCACGGCTTCTGGATCATCGAGGACGACCCGTACGGCGAACTCCGCTACGACGGGGCGGCCGAGCCGTGGATCGCCGGACTCCCGGCGGCCGCCGACCGGACCGTGCTGCTGGGCTCGTTCTCGAAGATCCTCGCGCCCGGTCTGCGGCTGGGCTTCCTGCGCGCCCCCGCCGCCCTGCGCCGCGCCTGCGTGATCGTCAAGCAGTCGGCCGATCTGCACACCTCGACCATCGACCAGGCCGCCGCCGCCCGCTACCTGCGCGACGCCGACCTGGACGCGCACATCGGCCTGATCAGGGCCGCCTACCGCGAGCGCCGCGACGCGCTGCTTACCGGGCTGCCCAAGGCCCTTCCGGCGGGCAGCAGTTGGAACCACCCGGCCGGTGGCATGTTCCTCTGGGTCGGGCTGCCGGACGGCCACGACGCGACCACCCTGCTCGCCACCGCCGTCCGGCACGACGTCGCGTACGTCCCCGGCGCACCCTTCTACGCCACCACCCCGGACCCGCGCACGCTGCGGATGTCCTTCACCACCCACAACCCCGAGGAGATCGGCGAGGGCCTGCGCCGGCTGGCCAACGCCTTCTCCGAGGGCTGACGGCGGCAAAGCCGGAACCGCCCCACCCCGGAGGGGTGAGGCGGCACCGTGGTCCGGTCGGCTCAGAACTGGGTCGTGATGCTGACGTTGTCGAAGTTGGTCACGGCGTACAGGCTCAGGTACACGTAGCCCGCCGGGGGGTTGCTGATGGTCAGGGCCTCGCTGTTGCCGGCATTCGCCGAACGCTGGGTGTAGTTGCTGGTGGTGGCCCAGTTGGTCGGGCTGTAGTACAGGTCGGCGTTGCCGGTGCCACCGGTGACGGTGACCTTGATCGAGGCGGTGCCGGCCGGGACGTACAGGTAGAAGTAGCTGTAGTTCTGCACCGTGTTGGACACGTGGGTGCGGCGGCAGTTCTTGCCGAGCACCCGGGTGTCGGCCGCAGAGCACTCCGGCAGGGCGGGGGCGGCCACCGTGACCGCCTTGCTGGTGGTCGCGGTGGCGCCCTTGTTGTCGGTCACCGTGAGCCGGACGGTGTAGCTGCCGGCCGCGGCGTAGGCCTTGGCGGGGTTGGTGGCGGTGGAGGTGGTGCCGTCACCGAAGTTCCAGGCACGGGAGGCGATGGTGCCGTCCGCGTCGGTGGAGGTGTCGGTGAGGTTCACCGTCAGCCCGTTCACCGCCGCCGTGAACCCGGCGACCGGCGCCTGGTTGGTGGGCGGGGTGGAGCTGCCGCAGCCGCCGGCCGCGCAGGCGGTCAGCCAGGTGGTGAAGTCGGCGTCGTAGCGGGTGCCGATGGTGGAGGTGAGCAGGGTGCGGGCGGCCGCCCAGTTGCCGGTGCGGTAGGTGGGACTGGAGCATGTAACGGACCGCCAGGTAGCCCCACTGGTAGACCCGGGTGGAGTCCGAGTTGTCGTACGTGGTGTCGAACAGCGTGCTGAGCCGGTACGTGTTCTTGGCCGCCTCGGTGATCGCCCGGTCGTAGACGACGTTCCGGTACGAGTAGGAGATGTACTCGGCGAAGCCCTCGACCCACATCACGGTCGGGGTGGTCATGCCGGCGTTGAAGTCGCCGAACATGTCGAACCGGCCGTCGAGGTAGTGGGTGTACTCGTGGTTGAGGTTCCAGATCTGGAAGTCCGGACGCGCCCACTCGGCCTCGTAGGCGATGAACCGCGGCTGGTTCCCGGCGGTGGCCGGGTTGCCCTCCAGGTACATGCCGCCGTTGTTGGTGCTGATCCCGAAGATCACGCCGGCGTAGGTCTGGTAGTCGGCGCTGGAGTCGAAGGCGTTGACCTCGATGGTGGTGTTGTTGTCGTTCGCCACCGCCCCGCTGTCCTTGACCACGCTGTGGAAGTAGGCGTCCTGGTTGTTCAGGCTGGTGCAGGTGGCGGCGAGGTCGGCCGAGGTCATCTGCTGAGCGACGATCTTGATGCTCGGGCTGCAGGTGTGGTTGATCGTCAGCACGGCGGCGCGGACCCGGTTCGACAGGTCGCAGGTGCCGTAGTACGAGCAGTTGGCCGCGTCGTACTCAGCGGTCATGTCGGCCATCGGGACCCAGATCGAGGAGGTCCGGCCGGTCATCGCCGTCCGGTCCAGCAGCTGCTTGAGCAGCGGACGGACCGCCGACTGCAGCTCCGGGTGCACGAGGAACCGGCCGAGCTCGCGACCCGAGTTGGCGGTCAGGTAGGACTTGCCGGTGCCGAGCAGGTCGTCGTGGGCGACGGCGAAGTCGCGCAGCACGGTCAGGATGCTCGGGTCGGCCTGCACGGCGGGCAGGAACTCCGGCGTCTGGTGGCCGCGGAACAGGATGGTGTAGGCGTTGTTGACCGCGGCCACCATGTAGTACGAGCTGTCGTACGAGCTGTTGTAGCTGGTCAGCAGGCGCTTGACCAGGCCGAGGTAGTGCGCGTTCTGCTGCGCGCTGTCGGCCAGGATGACCGCTTCGGCCAGGGTCGCGCCGTTGGCGTCGTTGACGTCCGCGGCGCGCGGGGCGGCGAAGAAGGTGTCCAGGGCGCCGATGATCGAGCTCTTCAGGGCCGGGCCGTAGCTGCCCACGGTGGACTCGTTGTACCACTGCACGAAGTAGCCGGCGCGCAGGAAGAGCACCAGCTGCCCGGTCGAAGTGCTGTTGTCACCCGGGTAGTTGGTGGCGTTCGCGCGCAGCGCGTCAGCCACCGTGACCATCTGGGCCTCGCGGAAGACGGCCTGCGCGTTGGCGCCCGTGAGCTGGAACAGCGTGTTCACGCAGTCCAGGTCCGAGACCTTGATCTGCTGGACCAGGGCGGCCCCGGTCTTCGAGGTGAAGTCGGCGACGTTGCAGACGGCCGTGACGCCCGCCGCACCGAGTGCCGACTTCGGCTTGGCGGTGCTCTGTTCGCGCTGCGAGGTCTCCTTGACCGCCCGCAGGGGGGCGCGCTCGGAGATCGCGGTGGGCTCCTTGGCCTCCTCCGCGGCCAGGTCGGCGGCCGCCGCGAGGCTGGCCGGCTGCGGGGCGGGACCGGACCTCGGTGCGGGGGCCGGGGTCGGCTGCGGGCCCTTGCCGCCGATCGCGGCGGCCTGACCGGCCGGAGCGAGCAGGGTCAGCCCGAGACAGCAGATCAGGGCGGCTATCAACAGCCGGACGACGTCTTTCGTCGTGGGGGAACTACGCATGAAGGTGGCCTCCGGGCCGGTCTGCGGCCGTGCATGGGGACACGGCAATGGGGGTTGCGGACCGTGGCAGCACCGGGAGTCGAGCCTGGACCCGGTTCTGACGTGGACACGGTGGGGAGTGTGACATGTACCATTGCATACATCACATGACTGGGGAAGAGGCTCGGGCTGCATCGTCAGAAACTGACAGACCGTCAGTCCGATTTCACCGTGCGGTGATTGGCCGGTTCGTGCCCGACGGGGGCGCTCCGGGGGGCCGGTCCGCGATCGGGCGACGCAAGCCCGCCACAAGGCGGTGGTGCCACGCTGACGCACTGTGAAGACCTGGCAGCTCCGCACCCTCCGCGTCGCCGTCCCGTCCACCCTCTGCGTAGCGCTCACCGCCACCGCGCACTTCGCCCTCAAAGGCACCGAACTCCCGCTCCCTGCCCTGGCCCTGGCCCTGGCCGGCACCGCCCTCTGCAACGGGCTGCTCGCCAGGGGCACTTCGGGGCTGGGGCTGACCGGCGCGTGGATGACCGCCACCCAGATCACCCTCTACGTCCTCTTCGACCGCACCTCGGCCGCACCCCTGCCCGCCCCCCGGCCGAGCCACCTGCTGGGCCTGGCCGACCCGGCCCTGCCGGTGCACAGCCCCTCGGCCGCGCTGGCCCTGGCCCACCTGCTCACCGCCGTCCTCTGCACCCTGCTGCTCCGCCCCGACCGGGGGCGGGCGCTGACGTCCGGTCAGCAGGTGCGCAGCTGGGTGGTCAGACGGCCGGTGTCGTCGAGCACGTGGAAGGCGAGGGCCGGCGGCAGGTCGTGGTGAACGTGCGCGTCCGGATCCTTCGCGCTGCGCACCGCCGCCGACCTGGACGACTTGGCCGTGCGGCGCCGCCGGGCGCTGGAGGCCAGCGACCACCTGGTGGCCACCGCCGGAGCAGCCGTCGATCACCGCGAGCGACACCGTGTCCGGGGTGGAGGCGCAGATCCTGCGGGACCTGGCCTCCGTGCTCGGCCGCACCCCGGAGGAGCTGGCGATCGAGCACGCCGCCGTCATCCTCCCGATCCCGACCGAGCCGGTGGCGGGCTGGTCCGTGTTCGACGGCCCGCCGAACCTCGCCGCCGGAGCCGACCAGCCGGGCACCGACTCACGGTCCTTCCCCTGAGCGAGCTAGGCTGCCACCGTGAGCAAGAACATCAACAACCCCGTGGGCATGGGCGGTGGCCAGCGGAAACGGCTGTCCCGCACCGAACGGCAGAACAACGGTCCGCATCGCAACCTCGACCGCCAGGGTGCGGCCGACCAGAAGGCGGAGCTGGTACGCAAGATGCGCGAGAGGGAAGGCGCAGCTGAGGGCGCCGGGCAGGCGGGCGACGACACCGTACAGAGCTGACGCGCTGCTCGACCACCACGTGGCCCGCCGCGCCGGGGAGGCCGAAGCAGTCAACGCCGTCCTCGCCCGGCCGGCCGTCCTGTCCTTCGACCATCACTACCGCGACGTCCTCGCCCCGCCGAAGGGCGGCCCACGGATCGAGCTTCACCCGGGCGCGGCCAGCCGCTGACGCCCCACCCTCCCGCCTGTCAGGGGCCCACACGGTAGCGTCTCCGTCACGCCAAGCGACGGAGCGCGGTGCGGGGAGGGGAACGGCATGAACGAAACCGACCTGGCCGACGCGGCGAAGGTGGTTCCGGGCAGCGGTGAGTGGAACGACGGCCTGCTCAACGCCTCGATGTACTACCGGATGCCCGCCCGCGCCGCCGACGAGCTGCGCCGGATCGCCGACCTCGCCGACCGCCTCGCCCAGGGCTTGGAGAAGCTGGCCTGTTCCATGAGCGCGCTCAGCCTGAGGTTGAGCGGGCGCAGAGCTGATGGACCGTCACGGGAGCCTTGTTGGCGGGAGGGTGCGCCCGTAAGCTGGTCCAGGCGTGGAGTACCGTCCAGGCGTGGAGTACCGGGGGAGGGAATGGCCATGATGAGACGTCTGGTCCCAGTCATCGCAGCGCTGGTGGCTATTGCCGGCTGCAGTTCGGGTGGGTCGGATGGCGATCAGGCCAGGACCGACGGCGAGTTGGCGTGCATGCTGGTGCGGATGCTGCCCGAGCGGATGCCCGAGCAGNGCTGCAGTTCGGGTGGGTCGGATGGCGATCAGGCCAGGACCGACGGCGAGTTGGCGTGCATGCTGGTGCGGATGCTGCCCGAGCGGATGCCCGAGCAGCCGGCCAGCGGTTCGTCGGATCAGTCCTGGGACGTGGCGGTCGGCCGGCTGGGCGCGGCGGCGGAGGTGGCCCGGGTGGCCGCGCTGCAGGACAAGAAGCNGGCCAGCGGTTCGTCGGATCAGTCCTGGGACGTGGCGGTCGGCCGGCTGGGCGCGGCGGCGGAGGTGGCCCGGGTGGCCGCGCTGCAGGACAAGAAGCGCCAGCCGCTCGCGGACACGCTCCACGCCGCCCGGGAGACCTTCAGCGTCACCTTCGACCTCCACAGCGCGGAACCGGGTGTCAAGCAGGCACGCGCGCAGTGCTGACGGCGTTCTCGGCCCGGCCGCACCGTGCGGCCCACCGAGTTCCGTACGTGGTCTGATGACCTGGGCGGGCATCCCGGCCGGGGTCGTCCGATGTCCGGCGAACCGCCTGCTGCAGCTCGATCGGCGTCGACGCGCTGGATGGTTCCATCCGCGGCGAGATCGCGCAGGATCTGCCGGGCGCGCTTCTCGTCGACGGCGTGGCCGACCGAGCCGAGCGCCTTGTCCAGCCAGTCGAGATGGGTGCCGCTCAGGTGGGCTGTCACGATCACGGGCCGGTGGTCCTTCCGTCCGGGGTACGTACCGGCGAAGCTAACCGTTCGACGGACCGGAGATAAGACCGCACCCCGGTCGCCGACCGTTTCTTAGCGTGAACATTTCATAACAGCCGGACCGGTTCGCCCCCGTCGGGTCATCCGCCGTCCTACGGTCGGTCAGTCCGCTCACCACCCCCGGTACTTCGGAGGACCCGTGCGCAAAAGGCTGACCATCTCCGCGGCCCTGGCTGCCGCCCTGCTGCTGACCAACCCCGCCGGTGCCGCCACCGGCGCAGTCGGTGCGTCCGGTGCCGGGGACGCCTACTACCCGCAGTACGGCAACGGCGGGTACGACGTCTCGCACTACGACCTGCGGCTCAAGTACCAGCCCGCCACCGACCAACTCGAGGGCACCGCGACGATCCTGGCCACCACCACGGCCGCGCTGTCCCGCTTCAACCTCGACTTCGCCCTGGGCGTCCAGGAGGTGCAGGTCAACGGGCGCAAGGCGGGATTCACGACCACCGGCGAACACGAACTGGAGATCACCCCCGCCAGGCCGCTCGGCAAGGGCGAGCGCGCCACCGTGGTGGTCCGCTACTCCGGCGTGCCGTCCACCGTCACCGCCTACGGCTTCACCGCCTGGCAGCGCACCCCGGACGGCGGCGTGGCGGCCGGCGAGCCGGAGTCGGCGTGGTGGTGGTTCCCGAGCAACGACCACCCCTCCGACAAGGCCACCTTCGACGTCTCCGTGCTGGTCCCCGACGGGACCCAGGCGATCAGCAACGGCGCACTGGTGTCGCAGAGTTCACGCCTCGGCTGGACCAGGTACAACTGGCGGCAGACCAAGCCCCAGGCCACCTACCTGGCCACCCTCGCACTCGGCCGGTTCGACCTCGGCACCTCGGTCACCGAGAGCGGCATACCCGTCATCACCGCCTACAGCCGCGACCTCGGCGACAACGCCGGCGCCGCCCGCGCCAGCCTGGAGCGCACCGGCGAGATCACCGACTGGCTCAGCACGCAGTTCGGCCCGTACCCCTTCGCCACCGTCGGCGGCTACGTCCCCAACACCCGGCCCGGGTACGCCCTGGAGACCCAGAGCCAGATCTACTACAGCCCGCGGATCTTCGCCTCCGGCTCCAACACCTCCGTCGTCGTGCACGAGTTGGCCCACCAGTGGTACGGCGACAGCGTCTCGCTCGAGCGCTGGAGCGACATCTGGCTGAACGAGGGCTTCGCCCGCTACGCCCAGTGGCTCTGGTCCGAGCACGAGAACGAGGGCACCGCCCAGGAGTTGGCCGACTGGGTCTACTCCAGCCGGGCCGCCGAGGACCCGTTCTGGACCGTGCTGCCCGGCGACCCGGGCCCCGACAACCAGTTCCACGCCGCCGTGTACGACCGCGGCGCACTGGCCGTCCAGGCGCTCCGCAACGCGATCGGCGACCAGGCGTTCTTCGCCGTGCTGCGCGGCTGGCCCGCCGAGCACCAGTACGGCAACGCCACCGTCGCCGACTTCCAGCGCTACGCCGAGCGGGTCTCCGGCAAGCCGCTCGGCGACCTGCTGCACACCTGGCTGTACACCAGCGGCAAGCCCGCCGCCGGCACCGCACCGGCCCTGCGGGCGGCCACCGTCCAGGAGCCGAAGTCCTGGCAGAAGATCAAGGCCACCGACACCCTGCACGAGGCCCACTGACCGCGGGTGCGGTGGCGTCCAACCAACCGCCACCGCACCCGCGTTGGGCATCAGACGCCGTAGACCCGGACGTTGTCGACCACCCAGTACCAGTTGTTGCTGCCGGTGTAGCGGAACCGCAGCTGCAGGTTGGTGGCACCGGCCGGGACGGTCAGGGTGTGGGTCTGACGGCCGTTCACCAGGCTGCTGTACGAGGCCAGGGTTACCGGGGCGCCGCCGTTCCAGGAGGCCAGCACCTTGGCGGTCTGGGCGCCTTCCTGCTGGTAGTAGCAGGTGTACTCGACCTTGACGGTGGCCAGGCCCGAGACCGGGTAGGCCGGGCTCACCAGCGTGGTGTCGTAGTTGCCCGAGAAGGACTTGTCGGCCCACTCGTCGGAGTCGGCGACCGCGAAGACGTTCCGGGACCTGACGTTGAGCTCGCGGTACTGGTCACGCTGGGTCTTGGTCCAGAACTCGTCGGTGGTGAACGACCAGCCGCGCCACTCGGTGACACCGCCGGTGCCCATCGCCGAGTTGTCCACCGACCAGCCGGTCGGCGCCGTGTGGGTGAAGCCGATGACGCCGGCCGCGATCCCGGTCTCGTCCACCCGGCCGGTCAGCTGCGGGCGCAGCGCGTCGAAGGCATCCGGGGTGAGGCTGGCGATCGGGGCGCCGTCCAGGTTCCAGGCCGGGTCGATCGCGATCCCGAGGTGGGCCAGCGCGGTCGGCGCGATGTCCACCATCCGCACGTCGTTGCGGACCGAACCGGCGGGCAGGCCACCGCCGTTGGCGATCACGAAGGTCTGCCGCTCCTCCCAGGTCGACCCGCCGTGGCCACCGGTGGGGGTGTGCCCGTGGTCGGCCGTCACCATGATCAGCCAGTCCTCCTGCGCGTACGTGGCCCGCCCCCGGACGGCCGCCACGATCTGGCCGACCTGGCCGTCCACGCCCTTGATCGCGTCCAGGTACGCCTGGCTGGCCGAACCGCTCGCGTGACCCGCGTGGTCGACGTTGTCGAGCTGGACGAAGACCGCGTCCGGGTTGGTGTCCCGGATCCTGGCGACCGCGCGGGAGGTGGTGCCGGCGTCGTACTCGGCGCTCGGGGTGGCCACCCGGGTGTCGACGGTGGCCGAGTAGATGGTGTTCGGGATCGGCGCCCAGGAGGCCACCACGTAGGTGGAGAAAGCGGAGTCGGCCCGCTCCACCCGGGTCAGCCAGTCCGGGTAGGCGGTGAAGTTGGGCGCGGTGAAGTTGTTGTCCTTGACGTTGTGCTTGTCCGGCCAGACGCCGGTGGCGATGGTGGTCCAGCCGGGGCCCGAGGACGTCTCGGCCATCGGGTTGGCGTACAGGCTGCTGGCGGCGGACAGACCGCCGGCCATCAGGGCGTCCAGGTTCGGCGCGTCGGCGTCCTTGATCCGGTTGAACATGGCGCCGTCCAGACCGATCACCAGGACCTTGGGGGTCTGGGCGGTGGTGGCGGCGAACGCGGTACGGGCGAGCGGGCCGGCCGCGAGTGCGGCTGCGGCGGTGCCGAGGAGCAGGCTGCGCCTGGGGAGTCCTGCGGTCACGTCGTCCTCCTGAGGAAGCGTCAGAGCTGGAGCGGGGCGCGGACCACACTCGGGCCACCCGGTGGCGCGGACTCCCCCGACTGCGGTACCCGGCGTGAACAGCACCCGAACTTCGGTCCAGACCCGTTATCATTCCGTGACTACGAGGGCCCCGGCCGAGCGCCCCGCCCAGGCTCAGGAGCCGGGCTCCAGGCGGGTGGTGAAGCTGAAACGGTCACCCCGGTAGAGCGAGCGGACCCGCTCCAGCGGGGCGCCGGTGGTGTCCCGGGTGAGGCGGTGCAGCAGGAGCATCGGGAGGGCGGGCGGGGTGCCGATCAGCAGGGCCTCGCGGGGGGTGGCGAGGACGGTCTCGATCCGTTCGTCGGCCGCGCCGAACTCGATGCCGAGCTTCTCGGTCAGGAACGCGTAGAGCGACGCACCGGGGTCGAACTCCCGCTCCAGGGAGGGGATTCGGGCCACCGCGAGGTAGGTGCTCTCCAGGCCGACCCGCTCGCCGTCGGCGAGCAGCACCCGCTCCAGGTGCCAGACCGGCGCACCGGCCGGCAGCCGCAGCTGGTCCGCCAACTGCCCGTCCGCGCCGAACTGTTCGAGTCCGATCAGGGTCCGGCCCGGCACCCGGCCCTGGCGCCGGACACCCTCGGTGTAGCTGGCCAGCGAGAGCGGCTGCTCCAGCTTGGGACCGGCCGCCACCGTGCTGCGCCCCCGGCGGCGGACCTTGCCCTGGATCAGCAGATCGCGCACCGCCTGCCGGAGGGTCTCCCGGGAGACCTCGTACCTGGCCGCCAGCTCGCGTTCGGTGGGCAACGCGCCGCCCTCGCCGAGCTCGTCCAGCAGGGCTTCCAACTCCGCCTTCACCGCGTAGTACTTGGGCACCCGCCCGTGCTCGGGGATACCGGACCGGATCGGGGAGCCAGGAGCGTCGTTCACCCCGCCATCCTCCCAGCACAGCTGACGGACCCTCCGGGCGACCCGGCCTCACATTTCGCGGGCCTGCGTCGTCGGAGTACCGACCCGGTCCCACCGCACCCACGTACTGGAGCCCACGACCATGCGCACCCGAATCCTCCTGGGGCTCGCCCTGCTCGCCACCGGCCTACTGGCCGGCGCGTTCGGCTACGGCGCCGCCAACCTCGTCCCCACCTTCAACGCCGTACCGCTCGACCTGCGGCTGACCTTCCACGCCGAGCTGATGAAGATGAACGGCATCACCATGCAGACGGCGATGGCCGTGTCGACCCTGAGCTCCGTCGCGCTCGCGGTCCTGACCCGAGGCCGGGCCCGGACGCTCGCGGGTGCGGCAGGTGCGCTGACCTTCGCGTCCTTCCTGACCACCCGGTTCGGCAACATACCGATCAACGGCCGGATCAAGGAGTGGGCCGTCACCTCCGCGCCGGCCGACCACGCGGAGATCCTGCAGCGCTGGGAGCTGTTCAACGACCTGCGCACGCTCACCGCCGTCCTCGCGTTCGCGCTGCTGATCGTCCTCTCCCTGTCGGCGGAGTCGGCGGCTTCGCCCGCTCAGAGCCAGTCGCGGCGTTTGAAGACCAGGTAGAGCCCGAGGCAGACCAGCACCATCAGGCCGATCGCGAACGGGTAGCCGAACACCCAGGCCAGCTCGGGCATGTTCTCGAAGTTCATCCCGTAGACGGTGCCGATCAGGGTCGGCGCGAACAGGATGGCCGCCCAGGAAGAGACCTTCTTGATCTCGTTGTTCTGGGCGTGCCCGGCCTCGGCGAGCTGCTTCATCTCCTCGTTCTGCGCCTGCGAGACCAGGGTGGCGTTGACGGTGAGGATGTTCTGCAGCATCTGCCGGAAGCCGTCCACCCGTTCGGCCGCGGTGGTGGCGTGGTCGGCCACGTCCCGCAGGTTGCGCTGGAGCTCCTCGTCGGTGCCGTACTTGCCGAACCCGGCCTCCAGACTGGCCATGATCTCCAACAGCGGACGGGTCGAGCGCTGGAACTCGATCACCTCGCGGGAGAGTTCGTAGATCCGTCGGGAGACCTTGGGGTCACCGCTGAAGACCTCGGTCTCGATCTCGTCGATGTCGTGCTGCAGCCCGGCGATCACCGGGGCGTAGCCGTCCACCACCGCGTCCAGCACGGCGTACAGCACCGCCTCCGGGCCGAGCGCCAGCAGCTCCGGATCGTCCTCCAACCGGCGGCGGACCACCGAGAGGTCGGGGGACTGCGAGTGGCGCACCGTCAGGACGAACTGCGGGCCGACGAAGAGGTGGATCTCGCCGAAGTCGACCTGCTCGCTCTCGTCCAGGTAGCGGGCCGCCCGGAGCACCACGAACAGGGTCGCGCCGTAGCGCTCCAGCTTGGGCCGCTGGTGGGCGACGATGGCGTCCTCGACCGCGAGCTCGTGCAGGTCGAACCGTTCGGCGGCCTCCAGCATCTGCTCCTCGGCCGGGCGGTAGAGGCCGATCCAGGCCATCGTGCCGGGCTCGCCGGGCACCTGCCGGTAGACCTCGGCCAGGCTGCTGCCACCGGCGACCCGGTGACCGTCCCGGTAGACGGCGGCGTCCACCACCGAGCGCTCCAGGTGCACCCCGTCGTCGCTCAGGTGCTCGGCGCGCGGGTCCATCGAGTGCTCGGGGGCGGGATCGGGCTGCTGCCCGGGGGGACGGGCGAACGGACGCTTGCTCGCGCGGGCCGCACGGGAACGCCAGTCGGACATGGGCGGGCACCTCCGCCGCCCAGTCTCCTGCCCGGTGGCCCGCCGCGTGCCCAAGGACACGCGGCGGGTGGCGGAGCGTCAGCTCCCGATGCGTCAGCCGGCGTCGGCCTTCACGGGGCTCGCGGGGCTCGCGGGCGGGGCCGCCTTGCCCGGCTTGCGCAGGAACAGGTACAGCGTGGGCACCACGTACAGCGCCCAGGCCCAGACCTGAAGCTTCGTCGGGTCGGGCTGGAAGTTGAAGACGCCCTTGAGCAGGGTGCCGTACCAGCTGTCCCGGGGGATGGTCGTGCTGATGTCGAAGGCGTGGTTCGCCAGGCCCGGCAGGATGTCGGCCTCCTGCAGGTCGTGCAGGCCGTACGCCAGCACCCCGGCCGCCACCACGACCAGCATCGCGCCGGTCCAGGTGAAGAACTTGGCCAGGTTGATCTTCAGCGCGCCCCGGTAGAACAGCCAGCCGAGGAACACCGCGGTGAGCAGGCCCAGGCAGGCGCCGACCAGCGGCCGGACGCCGTCGCTGGTGGCCTCCACCGCCGCCCAGATGAACAGCGCCGTCTCCAGGCCCTCCCGGCCGACGGCCAGGAAGGCGGTGAACACCAGCGCACCGGTGCCCATCGCGACCGCCGCGTCCAGCTTGCCGTGCAGCTCCGTCTTGAGGTGACGGGCCGTCCGGCGCATCCAGAACACCATCCAGGTGACCAGCCCGACCGCGATGATCGACAGCGTGCCGCCGAGCGTCTCGGCCGCCTGGAAGGTGAGCTGGCTCGAGCCGTAGGTGAGCAGGGCGCCGAACGCCATGCTCAGGCCGACCGCCACGCCGACGCCGGTCCACACCGGGGTGAGCGCCTGCCGGCGGTCGGTCTTGACCAGGTAGGCGATCAGGATGCAGACCACCAGGCTGGCTTCCAGACCCTCGCGCAGGCCGATCAGGTAGTTGCCGAACACGGGGGTGTCCTCCAGAGCTAGTGCGGGTGGGGCAGGTCAGCCGAAGAGTGACTGGCCCCACCACTCGCCGGGCTTGCGGACCCCCGGCGGGCAGGCGAAGTGCGCCGAACCGACGTGCTGGATGTACTCGTTGAGGGCGTCGGTGGCAGCCAGCTTGCGCTGCACCGGGACGAAGGCCTTGCGGGTGTCGCGCTGGTACGCCAGGAAGAACAGCCCGGCCTCCAGTCGGCCGAGACCGTCCGAGCCGTCGGTGAACGAGAAGCCCCGGCGGAGCAGCTTGGCCCCGCTGTTGCTGTCCGGGTGGGCCAGCCGGACGTGCGCGTCCTTCGGCATCGCCTCCAGGTCGGGGGCGTCGTGCTCCTTCTGCTTGCCGAACGGGGCACCCTCGCGCTTGGTCCGGCCGAAGATGTCCTCCTGCTCGGAGAGCGGGGTGCGGTCCCAGGTCTCGATGTGCATCCGGATCCGCCGGGCCACCAGGTACGAGCCGCCGGTCATCCACTCCGGGCCGTCGCCGGGCGCGGCCCAGACGTGCTCGTCCAGGGTCGGGGTGTCCTTGCCCGAGACGTTGTGGGTGCCGTCCTTGAAGCCCATCAGGTTGCGCGGGGTCTGCGCCTCCGGCGTGGTGGAGGAGGTCTTGCCGAAGCCGAGCTGGGACCAGCGCACGGTGACCACGCCCATCCCGATCCGGGCCAGGTTGCGGATCGCGTGCACCGCCACCTGCGGGTCGTCGGCGCAGGCCTGCACGCAGAGGTCGCCGCCGCTGCGGGCCGGGTCCAGGTTGTCGTGCGGGAACGGCGGCAGGTCGATCAGGCCCTCGGGCCGCTTGGCCTTGAGGCCGAACCGGTCCTTGCCGTCCTTCTCGAACAGCGTCGGGCCGAAACCGATGGTCAGGGTCAGCCGGGAGGCGGGCAGGCCCAGGGCCTCGCCGGTGTCGTCCGGCGGGGCCTCGGCCAGGCCGGTCGCGCCGGTGCCGACCTCGCGGCCGCCGGTCATCACGGCGGCCGCCTTGGTCCACTCCTTGAGCACCCGGATCAGGGCGTCCCGGCTGGTGGTGGAGACGTCGAAGGCCGCGAAGTGCAGCCGGTCCTGGACCGGGGTGGCGATGCCGGCCTGGTGCTCGCCGTAGAACTCGATGTCCGGGACCGCCTTGAGGGCGGCCTCGGCCTGCTCGTCCGAACCCTGGGTGGCCGCGGCCACCGTGCCGACCGCGGCGGCGCCCAGCGCCACCCCGGCCCCGGCCCAGCCGATGACGGCGCGTCGGCTGACCGAGCCCTTCGGCTGCTGGTCCTGGCCGTCCTGCTCCACGGCGGGTTCCTGCGTCTGCTCGCTCATGACTCTCCCTCAGGCCTTACTTGACCACGACGGCGGCGGCGAGCTTGGACAGCGGCTCGGCGAGTGCGTTGACGGCGTCCGAGAAGGCCTTCCGCTCCGGCTCGGCGACCTTGTCGTACGAGGTGTAGCTGTCGCCCTGCTTGTACTTGGCGAGCATCGCCTGCAGCGCGGCGAACTCCTGGTCCAGGGTCTTGGCCAGCTCCGGGTCCTTCTCGGCGGCGACCGGCTTGATCAGCTCGTACGCCTTCAGCGCGCCCTCGACGTTGCCCGCGAAGTCGGACAGGTCGGTGTGGCTGTAGCGGTCCTCCTCGCCGGTGACCTTGCCGGTGGCGACCTCGTCGAGCAGCTCCTTGGCACCGTTGGCCATGCTGGTGGCGGTGATGTCGGCGGTGCCGACCACCTTCTGCCAGTCCTTCAGGTCGGTGACCAGCTGGTCGGCGAGCTTCTTGTCGGCGTCGGTGATCGCGCCGGCCTCCCAGAGCGACTTCTCCAGCTTGTGCCAGCCGGTCCACTCCTGGCCGGGCTCCAGGCCGTCCTCGCGGACGTCGGTCTTCGGGTCGATGTCACCGAAGCTCTCGGCCACCGGCTCGGTCCGCTCCCAGCCGACCCGGGACGGGGCGAACGCCGCCTTGGCGCCCTCCAGGTCCCCGGCCTTGACCGCGTCGGCGAACTTCTGCACCAGCGGGATGGTGGCGTCGGCCTGCTCCTGCACGTACTTGCGGTACTCGGCGACCGCCTTGTCCAGGCGCGGGTCACCCTTGGCCGGGGCGCCGTCACCGGTCACGGTGATCTTCTGCCGGATGCCGTCGCCGGTCATGCCCGGCTTGCAGGCGACCTCGTACTCGCCGGCCTTGATCTCGGAGGTGATGGTGGCCTTGGTGCCGGGACCGATGTTCTCCCGCTCGGCCACGATCTTGTCGCCCGCGGCGTAGACGTAGACCTCGGTGACCTTGGAACCCTTGTTCTGCACCGCGAAGTTGACGGCGCCGGCCGGGAAGCTGGTCTTCGACAGCTGGCAGGCGGTGTCCGAGGCGTTCACCTGGATCGAGCCGTCGGAGGAGACGTCCTTCTTCTGCTCGGTGCAGGCGGTCAGCGCGGCTCCGGCCACTGCGAGGGTGAGCAGCGCGGCGAGGTGCGGGCGACGGACGGGCATCAGGAGACTCCACGGGCGGGGACGGCTTGAGGGATGGGCGAAGGCTACTTAGGACACCCTCACCCAGGAGTAAGCTAAGCCATGCCTAAGCACTTGCCCACACCGGGGGTGGTCACAAATCGGCAAAAGCCCCGGGGTGCCGTTCCTGACAGGTCGTCGACACCGGCCGCCCAGGCGGCCGATGCGGCCGGTTCGCGCCGTGCTTCGTGTACCCGGAACCCCTGACGAAAGGGATCGGCCGGATCTGACGGACCCTCCACCCCCTCTGCCGGGCGGGCGTCGGGTCTGCCATCCTTCCCCAGTGCACACCGGCCAGCCTCTCTTCCGCGCGTTCCGCGCTGTCGCCTTCGCGGCGGTGTGCGCGGCCGCGTCGCTCGGGGTGCACCGGTTGGCCGGCGGGGCTCCGGTCCAGCCCGGGATGCTCGGGCTCGCGGTCGGCCTGACGGCCGGCGGCGGCTACCTGCTGGCCGGGCAGCGCCGGGGGCTCGGGGCGTTGCTGGGGGCGTGCTTCGCCACCCAGTACGGGCTGCACCACCTGTTCGGGCTGGGCGCGGTGCCGGAGCGTCAGCCGATGCACCATCACGACATGACGCACGGCATGGCCCATGACATGGCGCACGAGATGCCGGCCGCCTCGGCCGAGCAGCTGCCGATGTCGATGGAGCCGCAGATGCTCCTGGTGCACGCCGTGCTCGCGCTGGTCTGCGCCTGGTGGCTGGCCCAGGGCGAACACGCCCTGGCCGGGCTGCTGCTCGGCGCGGCCGTCGCCGTCGGCGGCTGGCTGGTCAGGCTGGTCACCACCGCACCCACCGTCCCCGCCCTCCCCCGGCCGCGCGGCCTGACGTTCCGGTACAGCCCGGCGCCCGCGCTGCTGTTGCTGCTCTCCGCCGCCGTCTCGCGGCGCGGGCCGCCCGCTCTCTCCTGCTCCTGAAACCGGGCCCATCGGGCGCCCGGTGGTCGGCCGTGCCCGTTTCCGGGTGCCGCCGGTCCGTTCCGCCGTGCCTTCTTCCGCACCTGCGGCCGGACCTTCCCTTCACCGTGACGCACCGTCGAGTGCGCACGTCCTCCTGAGCCGGAGAGAGCTGCTTCATGCTGTCCGAAACCGAACGACCGCCCACCGAGGCGACCCCTGCCAAGCCCTCCCCCTGGGCCGGGCTCCGTCCGCTGCTGCTCCGCCTGCACTTCTACGCGGGCATCCTGATCGCCCCTTTCCTGCTGGTCGCCGCCGTCAGCGGCCTGCTGTACGCGGGCTCGTACCAGATAGAACGCTTCGTCTACGCGGACCAGCTGACGGTCTCCCAGGTCGGCACCGCCGCCCTGCCGCTGTCCCGGCAGATCGACGCCGCCACGGCCTCCCACCCCGAGGGCAAGCTCGCCCTGGTCCGTACCTCCGACGACCCGGAGGCCACCACCCAGGTCCTGCTGAACGTGCCGACCCTGGACGAGGGCCTCAAGCTCGCGGTCTTCGTCGACCCGTACACCGCCGAGGTGCGCGGCGCGCTGGAGAGCTATGGCAGCTCCGGGGCGCTCCCGTTCCGGGCCTGGCTCTCCAAGCTGCACGCCAACCTCCAGCTCGGCGAACCCGGGCGGATCTACAGTGAGTTGGCCGCCAGCTGGCTCTGGGTGGTGGTGCTCGGCGGGCTCGCACTCTGGTTCGGCCGCCGCCGCAAGCGGTACGCCCGCCCCGAGGCGGGTCTGACGGGCCGTCGTCGTTCACTGTCCTGGCACGGCGCGCTCGGCCTCTGGGCCGCCCTCGGCCTGCTCGGCCTGTCCGCCACCGGCCTCACCTGGTCGACCTACGCCGGTGACCACATCGACCAGCTCCGCACCTCACTGAGCTGGACCACCCCCGCCCTGGCCACCGCCACCGGCGGCGGCGACCACTCCGCCCACGAGGGCCACGCCGACCCCACCGGCGCCCCCGCCGCCCCGGTCGGCGTCGACCAGGTGATGGCCGCAGCGGCCGCAGCCGGCATCGACGGCCCGGTCGAACTCGTCCCGCCGAAGGCCGCAGGCAAGGCCTACGCGGTCAAGGAGATCGACAAGCAGTGGCCGGTCCGCCTGGACCAGGTCGCGATCGACCCCACCGACGCCACCGTCTCCTCCGAACTCCGCTTCGCCGACTACCCCCTCGGCGCCAAGCTCACCCGCTTCGGCATCGACCTGCACATGGGCCTCACCTTCGGCCTGGCCAACGAACTCGCCCTGATCGCCCTGGCCGCCGGCCTGATCGCGATGACCCTGCTCGGCTACCGCATGTGGTGGCACCGCCGCCCCGGCCCCCGCACCTTCGGCCGCCCCTACCCCGCCGGCGCCTGGCGCCAGTCCCCCAAGGCCGCCGCCGCCCTGGCCCTCACCGCCATCGCCGTCGGCTGGTTCCTCCCGCTGCTGGGCATCTCGCTGGCGGCGTTCCTGACCGTCGACCTGCTGCTGGGCCTGCGGAAAACGAAGTGACACACGCGTGGTCGGCCCTCGTACCCTGAGGGCCGACCACGGCTCGCTCGCAGCGTTGCGCGCGAACGTTGAGGAGGCGGACTGCACGAGCGCGACATCCGTACGCCGCCCAACTGACCTGAGAAAACGCCTCGGGGCCCGCCGACGGTCGCGCGTGCGGCAGGCCCCGAGAGGGTGGTGACGGTGGGTCAGGCGGCCGGGACCGCCGTGGCGGGCGGGGTGGCCGGGGCCGGGCGGGGGGCCAGCAGGCGCTCCGCGAAGTGGCCGAAGACCAGGGCGAAGGCGGTCCACAGGACGGCCTGGATGCCCAGAGTGGCCAGCCGGAACTGCCACAGGAGAGCGGCCGGGAAGGTCTCCTTGACCGCGTCCTCGTTGCCCGGCAGCAGGACGAAGGCCAGGGTGACGGCGACCGCGAAGGCGAGGCCGGCCAGCACCGAGGCGTTCCAGTTGCCCAGGCGCGGGGCGAGGCGGCGGCCGAGGATGACGGCCGCGACCGCGAGCAGCACGCTGAGCAGGATCATCAGGAAGAACAGCGTGGTGCGCTTGCCGATGGTGTCCGGGTTGCCCACCGCGGGCGGCGTGGCCGGGTACTTGAGGAACGGCACCAGGTAGACGGTGGTGAACGCGGCCGCCGCGACCAGGGCGGCGGTCGCCTTGGGCGAGAACCGGCCGATCCGGCCGAGCGCGAAGCAGTACACCAGGGCGGCGATACCACCGAGCGCGACACCGTAGACCAGGACGCCGGTGGCCAGCCCGAAGGTCGACTGCATCGACCGGCTGACCAACTCCTCTTCCTCCTCGGCGGCCGGGGCCGCCGGGGCGGCGGCGGTGTCCCCGCCGTGGACGTGCTGCGGCGCCGACGCGGTGCTCTCCAGGGCGATCGAGTCGTCGACCGACGGCTCACCCACCAGGAAGGCGAAAGCGAAGGCCAGCACCCCGGCCAGCAGGCCCGCGAGCATGCCACGGACCAGCAGGTTTCTGACAGTTGACGAAGGCATGTGCGTGTTCTCCGTCAGTGGCAGGGGAAGCCGAGCAGGTGGCGACCGTCGTGCACCCACTCGTGCACGGAGGCGCCGGAGAACACGGAGGTGGCGCCCTGTTCGGCGCCGACGAAGTAGAGCAGCACCAGCATCAGGGTGCCGAGGAAGACCGCCCAGGGCAGCAGTGCCCGGATCGGCAGGGTCTCGGTGACCTCGGTGGTGGGGGAGACGATGGCCTGAGCCATGGCAGGACCTCCTTGGGGAACGCGCGTCCCAGTCGTTGGAGCTCGGACGACGACCCTCGGGTCTGACTCACCGGCAGTTCCCGCACCTGGGTGGGGTCCTGCTCGGCATACAGTGGCGCGACCGTGCCGGGTTCTCACCGGCTTCCGTCCTGCCGTCGTCATGTCGCTGCGAACCGTACCGCCATTCGGGGGAGCCAGCCAAGGGAGCGCGTACCGGAGTGCGCTCCGCCCCAGTGCGCCGGGCGGTGGCCGATCGGGCGCCGGTGACCGGCAGTTGAGCAGAGGGAGAGAGCGGGATGACGGTACGGGTGATGTTCATCTCACCGGCGATCGGGGCCGCGCTGCGCGGGGCCCGGTTCGAGGACGGTGAGCCGCTGGACGCCGTCGGACGGAGCCGGGCCGAGGCGGCGGCCGGGAGTGTCCGGGCCGACGGGGTGGTGCTGGTCTCCCCCACCGCGCGCTGCCGGGAGACCGCCGAGGCGCTCGGGTTGACCGGGGCGCCCGGCCCGGCCGGCTGGTCGATGGGACGCTGGCGGGGCCGGACCCTGGACGAGGTGGCCGGCGCCGAACCGGAGGCCGTCGGGCAGTGGCTCGCCGACCCGGACGCCGCGCCGCACGGCGGGGAGTCACTGACCGCGCTCTGCGCCCGGACGGCCGACTGGCTGACCACCCTCCCGGACGGCCCGGTACTGGTGGTGGCCGAACCCGAGCTGATCCGGGCGGCCGTGGTGCACGCGCTCGCCGTACCGGCCCAGGCGTTCTGGCGGATCGACGTACCGCCGCTCACCGCCACCGAACTGACCGGCCGCTCCGGCCGGTGGAACCTGCGCTGCGGCCACCCCCTGGGGTGACCGCGGCGCAGGCCGTCGGTCAGCGCTACGAGGTCAGCCGAGCAGCTTGTTCATCTGCTCGATCTCGGCGCTCTGACCACTGATCACCGCACCCGCCAGCTCCTTCGCCGGGGCGTAACCCCCCTTGCTCTGCTCGGCCTTGGCCATCTCGAGGGCCCCGGTGTGGTGAGCCACCATCAGCTTCAGGAAGGCGGTGTCGAAGGCCGCTCCGGTGGCGTCCTTCAACGAGGCCATCTCGGCCTCGGTCATCATGCCCGCCGTCCCGGCCCCGCCGTGACCGGCGTGCGCACCGGCCGCGCCGAGCGGTGGAACCTGCTCGCCCCAGCCGGTCAGCCAGCCGGACATGGTGGCGATCTCCGGGTCCTGGGCCGCCCGGATGGCGGCGGCGAGCTGCTTGACCTCGGGCGAGGCGGCCCGGCCGGCCGCCAACTCGGCCATCTCCAGGGCCTGCCGGTGGTGCGGGATCATGCCCTGGGCGAAGGCCACGTCGGCGGCGTTGTAAGCCTTCGTGCTGGTCGTGCCGCTGGTGGCCGGGGCGGCGTTGTGCGCGTCGTGGCCACCACCGCTGCCGCAGGCGGTGAGCAGCAGGGCACTCGCGAGCAGCGCGGCTGCGGCCAGCGGGAGGCGGCGGTTCGGCTTGGTGTTCATGGCGGGGATCTCCTGCGTACTAAGGTGAGTTGGGCGGTCCGGAGCGGGGCCGCCTATCTGCGCAGAAGTTGCAGCTCGGCGAGGCTGGGCGGGGCCCGGCCGCCGTCCGGTTCGCCGCTGGTCGCGCCGACCGGAGCGGGGGCGGCCACGCCGGAGGCGTACGGTGCGGCCGGTCCTGGCGGGGCCGGGGCGAAGGGGGTTGCCACCGCGCCGGAGAGGCACATCGGCCCGGCGTGACTGTCGTGACTGTCGTGGCCGCCGTCGCCCTCGTCGTGCGGGTGCTGCGGGTGGTGCTCCGCGCTCATTGCGGACGGGGCCGAGACGGCCGGGACTGCGCCGAGGCCGTGCATGGCCAGCACCCCGAGCAGCGTGGCCAGGACGAGCAGCACCCGCAGGTGAGCTCGGTGGCGGCGGCGTTCGGGGTGCATGGCGGCGAGATCCTTGGCTGAGGGTGGGTCAGTGATGGTGGGCGTGGACCACGGCGTGGCCCCGGCCCTTGGAGATCAGCCAGCGGTTCACCGGGACGGTCAGCACGAAGGCGACCACCAGCGAGAAGGCCAGCGCGCCCCAGAACAGCAGGCTGTCCAGACCGGCGTCCATCGCACCGGGGACCCCGACCATGACGCTGTTGTCCACCAGCTCCATCACCACGATCGACACGGTGTCAGCTGCCAGTGCGACCTTCAACGCGCCACGCAGGTCCAGGCCCGCCCGCAGGACACCGCGCATGGTGAGCGCGTAGCCGAAGACGAAGGCCAGCAGGACGGAGAGCACGACGGTCGTCCCGGTGTGCAGACCGAGGGCGGTCCCGATCACCAGGCCGAGGATCTCGCCGATGGCGCAGCCGGTGAGGCAGTGCAGCGTCGCCTGCGCGGCATTCCGCCAGCTGCCCGCCCGGGTCTGGTGCTCGTGCTGTCCGTGCTCGTGGTTCATCGGATCTCCCCGTGCTCGTCGTCCCTTCGGACACTGGAACCATATACCCCCAGGGGGTATTCCTCAATGCTGGTGCCCGTCGGCGAAGTGGCCCGACTTGCTCGGCGACGGAGCGACGGACGGGGCGACCGGCGGAGCAACCGACGGAGCTGCCGAAGGGACCACGGCCGAGGGTGTGGCGGCCGGCGTGGCCGATGCCGGGTGCTCCTCGACCTCCGCGCCGTGACTGTGGCTGTGACCGTCGGCGGGCACGGCCATCCCGGCCGCCAGCCGGTTCAGCCCGCCGTACGCGAGCACCGCCGCCACCAGCACCACCAGACCGGGCAGCCCGAGGATCCGCCGGACCGGGCGGTCGGCCTCCTTGACGGTGTAGGCCAGGAAGGAGAGCAGCAGGCCGGACGGGATCAGCGCCGCCGCCCGGGCCGGGAAGTCCTCGAAGTGCTGGAGGCCACCGCTCAGCATCCCGATGCCGAACGAGAGCGCGAGCGAACTGCCGAGCACCAGCAGCAGCCGCCCCACCGACGTACGGCCGGGGCGCCGGAGCTCGGCGGCCAGCGCGGCGACCAGGAAGAGCGCTGCCCCGGCCAGGCCGATCACGGTGTACCGGGCCGGGTCGAGCGGGTGGTGCACCACGGCACCGCTGATCAGTCCGGTCCCGACGAAGTAGCCGACGTAGCCGAGATAGCGGCTGAGCAGCGCGGGCTGTCTCGGTCGGGCCCGGTGTGAACGGCGCTGCGACACGGGAGGGTTGACGGGCGGCGACAGGGTGGGGACGGAGTTGGGCACGGGACCGGCCTTCGGGGCGCGTGGCGGGGCCAGGCCCACGGCGGCGAACGGCACGCGGGCATGGCGGAGCGGGGCGTGACCCGCCCGGCCTTCCGGCCGGACGGGGAGCCCCGCTAGATCCGCAGCCTGCCCGGTGAGGGGGTGTCTTCCGGTGGCGGCCTGGGCACCGGCCTGCCGCCGGGGCCGGCCACCGCAGCGGCGGCGGGGGTCGGCGGTTCGACCGCGAGCGCGGGCCCCGGGGCGGCCGGGCCGACGCCGTCGCCCGGCTGGCCGGCCAGGCAGGAGTGCGTACCGTGCTCGTCGTCCGGATCCGGGCCCGGATGGCTCGCGGCGCAAGGCGCGGCCTCGTCGTGGCGAGGTTCAGCGGTGTCGTGATCGTGCCCGGTCGGGTGGTCGCCGTGCGCGGCCGCTGCCGCCAGGCCGACGGGGTGGTGCCCGGACGGGCCTTCGGCGCCGAGGCCGTGCGAGAGGGCGACGGCCAGCACCAGCACCAGCGCGGCCCACCAGCCGAGTACCGCACGGCGGGGGCCGTGGTTCGGGACTCGGGTGACCGCCGGCATGGGCGCGATCCTAGCCCAGCCGGTGGCCCTGCCCGGCCCAGGCTCAGGAGACCGCCCCCGGCAACTCCGCGTACGCCCGGCCACTGCGGATCAGGGCCTCCGCCTTGTCCGGTTCCATCGGGCGGGCGAACAGGTAGCCCTGCCCGAGCGGGCAGCCCATCACGCCGAGCAGCTCGCGCTGCCGGGCGGTCTCGATCCCCTCCGCGATCACCCGGACGCCCAGCGTCTCGGCGATCCGGGTGATGCCCTCGACCAGGGCGTACTGCTGCGGGGAGCGTTCCAGGCCGTCGATGAAGGACTTGTCGATCTTCAGGATGGTGATCGGGAACTCGCGCAGGTAGCTGAGCGAGGAGTACCCGGTGCCGAAGTCGTCGATCGCCAGCCTGACCCCCAGCTCACTCAGCATCAGCAGGTCGGACCTGACCCGGTCGTCACGCTGCATCAGCACGCTCTCGGTCAGCTCCAGCACCAGCGATCCCGGCTCCATCCCGCACCCGTCGAGGGCCGCCAGCACCACCTCGACGAAGCCCGGGTCGCGGAACTGCCGGGCCGAGACGTTGACACTCACGTAGAGCGGGTGGCCGCCGCCCGGCGTCTGCTGCCAACGGGCCGCCTCGGCGGTGGCGCGGCCGAGCACCCAGGCGCCGAGCGGGACGATCTGCCCGCTCTCCTCGGCCAGCGTGATGAACTGCTCGGGCGGGACCAGACCGCGCTTGGCGTGCGGCCAGCGCACCAGGGCCTCGAAGCCCTCCAGGTCGCCGCTGCCGATCTCCACGATCGGCTGGTAGAGCAGGTGGAACGCGGAGTCCGCGACGGCGCCGTGCAGGCTCTCCTGGAGCTCGTGGCGCTCGATCATGCCCTCCTGCAGGACCGGCTGGAACCGGCGCCACTGCCGCTTGCCGGAGCCCTTGGCCGCGTACAGCGCGAGGTCCGCGTGGGTGAGCAGCTCGGTGGAGTCGACGCTGTCGTCGGTGGTCGCCACCCCCAGGCTGACCGAGACGTTGACCGGGCCGACGCTGAGCCGGAACGGCTCGTCGAAGGCGCGGATCACGTGCTCGGCGAAGCCCTCGGCGTCGGCCGGGGTGCGGGCGTCCTCGATCAGCACGGCGAACTCGTCGCCGCCGAGCCGGGCGGCGGTGTCCGAGGCCCGCGCGATGGTGGAGAGCCGCAGCGAGACCGCCACCAGCAGCTCGTCGCCGACGCTGTGGCCCATCGCGTCGTTGACCACCTTGAAGTCGTCGATGTCGATCAGCAGGACGCAGGCCGCCCTGCCACCCCGGACGCCCCGTCGGAAGGCCTGGTTGACCCGGTCGTGGAAGAGCACCCGGTTGGCCAGCCCGGTCAACGAGTCGTGGAACGCCCGGTGGCTCAACTCGCGCTCCAGCTGCCGCTGTTCGGTGACGTCCCGGAGGGTCAGCACCAGCCCGGCCACCGTCGGGTCGGCGCGCAGGTCGCTGTGCCTGACCTCGACCTCGATCGCCACCCCGTCGTGCCGGATCATCCGCCAGTGCTCGCGCCGCTCCCGGCTGCCGGGCTCGCGCATCTGGTCCAGCGCACCGACCACGCCGAGGCTCTCCTCCGGCGGCACCAGGGCAGCGATCGGTTTGCCGACCAGGTCGGGATGGCCGAGCACCCGGTCGGCCGAGGTGGAGGCGTACCTGACCCGGTCGCTCTCGTCCAGGATCAGGATCACGTCCGAGGCGTTCTGCACCAGGCTGCGGAAGTACGCCTCGCTGTTGCGGCGGTTGACCTCCTCGCTGAGCGTGATCCGCTCCAGCGCCAGCGCCGCCTGCGAGACGAGCGATCCCACCGTGTCGGTGAGCGCCGAGAGTTCCTCCTCCTCGCCGCCGACGATCAGCACGCCGATCAGCGGGTCGCCGGTGGGCCGGTCCTGCAGGGCCAGCGGGCAGACCAGGGCCTGGCCGACGTCGTGCAGCGCCGACTCCAGCTCCTCCCCCAGGTCCGCCACCCGGCACTGGTGGCTGCGCCCGCTGGCGGCCAGCAGATGGACGGCGTGCGGGACCCGGAAGGCCGGCCAGTCACCGCGCCGGCCGTAGGGCGGCTGGAACCTGATCCCGCCGCCCTCCTCGCTCAGTCCGAGCAGCACCTGGCGGCGCGGATCGGGCGGCGGCAGCGCGGCACCGGCCGCCCGGAGCGCGCTGGTCACCTCGTCCACCCGGGTGGCGGCGCCCAGTGAGCTGACCGCCACCCTGAGCACCCGCTCGCGGGCCACGGTCTCCCGGTGGGTGCTCACCACCCCGGCCAGCCGGGCCAGCACCAGCAGGTAGAGCAGCGCGGAGAACGCGGCCACCACACCGACGTTGCTGGTGTCGCCGGCGAAGGCGTCCAGCATCAGGATCGCCGGGGCGATCAGCGAGGCGAAGGCGAGCAGCCCGATCCGGCCCCGGGCCACCTCGGGCCGCCGGCGCGGGGCCGGGCGGGTCATGGTGACCATCGAGGGGTGCATCGCGGCGATGCCCCAGGCGGTGTAGAACGCGGCCCAGCCGAGGTCCACCGGGGTGCCGATCCGCCAGGTCCCGTGCAGCTGGATCAGCCCGAACATCACGTCCGAGGCCAGCATCCCCAGGGTGCCCACGGTGAGCAGCCGCAGCGACCAGCTGCGCGGGCCCCGTGGCACCAACAGCCGTACCAGCATGGCCAGTACCAGGATGTCACCCAGTGGGTAGGCGATCGAGAACGTCTTCTGAACCCACGTCAGTTCGAGGTTCTGCGCGGACGGCAGCACGATGTAGATCCAGACCAGCAGCGCCAGACCGGCGGTGAAGGTCAGCGCGTCCAGCAGGCTGCCCCGGTCCCGGCCCGCGCTTCGGCGGCGGATGAAGAGCAGCAGCCCGGCCGCGTACAGCGGGTAGGTCAGCAGGTAGAAGCCGTCCGCGATGGACGGGAACGGGTTGACCCTGTTGAGAATCTCGGTCTGCACCACCTCGGCGACCTCGCCCGCGGTGAAACTGAGGTTCGCGGCGGCCAGCAGGAACCACGGCAGCGGGTAGCTCGGCCGGTTGCGGAAGGTGCCGAACACGATCGCGGCCACACCGCTCAGGCCGATCCCGGTCCACCAGATGATCCGCTGGTCGGGGTGGGTGTAGTACAACGCCGTCAGCAGGGCCATCCAGCCGAGGAAGACGTACGCCGGGTAGGGCCATCGCCATCTGGTCATCGCAGCCTCTGGGGCGGGGGAACCTCAATGGAATCCTGACCAGAATACCTGACGGCGTATATTCGAAGAACAGTTCACGGGGGGCTTGAAGCACACCGGGAGACCACAGGTGGCGGACCGTGAATTGCACGTGACGGTGGTGAACTCGCGCGGCCAGTACTCGATCTGGCCGAGCCTTCGCGAGTTGCCGCCAGGCTGGCAACAGGTGGGACGACCAGCGGCGTTGGCCGACTGTACAACGGCCGTCGACGCTCTGTGGACGGATATCCGCCCGCGTTCCACCGATTCCGCGCAGATTTCCGTGCCGGAACTGGTCCGGGCCAGGGCCCGGCTGATTCCCGGTCATCCTGCGGTGATTTCGGAACACGGCACGCTCGACTACGCGGAGTTGGACCGGCGCGCGGACCGGTTGGCCCGGCGGCTGGTCGCCCGTGGTGTCGGAGCGCGGCACACCGTGGCGGTCTGTCATGACCGCAGCCCCGGCATGGTGGTCGCGCTGCTCGCCGTGCTCAGGTCCGGCGCCGCCTTCCTGCCGCTCGACCCCGCGCTGCCGCAGCGCCGGCTGGACCGGCTGATCGCCGACGCCGGGGCGGACCCGGTGCTCACCGACCGGGACCACCGCGAGCTCACCGACCGCGCCATGGTGGTCGAGGACGGTCCGGATCCTGGCGGCCCGCTGCCCGTCCCGGGGCCGGAGGACCCGGCGTACCTGATCTACACCTCCGGATCGACCGGCGAGCCCAAGGGCGTGATGGTCAGTCACCGCTCGTTCGCCACCGTGCTGACCGCGCTGGTCGAGGCGTACGGGCTGCGCCCGGCGGACCGGGTGCTCCAGCTGGCCGCGCTCGGCTTCGACACCTCGCTGGAGCAGGTCTTCGCACCGCTGATCGGCGGCGCCACCGTGGTGCTGGCCGACCGGCTCAGGGCACACCGGATCACCGTGGCCGACCTGACCCCGGCGTACTGGCACCAGTTCCAGAACGCCACCGAGCGCGACCCGGCGCCACCGGGCGACCTGCGGCTGGTCATCGTCGGCGGCGACACCGTACGGCCCGGGGACTGCCGGCGCTGGCTCCGGCGACGGCCCGGGGTCCAGCTGTTGAACGCCTACGGGCTCACCGAGACCACCATCACCTCCACCCTCTGCGCGCTGCGCCCCGAGCTGCTGGCGGGCTCGCCCGGCACCCCGGCGCCGATCGGGCGGCCGGTGGGCGGAGCCACCGTGCACCTGCTGGACGAGCAGCTCAGGCCGGTCCCGCCCGGACGCCCCGGGGAGATCTTCATCGGCGGCCCCGGCGTCGCGCTCGGCCTGTGGCGGCAGCCGGGCCGGACCGCCGAGCTGTTCCGGCCCGACCCGTACGCGGCCGAGCCGGGCGCCCGGATGTGCCGGACCGGGGACCTGGGCCGGTGGCGGGCGGACGGCGAGCTGGAGTGCCTGGGCCGGCTCGACCGGCAGGTGAAGATCCGCGGCTACCGGGTCGATCCGGCCGAGGTGGAGTCGGCCCTGACCGACCACCCGGCGGTGGACCAGGCCGCCGTGGTGCCGGAGGACGGGGCGCTGGCCGCCTTCTACACCACCGCGGGCCCGGTCCCGCCCGAGGACGTGAGCAGGTTCCTGACCGAGCGGCTGGCCGGCTGGATGCTGCCCGCCAGGCTGGCCGAGGTGGCCGAGCTGCCGCTGGACCACAACGGCAAGCTGGACCGCAAGGGCCTGCTGCTCTCCACCGCTCCCCCGCCGCCACCACCGACGGCCGCCGCCGAGCCGCTCACCCCGGTCGGCACCGGCGTGGCCGAGCTCTGGGCCCGGATGCTGCACCTGGAGCAGGTGCATCCCGGGGACGACTTCTTCCGGATCGGCGGCGACTCGCTGCTGGCCACCGAGATGCTGGCCAGGGCCCGGATCATGTTCGGCATCGGGGTCGGTCAACTCCGGGCGCTCACCCGTGCGTTGCTGGCCGAACCGACGCTGGCCGCGTTCGCCCGCAACACCCAGGCGGCCCGGGCCGGGACCCTGACGGCCGGCGACCCGCCGCCCGACTTCGTCGGCGAGGCCGAGCTCGGGGTACCGATCAGGAGCAACGGCGGGCCGGTGCCGAACTGGCGCCGCCCCGGCGCGATCCTGCTGACCGGGGCCACCGGCTACTGCGGCTCGCACCTGCTGGACACCCTGCTCCGGGAGACCGACGCCACCGTGCACTGCCTGGTCCGCGACACCGACCCCGGGCAGGCGCTGGACCGGCTGCGCGCGGCCGGGCTGCGCCACCTGCTCCGGGACCCGCTGGACGGCGTGGCGCCGGGCCGGGTGGTGCCCGAGCCCGGCGACCTCGGGGCACCGCTGCTCGGGCTGACCGAGCGTCGGTTCACCGAGCTGGCCGACGGACTCGACCTGATCCTGCACTGCGGCGCCCGAGTCAACTTCATCTATCCGTACCGGGAGTTGAGCGCCGTCAACGTCGGCGGCACCCGCGAGCTGGTCCGGCTGGCCGGGCACTCCCGGGCCGTCCCGCTGCACCACCTGTCCAGCATGTCGGTGCTGGCCGGCTACGGGGCGGCCGGTGTCCGGCAGGTCACCGAGCGCACCCCGCTGGGGCACCCGGGGCACCTCTCGGTCGGGTACGCGGAGACCAAGTGGGTCGCCGAGGAGCTGCTGCGGCAGGCCGCCGAGGCCGGTCTGCCGGTGGCCGTGCACCGGCTGAACGACGTCACCGGCGACCAGGCCACCGGCGCGATGAACAGCACCACCGAGATCTGCGCACTGATCCGGCTGATCGCCGACACCGGGTGCGCGCCCGACGTGGACCTGCCGATGGACTTCCTGCCCGCCGACAGCTTCGCCCGCGCGGTGACCTACCTCGCCACCCACGTCGAGGCCACCGGGCAGGCGTACCACCTGACCAACCCCCGGCACCCGCTGCTCGGCGAACTCACCGCCCGGCTACGGGCGTTCGGCTACCCGGTGGAGGAGCTCCCGTACCAGGCGTGGGTGCGCCGGTTCGCCCGGTACGCCGCCGAGCACCCCAAGCACCCGGCCACCCCCTTCCTGCCGCTGTTCGTGGACCGCTGCGCGGGGCGGCCCGAACTGACCGTCAGCGAGCTGTACTTCCGCCGGACCTTCCCGCGCTTCGACCGGTCCGGAGTGGACGCCGACCTGGCCGGGAGCGGGGTGGAGTTCCCGCCGGTGGACGGCGCACTGCTGGACCGCTACCTGCGGAACCTGATCGGCTCCGGCTACCTCGACCCGCCGACCGCGAGCAGGTGAACCGCCCGTGTGGTGGGAGGAGTTGGACCTGACCGACGCACCCGCCGACGCTCCTGTGGCCTTCGGCGGGGCGCTGGACGCCCGCACCCTGCTCGGCGCCTACCGGGCCGGGCTGTTCCCCTTCCCGGCGGCCGATCCGGTCCTGGCCGCCTTCAACGAGGCACGCTGGGCGGACGGTCCGGCCACTCTGGTCGGTGGGGACGACCCGTATGCGCTGGCCTGGTGGTCGCCCGACCCTCGGCCGGTGCTGCCGGTGAACCGCCTGCGGGCCGGGCCGCGCCGGCGCTGCACAGTGGGGCAGGCCTTCGACCGGGTCCTGGAGGAGTGCCGCCGCGACCGCCAACCCGTCTGGCTGACCGACGAGTTGACGGCCGCACTGCGCGAACTGCACCGGGACGGGCGAGCGGTCAGCGGGGAGGTCTGGGAGGACGACGAGCTGGTCGGCGGGGCGTACGGGATCCAGGTGGGGCCGGTGCTCAGCCTGGACTCGATGTTCCACCGCCGGCCGGGAGCGGGCACCGCCGTCCTGGCCGATCTCGGCGCCCGGTTCGGCGCGGTCGGCGGCCGGCTGCTGGACGCCCAGTGGGACAGCCCGCACATCCGCTCGCTGGGCGCCGAGTTGCTGCCGCGCGAGCGCTACCTGGCCGTGCTCAGGGAACCCGACACTCCGCCGCTGGGGACTGTCTGAAGGTCCAGCGTGCGGTCGGCCAGGATGTCGGCCGCCGCCCGGTCATGGGTGATGAGCAGCAGCGCCAGACCCGTCCGGTCACGCAGCCCGGCCAGGTGGTCCAGGATCAGGCGGCGGCTCAGCGCATCGAGACCCGAGGTGATCTCGTCGCAGACCAGGACGCGCGGGTTGGCCACCAACGCCCGGGCCAGTGCCGCCCGTTGCAGCTCACCGCCGGAGAGTTCGGCCGGCCGGCCGGTGGTCGGTACGCCCAGCTCGGCGAGCAACCTGGCCGCTGCCCCGTCGGCCTCCGCCGGGCCCAGACCGCCGAGCCGGACCGCCGCCCTGGCCACTTGCCCGGCCACCGGGCGGCGCTCGTCGAAGGCGGCCCGGGCGTCCTGGAAGACGTACTGGACCGCGGCGAGCTCGGCCCGGCTGCGGGAACGCAGGCTGCGCGGCAGCGGGCGCCCGTCCAGGGTGACCGTGCCCTGGTAGGCGCTGTGCAGGCCGGCCAGGCAGCGACCCAGGGTGGTCTTCCCGCTGCCCGAGCGGCCGGTCAGGGCGAGGCACTCGCCCGCGCCGAGGGTGAGCGTGACATCGGCCAGTGCCAACGCGCCGCCCGGGTGGCGGGCCGTCAGGTGACGTGCCGCCAGCACCGGCGCGGTCGGTTCGGCGGACCGACGGGGGCTGACCGCCGGCACTTCGTCCCAGGCACCCGCCCGGACCACCCGGCCGCCGCGCAGCATCACCACCTCATCAGCCAACTCCCGTACCACGTCCAGATCGTGGCTGAGCAGGACCAGAGCCAGGCCGTCCCGCACCAGCGCGGCCAGCTCGGTGACCAGGTGCCGCTTGGTCTCCGGGTCCTGCCCGGTGGTCGGCTCGTCGGCGACCAGCACCCTGGCCCCGAACAACAGGGCCTGAGCGATCACCACCCGCTGCTGCTGCCCACCGGAAAGCTGGTGCGGGAAGCGCCGCAACACGGCGGCGGGGTCGTCCAGCCGGGCCCGGCGGAGCGCGTCCTCGACGGCCGACCGGGGCCCCAACTCTCCCAGCAGGGCGCCGATCCGGCGGGCCGGGTTGAGCACGGTGGCCGGGTGCTGGGGCACGTACCCGACCGCCCCGGCCGGCGTCAGCACCGTGCCGGACACCTTCGCACCCTCGGGGTACTCGCCGAGCAGTGCCAGGCCGGTGGTGGTCTTTCCACAGCCCGAGGCTCCGAGCAGGGCGGTCACCCGGCCGGGGTACGCGCGCAGGTGCACGCCGTCCAGCAGGGTTCGGCCGCCGACCTCGACCCGCAGGTCGGTCACCTGGACCAGCGGTGCCGTCATCGTTCAACTCCCTTGAGCGGGCGCCGCTGCAGCGCCGCGTCGAACAGCAGGTTGGCCCCCATCGAGAGCCCGGCGATCAGCACGGCGGGGATCACCACCGCCCAGGGCTGGAGGTCGAGGCCGGGGCGGTTACGGTCGACCATCACGGCCCAGTCGGCCGCGTCCGGAGCCACCCCGACGCCGAGGAAGGCGGCCGTGCTCACCAGATAGAGCGCTCCGACCAGCCGGGTGCCCGCGTCGGCGGCCAGCGTGCGGCGCAGCTCGCGGGTGGTGTAGCCGAGTGCGATCCTGGCCCAGGACTCCCGGTGCATCCGCAGCGCCTCCACCGCCGGGCGGGCGGCGATCTCGACGGCGGCGGCATGCACCACCCGGGCCGCGTCCGGCACCGCGACCACCGCGACCAGCACCGTGAGGCCGACCGGGCCCGGCTCCAGCGCGGCGGCCACCAGCAGCACCAGGATCAGCGAGGGCACCGCGAGCAGCACGTCCAGCGGCCGCATCAGCAACTCCTCCAGCCAGCCGAGCCGGGTGAGCGCGGCGGCCAGCCCGAGCGGCAGCGCGACGGCGTACGCGAGCGCGGTGGCGGACAGTGCCACCAGCACCACCGGCCGTCCACCGAGCAGGACTTGGCGCCAGACGTCCCGTCCGGTGAAGTCGGTGCCCAGCCAGTGGCCCGCACCCTGGGTGAAGGAGACCGACCGGGGCCCGGCCTCGCCCGCGAGCAGCGGTCCGAACAGTGCCAGCAGCAACGGCAGCGCGACCAGCGCCGCCCCGAGGGCGTACCGGCTGCGGGTCATCGGGTCAGCTCCGTCCGGGGGGCGAACCGCCGGGCCACCAGGTCGGCGCCCAGGTTGAGCACGACGGTGAGCAGCGCGAAGACCACGGCCAGGCCCTGCACCACGGGCACGTCCCGGGCCGCCACCGCGTCCAGCAGCACGCTGCCCAGACCTGGCAGCACGAACAGCGCCTCCACCACGACCACCCCGCAGAGCAGCCAGTCACAAGTCCTGGCGAGTTGCTGGGCCGCCGGGGCCAAGGCGTTGGGCAGCGCGTGCAGCCAGCGCACCCGCCACTCCGGTACGCCGTAGCGGCGGGCCTGGGCGACGTACGGCCGGGCCAGCGCCTCGATCATCCCGGCCCGCACCAGCCGGCTGATCGAACAGACCGGCCGGGCCAGCAGCACCAGCACCGGGAGCACCAGCACCGCCGGGTCGGCTGCGACACCGCCGACGGCGGTCGGTGGCAGCCAGCCGAGCCGCAGCGCCAGCACCGTACTGAGCAGCATGCCGAGCGCGAACTCCGGTGCGGCGTAGACCGCGAGGGTCGCCGAGCTGATCAGCCGGTCCAGCCTGGAGCCCTCCCGGCGGGCGGCCAGCATGCCCAGCCAGAGGGCGAGCGGGACGAGCAGGGCGAGGGTCAGCGCGGCCAGCAGCAGGGTGACCCCGAGGCCGTCGGCCAGGTAGCCGCTGACGGGTCGTCCGGTCACCAGCGAGCGACCGAGGTCGCCGTGCAGCAGTTCGCCGAGCCAGCCGAGGAAGCGTTCGAGGGCCGGGCGGTCGAGTTCCATCGCCGAGCGGATCAGCGCGATCCGCTCGGGGTCGGGGTTGTCCCCCGCCAGGGCGACGGCGGCGTCTCCGGGCAGTGCCTCGGTGAGCACGAAGACCAGCACCAGCACGGCCGCCGACTGCGCCACCCCGAGGAGCAGCCGGCGGCCCAACCAGGATCGGGTCATGCCAGCCAGGTCCGGTCGAAGCGGGCCCAGTCGAGCGTGTTGGCCGGCGCGTCCTTGGCGACCCCGCGCACCGTGGGCGCCGTGGCCACGATCCAGTCCGCGAAGCCCCAGATCAGGAAGCCGCCCTCGTCGTACAGCCGACGCTGCATCCGCTGGTAGATCGCCGTGCGCGCGGCCGGGTCCGCGGTGGACTGGGCCTGCAGGTAGAGGTCGTCGAAGTCGGGCTGCTTCCAGTGCGTGGCGTTGGTGGTGGACTTGGTCAGCAACCGCTGGGAGAGGTGCGACTCGATCGGCATGGTGCCCGAGCGGTAGGAGGCCAGCACGCCGCCGTCCAGGATGTCCTTCCAGTAGGTGTCCTTGTTGCCGACCTTGACCTCGATCGTGACACCCGCCTTCGCCGCCTGCTCCTTGAAGATGCCCGCCGCCTCCACGAATCCGGCGGCCACCGGCGAGGTGTCCAGGGTGACCCTGAGGCCCTCCTGCCCAGCCTCCTTGAGCAGCGCTCGGGCCTTCGCCAAGTCCTGGGTGCGCTGCGGGAGTTCGCTCGGGTAGTACTGCGCTCCCTTGCCGAACAGGTCGTTGCCGACCTCACCCGCGCCGGACAGCGCGCCGTCGACCAGCTCCTTGCGGTCGGCGATCAGGAAGAACGCCTGCCGGATCCGCTTGTCGTCGAACGGCGCCCGGTCGGTCTTCATCACGAAGCCCTGCATGGCACTGTTCCGCAGCCGGATCACCTCCACCTTGCCCCGGCCCTCGTGGACGCGGGCGGTGGCGGGGTTCAACTCGTGGGCGTAGTCGGCCTGTCCGCCGAGCAGTGCGCTGACCCTGGCGGACTCCTCGTTGGCGATCAGGATCTCCAGCTCGTCCAGGTGCGGGGCGCCCTCCCAGTAGTCGGGGTTGCGCTTCACCAGCAGTGAGCTGCCGGGCTTGAACGAGACGTACCTGAACGGGCCGGAACCGACCGGCTCGGCGAAGCTCTCGGTGTCCTTCGGCACGATGTACGCGCCGAACGCGGCCAGCACGTTGGGGAATTCGGCGTACGGGCGCTTCAGCCTGAACTCCACCGTGCCCTCGTCGACGGCCCGGCTGGCGGCCAGGTCGACCGGCTCCAGCGAGGCCTTCGCCCGGAAGGCGCGCTTGGGGTCGGTGATCCGGCGGTAGCTGTACAGCACGTCCTCGGCGGTGACCGGGCGGCCGTCGTGGAAGGTCGCCTTGCGCAGCTTGACGGTCCACACGTCCAGGGTGGCGTTCGGCTCCCACCCGGTGGCCAGCCGGGGCACGGCGGCCAGGTCGGAGCCGGAGTCGGCCAGCTTGTCGTAGAGCGCCTTGGCCCGGGCCGCGTCCACGAACAGGTTGCTCAGGTGCGGGTCGAGGGTCTCGTTGGTGCCACCGCCGGCGAAGATCGCCCGCAGCCGGCCGCCGTTCTTCGGGGTCGCGGTCTCGGCGGAAGGGGCCTTGCTTGTCGAGGCGCAGCCGGCCATGCCCAGGGCGGCTGCGGCTATCAGGACGGTACGGCGGTTCACGGTCTGCTCGTTTCAGTGGTGGTGTCGGCAAGTCGGGCGACCAGGTGCAGCCGGTCGGAGTCGGCGGTGTCGGCGGGTTCGGCGCCCTCGGTCCAGGCCGGTTCGGTCCGCGGGCCCGGGCGGTCGTGCAGGGTGAGCACCTCGAAGCCGTGCGCCGCCAGCAGGTGGCGCAGCTCCTGCGGGAAGAGCAGCCGCCAGGCGGAGCGCTGCTCGACCGGCGCACTGCCGTCCTCGGTGCTCCACTCCCGGGAGCGGCGCAGCAGTTGGGCCGGGTGGTCGATCCACAGCCTGGTGCGGGAGGTGTACCGGACACCGTCGTGCTCGACGCTGTCGGTGCGGACGGTGTCCAGCAGGTCGGTCCGGCCGAGGAAGTACGCTCCGTTGCGCATCTCCGCCACCAACAGGCCGCCGGGGGCGAGGTGCTGGCGGCAGCGCTCGAGCAGGCGGTCGAGGTCCTGGTTGGTGTGGCAGTACAGCAGCGCGCTGTCCAGGCAGAGCACCGCGTCGAACCTGCGCTCCCCCAGATCGAGTTCGCGCATGTCGCCGCAGCGGTACTCGACCATCGCCGGGGAGCTGTCCAGGCCGAGCACGTGCCGCCCGCCGTGCCGGTGCAGCCAGGCGGCGTCCCGGCCGGTGCCGCAGCCGAGGTCGAGCACGCGGGGCCCGGCGCCGTAGCGGCGCAGGGTGGCGTCGGCCCAGCGGGCCGCCAGGTGGTCGGGGTCGGGGAACCGGAGCTCGTACAGCTCGGGCGTGTCGGTCAGCAGGTTTCCGCTGGTCATAGCGGTTCTCCGATCAGCTGTCGGACGGTCGGATCAGGCAGTCGGGCCCGTTGCCGGGCGACCGCGAGGGCGCAGGTCAGTCCGAGGGCGCAGCAGAGCAGCCAGGGCGCCCAGTCGGCGGTGTCCATCGCCCAGCCGACGGAGGCGTTACCGAGCGCGGCGGCGAGTCCGGAGACCAGGTAGAAGACGCCGTAGTAGGTGCCGGTCAGGCTGGCCCGGCCGAAGGCGGGTATCAGCTCCTGGACGAAGGGCTGAGCGATCATCACACCGACGTGCAGCAGCAGCGCGGTCAGCAGCAGCGGCACCAACCCGCCTGCCAGCAGGGGCAGCAGGAAGGCGAGCCCGGCGACCAGCAGTCCCAGGGCGATCCACCGGCCCCGGGTGCCGCGCTGCTGGAGCGAGCGGGTTATTCGCAGTTGCAGGGTGAGGTTGGCGACCGTGCTGGTCAGGAAGAGCAGGCTGACCGCGCCGTCCCAGCCGGTGACCTGGCGCGCCCGGTCGGGCAGCAGCAAGTAGAGCTGGCTCTCCAGCGCGTACAGGCCGACCAGGGCCAGCGCGAAGGCCAGAAACCGGCGGTCGCCGAGGACTTCGCGCCAGTCCCCGAGCACGCCGGTGCTCGGCGCCGGCACCGGCCGGGGTGGCAGGACGCAGGCCTGGGCCACCGTCAGCAGGGCGAAGATCCCGGCGGCGGTGAGCGCGGCTGCCCGGAAGTCGACCAGCAGCAGCGCCGTGCCGAGCAGCGGGCCGAGCAGCGCACCCGTGGTGGCGAAGACGCTGAACAGGGCGAACGCCTCCGCCTTCCGCTCCGCCGACTCGTGCGCCAGGTAGGTCCGCACGGCCGGGTTGAACAGCGCTCCGGCCAGTCCGCTGAGTGCCGAGGCGGCCAGCAGGACGGTCATCCCGTCGCCGAGCGCGAACAGACCGAAGCCGACGGTGCGCAGCGCGCACCCCGCGATGATCACGCCCCGCGCGCCGAGCCGGTCGGCGGCCGAGCCGCCCAGGATGAACAGGCCCTGCTGGCTGAGGTTGCGCACGCCGAGCACCAGCCCGACCGCCACCGCCGACAGGCCCAGGTCCTGCCCGAGGTGGGTGGCCAGGTACGGGATCAGCAGGTAGAAGCCGGTGTTGACGCCGAGTTGGTTGACCAGCAGCAGCCGTACGGGCAGCGGGAAGCTCCGGACCGCGCGGACCGTCCTCACGCGGTCGTCCCGGGCGTCTCGGCCGGCCGGACGCCGAGCCCGGCCCGGTCGGCGGCCCGGACCACGCCGTCGGTGCCGCCGATGCCGCGCCAGGGGTCGTGCCGGAGCAGCAGGTGGCCGTCCAGGTCGACCCAGCGCGCCCGGTCCACCAGGTGCACGGCGGGGGCGATGCCGAGCGAACTCGCCGTCAGACAGCCGAGCATCACCTCGGTGCCGCTGCCGTGCAGGGCGGCGCAGATCCGCAGCGCGGCCGAGACGCCGCCGCACTTGGCGAGCTTGATGTTGATGCCCTGCACCCGCCCGGCCAGCCGCTCGGCGTCGTCCAGTGAGACGGCGTCCTCGTCGGCGATCACCGGCAGTTCGGAGCGTTCGGCCACCTCGGCCAGCCACTCCGGGTGCCCGGGGGCGGTGGGCTGCTCGACGGCGGTCACCCCGAGCTCGGCGAACCTCGGTATCAGGGCCAGCGACTGGGCCACCGTCCAGGCACCGTTCGGGTCGAGCAGCAACTCGGCCTCGGGGGCTCCTATCTGCACGGCCCTGACCCGGGCCAGGTCGTCCTCGGGATCGGGCGAGCCCGCCTTGACCTTGAGCACCCGGAAGCCGCTGACCGCCAGCCGGGCGGCCTGGGCGGCGGCCCGGACGGGGTCGACGATGGCGATGGTGCGGGCGGTGGCGGCGGCCGGGGTACCGAGCAGTCCGAGGAGTTGGTGCACGGGGGCACCGGCCCGCTTGCCGACCAGGTCGAGCAGGGCGGCCTCCACCCCGGCCAGCACTCCGGGCGGCAGCTCCTTGAACGGGGCCTCCAGGCGCTGGAGTTCGATCAGCGCGGTCTCCGGGTCGGGGTAGCGGGCCAGGTCGAGGGCCCGACTGTGCCGGAGGATCCGCTCGGTGGGCAGGCCCAGGTACGTACTGGCGACCACCTCGCCGTAGCCGCTCAACCCGCCGTGCCGGACGGCGAGTTCGACCGCGTCGCGCGAGGCCATGGTGGAGCGGGAGATGCGCAGCGGTTCGGTGAGATGGAGCTCCACCACGCGTAGGTCGAGTTTCACGGTCGGGTCTCCAACGCGGTCGTCAGGGGGTCGATGACAGTGCGGCAGCGCGCCCAGCCGGTCACTTCGACGGCGCCGGGGTGCGGGATCTCCACCGGCCGGGAGACCGGTGCGGGCAGTTGGTGGGCGTGGCACCAGTCGTCGTCGTAGACCGTGCCCAGGTAGCGGTGCGGGCCGTCCGGGAAGACGGTGGCGACCACCGCGCCGGGCTGCACCCTGGCGGCCCAGGCGGAGACCAGGGCGACCGCGCCGGTGCTCCAACCGCCGCTCACGAAGCTGCCCCTGGCCAGCCGACGGCAGGCGTCCACCGCCTCGGCCGGGCCGACCCAGTGCACCTCGTCGAAGTGCCGGTAGCCCACGTTGCGCGGGTGGATGCTGCTGCCGAGCCCGCGCATCAGCCGGGGCCTGGCGGGCTGCCCGAAGATCGCCGAGCCGACCGAGTCGACCCCGATCACCTGGAGGCGGGGCCAGCGGCGGCGCAGCGGCTCGACCAGGCCGGCGCTGTGGCCGCCGGTGCCGACGCTGCACACCAGCACGTCCAGATGGTCCAGGCGGTCCGTCAGCTCACGGGCCATCGAGAGGTAACCGGCGGCGTTGTCCGGGTTGTTGTACTGGTCCGGCCAGTACGCACCGGGCAGCCGGTCGAGCACCTCCCGCAGCCGGGCCAGCCGGGCCGCCTGCCAGCCGCCGCGCTCGGCCGGTCGTTCGACCAGCTCCAGACGGGCTCCGTACGAGCGGAGCAACTGACGCATGGACGGCTCGAGTTCGGCGTCGCCGACCAGCACCACCGGGTGCCCGAGGGCCTGCCCGGCGAAGGCCAGGCCGATCCCCAGGGTGCCCGAGGTCGACTCCACCACCGGTGCACCGCTGCGGAGTTCACCCCTGGCGTGGGCGCCGCGCAGCATCGCGACGGCCGACCTGGCCTTCATGCCGCCAGCGCCGAGGTACTCCAGCTTCGCCCAGAAGCCGGGGTGCGCCTGCGGCAGCGGTGCGCTGATCCTGGCCAGCGGGGTGTGGCCGAGCAGCGAGAGCAGCTCCGGGTTGGCGGCGACGGGCCGCAGCAGGGCGGTGGTCACCGCAGCCCCCCATACAGGTGGATGCTGCTCGGGCCGCCGTCCAGCCAGAAGAACGGATAGGGCTCGGCACTGACCGCCGTGACCCCGTCCCCCAGCAGCCGGGGCAGCACCGCGCTGCCGGTCTGAGCGAACATCACCAGCGGCTTGCCGGTCTGCCGGGCATGCTCGGCGAAGGTCTCGAAACTGCCGTTGCCGAGCGTCATCCCGGAGACCAACAGGGCGTCGCAGTCGTCGAGTTCGGCCTCGGTCCGGATCGGATCGCCCCACTCCGTCCGCCCGCCCTTAAGGTCGCACGGGACATACGCCGTGCCGCGCTCGCGGAGCTGCTCCAGCAGCGAGTTGACCACGCCGACCACCAGCACCCGCCGGGCCTCGGCCGGGACCAGGCCGACCACCGCACGGGCTCGGGCCCGCGAGCGGACCAGCGAACTCCCGGCCGGGATCGGCACCGGGCGGGCGCCGCACTCGGGGGTGTGCGGGCGAGCCAGCAGCAGGAAGGCGTCCAGAGCGGCGATCCGCACCGGCAGCAGCGGATGTGCCAGCAGCTCGGCGACGCTCGCGCCCACGCAGTCGTCCAGCGCCCCGGGCGGCAGCGCGCCGGGTTCGACCGCGCAGGAGCCGACGGCCGGGCCGAGCCGCAGGCTGAGCACCTCGTTGCGGTACCCGCTCGCCCGGCCGGAGTGCCGGACGGCCTGGCTGGTGGTGAAGGCCAGCGCGATCCGCTCGGCCGCCGGATCGAGCCCGTACGCACCGGAGTTGACCTGCTCGACCAGTCGGTCGACCGAGCTGGTCTTCGTGCTGGTCATACCGGCACCGCCTCCTCCGCGTAACAGGGCACCAGCCGGGCGAGCAGCCGCTCGGCGGTGTCGAGCGCGGCGGCGCCCTCGGTGTCGGTGGCCAGCAGGTGGCCGAGGTACTCGTTGTTGCTGACCGCGCGGCGGACCTGGCGGCCCGGCTCGGCGAGGGTGAGCTCGACCACCGCCGACTCCTGGCCGACCTGCTCCGCACCGTCGATCCCGGTCAGCAGACCGTCCCGCTCCGGCAGCAGGAAGGCGATCGCTGCACTGGCCACGCCGGTCGGACGGACCGTCAGGTCCGGGGTGACGCCGAGCGCGACGTCCACGGCCGCCGCCGCCAGGTCGATCCCGGCGACCCGGCGGATCAGCTCGGTGATCCGGTTCCCGGCCGGGCGGGGGTTGACCTCGACCACCCGGGGGCCGCGCGGGGTCAGCTTGATCTCGGTGTGCGCGACCAGCTGGTCGAGCCCGAGCGCGGCCAGCGCCCGGACGGCGGTCTCGGCTGCGGCCGCCGCGTCCGCCGGGCTCAGCGCGGCCGGGAACATGTGCCCGGTCTCGATGAAGGCGGGCGCACCACCGACGCTCTTGCTGGTGACCCCGACCACCTCGGTCCGGCCGCCGTACGACACGGTCTCGACGCTTACCTCGGGCCCGCCGAGCAGCTCCTCCAGCAGCACCACGGGCTGCCGCCGCTGCCCCCGGGCGTTCACCGGGAACTCGTCCAAATCCCGGTAAGCCGCGTACAGTTCGGCCTCGTTCGCGACCTTGCGGACCAGCATCCCGGCGCATAGGTCGACCGGCTTGACCACCAGCGGGTAGCCGATCCCGGCCGCCGCCTCGACCGCCTCGTCCCGGTCCCGGCAGAGCGCGAACCGAGGCCCCGGCACGCCTTCCTCGGCCAGCCGCTGCCGGGTCAGATCCTTCCGGCAGGCGGCCGTGACCGCCGCCACCGAGGGCCCCGGCAGCCCGAGCCGCTCGGCCACCAGCGCCACGGTGGGCAGGTAGTAGTCACAGGACGAGATCACCCCGTCGAAGCCGAGCACCTGGTGCAATCGCTCGACGTACGGGAGCAGCCGGTCCGGGTCGTTGGTGTCGGCGGTCAGCACGTTGGCGGCCGCCAGCAACGGGTGGGCGGTGTCGGCCGGCGCCGCCCGGAGGTAGTGGTGCAGGTCCCGGGTCAGGAAGGTGAACCGGTGCCCGCCCTCCCCGATGGCCCTGGGCAGCAGTCTGCTCATGGACCCGACCCAGCTTTCGATCACCAACAGATGCGCCACGGATCTCCCTCTCGCTCCACCCGGCAGGACGGTGTAGAAGCAGAACCTAGCCGACACGCGTTTTCATTTTCAATACGTCTACATGGAAACCGTTTCCATGTAGACTGTGACTCCGCCCACCGGCCGACGCCACCCAGGACGAACTGATGACCAGTCACCAGCCTTACCAGGTACGCCACGCCCGCCGGGACGACCTGCCCGGCGCCCGCGCCCTGATGCTCGACACCTTCTACCGCGAGTTCGGCTACGGCTACGTCCCCGCCTGGCACGAGGACGTGGTCGCCCTGGAGGCGACCTACCTCGACCACCCCCGGCACACCGCCCTGCACTCGCGCGGCCCGGCCCACCCGCCGCACCCGCAGTGGCTGGCCGAGCGCTATCCCTCGGGGCTCACCGCACAACTCGTCCGGGTGTACGTCCGGGCCGGCCACCGTCGGCACGGGCTGGCCCGGCGGATGGTCGCACTGGCAACGGAGTTCGCCGGCCGGGAGGGCGGCTACCAGCACCTTTACCTGCACACCAACGTGGACATCGCCGGCGCCGAACCCTTCTGGCGCAGCCTGGCGGTCGAGGTCTGCGACGCGCGCACCACCGGCGAGCACGGGCCCGGCGTGGCCACCGTGCACTTCGAGATCCCGCTCGGGCCGGGCCGCCCGAACCTCCGGCTGCCCGGAGAACTGGCAGGCGCTCAGACGTAGATGAATATGGTTATCGTCGCTAGTCTTGCCTCCGCCGACCGGGCAGATCGACCGGTCCGGTCATCGAGTGCTGCCACGAGCAGCTCGCAGAGCAGGGGCGGATCTTGGCATGGGGACGAAACAGGCATCGCCACCGAGAAGTCGGACCAGGCCGGCGGCGGAGCCGCTGACCGAGCAGACCCAGTCGTCGTCCGGGTGGCTCTTCGGGCTCGGCTGCGCGGTGATCGTCCTGGCGGGCACCGGACTTTTCGGCTGGTCCGACGCCGCCGTGGTGGGCGCCTGGCGGACCCTGCTGGTCTCGATCGTGGTGCAGGGCGTGCCGTTCCTGCTGCTCGGCACGGTGGTCTCGGCCGCGATCGGTGCCTTCGTCCCGCCCAGCCTGTTCGCCCGGATACTGCCGAAGAACCCGGCGCTGGCCGTGCCGGTGGCCGGGGTGGCGGGTGTGGTGCTGCCAGGCTGCGAGTGCGCCTCGGTGCCGGTCGCGGGCAGCCTGATGCGGCGCGGGGTCACCCCGGCCGCCGCGCTCGCCTTCCTGCTCTCGGCCCCCGCCGTCAACCCGGTGGTGCTGGTCTCCACCGCGATCGCCTTCCCCGGAAAGCCCGAGATGGTGGCCGCCCGGCTGGCCGCCTCGCTGATCACCGCGATCACCATGGGCTGGCTCTGGATCAGGTTCGGCAAGGAGGAGTGGCTGCGGCTGCCGAAGCGCCCTGAATCGCACGGCACCGGAGGCTCGCGCTGGGAGGAGTTCCGGCGCGGCATGCAGCACGACTTCCTGCACGCGGGCGGCTTCCTGGTGGTCGGTGCGATGGCGGCGGCGACCTTCAACGTCCTTGTCCCGCCCGGCGTGTTGGCCATGTTCACCGACTCGCCCTGGCTCTCCGTGCCGCTGCTGGCACTGCTCGCCGTGCTGCTCTCGGTCTGCTCCGAGGCCGACGCCTTCGTCGCCGCCTCGCTCACCGGCTTCTCCCCCACCGCCCGACTCGCCTTCATGGTGGTCGGCCCGATGGTCGACATGAAGCTGATCGCCCTTCAGTCCGGCGCGTTCGGCCGCGCCTTCCCCGCACGCTTCGCCAGCACCACCTTCGTGGTCGCGATACTGGTCAGCGTGCTGATCGGAGCTGTGTTGCTATGAGGAAGCTGACGTATCCGGCCCTGCTGGCGCTGCTCGGCGCAGCTCTGCTGCGCATCACGGTCGGGAGCGAGATCTACCTGCGGTACGTCAAGGAGAGCCTGCATCCGTTGGTGATGCTCTCCGGGGCCGTACTGCTCGGGCTCGGACTGACGGGCCTGGCACGGGAGTTGCGCGCGCTGCTGCGGCAGCCGGTTCACCACTACCGGCGGGACGAGCACGGGGCGTACCAGGTCGAGGCGCACGCGGCCGAGCACGACGACGAGGACGAACACGGGCACAGCCATGGCGCCGGGCCGCGGATCGCCTGGTTGCTCGGGGCGCCCGCGCTGGCACTGCTGCTCTTCGCGCCGCCCGCGCTCGGCGCCTACACCGCGAACCGGGACGGGGCCGCCGCCACCGTCGAACTGGCCGACTACCGGGAGCTGGCCACCGGGCCGGTCACCCCGATGTCGATGTCCGAGTTCATCGGACGCAGCCTGCACGACAGCGGCAGCCTGACGGATCGTCAGGTGTTGCTCACCGGCTTCGTCACCAAGGGCGGCGCCGGGACTGACTGGCACCTGAACCGACTGACCGTCAGCTGCTGCGCCGCCGACGCCCGCCCGCTCCGGGTGGCAATCCACGGCAAGGAGGCCCCCACGCTGAACAGTTGGGTCGAGGTCACCGGCCGCTGGCGGTTCGCCCAGCTCGACAACCGCTCGCCCGTCCCGCATCTGGACGTCCTCGAGGTGCGCACCGTCCCGGCCCCGCGCAACCCGTACGCGGACCGGGCGCCGGTGGTGGCCCTGCCCTGACCGGCTGCGCGGGGCCGGGCCAGGCGTCAGACCGGGATGGCGACCAGTTCGTTGCCCTCGGTGGTGCGGACCTCGAAGTGGTCGATCCGGGTGGCCGGGAAGCCGACGCCGCCGTGCGTGACGAGGGCGTCCTGCTGGCCCGGAGTGCCGTAGCCGGTCTCCGGGACGGCCCAGCTGGTGACGGTCTGGCGCTGTCCGTCCCGGGCCACCGCGATCAGGGAGCAGGACAGCGGACCCTTGACGCCCCCCAGCCGGAGGGCGACGTGGGTGCCCCACTTCTTGTCCTCCAGGGCGACCGTGGCGACCGCTCCGGTGGTCCGGTCGGTGGCCGTCCGGAGGGTGCCGTGGTCCATCAAGTCCTGTGCGGGACTGGTGGAGTGGGCCACCGGGGCCGGGCCGTCGCCGTCGCTGTCGCCGAGCGTCGCCCCGAGCAGCGGCCCCGCGATCAGGACCGCGACGGCGGCGGCGACCAGGAAGAGCCGACGCGTCCGGGAGGTGCGCCGGACGGTGGTCACCTCGGCGACCATCCGCTCCAGCAGCTCGGCGCCAGGGGAGGCGCCGGGGGCGGCACCTGGGGCGGCGCCGGCTACCGGACGCACCGCGTCCGCGTACTCCGAGAGCAGCGTTTCCAGCCCGGAGAGTTCCGCGGCCTCGGCCGTGCACTGGGCGCAGTCCGCCAGATGCACCGCGAACTCCGCCATCTCCTCCGGTTCGAGCAGCCCGAGGACGTAGGCACCCACGTCGAGGTGCTGCTCCTGCGGGGACGTCACGATGTCACTCCTCGTTCTTCGAGTGCGATCTTGAGCGAGCGGAGCGCGTAGAAGACCCTGGACCGTACGGTACCGGCGGGCACACCGAGCACGGCGGCGGCCTCGTTGACCGTACGCCCCTTGAGGTAGGTCTCGACGATCACCTGCCGGTGCGGCTCGGTGAGGGCGTCCAGGGCGTCGGAGATGGTCATCAGACGCAGCGCCTTCTCCAATTCGTCCTCTGCGGGCATGACTTCGAGCATGGCATCACCCACCTCGGGCGGGCGCGACTGCCGGCTCCGGTGACCGTCGATGACGATCCGCCGGGCGACGGTCACCAGCCAGGGACGGAGCGAGGCGGCGGTCGGCTCCAGGCGGTGGATGTTCCGCCAGGCCCGGACCAGCGTCTCCTGCACCACGTCCTCGGCCTGGTGCCGGTCGCCGCCGACCAGCCGGAGCACGAAGCTGAGCAGGGCGGCGGCATGCTGGTCGTGCAGGGCGCGGATCAGCTCCTCGCCCTGCACCGCCTCGCTCCGCACCGCCTCGTTCCGTGCTCCGGTCACCGCCGAATCGTGCCGCATGCGCCTCTCCTCGTCGAGCAGCAGCGGGGTCACGGTTCCCATCAGTAGCCGTTGCCGCCCGTGCCGGCGGCGGCCGCGGCCTTCTTGCCGTCCGGGGCGGCGATGAACCAAGTGCCGCCCACGCCCTGACCGTTGGTCTCGCCCGGGGCCTTGTCGCCCGCGAAGCGGTAGAGCGGCCAGCCGCCCAGGGTGAGCTGCTTGGTGCCGTCGGCCCGGGTGACGCTGCCGACCAGCTTGCCGTCGATGCCCTTGATCGTGCTCTGGGCGTTCACCGGCACCGGCGGCCACTTGGCGGCGCAGTCGGCGTTGCAGTTGGAGGCCGACGGGTTGGCGGTGTCCTTGTCGAAGCGGTAGAGCGTGTAGTCGAGGCCGTCGAGCACGATCGCGCCGAACTTCGCGGTGTTCCCGGCGGCCAGCGAGCCCTTCAGCACGGCCTTGTCGGCGGCGGGAGCGGACGCCGCCGGCGCGGACGGGGTGGCTGCGACGGGCGCGGACGGGGAGGCGGCGACGGGCTTGCTGTCCGAGCCGCAGGCCGTGAGCAGCAGCAGACCGGCCACAGCCGGAGCGGTCAGCAGGGCGGTGCGACGAAGGTTGCGCATGAGTGGTCTCCCCCACGAGATCTGATGGACGTTCGCATCCATCAGTACGGAGCCGGTCGCCGGAGCACTCAACGGCGTGGAAGATTTTCTCGGAGATTTTCGGCGGGGCGGGCTGCCGTGGGCCTTGCAGTGACCCAGCATGGCCGGGGACGGGGGTCGTTCGTCCAGGTAGGAGTTAGTGTGGACCGCGTTGCCCAGCAGTTGTCCGACCGGCTGGTGGCCAAGTGGAGCTCACCCCGGGGCATGGTGCTGATGGCCGCCGGGGCCACCGTGGTGGACGGGCTGCTGAAGCAGGGCCCGCTCACCCCGGCGGCAGCCGGGGAACTGCTGGGCTGGCCCGGCGACGAGGTGCTGGCGCGGTTCCGGGCGATGGACTTCGCGCTGGAGACCGACCCGGAGGGCCTGATCATCGGCGCCGGAGTGTCGCTCAACCCCGAACTCCCTTACCGGATGGAGCTGCTGGGGCAGTTCCGGTCCGGCTGGTGCGCGATGGACGCGCTGATGTTCCCCGTGGTGTTCGGCGAGGCGGCCAGCCGGGTCACCGCGCGGTGCACCGCCACGGGCGTACCGATCTCACTGACCGTCACACCCGACGGCATCCGGGACCTCACCCCCGCCACCACCACCGTCACGCTGGCGCCCGCTGCCGGTGCCGACATCCGCGAGGTGTTCTGCGACCGGGTCCGTTTCTACGCCACCCGTGAACTGGCCGACCGTGCCGTGGCCGCCGATCTCGAACTGGCCGCCTGCGACGCCGCGGAGGCATGGGCGGTCGGGAAGCGGTTGGCCGACCTGTTCTGAGTCGCCGCCGCTACTGCCAGGTGGGGTCGGAGCGCAGCACGCTGTACCCCACCCCGTCGTGCCACTGCCCGTTCCGGTACGCGACGCTGCGCAGCACTCCCTCCCGGCTGAACCCGGCCCGCTCCAGCACCCGTTGGGCGGCGACGTTCGCCACCTCGGTGGCCGCCTCGATCCGGACCAGCTGGGTGTGCGCGAACAGGTAGCGGACCAGCTCGCGCATCGCCGGAGCGCCGAGGCCGCGCCCGCGGACCGCCGGCAGCAGCGAGATCCCGGCGTTCCAGCAGGACGAGCCGCGCCAGCACATCACCTTCCGCCAGGAGACGAACCCGGCCGGTTCCCCGCCGGCGGCGGCGGCCACCATCAGCGTGCCGCCCTCCTCGCCCAGCATCCCGTTCTCCAGCCACTGCCGACGCCAGCGCCCCGGGTCCGACCAGCCCTGCCACTGGAACTCCCCGGCCGCCTCGGGATCGGTGAGGAACGCCTCGAGGACCCGGAGGTCGTCCTCCCGTACGGGCCGCAGTGTGACGACGGTGTCTTCGCTCATCCGGCCACCCTAGACCGCTACCCGGCCAGCCCCTCCAGTACCTGCGCACCCGGCAGTTGGGCCAGCACCCGGCCCGGCAGGATCAGCTTGCCCCGCCTGCGCCCGCTGCCGACCAGCACGTACGGCGCCGCCACCACGGCCGCGTCGATCAGCAGCGGCCAGCCGGCCGGGAGGCCGACGGGCGTGATGCCGCCGTACTCCATGCCGGTCTCCGCGACCGCCGTCTCCATCGGCGCGAAGGACGCCTTGCGGGCACCGAGGTGCTTGCGGACGGCCGTGTTCACGTCCACCCGGGTACCGGCCAGCGCCAGGCAGGCGGCCAGGGTGGTCTCCCCGCCGCGCTTGGCCCCGATCACCACACAGTTCGCGGACACCTCGGGGGCGACGTCGTACGCCTCGCAGAACACGGCGGTGTCGGCCTTCGACGGATCGGTGTCGACGTACAGCACCGACTGGGCGGCGCCGGGCACGTCCCAGTTCGTCAACGCGTCCGCCACCGGCCCGACGAGCGGCTCCTCCAGCGTGAGCGCGGCGAAGGCGGTCTCGAAGTTCCCGAACGGTGCGGGCTGACGGTCGTTCATGACGGTGAGGCCTTTCGAGGTCGGGACGCCCGGGGAAAAACCACGGGCCGCAGGAGCACCCTCCTGACAGGATTCTGCCGTGCCCCACCCCCTGCGCGGCCTCGCCGCCAACCCGGCCCTGCCCCGCACGCTCCTCGACCGGCTGATCGCCACCGCCGACACCGACACGCTCGTGGAGCTCGCTGATCGTCCGGACCTGAGCCACGCCGAGGCGGTCGCGCTGGCGGCCCGCGACGAGTACGCGGCGATCCGGCTCGCCTACGCCGGCCTGCTCACCGCCGCCGACGTCGATCCCGTTGCCCAGCCCTCGGCCGCACTGGCCCTGCTCGACGAGCGCGCCGGGCCCCCCGCCTGGGCGCGGCTGCTGGCGACGCACCCGGCCATGGAACGCCGCGAGAAGCTGGCCGCCTGCCCCGACCTGCCGTCCGACGTGGTGGCGCTGCTCGCCGCCGATCCCGAGATCCGGGTGGTCGCGGAGCTCGCGCTGTGGACGACGTCCGAGGCAGCCACCCGGCTCGCGGAACACCCACACGCCGAGGTACGCCGCTCGGTGGCCGCCAACCAGGCAGCACCTCCGGCCGTACTGGCGATGCTGCTCACCGGCGACGGCCTGCCGCCGGCCCGGTGGTGCCTGGTCTGCGACCACGAGCCCGTCCCGTTCGAACACGACCCGCACTGCCCGCGCCGCGACTGCGCTCTGCCGCCGGACGCCGCCTGCGACGGCGGCCACCAGTCCACGGTGCACGCGATCCAGCAGGCGGCGCTGGGCAACCCGGCCACTCCCCCGGCGGCCTGCGCCGCCTTCGCCGACCATCCGTCGGCTCTGCTGCGCCACGAACTCGCCTGCCGGACCGATCTGTCGGCGTCGACGTATGCCCGGCTCGCCGAGGATGCCGTGCCCTGGACGCGGGCCGCCCTGGCGGCGAACCCGGCGATCGACGAGGCCCTGCAGCGCCGGCTTGCCGTGGACGACGGGCACAACGTCCGGCGCAGCCTCGCGCACCACCCGCATCTTCCGCTCGACCTGCTGACCTCCCTCGCCGACACCGTCCGGACCGGCCCGGTCCTGCTGCCACGGGTGGCGGCCGCCTCCCCGGGCGAGGTCAACGAGCTTGCACAGTCGCCGAGTTCGGCGGTACGGATGCTGGTGGCGCAGCGCCGGGACCTGCCCGCCGAGCTCCGGGACGCCCTGGCCGCCGACCCTGATGCGAAGGTGGTCGCCTCGGTCGCACCGCACCCCGGCCTGTCCGAGGCGCAGCTCCGGACCGCGCTCGACCGCCACGGCGACCGGGTGGCCGCTGCGGTGGCCGCCAACCCCGATGCTCCGTCAGCCCTGCTGGCCGACCTCGCCCACCGCAGCCCACCGGCCCGGAAGGCGCTCCGGGAGATCGCCCTGCACCGGCATGCGACGGCACCGGCGTTGCAGGTCTGCCTGACGGACCCCCGGGCCCGGCGGACGGCGGCCGGGCATCCCGCCCTCCCGCCTTCGGTGGTGGCCGAGTTGCTCGGTGACGACGACTGGCAGGTGGTGGAGGCGGCAGCCGCCAACCCCGCGCTGCCGCGCGCCCTCGCCGAGCAGTTGATCACCTCTCGGTGACCTGAAACTCTCCCGGTCAGATCACCAGTCGATGGGCGTCCGCGATGAACGCTTCCACCGCCACCTCGAAGGCCCGCTCCACACGCTTCAACTCCGTACGGCTGCCTGCGGGCTGGACGCTTCCGACCAGCTCGAAGGCGGCGTGGGCGAGCGCGCCGAGCTGCCGATCGTGGGTCATGAGCTGCATCCGGAACATCGCGGACTGAGCCTGTGCGCCACAACGGTCGGCCTCCTGCCGGGCGGCTCGGACGGCCTCCTCGTCGCGCGGCTGGTCGTGACGGCGGAGCCAGACGTCGACGGACGCGCGCTTCAGCTCCGAGAGCACCTCCGCGAACGCCAGGCAGGCGCTCGCCCGCTCCTGCCGCAGGCGGTCCTCCCGGGCGTGAGACGCGGTGCGGTCGGCGGCGCGACGCTGGAGCACCAGCGTCCCGAACGTGCCGATCAGGGTGCCGAGTACGGCCACCGTGGCAGCCAACACAGTTTCCATGTCGATGAGTTGACCACGCCGGACAGTCCGCCGTCAGGCCCCGCGCCGATCAGCCTCCCGCGCCGCCTGCTCCAGCCGGTCACGGTGCCCCGCCCACCAACTGGGATCGCCGGGCGGCAGGTTGTCGTTCTCGCCGCGCTGGCCGACCGATCCGTCGATCAGCTCCCGGACGATGTCGGCGTGACCTGCGTGCCGGTGGGTCTCACCGATCATGTGGACCAGAATCCGGTGCAACGTCAGCTCGCCCCGCCTGCCCCAGGGCACCCGGCCGAGCGCGTCGAGCGGCAGCGCCGCGATCGTCGCGTCCGAGTGGGCCCACGCCTCCCGGTACAGCCCGACGATCTGCTCGCGACTCTCGTCGGCGGTCGCCCACAGGTCCGAGTTCGGCTCGGCGTCGGTCGCGATCCAGAGCTGCGGCGTCTCGAACGGCCGCCCGAAGGTCTCACCGAAATACGCCGCCTCGGCGCTGGTCAGGTGCTTGACCAGCCCCAGCAGGTTGGTACCGGTCGGCGTCATCGGCCGACGGAGGTCGTACTCCGACAGTCCGTCAAGTTTCAGCAGCAGCACGTCGCGCGCGTCCTGCAGGTACAGCTGAAGGTCTGCCTTGGGCCCCGTCTCGGTCATGCGCGCCAGTCTGCCACCGACCGTCGGACCACCTCCACCGACTTCCGGGAACCGTTCGGCAGACTCGAAGAACGGCACGATCGAGTCCAGGACGGGACCCGCGCGCCGAGCGGAACGGGCGGGCCTCCGGCGGTAGGTTCGGGCGGCATGGTGGAACTCATTTACTACGTCGACCGCTCGGACATCCGCGAGGGAAAGCTCGCGGAGGTCCAGAACGGAATGCGCGACCTGGCCACCTTCGTCGAGGCGCGCGAGCCGCAGCTGATGGCCTACAACTTCTACATCGATGAGTCCGAGTCCACGATGACCCTGGTGGCCGTCCATCCTGATTCGGCGTCGATGGAGTTCCATCTGGAGCTCGGCGGACCGAAGTTCCGCGCGTTCGGTGCGCTCATCCGGATGAGATCCATCGACGTGTACGGGCGGCCGAGCCCGGCGGTCGTGGACCAGCTCCGCCGGAAGGCCGAGATGCTCGGCGGAGGCGTCGTCACCCTCCACACCCTCCAGGCGGGCTTCAGCCGGAACGGGTGACTGTGACCAGCACTCTCACAACAGCGCCAGTACTTCGGGCAGTTCGGCGATCAACCCAGTGGCGCCGGCGGCCGTGCGGCCAGCACGCCGTTGGGACTGTCCTCGATAACCAGGCATCGCGCAGGAGCCACGCGCAGGGTGTAGCGGATCCCGGAGTAAGGATTAGAACAGCTTTTCGATTCAGGGCGTTACGCTGGAACCATGCACTTCCAGGGATCACTGCTGAGCGCCGACCGCCCCGAGCTCGGGCCCCTCACCGGGATACGCCGGACCGAGCTCGGGCACGGGGCCTGGGTGGATGTGCTGCCCGGGTGGGTGCGTGGGGCGGACGCGTTGTTCGAGCAGCTGGCCTGCGGGGTCGAGTGGCGGGCCGAGCAGCGGGAGATGTACGAGCGGGTGGTGTCGGTGCCCCGGCTGCTGGCGTACTTCGGGGACGGCGACGAGCTGCCCGATCCGGTGCTGGCGGAGATGCGGACGGAGCTGAGTGCTTACTACGGGGGCGAGTTGGGCGAGCCGTTCCTGACGGCCGGGCTCTGTCTGTACCGGGACGGGAACGACAGCGTGGCCTGGCACGGGGACCGGATCGGGCGGGGGCGCTCGGAGGACACCATGGTGGCGATCGTCTCGGTCGGCGAACCGCGTGCGTTGGCGCTGCGGCCCGCCGGCGGGGGCGGGGAGTCGGTCCGGTACGCGCTCGGGCACGGGGACCTGCTGGTGATGGGCGGCTCCTGTCAGCGCACCTGGGAGCACGCCGTGCCGAAGACGGCCCGCCCGGTCGGGCCGCGGATCAGCATCCAGTTCCGCCCGCGCGGCGTGAACTGAACGCTCGGGGGCTCTGCCCCCACCCTCCGGCCCCGCCCTCGGCGGAGGCACGCACGCGCGCACACCCGGTTGGGCGAAGTGGCCGCGCCCCGCGTCGGCCGGCCGACACGGACCGGCCCGGGTCAGGACGGCCCAGGTGGGGGCGCGCCGGGCGGGAATGCGGGCCGGGTGTGCAGACTTCTGGGTAGACGAACGTAGCGTCGGGCCCGGCACACGGCCCGGCCGAGAGAGGACGACACGACTATGGGCACCCCCGTCGACCAGCTGGTGGACCTGCTCGACCTGGAGCAGATCGAGCTCAACATCTTCCGCGGGCGCAGCCCCGAGGAGTCGCTCCAGCGGACCTTCGGCGGGCAGGTGGCCGGGCAGGCGCTGGTGGCGGCGGGGCGGACGGTGGACGACGACCGGCCGGTGCACTCGCTGCACGCGTACTTCCTCCGGCCGGGCGTGCCCGGGGTGCCGATCGTGTACCAGGTGGACCGGATCAGGGACGGCCGGTCGTTCACCACCCGCCGGGTGCTCGGCATCCAGCAGGGGCGCAGCATCTTCGCGCTGACCGCCGACTTCCACGTCCCCGAGGCGGGCGGCATCGAGCACCAGGAGGCGATGCCGGCGTTCATCAGCCGCCGGCAGCCCTTCGACATCCGGTACGTGGAGCGGCTGCGGTGGACCCAGGAGGAGCTGGTCGGGGTCGAGCCGCGCAGCGGCGTCTGGCTGAAGACCAACGGCGCGCTCCCCGACAACCCGCTGATCCACGTCTGCGCTCTCACCTACGCCAGCGACATGACGCTGCTGGACTCCGTCCGGGCCCCGGTCGAGCCGCTCTGGGGCACCCGGAACTTCGACATGGCCTCGCTCGACCACGCGATGTGGTTCCACCGTCCGTTCCGGGCCGACGAGTGGCTGCTGTACCAGCAGGAGTCGCCGATCGCGCACGGCGCGCGCGGGCTGGCGCGGGGTCAGATCTTCGACCGGAACGGCCGGTTGGTCGTCTCGGTGATGCAGGAGGGACTGTTCCGGCCGCTCGGTGACCGGCGGGCGTGAACTCGTACAGCAACTCGTACGCGCACAGGGAGGAAGCAGTCATGACCGAGACCGCCGCCGAGGAGTGGCAGCACTGGACGGAGCGCCGCACGGCGTCCGTCGGCGCCCCGCACGGCGCACTCGCACTCACCGGCACGCACTGGCTGGAGCCGGAGCCGGCCGAGATCCCCGGCCTGCCCGGCCGCTGGTGGGCCGCCGACGGTGCGGTGCTGGTGCAGGCCGCAGCTGCCGACGGCTTGCGGGTGAAGGGTGCGGAGGGCGCGGTGGACGGCACCGTCGAGCTGCGCCCCGACACCGATCCGGCCGCCGACCTGCTGACGCTCGGTGAGATCCTGCTGGTGCCGATCGAACGCGAGGGCGAGCCCGCTCTGCGGGTCTTCGACCCCGCCTCCCCGGGGCGCGCGGCGTTCGCCGGGATCTCGACCTACCCGTACTCGCCGGAGTGGGCGGTCCCCGCGGTCTTCACCCCCTTCGAGAACGACCACGACGTGCTGGTGCCGAACGCCGACGGCCGGGACCGGCCGCTCCCGGTCACCGGCCGGATCGCCTTCCACCTGGCCGGCGAGCCGCACACCCTCACCGTCAGCCGGGCGGGCGACCGGCTGAGCGGAGTGATTGCCGACGGGAGCAGCGGGCGGGAGACGTACCGGTTCCGCTTCGTCACGCTGCCCGCGCCGGACGCCGCGGGCCGGACGGTGCTCGACCTGAACCGGGCGTACCTGCCGCCGTGCGCGTTCGCCGACCACTTCGTCTGCCCCTTCCCGCCGCCGGGCAACCGGCTGTCGGTGGCGGTCGAGGCGGGCGAGAAGCAGGTCCTCAGCAGGTAGCGGGGCGGGGTCGTCGGGGGCGGGCGGAAACCGTTTCGGCTGCGGCAGGGTGGTGGGTGAGGATGAGGCCCGTGTCGACCCTTCCGCCCGCCCCTGCCAACCCGCCCACCTCCGAACCCATACCGCGCGGTCCCGAACCGTCCGATGCCAAGCCGTCCGATCCCGATCCGTCCGGTACCGAGTCGTCCGGTCCCGGATCGGGAGGGGGCGGACGGTGGCGTCGGCTGGGCCGAGGTGCACTGGCCGACCTCAGCCCGCTCCGCGAGCACCCCGACTACCGGCGGCTCTGGACCGGCCAGGTGGTCTCCGCCGTCGGCCAGCAGATGACGGCGGTGGCGGTCGCCGTCCAGGTGTACGCCCTCACCGGCTCCAACTTCGCCACCGGCCTGGTCGGCCTCTTCTCGCTCGTCCCGCTGGTCGGCCTCGGCCTCTACGGCGGCGCGATCGCCGACACCGTGGACCGCCGCCTGCTCGGCCTGGTCGGCTCCTCCGGACTCGCCCTCACCTCCGCCGTACTGGCCGTCCAGGCCCTGCTCGGCCTCGGCTCGGTGGGCCTGCTGTACGCGGCGGTCGCCCTGCAGTCCGGCTTCTTCGCGCTCAGTTCGCCCGCCCGGTCGGCGATGATCCCCCGGCTGGTGCCGGCCCATCAGCTCCCCGCCGCCAACGCGCTGGGCAGTATGAGCATGAGCCTGGGCACCACCGTCGGTCCGATGATCGGCGGCGTGCTGATCGCCGCCTTCGGGGTCCAGTCCGCGTACCTGGTCGACACCCTCGCGTTCAGCGGCACCCTCTACGCGATGTGGCGGCTCCCGGCCATGCGCCCCGGCGACGGTGCCGCCCGCAAACGCGCCTCCGTCCTGGACGGCCTACGCTTCCTGCGCAGCCGCCCCAACCTGCGCACCAGCTTCGTCGCCGACCTGATCGCGATGGTCTTCGCCTCCCCCCGCGCGCTCTTCCCCGCCATCGCCGTCACCGTCTACGGCGGCGGCCCCGGCACGGTCGGCCTGCTGGTCGCCGCCCCCGCCGTCGGCTCGCTGGCCGGGGCCCTCTTCTCCGGCTGGATCTCCGGGGTCCGGCGGCACGGCCTCGCCATCGTCACCGGCGTCGCCGCCTGGGGCCTGGCCATCGCCGCGTTCGGCCTCTCCTCGCAGCTCTGGCTCGGCCTGCTGATGCTCGCCGCCGCCGGCTGCGCGGACAGCATCAGCATGATCTTCCGCAACACCATGCTCCAGGTCGGTGCCCCCGACGACATGCGCGGCCGCCTCCAGGGCATCTTCATCGTGGTCGTGGCCGGCGGCCCCCGCCTCGGCGACTTCTTCGCCGGCACCGTCGCCTCCCTCACCTCCTCCACCACCGCCCTCCTCGCCGGCGGCCTGACCTGCGTGACCGCCGTCCTCCTCCTCGCCGCCCGCCGCCCCGCCTTCCGCCACTACGACGCCCACCACCCCGCCCCCTGACCTGCACGGCACCGCCCGCCCCACCTCGGGAAACTGGCAACGAGCACCCCTCCCGGTGCTGTATTGTTTTCCACGTCACCGGGAGATCGGAGACAAGGTCAGAAAGCCGAAGCCGACGGGCGAGGCAGACAGACCACGGGACGTGGCGCAGCTTGGTAGCGCACTTGACTGGGGGTCAAGGGGTCGCAGGTTCAAATCCTGTCGTCCCGACCAGCGTTTACGCAGGTCGGAGGCCGTTTTCGCAGAGATGCGAAGGCGGCCTTTTTCGTTGGTGGTCGTTGAGTGGTCGTAGCCCGACCCTCGTCCCAGCCAGCCGGTTCTGACGCACTTTCATGCCGCCTTCCCGTAGCGGCTCTTGCGGGCTGCCGGTTTGCTGGCCGCCGGTCTGGTGGTCGTGGTGTGGTCGTACTGCTTTTCTTCGCGGTCGAGTGCTCTGGCGATGGCGTCCACAGCTCTCCGGGCGGCCTTTCGGGTCAGATGGGCGTAGATGTTCGCGGTGGTGGACAGGGTGGAGTGGCGTGCGGTCTTCGAGACGATGACCATGTCGACGCCTTCGCTGATGGCGATCGTGATGGCAAGGTGGCGCAGGTCGTGGACGTTGCAACGTGGGAGACGCGCCTTGCGGGCGAGGTAGTGGAAGTGGTTGAGGACGTACTGGGGGTGGAGCGGGCGGCCGTCGTCCTTTTGGAAGACCAGTCCGTTTCCGTTCTTCCCTGCTCTGTTGTTCTCGGCCTTGCGGCGGGCGAGCATCTTGTGGGTTCGGCGTGACAGCGCGACCCATTCGCGGCTCTTGGCGGTCTTCGGGGCGGTCATGACGAGCTTGTTGTTGTCGATCGCGGAGAGCGTCCATCGGACGTAGAGGAGACCTTGGTCGAGGTGGATGTCGTCCCAGTGCAGGGCGAGGGCCTCGCCCTTGCGCAGGCCGGTGCAGATGATCAGCTCGATGAGGTCGGCGAAGTCCGGGTCGTGTGTGCGGCAGTAGCGCAGGAAGCGCACCGCCTGGGCGGGGGTCCAGATGGCTCGCTCGTCGGCCCGGGGCCGCGGGATGATGGTCGGCCGGGCGACGTTCGCGGGCAGCCGGTGGGTGCGGACAGCCTCACCGAGCGCACTGGAGAGGGTGGCGAGGATGTGCCAGACGGTGGGGCGCCCGCGGCCGGCGGCGAGCTGGGACTGGACGAAGTGGAGCAGGTGCTCGTAGGCGAGATCGTCCAGGCGGACGGTGCCGAGGGCGGGGATGAGGTCCTTCTCCACGTAGTCGCGGTAGCGGACCCAGGTGGTGGGCTTGAGCCGCAGCTGCTTGGCCTTGAGCCATTCGGCCAGGTAGTCGGCCACGGTCTGGTTGGGGTCGGCGCTGATGCCGACGCGCCGTCCGGTGAGGTAGCGGTGGAGAGCGGAGCGGGCCTCGTCCTGGGTGGGGAAGCCACCGCGGCGCACGGTGTGGTTGTGCCCGCCGGGTTCGGTGGCGGGCAGGTCGACGGCGAAGGTCCAGGTCCCGTGGGCGGGTTCAGTGGTCAGGCGTGGGCATTGGGTGCCGAGTTGGTGGCGTTGTTCGTCGCGGCAGCCGCAGCGGCGGTAAACGCGTCCCACGCTGTTGTGGGCGCGCATGGTGATCACCTTCTGACGGTGCATGGAGCGGCCGCCTCCATAGTGATCCGCGCGGCCGAACCGGAACAGCAACCGACGACCACAACCCGACCACCACTCCCCCAATCTCCGGCGTGACCAGCGGCGATCCCTTGACTTGTGCCCAAGTGCGCTGGTCCTCCTGGGGGTTTCGTCCCCCGCGGTGTCGGTGGAGTGGGGCAGTCTGGTGCCATGAGCTACGCGGTCACCGTGGACACCAGCCGTCCCGAAGGCACTCCTGAACTCGACGAGCTGCAGCGGGCGGGCGTCATTCACCTCCTCGGCGAGAGGCTGGATGCGGTCGACGTCCTCGAGGGTGAGGCGGGCGAGATTGTCGACGTCACCGACCACTTCATCGGCGTCCACCCCGAGGGTGCACTCTTGAAGGTCTTCATCGATGCCCCCACCCTGGAGGACGCGGAGGCGGCCGTCGAGGCGCTGATCGGCGACATCCTGGAGCACTGCGAACCGCTGGCCGGGTGGTCCATCGACAAGTGCGAGGTGGAGCTGCACCTCGACTCGGCCAAGGAGAGCCTGGACGCGGCCGACGGCCCGGGTGTTCCCCCGTCCGACCTCGGCGTCCGGGCCGCCACGCACCATATGCACCGGACAGTCGCTGCCGAGCGGCCCGGACCGAGTGACGAGGACCGGGCAGCCATGAGGGCGACCCTGCGAGCCCTCGCCCCGCAGCTCGCCGGCATCGGCCTCGCATCGCTGGGGCATCTCACCCCGGAGGACGTCGAGAACGACGAAGAGTGGGGCGAGGAGTTCAACGTGGCCGTCGAGGACGCGGAGCTCGCGGCCGGCGCACTCTTCTACTCCGTCGACATCCTGCTCGACGAACTCTTCGAGGACATCGATACCCTCCGCGACTCCCCCAACGCCGCCCAGTGCGATGGCGGGCTACTCCAACTCGAAGGACTGCCTGCACAGTTCGCCCACCTGTACACACCGCTGTTCGCACGCCAGCTGGTGGTCACCGCAGTGGACCTGACCGCGCGGCTGTGCCGGCTGGGCTTCGTTCAACTGAGCAGCGTCGCGGAGGAGTTGCTGCTGCGGCTGCTCCTGGAGACCACCGAGGCGACCCTGGACATCCACGGCCTGCTGGACGACGGCGCTCAGGAGGCCCTGAACTCCTTCCGCGAGAGCGTGTACGAGGACCTGGACCACGAATGGCTCTACCAGTCTGCGATGGACGGGATCGACCAGGATCCCGCCGCCGCCTTGCTCGGCATCTCATCCAGGGGCGTGGACGACTGGTTCACACCCTTCAACGCCGGGCGTCCGGTCCACCCGTACGTGACTGGATCCGCCACTGACGAGGAGTAGGGGCCGGCGTCCGTTGCGCTGGTCGGCCTCGCGGTGGCTGCGGCGGCACCCTGGGAACCGCGAGGTGGCCGTGAAAGCACTGGTGCCCTTGGCGCTGCGGGGCGTAGCGTCCCCGGTATGACCGCTGAGTACGGGATCGAGAGCATCCGGATCGTCGCGCCATGCGGATCCGGGTTCGCGCAGATCGCGCACCTGTCGTGGGCGAAGCCGAACAATCCGGGCGACGCAAGCCTGTACATCCGCCCGTTCATCGGCGACAGCTGGAGCGTCAAGGGCGCGGTCGCCGCGAGCGTGGCTGCGGACTTCTCCGGCGAAGTCCATGCCGACCGGATTCATCCGAACGCTGTGTTCGGTGACGCCAAGCTCTCGCTGCACCATTCGGGACAGACGCACGTCTATGTCGGCAAGAGCACCGGGTCTGGAGCACGGGCGAACCGCCTCCCCGACGTGCGCGGAGAGCGACTGGACCTCGATGCCGGCGGCCACGTCGCGACCGTCGTCTGCTTCGACGTCGCCGGCCTGCCGCTGCTCGGCCGGTCACCGTCGAGCGTTCCGCCGGACGTCGAGTACGTGGTCGACGGCACGTGGCCCAGCGATGCGCAGCTCAACCTCGCGCTGTACACCGGGACCGACGAGCAGCAGATGCGCGCCAAGTTCCCGTTTCTGGCGGAGTCTCCGATGCTTCGCTTCGATCGGACCGGAATGTCCAAGCCGCTTTTCTTCGGAGCACGCGCAAGGGTCGACCCCCGTGGGGGCGGGCCGGTGCCGCCTGGAATCATCGTGGTCGGGGGCTGGGGTCCTGGTGCGGCAGCTGACACGCCGGTGCCCATGGTGGCGGTCTGGGCTGGGCCGGATCACTAGCAACCGCGCCTGACTTCAGCACTCGGGTCGGTCGTGGAGCACTTCGCGAGTTGCCTCTCGAACCACCCACTCGAGGACGCGCGCTCCCTCGAGGACGCATCGACAGACCCGAACCCACAGTGCAGCAAGGGAACACCTTGTATGTCGTGGCGGCACCGCGAAGGCCGCGTAGGCTCCATCGTGGCGGGTCCAGGAGAGTGCCACCCCCGCGACGATCGATGGTCCGACCACGCCCCGGTCACCGCCATCCAGGACGATAGGCTCTGACCACGTCGGTCCCCCGAGAGGCGGCCCGCCACAGCTTAGGCGGGCGGTAAGAGGCGGTGGGCGAGCGCCCTGAGGGTGTCCGGCGCAGTCCTGGCCAGCCGAACCTGGCCTACCTCCCCCCATTCCGCGCCCCCTCCGCTGTGTCGGCCAACGCTTGTGCCTTTCCAGCTACTTCACCGCGCTCCTTGGTGGCTCCCCGGGCCTTCTTGCTAGCGTCGTCGACCTGGTCGACCGCATGGCGGTTGATCTCGCGACCGCACAGCCACCAAGGACCGCGAAGGTGATTGCCTCGACGCCGGAGAAAACCAGTAGGCGATGGGTCCTGGGGTCGAATGGAGCCCGCGTGCCCCCAGAGCAGACCGGCGAAGACGATGTAGACGACGGTTACGACGGCGGTGGTCGCCAGGGCCAGTTCGAACCTCATGACACATCACTGGTCAGGTGTCTTCGTCGGGGGAGAGCCGGTCGGGCCCGAAGGCTGGTCGGTCAGCCTCTGTCCTGTAGCCCACAACGAGCGCGTGCGGCATCAGGCAACGCGGTTCGGTCCAGCCCCACTTCGCCACAAGTGGAGCACCTGTTCGAATTCATGACAGCACAATCGTCTTCGTCGAGGAATCCCACGGCGGTTCTGGGTGCCGCTCGCGGAGGGAGGAACTGGGGCGGCATTGGGCGATACGGCCTCGCGCGACTCCACCCGCGCTGACCAGCGGTTCTGCCGTGGGGTCGAGACGGCGGTGAGTGAGGCGGTGCCGTTGAGGGTTAGGGCAGTGCGATCCAGACTGAGGGGTGAGGTGTTCTTTCACGCGAGGTGCGCTATGGAACTGACAGTCGTGTACGTGCACGGGATCGGTAACAAACCGCCAGCGACGGAGCTAAGAGCCCAGTGGGACAACGCTGTCTTCGGACGGCCGATGGGTGCCTGCTCACGGCTGGCTTACTGGGCGCCGTTACGGTACCCACGGCCGCTTCCGGGGTCCACGGATGGCGGCGCGGGGCACCTAGCGGCTTCGCCACTTGAGGTTGCCGTCCACGCGACGCCCGTCCCGCCCGAGGACTTCGTGATCTCAGTGCTCGCTGAGGCGCACGCTGAGAGCGCCTCGCCGTCCCCACTGGAGAGCGCCCGGCAGCCCGCTACCGGGCCGGATGAGGCTGCGCTGGAGAAATGGCTCCGGGAGATGACGTACACAGGTGAGGCGCTGGGAGCCAGCGAGACCAACCAGGCCCTAGAGGTGCTGCCATTACCTCGCCGCGGGCGGACCGCCGTCTTCCGAGTGCTGATCAAACGGGCGTTCAAGGACGTCTACGCGTACTTCTTCGGAGGGTTCGGAGAGCCGATCAGGGAGGTCACACGCAAGGCGCTGGCTGGCGCGGACGGCCCCGTCGTTGTGGTGGGTCACAGTCTCGGCTCCGTGATCGCCTACGACGTGCTGCGCGAGAGCGACCGCAATGTGCCATTGTTCGTGACTATCGGATCTCCATTGGGAGTGACCGAGATCCAGGACCGGCTTGCCCACCCCCTGGAGGTACCAGCTGGCGTAGCCGCCTGGCGCAACGCCTGCGACGCCCGTGACCTGGTAGCGCTCGACAGCACAGTGCGGCCGGAGTTCCGGCCAAGCGACCTAACCGAGGACGTGCTGGTCGTCAACGACAGCGCCAACCACCACGGCGCCCAGGAGTACCTGAGCAGTCGGGCGGTCCGCGATCCGATCCGCGCCCTGGTCGCATGAGCGGCCGAAGTCCAAGGGAGTCCGACCATGGCCATGTCTGGCGAAGAGCTAAAGAAAGCCAGCGCGGCACTGCAGGATGCCTTCAACTCAAACACGTTCGACCAGATGCTGCGCTACCACCTCGACCGCAGGAGAGAGCACATCTCGCTCGGCTCGGACTTCGCAGTGATCGTCTTCGACGTCTTGGACGCGGCGGACCGCGAAGGGTGGATTCCGCAACTGATCGTAGGTGCACGCGAGTTCAATCCAGGCAGCCCACGTCTCGCCGCGCTGGCCGAGCATCTCCAACTGACCCCGTTACGGCCAGCGCAGCGGGAGGCTCTGGAGAGGGTGCTCGGTACCGAGCCCGGATATCTCAACCCCGCGGCATGGCGCTCCCGACTCGGGGTCCTGGAAGGCCTGGTGGGCCGAGTCGAATACGAACTAAATGGCTCTCTCGCGACCGGCACCGCGATACTCGTCGGACCGGATGTGGCCATGACCAACCACCACGTCTTGGCACCGGTTATCCTCGGGGAAGTACCGTCGACAGCCGTTACCTTCCGTCTCGACTACCGGAGGTCGACCGATGGAACGGTGCTCCATCCGGGTACCGAGTACCACCTTCACATTGGGGACTGGCTCCTGGACTACAGCCCGTCGAGCGTGGTCGATGTCATGGAGAACCCGGGTGATCGCCTTCCGGCCGAGGACGAACTGGACTACGCCGTCTTCCGCCTGGATGCCACCCCTGGATCAGATCCGGTCGCACCTGACCGGTCCGCCCCCATGGCACCACCACGCGGCTGGATCACCGGCATCGCTGTACTTCCGTCGCGCGACAGCACAATATTTCTGCTCCAGCACCCCAACAAGAGCCCGCTGACCCTGGCTTTCGGCCGGCTCCTTGCGATCAACGACAACGGCACCCGGGTTCGCCACGCCGTCGACACCGAGGGTGGCTCCTCCGGTGCGCCGTGCTTCAACAGAAATCTCGAGCTCGTGGCCCTGCACCACTCCGGCGACCCCAATTTTGATCCCGCGCACCGCCCCGAATACAACGAGGCCGTCCCGATGCGCGCTATCCACGAGCGGCTAGCGCGTCGCGGTCTGACGGACTATGTCTTCTCCCCGAACAGCCAGGGGATAGCCCAGTGAAATTGCCCGGGGTCGACTTCAAGCGCCTTGTGACGGTGGTCGCCGATTTTTACGATATCGACAACCTGCGGATCGACCTGCGCGGAATCAACCATCCGGTGCGGATTGTTGGCGGCGGAACCCTGGACGCCGTCGTGTACGACGTCGTATTGGACGCAGAAAGAACCGGACGGCTTGCCGACCTGCTGACTATGTTCGCGGCTTGCCGCTACCCGGATGTCCGCGAGGTCGCCGATGAACTGCTCAGGGGACAGGGCTCCCCGGCGATGCAGCCCGATCCATTCCTCACGGACCTCGTAGGTCAACGACTCTATGTGGACCGCACACTGCTCCGAAGCCATTTCAAGGACCTAGTGTCCGCCAGTAAGAGCCGGGTCCTGGTGGTCACTGGGCAGCGCCCCTGCGGGAAGTCCTTCACATACTTCTTCGTCACCCATATCGCAGCCCGACTGGGGACCTTCCGGCCTGTCCTGCTCGACCTCGCCGACTGGAACAGCGAACCGTGCACTCCATACGGCCTGATGGCGTCGATAGCCAAGCAGCTCCGCCTCGGCGCTCCGACGATGGATCAATACGCCCCGGGCGCTGCTCAGGCAGTCGGCCTTGTCGACTGGCTCGTTGGCGAGCTCAACCATCCGTCGCCGAAATGCCAGTACGTCTTCGTAATCGACGGTCTGGACCGCGTGCTCGTGCTCGAGGAGACTGGGAATCTCCTCGCTCTTCTTGCGGGCGCAGCCCTGCGGGAGAAGATTCCGGGCCTGCGGGTGGTACTGCTCGGTTACAGTCGCTTCGACCTAAGCCCACTGGACTCGGTCCTCACCGAGGACGTGCGTCCCATCGACGAGCCGGTGATCTGCGACCTGTTCCTGAGATTGGCCGATCTCGCCGAAGTGGACCTCGACCGGGAGGGAGCCGAGCTTGCGGCGAAGCACGTCTTCCGCCTCCTGCCGAAGGACCCTAGGCAACGGATTGGCAGGATGTCCGAGGTCATCAGGACCGTCGAAGTGAGGCTTTTCGGGCGGGAGGTGCTGTGATGACCGGGTCACGCCCGCGGATCACCGCTGACATGGTGGACGAGCGACTGTCCCAGCTCTTGCCCGAGGAAGCGAGGGCGCTCACTACTGCCGAACACGCTTACCGGGCGGCGGCGGCTGTCCTGGCAGGCTTCGATCCCACGGCGATCCGCCCGGTCGACCTCGACCCCGACCCGGCGGTTAGGGATTCACTGGCGGACATCAGTGAGCCAGCCATCGGCGAGGGAGGCCGCCCCGAGCTGCGCCTACGGGACTCGGACCGCCGCGAGGCGATCGCCAGCCTGGGTGGGCCCGCCGCTGTCCGCAAGGCCCTGGCTGCCAACCCCGACCACCCGCAGGGATCAGTCCAAGACGCCCTCACCGGCTACCTCACTGGCTCCGCACTGCCACTTGCACAGCAGTCTCTTACCGAGCTCCTCGCCACCGCCCGCGTGGTGGACTGGATTGACGGAGTGATACCCGATCTACCCTCGCAGGAGGAGGTCAAGGGACATATCGAGAGGAAGCAGCTCCTCGCCCCACTAGCCCGGCTAGTCGGTGAACACTTTGGCGGCCGTGACGCCATACTGAACGAACTTGCCGACCATGTCCGAGGTACGGCCGCGACCGTGCCGCTGCTGCTCTGGGGGCCGGGTGGCGTCGGCAAGTCCACGGTGCTAGCGAAATTCATCCTGGACTGCGCCGGTGAACATGCCACCGAACGACTGCCTTTCATCTTCATCGACCTTGACCACCCCGGGATGCTTGCGCAAGAGCCCCTCAGCCTGCTGCTGGAGGCCGTACGTCAACTGCGGATCGAATTCCCGGGGCTGGGGCCCGCCGAGGAGCGCTTCCGTTCGGGCTGGATCAGACGGGTGCAGGCCCCCGACTTTGACCGGCTCGGCTACGCAGTCCTCGAGCCTTCCGTAGGCTCCCGCACTACCCCCGACAACATCACCGCCTCGTCAACGCTCCTGACGGCCCCCGCCGAGAGGGCGAGGCTCTACCGCGATTTCACAAGATTCCTGGCACACAACCTTCCGCATCGCCCGGTCCTGCTGGTGATCGATACCTTCGAGACCGCCCAGCGGCAGGGGCCCGAGGCTCTGGCCGAGCTATGGCGGATGTTCGAGCAGTTGGCCCGGCGGAGCCCGCTGCTCCGCGTGGTCCTCTCCGGCCGTGCCGAGGTCGACCAGCTCACCCGCTCCGTTCAGGTACCGCCGTTCGACCGGGAGGCGGCTCGGGGTTACCTGACTGCCCTTCTGACACCGGACATCGCCCCAGACCCAGCGGACATCGACGCCTTGATCGACCTGGTCGGCGGCAATCCGCTCAGCCTGCGCCTCGCCGCAGACCTGCTGGGCAGCGGGGGGCGGGCCGACCTGGCCGACATCCGGGTGGAAGCTACCCAGGCCCGGGTCGCCGGCGACCAGGTTCAGGGCTGGCTTTACCGCCGGGTGCTCGACCACATCGAGGACCACGACGTGCGGAAGCTCGCCAGCCCAGGACTCGTGATGCGGCGGATCACCTCGGGCGTGATCAGGCATGTACTCGCCGCATGTTGCGGTGTCGACGTACCGGACGATTCACGAGCTGATGAGCTCTTCGATCTCTGCGGCCAGGAGGTCTCCCTGCTGGCCCGTGCACCTGACGGCGCGCTCGAACACCGCAGCGACGTCCGCCGCCAGCTACTTCCATTGCTGCGTCACAGCGAATTGCCGAAGGTCTTGGCGATCCATCGCGCTGCCGTCCAGTACTACTGCGGGCAGGCTGGTCTGGTTGACCGCGCCGAGGAGCTCTACCACCGGATGAGCCTCGGCGACTCGATGGCCGCTCTGGACGCCCGTTGGGTGCCCGGTGTCGAGGCCCTGCTGATCAGGTCGCTGGACGAGTTGCCGCCGGCTGGTCAGGCCTATCTTGCGGCGCGCTCGGGGGTGACCCTGGCGCCCGCGAAGCTACGGCAGGTCCCACTGGCGGAGTGGGGACGGCATGCGGAGGTCCAGGTGGCCAAGCTGCTGTCGCTGGGTGACGCCATCGGCGCGGCGACCGTGCTTACTGCCCACCCCTCCGGCAGCGCGAGCAGTCGGTTGCTACTGCTCGAGTCACGCGTACGGGCCGAACTCGGCGATGACGGCAAGGCACGCGCCCTGGTGGCCCTCTCCCGGCACCGAGCTGCGGAGGAGGGCGACGGTGAAACTCTGCTCGAAGCGACTTACGCCCAGGCCGTTTCGGCGATGGAACTCGGTGAGGCCAGGCAGGCCCGACGGCTGCTCATGGAGGCGGCCCGGCTGGCAACACCACAGGACGAGCCGCTCATGCCGCTGCGGATCGAGTTGGCCCGCTGCCAACTGGCCCGGCAGACACACTCGTCCACTTCAGCCCGCCGCGCAGTCAGGGAAGCCAGGGAGATGCTGGCGGAGTTGATCGACGACCGGAGAGTGGAGGCAGTCTCCCGAGACCCGGCCCTGCTGCTCAGCCTCACCGCTGCGGTGGGCGACCTACGACCCGAACTGGTCTGGCAGACATTGCGAGTGATCGGGCTGCAGGAGCTCTCGACCGGTCAACGCAGCAGACTGGCGGGAGCGCTGGAGCGCTGGGGAGCGCTGGAGCGCTGGGAAGGCCCGAGGACCACACCGGCTCGAGGGATCGAGCCGCGCCGCATGGGCGAGGAGGTCGCCCGCTCGGGCTCATGGAAACGATGGCTGGCCGACACCTCCCCGGCCCTTCTGGCAAGTTCGCTGACGGCCCTGAGCGCCACCGGCGGCAGTGCTGCCATCGCTGCCGTACTTCGCCTGATCTACCAGCAGTGGCTGGACGCACGAGCCTCGCGCGACCGGACCAACCGCCCAGGCTGACGCTCTCGTCCGCACGGGGACGCCCGCGATGCAGCCGACAGCGCCACAGGTCCGGCTTTCGGGTCCCAGGTAAGTACCCCTGGCTGCTGAACCCTGCACCGTCGGCACAACTGTCGGTGCGTGGTGGGAGAGTTGCCGGGCAGCTTCTTCCTGGGGAGAGTGACGTCACGATCGAGTGGGAGTTCATCGGCCAGCCGAAGTTCGACCGGGTGGTGGAGGCGCTGCTGCTGCGCACCTACGCCGAGGCGGACAGCGCGCGTGCGCTGGATGGGCGTGGTGGTGACGGCGGTAGGGACTTCGAGGTCGTCCAGGGTGGAAGGCGCAGGATCTTCCAGCTGAAGTACTACCCGGACGGCTTCCCGAGCAGCAGCTACAAGAAGCGCCGTGCGGCCATCCAGGCGTCCTTCGAGACCGCGATGGAACACGAGCCGTTCCAGTGGACGCTCGTCGTGCCTCGCAATCTCACCCCCTCCGAGCAGGACTTCATCGATGCTCTGGCCGGCGAGCGCCGGGTGAAGGTATCGGTGATGGGGCGCGCCGAACTCGACGGCAGCCTCGCCGCCTTCCCCGACTTGGACGGCTACTTCGATCAGAACCACCACCACAACGACGCTGTCAAGACGTTCATCCAGTCAAGCGTCCTGCCTGCGACCGCCGCTGAACTGACCGAGCGGGTCCAGGCATTCGGCAGGCTGGCCGACCGGGCCGACCCCGACTGGACCTTCGACTTCGAGCAGCGGGGCGGAGAAGTGATCCGGCACCTGCGTGCAAAGCACCCCCGCGCGGCGGAAGTCAGCCCGGTGACGATCCACCTCCGCAGCCGCTGGGACTGTGCCGCTCCCGACCTCACCGAGGCATTCCAGCGAGCGATCGGCTACGGCCTTCCCGAAACCGTGACCCTGCCGCCAGAAGTCGTCGAGAGCCTGTCCATCACAGGGCCGCAGTGGCTCGCGGAATCCCACGAGAACGTCGAGGTCACCTGGGCACCTGCCCCAAGTTCTCTGCCCCGCACAACGGTTGACCTGCGCTTCACCGACGATCAGGGCCGCACCACAGCCTGCTTCGAAGGAACAGTGGAGCACCACGGCCGCGGACAGCAAGGACAGTCACTGATTGTCAGCCTTCACAACCTGGTCACCCTGACCTTCACCTCCCCCAGCGATAACTCCCCGCCCACGCTCCACCTCAGCAGCAAGCTCGCCGGTGCCCTGCCTTCAACCGCCCTGCTCGCCTTCGCCATCTTTGAGCACGTCCACTCCTACCGCCGCTTCGAACTCAGCTTCCAGGGCTCGGTGTTCTGCAGCGGTCGGACACTAGGACCACACGCCCCGGACGAGGCCAGCCTCCGTGCGCGTCTGCGGGCCCTCGTGGAGGACCTCGACATTGTCCAACGGCACAGCGGTCACATCTTCGCCGTACCCGAACACACCACCGCCCAGGAGCGGATCAACCTCCGCGTCGCCCGCAGGCTCATCGAGGGGCGATGTGTGGTGTACGCCGGCGCGCAGACCGTCACCCTGACGCTGAACGGCACGGACGACGAGGTGCTACGTGGTGTGCTCTCCCCCGGACCACACGCAATGCGGGCTCAACACGAAGACTTCAAAATGGAGTTCGCAGGCCGTGACCTCCCCATCGGCCGAGTCTGCCTATTCCACACCCAGGTCGATGTTCACGGCTACGAAGTGGCGCTGCAGGCGCTCGCCGTGGGACGAGCCGACGGCAGCCAACTCCAGCTCATCCCTCGCAACGGTGAGGCCTTCCGCATCTACATGCCCGACCAATGGCTCGACGAACAGGCCCCCCTGACCGTCACACCCCTACAACTGCCAGGCTTCGACGAGCCACGCTGAGCGCAAGACCGGCCACGACCTGTGCTGGCAGCCAAGGTCGGCACGGCTGCTGCAGCGATCGACCGCAAGCGTGCCAGAAAACGTGGCACCGCGACCGACGAACCCGCGCACCGCAAGCCGGGTCTGGTGCCGCTGCGCGACGACGCCGATATGTCCATCACCGCCTGGCAGTTGCTCGGCGTACTGGCCCGGGCCACCGCACTGGCCAGGCAGGGGCGGGGCCGGGGGCTCGCCGAGCATTGGCAGATCCTCAAGTACTGCTCCGCGTTCGGAGACCGGGGCGATGCGACTGTCGCGGGGCGGACTGTTGCCGGAGCAGGCGTACCGCAGCATGCAGGCCCGGGAGTTGGGCCGGGCCTTCGGTCTCGCAGTGGCGGAGCGGGCGGTGCGGAAGCGCTTCCCCGACCGGATACTGTCCACGGTCGACGCCGAACCCGTCTTGTTGGCTGGGTTCGCCCGCTCGAAAGGCCTGCCCAACCTGGGGGCCAGACCCCGGCCGGACTACTTCATCGAGGCATGGCGGCCCGGAGCACCGTCCAGGCTGTTCGCGGTAACCGTGAACGGCAACCACCAGGTGGCCGGCAAGCGGACAGGTACGACCGACCGCACCAGCTACAACCAACTGGCCCGGGGCTCCGAACGGGCGGAGAACTTCCAGCTCGCCGACTGGAACGACGTGCCGTGCCTGATGCTGTCGACCGAACTGCTCGCTCCCGACGGCATCACCGTCCACGCGCTGCGCGCCCGAGGCGCCGGCTCGCTGCCGCCCCGGCCCGCCACGGGCCGGGGCAGTGCCGACGAGCGACCCCGGAAGGCGAACCCGCCCTACGCCAACGCCGTCCGGGTCCCGGCCGCCGACGGCCGGGTGGGCCGAGTACAGGACGTCATGGCGCACGTCGGGGCGGCGAGTCAGCTCGCGCTGGCAGGCGGAGGTAAACACATCGCCTGGTACCTGACGGAGGATCAGGGCGGGAAGCACTACGAGATCGACACGTTCGCGGGATCGGACAGCGTCCACGATGCGGAGCATCACTTCGGCGCCACCCGGTACGTCGGCACCGATCAGGTGTTCCGACTCGGTGGAGTCTGGGTGGAGGCGTTCTCCGGGCTGGAGGCCGACCTGTTCGAGCTGCTGACGGCACATCAGGTCGAGGAGTACCGGCGACAGGCGTACCGGCTGCGCGGGGAACTGCAGCGCAGCTGCGGCGAACAGTGGCAGGCAGTCTCGTTCGGCGACGGCAGCGTACTCGCGATCCGGATCGTGCCACAGCCGGCCGTTACGGATGCGCCGCCCGCTCCGCCCGGGCGGAGCGGCACCGACGCTGCGCGGTGAGCACGCTGCGCGGCCCCCGATCGTCGCGGATCAAGGACCCGAGACCACGGACTGAGAGGAGCCAACACATCCCATCGTCACCACCATGGGCGGCACCCTTGGGAATCGGGGACTCGCCGGGGACCACGCGTTGTGCGCCACCATCTCCGAGGCGCCATTTCATGAACGAACAGCGCGCGCTGTCTACCGTCTGACGTGCAGTCATCTACTCCGGAGGGCGACTGGGGGTCAAGGGGTCGCAGGTTCAAATCCTGTCGTCCCGACCAGCGTTTACGCAGGTCGGAGGTCGTTCTCGCAGAGATGCGAGGGCGACCTTTTCTCATTGGTGGTCCGTTCCCTTGGGTCGGCCGCGTCGCGTGGTCACGGTGAGGGCGCTCGCTGAACACGGCCATCCCGGGGTCTGGCGTTGGCCGGACCTGCTCACCTGTGCCGCCCGTCAGTCGGAGCGCGCCAGGGACACGTGACCCAGCCGCAGTAGGAGAAGCCATCGCGGAAGCAGCGCCACGACACCCGCTCACTGACCTTCACCAGCGTCCTGGGCGAGGCCGGGGAACTCCCGGAGGTTCCTCTCACTGATGGGTGTTCATGCCGCTCGCCCGAAGCGGGTCTGATGCTGCGTCGGCTGCCGGGCTTCCGCTCCCTTGGCTGGTCTGCGGGTACGGCGAGTCGACCGACACGACTGAGGGCCTGACGCACCGCCAGGAGCCAAAGCGTCCGTGGCCGGTGGCGGTACTGCCGCGGGCCACGGGCGGATTCGGGGTCAGCTGGTGAGGGTGATCCGGTGGATGGCCCAACGGACTCTCCCTTCCGGCGGCAACACCGACTACCTCTGCGCGAGACGGAGATGGCAAGCTCCCGAAGCACCTCTGCAGTACCGGCACGGCTCGACTTGACGGGGTGGTCGTTGGCAGAGTGGCGGCAGGTCGAAGCCCCGTCGGATAGGTGACCTTTCCAGGTCGCCTTCGTTCGACGGGGCTTCGTTATGTACCGCTGCGGCTCCGGCGGGCATCGTCACACCGCCGTGGCCTGCACACTCACAAGATCATCCCGGCGGTGAAGCTGCCCTTGGTCCGGGTGTGCCGGTGTCCTGCTGGTGGTTGCTCAGAAGTGGAGCATGTACTGGAAGGAGGACTCCGCGCTGCTGACGCGGAGGTGGCTGCGGGTGCCGTAGGCGAGGGGGTTGTTCCAGTTGTACTCCTCGACGTCGAAGGAGCCGTCGGAGTAGACGGCGTTGACGTAGGCGACGTGGCCGACATTGTGGGTGTCGTTGACGGCGATGGCACCGACGGTGGGAGTGGTGTTGACGGTGACGCCGACGCGGCGGGCGGCGTCGTCCCAGGTGCCGGCGTTGCCCCAGGTGGTGCCGCCGTAGGAGTTGCTGAAGTTCGGGACGCCGAGGCGGTCGGCGATGCGGAATGCCGCGAAGGCGGTGCAGTTCTTGGCGGCGAAGCCGCGGGTGCCGTAGTCGAAGTCGTTGGTGGCGCTCTCGTTGCCGCCGCCGCCGCTGCTGAGGAGCTGGTGGGAGGCCTCGTTGTTCTTCAGGGTGGCGTTGAGGTTGCCCTTGGCGCCGGAGGCGAAGTCCTGGCTGGCACCGGCGTAGCCGCTGTTGAAGTAGACGCGGACGGTCTGCCCGGTGCGGTTCCACACCGATGCGGCGTTGTTCTTGACGCAGACGCCCTGGCCGCTGCCGGCGCTCTTGAATTCGTAGCAGCTCGGCTGGGTGGCCCCGTAGTCGCTGATCGAGCCGGTGAAGTCGGAGACCGAGCCGGCCTGGTCGCTGTTGTAGTAGAGGCAGAACTCTCCGGAGTCGCAGACGCCGTCGCGGGAGGCGGCGAAGGCGGGGGCGGAGGTGGTGGCGATCAGCGGGACGGCCATGGCCAGTGCGGTGCCGGCGATGGTGAGGGTGGTGCGTATGCTCTTCAAGGTATGGCTCGTTTCGTGAGGTGTCGTTGACGGGTTGTCAGGTCGTGCTCGGGAGGTACCGTGCGCGGTCAGTGGGTGCGCTGGTACTCCTCCCAGGTCTGGATGGGGATGCGGGGGCCGTCGTCGGCGCCGTGGTTGGCCAGGCCGTTGAAGCCGAGGTAGTAGTCACCGGTCTGGTTCTGGGCCTGGGTGGCCAGATCGGTGTCGCTGATCGCTGCGGCGTGGATGTGCCACGGCCAGTCGCCCTGGTTGGGGTTGCGGATCCAGGCGGCGAAGCCGACCTGGCGCAGTGCCTTGGCGACGGCGGTGCGGGTGGTGCTCGTCATGCCGTCGACGTTGATGTCCACGACGCCACCGCCGTCGTGGGTGCCGGCGGAGGTGGGGTCGCCGCCAGGGTTGTAGGAACCCTGGTCGAGGGTGAGGCGGAAGCCCAGGAGGCGTTCGGCCTCGGTGAGCATGTTCTGGGTGCGGGTGTCGACGGTGTATCCGTCGCGCTGCACCTTCGCGCCGGCTGAGATCTGGTGGGTGAGGGTGAACCGGCCCTGCCCGAGTGCGGTGAGGGAGGTGACACCGGGCAGTCCGTTGGCGTCCAGGCCGCTGTAGCCGAGGGAGCGTTGGAAGGCGGCGTAGGCGGTGATGGTGGTGGTGCCGAAGTACCCGTCCACCCTGACGGCGTCGAGGAGGCCACGGGCCTGGAGGGCCCGCTCGACGGCCAGGACCGAGTCCTTGGCCCCCGGGGTGAGCGTGCTGTCGGCGCGTCGGGGATCGATCTGGGCAGCCAGGACGGTGGCTTCCATGTCCACCACGGGCAGCACGGTGGCGACAGCCGCCGATGCCTCGGTGGGGGACGGCGGGGTTGCCGCCTGGGCCTGTGCAGTGCTCAGCACCAGGCCGCTCAGGACTGCGACGGCCCCGAGCAGGCGGGTTGCGGTGGTGCGGGTCTTGATGGCGGATGCCATGTGGTGGTTCCTTCTGGTTCGGTGGAGGATCGGCCCTTCCCTCGTCCCGGTGTCGGGCACCGACGGGTGAGAGGGCTGATGGAGGACACCCGGCTGGGGCAGCGGGCAGCCCTCAGCGGCACCGCTGGTGGGTGCGGCCGTGGGTGACGTGGTTGCCGCGGAGAAGGGCGGCGTCCGCGCAGGCGCGCTTGCCGCTGGCCGGCGAAGCTGGGTGAGCGGTACGAGTTCCGGTGACGACACGGGACCGGTACTGCTCGATGGACATGACCGGGCTCGCGGAATCCGCTGGCCAGTCGGCAACTGCCGTTGTGGGAACCGGCGTTACGGCGTTCGACGTGGGGCGAAGGGTCAGCAGCGGACGTCGGTCTTGACGGCGACCTCGCCGGAGTACGGAATGGGGCCGGTCCCGTTCCAACCCAGGGCCTGGGTGCACTCCGACAGGGTGTCGGCGCCGAAGGACCAGATCTCCACGGAGTTGTGGCCGCACCGGGGGTCCTGGACGTGCGAGCCGCCGGTGACGATGGCCGCGCAGGCGTCCCAACTGCTGTGGTTGGAGCGGTAGCCCTCCCACACGTACAGGTAGGAGTAGTTCTTGCCGCAGCCCTTGTACTGCTTCACCGACGCCATCGTCTCCCCGCCGACGTTGAGGTAGGCGGTGCTGCCGATCTGCGTGACGCTGGAACAACCGGAGGGCGTGGAGGCCTGAGCGGTCCCGGGAAGCGCGATGAGCGCCGGCACGGCAAGGGCGGCGACGGCAGCGATCTTGGTCAGGATACGCATGGTGGAACAACTTTCTTTCAGGAAAGGGGAATTGGAGGAGATGTCCTCGGCAGCCGCCAAGGCGTTGGAGCGAGCCTCTTCCGCAGGCAGACCGGAATGCCGAGTCACCGGTGCCGGGTTGACGGGGCGCTGCGGTTCGAGTCAGGTCACCTGGCGCCGGTCCGCCCTGCCGGCGCAGCCGGCCAGGGACCGCAGGCCGCGCGGACATGGCGGATGAGGCGGAAGAGCCCGTGATAACGACCGCTGCGCCGGTGATCAGGACCGTCGCGGTCGGGCGTGTTTCCTTCCGAGCGGACGTCACGTGTGCTCGGCCGACCCGAGGTGGTCTGGCGGAGGCGGGCAGGTGGTTCTCAAGCTGCCGGAGCGACTGCGCTCATGTGGCCAGGAGAGCCGTGGGCTTGGTTCGTGGAGGTCTTACGTGAGGACGAGGCACCAGTTGCGCAGGGCCGGCGTGTACTGCAGAGCGCGTTCGCAGACGCGGCGCAGCTTCGCGGTTGCCGCGTCCGGAGTGGCTGCGATGATCGCGGCAGCGATGCGACAGCGGTTGAGCTCGACGCGGGCGCGGATGTGTTCCACCCGGTCTTCGTATTGGCTGTGCATCCAGATCAGATCGGTGACCACTTCGGCCGTCAGCTGCGATGGCGCCGGATCAGAACAGATGAGAGTCACCGCGACCAAATGCACGGAATCCGGTCAACTCTGTGCGGGTGGTGCGGGGCGAGGGCTGTCCCAGTCGAAACCCGAGGCGGTGACGGTGAGTTGGACGGCCGAGCGATCTGCGACGCCGCCTGCGGCGGTGGCGCTTGCGGCGGTGGCGCCCAGGCCGGCGGTGAATGCCACGACCAGGGCAGCGCATGCGATGCGTATTGAGTGACCCACGACTTTTCTCTCCTGTTTCGTAACCGATGCTGTGCCCGTGAATGGTTCACGGAACTCGTCCCGGTCCTTGTAGTGCTTTCCGCTGCTGAGAAAGATCCTGCCGTCCACACAAGGCGATGTCACGGCTACAGAGCTGGCGCCAAGTCGCTTGGCACCTAGGTGCAAGATCATTTAGAAGTCATCTCGTTTGACGTACTGAGTGGACTCCGGGCCTGCCGATCGAAGAGCGTCCGGTGCCGGACGAGCCGTGGGAGTTGTTCCTGGTGGTCGTGCCGGACGCGCCGTCCCGTCCACAGGTCGCAGGTCGCAGGTCGCAGGTCGCAGGTCGCAGGTCGCAGGTCGCAGGTCGCAGGTCGCAGACGGTACGGGGACCGCGAGGTGCCGGCGGCGATCGTGCTCGTCACGACGTCCGGGTGGTCCTGGACGAGCTCGGCTCGCGGGGCGAGCTCGACTGGTCGAGGCGCGCGGTCGACTCGGTGAACATGCGCGCCCTGAAAGTGCGCTCTTGTCCCTGGCGATTTTCGGGGCCGACGTCCATGACAGCCAGGCCCTGACACAGCTCGACGACGCCAGATCCCGGCCCGCATCGCCCGCTGCGGTATCGACTCCTCCCGGCACCTGGGCCGGCACCGCTGGATGATCGAGCGCACCGTCGCCTGGCCGGGCGCTTCCGCCGGCTCCACCGCCGCCACGAACGAAAGCCCGACCACTTCACGGCCCCGCCAGTATCGCCGCAATCCTCATCTGTACCCGCAAAACCCCCAAATGAGATGACTTCTCAGTCCGCAGAAAGGCATTGCGTCGCCGGGCGCCATGCACCGATGATGATCATCAACATCGAGAGGGGGAGCGGTGCTGCAAGCACTCGGACTGAGCGCACTGACGGAGAGCATCTACAGGACCCTGCTGACCGAGCCGGACTGGGGGGTCGACCTGATCGCCGCCAACCTGCACCTGCCGGAGGCAGAGGTACGTGAAGCGCTCGACGAACTGCTGGAACTGACGCTGCTGCGGCCCGCGGCCGACTCCCGTGCGCTGCGGGCCGTCAGCCCGGAGGTCGGACTGACCAGGCTGCTCGCCCGTAACCAGAACCAACTGCTCTTTCGCCAGCAGCAGTTGGAGAGCACCCGGACCGCGATCGCAGCCCTTTCCGCCGAGTACATCGACCGGCGACCCGATGACGAGATGGTCCTGCGGCTGGACTCCCTCGAAGCCGTCCGTGACCGCCTTGAGGAACTCGCAGCGACCGCGACCAAGGAATGCCTGTCCTTGATGCGCGGGGGAGCTGTTCGCCCCGACTCCATCCAGGCCGGCAAACACCCCAATCAGATGGCGCTGGAGCGCGGGGTAGTCATCCGCAGCATCTTCCAGGACAGCTTCCGCAACGACCCCGACACCCTGCGCTATGCCCGATGGTTGGCCGATCTGGGCGGTTTGACGCGCACTGTGCCGCTCCTGCCGATACGACTGGTGATCGTCGACCGCAGCATCGCTCTGATTCCGACCGACCCCAGTGACGGCCGCCGCGGCGCACTGGAACTGCACGGTGAGGCGCTCATCCAGCCCTTGTACGCACTGTTCGATGAACTGTGGCGCAGCGGAGCCGACTTCGGTCAGCCCACCCCCCGTGACGATCAAGACCTCACCGGGTCCGAGCGCGCTCTGTTGCGGCTGCTGGGCCATGGCCACACGGACGAGTCCGCCAGCCGCAAGCTGGGCCTGTCTTTGCGGACAGTGCGTCGAATGATGCAAGACCTGATGAATCGTCTGGGCGCCGAAAGCCGATTCCAGGCGGGGGCCCAAGCCGCGCGGAAGGACTGGCTGTAACCCCGAAGCAGCTGACCGATACTACAGGGGCACTCCAAGGGTCGTCGTCTGATGCAACGACGGGGCCTCCCCTGGGAGCACGAACCCCTCTGCTGATGGCCCGTCAGATCATTGTTGCTGGCAGTGACCGCGGACGGCCTGTGCCCCCCGGGACCACCACTTTGGGACCAAGCGCCATGAGCGCGGATGGGCGCCACTGGGCGAATGTGGACAACGGGGTTTGCGGTTCGGGCTACCCCGTCGTCGACTCGATGTCGCTCGCCGGTGGCACCGCGATCCTGACGTACAACAGCTCGATTTCCACTGTGGCTGAGGTCCTGCGAGTGGGGCTGCCGTCGACTGCCGCCGGGCCCGGGAGTGTCTCGGGCCCGGCGGCAGTGACGAGCTGACGAGTGCTCAGCCGAGGACGCGGATGGCGTAACTGTGGCTTCCGTACACGTTGGTGACGTGCACCGAGGGAGTTGTAGTCGCTGTAGCCGCCCGGGGAGAGCGAGGCGATACCGCAGGGCCGGCACCCCAGGAGTAGCTGAGAGACCGTCGTTGGTCCTGTCCCAGACTTCGAGCCGTACGCCGCGTCGCCCTTGGCCTGGCAGTCGACCGGCACCGTCGTGCCCTGGAGGTACGTGTCCACGCTGACGATGTCGGCGTTGAGTGACGTCCCGTCACGGCCGTCGAGGTCCGCCCTGGCGGTGAACAGCGCGGCGGCAACGGGATCTGCGGCTCGCAAGGTCAGCACGGAGTGGCGTCCGAGCGGCGCGATACCGGTCCGAGACGCGGTGGTATCCGGAGTCGTCATGCTCGCGTGGTGGCCGGCTGGGGCTGCTCGGGAAGCGAGGTGAGCGATTCGCCGTACGCCGTGACCACCGACTCGGGTGCCGTGTACAGCTACGTGCACCTCTACTGGAACAGTTCCACGGGGCAGAACTGTGCCGTCAACGTCAAGACCGGCAGCCTCTCCGGCACGCCGACCCTGACCCAGGTCGCGCTGATTGCCTGCCGCCAGGACAGCCCGGAGGGCGGCAGTGCCAGCCAGTGCACGGCCATCGAGTACCCGATGGATCCGGGCCGCTCCGACATCTACTACAACTCCTACGCCGGGCCGGTCACCGTGCACGGCGACGGGCACTGCGTCATGGCGACCGGCATCACCTACGACACCCACGGCACCATGGCCGACTACCGCAGCCCGATGTTCCACTGCTGAGCCGAGCCGACCTGACGCATCATCCGGCCGCCGCCGGGGCCCTGGCCACCGCGGCGGCCGGACGCCGTGTCAGACGTCAGTCGCCCATCGCAGACGCGGGGCCGGCGAGCGCGACCGGACGCTCGGCGGCGGCGCGCCTGTCCTTCTGCGCCGGCACCGTCCCGGGCCGCAGGCCGCCCTGCTCGCGGGCGAAGGCCCGCAGCAAGGCCGGGTAGCGGTACTGGCCGGGCACGTCGGTGACCAGCAGGTGTGTGTCGACGAGCCGTTCGAGCAAGTACTCGGCGGCCGGCAGGGGAAGGTTCAGTGCTTGGGCGGCCTGCATGGTCGAGAGGGGGCCGTCCGTAGTCGTGGCGAGCAGTCGGAAGGCCCGGGCGGAGGCGGGGTCGAGTGCCCGGTAGCTGGGCTCGATGCTGGCCCTGACGTCCAGGCTGCCCACCCGCAGTTCGTTCAGCAGCAGCAGCTGGTCGGCCAGCCGGTCCGCAAGATGCCGCATGCTCCAGCCGGGCCGCGCGCCCAACCGGGCGGCGCAGATCCGCAGCGCCAGCGGAAGTCGTCCGCAGGTGGCGACCACCTGGGCCGCTGCTGCCGAATCGGCTGCCACCCGTGCGGTTCCGACCAGCTGCCGCAGGAGCAGCTCGGCCTCCGCTGCCGACAGCACGTCCAGTTCGAGCGGCAGCGCCCCGACCAGGTCGGCGAGTCGGTAGCGGCTGGTGACCAGCGCCGCGCAGCCGGAGTCGGTGGGCAGCAGCGAGCGGATCTGGGCGCTGTCGCGGGCATCGTCCAGCACCACCAGGACTCGGCGGCCGGTCAGTAGCGAGCGGTAGAGCGAGATCCGGTCATCCGGTCCGACCGGCACCAGGTCGGCGGGAACGCCGAGAGCGATCAGGAAGGTCCGGAGCACGGCGGCGGGCGGGGTCGGGCTGCCGTCCGTCCCGCGTAGCTCGGCGTGCAGCGTGCCGTCCGGGAACGCGGCCCGGGCGGCGTGCGCAGCCTGGCCGGCCAGCGCGCTCTTGCCGACGCCGGGCTGGCCCGAGATCACGGCGGTGAACGGTGCCTTGCGGTCCACGGCGGTCAGGCGGCCGACGAGCAGGGACATCTCCCACCCGCGCCCGGTGAAGTCGGGCAGGGCCGAGGGAAGCTGACAGGGCGTCACGGCGAACGCCGGTCGCCCCTGCGCGGTCCGGTCGGGTGCCGGTTGCCCGGCCGGGCCTGCTCCGGCCCCCGCGTCGGCTCCGGCCCCCGCGTCGGCTCCTGCTCCCGCGCCCGCGGAGTTGATGCTGATCGGCTCGGGGCGGGGCCGGGCCGGCCCGTCGAGGGCAGGGTCACCGCGCAGCACACGCTGGTGAAGCTCGCGCAGTTCGCTGCCGGGCTCGACGCCGATCTCCTCGATCAGTGTCTGCCGCACCCGCTGGTAGACGGCCAGCGCCTCGCACTGGCGCCCGCTGCGGTACAGCACGGTCATGAGCTGGGCCCAGAGCAGCTCCCGCTCCGGGTGCTCGGTGGTGAGTGCCTGCAGCTCGGCGGTGAGTGCCCGGACGTCGCCGCCCAGCCACAGCTGTGCCTCCAGCCTCGCCTCCACGGCGTCCAGGCGGGCTTCGGCCAGCCACCCGGCTTCCTTGCGGAGCAGCGCGTCCGAGGGGATGTCGGCCAGCGCGGGCCCGCGCCACAGCTGGAGGGCAGTGTCCAGTCGGGTGGCAGCGCACTCGAAGTCCTGTCGGCGCAGCGCAGCGACGCCCTCGTCGCGCAGGACGGTGAACCTCCGGAGGTCGAGCTCCTGCGCGTCGACGTTGATCCGGTAGCCGCCGGTGGTGGTCTCGATCCGCTCACCCGCCGCGCCGAGCGCCTTGCGCAGCCGCATCACGTAGTTGCGCAGGGCGGTGGAGGAACTCCTGGGCGGTTGCCCGTCCCAGATGGCCTCCGCCAGGAACTGCGCCGACGTCGGTTGCCCGTGCCGGACCAGGAGCGCCGCGAGCAGCGCCCGCTGCCTGCCGCCTGGGACGGTGCGGGCCTGCACTCCGTCACTGACCACAAGGGGCCCCAGGATCCCGAATTCCACTCGCCTGTTCTCCTGCGCCGTCGGTGTTCCGAACGGTGCGCGCGGGTTTCCCGAGCGCACCGTGCTGACGGACAAGATCTAAGGCGACGGCTGGTTGTCAGGGAGCGTTGAGCCGGTGATGGGCGGTCAATCCCGGACAAGCGCCCGGTGTTCCGCTGTCGAGCAGGGGTCAGCCGCAGTGGCTCCAGCCGCTGGTCCACGAGGTGCCCGCGTAGGAGCCGCCCCACTGCACGCAGACGTTCGCCGCCCCGAGGGTGACCGGGCCGGCGTAGTACGTGAAGTTGCCCGGATTGGCGGCCGAGGAGCCACCCTGCGCGGCCAGTGTCGCGTCCATTGCCACCTTGCCGCCCGGGTTGGTGGCCACGGTGGTGACGCAGTTCTGGGCGGTGGAGCCGTTGTACAGCAGGTAGACGACCGCGCCGCCGAGGGCGTGCGAGTCGATCACCTTGAAGCCGGTGCCGCAGATCGCGGTCGGGGTGTTCGGGTTGGTGCTGCCGGTGGTCGTGGGGGTGGTGTAGCCGACGATGGTGTAGCCGTCCGCGGTGTCCACGTTGCTGGGTACGCTGCCCACGCTCTTCTGGCCGGCGGAGATGGTGATGGCGGCCACCCGGGAGCTGACGGCGAAGTCGGCCATCGAGCCGGTGCCCGGGGTGCCTCCCCAGTCGCCGTTGGCGGTGGTGATCGAACCGTCGGCGTTGACGGAGGTCACGATGGCGACGTGATGGATTTCGGTGTCGTTCACACTGCCGTAGACGACCGCGTCACCCGGCTGCGGCTGGTAGGAGGCCGAGGTGTGCAGGGTGCCGTTGTCCCGGCCATAGCCGTAGAAGCTGGCAGCATCGGCATCCAACCCACCGGTGGAGAAGCCGGAGTTCCGCCAGACCCACTGCACGAAGTCGGCGCACCAGTACTCGGGACCTCCCGACCCCCCGCCGGAGCAGCTGGTTTCGAACTGCGAGCCACCGAGGCTGTTGTGGGTCGGGCTGTTCGCGCAGGTGCCGGCCGTCTTGTCGATGTTGGCGGCGGCGAGCGAAGCGGCGCCCGTGCCCGTGGCGGCGGAGGCAGTGGTGACGTTGGCGAGGTTCAGCAGAGCGAACACCACGGTTGCGACCGTGGCGCCGGCTATCCGCCGGACCAGGCCCGGAAGGTGACGGTGATTCACCATTCTCCTCGTGAGGGAAGGACAGGACATGGCGCGGCGCGGCGCGGCCGACGGTGCCGTCCGGATCAGGCCCGCTGCGTTCGGCCCTGGCATCGGGCCGCAGCGGCATCGGGCGGAGTGGAACGCCGAAGCCCCGCCACCGGGCCGGACCGCTGTGGGGCGGGCTCCGGGTCCGGTGGCGGGGCCAACGTCGGCGGGTCAGCCGCAGTGGCTCCAGGGGCTCATATACGAGCTCTGGTCGTTGTCGCTGAACCAGCCGCCCCACTGGACGCACTTGCCTGCGGCGTAGCCGTAGACCGGGCCGGCGTAGGACCCGTAGTAGCCGGTGTCGTTCTTCTCGGGGCTGCCCTCGACGGTGAGGCGGGCCGCCATGTGCACCGGGGTGCCCGCGTTCCCGCGGACGGTGACCACGCAGTTGTAGCCGTTGGAGCTGTTGTAGGTCAGGTAGACCCACACGTCGCGGTTGATGAGCTGTTCGGAGTCGACGACCTTGTAGCCGGGGCCGCAGACCTCCGCCGGCGAGGCGGCGAGAGCCGAGGCCTCAGGCGCGGTCATCACGGTGGCGGCTCCGGCCATCGCGAGGGCACCGAGGACGGAGACGAGCTTCTTGCGCACGGAAAACCTCTCTTGCGCCGAACATCCAGTGGTTCGACACGGTCGGAAATGCGGATCTGCCGGGCTCTGGTCGGTCCGCCGGGAGGCGGGCCCACCGGAGCCGGGAACGGGACCTCGGGGACGTTCCCGCGGCCCGTCGGGGGCGGGACGCGGGGCTCAGCAGCCCCGGGTTCCGCTCGACACGGAGTACTCGTGGCCGGCCCAGTTGACGTAGCCGTAGGCGTAGACGCAGTAGTTCGCCGTGCCGGTCACGCCGACCGGTCCGGCGTTGTACGCGTACGATCCCTTGTCGATGCGCGACGAGGCGTCGACGGTGCAGCCGCCGCCCGTACCGGACGTCTGCAGGCACCGGTAGATCTCGACGCTGGTCGTCGCCGAGACGCCGTAGGACGCCCCGCGGTGGTAGAAGCAGGCGCTGTTGGTGCCGCCGTTGCTGCTGTTGTAGTAGATGACCAACTCGCCGATGGCACTGCCGTTGTGCGAGACGCTCTGGTCGTACGTGACGGTGCCGGAGCAGGAGGTGGCGGCCTGCGCGGTGGAGGACGCGGACAGGCTGACGCCGGCGAGCAGCGCCACACTGGCGAACACCGCGAGGACTCGGCGGAGGACGTGCATACGGAACCCTGTCTGAGGCGGATCATCGATGATCGATCGAACGTCGACCATGCTGGCGCAGCCGCGTAACGTCGCCGTATCGCACGAGGGCCCCGCACCGTCAGCCGACCCGGGGGGCCTCGCCGCGGTCCCCGGGGACCGTCTGCTGTGGGCCTGCCCGACGGGGGCGGCCGCGCAGGGCTCGGACGGAGCCCGAGGCACCCGCCCGCGCGGTGAGGAGGACGTGATCGCCGTGGCACGGGATACGGTCCTACCAAGCCGCAGCCACGCTCGCCTCACTCCTCATGTGGGCCTGACCCTTTGACGCACCGCCTAGGCGGGGTAGCGGCAGGCGGTCCGTGCGGCCGTGCTCCGGTCGCCCTCGCCCAGCGACAGCGGCCGCGCCTGGGTGGGAGTCGCAGGGGGGACGGTCAGCGCGTCCAGCACATCGGTGGGGCCGTCCCCGCCCAGGCAGGCGACGGCGACCAGCTGGATCGGGCCCTGATCGGCCGTCGGCTTCGCGATCCGCCAGGGGAGCACGAATCCGTCGACGCCGACGCCGATCAGGCCGAGCTGGTGCCAGCGCGGCACGGGCACGGCTTGGCCGCTGTCGGAGAAGTACCCGGCGAACCCCACGACGCCGAGGTAGGAACCGCTGGCGCGCAGTTCCACGGCCTCGGGATCGGAGGGCCGTGGCGCGACCACCAGGGAGATCGACGAGGGAGCCGGGAACTCACCCGGGCAGCGGTCCGGCCTCAACTCCCACGGCGGATTGCCGTGCACCACCGCCGACGAGACCATCCCGCCGCTGGCCAGTTTGAACCAGCGCACATCGGGAGTCCCGGCCGTCACGTCCTGCTCGGCGTCACCGATGCAGAAGCCGACGAACTGGACCGTGCACCCGGGCGGGATCTGGTCGATCACCGGTGCGCTGCGGCTGGCGCTGCTGCGGACCCGGGTGCTCCCGCTGTAGGTCAGGCCCTGGAACGTCGTTCCGCCGGCCGGGCCGACCGGACAGCCGGCTCCGGAGACTGTCTGTGTGTCGCCGGACCCGCGCTTGAGACCCACGAGCAGGCCGGTCAGCACCAGCACCAGGGCGACAGCCATGGCGGGCAGCCACGCCCGCGACCGCCACAGGCGCCGATGCGGTACTCCCGGCTCCTCGCCGTCGACCGGCTCGGGCTCGAAGTCCTGTTTCTGGAACGCGTCCACCACCGGGGCGCGGTTCTCGGCGTCCGCCTCTGTCGGCTCGATCACCTCCGAGACGGTCAGTGCGGCCTGGACACTCGACTGCCGGACCCGCGCGTCGGCTCCGGTGCTGCCGGCGAGCCGCCGGTCGAGTGCGTACCAGCGCTTCTCCCAGAGCTTGACGTCGCCACTGCAGGCGCCGACGTACGCCAGCGTCACGTCCAGTGTGGGCCTGCGCACGCCGCCGGCGGCGTCGCTCAGCGTCGTGGCGCTGAAGCCCGCGGTTCCTGCGAGTGCCCGGTAGCTCGGGTTCCCGGCCGCTTGCCGCAGACACCTCAACTCGTAGGCGAACGCCTGCAGTGGCCCGTCATCGGGGTCGAGCGGTCGTGGCCTAGGGGGCATCGGACTCCCCTTCGCCGCCCATCGTCGGTACGGACACCCCCGGAACCCCCTCAGCTCTGTTGCCGTCAGCCGTAACCGGTCTCGCTGCCACGAACCCGTCGGCCCCACTGCTGACCTGCAGCAATGTGTAACGCGCACCAGGTGACTGATCATCAGATTGTTGCACAGGGGGCGGATGTGATCGAGACCGGGAACGCATGGGGCGCTGCCCCGGGACCAGAGGTGTCCCGGGGCAGCGCCCTGTGTGTCGCGGAGGTGTCCGGCGGATACGGCCGATCAGGTCCAGCAGTAGTTGAGGTTGCCGGTCCCCTGGGAGGTACCGGTGGACCAGGTGGCATTGCCGCTGGTGTTGAGGAAGACGAGGTTGCCGTCGTTCCGGAGCTCGGCGTGGCCGCCGGGCGCCGGGTTGAGCGCGCCCAGGGTGCAGACGATGCCACCGGAGGAGTTGAGGAGCTTGACGTATCCGGACCGCGACCAGTCGACCCGCACGACGCCGTCGCCCCTGGTCCCCGAAGCCCAGACCGGGTAGCTCTCGGCTCCGGTGAACTTGTAGAGCACCAGGTTGCCGTCGGACTGGAAGACCAACTGCGACATGCCGTTGTCCGCCCCCACGCTGGCACCGGCGGTCCAGTCGTACTGGGAGAGGGTGAAGTTCGCGATGAAGGCGTTGGCCGACGCGGTGGTCGCGGTCAGACCGATCGCGCTGGCGATCGCCGTGCCTACGAAGGCGGCGCGCACAATGCGCCTGCGGGCCGTGGAGCGACCGGACTTGCTGGGTGTCACGAGGGTCCTTCCGAAAGGCCGCCGCGCAACGGCGTGGCGCGGCGGAGGTTGTGGGTGTCGCGATGTCGCGATGCTTCGGGTCGGTCAGGTTGCCGTCGGGCTGGCACGTCAGCCTCGCGTTGGCAGAGCTCCGGCCCGGAATCGGCGGCACCGGTCCACTTCGGAACCAACCTAGGAAGGGCGCGTATCAGCCGGATAACCCCGCTGTCACACCACCACGGGCCCGGTGGCGAACCCGACCGGGACGCTGGACTTCGTCCCCCGGCGGCGGCCCACGAGTTGGCGCTCCTGGCGGGGTGGGTGGAAGTCTGGGCCGGTGGACCACATGATCACTGCCGCCCTGCGGCGCGCGGCCGAGCACCAGCGCCGGTTCGACGCCCGCTTCGCGACGTACTTCGACACCCTGACCGACCCCGCGGGCGGAGCCCTCGACGGGCCACAGCACGGAAGGTTTCCCGCGCGCGCACTCGACCTGCTGCGCGACATGTCACTGCGCGGCGGCAAACGCCTCCGCGTAACGGTCCTCCACGAGGCCGCCGCGCTGATCACCGACCAACCGGTGCCGGGCCTGGAGGAAGCCGCCATCAGCATCGAGCTGCTCCAGACCCACGGCTTGATCCACGACGACATCATCGACGGCTCGGCCGTGCGCCGTGGCGCACCGTCAGTCCCGCACGCCTACCGCGACGAGTACCCGGACCGGCCCGACACCGCCCTGGGCCTGGCCGTCCTCGCGGGCGACCTGGCCGCCTTCCTGTCGCTGCGTGTCCTGGTCGCCTCCGACCTGCCACCCGACCTCGCCGCAGCCATGGCCGCCGAGCTGGCCGACGTCGGCGCCACCACCGTCATCGGCCAGTTCCTCGATCTGGAACGCGACTTCGGCCCCGTCCCCGACCTCGACTTCCTGCACGCGGTCACCGAGTTCAAGACCGCCCGCTACTCCATCCTGGCCCCGCTGCGCCTCGGGCTGCTCGCCGCCGGTGTCGACCCGGCACCGTACGACCGCGAACTGCGCTGCTACGCCACCGCGTTGGGGATCGCCAACATGCTTCGCGACGACTGGCTCGACCTGTTCGGCGACCCTGCCGTGGTCGGCAAGTCCCTCGGTTCCGACCTCCGCTCAGGCCGCCGCAGCTACGTCGTCCGCGCCCTGCTGGCCGCCGACACCGACGAGTCCGAGCGCAAGATCGTGGACACCGCCCTGGGCGACCCGCAGGGCGACGACGACACGCTCGACCGCGTGCGCTCCATCGCACGGCGGCACGGCATCGACCGCGCGGTGCAGGCCGACGCCTACCGCTATGCGCGTGAGGCATCCACCCTCGCAGGCTCCTGGCGCACCCGCTGGCGCGCGGACGCCGTGACCTTCTTCGAGCACATGCCGACCTGGACCGCAGACCGCGACCACTGACTCCCGCCGGACCCCTTCCGATTCCCCTGACCATCCCTCAGGCCAACCCCGGTAGGCGGACTTCAGGTGCGATGTCGGCCGGCGACGACCGGTCTCGCGCCTTGGAGGGTCGGTGCGGGCTGGGCGCAGGAGAACAACTCCCACTGTTCCTGAGGCGGTGGAGTGCGCTGACGGAGCGTCACTCTCTCGGTGCGCCACTGCTTGTACGGCTCCGCCCCCACTACCCGGACGGACAGCCGTTACGGAGGGTGGGCTCCGTGCACCTGCGGCCGGCCGACCTCACCGGAGATGGTCGTCGCTGGCGGCGCTCGCAGCGGCCATGGCGAAGGCCAGAGCGAGCATCAAGGCCCAGCTGGGCGCGGCGACGCGGGTACTGACCAGGCGAGGGCCCGGGCGCCCCGCGGACACCGACCGAGCGTCTCCCGCCAGAGCCCGGCGTGGGCGCCTCGGTGCGGCCCGTTGCTGCCTGTCCATGGCCTCGGCCCTCGCTGTCGCAGGTGCCCTGACCGGAGTCCACACCCAGGCTTCGCCGTGTCGGGGGCATTGCTCAGTTGCCGAGGCGTTCGATCACCTCGCGTGCAGTGCCGACCTTGCGCTTCTGAAAGGAGCTCAGCCTGTTCAGGGCCGAGGAGTTCTCCTCGATCATGCGCGTCTGGATCTCCGCCTCGACGGCACTCCATCTCCTCAGCAGATCTGTCTCGGTCTTGCAGTCCATGTCCGCCAGAGCCACGTCCTTCTCCCGCTGCGTCGGCTCCGCAGTGTCGAACGCCCGGTCCCCCACGGATGCCATGGGGTCCTGGTACCGGTAGCCGTGGCGTTCCATGCAGGTCGACCACGCCCGGAAGGCGGGTACGACCGTCGCGTCCTCCCGGGACTGCTTGAAGCTCTCCTTGTCGATGGCCGTCGCGGCGGCGATGTCGGGTTCAGGACGCGGTCCGCCGTCCAGCCGGGCCTCGGCATCCCCGTAGCAGCCGCCGGGTGGAATCGGGCGGCCGTCGGGACTTGTCGACTGCGGCTCTCCCGCACGAGTCGCTCCGAACAGGATCGCTCCCTGCGCTTCGGTGGGCCGCTTGGTGACGCCTGTCCCGCCGGCCGGTGGAGGGATGTGGTACCCGTGGTCGTGGGCGACCTCGCGGTCCGTTATCCCGTAGCGCCTGGAGGATTCGGCAACCAGCGGCGGGTGCTCCGGTATCCGGTAGTCCAGACCGAAGCCTCCCAGGCACTCGTTGGTCAGGAGGACCTTGGCCCGGTCGACCGCGCTGGACTCCTCGACAGTGAGAGCGAACCTCTCGATAGGCATGGAAACGCTGCCCGAGGGCACGGCCGAGGGACGAACGTCCACGCTCCGACCGCCGGGCTCACCGCCGGTTCGGTCCTTGGTTGCCGAACAGGCGGCCGTCGCCATGAGCGCGGCCGCGACAAACACAAGAGCGCGTGATGCCCCGGTCGGCAAGCCCTGTCTCCGCACAGTCATCCACTTCTCTCCACAAGGAATATGGCGGCCGCGTGGGTACGCGGCCGCCACGAATTCATGACTCCGATCAACCGAAGTTGACGCAGCCCTGGTTGACCGGAACGTTCCGGAAGTACACCGACGCGTTCTCGTTGTACGTGTTCGAGAGCTGCCAAGCGACCGGGTACTCGGTCTTGTGGAACTTGTCGCAGGGGCCGGCGTAGCCGCTGTTGAAGTAGACCGTCACGCTGGTGTCGATACCCCAGATCCGGGCCTTCGCCGAGGCTGCGTTGTTCTTCAGACTCTGCCCCTGCCCGGCACCGGCGCTCTGGAAGGTGTACCCCGACAGGTCGTAGATGCCCTCGCCGCCGTTGGGGGTGCTGGAGTGAATCACCGTGTGCGAGCCGCCGTAGCCGGTGTTGAAGTAGAGGACCAGGCACTGGGCGTCACAGTCGCCGACGCTGTACGAGCCGGTCGAGATTTCTGCGCTCGCCGGAGAGGCTGCGGCAAGGGCGCCGACAACGGCTGACATCGCTATTGACGCAGTGACAAGTGCCTTACGAGAAAAAAGCATTGACTCCCCCATGTTCTTGATCATTTTTGGGTGGCCGAAGCGTACCCAATGGCGACGTGTGCCACCCACCGGGGCGGCCACAGCCGTTGGGCGCAGTTCGGAACAGAACTTCTCCGAGTAGGCCCGGGGCGGTGCCGGGATTGCTCCCACTCCGTTTCCCCGGACGTCTTGCCGAACCGGACGTGCGGCTCTCACCGCATCCGGCTCTCCACGGGAACTGCCGTGGGGTTTTGGATCTCGGTCCACGGACTGGGATCCGCGTTCCTCGCAAGCGGTACCTGGTCACGGTGACCGCCGCGATGTCGGACAGCTCGGTCTCCTGCGCTGCAATCTGATCAACGTTGATCTGCAGCCGACCGGTCGGGCAGTCCCAGCGCCGCGGCGGTCAGCCGCAGTGGACGTTCAGGCGGTAGACGTAAACGGTCTCTATCTCGCCGCCCCAGTCGATGCAGGTGCCGGCCGCGGAGACGTACACCGGGCCCGCGTAGGTGGTGAACTGGCCGTAGTCGCCGATCCAGTCCGGCGAGCCGGACACCCGGACCAGTGCGTTCATGTACAGCCGGGCGCCCGGGTTGTCGCGCACGTTCACGACGCAGTTCTTGCCAGTGGTCCGGCTGTAGGTGAGGTAGACGGTCCCGTGGTCGCCGACCTCCAGGGCGTCGACGACGGTGTAGCCGCTCCCGCAGGCGCCGTTGTAGACGGCGGCCTCGGCCGAGCCGGGCACGAGGACCACTCCGGCCAAGGCGGCGGTCGCGACCGCGACGGCGGTGGTGGCACGGTGGACGAGCTGGCGCATGAGAACTCCCTCGCACGGGGCCGCGTCCGTGCGGCGCCCGAGCTCGGGCGGTGGCGCGACCTGCAGCGCGACGCTAGTTGACCATGGTCGCGTGCAGGTATCGCGGGAGTATCGCGTACACGCACCGGAAATCCGGCCGCCCCGGGCCCGGGCCTGAGCCTGACTCAGCACCGGACCGCGACCCGGTCCGAACACCGTGCCGCCCGGGCTGACGCCAAGTCACTTGAGGGTATGTGCAGCCTGGTCGACCCCGCGCAGCACGCTGTCCACCACAGGGGCCACGCCGGTGGAGGCGAGCAGGAACCCGAACACCGCGGCGATCAGTGCCGTGGAGACGGTGGAGCGCCGGGCTCGGAGCAGGAAGACTCCGCCTTCAGCCGTCCCGGTCCACCACGGAACCGGCATCTTGCGCCCTCCCCACCTACCTTCCGTCGCACGCCCGACTCGACCCCCAATCAAACGCTGAACGTCGCGTGGTCGGGGATGTCTGCGGCGGACAGCCCTGACCAGCATGAACGGCGGCCTGGCAATCGGGCGGCCGGCGACCTCTGGCGTCATGGGAATCTCGACGCGCGGCCACCGTCCCCATGTCCACAACGGTCGCGGCACCGCCGTCCCCCTGGCCCATCACATGGCATTCAGGGTGGGGAATTGACTGACCGTCGACACCAGGTAGGGCTGCCGGCCAACTTGGACAGGGGTGCCCGGCTCCGGAATGTGCCGCGCAGGTTCAGATCCTGTCGTCCCGACAACTGACTCGGGTGCCGAGGCTCCCGGCCGGCGCCGCCGGGTATCACGGGGATGAGACCACCGCGATACTTCCGCGCACCACGATGGCGTCCCAGGGCGGGGGCTCACCCCGCGGCCCACTACCAACGGACCGGAAGAGGACGCAGGACGAGATGCGGAAGATGTGCAAGCACCTGGCCATGAGCGCAACGGTGACCGCGATCGAGGCCGTCGGCATATGAGTCTCGCCGTGCATCAGCGATTGACCGGCAGCGGTGTGGGAGTACGGCTGGCCGGCCTGGCCGGGCTCATGTGCCTTGCCCTGGCAGGTTGTTCGTCATCCGGGCATCCAGCCGCCGAGGCGGTGCCGACCGCGCAGTCTCCGTCCGCGCTCCCGGCGAGTGCTGAACCGCATCTTCCGATAGAGACGTATCTCTTCTCCGAGACGGAAACCGAGAAGCTGGCCAGGGCGGGAGCCGTGCTCCGCAAGGCGTGCCTGCAGCGGTTCGGCCTCGACTACGCCATCAACCCCGCCAACCCGCCGACCGGACCGCGCACCTTCATGGACCGCCGGTACGGCGTGACGGACCAGGCCGAGGCGGCGACCAACGGCTACCACCTCGGCGACCGCGACCCGCGCACCCACCCGGTCCACCCGCCGCAGCTCTCCGCCGAACAGCAGCAGGTGCTCACCGGACACCTCCCGGAGAAGACCGCCACGGACGACACGAAGCTCCAGATCAACGGCGTACCGATACCACCCGGCGGCTGTTACGAGGAGGCGAAGCGGGGCCTGGCCGGCTCGGGGGAGCTCGGCCCGAGCGGCGTGGCCCAGCAGGCCAACTTCCAGACCTTCAAGGCCAGTCTGTCAATGCCGCAGGTCACGCAGGCATTCGAAGCGTGGTCCGGCTGCATGAAGGAGAAGGGCTACTCCTACCCCAATCCGATGGATGCCATCAGCGACCGCCGCTTCCTGGAGGACCTGCCCACGCCGCTGGAGCTCCAGGTCGCGACGGCCGATGTGACCTGCAAGCAGCAAGTGAATCTGATCGACACCTGGTTCGCAGTCGAGACTTCCTTGCAGAAGGAATTGATCGCACGGCAACAAGCCGACTTCACGGCGGCACTCGCAGCGAAGAACGAGCAACTCGCCAAGGCCGACACCGTGCTGCGCGATCAGTGAAGTAGTGGGCCGACACCTTTTCACGTCCGGGCGCGCCCACCAATCCCCAGGCAGAACAGGGGGATTGCCTACGCCTGGAACGCCCATCAAGAGAGGACCGAAAGAAATGAAGCGTACCCTCAAGCTCGCCGCAGCAGCCCTGGGCGCTGCCCTGCTCGTCCCCACCCTCGCCACCGCCGCGCACGCCGACGCGAGCGACTGCGAGGAAGGCTACTTCTGTTTCTTCTACAACTCGAACGAGCAGGGCTCCCACACCGCACTGCGAGTGCGGGACGTGCCCGACCTTGCCGGGTACACCTTCACCAGCCCCGGCAACGGCCAGGGGCAGCGGCTCAAGAACAACGCCGCATCGGCTGTGTCCAACGTGTGCATGACGGTCACGGTGTTCTACAACTCCAACTACGGCGGCCCGCGCGACGCGTTCAACTACCGCAACGCGAGCAACCTGGTCAACACGTACAACGAGAACGCCTCGGTGATATTCGCCAAGGACTGCTGAGCCTCACCCACCTGGCAACCGGGCCCCAATACGCGCTCTCGCGTATTGGGGCCCGGCTCTGGCGAAGACTGCGGCAAGAGCGCGAAATCGCGCCTGGCCGCCGCATGCCTGATTCACCATCAGATTTGGAGCACCACCACTCATGAAGCGAAGCATCACGCAGACTCTCGCCCGCGTGAGCGTCGCCGCGGTCGCCACCGCCGGTGCCGTGGTCGCCGTCCCCTCGGTGGCGCAGGCCGCCTCCTACAACGGGGTTTGCGGTTCGGGCTACCACGTCGTCGACTCGATGTCGCTCGCCGGTGGCACCGCGTTCCTGACGTACAACAGCTCGACCGGGCAGAACTGTGCCGTGACTGTTCGCAACAGCCCCGGCAGTCCGGTGTACATGCTCGCGTCCATCAGGGTCGCCACCGGGGGAAGCCCCTGGCACAAGGACGGCGACTACTACAGCACCTACGCCGGACCGGTCTACGTGTACGCGCCGGGCCAGTGCATCGACTGGGTTGCCCAGATCGACGACGACTCGGCACAGCAGCTCGATTCTCACTGCGGCTGAGGTCGTGGAGGTTCGTCGGCATAGGTCGTTCTGACGGTGCGACCGCGCCTGTCGGCCAACTTGCCTGCTGCTGAACGGAGTCAAAGCTGTCCTGCCAGGTGACACAGGCGTCCGCGGTTTCGGCTCGGACGAGCGGACGGCGGGTGAGGTCATGCGGGTGGGACGACCGTCGACTGCCGCAGGGCACGGGAGTGTCCCGTGCCCCGCGGCAGTGACGAGGCGTCGGCCGACGAGTGCCCAGCCGAGGACGCGGACGGCGTAGCTGTGGCTTTCGTACTGGGTGCCACGGGCCGGAGCGGCCTCGATCATCTGGCCGTCGTCCGGTGCGCCATAGGTCGGCTTGTCGTCGTCGGCCCGCACCGCCCTGGCGCAACGATGCCTTCGGGGCATCCTCTGGGACCGCTCTGGGATCAGCCGCCACCAGCGCGGATGGGCGCCAGTGGGCGGATGTGGACAATCCTGGACATCGTAAACGCCTGACCCTCCGTTACGCCGAGCCACTCCCCCATGACCTGAATCGGCGACAACTCTCGTGCAATCACGCCGACTTGGCCTCTCCGGCCTCGTGGAAAAGAGGTCCCTCCAGCGGCGCTGCTTGGTAGCGCACTCTGGGGCCAAGGGGGTCGCAGGTTCAAATCCCGTCGTCCCGACTGTGAAGTCGGTTGTGAGAGCCGGTACTTGGGAAATCAGGTGCCGGCTCTTTCTGTTGCTGCGTCAGCCTGGTGGTCGCATTGTGGCCACCGGGCCGCATCGGCCATGGCGTTGATGTTTCTTCCACTCCGGGGCGCTGGCATGCGGGCAGTTGCCGGTGCGGGCGTGGATGTTGGCGCCAGGGGCGCTGGGCGTGGCAGACGGGTCCGCCGAGGATCGCGCGGTCGGCGTTGTCGAGGGTCCAGGCTACGGCGTCGACGGCCGCGCGGGCGGCGAGCGGGTGAGGTCGGCGTAGATGTTCGCGCTGGTCGACAGGCACGTCGCGGCCCGCACACCCGCACCGCCGGACGCACCCGGCTGCGCATTGCCGAGGGCCGGCCCTGGGCCGGCGACCTGGTCAACGCGTTCACCCGGCTGACCGCACTACCACAACCACTGATCCATGTCCCCAAGCTTGCGAGCACCCCAGGCAACCGAACACTGACCGAGCAGCAACCAGGGCCCGAGGGGCGGAGCAGGCTGCCTCTGCCTGTCAGTCGCCGCCACTGACCCCGATGCGGAGCACCCGCTTCCCCTTGATGGCCTCTTCCAGACAGAACTCTGGCTGCTCCTGCAGGTGCTGAGGGACACTCAGGTCGCACGTGGTGCGTTCAGCCGCACCGCCGGTTGGCTACTCGACACGGCTCGCCYTCGGAAATGTTAGCGCTAACAGGACACCTCCCGGGCAGTTGTCCGTGCGCGGGTGTCGTCGGCGTCCGCGCCGATGCGGCCCGTCTCATGTCGGCGATNTCGGAAATGTTAGCGCTAACAGGACACCTCCCGGGCAGTTGTCCGTGCGCGGGTGTCGTCGGCGTCCGCGCCGATGCGGCCCGTCTCATGTCGGCGATCCCAAGGATGGAAGGAAGACGCTATGTCGGTTTGGTCAGCGCGCGCCGCGAGGTGGCGTCGTCGGTGGCGGTCCGGGGCGGCCGCCGCTGCAGCCATGGCGATTGTGGGCGGGTTGCTCACGGTGGCCACGACGCCGGCGGCGGCCGCCACGGTGGACACCACCGCCTGGTACGTACTGGTGAACCACAACAGCGGCAAGGCCCTCGACGTCTACAACTCCTCCACCGCCGACGGCGCCAACGTCGTCCAGTGGACCCGCACCAACGCCAACAACCAGCAGTTCCAGTTCGTCAACTCCGGCGACGGCTACTACCGGATCAAGGCACGGCACTCGGGCAAGATGATCGACGTGTCCAGCTGGTCGAAAGCCGACGGTGCCGCCATCCACCAGTGGGCCGACCACGGCGGCGCCAACCAGCAGTTCCGGTTGGCCGACTCCGACAGCGGCTACGTCCGACTGATCAACCGCAACAGCAACAAGGCCGTCGAGGTCCAGAACGCGGCCACCAACGACGGCGCCAACGTCGTGCAGTACAGCGACTGGGGCGGCACCAACCAGCAATGGCAACTCGTCAAGGTGGACGGGGGCACCGGCACC
>NZ_LMCT01000071.1 GCF_001424875.1 Kitasatospora sp. Root107 | reverse complement strand
GCTACGAAATGGCCCTCCTCGTCGACCGCGCCGGAGCCGTCCTCACCCCCGCACTCCGCGCAGAACTCCAGGGCAGTCTCCTGCACTGACGGTTCGTCGGATACCGTCCTGGTATTCGAATGACCTCATGTCCGTCCCGGGCCCCAACAGTGGGCCCGGGTTCGGGCGTTGTACGGCCTTCGCACCACCGGCAGCGGCCCCTCGGGGGTCGGTGCCTGCACCGCACCGCCGCACCTTGTGAGGAGAGGAACCGTGACCCCGCCCGACGACCGCAGCGGCCAGTACGGCGTTCCGTACCCAGGCACCGGCCATGACGCCTTCGGAGCCCCCGGCGTCGGCCCCGGTCAGCCGTACGGCCAACCCGCCTACGGCCAGCCGCAGTTCGCGCAGCAGCAGCCCCCGCCCCAGCCCCAGTACGACCAGTCCGCGCAGTACGGGCGGCACTACGGCCAGCCACAGTTCGCGCAGCAGCAGCCCCAGCGGCACGGCTACCAGGACTACCCGGGGCCCGAGGCCTTCCCTGAACAGGACGAAGAGCCGGGCCACGTCGAGGAGTTCGACGACGACCACGACTCGGGACCGCTGATCCGACCGTTCGCGATGACCGGTGGCCGCACCCGACCCCGGTACGAACTGGCCTTGGAGGCACTGGTTTCGGCCAATGTCTCCCCGGACCGGCTGGCCTCGATGCTCCCCGAGCACCAGCGGATCTGCACCCTGTGCACCGAGGTGAAGTCCGTCGCCGAGGTCTCCGCGCTGCTCAATCTCCCCCTCGGGGTGGCACGCATTCTGGTGGCCGACCTCGCAGAGGCCGGCCTCGTCGCCATCCACCAGCCCGCCGCCGGCGGCGAATCCGGCAACCAGCCCGATGTCACGCTGCTCGAAAGGGTCCTCAGTGGACTTCGCAAGCTCTAACGCGGCCACCCCCACCCGCGCCACCACCTCCGCGAAGATCGTCGTCGCAGGCGGCTTCGGCGTCGGCAAAACCACCCTCGTCGGCGCAGTCTCCGAAATCAACCCCCTGCGCACCGAAGCCGTCATGACCTCCGCCTCGGCGGGCATCGACGACCTCACCCACACCGCAGGCAAGACGACCACCACCGTC
>NZ_LMCT01000070.1 GCF_001424875.1 Kitasatospora sp. Root107 | reverse complement strand
CTTCGAGCAGCTCAAGGTCAAGCGCGCCCGGCGCCGCTGACCCTCCGTCAGCCGGGGTGCGGCACCCGCCGCGCCCCGGCTCCTCACCGCCCCGACTTCCCGAGGAATTCCCCATGACCAGCACCACCGACCAGGCGCGGCAGGTCCTGCCCGCCGAGGAGCGGTACGCCGCCGAACTCGCCTTCCTCGCCGCCCACGACGACGGCCCCCGCCCGCCCGGCTGGGCGCTCACCCCGAACGCGGTGGTCACCTTCGTCTGCGGCAGCGCGGACACGCTGACCCTGACACCGGCCCGCCGCCGCGACGGCGCGCTGCCCGCCAAGCTGGTGATCGCGCCGAAGTTCGTCGGCGAGCGGGCCCTGGTGGAGCGCTGCGTGGTCACCCTGGCCGGCGAACGCGGCCTGCTGCTGGTCGGCGAGCCCGGCACCGCCAAGTCGATGCTCTCCGAACTGCTGGCCGCCGCCGTCAGCGGCACCAGCGAGCTCACCGTGCAGGGCACCGCGGGCACCACCGAGGACGCCTTCCGCTACGGCTGGAACTACGCGCTGCTGCTCGCCCAGGGCCCGACCCCGCAGGCCCTGGTCGCCTCACCCGTGCTCACCGCGATGCGCAGCGGCCGGGTGGCCCGGATCGAGGAGGTCACCCGCTGCCTGCCCGAGGTGCAGGACGCGCTGGTGTCGATCCTCTCGGACCGCCGGGTCAGCATCCCCGAGCTGGCCGGCACCCCGGACGCGACCGCGCCCGCCGCGCCCGGCTTCACCGTCATCGCCACGGCCAACCTGCGCGACCGGGGCGTCTCGGAGATGTCCGCCGCGCTCAAGCGGCGGTTCAACTTCGAGACCGTCCACCCGATCGCCGACGCGGCCGCCGAGACCGAGCTGGTCCGGGGCCAGGCCACCGCCGCCGTCCAGCGGGCGGGCGCCGCGTTCGGCGTCGACGACGCCGTCCTGGACGCCCTGGTGACGGTCTTCCGCGACCTGCGGACGGGCCGCTCCGCCGAGGGCTGGGACGTCGAGCGGCCCGGCACGGTGATGTCCACCGCCGAGGCCGTGCACGTCGCGGCCTCGCTCGGGCTGGCCCGCGCCTACCTGGCCGGCGGCGACGCCCTCGACCTGATGCCCGGTCACCTGCTGGGCGCCGTCCGCAAGGATGACCCGGCCGACCACGCCCGTCTGCTCGGCTACTGGGACGGCCCGGTGCGGCGCCGCGCCGAGGACGGCTCCGCCCTGTGGCGCCGCCTCTGGGACCTGCGGGAGAACCTGCGGTGACGAGCACTCAGACCGACCCGCGCGACGCCCTGGCGCAGCTCACCGACCCGGCAGGCCCGTACCTGATCGGCGTCCGGCACCACAGCCCCGCCCTGGCCGCGGTGGTCCCGGCGCTGCTGGCGCTGCT
>NZ_LMCT01000069.1 GCF_001424875.1 Kitasatospora sp. Root107 | reverse complement strand
ATCGCCGACATGAGACGGGCCGCATCGGCGCGGACGCCGACGACACCCGCGCACGGACAACTGCCCGGGAGGTGTCCTGTTAGCGCTAACATTTCCGAAGGCGAGCCGTGCAGGAATATGTGAGAGCGTAGGTGTCGAGTAGCCAACCGGCGGTGCGGCTGAGCGCACCACGTGCACTGCTAGCGATAACATCGGCCGCTGTTCCAGCGAAATGACGGCGACGTCGTGGGCCGTGCGGCTGGCGGCGGTGATGGTCGGGTCCACCTCCGCACAGGTGCGCCCGGTATGGCCGCAGTGCAGAAGGACGCCCCAAGACCCTCCACGCGGAAGGGTCAGGCACGTCCGCGCCCGCCCCCTTCCGCGTGGTTCAACCTGCGCAGGGTCTATCAGCACATCTGGGCGAAGCGGTGCCGCCGCCTTGGAGCGGCGGCACCGCTTGTACCCGTCAGGCCGGCGGCCGGGTCCGGTTCATCGGTAGCCGGCGGCGGCGATGTTCGCCTGGACCGCATTTTCGGTCGCATCCGACGGGTAGCCCGCGACCATGGCACCCTCGTAGAACGTGCCCGCGCTGTCGTTGATATTGCCTACCTCGGGTGAGCAGCAGTCGCCGCCACTACCCAGGACGATGGCGCCTTGCTTCTTCATCGGGCTGTATACGTTGGGCTCGTTGGGAAGCGCGCCGTCCCACAGGGTGTTCAGGCTTCCGGCCTGGGCATTGCTGCCCTTGATCGCAAATCGCGACGTCCCGTTGTTCTTGAGTGTCGCCGTGACGAACTTGCTGCTGAACGCCTGCTGGTTCGGGTTCCACGTGCTGGCACCACCTGGGAACAGGCCCCATTCGAGGTCGGCCTGCACCCAGGGCCCGGTTCCGGAGCAGCCGCCGAACCAGCAGCTCGTCCCGAAGTAGATGGCGTCCATGGCACCTGGCCCGTCGGCCTTGCGGGTGGTTTCGCTGTTGCCGTAGTCGAAGCAGCAGCCGCTGTTGACATGCGTACCGCTGGTGACCATGTACATGCCCTCGGGTTCGCTGCCCGTCGGGATACCCGTCAGGTGGCCGTCGCGCCAGTAGCTGGTCCCGGAGTTGATGTACAGCGAGTAGGCCTTGCTGCCACCGACCGTCAGCGATTCGGTGGTCGCTACGGCCGGGCGGGTCTGGGGTGAGCCCGGGACCACGCTGGAACCCTGGTACCACAGGTCGTTGCCACGCCCGGACTGATCGAACAGGACCGTGATGACACACGTGGTGTTTGCGCAGAACGAGTCCTGGGCCGCCGCGTTGGCGACGCCGCCAGGGGTCAGTACGCCGATGTTGCGGGTTGTGTTGTCCGAGCGCCTGACCTGATACAGGTCTCCGTTGTAGGCGCTGTAGAGGGCGCGCGTTGTGCTGTGCGCCGCCACGCAGGGCGTACCACCTGCGCCGTAGATGTCACACGGACCGGTGCCGGTGCCCCCGTCCACCTTGACGAGTTGCCATTGCTGGTTGGTGCCGCCCCAGTCGCTGTACTGCACGACGTTGGCGCCGTCGTTGGTGGCCG
>NZ_LMCT01000068.1 GCF_001424875.1 Kitasatospora sp. Root107 | reverse complement strand
GGACCAGTCACGCCCTCCCAGCAACGTCAGTTACTCACTCAGGGTCACCTGGCCCCCCTCCCCACCTGCGAGAACGGCCTAACTCACTGGCATTGCAGGTGGGAGGCACCCTTTTGCTGTCGTGGCGTCAGTTCACAATCCCAGCTGAATACATGAGGCCAATCGGGCAGCGGGCCGAACGGCGGGATCAGCAGTTCGGCAGTGAACGCGGCGTGCAGGTGGGCTGTTGCGTGGTTCCAGGGGCCGTAGGCCATGTCCTCGATCCTGACGCGGTGGCTGATGATCCGCTGTATTCGCAGGTCGGCGGTGAAGGGAAGCTCGCTTGGTCTGCCCCGCAGCCACTCGACGGCTCTTCGCGGCGGGGTGTCTCTGAGACCCACACCATCGACTACACCCCGGTCGTCTACGTCAACATCCCCTCCCAGGCCACTCCCAAGGACCTATCCGTGGCCCTCGCGGACTACATGGGCATGCCGTACCGGACCGGCGCCACCAAGAGCGCCATCACCAACCGTCTCCTGGCCGAGATGGACCGCTGCGGTGTCCAGCTGGTGATCATCGACGACGCGCACTTCATGGACCTCTCGCTCAAGGAAGGCAAGGTCGTCAACGACCACCTGAAGTACATCGCCAACCACACCGCCGCGACGTTCATCTACACCGGCGTCGACCTGAAGCACTCCGGCCTGTTCCTCGAAGGCACCGGCGGCTCCCGCGTCACCCAGACATCAGGCCGCAACGCGCTGATCCACATGCAGCCCTTCACCTTCGCCACCCTTGAGGACAAGCAGGACTGGGTCAGCGTGATCAGCGCCATGGAAGACGCCCTCGTCCTCTACCGCCACAAGCCAGGCTCCCTCAAGCGCGACTGGAAGTACCTCCGCCAGCGCACCGAGGGCAACATCAGCTCCCTCGCCGAGCTCATCCGCGAATCCGCCGCCGAAGCTGTTATGACCGGCACCGAGGCGATCACCCGGACGGTCATGAACCGCATCGAAATCAACGAACACGCCCAGACCGCCTACAACAGCACGCCCCACCAGGAACCCGAACCCCCGGCAACACCCCAGCAGCAGCACCCGGACGAGGACGAACGCGAGGCCAGCTGACCCGGAGAACCGCACTGCCCCTCCCCGCGCTGGAGCACGCTCCGTAACTGCCACCCAGCGCAGACCAGAGCGAAGACGTCCACACTGCACTCTTCCGTGCGCCAGCAGCGCGAAAAATCACCGCCCAGAAGAGTGCAGTCCCCAGCTCACAGACATGCCGACTGCACTCTTTGGTGCCGCTCGACAGGAGTGTTGTGTACGTCGGGCTCGCCCGGTCAGCGGACGACGTCGAAGACGTTCTTCTGCAGACCGTTGGCGTAGACCTCGTGCTCGACCAGCTTCAGCTTCTGGGTGTCCTTGTCCGTGGTGCTGAACAGGCGCTTGCCCGCGCCGAGCAGCAGCGGGAAGACCAGCAGGTGGTAACGGTCGATCAGGCCGGCGTCCGAGAGGGCGTGGTTCAGCGTGGCGCTGCCGTGGACGATGATCGGGCCGCCCTCGGTCTCCTTCAGTGCGGCGACCTCCTCGAGCGAGCGCAGGATCGTGGTCTCGCCCCAGTTCGACACCAGGTCGTCCTCGGTGAGGGTGGTGGAGACGACGTACTTCGGCATCACCTTGTAGTCG
>NZ_LMCT01000067.1 GCF_001424875.1 Kitasatospora sp. Root107 | reverse complement strand
TCCAACAGCTCCTCGCCACCTGGAACGGCCCATGCCCGACCTGCCACCAACCACCAGCCAGACCCGCACCAGCCCCGACCTAACAAAGCACTACTAGGAGCTGTCCGGCCGATCATGTGACCGTCGCCTGATCTGCTCGTTATTCCGGGCATGGGGCGGGAACGCGGTGATCTGTCGGACGCGGAGTGGGAGCGGCTGCGGCCGTTCCTGCCGGTGAGCAATGGGCGGTGCGGGCGGTGGCGTGATCACCGGCAGGTGATCGACGGGATCCTGCACCGGGTGAGGACCGGCGTGCAGTGGCGTGACTTGCCGGAGCGGTTCGGCCCGTGGAAGACGGTCTACGAGCGCCACCGGCTGTGGTCGGCGGACGGCACCTGGGAACGCCTCCTGCAACAGGCCCAGGCCGCGGCCGACGCGGCGGGCGAGATTGACTGGGACGTCTCGGTGGATTCCACCGCCGTGCGCGCCCACCAGCACGCGGCAGGCGCCCGCACCGCCCCGCCGCCCCGCCGCCCGCGCCAAAGGGGGGAGGTAGCAGAACACCAGGGCGAGACTCCGTGGCAGAGGCCTGGGCCGTTCGCGCGGCGGCTTCACCAGCAAGATTCACCTGAGCGCCGATGGCCGCTGCCGTCCGCTGTCCCTGATCGTCACCGCAGGCGAGCGGGCGGACTGCACCCAGTTTGTGCCGGTACTGGAGAAGATCCGGGTCCCCCGGCTCGGGCTGGGCAGGCCCCGCAAGAAGCCGGACAGCGTCGCGGCGGACAAGGCCTACAGCAACGGCCTCTCTCGTGAGTACCTGCGGCGACGGGGCATCCGGCACACCGTCCCGGAGAAGACCGACAGCCGGGCCGCCCGCCTGCGCAGAGGATCGCGAGGCGGACGGCCACCGGGCTTCGACGAGGAGCGGTACAAGAAGCGCAACACCGTCGAACGGGCCATCAACAAGCTGAAAAACGCCCGATCGGTTGCCACTCGGTATGACAAGCGCGGCTATGTGTTCCTGGGCACCGTCACTGCGGCGGCCCTGGTCATCTGGCTGCGCGCCTGAGGCATTCTCACAACGCGAACGGCCGGTAGGCCAGGGCTTGTTCGACGACCTCGGCCGCCGTCGGCTCGTGCCCCTTGGGCCAGAAGATCAAGTCGCTGACATAGCCACTCGGACAGCCGAAGGCCCTGTCCAGCGCCGCCAGTGCGCGGTCGGCCTCGGCATCATCGGCGTAGGCCGCATCCATGATCTTCTGCACCACCGCAACGGCAGTCTCACGAGTCATCACCGCCACAGCCACCCTCCAGGAGAAGGCGAGCCTAGCGAGTTACATGATCGACCGGACAGCTCCTAGCTGGGCACCTGACGGCCCGTGGGAGCCCAGGCAGATCTAGAAGGCTCCGGCTCAGCGGTGATGATCCGCTGAGCCGGAGCCTTCTCGCGTTCGGTAAACCCAATGACCCGCGGTTACAGCACCTGCAGGTTCTTCCGCAGCTCGAACGGCGTGACCTCGGAGCGGTACTCCTCCCACTCCTGGCGCTTGTTGCGCAGGAAGAAGTCGAAGACGTGCTCGCCCAGCGTCTCGGCGACGAGTTCGCTGCGCTGCATCAGGTCGATGGCCTCGCCAAGGTTCTGCGGCATCGGCTGGATCCCCATCGCCCGACGCTCCGCGTCGGAGAGCGCCCAGACGTCGTCGTCGGCACCCGGCGGCAGCTCGTAGCCCTCCTCGATGCCCTTCAACCCAGCGGCCAGGGTGACGGCGTACGCGAGGTACGGGTTGCAGCCGGTGTCCAGGGAGCGGACCTCGACGCGGGTGGAGCCCTGCTTGCCGGGCTTGTACATCGGGACCCGGATCAGGGCGGAGCGGTTGTTGTGGCCCCAGCAGATGTACGACGGCGCTTCGCCACCCGCACCGGCCGTACGCTGCGAGCCGCCCCAGATCCGCTTGTAGGAGTTGACCCACTGGTTGGTGACGGCGGCGGTCTCGGCGGCGTGCCGCAGCAGGCCGGCGATGAAGGAGCGGCCCACCTTCGAAAGCTGGTACTCGGCACCCGACTCGTGGAACGCGTTCCGGTCACCCTCGAACAGCGAGAGGTGGGTGTGCATGCCCGAGCCCGGGTGGTCGGAGAACGGCTTCGGCATGAAGGTGGCGTGCACGCCCTGCTCCAGCGCGACCTCCTTCATGACCAGACGGAACGTCATGATGTTGTCGGCGGTGGAGAGTGCGTCGGCGTAGCGGAGGTCGATCTCCTGCTGGCCGGGGGCGCCCTCGTGGTGGGAGAACTCCACCGAGATGCCCATCGACTCGAGCATGGTGATGGCCTGGCGCCGGAAGTCGTGGCCGACCCCGCGCGGGGTGTGGTCGAAGTAGCCGGACTGGTCGGCGGGGATCGGCGGGGTGCCGTCACCCGGGAGGTTCTTCAGCAGGAAGAACTCGATCTCCGGGTGGGTGTAGAAGGTGAAACCGAGAGCGGACGCCTTCTCCAGGGTGCGCTTGAGCACGAACCGGGGGTCGGCGTACGAGGGCGAGCCGTCGGGCATCAGGATGTCGCAGAACATCCGGGCGGTGCCGGGGGTCTCCGAACGCCAGGGCAGGATCTGGAAGGTGGTCGGATCCGGCTTCGCGATCATGTCGGACTCGTAGACCCGGGCGAAGCCCTCGATCGCGGAGCCGTCGAAGCCGATCCCCTCCTCGAACGCCTGCTCCAGCTCGGCCGGAGCGACGGCGACCGACTTGAGGAACCCGAGCACGTCGGTGAACCACAGCCGGACGAAACGGATGTCACGCTCCTCGAGCGTACGAAGCACGAACTCCTGCTGCTTGCCCATGGGGACAGTCTCACCTCTGCTCTTTACGTTCGTGTTACGTCCCGAAGCGCGCCCGAGGCGGCCTGACGACAACTGCCCCCATCATGTCGGATCTTCGTCCGGAGTCCACCCCCGGGCGACCCTCAGCCGACCGGGTCGGCCGGTTCGAACGGATTGAGCACCGACACTCCGGTGCGGGCCACGTCCTTCACGTTGCGGGTCACAAAGGTGAGCCCGTGTACCTGCGCGGTGGCTGCGAGCAGCCCGTCGATCACCGGCAGCGGATCGGGAACGGTGAGCCGCCCCCACGTCTCGGCGATCTCGGCGGTGACCGGCAGAATCCGGTCCGCGTAGCTATGCCGCACGGTCGAGAGCCACTCCGCGAGTCGGTCCGCCTGAGCGGCGTCCCTTCGGCGGAGCGACTCGACTCCCTGGCGGATCTCGCCGATCACCAAGGCGCTGGTGAACAGTGGGGCGGCTTTGGCTGCCCAGGACAGCACCGCCGGATCGGGGTTCCGCCTGCGCAGCTCGGACAGCACATTGGTGTCGAGCAGATAGCCCATCAGTCCTCCCAGAGTTCGACCGGGCGGGGCATCCCACGGTTCGTCACGATCGCGTCGATCTCGGCGATGGCCGCGTCGTCGAGGTGGGGCTCGGCCCGGCGCAGCAGGAACTCCTCGAAGGAGAGATCCTCTCCTCGCAGCCGCCGGTACTCCCTTATGGCGATGACCACGGCGACCTCGTCACCGTGCCGGGTCACCACCTGCGGCCCTTCCGCCTCCGCCAACCGGAGCACCTCGCTGAATTTCTGCTTGGCCTCCTGAACCTGCCATCTCATCCCAACCTCCGTCTAGTCTGTCCAGACTGCATTCTCAGGCTACACCCGTGCAGACATAGCGTCAGTTAGACGATTACACTCGGAGCCATGCCCAATCTCCGTCTCGCCCTGAGCCAGACCGACCCCTGGGTCGGTGACATCGCGCGCAACTGCGATGAGGTGGTGCGCTGGACCCGGCAGGCCGCCGAGGCCGGTGCCCAGCTGGTCGCCTTTCCCGAGATGGCCCTGACCGGGTATCCGGTCGAGGACCTCGCGCTGCGGGGTTCGTTCGTGGAGGCGTCCCGGTCGGCGCTGGTGGAGTTGGCGGTGCGACTGGCGGCCGAGGGGCTGGGCGAGCTGCCGGTGCTGGTCGGCTATCTGGGGCGGTCGGAGCAGGCGAAGCCGAACCGGCCGGCCGGTTCGCCGCAGAACTGCGCCGCCGTGCTGCACCGGGGCGAGGTGGTGAACCGGTTCGCCAAGCACTACCTGCCCAACTACGGCGTCTTCGACGAGCACCGCTACTTCGTGCCGGGCGACCAGCTCTCGGTGCTGCGGCTGCACGGCGTGGACGTGGCGCTGGCGATCTGCGAGGACATCTGGCAGGACGGCGGCCGGGTGAGCGCGGCCCGCGAGGCGGGGGCCGGGCTGCTGCTGGTGATCAACGGTTCGCCGTACGAGCGGAACAAGGACGACGCCCGGCTGGAGCTGGTGCAGCGGCGGGCGGCCGAGGCGGGCTGCCCGCTGGCGTACCTCAACATGGTCGGCGGGCAGGACGAGCTGGTCTTCGACGGCGACTCGCTGGTGGTGAGTGCCGAGGGCGAGGTGATCGCGCGGGCGCCGCAGTTCGAGGAGACGCTGCTGCTGGTGGACCTGGAGCTGCCGGCCGCGTCGGCCAACCACACCGACGGGCTGCTGCTGGTGGACGGGCTCCGGCTGGTCCGCACCGAGCTCGACGGCGGGCCTGAAGGCGAGCCCGGAAACGGCAAGCAGTCCGTGTACGAGCCGCAGCCCCGGCTGAGCGACGAGGCGGAGATCTACGGCGCGCTGGTCGAGGGCACCCGGGCGTACGTCCGCAAGAACGGTTTCGGCTCGGTGCTGATCGGCCTGTCCGGCGGCATCGACTCCGCCCTGGTGGCGGCCATCGCGGTGGACGCGATCGGGGCGGCGAACGTGCACTGCGTCTCGATGCCGAGCCGGTACTCCTCCCAGCACTCCCGGGACGACGCGGCCGAGCTGGCCGAGCGGACCGGCCTCAACTTCCGTACGGTGCCGATCGCCCCGATGTTCGACGCGTACATGGAGGCGCTCGGGCTGACCGGGCTGGCGGAGGAGAACCTGCAGTCCCGGCTGCGCGGCACGCTGCTGATGGCGATCTCCAACCAGGAGGGGCACCTGGTGCTCGCGCCGGGCAACAAGAGCGAGCTGGCGGTGGGTTACTCGACCCTGTACGGCGACTCGGTGGGCGCGTACGGGCCGATCAAGGATGTCTACAAGTCGCTGATCTTCCGGCTCTCGAGGTGGCGCAACGAGCTGGCCGAGGAGCGCGGCGAGGTGCCGCCGATCCCGGCGAACACCATCAGCAAGCCGCCGTCGGCCGAGCTGAGGCCGGATCAGGTGGACACCGACTCGCTGCCGGACTACGACCTGCTGGACACCGTGCTCGACCTCTACGTCGAGGGCGACCAGGGCCGGGACGCGATCGTGGCGCAGGGCTTCGACGCGGCCGTGGTGGACCGGATCGTCCGGCTGGTGGACACCGCCGAGTACAAGCGGCGGCAGTACCCGCCGGGCCCGAAGATCTCCCGCAAGGGCTTCGGCCGGGACCGCCGCCTCCCCATCACCAACCGCTGGCGCCAGGGCTGACGGTCACTCAACCGAAGACGTCAGTACCGGAAGTCCGCCGCGACCGCGAGGTGGTCGCTGCCGTCGGCCGGCAGCACCCGGGAGTCGGTGGGCTTCAGACCGCCCTTGCTGAGGATCTGGTCGATCCGGGCCATCGGGAAGTCGGCCGGCCAGCTGAAACCGAAGCCGTCCCCGGCGGCGCCCTGGGCGGAGCGCAGCTGTGAGGTGACCGGCGCCAGCGAGCGGTCGTTCATGGTGCCGTTGAGGTCGCCGAGCAGCAGGACCTTCTTCAGCGGCTCGGCCTCGATCGCGTCGCCGAGCGCCTGCGCGCTGACGTCGCGCTGCTCGGCCGTGAAGCCGCCGTCGAACTTGACCCGGACCGAGGGCAGGTGCGCGACGTAGACCGCGAGCGGGCCCTGACCGGTCGTCACGGTGGCCCGGAACGCCCGGGTCCAGCCGATCCTGATGTCCACCACCCGGGTGTCGGTGATCGGGTACTTGGACCAGAGCCCGACGGTGCCCTCCACCACGTGGTACGGATAGCTGGCCGCCAGGCCGGTGCGGTAGGTGGTGACGGCGTTCGAGGCCAGCTCCTCCAGCGCGACGATCTGCGCGCCCGAGCTGTTCAGCATCCGCACCGTCCCGGCCGGGTCGGGGTTGCCCGCCGCGACGTTGTGGGTGAGCACTGTGAAGTCGCCCTTGCCGGTGCTCTTGTCGGTCAGCAGGCCGCCGAACAGGTTGAACCAGACCGCCGCGGGCAGCAGCACCGCGACCAGCGCGAGAGCCGAGCGGCGCAGCAGCGCGAGCACCAGCAGCACCGGGACGGCCAGGCCGAGCCAGGGCAGGAAGGTCTCCAGCAGGCTGCCGAGGTTGCCGATCGCGTTCGGCACCGAGGAGTGGAAGGCGAGCAGGGCGGCCGTCAGGGCGGCCAGCACGGCGAGGATCCAGCCCCGGCGCCAGGTGCCGGACCGCCAGCCGTCGGTCCGCCAGAACCGACGAGCCGCGGGCTGCCCACCTTCGGCCGGTGCCGCTGCCTCGTCCGTCTGTGCCATGAACCGATCCTCCGTGCTGTTCCGCTTCGTCGGGGCTGCCACCGATTTAGTCGGATTCTCGGCTCAGCCTATGACGGGACAGACGCCACCGGAGCCGCGCCGGGTTGCGGCGCGCCCCCGGTCAGTGAGATTCGCCACCGGACGGCCGCACGCCCGCGCCGGTCAGCACGGCGTCGACCATCTGCTCGGCCAGGCCGTCGTCGTCCAGCGGGCCTTCGCCCCAGAGCACGGCGCGGACCAGGATCGGGCCGATCACCATCTCGGTGAGCAGCTCGATGTCGATGTCGTCCCGGAGCACGCCCTCCGCGACCCCGCGCCGGATGATCTCCCGGGCCAGCTCGCGGCGCGGCTGGATGATCCGCTCCTTGTACAGCTGGCGCAGCTCGGGCCAGCCTTCGAGCTGGCCGAGTGCGGCCTTGAGCGCCCAGCGGGAGCGTTTGGCCAGGCCCCGGCGCCGGATGTCGTCCACCATCGCGATCAGGCTGTCCCGGACGCCGACGCCGTTGAGCACCGGCTCCGGCTGCTCCTCCAGCCGCGCCACCACGTCGACCAGCAGGGCCTCCTTGTTGGGCCAGCGCCGGTAGATGGTGGCCTTGCCGACGCCCGCTGCGGCGGCGATCCGTTCGACGGAGAGCTCGGCCAGCCCGGTGCCCTCCTCCATCAGCCGCTCGACGGCGGCCACAATCGCCTGCTCGGCCGCTTCGCTGCGCGGCCGCCCCCGGCGGGGGGCACAGGGCCCGCCGCCGGAGGTGGACGTGGTGGTCTCGGTCTGCATGGGGCCATTCTGCCCGCCCCGGGCACCACCTTGATCAACCATGACGCCTGCTCAGACCCGCTCGGCCTGTTCGGCGGTCTGTTCGGCCGCCGGTTCGGCCGCCGGTGCCGGGCCTGCGGCCGGGGCCGCGACCTTGCCGGGCAGCAGGAACCAGGCGAGCAGCACGCCGACCGCGGTCACCCCGGCGGAGAGCCCGGCGACCACGTGCATGGCGTGGATGAAGGACTCCGAGGCCTGGCTCACCAGCGCGCTGTCGCCGGTCCGACCGGCGATCGCCAGCGTGGCCTCCAGCGACTCGCCGGCCTTGTCGCGCAGCGCGGGCGACAGGTTGCCGAGCGAGTCGGAGACGCCGTCCCGGTAGACGGTGGAGAGCACGGCGCCGAGCACGGCCACCCCGAGCGAGCCGCCGACCTGGCGGAAGGTGTTGTTGAGAGCAGATCCTGCGCCCGCCTTCTCGCGCGGCAGCGAGCCCATGATGGCCACCGTGACCGGCGGCATCACGTGCGCCATGCCGGCGCCCATCAGGAAGCCGAGCACCACCAGCAGCCAGATCGGCGTGGTCTGACCGAGCAGCAGGTAGCCGAGGAAGGCGACCGCGATCAGGGCCATGCCGGCCGCGCAGGTGGCCCGGACGCCGAAGCGGTCCACCACCAGCCGGGCGCGCGGGGCGAAGAGCAGCTGGGCGACGGCCAGCGGGAGCATCAGCACACCGGCCTGCAGGGCGCTGTAGCCGCGCACGCTCTGGATGTAGAAGACGCCGAAGAACGAGACACCCATCAGCGCGAAGAAGACCAGGCCGATCACCGTGACGGAGGCGCTGAAGACCTTGTTGCGGAACCAGCCCACGTTCATCGCCGGGTGGTCGGTGTGCGTCTCCCACAGGACGAAGCCGGCCAGCACCAGCACACCGCCGAGGGTCGGCACCCAGGCCGCCGGAGCAGTGAAGTCGGCCAGCTCGCCGCCCTTGATGATGCCGTAGATCAGCGCGACCAGGCCGACGATCGAGAGCAGCACGCCGACCGGGTCGAGCCGGCCCGGGTTCGGGTCCTTGGAGTTGGGCACCAGCAGGGCCATCGCGACCAGGGCGATCAGCACGATCGGGACGTTCACCAGGAAGACCGAGCCCCACCAGAAGTGCTCGATCAGCAGGCCGCCGGTGATCGGGCCGATCGCGATGGCCAGGCCGACCGCGCCGGCCCAGATGCCGATCGCCTTGGGCTGCTCGTCCCGCTCGAAGACGTTCATGATGATGGCCAGCGTGGCGGGCATCACGAAGGCGCCGCCCAGGCCCATCACCGCGCGGTAGCCGATGAGTTCACCGGGCGAGCTCGCCATGGCGGAGAGCAGTGACCCGAAACCGAAGACCACCATGCCGCCGAGCAGCGCCCACTTGCGGCCGAGCCGGTCGCCGAGCAGCCCGGCGGTGAACAGCAGCCCGGCGAAGACCAGGGTGTACGAGTTGATGGACCATTCCAGATCGCTCTGGCTGGCCCCGAGCCCGGTGGGCGCGGGCGAGGCAATGGTCTTCATCGCGACGTTGAGGATCGAGTTGTCGAGGACGACGACGAGCAGGGCGAGCACCAGCGTGCCCAGGATCGCCCAGCGGCGGCGGTGTACGGCCTCGGGTATCCGGGACGGTGCGGCGGTGGTCATGAGGTGGGTCTCCCCCGGAGAGCAAGTGATTACGAGTCGGAAGCGTCTCGAATCAGACTAGCGAGCTTTACGATACGAGACGGGTCCGTATCGTAAATTCTCGGCAAAGAACCCGTGGCGCGCCCGCCCTTTGCCAAGCGGGGTCGGCGTGCAAGCATGGGAGCAGATCCGGGGACGCCGTACGGCGCCACGAGACGACAACCTTCAGGAGCCTGTTCCATGAACGCTTCTCCGCTTCAGCCTGCCCAGGGCCAGAGCCAGGGCAAGGCCCAGGGCGAGGGTCACACCCTCTACGGCGGGGTCACCAACCGCCGGGTGACCGTCCGCGACATCGCCGCCGCCAAGCAGCGCGGCGAGCGGTGGGCGATGCTCACCGCCTACGACGCGCTCACCGCCGGGGTCTTCGACGAGGCCGGCATCCCGGTGCTGCTGGTCGGCGACTCGGCCGGCAACTGCCACCTGGGCTACGAGACCACCGTCCCGGTGACGATGGATCAGATGGTGATGCTGTCGGCCGCCGTGGTGCGCGGCACCAAGCGCGCGCTGGTGATCGGCGACATGCCGTTCGGCTCCTACCAGGAGTCGCCCGCGCAGGCCATGCACAACGCGGCCCGCCTGATGAAGGAGGCGGGGGTGGGCGCGGTCAAGCTGGAGGGCGGCGAGCGCAGCGCCCGCTCGATCGAGCTGCTGGTCGAGGCCGGCATCCCGGTGATGGCCCACATCGGGCTGACCCCGCAGTCGGTGCACGCCTTCGGCGGGTACCCGGTGCAGGGGCGCGGCGACGAGGCCGCGCACCAGCTGCTCCGGGACGCCAAGGCGGTCCAGCAGGCGGGCGCCTTCGCCGTCGTACTGGAGGCCGTACCGGCCGAGCTGGCCGCGCAGGTCACCGAGCAGCTGGCGATCCCCACCGTCGGCATCGGCGCCGGCGTGGGCACCGACGCCCAGGTCCTGGTGTGGACCGACATGGCCGGGATGACGGCGGGCCGGGTGCCGAAGTTCGTCAAGCAGTACGCGAACCTGCGGGCCGTACTCGGCGACGCCGCCCGGGAGTTCGCGGCCGAGGTCGGCGCGGGCACCTTCCCGGCTCCGGAGCACACCTTCAAGTAGTCCGCGCAACAAGGAAGGGCGGTGCCGGGGCCCCGGCACCGCCCTTCCGCATCTCACTGACGCGTCATCAGCAGGCGATCGGCAGGTCCAACGTCACCGGGTTCGGGGCCCACGGGTAGGACGCGACCGAGAACGAGGCGTGCACGGTCGAGCCGCACGGCACGGTGCCGCCCACGCCGCGCACCTGGATGGTGGAGGCGGTGAAGGTGCGGTAGCCCTGGACGGTGCCGAGCGAGGCTCCGCCGACGATCTGGCCGGTCAGGCCGACGATGAGCTCCTTCGGCTGGAGCACCGTGCCCGGGCTCGGCGGGCCCGCCAGGCCGACCTGGCCGTACAGCTGCACCTGGTCGCCGGTGACCTCGGCGCAGACCTTGGTCTGCAGGCCGGACTGCAGGCCGGAGTAGCCGCAGGTGACGACGGTCTCGGTGGTGGTGGCCGAAGCCGGGGTGGCGGCGAGCGCCAGACCGGCCGCACCGGCGACGACGAGAAGCTTGCGGAACATGAGAGTTCCCTCCCTCTGAACAGCGTTCTCGGCCCCACGCCAAGAACTGCTGCAATGTGATATTGCACTATACCCATGAATCTGAGGCGTCGTCAGATTGAACAACTGGTTGGCCCTGACAGTGGGCTGTCGGTGGCGACAGCGGGCTGACAGCGCCGTGACAGCGGCCCCGGGCAGGCTGCTGCCATGAACCGAAACGACATCGCCCCGAACGACCGGGGGCTCAGCGGCACGAACGCCGTCGAGGTACGAGGCATCGTCAAGCACTACGGGGAGACCAAGGCGCTGGACGGGGTCGACCTGACCGTCCGTCAGGGCACCGTGCTCGGCGTGCTCGGCCCGAACGGCGCGGGCAAGACCACCCTGGTCCGGATCCTCTCCACCCTGATCAAGCCGGACGCGGGCACCGCCTTCGTCGGCGGCTACGACGTGCTGCGCCAGCCCAAGCAGCTGCGCCGCACCATCGGCCTGACCGGCCAGTACGCCTCGGTCGACGAGCTGCTCTCCGGCTACGAGAACCTCTACCTGATCGGCCGGCTGCTCGACCTGCCCGCCAAGCAGGCCAAGGCCAGGGCCACCGAGCTGCTGGAGCGCTTCTCGCTCACCGACGCCGCCAAGCGCCCGGCCAAGACCTACTCCGGCGGGATGCGGCGGCGGCTCGACCTGGCCGCCTCGATGATCGGCAACCCCAAGGTGCTCTACCTGGACGAGCCCACCACCGGTCTTGACCCGCGCACCCGCAACGAGGTCTGGGACGAGGTGCAGCGGATGGTCTCCGAGGGGGCCACCGTGCTGCTCACCACCCAGTACATGGAGGAGGCGGAGCAGCTCGCCGACGCGCTGACCGTGATCGACAAGGGCAAGGTGATCGCCAGCGGTGGAGTCGCCGAGCTCAAGGCCCAGGTCGGCGGCCGCACCCTGCAGGTCCGCCCGGTGCACCCGGCCGAGCTGCCCGAGATGGCCCGCTGCCTGCACGAGACCGGCCTGACCGGCGCCACCTTCTCCGCCGACACCGGCCTGCTCTCGGTCCAGCTGACCGACGACGAGCAGCTCACCGCCGTGATCGGCGTGCTCGGCTCACGCGGCTTCGGCATCGCCGGGATAGACACCAAGCTGCCCAGCCTGGACGAGGTCTTCCTGACCATCACCGGCAAGTCCGGCCCCACCGACGCCGTCCCGACCCTGGAGAAGGAGGCCGTCGCATGAGCGCCGCCACCCTCAGCCCCGCCACCGTGAAGCCCGCGCCCCTGAACGCCGACGACGTCCGGATCGGCCCCCGGGCCACCCTGCGGCACATCGGCGCACTGACCCGCCGCAACCTGATGCGGATCAAGGCCGACCCGGAGTCGATGCTCGACGCCGTGCTGGTGCCGATCATCTTCACCGTGCTGTTCATCTACGTCTTCGGTGGCGCGATGTTCCCCACCCGGGCGCAGTACATCCAGTACATGGTTCCCGGGCTGCTCGGCACCACGGGACTGAATCTGGCGATGGCCGTCGGCACCGGGCTGAACAGCGACTTCCAGACCGGCGTGATGGACCGCTTCCGCACCCTGCCGATCGGCCGGTCCGCGGTGCTGCTCTCCAAGATGGCCGCCGAGATGCTGCGCGCGCTGGTGTCCTTCACCATCCTGATCACCTTCGCGATGATCATCGGTCTGGAGATCAAGACCGACGTCCTGCACCTGCTCGCCGCCGTCGGCCTGTCGCTGATGTTCGGCATGTCGATCGTCTGGATCTCGATGCTGCTGGGCATGTCGCTGAGCAGTCCGCAGGCCGTCCAGGGCGTCTCGATGCTGGTCATCATGCCGCTCCAGTTCGGCAGCTCGATCTTCGCCCCGACCGGCACCATGCCGGGCTGGCTGCAGACCTTCACCGAGTACAACCCACTCTCCGCACTGGCCGACGCCTGCCGCGGCCTGATCAACGGCGAAGCGTTCAGCCACTCGGTGCTGATCGTGGTGATCTGGTCGGTGGCCATCACCGCCGTCACCGCCCCGCTGGCGGTGGCCCGGTTCCGCAAGCGGACCTGACGCCTCCTCAGAGGGCGCCCACCACGTCCAGCAGGGCGGCGGTCTCGGCCAGGCCGAGTTCGCCGCCCTCGGCGTGTGCGGCCAGGTACCCGGCCTCGCCGAGCAGCTCCCGGGCGGTCTGCTCGGCCTCCACCCGTTCCTGCCGCTCGATGAACGTGCCCCGGGGGCCGTGCAGTTGGTCGTGCGCGCCGAGCAACACCGCGGCGTACCGGACGATCCGCAGGTCGCCGCGGAGCACCCCGACGGCCAGCAGGGTGCCGGTGAACGCCGGCAGCAGCAGCACCGTCATGTGCTGGGCGAAGACCCCGGCCGCGCCGTCGACCGCCCGCATCTTCCGCCGGCCCTCCCGGAGCAGCGTCATCGCCTGCTCCGGATCGCCCGCCCTGGCCACCACCCAGCTGCGGATGCAGAGCAGCAGACCGGAGAACACCTCGGGCACCAGGGGGCCGAGCATCTGCCGGTTCCCCGTCAGGTAGTCCAGCCTGGCCAGCGCCTCGGTGTACTCGCCCCGGCGGGCCAGCACCGAGCAGAGCACCAGGTTGCCGAACAGCTGGGCCCCGTCCGCCGACTGACTGCCCGGCACCACGCTGTCCAGCGCGGCCCGCACCAGCGCCTCGCCGCCCTCCGGATCGCTCTGCAGCACCGCCTCACCCAGCCGGACCTTCAGCATCGGCACCTCGTGGTGCGCCCCCAGCTCCTCGGCCAGCCGGATCGACTGCCGGTACGTCTCGGCCGCGCCCTCGGAGTCACCGTTGTTGCCCAGCGCCTCCGCCTGCGCGGCCAGCGCCTCCGAGCGGCCCCAGGTGTCGCCGATCCGGGTGAAGATCTCCAGCGCCTCCGCGCTGTCCAGGGTGGCCTGCGGCAGACCGCCGACCCAGTCGTTCAGCATCCGGGCCCGGATCCCCAGCACGAACGCCAGGTCGCCAGGCCGGCCGTGCTGCCTGGCCCCCGCCACCGCGCCGTCCAGCAGTTCCTTGAGGCTGTCCATCTGCCCGGCCACGAAGGAGGCGAACACCCGCATCAGCGCCGGGAAGCGGAACGCCTGCGGGAGATCCGGGGTGTAGACGTCCAGCACCCGCTGGGCGAGCCTGACCGCGCCGGTCTCGACGAGCTGCTCCATGTCGCCGGAGAAGATGGTCACCAGCTTGAACAGCTGGAGCTGTCGCCGGGCCTCGTCCACCATGTCCCCGGACATCGGCAGCGGCGCGTCCAGCGGTCCCTCGGTGAGCGGGACGGCCGGCCGGGCGTCCTCGGCGAAGACGTCGGGGCCGAGCGCGGTGATCTCCTCGTACCAGGCCTGGGCCTCGCTCCGGTAGTCCCGCAGCTGCCAGAACCAGCTCATCCCGAGCGCCAGGACCAGCGCCTCCTGCTCCTCGCCCAGGTCGACCGCCCGGCGCAGCGCGGCCCGGATGTTGTCCTGCTCGCGCTCCAGCACGTCCAGCCAGTGCAGCTGCTCGGGACCGTGCACCCGGAGATCGGCCTCGCGCACCAGCTCGCGGTAGTGCCGGACGTGACGCATGGCCACCTCCGGCTCGCCGGCCTCGGCCAGCCGCTCCCCCGCGTACTCCAGGATGGTCTCCAGCATCCGGTAGCGGGGGTGCTCGCCGAGACCGGCCACCAGCAGCGACTTGTCCACCAGCGAGAGCAGCAGGTCGGCGACCTCCTCCCGGGGCACCTCGGCCTCGTCGGCGCAGACCTGCTCGGCGTCCTCCAGGGTGCAGCCGCCCGCGAAGACCGCGAGCCGGCGCAGCACCGCGCGCTCGCGCTTGCCCAGCAGGTCCCAGCTCCAGTCCACCACCGCGCGCAGGGTCTGCTGCCGGGGCAGCAGGGTGCGCGAGCCGGCCGTCAGCAGGGCGAACCTGCTGTCCAGCCGGTCGGCGAGCTGACGCGGGGTCAGGCCGCGCAGCCGGGCGGCGGCCAGTTCGATGGCCAGCGGCAGGCCGTCCAGGCGGCGGCAGATCTCGGCGCAGGCGGCCGGGTCCTCGGCCGGGTCGAAGCCGGGCCTGGCGGCGGCGCCGCGCTCGGCCAGCAGCCGCAGCGCGACCTCGCCCGGCAGCGGCTCGACCGGTAGCAGCACCTCGCCGGGGACGCCGAGCGGCTCCCGGCTGGTGGCCAGCACGGTCAGCCCGGGGCACTCGGCGAGCAGCTGGTCGGCCAGCTCGGCGGCGGCCTGGATCAGGTGCTCGCAGTTGTCCAGCACCAGCAGCATCCGGCGCTGGGCGCAGTGTTCGACCAGCCGGCGGACCGGGTCGTGCACCCGGGCGACCTCGCCGACCGTGCCGCCGTTGTGCAGCACGGTCTCCCGCAGGCCGAGGGCGGAGAGCACCGCGCCGGGGGTGGCGGCCGGGTCGTCGAGCGAGGCCAGCTCGACCTGCCAGACGCCGTCCGGCCAGCTGCCGGCCGCCTGCGCGGCCTGTTCGGCCAGCGCGGCCTCGACCGACAGTCTTGTCTTGCCGGAGCCGCCGGGGCCGGTCAGCGTGGTCAGCCGGCCGCCGGCCAGCGCGGCCCGGACGGCCGCCAGGTCCTCGTCCCGGCCGACGAAACTGGTCAGCCTAGGGCGCAGGTTGCCGGTCGTCCGGGTCCGCTGGGGGGCCGCCGGGGCGGGCTCGGCGCCGTTCAGCAGGTCCCGGTGCAGAGCGCGAAGTGGCTCGCCCGGGTCGGTGCCGAGCTGGTCGGCCAGCGCGCGCCGGGTGTGCTCGTACTGCTGGAGGGCCTCGGCGGTGCGGCCGCCGTCGCGCAGTGCCCGGATCAGCAGGGCGGCGAGCGGCTCGTCCAGCGGGCGGTTCTCGCAGAGTTCGGCGAGTTCGGCGGTCACCTCGGCGGCCCGGCCGAGCGCGAGCTCGGCGGTGATCCGGTGCCGGCGGGTCTCGTCCCGTTCGGCCTCCAGCCGGGTGGCGGAGCCGCCCCGGTCCGGCAGGTCGGCCAGCGCCGGGCCGCGCCAGAGCGCCAGCGCGGCGGTCAGCCGTTCGGCGGCCAGCGCGTGGTCGCCCTGCTCGGCGGCCCGGCGACCCTCGGCGGCGAGGCCCTGAAAGTCAGTCAGATCGCTGGCCCCCGCGGCCAGCCAGTACCCGGCGGGCCCGGAGCCGACCTGCTCGCGGCCCACGGTGCGGCGCAGCCGGCCGACCAGGGTCTGCAGCGCGGCGGCCGAGTCCTGCGGCGGGTCGGCGCCCCAGACCTCGTCCACCAGCAGGTCGGCCGGGACGGGCCGGCCCTGGCGCAGCACCAGCGCGGTGAGCAGCGCGCGCAGCCGGGCGCCGCCGAGCGGTACGGGGGTGCCGTCGTCGTGGTGGGCCGTGGTGGTTCCGAGGATGCCGTAGTGCACCCGGCCATTCTGGGTGATGCCGAGCCCTTGGTACGCCCGGAACTGCTGCCTCGTCCGGTCCGTTCATCCGGCACGCCTTGTCCGGGCCCGGCCGGACCCGGCATGATCGACCGTCGGCCCTTCCCCACGTATCGGAGCCATCGCGCCATGACCTTCGCCGAAACCCAGCGCTCGCGCAGCGAGGACCGCCGGATCAGTCCGGTGTTCTGGGTACTGCTCGCGACCCTCGGCACGGCGGGCTGGGCGGTGGCCACCGGCTACGGCAGCGCGCGGTTCGGGATCTTCCTGTTCGTGGTGTCCGGCTGGGTGGTCTCGCTCTGCCTGCACGAGTACGGGCACGCCCGCACCGCGCTGCACGGCGGGGACATCTCGGTCGGCGCCAAGGGCTATCTGACCCTCAATCCGTTCAAGTACACCCACGCCCTGCTGAGCTTCGTACTCCCGGTGATCTTCGTGATCCTGGGCGGCATCGGCCTGCCCGGCGGCGCGGTCTACATCGAGCGGCACCGCATCCAGGGCCGGCTGAAACACAGCCTGGTCTCGGCGGCGGGCCCGCTGGTGAACGTCCTCTGCGCGGCCGTCCTGCTGATCCCGATCGGGGCCGGCTGGCTGGACAACCCGTCGGTCTTCGTCGAGCTCGACGGCCGGCAGCTCTCGGTCTCACCGCTGGCCGCCGCGTTCGGCTTCCTCGGCATGCTGCAGATCAGCGCCGCCCTGCTCAACCTGCTGCCGGTCCCCGGCCTGGACGGCTACGGCATCGTCGAGCCGTGGCTCTCCCTCAAGACCCGCCGGGCGGTCGAGCCGTTCGCCCCGTACGGGCTGCTCGCGGTCTTCATCCTGCTCTGGCAGTCCGAGGTGAACCGCTGGTTCTTCGACCTGGTCTACTCGGTGATGGACCTGTTCGGCGCCAACCCGGCGCTCAGCCAGCTCGGCAGCTACCTGTTCCGGTTCTGGCAGAACTGACCGGTCAGCCCTGCTGCACCGAGGCCTTGGCCTGCCGGGCCCGGCGCAGGTGGTACCAGGCGATGTTGCTGAAGACCCCGGCCATCAGCACCCAGATCAGGCCCAGCCAGCGGCCCTGGATCAGCGAGACCACGGCGGCGGTCAGCGCGAGCACACAGATGATCAGCGAGAAGAGGGCGTTGCGGGGCATGGCGCGGGACTCCTAGGGCCGGGAACGGTCGGCCCCATTCTCGCCGACCGTTCCGACTGCTCCCGACGGGGTCAGACGTCGGTGATCCGGATGCCCGCGTGGGCCTTGTAGCGGCGGTTCACCGAGATCAGGTTGGCGACCAGGGACTCGACCTGGTGGGCGTTGCGCAGCCGGCCCGCGAAGATGCCGCGCATGCCGGGGATCCGGCCGGCCAGGGCCTGGACCAGTTCGGTGGCCTCCCGGTCCTCACCGAGCACCAGCACGTCGGTGTCGATCTGCTCGATCGACTCGTCCTGCAGCAGCACCGCCGAGAGGTGGTGGAAGGCGGCGGTCACCCGGGAGTCCGGCAGCAGGGCGGCGGCCTGCTGGGCGGCGCTGCCCTCCTCCGGCTTGAGCGCGTAGGCGCCCTGCTTGTCGAAGCCGAGCGGGTTGACGCAGTCCACCACGATCTTCCCGGCCAGCTCCTCGCGCAGCGCCGAGAGGGTGGCGGCGTGGCCGTCCCAGGGCACCGCGACGATCACGATGTCGCTCTCCCGGGCGCAGCCCGCGTTGTCCGCGCCCCGGACCCCGAGGCCGATCTCGGCGGCCGCCGCCTCCGCGCGCTCGGCCGTCCGGGAGCCGATCACCACCTGCTGGCCGGCCTTGGCCAGCCGGAAGGCCAGCCCACGGCCCTGGTCGCCGGTGCCGCCCAGGACGCCGACCACCAGACCGGAGACGTCGGGGAGCGCGGGCGTGGTCACTGAATCGTGGGTAGTCATGCCGAAGATCCTGCCAAAGCCCCCCGGCCTGCTCCATCCTCTTTGTCCATGGACCCGGTGAGAGTTTCAGCACTACGCGAGCGGCTGGCCGGCACCGGCTGGCCCGAGTCCGCGTTGGTATTCGCCGGGGCGCTGCGCCGTTCGGTGGGCCGCCGCACCGCCCGGGGCCTGCTGCTGGTCGGCACCGAGGCGTACGAACCCTGGCACCTGGCCGCGCACTTGGACGAGGAGGCCACTCGCTCGGGGGTCCCCCGGCTGGCCCCCACCCTGCTGCGCCACCGGGTCGAGCCCGGTGACCCCGCTCATCTCTCGTACGGGCTGCGCGGTCTGACGGAGGCACGGCGGGGCGCGACCGTGCTGCTGGTGGCACCCGCCTCGGCGGAGGCCGGCCTGCTGGAGCGGGTGCAGGACGCCCGGCGCGGCGGGGCCACCGTGCTCGCGCTGGACACCGGCGACCCGGAGCTGGCCGAGCTGGCGCACGAACGGCTGACCGTGCCGGCCGCCGAGCCCGAACCGTTCGACCTGGTCCAACACCTCGTCAGTTCGGCCGCCGGGGCCCCCTCCTCCCGGCTGGCCAGGCTGGCCGAGCGCCTCATGGGTTCGCCCGTCGCGCACTGGTAGTCGCACCGGTAATTCGGTTGCAGCCGTTCGGCCGAAAACCGCACCATGCCCCGTGACCACGCAACCCTCCCGCTGGCAGCGGCTCCGCCCCGACCTCTCCCCGTGGCGGTCCTCCCGGGACTTCCGGCTGCTCTGGAGCTCGGGCTGCGTCTCGGCCTTCGGCAGCTTCCTCACCTATGTCGCGGTGCCGCTGCAGATCAAGGACCTCACCGACTCCTCGTTCGCGGTCGGCCTGGTCGGCGCGGTCGAGCTCGTCCCGCTGATCGTCTTCGGCCTCTGGGGCGGCGCGCTCGCCGACGCGCTGGATCGGCGCAAGCTGGTGCTGTGGTCGGAGGCCGGGCTACTGCTGCTCTCCGGCCTGCTGCTGCTGAACGCGCTGCTGCCGACCCCGGTGCTCTGGCCGGTCTACCTGGTGGCCGGACTGGTCGCCGCGCTGGACGGCCTGCAGCGCCCGGCACTGGACTCGCTCACCCCGCGGATCGTCCCGCACGACCAGCTGACCGCCGCCTTCGCGCTCACCTCGCTCTACCGCAACGCCGCCTCGGTGGCGGGACCGGCACTGGCCGGCGTGATCGTCGCGGTGGCGGGGGTACAGACCGCGTACGCGCTGGACGTGCTCACCTTCGGCGTCTCACTGCTGCTGCTCGCCCGGATGCGGGCCGTCCCGCCGTCGACCGGCGCCGAGAAGCCCTCGCTGAGCGCGATCGTCACCGGCATCAAGTACGCCTGGGGCCGCCGCGACCTGCTGAACACGTACGTCATCGACACCGTCGCGATGCTGTTCGCCTACCCGGTGGCGATCTACGCCTTCTGGGCCTCGGACCTGCGCGCCGACTGGGCGCTCGGCCTGATGTACGGCGCGACCGCGGCCGGTGCGCTGGTGGTCTCGGCGACCAGCGGGTGGACCTCGGGGATCCACCGGCACGGCCGGATGCTGGTGCTGGCCGCGCTCGGCTGGGGCATCTCGATCGCGCTGGCCGGACTGGTCGGCAACATCTGGCTGGTGCTGTTCTGCCTGGCCGTCGCCGGTGGCGCCGACCAGATCAGCGGGGTGGCCAGGACAACCATCTGGAACCAGTCGATCCCGGACCACCTGCGCGGCCGGCTCGCCGGGGTGGAGCTGCTCAGCTACTCGGTCGGCCCGCAGCTCGGCCAGGTCAGGGCGGGCGGCATGGCCGGTCTGGTCGGCGTCCGCGGCTCGGTCTGGATGGGCGGTCTGGCCTGCGTGGTGGGCGTGCTCGGGCTGGCCGCCGCGGTGCCCCGGCTGCTGCGCTACGACGACCGGACGGACGAGAACGTCGCCCTGGTCCGGGCCCAGCACGAGGCCGAGGCGGCCACCCGCGAGGCCGCGGTGGCCGCCTGACGGGCGGTCAGCTCTGCTCCTCCGCGGGGCCGTCGCCGTTGTTCCACCGGGGATCGTTGCGCCACTCGCGGTTGCGCTCGGCGGCGGTCTCCAGCGCGTGGGCGGCCTCCTCCCGGCTGGCGTACGGGCCGAGCCGGTCCTTGGCGGGGCACTCCGGGCCCTCCTCGACCTTGGCGTGCTTGATGCAGTAGAACCACTCACCGGGCTTGCCGGTCGGCTTGCTCCTGCCGAACACCATCGACTGCTCCCTCCGTCGTCCTGTGCCGATCATGCCCCACGACCCGGCCGATAGACTCGCGGTCATGGCTCTCGTACCCGGCATCCAGTCCCCCATCCGCAAGGTCCCCGCGCACATCCCGCGCCCGGAGTACGTCGGCAAGCCCAAGCCGACCCCGTACACCGGGCCCGAGGTGCAGACCGCGGAGACCATCGAGAAGATGCGGATCGCCGGGCGGATCGCGGCGCAGGCGATGGCGGAGGCCGCCAAGCTGATCGCCCCCGGCGTGACCACCGACGAACTCGACGCGGTCGCCCACGAGTACATGTGCGACCACGACGCCTACCCGTCGGACCTCGGCTACCGGGGTTTCCCCAAGTCGGTCTGCACCTCGATCAACGAGGTGATCTGCCACGGCATCCCGGACTCGACGGTGCTCCAGGACGGCGACATCGTCAACATCGACGCCACCGCCTTCATCCACGGCGTGCACGGCGACCTGAACGCGACCTACCTCTGCGGCGACGTGGACGAGGAGTCCCGGCTGCTGGTCGAGCGCACCCGGGAGTCCCTGGACCGGGCGATCAAGGCCGTCAAGCCGGGTCGTCAGATCAACGTGATCGGCCGGGTGATCGAGTCCTACGCCAAGCGGTTCGACTACGGCGTGGTCCGTGACTTCACCGGCCACGGGATCAACACCTCGTTCCACTCCGGCCTGATCGTCCCGCACTACGACAGCGAGCGGGCCACCGAGGTGATCAAGACCGGGATGACCTTCACCATCGAGCCGATGCTCACCCTGGGCACGTACGACTACGACATCTGGGCCGACGGCTGGACCGTGGTCACCAAGGACCGCAAGCGCACCGCGCAGTTCGAGCACACGCTGCTGGTCACCGCCGACGGCGCCGAGATCCTGACGCTGCCTTAGCCCCTCGCTGGGACGCGGTCAGCCGATCAGCCACTGCTCCTCGGCGACCGCGCCCACCTCGGTGCAGGCGTCGGTCAGCACGTCGAGCACCCGGAGCGCGTCCGGCAGGGCGTACTCGGGGCCGCGCAGCCAGCGCACCTCGGAGCCGTCCGGCAGCGAGGCCGGCGGCAGCAGGGTGTACGAGCCGCGGCAGTGCCAGCGCAGACCGGGGTGCTCGGACATGGTGTCGGGCGTGCTGTCCAGCACGCTCGGCCACCACTCGTCCTCGTCCACCGGGGTGCCCCGGGTCGCGGTGAAGAAGAGGTAGCGGTCCTCGCCGACGGCGGCCACCGGGCCGTGCACGCCGAGCGCGTCGAGGCGCTCCAACGCCAGCCGCCCGGCCTCGGCCGGGACGTCCAGCACGTCGTGGGCGCGGCCGGTGGCGGTGATGAAGTTGGCCTGCGGATCGCGGGACAGCCAGCGCGCCAGCTGCTCCGGATCGACGGTGGCCTGGGACTGCCAGGCGAACGAGACGGGGTGCTGGGCCGGCGCCGGACAGCCGACCCGGTCACACGAACAACGGTGCCCCGCCGGGTGCGCGGCCGGCGCCAGCGGGAAGCCCGCGCGCACCGCACCGAGCAGCAGATCCAGTCGACCTGCCGCGTCCACCCCGGTCGCGACGGTGGCACGCTCGCGCTCTCGCCGCTGCCACCAACTGGTCCACCTGCTGCTGCTGGCTTCCATCGGGCCCCTTCCGCACCTGCTGTAGCTGCCGTGCCTGGTGTGACACAGCGACCGACGCAACATCCGACGCAACGCCGGAGCCCACCCCGTTACTTCCCGGGGACGCGGGTTGATCCGGCAGCATTGCCGAAGGCCGGAGCCGGAGTTGCCGGACGGCCGAACGCCCGGGGGCACGGTACGGACACGAGAGTTGAGGCTCGGCGGGCAGACGCGCCGTGCACACCCCACCCGGCCCGTACGAGGGCCCGCCGACCCGGGAAACCCCGGGGGCGTACAGAGCAGGATAAGGGTGCCGGGGGGGCCGTTCCGACCGGGGGCGGTGCTGCGCTGGTCACACCGGCTCCCGATCTTCTTCACGCCCCGGGCCCACCATGTCCACCTCGGCTGCCCCGTAGGGTGGAGCCGTGAGAAGCACGGACACCGAATTCCACGGCGGACCGCTGGACGGGCGGGTGCTGCCCATCGCGCTGACCCCGTTCAACAACGTCCCCAAGACCTACCGGGTCCCGGTCCCGGCCCACGGTGAGAACCCCGCCACCACGCTGGTCTACCACCGGGCCAAGGAGTACGATCCCAAGGGACGCTGGCGCTGGCGCTACGAGTACGCCCCCGAGGCCTGACGCCCCCTCAGCCCGACCCCCTTGAGCCCACCGTTCGTGCGGCGCTCCGTGCGCAGCCGATCCGACCTTCGAGCTGCCCGGGTCAGTCGCTCTCGGCGAGGATCAGATACAGCTTCTTCCGGGCGTCGTTGAGCACCGCGAGGCCCTTGGCCCGCTGCTCCTCGGTGCCCGTGGTCATCACCTGACGGATCGCCTGGTCGACCGCGCCGAGAGCCTGGCCGACCTCCTGGATCGACTCCCAGCCGGGGCCCCCGCGCCCCGCCGTCTCCTCCCAGGGCGATGCCGAACCACCCGCCGCCTCGGCCCGACCGGCCTCGGTCAGCTCGAACAGCCGCTTACCGGAGGCCTCCTGACCCTTGATCAGGCCTTCCTCCTCGAGCAACTGCAGCGTCGGGTACACCGACCCCGGGCTCGGCCGCCAGGCCCCGCCCGTCCGCTCGCCCAGCTCGGTGATCATCTCGTAGCCGTGCATCGGCCGCTCCGTCAGCAGCGCCAGCAGCGAGGCCCGGACATCACCCCGCCGCGCCCTGCCCCCACGCCGACCGTGCCCGGGAAAGCCCCGCCCGCCATGGCCGAACGGCGGCCCGCCGAACCCACCGAACGCCTCGCGCTCCTCGCGCCACTCCCGCCTGCGCACCTCACTCACCACTCTCTCGGTCGTATTATCCCGATACTTCGACGATATATCGCTGACTATCGCTCGTCAACGGATCGGCGATCGCGGACTGTGGGCTAATTTGGGGCACCCCAAAGCAGAGGAGAGCCCCATGGGCAAGGTGGTCATGTACGGCTCGGTTTCGGTGGACGGCTTCGTCGCGGACGAGAATGACCAGCCCGGACCGCTGTTCGACTGGTTGTCCAGCGGTGACGTCCCGTTGGACGAGAGCGGCGAGCTGAAGGTGTCACAGACGTCCTACGACTACACCCGGCCGTACTGGGACCGGATCGGAGTCACGATCGTCGGCCGCCACGTCTTCGACCTGACGGACGGCTGGGGCGGGAAGCCGCCGGGCGGGATCGACCACGTGGTTGTCGTGACGCACCGGCCGGAACCCGAGGGCTGGGACCCCGAGGCGCCGTTTCACTTCGTCGACGGCGTCGAGGCAGCCATGACCAAGGCGCAGGAGCTTGCGGGTGACCGAATGGTCGAGGTCGCCGCCGGCGACGTCGGTGGCCAGGTGCTTGCCGCTGGCCTGATCGACGAGGTGCGCATGGACGTCGTACCCGTCGTGTTCGGGTCCGGCAAGCGCTACTTCGGGTCGGTCCACGCGCAGCACCTGTTGGAGGATCCTGACGTGGCGATCCAGGGCAACCGGGTGCTTCACCTGCGCTATCGGGTGCGCCGTTGACCGATCTGAGCGGGTACGCGAAGAAGTCCACTGCGAACGGTGACACAAGATCGGGCCTCCGACTGCAACCGGCGCCGGACCCCGTACGGGACCGTCACGCGTCCGCCCGCCACACGTGGCGTGTGGCGGGCGGCATTCGGGACCGGGTCGGCGGGCGTTCGGCCTACCGGCGACGGAAGTCGGTGTGCAGGTAGAAGTCCATGAAGTCCTTCTCCTCCCCGTCCCCGGTGTACGACTGGATGTAGATCCGGAAGTCCCCCTTCGGGATCTCCCGGGGGAGCATGAAGGTCCAGGTCTGCTTCCACTCCCCGGCGGGCGCCTGCGTGTGGCCCTCCAGTTCCGCTCCCATCATCTTCAGCAGCTCCGGCAGCGTGGTCGTCCTCCGCAGCAGCGTCACGAGCCCCAGCTTCACCTGGACCTGACACTGCACCTGGGTCAGATCGACCTGCTCCTGGAGCCGGCCCGTCATCTCCCAATCAGATCGGTAGCCATGCACCAAGAGCACCGGGGCGACTACTCTCCGCACGGAAGCCCGTCCATGAACGGCCGCCGGTCTGGCCGGAAGCGGACTGTTCCGACCTGTTGTCCGCATCTCGGGGCCGCTCCTATCGTGGACGGAGAGCCGGGCAGCTGACGGCTCCTCACCACCGCGCGGGTCGCCGGCGGGTTGTATCCGGACCGGACCCCACGGAAGGCAGCCGCCATGATCCCGCGCTCCCCCAAACGCCGCACCGTACTCCTCGGCACGTTCGCCGCCGTCACCGCCGGCCTCGGCCTCGTTGCCCAGCCCGCGTACGCGGCGACGTGGTCCAGCAGCGCCCAGTGGGGCACCTGGAGCAGCGGCGGGTACACGCTCTACAACAACATCTGGGGCAGTGGCGCCGGCTCCCAGACGATCTGGGCCAACTCCTCTTCCAACTGGGGTGTCTGGGCCGCCCACCCGAACACCGGCGGAATCAAGTCGTACCCCAACGCGACGAAGTACGTCGGCAAGAAGCTCAGCGCCCTGTCCTCGGTCAGCTCCAGCTTCAATGTGAGCGTGCCGTCCTCCGGCGCGTACACGACCGCGTACGACATCTGGGACTCGGCCAATGCCTACGAGATCATGCTCTGGGTCAACAAGACCGGCCCGGTCGGCCCGCTCGGCACGTCACAGGGCACGCTCACCCTCGGCGGGCACACCTGGACCGTCTACCGCGGGAGCAACGGCTCCAACGCGGTCTTCTCCTTCGTCCGCAGCTTCAACGCCAGCTCCGGCACCGTGAACGTCCTCGCCCTCCTCAACTGGATGAAGAACACCAAGGGCTGGATCGGCGACATCACGCTGGGCAACGTCCAGTTCGGGTACGAGATCACCTCCGCCGCCGGTGGCCTGGACTTCATCACCAACTCGTTCTCGGTCAGCGCCGGCTGACGGCAGCCGACCCTGCGGGGCGGCCCGGAAAAAGTTTTCTCTCAGCCCTGTCACACTCGCGCACCCGGCCGGGTCAATGCAGTGAGACGCAACGGAGCGAGCCCGCTCCGGACACCGCCCGCTGAGGAGACCTCCTGATGAACACCGCCTACGTCATCGTCACCGTGCTCGCCGCCGCCATGACCGGCTTCTCGGCCTACTCGCTGCTGAGCCGGGCCGACTTCGTCGTCCAGTCGATGGTCCAGTACAAGGTCCCGGAGGGTCTGTGGACTCCGCTCGGCCTGGCCAAGGCCGCCGGGGCGCTCGGTCTGCTGGTCGGCCTGTTCATCCCGTTCATCGGCATCGCCGCCACCGTCGGTCTGGTGCTCTACTACCTCGGTGCCGCGATCACCTGCATCCGGGCCGGCTCGTACGCCCACGCCGCATTCCCGCTGGTCTACCTGGCCCCGGCCGTCGTCGCCTACGGCCTCGGCCTCGCCGCCTGATCCGCCTGACGCTGCGTCAGCAGGCCAAGCCCCGCTCTTCCGGGAGCAGGTGACGGGACGGGACGGTCCGTGTCGCCCGGCACCCGGGCCACCCGCACCGGCTACCGTGGCAGCCATGGCTGGTGAGAGTGATCTGCGGAAGCTGCTGAGCGGGATGCGCCCGGAGCTCAACCCCGGGCGGTACGTGTACTGCACCCTGGAGACCCGGGTCCCGGTCGGGCTGCAGCCGGTCGTCACGGTGGCGGAGCCCGAGGGGCCGACGGTGGTGGTGGCGCAGGAGGAGGCGGACGCGCTCGGCCTGCCGTACGACTACGTGGCCGCCTGGATCACGCTGCGGATCCACTCGGCACTGGAGGCGGTCGGCCTGACGGCGGCGGTGGCGACCCGGCTGGCCGAGCACGGGATCAGCTGCAACGTGGTGGCGGGCTTCCACCACGACCACCTGTTCGTCGCGGACGCCGACGCGGAGCGCGCGGTCGCCGCACTGGAGCAACTGGCGGCCGAGCAGCACTGAGGCGCGGGAGCGCCGACCGGCCTCCCGCGCCTCAGGTGACGGAGCATCAGTGGCAGGCCGTGGTGCCCTTGTCGTTGTAGGTCTTGCCCGCCTCGGGCACGACCTCCCAGTCGTAGCTGTTGGCGTGCAGGAACAACTACCCGGCCCTGAAGGGCCAGGTTTACAGCTACGTGCGAGTGTTCGCGTCTGCCGTATGGGGCTGGTTGATGAAGGAAGCGGTGGACGCCGACCCGGGCAAGGGGTGGCGGCTGTCGGTGCTCGACCTGGCCTCGCTCAAGGTGACCGCCACGGCGGAGAGCCGGAGCATCGACGACCAGGCCGCCTGGCTGGACGACCGTACGCTCGCCTACACCGTCCGGGACAGCGGCGGGAATCCCGAGGTCTGAGCCACGCCCGCCGACGGTTCGGGCACCGCCACACTGCTGGTCCGCGCGGCCGAATCACCCGCCGTGCTTCGGTAGTACGTAGTCTGACGATCCGTCAGCTTCGGCGATCAGGGCGTGCGCGAATCGCCCGGGAGCCCTTGACAGGTGTAGACCACTGCGGTTGAGTCCCCTCACACAGTCCCGTACCGGCCCCGCTTCCCGGCGGGCCCCCACCGGACGTATCTGTAGTCGATCGTGCGGCCCCCACCGCACGTAGGGGTGATGAAGTGTCGACAAAACGACTCCTGGCCCTGCTCACCGCGATGGTCGTCGCGGTCGGCCTGGCCTTCCTGCTGCCCGCCGCCGCCTCGGCCGCGAGCTGCACCACCGCCTGGAGCTCCTCCGCCGTCTACGTGGGCGGTAACACCGCCTCGTACAGCGGCCACAACTGGTCCGCCAAGTGGTGGACCCAGAACGAGACCCCGGGCGGCAGCTCGGGTGTCTGGGCCGACCAGGGCGTCTGCGGCGGCACCACGCCGACCCCGACCCCCACCTCCGGCAGCTGCAACTACCCCGCCTGGGTGGCCGGCCAGACCTACACCACCGGCAGCATCGTCAAGTACACCGACGGCAAGTACTACGTCGCCGAGCACGACAACCCGGGCTACGACCCGGTGATCAGCACCTGGTACTGGGACCCCTACAACTGCACCGGCGGCGGCACCCCCACGCCGACCGCGACCGCGACCCCGGGCGGATTCCCGGTCAGCGAGGCCCAGTTCAACCAGATGTTCCCGAGCCGGAACTCGTTCTACACCTACAGCGGGCTGACCGCCGCACTCAGCGCCTACCCGGCGTTCGCGGCCACCGGCAGCGACACCGTCCGCAAGCAGGAGGCCGCCGCCTTCCTGGCCAACGTCAACCACGAGACCGGCGGCCTGGTCTACGTGGTCGAGCAGAACACCGCCAACTACCCGCACTACTGCGACACTTCGCAGTCGTACGGCTGCCCGGCCGGCCAGGCCGCGTACTACGGTCGCGGTCCGATCCAGCTCAGCTGGAACTTCAACTACAAGGCGGCCGGCGACGCGCTCGGCATCAACCTGCTGAACAACCCCAACCTGGTGCAGACCGACGCGGCCGTCGCCTGGAAGACCGCGCTCTGGTACTGGAACACCCAGAGCGGCCCCGGCACGATGACCCCGCACAACGCGATGGTCAACGACTACGGCTTCGGTGAGACGATCCGCAGCATCAACGGCTCGCTGGAGTGCAACGGTGGTAACCCCGCCCAGGTGCAGAGCCGGATCAACTCGTACCAGAGCTTCGTGCAGATCCTCGGCACGGTGGCCGGCTCGAACCTGAGCTGCTGACCCGAAGAGGGCGGGTGCGCACCCCCGTTGGACGCACCCGCCTTCCCGGGATCAGCCGAGCTTGGTGCTGGGGGTACTCGGGGCGATCGGACCGCACGCCATCGTCGCGGTCAGCGCCTCGGCGGTCCGGCCGGTCTCCGCCGAGGAGTTGAACGGGTTGCCCGAGTAGCTGATCTGCCGACGGCCCGTCACATCGCCCATCAGCATGGTGGCGTACCCGGGAATGGCCCCGTCGTGGCCCCAGAACTCACCGCACGGCAGCACGGTCCGCCACAGCCCGAGGCCGTACCCCACTCCGTGCGCGAGTGCCTGCGGCGAGGGCGTCTTCATCTCCGCCAACTCGGCCGGGCGCAGCAGCCGGCCGCCGAGCAGCGCCGCGTTGAACCGGGTCAGGTCCGCCGTGGTGGAGATGCCCGCACCCGCCGAGCCCGCCATCGACGGGTTCAGCCGGGTCACGTCGATCCGGGTGTCGCCGAACTTCAGGTAGCCCTTGGCGTGCGGCCCCGGAATCGCCATCGAGGTGCTCGGCATAGAGGTGTTGTGCAGGCCGAGCGGCTGGATGATCCGCCGCTCCACCTCCTTGGCCCAGCTGCGGCCGGTGACCTTCTCGACCAGCTGCCCGGCCACGATGTAGTTGGTGTTGGAGTAGGACCAGTCGGTACCGGGGGCGAACAGCGGCTCGTGCCGGAAGGCCATCGCCAGCAGGTCCTGCGGCCGGTAGGTGGTCGCCCGGTCGCTCTCCGCCCAGGCCCGCAGCGCCTCCGGCGAGCTCAGGCCGAGCTCCGGGTCACTGGTGAAGCTGTACAGCCCGCTGGTGTGGTTGAGGATCTGACGGACGGTGATGTTCGCGCCGTTGGGCACCGTACCCGGCAGGTGGCGCTCGATCGGGTCGTCCAGCTTCACCTTCTGTTCGGCCACCAGCTGGAGCACCACCGTGGAGACGAAGGTCTTGGTGGTACTGCCGATCCGGAACCGGCCGTCCGCCCGGACCGGTGCCCCGGTGTCCAGGTCGGACTGCCCGGCCGCGCCCTGCCAGACCGTCCGGCCGTCCTGGACCACCCGACCCAGCACGGCGCTGGCGCCCCCGGCCTCGACCACGTCGTGCAGCGCCCGGTCGAGCGCCACCCGGTCGGTGGGCACGCCCGCCGCCACCGTGACCGCCCCTCGGGGGACGTCGGCCGCCCCAGCGACCGGTGCCACCACCGCGACCACCGTCGCGGTGGCCAGTGCCACTGCCGCTGCCCGAAGTGCCGTGCGCCCGCGTCCGTTGAGCATCAGTCAGTTCCCCTCGAAATGGTTCGGCCGGAGTCCCTTCCGGCTGCTCCACTCTCACATCCGGCGTGGTGCGAGCACGTCCTACCCAGGTCCGGTGACTCTCGTCCCCGAGGTATAGCCCCGTCTCCCCCGGACGGGGGGCGCGTCCCCTACCCGCTCTGAGGGTCATGGCCGAAAACCGCTCAGGGACGCCGACGGCCCGCACCCCGGGGAGGGGGTGCGGGCCGCGGCCGCTCTCAGTTCAGACTGCTCGACATGGCGCTCAGCAGGCTGCCGGCGTTGTCGTCGTTCTCCAGGGCGAAGGCGAACATTCCGGCCAGCCCCTTGGACTTGGCGTACGCGCCGCGGGCCTGGACGGCCTGCGGGGTGTCACCGGTCCAGAAGTTGGTTCCGTCGTAGATCCAGGAGCTCTCGGTCACCGGGTCCCAGTGGGTGTTGGCCGCGCTCGGGGTGAGCTCCCGCCAGGCGGCCAGACCGGCCTCCTGGCTGAGCGGCTTGGCCGGGGTCGGGCCGGTCGCGGTCTGGTAGAGGCCGAAGTTGGCACCGGCGGGGACACCGGTCCAGCCCCGCCAGTAGAACGGGATGCCGAGCACCAGCTTGTTGGCCGGGAAGCCGCCCGGGATGCCGTACTCCGGCAGGCCGGTGGTGTACGCGGTGAGCGCGGTGTCCACGTTGTACTTGCGGTTGCCCGGGGTGATCGGCGTGGCTGGGTCGGCCGGGCTGTCGTGCAGCGGATCCTGCAGGTTGGTCGGGCCCTTGGCGTCCCAGGCGCCGTGCATGTCGTAGGTCATCACGTCGGCGTAGTCCAGGTAGGCGCCGAGCTTGTCGGTCTCCAGGTACTGGATCTTGTCCTGCCCGGCCGGCAGCGCGGCGGTCAACAGGAAGCGCTTGCCGAGCGGGGCGCCGTACGCGTCCAGCTGCTCGCGGAACTCCTTGAGCAGCAGGGTGAAGTTCTGCTTGTCGGCGGTCGAGGTGTGGTTGCCCACGTGGCCGCCGGCCGATCCCGGGTACTCCCAGTCCAGGTCGATGCCGTCGAACAGACCGGCTGCCGCCGCAACGCCGCCGGACGGGTCGCCCGCGACGTTCTTCGGCAGGTCGCCCTTGAGGAACATGGCCAGGCAGGAGGAGACGAAGGCCTTCCGCTTGGCGTCCGTGGAGGCCGCGTCGGAGAAGTACTTCGAGTAGGTCCAACCGCCGATCGAGATGGTCAGCCGGAGGTTCGGGTACTTGGCCTTGAGCTGGCGAAGCTGGTTGAAGTTGCCCTTGATGGGCTGCTCGTAGACGTCGGTGGAGCCGTCCACGCTGGTCGCCGAGGTGTAGTCCATCTGGTAGTCGGCGTAGGCATCGCCCGCGCCGTCACCGGCGTTGGGGTTGTCCTCGTGCGCCGCGTCGGAGGCCTTCACGGCCTCGAAGCAGGTGTGCGAGGTGGGGTGGATGTTGGCGAACGCATAGGTGATCACGTCCAGCTTGGCGGCCGAGCCGCTGGTGTCGACGTTCTTCGCGAAGTAGGTGTTCTCGTAGACACCCCACTGGTCGAAGTAGGCCGAGCGGTACGGGCTGGTGGCCGGGGCCGCCGCCGTGGTCACGGTGACCGGCACGGACTGGCCGGAGGCGTGGCCCGCCGCGTCGTAGCCCTGCACGCTGAAGCTCGCGGTGGTGCCGGGCAGCAGCGAGCTGACGGTGACCTTGGTGCCCATCGAGGTGGCCACCAACTGGCCCTGGCGGTACACCTTGTAGGCCGGGACGTTGTCGGTCTGGTCGGTGCTGGGCTGCCAGGAGAGCACCACCGCGTTGTGCGTGGTCTGCTCCACCTTGAGGCCGGTGGGCGTGCTCACCTTGCCGTCGCCGACCGGGCCGGTCGGACTGCCCGACGGGCTCGGACTGGCGCTGGCGCTCGGGCTGGTACTGGCACTCGGGCTCGAGCTGGCACTCGGGCTTGAACTCGCGCTGGGGCTGGTGCTGTTGGACGGTGTGACACTGACGCTCGGCGACGGGCTGGACCCTGCCGGGCCGGTCAGCGTCAGGTCGTCGGCCCGGTAGGTGCCCTGGCCGTACCAGCCGTGCGTGAAGACGGTAACCGAGGTGGTGCTCGCGCCGGTCTTGAAGCTGATGGAGAGCTGGCTCCAGCCGGTGGCCGAAGGGGTCCAGGTCTGCGCGTTCACCCCGGTGCCGGTCGCACCCAGGTAGACGTAGCTGCCCTGCACCCAACCGGCCAGCGTGTACGTGGTGTTGGGCTGGACGGTGACGGTCTGCTGGCACTGCGCGGTGGCACTGGCGGTGGCCGCCGCGCTCAGCGCGTACGAGCCGCCGTGCACGGGGTTGCCGATCACCGAGCCGGTGCCGCCCGCACAGCTCCAGCCGGTCAGCGAGCCGGTCTCGAAGTCGGCGTTGGACAGCAGGTTGACGGTGGCGGCGGAGGCCGAGTCCAGTGAGGCGACCACGGCGACGCTGCCGGTGGAGAGCGCGGCGGCGAGCGCCAGAGCGCCCGCTCTCCGCCGCGAAGTGGCCCGGGGCGCGACAGGGCGCTCGGGCAGGGCTCGTTCGAGCATGGGTGACGTTCCTCCGGAGGAGTGGGGTTTCCGGCGGTGCAGCGACCCGGCTGGGAGACGGGGCGCCCGGTGGGGGATGGGGAGCCCTCGGGGTCGTACCTGAGCACGACAGGTGACAGATTGGACTGGACCAATGAGGCCGTCAATAGCCCAGGCACGCACTGACCCACTGTCAGTAGCCGGTCTTTACCCGCGCGGTGGACCATCTGCGCAGGTCGGCCGGGCGGCCGCCGGAAAAGGTAAAGAAAGTTTCCATCCTTTCGCGGCGGCCACCCCTGGCACCCGACCTCAGCGGCCGGCCGCACCCCTGCGCCCGAAGGGGCGCGGATCCCCCGTCGGACTCACCAGCCGGCCCGCCGCGAAGCCCCTGCGGCCGACCTCGGCCAGTTCCTCCCGCGCCGCCGACGCCTCGTCAGGCCGCCCCAGCGCGTCCAGCAAGCGGTGCTGCTCGCCCAGCGCGTCGATCAGCAGCTGGTCCCGGTGCGGCTCCACCTCGGCCAGCCGCCGGACCGCGTCGGCCGCGTCCAGCACGACCGACAGGTGGAGTTCCGGCCGACCCCCGAGCTGTTCGTGACCGAGTGTCAGCAGTGCCCTGGCCAGCCGGGCCAGGTAAGTCAGCGGACTGATCTCCGCAAGTATCCGGTACGCCGCGATCTCCTGGTGGATTCCGATGCCGGACCCGAGCAGCAGCACCTGTGCTCGGAGAACCGCATCCCGGTCGACGTTCCCGTTGTGATTCATGACGGCGAGTCTGCGGGTCACCGGGTAGGTCGGACAAGATCGTTGAGCTGTGCCCTTGGTCCTACGAAAAGGCCGCCTGACCTGTCATGATGGACATGTCGTCACCCCTGGCCGGACCTCGCCAGAGGGTGCCGAACCCCTCCCAGCGCCCCTTCGGCGGATCGCCGACCTCGAGCCCCGGCGCCGAGTAGACACTGTCTACTCCTCCTGGTAGACAGTGTCTATGACAGAAGAGGACCTGCGCTCCCGCCTGGTGACCGCCGGAGTCGAGCTGCTGGCCGAAGAAGGCGTGCAGACCCTCTCCCTCCGGGAGATCGCCCGCCGGGCCGGGGTCTCGCACGGCGCCCCGCGCCGGTACTTCCCGACCCACCTGGCGCTGCTCTCCGCGATCGCCCTCGAGGGCTTCCGCCAACTCGGCACCCTGGCCGCCGGGGCCACCCGGCCGACACCTCGGGCCCACCTGACCGAACTGGCCCGGGTCTACCTCGAGTTCGCCCGGAGCAACCCGGGCATGTACGAGCTGATGTTCCGTCACGACCTGCTGGAGAGCGGCGAGCTCGGTCTGCGCGACACCAGCCTGCCGCTGTTCGGGGTCCTGGTGGAGCTGGTCTCCCGGCTCCGGCCCGAGCCGGCCGTGGTCGCGGGCGCGCTCTGGGCCAACCTGCACGGCCTGGCACAGCTCCGGCGCTGGGGCAGCCTCCAACTCGCCACCGGCACCGACGACTTCGAATCGATCCTGCGTTCCGTCCTGGACGCCCACCTCGGACCGGAGCCCCGGTGAACCCCCGCCTCCGACAGCAGCTGACCCTGGCCGGGAGCATCACCGGCGCCATGGTGGTCGCCCTGGACGGCACGGTGCTCACCGTCGCCCAGCCCACTCTGCAGCGCGACCTGGGCGCCTCCTTCGCCCAGGTCCAGTGGACCAGCACCGGCTATCTGATCGCGGTCGCCGCGCTGCTGGTCTTCGCGGGCCGCCTCGGCGACCGGTACGGCCACCGACGGGTCTTCGCCGTCGGGGTACTCGGCTTCGCCACCACCTCGGCGGCCATCGGCCTGGCTCCCGGTATCGGCTGGGTGATCGCCCTGCGGGTGGTCCAGGGCGTCTTCGGTGCCCTGCTGCAACCCGCCACCCTCGGCATGCTGCGCGCCGCCTACCCGGCCGACCGGCTCGGCATGCCGATCGCGCTGCGCACCAGCGCGATCGGTCTGGCGGCCGCCACCGGACCAGTGGTCGGCGGCGCCCTCACCACCCACTTCGGCTGGCGCGCGGTCTTCTTCCTCGGCGTCGCCCCCGCCTTGCTGGTCGGCCTGCTCGCGCTCGTCGTCCGCCTGCCCGAACCGACCCGCCGGATCCGTCTGGACCTGCCCGGCGCCGCCCTGCTCGCCCTGACCCTGGCCTGCCTGGTGCACACCCTCACCACGCTGCCCACCCTCAGCTGGCCCAGCGCCGCCCTCAGCCTGGCCGCCGGCACCCTCTTCGTCCGGCACGAACGCCGTACCCCCGACCCCCTGCTGCCCACCGGCATACTCCGCCCGACTGCCGCAGGCCCGGCGCTCGGCGTGCTGGTGGGCGCCTCGGCCGCGATGTTCGGGACGCTCTTCCTCGCCACCTACTTCCTCCAGAACGTGCTCGGCCTGGACCCGCTGCACAGTGGACTGCGCGCCCTGCCGCTCGCCGTGCTGATGGTGCTCGCCGCACCGGCCGCCGCGGTCCTGATGCGCCGTCACGGCGCCCGCCTGACCGCGACCTCGGGCATGCTGCTGATCGGCATCGGCATCCTGCTGTTGGCCCGGCTCGACCGGTCCTCGGGCTGGTACGACACCAGTGGCGGCTTTCTTCTGCTGGGGGCGGGCTTCGGCACCGTGATGGTCACCGCGACCGCCGTCGTCGTGCACCGCGCCACCCTGGACACCGCCGGGGTCGCGGGCGGCCTCCAGCAGACCGCGATGAACCTCGGCCCCACCCTCGGCGTCGCCACCGCGACCACCCTGACCACCCTCGGCCTGGCCACCGGCGCCGCCCTGCTGGCCTTCGCCACCCTGGCCGCTTCGACCGCTGCCGTACTGGCCACCCGGCTGCCGGGACGGTCAGGCGGTTCGTCAGGCGGTACCGGGGTGTTCCGCCCGCCGGTGCGCGGTGAGCGGGGCCGTCCTCCGGCGGGACGGCTGCGGTGAGCGCGGCCGACGGTGGGCGCCCGGGGCCTTGCGGGGGACGATCCGCAGCAGGTGGTACGCGGCGAGCTGGGTGAGCGCCCCCGCAGCCATCGCCAGCCACACGCCGTTGACGCCGATCAGGCGGGAAAGCCCGTATCCGGCCGGGAGTTGGACCGCGAAGCCCAGTGCGGTGGCCAGCACCAGGGCCCGGCCGCGCCCTGCCGCCTGGAGTACGCCGCCGAGCCCGACCACCAGCGCGTACGGGAGCAGGTAGAGGCACATCAGACGGAGGAACGCGACGGACTGCGCCGCCACCGCCGCATCCCGGGTGAAGAGCTCGGTGAGGGGCCCGCCGACGGCGGCACACAGGACGGTGGCCACCGTGCCCACCAGTGCGGCCAGGATGGCTGTGTCCTGGGCCAGCGCGGGCAGTTGGCCGGCCCGGCCGGCCCCCGCACGTCGGGCGGCCTCGATCCCGGCGACCTGCCGGACGGCGTAGAACGCCATGGTCGCCACCAGCAGGATCCGGTAGCCGATGCCGTACCCCGCCACCGCCGCGACGCCGAAGGAGGCCACCAGGCCCAGTTGCACCATGCCGACCGCCATCCGAGCCGTGAAGTCGACACCGAACGAGACGCCTGCGGCCAGGATCTGACCTGCCGTCCGGACCGAAAGCCGCCCCGACAGGCGAACCCTGCGGTGCAGCGCCAGGGCGACGGCCAGTGCCACGGCGCGCGAGACGACCAAGGCCAGCGCGGCGCCCGTCACCCCGAGTTCGGGCAGTGGTCCGACCCCGAAGATGAGCAAGGGGTCGAGCGCGAACAGCAGCAGGTTGCCGAGCAGTGCGGTGCGCATCGGCGTCCGGGTGTCGCCCGACCCCTTGAAGAGGTCGTCGGCCACCTTCTGGGCAAAGAACACCATCAGGCCCGGGAAGGCTACGGCCAGGTAGCCGGCGGCCAGTTCGGCCGCCGGGCCGTCCAGGAAGAGCCGGGCCACGGACTCGCGGTACAGCGTCCCGGGGACAGCCAGGACGGCCGAGCCCAGGCCGCACAGCCACCAGGCGGTCGTGGCGACCCGGCCCGCCTCGGCGGTGTCCTCCGCGCCGCGGGCCCGGGACAGTCGGAGGCTGGTGCCGGAGCTGACGACCAGGACCAGTCCGAGCAGCAGGTGCTCGAGGCCCGTGGCCAGCGTGACCGCGGCCACCGCAGGGCCGCCGAGGCGGGCCACCCAGAACGTGGTGATGATCGACGCGATCACGCCCGACAGCAACTCGACGTAGACCGGCCAGGCGAGCCCGGCCAGCCGCGACACATGTCCCCGCACGATTTTTCTTCCCCCGAAACATCGTCAATGTGCCTCTGACGAGGGCACATTCACTAGAGGTATCGGTGGCGGGCGGGAACCGCCAAGGTACGAAAGCACAAGATCGAAAGTGCGCACGGGTGCCGGACTTGGCAATCCGTTGCACCTGTCACACGTCACACGTCACACGTCACACGTCGCCCTCGACCTGACCGGTCGGCCGAACAGGCCCTCCGGCAGGTAGGGCGAGCGGACCGGCACCGGCCAGCCCATCCGGTGCGCGTGACAGGCCAGCGCCAGGATGTCGAGATCGACCAGGGCGTCCGGCTCGACGGGCAACTCGCCCACCGTGTAGTGCTCGCGGTGCGCCTCCAACGCATCGGCCAGCGCGAGCGCGAAGCCCTCCCGGTCGCCCTCCACCAGCTGCGAGAGCAGCATGACCGGCGGGGCGAGGTACAGACCGCGCTCGTGCTGCGCGCAGACCGTGAACGCCTTGGTCACCGCGGGCACCGGGTCCACCCCGCGCAGGTAGTCGTGCAGCGCCGCACCGTAGGCGTCGACCGGCCCGAAGTAGCAGCCCACGGTGAAGAATTCGGGGGTCACCAGCACACAGTCCGCCAGCTGCTGCCGGTCCCCCGTGACCAGCGCCAGGGCCACCGCCTGCTTCCAGTGCCCCGCGCCCGGACCGTACGAACCGGTACAGGCAGGCAGCGGCCGGGTGGTGCCGGCCACCGTCACCTCGTACTCCGTACCGGGCACTCCGCGCGCCAGCCGGAACGCCGCCCCACCCGCCTCGGCACCGATCCGCAGCGCCTCCCACAGCCGGGGATCCCGCCCGCTCGGGTCGAGCGCGGACTGCTCCAGAAAGCGCAGCACCTGCCCGCGCATCAGACCGGTCAGCGCCCGCATCACATGCAACGGCTTCTGCTCCGGATCCCGGAACTTCGCCAACTCACGCTGTGCATAGGCCTCATGGACCAGTCGACCGGCTTCTTCGGCGTACGGATGCGCGGGCCGGTCCACCACCACAGGCCCGGCCGCCAGGGCCGCCACCGCCTCGACCTGCTTCTCCCGCCCGAACCCGAGCACCCGCGGACCAGCCGACCGGAACCCGCCCACCAGCGCGGCCGGCAGGTAGCCCGACTCGACCGCCACCGGCCACCCGTTCCACCGCTCGGCCATCGCCGCGAGGGCTATCGCGTCGAACGGGAGCAGCGTGCGCGGCGCCGGATCGCCGTCGACCGGAACCGCGTACCGCTGCCGGTACCACGCCAACTGCCCGGCCAGCGCCCGATGGAAGCCCGCCCGGTCCCCGGCCGCCACCGCCCGCAGGGTGGCCAGGGCAGCCCGGTGGCCGGGCTGGTCCGTACCCTCCCCCAGGCCCTCGACCAGCGCGTCGATCACCGCCACCTGGCCACCCGCCGACAATCCCTCGGCCTGCTCCGCCTCGCCGTAGACGTACGCCAGCAGCGCGTGCACCAGCACCACGTCGGCCCGCTGTTCCTGGCCCCGTAGCCGGGGGGCCGCCGCGACGAACAACTCGCCGTATTCGTCCGACAGTTCAGCCACGAAGGCCAGGAAGAACGGGTCCAGCCAGGAGTGCGCGGCCACCCCGCCCAGATCCTCCGACTTCCGCCCGTCGCCGTACGGGACTCCGGTGCCGGTGTACTCGATGAACACATGCGGATGACCGGCCCGGCCGGCACTCAGCGCCAGCGCACCCACGGCGGCAGCGGCAGCCGACTCGCAGGCGATCCGGGCATCCTTGCCCGCCAGCTCCGGATTGCCGACCGATCGCGCGCCGAGGTAGTCCAGGAACGATTCGGCCACCATCTCCCAACCCCAGGCCGGAGATTCGTCGTTCTGCATCCGGTGCACCTCACCCCCGACCCGCTCGGCGAAGTTCTCCACTGTGCTGCTCACCGCAGCCTCGCCAATCCGGTGACGCTCGATCCGCACCGTCCCACCCCCATGCCGTGCCCCGTCGATCGGGCCTCCCCCAGCATAGGCAGACGAACTGATTGGACGTCAGCCCGCCCCAGGGCAGCCGCCGTTACCTCGCCGGGCACTCCGGGGCGCATCGGAACCAGGGCCGCACGACCTGTGCCCCTCCTGCTTGCCATACCTAGGAATCCTAGGTTATACCTAATAGCCCTAGGATCACGAGGAGGGCGCATGGCACGGGCAGGGCTGACGGCAGAGCGAGTGACGATCGCGGGTGCCGAGCTGGCGGACGAGGTCGGCCTCGAACGGGTGACCATGTCGCAGGTGGCGCGACGGCTCGGCGTGAAGGATGCGAGTCTCTACTCGCACGTCCGCGGCCTGGAGGACCTGCGCGGACGGATCGCGCTGCTGGCGGCGGACGAGAAGACCATCCGCATCGCGGAGGCGACCGCCGGGCGGGCGAGCGGGGACGCGCTGGTCGCGTTCGCGAATACCTGGCGCGACTACGCCCGCGAGCATCCGGGCCGCTACCTGGCGACACAGACCCCGATCCGGATCGATCCCGAACTGGCCGCGAACGCGCCCGGGCCACGGCGCGCGATCGAACTGACCTACGGCATGCTGCGCGGCTACGGACTGGCCGAGCCCGACCTGACCGACGCGGTCCGGCTGCTGCGCAGCACGTTCCACGGCTTCGTCGCCCTGGAGGCCTCGGGCGGGTTCGCGCACGAGCGTTCGTCGCAGCAGTCCTGGGTCCGCGCTCTCGACGCCCTGCACACCCTGCTGGAGCACTGGCCCGCGTCCCGGGAAGTCGACCCCGCATGACCGGCCCGAACATCGGCAGCTGCGCGTGAACCCCCTGGGCGGGCCGCCGCTGCCCGACCCTCCCAGGGGCTGTCGTCACACCGCAGCCGGCACCGCTCCGGCTTCTGCCGCCGCCGCTGCGGCTGCCGCTGCTGCCTGGCCACGGGCCCTGGCGCGCTTGGCGTAGAGCAGGGTCCAGGTGACCAGCGCAGCCGTGACCGCATAGGAGAGCACGGAGTTGAGCGTCACCATCGCGCCGGTGCTGAGCACGTACGACAGCGCGACCCGGACGGCCGCCTCGACGACGTAGCCGACGCCCCAGCCGATGGTCAGATTGCGCTGAACCTTCCGGAAGCCGGGCAGGGCCCACAGCGCGTTCCAGCGCTCGACGCCCTCCGTCGTCCCGTCGGTGCCGAACTTGCGGCCGAAGTAGAACATCAACGGACGCGGTGCGGCGAGCGTCACCAGGCAGACCACCCCGAACAGACCGGTGACCAACGACTCCTTCACCAGCAGCAGTTGAGCCGACTGCGGCCCGACCACCGCCACCAGCGCGGTCAGCCCGAGGAAGATCAGCGACATCGCGGCGAACTCGTCGACCCGACGGTGCCAGGCCAGGTATATCGCCATGTCGACAACCGGCCACAGCGCCGACAGCAGCACGGCGGTCACCTCGCTGTAGCCGTGCTCGACCAGCTGGTTGTACGTGATGATCGGCGCGACGATGTTGAACCCGATGGTCAGCGCCCAACCGACAGCGGCCGACCCACCCTTCCGGGCAGGAACTTGCTCCGACACGGTCTCCCCCAAACGATCTTCCCAATGTGCCGGAGGGGACCCTAGCTGACAAGCTGTCAGGCGCGCCAGCGATTCACCCGGGGCACCCTGCAACAGCCGGGTAGCGTTCCCCACATGACGAACCGTGACCTCGCCGTGGTGACCACCACCCACGACGAAGAGGCCAAGGCCCGTGAGCTGGCCACCGCAGCTGTCCGCGAGCGCCTCGCCGCCTGCGCCCAGGTCTACCCGATCAGCTCGGTCTACTGGTGGAACGGCGAGGTACAGTCCACCGCCGAGTGGCGCATCGACTTCAAGACCCGCGCCGATCTCGCCGACTCGCTCGCAGCATTCATCAGCGCACACCACAGCTACGACACCCCGGAGGTCATCGCCGTCCCGGTAGTCACCGGCAGCACGGCGTACCTGGACTGGGTGAACGCAGAGACCTCCACCTGACACCTACGCCGCTTGCTGCTCGATCGTCCCGAAGATGTCAGCGTCGGTCTCCTGCTGCCACTCCGGCGTGTCGTCCCAGGGCGCGATGTAGCCGGGCTTCGGCTCTCCAGCGAAGTGCTTGAGCACGCCGGCGATCCACGCCTCGCGGAAGGTGCGGCCGTCCTCGTTCGTCATGCTGTCGTCCTCTTCGTCAGCAGCGCGGGACAGCGCCGAGATCCGATGGTTCAGCTTCGAGGCTCGACCATCGGACTGGAGCGGCACAAGAAGCGCTTGGACACCTCCCCGCTGTACTGGAGGAGCTGATCGACGTCGCGCCGCTGAGCCCCCAGTGCGGCGAGTTCGGCCCGCGAGCGTATCGGCGAACCGTCTCAGCCAACTGCCAGGGCACGCCTCATCGTTGAGGCCAGGTCCGAGTACCGCCGACGGTCTTTGCGGATGAACGGTTCGTTGGAACGCCCCTGCTCCCCCCTGCAAGGCAGTCGGGCCTGGAAACGTACTGCATGGCGCGGGAGTTGATCGTCTACCGTGTGGGCCTGGAGCTCGGGAACCGGCCTGCCCAAAGTGCGAGGACACCAACCAGCTAGGGGGTCTTCGAGGAGCACCGCAGATCCCTGGTGCACCCGTCCGGATGTTCGCCACCGCCGCCCTCGCGGTCTGGGGCGCGACCATGCTGGCCCAGGCACAGCTCGTGGTGGGGCACTGCTGCTCGCAGGAGCGGTACTGGTCGCGGTCCGCACCGTACGGGCGGTGCGACGGGCGCGGTGGGCGGGCTGGGCGCAGGTGTTGCACTGCCCCCGGTGTCTGATGCGCTTTCCGCCCGAAGAGCAGGTCGCTGAGATGATCGGTGCGAAGGGCTGAAGGGCGTTCGGCGAGCTGTTCATGGTGGTCACCGCTCCGCACGGGTGGGCAGGGCCCCCGGAGACAGTCCCGGCGGACCGTCCGGTCGGCATCTCGCAAAGCCCAGCGGGGCCAGGGGCTTCGGGATCAGCGGGGAAGCGTATGGACGCCCCGCATGCCAGATGCCATGATCACGCTGGCGTCCGGCGTGGGTCCGGTGCACAGGAGAGAGACCATGAAGCTCTACCTCGCCATACCGATCGTCCTGATGGCGCTGCTCCTCACTGCATCCGGCGCGGCAGCGGTCACCCGCGGCTGGATACTCCCCATGAACCGGCGTCACGTCCGCAGCCCTCGCCTCTACGGCTGCGGCCAACTGGTGGCGGCATTCGCACTGTGCTGGCAAGCGGTCTTCGGGCTGATGATCAGCGGCGCCGACGGTCGACCGTGGGGCACTCTGACCGGTGGCGTGCTTCTGATGGTCGGCCTCATCCTGATGATGGCGGGCCAATTCAGGGGTAGTCGGCAGGGCAACGGCACGCCCTAGGAACTGGGCGCACCCCGGAGTGAAACCCCATTCGGCGAGAACGAACGCCTCGACGGTCTCGTGCTCGGCCTTGTACAGCTCGCGGTCGCGGACCTCCCCCAGTGCACTCCCGGCCGAGGCACTGGAAAGCTACTTCAGCGCTCGACTGGAGGAGTACGTCAGTGCTCAAGGGTGAGGACTTCGGCCGCCTCTTCGAGACGTTCGAGCAGACGGCATTCCGGCTCGAAACGCTGGCTGTGTACAACGTGGAGGACGAGCAGGAAGAGTTCGCCGACTTCCTCGCGGGCAAACCGCTGCCGCCGGAGAGCGCAGACAACCCATGGGTCCGTTCCATGACGGACCTCGGCAAGCAGGTCGCGCGGGTCCACGTGCTCAACTCGCCACTCTCGGATTACCTGCGGTACGAACTCGCTTGGTACCCCGGCAACATCGCGGCCGGAGAGTCCATCGGCATCATCGACACGACTCGGCAGAACATCACGGGACTGCCGGATCACGACTTCTGGCTGTTCGATGACGCCAAGGTCTACCGGATGCACTACACGGAAGCCGGCAAGTTCATCGGCGGGGAACTCCTGTCGGATGACCGGCTGAACGAGTACCGCCAGTATCGGGATACCGCCCTGGCTCACGCCGTGTCGTTCGCGGAGTACTCGGCCGGTTGAGCGAGCACCAGCACCGCGGCTTGGGTACTGCCCTACGGGCGCTTCGGATCGCTTCGGACAAGACTGCCGAGACCGTCGCCCTTTGGGCGTCCATGTCTGCGGGCAAGCTGTCGAAGATCGAGGACGGTCGCGTCCTTCCGACGGTGCGAGACGTGGAGTTGATCCTGTCGACCCTTGGCGTCTCCGAGGCCGCCAAGGCTGAGTTCCTGGAGCAAGCGCGGGCAGCGGTCACCGAGGCCACAGCATGGCGTGAGCTGCGCCGTTTGGGCCACTGGAAGCATCAGCAAGCCATCCGGGCCGTCGAAGCCCGGACTGCCCTTCTCAGGCTGTTTCAGGGCCAGTTGATCCCCGGCCTGCTCCAGAGCGCCGAATACGTCGCAGCCATCTTTGCTCTGAGCCCCGAGCTGTCCGAGGAGTCGAGGGCCAAGACGATTGCCGCGCGACTTGAGCGACAGGCGGCGCTGTACGACCTTGACCGGTCGTTCCATTTCCTGGTCTGTGAGCACGTGCTGCGGTGGCGCATCGGGCAACCGGCACTGATGGCTACTCAGATGGACAGGCTGGTCTCTCTGTCCCGACTTCCCAATGTCACCATCGGAGTTGTGCCACTCGACCGCAGGATGCCGGACTTCCCGATGACCTGCTTCAGCGCACACGATGACCGGCTGGTGATCGTGGAGACCTTCCACTCGGAGGTGACCACCCAAGACCCGAAGGACATCGAGGTCTACCTTTCGACATTCGCCAAGTTCGACGCCGTGGCAATCCACGGGAACGAGATGCGAGCCAAGGTCGAGAGCATCCGGGACGAGTACTTGCGAGAACAGGAAAGCTCCTAGTGACCCGGTCCGTAGTTGTGCGGTCTCATAGGGTTATGGCTGGCAAGTGCAGGGAGGCGCTCGTCCTGACGGAGGATGAGCGGCGGACGCTTGAGGGGCGGGCGAGTCGGCGCAGGACTGCGCAGGGCTTTGCCAAGCGGGCGCGCATCGTGCTGATGTGCGCGGACGGGATGACCAATAAGGCGGTGGCCGCCGAACTGCGGATCACGCGCGAGACGGTCGGGCGCTGGCGTGGACGCTTCGTCAGGGAGCGGTTCACTGGGCTGAGCGACGAGCCGAGACCCGGTGTACCGCGCTCGATACCAGACGCGAAGGTCGAGGAGATCGTGGTCAGGACGCTGGAGGAGGTCCCCGAGGGTGCCACCCATTGGTCCAAGCGCGAGCTGGCCAAGACGGTCGGGATGTCGCCGACCAGCGGGCGTTCGGCCTCAAGCCTTGGATGGTGGAGGAGTTCAAGGTCTCCACCGACCCGTTCCTGATCGACAAGGTCCGCGATGTGGTGGGCCTGTACCTGTCGCGGCGCTCAACATCGCTACCGGCAAGGTGATCGGCAAGACCTCCGCCCGACACGCCGCCGTGGACTTCAAGGAGTTCCTCGACGAGATCGATCGCCAGGTCGAACCCGGCCTGGCGGTCCATCTGATCTGCGACAACCTCTCCACCCACAAGGCCCCGGTGGTCAAGAAGTGGCTGCTGGAACACCCCCGCTTCGAGATGCACTTCACCCCGACCTACTCGTCATGGTTGAACCAGGTCGAGCGGTGGTTCGCCGAGCTCCAGCGTCGTCGGCTCGACCGAGGGGTCTTCTGCTCCACCGACGAGCTGACCCTCGCACTCGAACAGTGGCTGAAGTTCTGGAACGCGAACGCCAAACCGTTCAAGTGGACCAAGACCGCCGACCAGATCATCGACGCCATCGGACGCTATTGCGCAAGGGTCTCCGGGCCGGGTCACTAGCTCGGTCGGGCGCCGAACGGCGGGGTCAGGCCGTACCGCGAGATGACGTCGGGCAGCCAGTCGGGTTGCCCGAACTGGAGCCCGTACTTGGCGGCGAGCTCCGGTATCGCGTCCTCGGTCGGCGGCGGCCCGTCGGCGAGCATCTCGGCCATTTCGCGGAAGCAGTGTTCGAAGCCGGCCGGACTGATGATCTCGATCATCCGAGCCGGGACAGGACCGGCGTTCCACATCGTGTGCAGTTCCCCGCGCGGCTTGGTGATGTAGCCGCCGGCGCCCAGGACAACTTCGCGGTCGCCGGAACGGAAGCCGATCTCGCCCTCGGTGACGATCGAGTATTCGTCTTCCCGGGTGTGCAGGTGCGGCGGCACCAACGCCCCAACCGGGAAGGGGTGTTCGACGACGGAGACCGCGCCGTTGGTGTCGGCGCCCCAGAGCTTGAAGGCGACCCCGATCGAGCCGAGGTAGCCCTCACCTCCCTCGCCGGGGCGGACAATGGTGAGCGGCGGGGCCAGCGGCTCTGTCATGGTGATCACTCCTCCATGCAATTTGGAGATACACTGGTGTTCTCCTAAAAAGTCTCCGCCTCGGATCGCAGGGCGTCAACAGGTGAGTGAGAAGCAGCGTTCATCGAAAGCGCGTGGCTACGAGATGCGCAAACGTGCCGAGGACATGGGCCGGACGCGGCAGCGCATCGTCGAGGCCGCCGTGCATCTGCACGGCACCACAGGACCGGCCTCGACCAGCATCGCGGCGATCGCCGAGCGCGCCGGGGTCACCCGGCTGACCGTCTACCGGCACTTCCCGGATGAGACCGCGCTGTTCCAGGCCTGCTCGGGGCACTGGCTGTCGCAGCAGAAGCTGCCCCAACCCGAGGAGTGGGGCGCGATCGAGGATCCGGTCGAACGGCTGACGGCCGGGCTCGCCGACCTCTACCGGTTCTACCGCGCGGGCGAGCAGATGCTGACGCTGGTGAGCCGTGACCTGCACGCGGCGCCCGACCCGATTCGCGAGGCCTGGGAGGCGAGGGACGGGCGCTACCTCGAGGTGCTGGCCGATGCGTGGCCGACGGCGGCTGAGCCCGTCCGACGGGCGGTGATCGGCCATGCGGCGGCGTTCTCGACCTGGCGTTCGCTCTGCCGGGAACAGGAGCTGACGGACCGTGAAGCGGTCAGGGTCATGGTCACGTTGGTGGGCGCGGTCGGTAACTGACGGGTCAGGCCGGGGAGTGCTGCTGGAACACCCCCGCTTCGAGGCACTCTCGGGGACCTCCTCCAGCGTCCTGACCACGAACGAACTCCCGGAGAACGTCCGGGACTTGATCGGCTCCGGTCTCGGAGCCCAGCTCGTCGAGGACGTGCGGAAGGGGTGGCCCGACCTCACCGACGACATGGGAGAGCGCGGCGTGAACCAGATGGTGGCCTTCCTGGTCACCAGCACCCGCACCTCGGAGGCGCTGACGCCGTCCCTGCGGGTCGATGAGTTCTGGCACCGGTTCATCCTCCGCACGCAGCCGTACGCGGAGTTCTGCGCCGCGCTCGGGGCCGGTTTCATCCACCACGTGCCCGACGACGCTGGAACGGTCGACCCCGCCAAGGGCCGTGCCGCCATGGCGAAGACCGTGGCCGCTATCGAGTCCGCCCGGGTTCCAGACCGACCCGGAGTTCTGGCCCGGCATGGGTGCGGCCGACTGCAACCAGTGCCACGCGGGGTGCACCGACAGCCCGGTTGGTGGGTAGGCAGCTCTGAGCAGCGGCCCGGCCTGTGCGTCGGGCCGCTGTGCTCCATCTCCTGGACAAGGACGGAAGAACAGTGCCGGACACTCGTGGCGCCGCGTGGGACGCGTACTCGGCGAGCAAGCCGCAACGGCGGCCGACGAATGCCAAGGGCGAGACCACGTGGTTCAACTGGACCCAACACCCGGACCACGGCCCCGGGGCAGAGCTACTGTCCCTGAAGCCGGGTGACTCGGTGCTCGACCTCGGGTGCGGGTCTGGTGGCAACCTCGCCCACCTGGCCACACTCGGCATGAGGGCAGTCGGCGTGGACCTGTCTCCCGGTCAACTCTCCAAAGCCCGTGAACGTTGGCCGGATGTATCCGGGATGGAGCTGCACCAGGGCGAAGCGCTGACCCTCCTGGCAGAGTCGTCCAGCACGTTCGATGCCGTGTACTCGGTGTTCGGGGCGGCCTACTTCACCAACCCGGATCTGATGCTGCCCGCCGTGCTCGAGCGGCTGCCGTCCGGCGGAGTGTTCGCCATGTCCCAGTACCCGGCCATTGAGGGCTGTTACGGCTGCCAGGCTTCGTTCATCCCACGCGGCCCCGACGAGGACCCCATGGTGGTCAAGCGATGGGACTACCCGCCGGAGACGTGGACGGCCATGCTCACCAGCTACGGCTTCGAGGACGTCACGGCCACCGTGCTCCCGGCCCCGGCTCACAGGAAGCGCCGGATCGGTACCCTGCTGGTCACCGGCAAGCGCCATCTGACGGCCTGAGAGTAAAGGTCCACAGTGAATCTCCCCGACCTGCGGAAGATTCCGTGCCCGGCCTGTCCGCCCGCGCCACTGACCCGGTGTATCAGCGCTGGACGCGGGTGGTTCATCGTGACCGGGTTGCCACCGGAACTGGATCTCTCGTCAGACACGTCCCTCTCTGCGGCACCGTCCCCTGGTGTCGCTGCCGTCGAGAGGAACTGCCCGCCGTGACCGAGCTCGGACCCGCCGTCTGGCCACCTGCCCCGATCAGGACCGAGCGGCTCGTGCTCCGCGAGTCCGAGGCTCGGGACCGTGCGGCTTTCGTCGAGCTGTTCGCCTCGCCGGAGGTGAACGCCTACCTGGGCGGCCCTCGGGCGCGGGATGAGCTCGAGCGCGCGTTGCCTGAGACACCCGAGAAGCGCCCCGGCCTGTTCGTGATCGAGCTCGACGGAGCGATGATCGGCACCATCGAGCTCAACCACCGCGACGCGGAGCCTCGGGGTCAGGTCGATCCGGAGGCCCGGAAGGCTGAACTCGGCTACCTCTTCCTGCCCGAGGCCTGGGGACGCGGGTACGCCGCCGAGGCGTGTGCGGCGGCGCTCGACTGGTTCGCCGAGGCGCTTCCCGGCGAGCCGGTGGTGCTCTACACCCAGACCGCCAACGGCCGCTCGATGCGCCTTGCGGCGAAGCTGGGGTTCACCGAGGTGAAGCTGTTCGAGAAGTGGGGCGCCGAGCAGTGGATGGGTGTGCGGTCCTCGGCCACGCCGTCCGGTTGAGCTCGAGCTCGACAGCGCGGACCCGCGAGGCCACCGAGAAGCCCCCCGACCAGCAAGAATGCTGATCAGGGGGCCTTTCTTGGCCAAGCGACGGACGAGCGCGGCCTGTACGCCGGGTTCTGTCTCCCGGGGTGCTTGCGCGGCCCGGGGAGGCGGCCATCCATCTAGGGCTGCCGTTGCCGACAGCCTCGTGCGGTCTACCCGCGGACTCGGGCGAGCAGCCCTCATGCATCCGCGCACGGCGCCCGAAGGCGCCGATCTTGACCTTGCTCCAGGTGGGGTTTACCAAGCCGACCGAGTCACCTCGGTCGCTGGTGGTCTCTTACACCACCGTTTCACCCTTACCTCCGGCCGAGGCCGGAGGCGGTCTGTTCTCTGTGGCACTGTCCCGCGGGTCACCCCGGGTGGGCGTTACCCACCACCCTGCTCTGTGGAGCCCGGACGTTCCTCGGCGAGCCCCCGAAGGGACCCGACGCGACCGCCCGGCCGGCTCGTCCGCCGTACTGGTCATCGTAGCCGCTCGGGGACTGCGCTCGGGACAGGCTCGGTACGTCCACGCGCCGTCAGGTGCACCGGTGCTCCCCTGCGGGCGCCGACCGCCCGGCGGCGCACCCTCGCTAGCGTGGGCAGCCTGCCGAGCCAGCCCGTCACCGTACTGCCACGGACGGAGCGTCATGACCAGATCCGGACAGGCCCCCGACATACTCTCGCCCGACTTCGCTCGGGACCCGTACGCCACCTATCGCGTCCTGCGCGACGACTACCCGCTGCTCTGGCACGAGGGCACCGGGAGCTATCTGCTCTCCCGCCACCAGGACGTCCAACGAGCCGTCCGCGAACCGGTGTTCAGCAGTGACAACTACATCTGGCAGGCCGAGCCGGTGCACGGCCGGACGATCCTCCAGATGAGCGGCCGCGAGCACGTGGTGCACCGCGCACTGGTGGTGCCCGCCTTCCGGGGCAACTCACTCCGGGACAGGTTCATGCCGATGATCGAGCGGAACGCCCGCGAACTGGTGGACGGGTTCCGCCAGACCGGTTCGGCCGATCTGGTGCACGACTTCGCCACCCACTTCCCGGTGAACGTCATCGTGGAGATGCTCGGCCTGGACAAGCGGGAGCACGACCGCTTCCACGCCTGGTACAGCACCTTCGTCGCCTTCGCCGCCAACCTGAGCCGGGACCCGGAGGTGGCCGCCGCCGGGCTGCGGGCGCACGACGAGCTCGCCGCCTACCTGATTCCGATCATCCAGGAGCGCCGGGCCCACCCCGGCGACGACCTGCTGTCCACGCTCTGCGAGGCGGAGGTCGACGGCACCCGGATGACCGACGAGGAGGTCAAGGCGTTCTGCAGTCTGCTGCTGACCGCCGGGGGCGAGACCACCGACAAGGCGATCGGCGGCATGTTCCGCAATCTGCTGGCCCGCCCGGAGCAGTTCGCCGCCGTCAGGGCGGACCGCGACCTGATCCCGATGGCCCTCGCCGAGACGCTGCGGTTCACCCCGCCGGTCCACATGATCATGCGCACCCCGACCGAGGACGTGGCCATCGCGGGCGGGACCATCCCGGCGGGCAGTGTGGTGACCGCGCTGCTCGCCTCGGCCAACCGGGACGACCGGCGGTTCGCCGACCCCGACACCTTTGACGTCTTCCGGACCGATCTCTCGGCGACCACCGCCTTCTCGGCCGCCGCCGACCACCTCTCCTTCGCGCTCGGCCGGCACTTCTGCGTCGGGGCACTGCTGGCCAGGGCCGAGGTGGAGGTGGGCGCCAACCTACTGCTGGACGCCCTGCCCGAGCTCGAACCGCGGGACGTCGAACTCCCGCCCGAACAGGGCGTGTTCACCCGCGGCCCGGCCGCCCTGCCGGTGCGCTTCACCCCGACCGCACCGTAAAGCCTGCCGGTGCGCTTCACCCCGACCGCACCGTAGGGGAAACCGCCCCGTCCAGCCGGCCGCCCGGGTTGAGCCGGGCGGCCACCCGGGCGGCGGTGCCGACCGCCCACGGGGTGGTGGTGACCCAGCCGAGCAGCAGGATGGTCAGGCCGAGGCCCGTGATGATCCACCAGCCCGCGTGGCTGGCAGCCGGGAGCCCGACGGTGGCGGTGACGGCGGTGGTCACCACGGTGCCGATCACCGCGACGCCGAGCGACTGCCCGATCTGACGGCTGGTCGAGGCGACGGCAGCGGCCACCCCGGCCTGGGCGAGCGGCATGCCGGAGACGGCGGCGTTCGTGATCGGGGCGTTGACCAGGCCGAAGCCGAGACCGAACAGCGCGTACGCGGCGAGCAGCAGGCCGGCGGACGAGTCGGCTTCGAGCCGGGTGAGCAGCAGCCCGCTGGCGGCCAGCGCCGCGCCCGCGCCGAGCAGCGGGTACCGGGGCCCGTACCGGCCGACGATCCGGCCGGAGAACGGGGCGGCGACCAGCATCAGTCCGGCCATCGGGAGGGTCCAGAGCCCGGCCTCGACCGGGCTGTAGCCACGGACGTTCTGCAGGTAGAGGGTGTTGACGAAGAGGAAGCCGCCGAGTGCGGCGAACGCGCAGACCGCCGTGACGGTGGCGCCGGTGAACGGGGCGCTGCGGAAGAACCGCAGGTCGATCAGCGGTTCGGGCACCCGCCGCTCCCACCAGGGCAGTACGAGCAGAGAAACCACAGCGACCGACGCCAAGGTGAGGATCAGCGGCGAGGTCCAGCCCTGCCCCGGGCCCTCGATGATCACGGCGGTGCCGGCACCGAGCAGCAGCACCATCAGCAGCTGCCCGACCGGGTCCAGCCGCCGGGGCTTCGGCGCCCGGGACTCGGGGACGTGACGGAAGGTCAGCAGACAGGCGATCAGGCCGATCGGGACGTTGATCAGGAAGATCGACGGCCAGCCCGCGCTGTCCACCAGGAAGCCGCCGACCAGCGGGCCGAGCGCCATGCTGATGCCGACCACACCGCCCCAGACGCCGATCGCCTGGGCCCGTTCGCGCGGGTCGGTGAAGGTGTTGGTGATGATCGACATGGCCACCGGGTTGAGCATCGAGCCGCCCACCGCCTGGACCGCGCGGAACGCCACCAGCCACTCCAGCGAGGGCGCCAGGCTGCACAGCAGCGAGCCGAGCACGAAGATCAGCAGCCCGGCCCGGAACACCCGGCGCCGCCCGATCCGGTCGGCGACCGAGCCGGAGAGCATCAGCAGCGAGGCGAGCACCAGGGTGTAGGCGTCGATGATCCACTGGAGACCGGAGGCGGACGCGTCGAACTCGCTCTGGATGGCGGGCAGCGCGATGTTCACCACCGTGTTGTCCAGCCCGACGATGAACAGGCTCAGGCAGCAGATGCCCAACACCAGCAGCCGCCCACGGCGGTCCAGCTCCCCCTGAGCACCCATCAGGCGACGGCGAAGCGGACGGTCCGGGTGGCCGGATCGGCGAGGGTGAGTCTGACCTTGATCCGCTCGCCGAGCGGCAGCTCAGCAGCCCCGTCCGCCTCGCACCTGGCGACCACGGCCGGCTCCCGGAGCTGGACGGTGCCACTGGCGGGCCGCCGTTCGTCGATGTCGATCACCACCGCGTCGAACCGTTCGCCCTCCCGGCCGCGCAGCAGCTCGGCCTCGACCAGGTCGACGCAGGCCCGTTCCACCTCGTGGGCCCGGCGGTCACCGGTCGCCATCAGGGCCGGGACGCCGAGCAGTTGCTCGCTCACCCAGTGCGGGATGTCGGTGCCACCGGCGATCGCCACGCAGATCTCCTGCGCGTACCGGTCGGCCAGCCGGCGCAGCGGCGCGGTGCAGTGCGCGTACGGGGCTGCCAGCGCGGCGTGCCCGGGGTCGGCGGGCGGCGCGACCCCCTGGGCGGTGTCGAAGGCGTGGTACCCGGCGCCGCGCAGCAGCCCGGCGCACTCCTTCAGGAAGGCGGCGTGGTTGGACCGGCCCGGGTCGAGCGAGCGGATCAAGTCGGGGTACGGGGTGCCCTGCGGCCAGTCCACCTCCAGCGCCGTCGCACTGCGCCGAAGACGGTCGTATGCCGCCGAGGGGGCGGCGGGCAGGGTGCGCAGCAGGCCGACCCCGGCGTCCAGCATCAGCTCGGCTGCGGCCATGCCGGTGAGCAGCGAGATCTGGGCGTTCCAGCCGTCGGCGGGGCGCGGTGCCCGGTACGCCAGTCGGTAGCCGCCGTCCACCGGCTCCACCTCCTGCTCGGGGATCGGCAGGCTGACGCCCCCTCGGTCCGCCTCCCTGGCCTCCCGCAGCCGGCCGATCTCGGCCAGCAGCCGGAGCTGTTCGTCGGCCCCGCCGGAGTCGATCGCGCCCTGCACGCCCTCGTAGTCGAGCCTGCGGCGGGACCGGACCAGCGCCCGGCGGACGTCGGCCAGCAGGACCGCCCCGTCGGCGTCCAGGTCGAGCTGCCAGAGCAGCGAGGGGCGCAGCTCACCGGGCAGCAGGCTGGCGGCGGCCTCGGAGAGCCGGGGCGGGTGCAGCGGGATGCGGGTGTCGGGGAAATAGAGGGTCTGCACCCGGCGCCGGGCCTCGGTGTCGATCGCCCCGTCGGGCTGGACGAAGGCGGCCACGTCGGCGATCGCGTAGTGCACCCGGTAGCCGCTCCCCCGGCGGCTGAGGCTCATCGCCTGGTCCAGGTCCGTCGAACCTGGCGGGTCCAGGGTGAACAGGGCCAGGTCGGTGGCGTCGAACTCCGGCAGTCTCGGCACCCCGGCCGTCCGCTCCGCCTCGGCCGAGACCTCGGCGGGCCAGTCGGCCCGCAGCCCGAGCCCCTCCCGCAGCTCCGCCAGCTCGCGGTTGATCCGAGCGGTGTCGGCGGCCCTGATCCTCAGCTGTTGACGCGGCATGCTGGCAGCGTACGGCCGCCGGGAGCTGACGGCCCGTCGGACCGGGCGGCACGTACAGTGGGAGCGTTCGTTGCCACAGAGTGTTGAAGGGGTGTCGCCGTGCTGGTGCTGTTGCCGCCGTCGGAGGGGAAGGCTGCTGCGGAGGCCGGGGTGCCGCTGGTGCTGGAGGAGCTGTCGCTGCCGGGGCTGACGGCGGGGCGGCGGGCGGTGTTCGAGGCGCTGGTCGGGCTCTGTGCCGGGGATGAGGAGACGGCGCGCGGGGTGCTCGGGCTGAGCGAGGGGCTGCGCGGCGAGGTGGCGAAGAACGCCGGGCTGCGGACGGCCGGGGCGCTGCCTGCGGGCGAGGTGTACACCGGGGTGCTGTTCGACGCGCTCGGGCTGGCGAAGCTGGACGAGGCCGCGTACGCGCTGGCCGAGCGCTCGCTGCTGGTCTTCTCCGGGCTGTGGGGGGCGGTGCGGGTCGGTGACCGGATTCCGCCGTACCGGTGCTCGATGGGTGTGAAACTTCCTCCGCTCGGGGCGCTCGGGGCGTACTGGCGGCGCGAGATGGCCGAGGTGCTGCCGGCGGTGGCGAGCCGGGGGCTGGTGCTGGACCTGCGGAGCTCGGCGTACGCGGCGGCCTGGAAGCCGGCCGGCGAGACCGCGTCCCGGACCGCGACCGTGCGGGTGCTCCAGGAGCGCGAGGTGGACGGCGAGCTGAAGCGCTCGGTGGTGAGCCACTTCAACAAGGCGACCAAGGGCCGGCTGGTCCGCGACCTGCTGAACGCCGGTCTCGAGCCCGGCTCGCCGGGTGAGCTGGTGGATGCGCTGGCCTGGCTCGGCTACCGGGTCGAGGTCTCCGCCGAGGGGTCCGCGCGCAAGGCGTGGCAGCTCGACGTGGTGGTCACCGAGATCCACTGAAGTCCACCGGTCGGAATACCCGCACCGGGCCGGGCCGGTGCTGGGATGATCATCTGATGGATGAGCAGAGCAGGACCGAACCGTCCCGGGTGGCCGACGAGCGCGCCTCGCTGACCGAGTTCCTGGACTACCAGCGGCAGACCCTGATGATGAAGTGCGCGGGTCTGACGCCCGATCAGCTGCGCACCCGGGCCGTGCCGCCGTCGGCGATGTCGCTGCTCGGGCTGGTCAGGCACCTGGCCGACGTGGAGCGCGGCTGGTTCCTCAACGTGGTCGCCGACCAGGGCGTGTCGAGTTACTGGGGGCGCACGCCGGACGGCTCGCGCGCCGAGTTCGAGGTGGCGGAGGCCGACCCGGAGCGGGCCTTCGCGGTCTGGCGAGAGGTCTGCCAGCAGGCCCGCGCGGTGGTGTCCGGGGTCGGGTCGCTGGACACCGTGACGTACGCCGAGGACGGGCAGCCGTACTCGCTGCGCTACGTGCTCACCCACATGATCGAGGAGTACGCCCGGCACAACGGCCACGCCGACCTGCTCCGCGAGCTGATCGACGGCAGCACCGGGGAGTAGCGGCTCCCCGGGAGGGCGTCAGCGCAGGTGCGAGGTGTCGTTCAGCAGCCGGAGCGAGGCGTTGCCGTCCGCGTAGTACTGCACCGCGCAGAACGAGGCCGCCGAGAGCTCCATCCGGTAGAGCGAGTCCGGCGGGGCCCCGAGGGCGAGCCGGACCAGGGTCTTGATCGGGCTGACGTGCGAGACCACCAGGACCGTCTTGCCCGAGTGCCTGGCCAAGATCTTGTCCCGGGCCACCCCCGCCCGGTGGGTGAGGGTGGTGAAGCTCTCGGTGCTGCCGGTCGGCTTGGCCTTGGCCGAGCCGAGCCAGGCCGCCAGGTCGTCGGGGTGGCGCTCCTGCACCTCGGCGAAGGTCAGCCCCTCCCAGTCGCCGAAGTCCAGTTCGCGCAGGCCCTCCTCGAACCGGACCTCCAGGCCGAGCCGGACGGCGACCGCCTCGGCGGTCTGCCGGGTGCGCTGCATCGGCGAACTGACGATGGCTTGGACGGTGCCCCGGGCAGCCAGTGACTCGGCGGCCCGGGCGGCCTGCCAGAGGCCCTTCTCGGAGAGCGCCGGGTCGGAACCACCGCTGCCGGAGAAACGCTTCTCCGGGGTGAGGTGGGTCTCGCCGTGCCGGAGCAGCACGAAGGTGGTCGGCGTACCGAGGTCGGCCGGGCCCGCCCAGCCCGCCTTGGGTGCGGCGGGCGCGGGCAGCGGCTCGTCCACCGGGGCGATCGGCGCGGCCGGGCGGACCTTGGGCTCCCACTGGCGGCCGGCCTTGCCCGCGTCCATCGCCTCGTTGGCCAGCCGGTCCGCGTCCTTGTTCTGCTCGCGCGGGATCCAGCTGTACTTCACCTGGGAGCGCGGCAGCACGGTGGCCGCCTCGGCGGCCAGCGGCTGCATGTCGGGGTGCTTGATCTTCCAGCGGCCCGACATCTGCTCGACCACCAGCTTGGAGTCCATCCGGACGTCCACCCGGGCGTCGGGGTCCAGCCCGTGCGCCGCCCGCAGGCCCGCGATCAGGCCCTTGTACTCGGCCACGTTGTTGGTCGCCCGCCCGATGAACTCGGCCGCCTCGGCGATGATCTGGCCGGTGTCCCCGTCCCGGACCACCGCGCCGTAGCCGGCCGGGCCCGGGTTGCCCCGGGAGCCCCCGTCCGCCTCGACGATGAACCTCCGCCCGGCCATCGGATCAGACGCCCGACTCGGCGGTACGCACCAGGATCCGGCCGCAGTTCTCGCAGCGGACCACGGCGTCCTTGGGCTCGGCCTTGATGCTGTTCAGGTCGGCGGCGGCGAACTCGACCCGGCAGCCCTCGCAGCGGCGCTGGAACAGCCGGGCCGCGCCGACGCCGCCCTGCTGCTCGCGCAGCCGGGTGTAGAGCTTGATCAGGTCGGCCGGCAGCACGGTGGCGACGGCCTCGCGGTCCCGCTTGACCTTCTCGGCGTCGGCGTCGATCTCGGCGAAGGCGGCGTCCCGGCGCTCCTCGGCCTCCTTGAGCACCACGGTGGAGTGGTCCAGTCGGGCCGACAGCTCGGTCACCCGGGTCTGCGCGGACTCGAGCCGCTCCATGACCTCCAGGACGACGTCCTCCAGGTCGGACTGACGCTTCGCCAGCGAGCCGACCTCGTGCTGGAGGTTCTCCAGGTCACGCGGCGAGCCGACGGCGCCGGAGTCCAGCCGCTGCTGGTTGCGGGCGGTCCTGGCGCGGACCTGCTCGACGTCGCCCTCGGCCTTGGTCAGCTCGCGCTCGGTGTCACCGAGCTGGGCCTGAGCGGCGATCACCAGGTCCTTGAGGGCGGTGTGGTCGGCGGTGGCCTTGTCGATCTCGGCGTGCTCGGGCAGGCTGCGGCGCCGGTGGGCCAGCTGGTCGAGGCGGGAGTCGAGGGCCTGGAGGTCGAGCAGGCGGATCTGGTCGGCGGGCGCGGCAATCAAGGCGGGGGCTCCTGTTTTTTTGTCTGTCAGCAAGTCGGTCGGCGGTGGCTTCTGGCGAAGCTAGGGGTTCATCGGGGCGTGCGCGGTCCACGGGTCGGTGACCCGGTGCGAGACCTTGGTCTCCAGCTGCCAGCCGTGCGCGGCGGCCGCCTCGGTCAGGCCGCGCTCGGCCAGCCGCAGCCAGGGCCACTCGGTGGCCCAGTGCGCGGCGTCCAGCAGCGCGACCGGCCCGGCTTCGGTGGCCTCCGAGGCCGGGTGGTGCCGCAGGTCGGCGGTGACGTAGGCGTCCACCCCGGCGGCCCGGACCTCGGCGAGGAAGCTGTCGCCCGAGCCACCGCAGACCGCGACCCGGGTGATCACCCGGTCGCCATCCCCGGCGACCCGGACCCCGGTGGCCGTGGCGGGAAGCCCGGCGGCCACCCGGGCGGCGAAGGCGGTGAGGGTGAGCGGCGGTTCGAGCAGGCCGATCCGGCCGGTGCCCCGGCGGCCCGCCGGGTCGGTCGGGTCGGCGATCAGCGGCCCGAGCACCCGCAGGCCGACGGCCTCGGCGAGGGCGTCGGAGACGCCCGGGTCGGCGTGGTCGGCGTTGGTGTGCGCGACGTGCAGCCCGATCCCGGCCCGGATCAGCTCGTGCACCACCCGGCCCTTGAAACCGGTGGCCGCGACGCTGGTGACCCCGCGCAGATAGAGGGGGTGGTGGGTGACCACCAGGTCCGCACCCCACTCGACGGCCTCGTCCACCACGGTCTGCACCGGGTCGACGGCGAACAGCACCCGGCCGACCTCGGCCTCGGGATCGCCGCACACCAGGCCCACGGCATCCCAGGACTCGGCCCACCTCGGTGGGTACAGCTCTTCGAGCGCGTTGATGACGTCGGACAGTTTCGGCACCTGTCGAGACTACCGCGCGCGGGCGGCTCCCCCGGCCCCGGGCGCTGCGGGGGAAGCCGTGGGAGCGGGGCCGGGCCGACCGTACTGCTGCCCGTCAACCGGCGTGCGGGGGCAGTGCGAGGTGAACGGGAGCGGAACGAGCCGCCCTCGGCGGGCGGGTACTGGTCACATCGCCCCGGTCGCACGCATTCGAAAACGATTCGAGATCACCCTTACGAGTGAAGTGACCCGTTCCACGTTGAGTCGGTCGGCCACCGAAAGTAACTTCGGTGTTGCGAACGGGAGTTACCCCGACCGGGGACTTGTGGGCGCACCGTCGAATTGCACCGGCGGTGCGGTCGGGGTGAATTTCCGGACGTCCGTGAAAACCGATGCCGCGAGAGAGAAGGGGTGTGGAGCAGATGGGGGCGGGCACACCACTGCGCACGGCCGGGGGGACGACGTCGGTCGACGTCGGGCCGGCTGTCGACGGCTCGCTGACGGAGGTGGCCCGGGCGGCCATGGCCGGCACCGGGCGCCGGGGAGGCGGCGGCGACTGGGAGTTCACCGCCGAGGCGCTCTGGTGCACGGCCCGGCCGACCGGGGTCACCACTCCCGAGCAGGGGTGGAAGCTGCACATCAGCGCGGCGGGCGAAGCGGCCTCGGCGGTGCTCGCCGCAGTGGCCGGGGTGATCGCCGGGGACGCCTGTGTGTTCAAGTTCGCCGGCGACCTGGAAAAGCTCCACCAGGTCAATTCCCGGAACAGCGAGCGCGGCTCGGCCGGGAAATTCATCACGGTCTATCCGGCGGACGACGAGCAGTTCCGTCGGCTGGCCGCCGAATTACACCTGGCCACCGCAGAATTCCCCGGCCCGTCGGTGCTCTCCGACCGTCCGTACGCCCCCGGCAGCCGGGTGCACTACCGGTACGGGGTCTTCACCCGCCGCGCCGAGCTGGGCAACGACGGGGCCTACCGCTCGATGCTGCACGCGCCGGACGGCACCCGGGTCGAGGACGTCCGGGCCGCGAGCTACCGATGTCCGCCTTGGCTGGTCGACCCCGTCGAGGGGAGGGGGTCGACAACACCTGCCGGTGAACGACGTGCTGGTGGCGTACTGCTGGGGGGCAGGTACGCGCTGACGGCGGCGATCCGGCACGGCACCAAGGGCGGGGTCTTCCTCGGGCGGGACACCGAGGGCGGTAGCGACGTGGTGGTGAAACAGGCCCGGGCCCACATCGAGGTGGACCGGTCCGGTACGGACGCCCGGGCGGCGCTGCGGCACGAGGCCGAGCTGCTCGGCCTGCTGGCCGGGGCGGAGCTGGCGCCGGCGGTGATCGACCTGATCGAGCAGGGGGACGCGGTCTACCTGGTCCAGGAGCGGGTGCCCGGGGTGGCGCTCGGGGCCTGGGTGGCGGGGCAACTACGGCGGGACGGGAGTCCGGACGTGCCGTGGGACGAGGCGCGGGGGGTCGCGCTCGGGCTGGTCTCGCTGGTGGCGCAGGTGCATGCGCGGGGGTTGGTGCTGCGGGATCTGTCGCCGGGGAATGTGATGGTGCGGCCGGACGGGTCGTTGCGGCTGGTCGATCTGGAGCTGGCTGCGGCGGCGGGCGCGACGGTGGGGACGGCCGGGACGCCGGGGTATCGGGCGCCGGAGCAGGAAGTGGCGGTGTGTCAGGCCGGGTTCGGTGCTGATCTGTATGCGTTGGGTGGGCTGTTCTTCCTGTTGGCTACGGGGCACGATCCGTTGCTGCTGCCGGGGGAAGGGTCGTTGGAGGGGTGGCTGGCGGCTGCGGGGCGGGAGGGGGAGACGGCTCGGCGGTTGGGGGCGGTGATCCTCGGGCTTCGTTCGGCGGATCCGGCGCGTAGGCAACTACCCTCTACGGAGCCGTTCCTGACCAGTTCTGTTGGTGCAACGCTCCTGAGGTCGGCGTCGCAGTTCCCCGAGCCCCTGGTGGTGCCTGGCTTGCCAGGCTCTGAGCCCCTGGTGGCAGATGGCTTGGCGGAGTTGATCGCCACAGCGACACCGGAGCGGGCCGATCGGTTGTGGCCGACGGTGCCCGGGGGGCAGTTGACCGATCCGTGCAATGTGCAGCACGGGGCCGCCGGGGTGCTGGCGTTCCTGGCTCGGGCCACGGCGGTCGGGCTGCCTGCGGGTGAGACGGCGGCGTTGGCGGCCGGCTGGATCGAGCGGCGGGTGGCGGCCGAGCCGACCGTGTTGCCGGGGCTGCACTTCGGGCGGTCCGGTACCGCCTGGGCGTTGCTCGACGCCGCCGAGGCGCTGGGCGATGGCGCACTGGCTGAACGGGCCGTCAGGTTGGCCCGCGAGGTGCCGATCCGCTGGCCCAATCCCGATGTCTGCCACGGTGCGGCGGGAGCCGGCTTCCTGCAACTGCGGCTGCGCCGCGCGACCGGCGACGACACTTACCTGGACCGGGCGGCCGACTGCGCAGCCACCCTGCTGGCGTCGGCCGAGCGGGAGCCGTACGGGCTGACCTGGCCGGTGCCGAAGGGCTTCGACTCGGTCTTCGCCGGAGCGGGCCAACTCGGCTACGCCCACGGGGTGGCCGGGGTGGGGGCCTTCCTGCTGGCCACCGCCGAGGCGGCCGAGGATCAGCAGGCCCTCGACGGCGCGGCGGAGGCGGTCCGGACGCTGGCCGCGACGGTCCGTCAGGACGGCGCCGCCGCCTGGTGGCCGCAGAGCGCGGGCGATCCACCACACGTACGGCTGGCGCACTGGTGCAGCGGGTCCTCCGGGGTGGGCAGCTTCCTGGTCCGGTACTGGCGGGCCACCGGGGACGAGACCGCGTACCGGCTGGCGCTGGCCGCCGGGCAGGCGGTGCTGGACGCCCGCTGGCACAGCGGGGTGAGTGCCTGTCACGGCCTGGCCGGGAACGGGGAGTACCTGCTCGATCTGGCCGAGGCCACCGGCGAGCAGCGCTTCCGTACCGGGGCCGAGGAGTTGGCCGCTCTGATCGCGGCCCGCGCGGTGCGGCAGGACGGGCGGCTGGTGCTGCCCGACGAGACCGGGCTGAGCTCCACCCCCGCGTACGGGACGGGCACTTCGGGCCCGCTCGCCTTCCTGCTCCGCCTGCAGTACGGCGGCCACCGGCTCTGGCTCGACCCGCTGCCGCTCGCCGCCGAGCACTGACCGACCACGCCCCGATTCGACTGATCCGCCCACGACCCGAGGAGGTGAGCCCGGATGAACACCGCCACCCGCACCACCGCCCAGGCGCTGCGCCGTCTGAGCTTCACCTTCGCCCTCGACGGCTCGCACGCGGCCTGCCTGGCCGCCGGAGCGGACGGCGGCTGGTACGCGGAGAGTTGGCGCCTGCCCGCCGAGGGCCCGGCCGTGCCGACCGCGCTCCCGCTGCCGGGGAACCGCTCGGAGAGCCTGCACTCACAGCTGATCAGCCTGCCGAACGGCCAGGTGCTGGTCTGCCGGCACGACGGCGACCGGCACACCCTGCTGGTGCTCTCCGCGCCGACCGCCGAACACCCCACCTTCGAACAGGAGTTGGCCACCCTCCGGCGCCCCGGCCTGCGACTGCTGGCGATGCCCGGCGGCCACCGGCCGGCCGGTGCCCCGGTCGCGGTCGCGCTCGGCACCGATACCCAGCCGGTGACCACGGTCTGGCTGGTCCCGGCCGACGGCACGGCGCCGATAGAGGTCGCCGAGCTGCCCGGCCTGCACGGTGGCGGGGTCTGGCTGGACCACACCGGCCGGCTGCTGGCCCTCGACCGGGTGCACAAGGGCAAGGTCCGTACGGTGGTCCTCGATCTCGAACTCGGCCAGGTCACGCCGCTGTTGGAGATCGGCGAGCAGAGCAGCGACCGGCTCGCGCTGTACGACCCGGACACCCGGTTCGCGATGGTGCGCAGCGATGCCACCGGCACCGACCGGCTCGGCTGGGGTCTGCTCGGCGGGCGGGAGCCGCTGCGGTTCCCCGAGTGCCTGCACGTACCCGGCGTCTTCCTGCGGCCGATCGCGCTCGACCGGCACTCCGGGCCTGACGGCCGGCGGGTGGTCCTGCAGGTCGACCACGGCGCCGCCTCCGCCCTCACCCTCTGGCACCCGGAGCTCAGCCGGCTCACCCCGCTTCCCGTACCGCCCGGGCGACTCGGCGCGGTCGGCCACTGGTCGGCGGCGGGCCTGCGGATGCCGTACTCCGCTCCCGACCACCCCGCCGCGCTGGCCACCATCGACGTGGACGTCCTGGTGGAACGCGGGCAGCCGGCCCACGCGGCGGCCGTACCACTGCCGCTGCGGCTGGCCCCGCTGGGCAGTGGCAGCGACCGTCCTGCGCAGCCCAGTTGGGCCACCGGCGGCCCGGCCGGCTGGCGGCTGGACGGCAGCACAGGCCCCGGTGACGGCGGCCCCTGGCACTCGGCCCAGAGTCTCGAACTGGCCGGTCCCGCCGGGCCGATCGAGGCGGTGGTCTACGGCGGCGACGCCTGGCTGAGCGCTCCACACCTGGTGCTGGCGCTGCACGGCGGCCCCGCCGACGCCTGGCGGCTGGAGTTCGACCCGGCGCTGCAGCGGATGGCGGCCGAGGGCCTGGCGGTGCTGGCGCCCAATCAGCGCGGCTCCACCGGCTACGGGACGGAGCACGCGATGGCCGTCCGGGGTGCCTGGGGCGGTCCCGATCTGGCCGACGTGCTGCACCTGCTGGAGGGCGTGGCGGGCCAGCGGGCGGCGCTCGGGCTGGAACCGCCCGCGCTGTTCGGGGTCAGCTACGGCGCCTTCCTGGCTCTGCTGGCCGCCGCCCATGCGCCGTCCGGGCAGGTCACCCGGTGTGCGGTGGTGGCCCCGTTCCTGTCCGGTGCCCGGCTGCTGGCCGAGGCGGCCGCCCCGGTCCGGGCGCTCACCACCCGGCTGGGCGGCGGCGATCCGATCGACGACCAGCGCGGCCCCCGGGACGTGCTCCAGCTGGCGCACCGGATCGGCGCGCCGCTGCTGATCGTGCACGGCGACCGGGACGAGGTGGTTCCGGTCAGTCAGTCCCGGGCGCTGCGACACGAGTTGCTGCGGCTGGGGCGGGCGGAGGGGTCGGACTTCCGCTACGTCGAGGCCGCCGGGGCCGGGCACGAGGTGCTCGCCGAGGAGGGCGCGGCCGTGCTGCACGAGCTGCTGGCCGCCTTCCTGCGCACCGGCCGGCCCACCTAGTGCCGCACCGCGGCACCCACAGACTTCCCTGGCCCGACCGGGCCAGGGGCGACGTCACCCGCACTGTGCGGGTGACGGACCATCAAGGGGAGGACCCACCATGGAGAACTTCGAGACCGACCTGGCCGCTCTGCAGGACCTGCCGGAGACCGAGGCCGTCGAGCTGGGCGGACACGGCGGCGGCTGCCAGTTCACCTGTCTGATCCTGACCTGCCTGATCTTCACCATCAGCTAGTAGGTCGGCAGTTCGCACGGGGCCGTGCCCGCTCCCTCCCGGGGGGAGCGGGCACGGCTCCGGCCGTACGTCCCCCCACAGAAATCCCCACACACGTCCCCGCACGTCGTCCTTCAGGAGGTGGCAGTGCCATGCGCGGCTGGGTGATCGTGCTCTCGGTGGCCGTACCGGTCGAGGCGGCCGCGACCCTCGCGCTGCCCGGCGCGGTGGGCGTCGCGATCGACGGCGGGTCCGCTCTGCCGCTCGCCGCGGTGCTGCTGGTCGGCGCGCTGGCGGGGGCTTTCGCCACGCTGGCCGGTCCTGCGGTGGCCGCCGACACCACGGTCGGCCTGCGGCTGCGCCTGCTCCGCCGGGTGCTGGACCGGGGCCCCGTCCCGGGTGGACCGGCCACCGGTGACCTGACCGCCCGACTGGTCGGCTCGGCCGCCGACGCAGGTGGCGCGCTGCCGTCCCGAATCACCGCCGCCACCGCGCTGCTCACCTCGCTGGGGGCCGTGCTCGGCCTGGCGCTGCTCTCGCCCTGGCTGGCCGCCGCGTTCTTCGCCGGGGTGCTGCCCGGGGTGGTGCTGATCCGGCTGTTCCTGCGCGACGCGGCCCAGGCGTTCACCCGCTACCAGCAGGTGCAGTCCGAGCTGGCGGCCCGGCTGACCGGCGCCCTGGCCGGTCTGCGCAGCATCCACGCCGCCGGAGCCCGGGAGGCTGAGACCGCACGGGTGCTGGCCCCGCTCCCCCGGCTCGCCGAGGCCGGGCACGCCCTCTGGCAGACCCAGCGCCGGACGGTCTGGCAGGCCACCCTGCTGGTCGCGCTGGTCGAGCTGAGCGTGCTGAGCACCGCGGGCCTGCAACTCTCGAACGGCACGCTGCGCCCCGGCGAACTGGCCGCCGCAGCCGGCTGGGCCGCGCTCGGTCTGGGCTTCTTCGAGCAGGTCGAGGCACTGGCCGGGGTGGCGCACGCCCGGGCCGGGCGGGATCGGGTGGCCGAGCTGCTCGCACTTCCAGCGCCACCGCCGGGCGGGCGTGATCTCCCGGCCGGGCCAGGCGAGTTGACCCTGATCGGGGTGAGTGTCGAGGGCCTGCTCGGCCCGCTCGACCTCACCGTCCCGGGCGGCCGGACGGTCGCACTGGTCGGCCGGTCGGGCTCCGGCAAGTCACTGCTCGCCGCCGTCGCGGGCGGGCTCCGCGCTCCCGACAGCGGACTGGTGCTGGTCGACGGCGTCCCGCTCACCGAACTCACGCCCGGGCAGCGGCGACTGGCCGTCGGGTACGCCTTCGAGCGCCCGGTGCTGGTCGGCGCCACCGTGGGCGAGGCACTGGAGGGTGCGGCCGCCACGGAGACCCGGGCGGCCCGGGCCGACGGCTTCCTGGCCAGAATGCCGCTCGGCGATGACACTCCGACCACCGAACTCCGGCTGTCCGGCGGCGAGTTGCAGCGGCTTGGGCTGGCCAGACTGCTCGCCCAGCGGCCCCGGGTGATGATCCTGGACGACGCCACCTCCAGCCTGGACCTGGCCACCGAACACCAGGTGACCGAGGCCCTGGCCCTCGCCACCGCAGGCCGGACCAGGCTGGTGGTCGCCCACCGCCCGGGCGCCGCCGCCCGCGCCGACCTGGTCGCCTGGCTGGACGGCGGCCGGCTGCGCGCGCTGGCCCCGCACACCACCCTGGTCAAGGACCCGGAGTACCGCGCCGCCCTAGGGCCTGCCCTGGCAGCCGCCCCCGCCGTCGTCCCCGCCCCGAGGAGCGCCTCGTGACCCGCTCGCCCGGCTGGACCCTGCTGCGGGACCAACTCACCACCACCCGGCCCGCCTTGGTCCGGGTGCTGGTCTGGTCGGCGGTTGAGGCACTGCCCTCACTGCTCTCCGGCCTGCTGATCGCCGCCGCCACCGACCAGGGGTTCCTGGCCGGCCGCCCCGCCGTCGGCTTCGCCTGGCTGGCCGCCTTCGCCGCCGCCGTCGGAGTCCGCGCGTACGCGGCCCGGGCCGCCTTCCCGTACGTGGCGGCGGTGGTGGAGCCCCTGCGGGACGCGCTGGTCCGCCGGGTGGTGCGCAGCGCCCTGGGCCGGGCCGAACCGACCGGCGACGGCCCCGCCGAGGTGGCCAGGCTGACCGAACAGGTGGAGTCTGCCCGGCAGTTGACGGCCACCCTGCTGCGTACGCTGCGCAGCGTGGGCATCACCGTACTGGCGGCCGTACTCGGCCTCGCCGTGCTCGCCCCGGTCACCCTGCCGCTGGTGCTGCCGCCGCTGCTGCTCGGCGGTCTGCTGTTCGCCCGGCTGCTCGGCCCGCTGGTGGACCGTCAGCGCGCGGTGGTGCTGGCCGACGAACGGGTGGCCGCCGAGGCTGGGCTGGCCTTCGCGGGGGTCCGGGACATCACCGCCTGCGGGGCGCAGGCCCGGGTGGAGCGTTCGGTGGGTGCCGCCGTACTGGCCCAGGGCGCGGCGGTCCGCGCGCTCGGCCGGGCCGCCGCGCTCCGTACCCTCACGGTGGCGATCGGCGGCCGGCTGCCGCTACTGCTGGTGGTCGCGGCCGCGCCGTGGCTGGTCGACCACCGGCAGCTGACCACTGGCCAACTGCTAGGCGTGGCAGCCTACTTGGTGCAGCAGCTCGAACCGGCCGTCCGCAGCCTGGCGGGCATGGTCGGCAGCTGGCTGCTGGAGCTCGCCGTGGTGCTCGACCGGCTGGCCACGCTGCCCGACCCGCCCGACCGGCCGGCCTCGGGGCAGGAGCCCACCTCGGGACAGGAGGTCCGAGTGCACGGGCTGCACCACACCCACGGCGCGGCCGCCGAGCCCGTGTTCAGCGCCCTCGACCTGGCCCTGGCGCCGGGCGAACACCTCGCCGTGGTCGGCCCGAGCGGTGCGGGCAAGTCCACCCTGGCCGCCCTGCTGGCCGGGTTGGTCCCGCCCCAGCAGGGCACCGTGACCGTCGGCGGCGCCGCCCCACACACCCTGCCGGACCAGGCCAGGGCCGGGCTGGTGGCACTGCTCCCGCAGGAGGCGTACCTGTTCACCGGCACCGTCGGAGAGAACCTGCGCTGGCTCCGCCCGGACGCCACCGACCGTCAGCTCACCGAAGCTGCCGAGCTGTTGGGCGCGTCCGAGCTGCTGGATCGACTCGGCGGGCCGGCGGCCGAGCTGCCCGACCCGGCCACACTCTCGGCCGGGGAGCGCCAACTGCTCGCCCTGGTCCGGACCTACCTCTCCCCCGCGCCCGTGGTGGTGCTGGACGAGGCGACCTGCCACCTGGACGCCCCGGCCGAGGCGGTGGCCGAGGCCGCCTTCGCCGTCCGGCCCGGCACGCTGGTGGTGATCGCCCACCGGATCGGCTCCGCCCTGCGGGCCGACCGGGTACTCCTGCTCGACGCGGGCCGCGGGCTGACCGCCCGTCACGGCGACCTCCAGGTGCTCTCCCCGCTCTACCGCGAGCTGGTCGGCCACTGGCTCGGCGCGACACTGCCACAGCCGGACGGACTGTCAATCGTGCCCGGGCCGTGATCGTGTCAAGGGGTAGTCACCTGAATCGCTGGATATGGTGACTCGCGTATCCCTTGAGAATCGCACCCTCGCACGGAGAAGTAACGACATGTCCGAGACCCGCACCGACACCACCCGGCACGACGGCACCGGGCCCGCCTCCGACACGGACCGGTCCGAGAGCGCCCTACACGGCCGCCACCGGGGCGACACCGCCCCCGACGACCGGCCGGACGCGAACCCGCACGGCCGTCACCGCCGCTGAGCAGTCCGTCGGCTGACGGTCCCGTCAGCCGTCAGCCCAGCGAGATGACCGTGCGCAGCGCCTCGCCGCTGCGCATCTGGGCGATCGCCTCGTTCACGTCGGCCAGCCCGACCCGGTGGGTGATCATGCCCGCCAGGTCCAGCCGCCCGGCCCGCCAGAGCTCGATCGCCCGGGCGGTGGTCCGCCGGACGTCCCCGCCGCCGTACATCGAGGGCAGCAGGCGCTTCTCGTTGAAGAACAGCTCGCCCATGCTGAACTGCACCAGGTCGTCCTGCGCACCGGCGCCGATCACCACCACCGCACCGCCCCGCCGGGCCGCGTCGTACGCCGCCCGCACGGTGGCCGAGCGGCCGACCGCCTCGAAGACGTAGTCGTAGCCGCCGCCCTCCACGCTCTTGGCCGCGCCCTTCAGTCCCTCCGGGGCGACCGCGTCGGTGGCGCCGAAGCCGAGCGCTCGGGTCCGGCGGGACTCCACCGGGTCGACCACGGTGATCCGGGCCGCGCCGCAGATCCGGGCACCCTGGACGGCCGCGATGCCGACCCCGCCCGCGCCGATCACGGCTACCGAACTGCCGGGCTCCACCCGGGCGGTGTTGATCGCCGCGCCGAGGCCGGTGGTCACCCCGCAGCCGATCAGCGCGGCCAGCTCGTACGGCATGTCGGCGGGCAGCACGATCACGCTGTCGGCGGGCACCACCAGCTCCTCGGCGAAGGTGCCGGTGCTGTAGAAGCCGAAGACGTCGGTGCCGCCCTGCCGGAAGCCGGCCGAGCCGAGCCGTCGCAGGCTGGCCACACAGAGCTGGCCCTGGCCACGGCGGCAGTGCGGGCAGCTGCCGCAGGGCGGCATCCAGCAGAGCACCACCCGGTCGCCGACCGCGACACCGGTGACGCCCTCGCCGGTCTCGACCACGTCGCCGGCGCCCTCGTGTCCGGGCACGAACGGCGCGGGCTGCGGCAGCACGCCGCTCATCGCGGACAGGTCCGAGTGGCACAGGCTGGCGGCCCGGAGCCGGACCCGGACCTTGCCGGGACCGAAGCCGACCGCCTCGACGTCGTCGCGGACCTCGAGTGTGTCCTGGCCGATCTCGTGCAGGATCGCTGCGCGCATGTGGCTTGCTCCCGGGGGTTTCGCCTGTGGATCGGAGCAGCCTACTGAACCACTCCGCGAGCCCTCATCTAGAACGGGTTCCAGAAACTCGTCCAGATATACCCCATCCCCCGACCTGCGGGAACCCCTCCTACCGTCCAGTAGGGTCCAGGGACAGACCGGCCCCGCGAACAGGAGCAGCACGATGACGGACGCCCGCCCGGCCCCCGGGGTGCTCACGGCCTTCGAGTCGGCGACCGGCTTCATGCCGGTGGACGAGGGTCTCGCCCTGTACGCCGCCGCGCACCGGGCTGCCACCGCCACCGGCCTCCCGCTGCTGGAGATCGGCAGCTACTGCGGACGCTCGGCGATCCTGCTGGCCGACGCGGCCCGGGCCACCGGGACGGTCGCCCTGACGGTGGATCACCACCGCGGCTCCGAGGAGCAGCAGCCCGGCTGGGAGTACCACGACCCGGAGCTGGTCGACCCGGCGGTCGGGCTGATGGACACCCTGCCGACCTTCCGCCGCACCCTCTTCCGGGCGGGCCTGGAGGACCACGTGGTCGCCCTGGTCGGCCGCTCGCCGCAGATCGCCGCCGTCTGGGGCGGGCAGCTGGCGCTGGTCTTCATCGACGGCGGCCACACCGACGAGCACGCCACCGGCGACTACCAGGGCTGGGCCCCGCACCTGGCCGAGCAGGGCCTGCTGGTGATCCACGACGTCTTCCCCGACCCCGCCGACGGCGGCCAGGCCCCGTACCGGGTCTACCTGCGCGCGCTCACCGAGGGCTTCGAAGAGGTCTCGGTCACCGGCTCGCTGCGGGTGCTACGCCGCCGCTGAGACCTGCCGCCCGGCCGACACCCGAAGATCGTCATGGTCCTGCGGGCACCTTCCGGGATGCTCTAACGTCATCCCACGTGCCGGGTCGACCGGGTGGCCGCCGTTGGTGCGCCCGGAAACTGCCGGTACGGTGTCGCCGAACGACCGGGCGACGTGAACCCAGGACGCACCACACCACAGCGGGGGCGAGGCCAGGCATGACCGAGCAGGACAACACCGCACCCGCGGTGTGGGACCCGACCGCGCGCGGGGGCGCCGGTGGCTGGGTCCGCCCGGCGCCCGCACCGCAGCCGACCGCACCGCAGCCGGCCCGCGACGACCAGCACACCGAGATCTTCCCGCTCGCCCCGCCGCAGGCCCCGCAGGCATACCCGCCGCAGGCTCAGCAGGGGTACCCGCAGCCGCCCCAGCCCGGCGCCGTCGGCGACCACGGCCCGCCGCTCGGCGCCCGCCCGTACCTCCCGCCGCCCGGCCCGGTCACCCCGCCGCGACCGCCGTTCGGCGGACCCCCTGCTCCGCCCTCCGGGTACGGATTCCCGCCGCCCGCCCCGGTCGGCGGCTTCCCCGGCGCACAGCCGCCCCAGCCGCATCAGCCACCTCTGCCGCATCAGCAGCCCGGCGCGTTCCCCGGCCCGCAGCCGACCGGCACCTTCCCCGGCTACCAGCAGCCCGCCCCGCAGCGGCCGTACCCCGAGTACGAGGAAGTCCCCCAGCACGAGCCGCGCCGCCGGGTCCCGCTGCTGGTCGCGATCGGCGTGGTGCTGGTCGTGGTGGTCGGCGTCGGGGTGGCCTGGGCGGTCCGCAACGGCGACGAACCGTCGAACCAGGCCACGACCGCGGCCACCGCGCCCCCCGCCGCACCGCAGCCGGCCCCGGCCCAGAGCACCCCGGCCGCCCCGCCCTCGGGCGGCAACTCGCCCTCCCCGTCCGCCGGTTCGTCGAACGGACCGCAGGCGGAGGCCCAGGCCAAGGCGCTGGACGCGCTGCTGGCCCGGGGCGAGGACGCCAAGGCACCGATCGGCAACGCGGTGGCGAAGGTGAACAGCTGCCCGGGCAAAGCCGAGATCACCAGCGCCGTCGAAATCTTCGAGACCGGGGCGACCCAGCGCGACCAACTGGTGGCCGACCTGGCCAAGCTGGACTTCGGCGACCTGCCCGCCGGTGTCGAGGCGGTCGCACTGCTGAAGACCGCCTGGCAGACCTCCGGCGACGTCGACCGGGCCTACGCCGCCTGGGCCCGTACTGTCGGCAGTCAGGGCTGCACCAACGGCAGCGCCCCCACCGGCGCAGACCTCAAGCGGGCCAACGAGCTCAACCCGCAGGCGTCCCAGGCGAAGAAGGACTTCGTGGCGAAGTGGAACTCGCTGGCCAACACCTTCGGCCTGACGGCCCGTACCTGGGACAGGATCTGAACCACCCGTGACCGGCACCACCGACCGGCGCTCCAGCGCCCCGCGTCGCTCCCCCCTGCTCCGCCTGTCCGCGCTGGCCTGCGCCGCTCTGCCGCTCTGCGCGGTGGGCTGCGCGGGCCCGGGATCCTCCGGCGCGGACGCCGCTGCGCGCCCGGCCTCCGCCTCCCCGGCGGAGGAGCTGCCGCTACTGCCCAGCTTCTGGCCCACCGCCGCGCCGTCCACCCCGGCCACGCCGTCCGCCACCCCCGGGAGCGCCGCCGCCGCACGCCCCCTGACGGGCCGTACGGTCCTGCTGGACGCCGGGCACAACCCCGGCAACGGCAAGCACACCACCGAGATCAACCGTCAGGTGGACATCGGCAACAGCCGCAAGGAGTGCGACACCACCGGCACCTCGACCAACGCGGGCTACAGCGAGGCCGAGTACTCGCTGGACGTCTCCCGGCGGGCCCGCACCGTACTGGAGGAGCGCGGCGCCAAGGTGCTGTTCACCCAAGACGGCGACCGCCCCTGGGGGCCGTGCATCGACGAGCGGGCCAGGATCGGCAACGAGGGCAAGGTGGACGCCGCGATCTCGGTGCACGGTGACGGGGCGCCGGCCACCGGCAGCGGGTTCCACGTGATCATGCCCGCCCAGGTGAAGGCCGGGAAGGCGGACACCGGCGCGATCGTCGCCCCGTCCCGCCGGCTCGGCCTGCTGCTGCGCGAGCACTTCAAGGCGGCCACCGGCGAGCCGTACGCCGACTACATCGGTGAACAGGGTCTGGACACTCGCAGCGACCTCGGCGGGCTCAACCTTTCCAAGGTGCCGAAGGTGTTCATCGAGTGCGGCAACATGCGAAACTCGGGCGATGCCAAGCGGATGACGGACCCTCAGTGGCGCCAGCAGGCCGCCCAGGGCATTGCCGACGCGCTGACCGCCTACCTCACCACAGCCGCGAACTGACCGGGGGCCGAACGCGGGTGATTTGCCACGACACTCCCCGTTTCGGGAGCCCGCCGTGCAGGACCGAACCGCTTGGCCCTAGGCTTTTGCACCGTCCGAACCACACTGCCGTCCACGACATACACCGACGAGGGGAACGTTAGTGAATCTGCGCGCTCTCACCAGGGGAGACGCCGCCGTCGCAGGTGCGGCCGTCCTGCTGTTCATCTCTTCCTTCCTGCCGTACGTCGCCTTCGAGTACTGCATCACCTCGAAGGCCTGCAGCTCCAGCTCGCAGAGCGCCTGGTCCACCGCGCTCTTCCCGGTGCTGCCCTCGGTCTACCTGCTCGGCCTGATCGCCGCGGCACTGATCCTGCTGCAGCGCTTCCAGGGTGAGGCCGTCGCCGGTCGCCTGGTGCTCGGCCTGCGGCTCGACCAGTGGGGCGTCGCGCTGGCCGTCGCCGCGCTCTGGTCCGGCCTCTGGGCGCTGGCCGGCGGTGGCAGTGCCACCGGCTACGGCCACAGCTACGGCGCCTACCTGGGCGTGCTCGCCCTGCTGGTGCTGGCCGGTGCCGCCGCGGCCGGTCCGCTGGTGCCCGCGCTCCAGGCCCCGCTGCTGACCGACAAGCCCCCGGTCACCCAGGCCCCGTACGCCGGCGCCCCGGTCGGCGGCTTCCAGCCCGCCCCCGGCCAGCCCGGTCAGTACGGCTACCCGGCCGACCAGGGCCTGGGCCAGGCCCAGCCCGGCCAGGGCGGCCTGCCCGGCTACGCCACCCCGCCGGAGCAGCAGCAGCACGGTTACGGCTACCCGACGCCGGGTCAGGCCGTCGGCCAGCCCGCCCCCGCGCACCAGGAGCCGACCCAGGTCCAGCCCGCCGTCGCGATGCCGGCCCCGGCCGCTCCGGCCGCGGACTTCGCGCCGTTCTGGTTCGCCGTCCCGGCGCCGCGTCAGCTCGCTCCCAGGGACAACCCGGTCGGCCCCCCGGTCGGCGAACTGGTGCCCGGCACCTGGTACCTGGCGGTCGAGCAGCGCGGCAACTCGCTGGTCGCCCAGCTCCAGGACGGCTCGCACGGCCTGCTGAACGACGCCTCCGGCATCCAGCGCGGCTGACACAAGCGGAAAGAGGGCCCGGGGACATCACGTCCCCGGGCCCTCTTCCGTACGCTCAGCAGCAGTCGCTGACGACCAGTCCGGCCGGCAGCTGCTCCCCGCCGAAGACCGACACCGTCGCGTGGTCGCCGCCCAGCGCCGCCACCGCGAGCAGCAGTGCCCCGGCCGTCCAGGTGGTGCGCTCCTCGGGCCAGATCGCGTCGTCCTCGAAGACGTACCCGGTCCAGTACGAGCCGTCCTGGTGCCGCAGGTGCTGGATCCAGCGCAGGATCTCCACCGCGCGGTCGGACTGGCCCACCGCCCAGAGTGCGAGCGCCAGTTCGGCGCTCTCCCCGCCGGTCACCCAGGGCCGGTCACTGACGCAGCGCACGCCCAGGCCCGGGACCACGAAGCGGTCCCAGTCCCGTTCGATCCGGGCCACCGCCTCGGGGCCGCGCAGCGCGGTGCCGAGCACGGGGTAGTACCAGTCCATCGAGTAGCGGTCCTTGTCGAGGAACCGCTCCGGGTGGTGGGCGATCGCGTGCCGGAGCCGTCCGGCCGCCAACTCCCAATCCGGCTGCGGCTCTTCGAGGTAGTCCGCGATGGCGAGACCGCACCGCAGGGCGTGCAGGATGCTGGATGAGCCGGTCAGCAGCGCCTCCTGCGGCGCGCTGCCGTCCTCGTCCTGCCGCCAGGCGATCGGGCCGCCCGGCAGCCGCAGCCCGACCGTGAAGTCCAGCGCCCGGCGGACCGTCGGCCAGATCCAGTCCAGGAAGGCGTCGTCGCCCGAGGAGAGGTGGTGGTGCCAGACGCCGACCGCCAGGTAGGCGCAGAAGTTGGTCTCCTTGGCGCGGTTGGTCACCTCGCCGTCCACGTACGCCGCGTACCAGGAGCCGTCGGCGTTCTGCCGGGCCGCCAGCCAGCGGTAGGCCGCCTCGGCGGCCGCGTGCTCGCCCGCCGTGTCCAGGGCCATCGCGGCCTCGGTGTGGTCCCAGGGGTCGAGGTGGCCGCCGGCGAACCACGGGATGGCGCCGTCGGGCTGCTGGTCGGCCAGGATCGAGCGCACCGTGTCGGCGGCCTGGCGGGCGTCCAGCACCCCGTCCAGCAGCAGCGCCTCCGGAATGGCGGCCGTCATGAGCCTGCCCGCCTGGGCTTGCTGGCGTACACCACGAAGCTCTTGCCGAGCACCGGGTTGAGCGCCTTCTCGGCCGCCTTGGTGATCTTGGAGATCACCGGGGTGCCGACGATGTCCCAGACCAGCAGCTGGTGGTAGGCGCGGACCGGCAGCGCCTTGTCGTTGTTGACGCCGACCGCGCACTTGATCCACCAGTACGGCGAGTGCAGCGCGTGCGCGTGGTGCTCGCCGTACGGCTCCAGGCCGGACTCGCGGACCTTCTCGACCAGTTCGTCGCCCTTGTAGATCCGGATGTGGCCGCCCTCGACCTCGTGGTACTCGTCGGAGAGCGCCCAGCAGATCTTCTCCGGCAGGTAGCGCGGCACGGTGACGGCCAGCAGGCCGCCCGGCTTGAGCACCCGGACCATCTCGGCCAGCACGCCCTTGTCGTCCGGGATGTGCTCCATCACCTCGGAGATGATGATCTTGTCGAAGGTGTCGTCGTCGAACGGCAGGTTGAGCGCGTCGCCCTCCATCGCCACCGCCGAGGCACCGGCCGGGGCCTCCCCGGCCTGCTCCATCGCGGCGAACCACCGGCGAACCTCGGCGATCTCCTCGCCGTTCTGGTCCAGGGCGACCACGTTCGCGCCACGCCGGTAACACTCGAAGGCGTGCCGGCCCCCACCACAGCCCAGGTCGAGCACCCGGTCGCCAGGGGCGAGCGGGAAGCGGGAGAAATCGACGGTCAGCACTGCGGGGCTCCCATTCGTTGGTACTCGGCAAAAAAGTTGACCGGCCGTCAGGCCGGTCAGGCGACGTAGCGCCAGCCCGCACCGGCCCGGGCCCGCTGTCCGGCCCCGGTGGCGATCGCCGCCCGGTAGCGGTCCACGGTCAGTTCGGCGGCCCGCTGCCAGGTGAACCGGGCGAGCACCCGCTCCCGGCCGGCCGCACCGAGCTCGGTCCGCAGCTCGGGGTCGTCCAGCAGCCGGCCGAGCGCGGCGGCCAGCGCACCGGCGTCGCCGGGCGGCACCGCCAGGCAGGTCTCGCCGTCCGGGCCCGCCACCTCGGGGATCGCGCCGCCGGTGGTGGCGACCAGCGGGGTGCCGGTGGCCATCGCCTCGGCGGCGGGCAGCGAGAAGCCCTCGTACAGCGAGGGCACGCAGGCCACCTCGGCGGAGCGGTACAGGTCCACCAGCTCCTGGTCGGTCAGCCCGGTGCGGAACTCGATCCAGCGCTCCAGGCCGAACCGGCGGACCGCCTCGGCCACCGGCCCCTCGCCGCGCTGCGGCTTGCCGACCACCACCAGGTGCGCGTCCCGCTCGGTGCGCAGCTTGGCCAGCGCCTCGACCAGGTACACCAGACCCTTGAGCGGTACGTCCGCACTGGAGGTGGTGACGATCCGTCCGGGCACCTGGGCGATCGAAGCCGAGGGCGACCAGAGCCGGGTGTCGGCGCCGATCGGGACCACCGCGATGTTGCCGGGCGGGGTGCCGAGCTGCTCGGCGATCTCGGTCTTCGAGCTGCCGGAGACGGTGATCACGTGCTCCAGCCGGGCGGCCACCCGGCGCTGCATCCGGGTGAAGGCGTACCAGCGGCGCAGCGAGATCCGCTTCAGCCGGGTCGACGCGGCGGCCAGCTCCAGCCGGCGGTCCACGGTGATCGGGTGGTGCACGGTGGTGACCAGCGGAAAGCCGTGCCGCTCCAGGCCGAGCAGGCCGTAGCCGAGGGTCTGGTTGTCGTGCACCACGTCGTAGCGGCCCTTGTGCGCGGCCAGGTACCGCCGGGCCCGGAGCGAGAAGGTGAGCGGCTCGGGGAAGCCGCCGGTCCGCATCCCGGCCACCTCCAACACGTCCACCAGCCCCCGGTACTCGGTGAGCGCCGGGGTGCGGAACGGGTCGTCGGCGCGGTACAGGTCCAGGCTGGGCAGCTCCACCAGCCGGACGCTGCCGGGCCCCTCGACCGGGTCGAGCGCCGGGAAGGGCTGGGCTCCGATCACGTCCACGTGGTGCCCGAGCCCGGCCAGCTCACGGGACAGATGCCGGACGTAGACGCCCTGGCCGCCGCAGTACGGGTCGCCCCGGTAGGACAGCAGGGCGATCCGCAGCGGTCGCGGCGGCAGCGCGGTCATCCGGGGCTCCTGTCCCCTACTCCCCGGCCTGCGCGGCGGCGGAAAAGTAGATCACGTTTCATGATGGTGGAGCTCGTCATTGGGCTGATCGAACAATGAGAGACCTTGAAGATTACCGGCCCGCGTCCGAGGGTGGCAGATCACCCCCGGGAATGCTACTGACGAGTACGTCACTACCGGAGACATCCATTCTGACCCGTCCGGGAAGCCCGCTCACCCGGCGTTCACTGTGACATAACTCTCGGACCACCCGACCGCTGACATATCCTCACCTAGACCGGCCGGTCTTCCCACCCCGTGGTTGAATCACCTCGATCCGGTCACCCATGCGCGCGCTCCGGGAGCCCCCTTGACCACCACCGCCGCCCTCGGTACCGGCCTCACCCCCCGGCAGGCCGAACGCCGCCGCCGGATCCTGCGGGCCGCCACCACGCTGTGGCGGAGAGCGCCGAGGTCGCGCTCGGCACCCTCTACCGCTACTTCCCGTCCAAGGTGCACCTGCTGGTCGCGGTGATGCAGGAGCAGCTCCAACAGCTGCACGAGCAGGTCCGCCGTCACCCGCCCACCGGTGACGACCCGGCCGGCCGGGTGGCCGAGACCCTGACCCAGGCCTTCCACGCGCTCCAGCGCGAACCCCGGCTCGCCGAGGCGATGGTCCGCGCGCTCTCCTTCGCCGACCGCTCGGTCGGCGCCGAGGTGGACGCCGTCTCGGCCGTCACCTCGGCCATCGTGCTGGACGCCGCCCAGCTCGGCCCCACCCCGTCGCCGACCCAGCAGGCCGCCCTGCGGGTGATCGGCCACACCTGGCACGCCACCCTGCTCGCCTGGCTCTCCGGCCGCGCCTCGCTCGCCGAGGTCCGCGGCGACCTGCACACCGCGGCCCGGCTGCTCGTCCTCTGACGCTCCGTCCGTCCGCCCGTCAGTCGATCGCGGCCTTCGCCGCCTGCGAGATCTCCGCGCCGTCCGGGAACGGGCGAGCGTACCTGGCCCCCAGCCCGAACCGGTCCGCCAGCACGTCGGCGAAGGCGGCCGCGATCCGGAACTCCCCGGCCGGGTTCGGGTGCGTGCCGTCCCAGGTGTGCGCGGCGGCGACGAACTCGGCGTCGGTCCTGGCCGTCACCACCCGGGCGTCGGCCCGGTCGAGGTCCTTCGCCACCGTCTCGATCCGCCCGTTGCAGGCCGCCACCCTGGCCGCGAACTCCCGGTCCGCCTCCGCCTTGGTGGTCGGCAGGATCCGCCCCAGCACGATCCGCAGCCCGGGCTCGGCCCGCCGCGCGTTCGCCACGAACTCCCGCAGGTTGGCCTCGAACTCGGCCGGCTCGACCCCGTACCGGAACAGGTCGTTGATCCCGAGCAGCACCAGCAGGTACTCCGGCCCGTGCTCGGCCACCTTGGCCTCGATCTCGTCCTTCTCCGCCAGGTACGGCCGCCCCCACCGGGCGTCGTGGTCGGTGTCGAACTCCGGGTCCGCGTACGTGTCGTCGTCGTCCCCGGACTCGGCGGTGCGGATGTTGTCCAGGGTGTTCTTCGGACCCACCAGGTCCACCGCGACCCGGTGGGCCGCCAGGTGCTTCCAGAACCGGTGGCGCCAGGTCCAGTCACCGCTGCTGCCATGGCTGATCGAATCGCCGACGATCATGATCGGGAGAGGTTCGATGCTCTTCATGTCCCCCATGCTGGGCGCCCGGGCCGACGCACCGCGCGCGCTGCTCCGGCACTCGGGTGACGCTGCGTCAGGACCTCGGCCGGCCGCCCTGCTCCCGTCGCGACCCCCAGAACTGATACCGGTTCCAGCCTCGGGGCACCCGCCGTGTCCGGCCCCTGTCCGCTCGGGGCACTCCGGTCGGCCGGTTAGAGTCTTGGACGCAGGATCAACAACTTCATCCGCTCCTCGTGCGGGGGAAGCCGGTGCGACTCCGGCGCTGACCACGCAACCGTCACAGTCGGGATGCCCGCCGGGGAGCGAGCGGCAGTGCCGGGTTCCCGGCTCCGTCGAGGTCTACGGGCGGCCCGCCTCGGGTCGCTGCTCCGCTCACCGAAAGGCACGTCGACCCTCATGCTCTCCACCGCCCGCACGGGCGCCGCCGCGCTGGCCGCCGCCGCGCTGCTGATCGGCGCCGCCGCCCCCGCCCTCGCGGACACCCCCTCCCCCGCCGCCGCCCCGGCCGCGCTCTACGGCAAGGGCGACCCGACGTACGACGGCGTCTGGCGGCAGTCGCTGGCCTTGACCGCGCTCGGCGCCGTCAAGGTCGTCCCGTCCGACGCGGCCGTGGGCTGGCTGACCGGTCAGCAGTGCGCGGACGGCGGCTGGGCCTCGTTCCGGGCCGACACCGCCGTGGCCTGCGACGCCAAGACCGAGGACAGCAACGCCACCGCGATGGCGATCCAGGCGCTCAAGCTGCTCGGCGGGCACCAGGACGCGGTGACCCGGGGCACCGACTGGCTGAAGACCGTTCAGAACGCGGACGGCAGCTGGGCCTTCAACCCCGGCAACCCGGGTGACGCCAACTCCACCGGACTGGCCGTCAACGCGCTGATCGCCGCCGGTCTCGACCCGGCCGCCGTCGCCAAGAGCGGCAAGAGCGGCTACGACGGCTTGGCGCTGTTCCAGCTCGGCTGCGCCGCCCCCGCCGAGCAGCGCGGCGCCTTCGCCTACCAGCCGGCCCCGGACGGCGCGCTCAAGGCCAACGACCTGGCCTCCGCGCAGGCCCTGCTGGCCGCGGCCGGCGGCAAGCTGCCGGTCGTCAACACCAACCGAGTGGACGCCGCGCCCAAGCCCCTGGACTGCGCCGCCGCCCCGGCCACCGTGCCGCACACGGACTCCGCCGAGGCGGCCGGGGCCTACCTGGTCGCCCAGCTGGGCGCCAACGGGCAGCACCTGATGCAGGCCATGCCCGGTGCCACCGCCACTCCCGACTTCACCGCGACCGCCTGGACGGTGCTCGGCCTGGTCCAGTCCGGGCACCCGCAGCAGGCCGCCCCGGCCGCCGACTGGCTGGCCGGCAACGGCTACCCGTGGGCCGCCAAGGGCACCTCCGGCACCGACGCCTCAGCCGCCGCACTGCTGCTGCTGACCGCCCAGGCCGCCGAGCGCGACCCGTACGACTTCGGCGGCACCAACGTGGTCCAGCTGCTGATCGACTCGGGCCCGGCGCCCAAGTCCCTCCCGGCCGCCGGCGCCTCCGCCTCCGCCGACCCGGCAGGCACCGAGGCCGACGACGACAACGGCTTCTCCCCGGTCTGGCTGGTCGGCATCGGCCTGCTGGTCGGCATCGGCGGCGGCCTGCTGCTCAGCCTCCAGCGCAAGCGCGGCACCCACACCGTCGGTGCCCCCAGCAAGGCTGCGGGCGACAAGGCGGCGGGCAGCAAGGCGGCGGTCAGCAAGTCCGAGGGCGACGACCAGAAGTGACCTTCCCTCACTCCCGGACGGCGGTGGCGGCCCCGGCCGTCGCCGCCGTCCTGGCGCTGCTGCTCGCGCTGCTGCTGCCGTTCCTGCTCGCCGCGCCCGCGCATGCCACCGGCTACCGCTACTGGTCGTTCTGGAAGTGGTCGGGCAGCGCCTGGGCGTACCAGCAGCAGGGCCCCGCGGTGTACGTCCCGCCGGACGGCGCGGTGGACGGCTGGCGGTTCGCGGTCAGCCCCGACGGCGGCAAGGACGCCGCCCGGCCCACCGCCGCCGGTGACTTCGGCGCGGTCTGCGCCACCACCCCGGCGCAGACCGGGAAGAAGCGGATCGCCGTGGTGCTGGACTTCGGCACCACCGCCGACGCCCCGGCCGGCGAGACCCCGCCCGCCGCCCGGACGGTGTGCGCGGCGGTCCCCACCGCCGCCAGCTCGGCCGAGGTGCTGGCCGCCGTCGCCCCGCCGCTGCGCTACGACGCCAACGGCATCCTCTGTGCGATCGTCGGCTACCCCCGCTCCGGCTGCGGCGACACCGTCGGAGCTGCGGACAACTCCGCCGGTAGGAGCGAGAGTTCGGGCCCGTCGGTCGGTCTGCTGGCGGGCGGCGCACTGGTCGCCGTCCTGGCCGCCGGCGCGGTCTGGCAGGCCCGGCGCCGCCGCGACTCCTGAGGTGTCATCCGTGCCCACGCCCAACCGCACCCGGCAGCCCCGCCCCGTCCGCTCGACCCGCTCAGCGATCGGCCCGCGCCACCTGCACCCCGGCGCATGGTGGCTGTGGGCGATCGGGCTCGGCGCGGCGGCCTCCCGCACCACCAATCCGCTGCTGCTCCTGCTGATCGTCGCGGTCTCCGGCTACGTGGTCGCGGCCCGGCGCAGCACCGAGCCCTGGGCCCGCTCCTACACCGCCTTCGTCAAGGTGGCACTGGCGGTGCTCGGCATCCGGCTGCTCTTCACCGTCTTCCTCGGCTCCGGGGTCGGCGGCACCCATGTGCTCTTCACATTGCCCCAACTCCCGCTGCCGGACTGGGCGCAGGGGGTGCGGATCGGCGGCGCCGTCACCCTGGAGGGACTGCTCTACTCGCTCTACCAGAGCCTGCGGCTGGCCACCCTGCTGATCTGCGTCGGCGCCGCCAACGCACTGGCCAACCCGGCCCGCCTGCTGCGCGCCCTGCCCGGCGCGCTGTACGAGGCCGGGGTGGCCGCCGTGGTGGCGCTCACCTTCAGCCCCAACCTGGTCGCCGACGTCCAGCGGATCAGGTCGGCCCGCAGGCTGCGCGGCCGCTCCGACAAGGGCCTGCGCTCGCTGCTCAGCGTCGGCCTGCCGGTGCTGGAGTCGGCCCTCGAACGCTCTGTCAGCCTGGCGGCCACCATGGACAGCCGGGGCTTCGGCCGCACCGCCGACCTCCCGCGCCGGGTCGCCCGTTCGATCGGCGCGCTCACCCTGACCGGCCTGCTCGCGGTGTGCGTGGCCTGCTACGGCCTGCTCACCGAGGGCACCGTGCGCTGGGCGCTGCCGGTCCTGCTGATCGGCCTGGCCGCGCTCGGCGCCGGGCTGCTGCTCGGCAGCCGACGCTCCGTCAGGACCCGCTACCGGCCCGACCCCTGGGCCTGGCGGGAGTGGCTGGTGGCGGGCTCGGGCCTGGCCGTCGCGGGCCTGCTGATCTGGCTCTCCGGCCGCGACCCCGCCGCCTTCAACCCGCCGGCCGTGCCACCCACCGTGCCCGAACTCCCGCTGCTGCCCGCGCTCGCCGTACTGCTCGGTCTGCTGCCCGCCTTCGTCGCCCCTGCCCCGCCCCGCCCCGGAGCCCCCAAGTGATCCACTTCGAACAGGTCTCGGTCCAGTACCATGACGCCGCCGCTCCCGTGCTCGGCGGCCTCGACCTGACCGTCCCCGAGGGGGAACTCTGCCTGGTGGTCGGCCCCTCCGGGGTCGGCAAGTCCACCCTGCTGGGCGCGGTCAACGGCCTGGTGCCGCACTTCACCGGCGGCGTCCTGCACGGCCGGGTCACCGTCGACGGCCGGGACACCCGCGAGCACCGCCCGCGCGAACTCGCCGACCTGGTCGGCATGGTGGGCCAGGACCCGGTGGCACACTTCGTCACCGACAACGTGGAGGACGAACTCGCCTACGGCATGGAGTCGCTGGGCATCGCGCCGGAGGTGATGCGCCGCCGGGTCGAGGACACCCTCGACCTGCTCGGCCTGGCCGAGCTGCGCGACCGGGCGCTCTCCACCCTCTCCGGCGGCCAGCAACAGCGGGTCGCCATCGGCTCGGTGCTGACCAGCCACCCCAAGGTGCTGGTGCTGGACGAGCCCACCTCGGCGCTCGACCCCGGCGCCGCCGAGGAGGTGCTCGCGGTGCTGCAACGGCTGGTGCACGACCTCGGCACCACCGTGCTGATGACCGAGCACCGGCTGGAGCGGGTGGTCCAGTACGCCGACCGGGTGCTGCTGCTCACCCCGGACGGACCGGCCAGGTTCGGCGACCCGGCCGAACTGATGGCCCTCTCCCCGGTCTACCCGCCGGTGGTCGGCCTCGGCCGGGCGGCCGGCTGGTCACCACTGCCACTGTCCGTCCGGGACGCCCGCCGCCGGGCCGCCCCGCTGCGGGCCGCACTCGAGGGCCGGACCCCGCCCGTCGTCCCCCCGGTCACCACCGAACCGGTCGCAGTGGTCTCCCGGCTGACCCTCAAGCGCGGGCCGAACCCGGTGCTGCGCGGGGTCGAACTCGCCCTGCGCCCCGGCGAGATCACCGCCCTGATGGGCCGCAACGGCGCGGGCAAGTCCACCCTGCTCGGCGCCCTGGCCGGCCTGTACAAGCCGGACTCGGGCACCATCAGCGCCGCCGGGCTGACCCCGCACCGGTCCAGGCCCAAGGAGCTGATCCGCCGGGTCGGCCTGGTCCCGCAGGAGCCGCGCGACCTGCTGTACGCCGAGACGGTGACCGCCGAGTGCGCCGGCGCTGACCACGACTCCGGTACGCCGCCCGGCAGTTGCCGCGCACTGGTGGCCCGCCTGCTGCCCGGCATCGACGACACCTTGCACCCGCGCGACCTCTCCGAGGGCCAACGCCTCACCCTGGCCTTGGCCGTGGTGCTCACCACCCGCCCCGACCTGATCCTGCTGGACGAGCCGACCCGGGGCCTGGACTACGCCGCCAAGGCCCGCCTGGTCACCGTGCTGCGCGAACTGGCCGCCGACGGCCACGCCGTCCTGCTGGCCACCCACGACGTCGAGCTGGCCGCCGAACTCGCCCACCGCACCGTCATCCTGGCCGAGGGCGAGATCGTCGCGGACGGCCCGAGCGCCGAAGTGGTGGTCTCCTCCCCGGTGTTCGCCCCGCAGGTCGCCAAGGTGCTCGCCCCGCTGCCCTGGCTGACGGTCACCCAGGTCAGCGACGCCCTCCGGACCCCGGCATGAAGGGAGCCCGCGTGAAGCCCCTCACCCGGCCGGTGCCGCTCGGCGGACGCTCCGTCCTCCTGCTCCTGCTGATCACCGCGATCGGCGCGGTCGCCTTCGGCTGGCCACTGCTCGCCGACCCGTCCTCGGCGCTGGCCGGGCACTCCACCGACGCGCCGTGGCTGTTCGCCCTGCTGATGCCACTGCTGCTCGGCGTGGTCATCGCCCAGATCTCCGAGGGGCGTTCGGACGGCAGCCCCGGTCTGGACGCCAAGTCGGTGGCGCTGCTCGGCGTACTGGCCGCCGCCGGGGCGGCACTGCGCCCGCTCGGCGCGGGGACCGCCGGACTGGAGCCGATGTTCTTCCTGATGGTGCTCGCCGGGCGGGTGCTCGGCCCGGGCTTCGGCTTCGTGCTCGGCTCGGTCACCATGTTCGCCTCCGCCCTGCTGACTGGCGGGATCGGGCCCTGGCTGCCGTTCCAGATGCTCAGCATGGGCTGGGTCTGCCTCGGCGCCGGCCTGCTGCCAGGCCCCGCCCGGCTGCGCGGCCGCCCCGAACTCCTGCTGCTGGCCGGCTACGGCGCCCTCGCCTCGGTCGCGTACGGCACCGTGATGAACCTTCAGTTCTGGCCCTACCTCGGCGTCGGCCTCCCCCCGGCCCTGTCCTTCGACCCCGGCGCCGACCTCGGCACCAACCTGGGCCACTTCCTGGCCTACTGCCTGGCCACCTCCCTCGGCTGGGACCTCCCCCGCGCCGTACTCACCGCCGCCCTCTGCCTCACCGTCGGCGGCCCGATCCTGCGCGCCCTGCGCCGCTCGGTCCGCCGCGCAGCCTTCGACGCCCCGGTCACCTTCAAGGACGCCTGACCTTTCCTCAGAGGCCAGGCGTCCCCGTCCGGCTCAGCCCTGCTTCGGGCCGGTCGACTGCACCACCTCGAAGGACCACAGCGTCGACCCGGAGGCCGCGGGCTTCGGCTGACCGCCCTCGGCGTTCGGCGGACCCTGACGGTGCGCCGCCTGCATCGGGCCCTCCATCCACGCCTTGAAGTGCTCCTCGCTGGCCCAGCGGGTGTACACCAGATACTGCTCCGTACCCTCCACCGGCCGGAGCAGCTCGAACCACTCGAAGCCGTCCGAGTTCTCCACCGACCCGGCCCGCGAGGCAAACCGCTGCTCCAGGGTCTCCCGCATCTCGGTGGGCACCGTCAACACGTTGATCTTCACCACGCTGGCCATCTGACACCTCGTACGTTCCACGGCCGCCCGACCGGCGACCTGAGCCTGATCACGTGTCAGCAGTCTCCTACATCCTCCGGAGCAAGCGGCTCATCGCCCCGAAGCGCCGACAAACCCGGTGGACATCGACGTCTCGTGGGCCGAACAGGTGAGGGAGATACGTTTCGCTTGAATGCCTTCAACACACTGGTGCTGTAGACCCGGTAGGTGTGCGGGTGACCTCAAATGTCCCTTCATGAAACGAGGATCTCCGTGCGTCTTCGACACACCCTTGCCTCCGTCTGCGGTGCTCTTGCCCTCACGGCGGTCATGGCGACACCCGCGCAGGCGGCCACCGGCGACTTCGGCTACCGGTTCGTCGGCCTGGACGGCCGGGCGCAGGCGGCAACCCTCCATGACCCGGACAGCCCTGCCTGCGTCACCCTCCCGGAGGTCGCGGACTCGGACGCGTCCGAGCCTGCCTTCGCCCCGCACAACAACACCGACACCTGGGCCATGGTCTTCACCGAGCCCGACTGCACCGGTGACTCCTGGACCCTGCGCCCGCACGGCCACCCGGCCACGGACCGTTTGAAGCTGCGTTCGGTCTTCTTCGCTGACCGGTAGGCCCGACGGAGCGGGGCGCGGCCGGTCAGTGCTGGGTGTTCCAGAAGCCGATCACGACCGCGCCCCACCAGCAGACCTGGGAGAGCAGTGCGGTGCCGGCGCCCCAGGCGAGCAGGCGCGGGGTGAGGGCGGTGGCGGAGTGATCGGCCATCCGTCGGTCGAGCAGACCCGCTTGCAGGCCGTTGACGGTGAGGAGGAGGACCAGGGCGAGCTTGATCCGGGTGAGGGGCGAGGTCAGGTCGGGTTCGAGCATCATGCCGCTGACGACCAGCCCGGCCAGCCCGGCCCAGATCGGGACGTGCAGGCGGGAGGTGGTGCGGAGGGTCTCGAACAGCGTGCACCTGCGGGTCATCCAGAGCAGCCCGTGGTAGTCGGCGACCATCACAGCTCCGAAGCCGAGGACCAGCGAAGCAAGGTGGACGAAGAGGGCCGCCGAGTGCAGCGTCGGGTCCGAATGGACGTGGGCGGAGATCCAGGCGCACGCCGTGAGTCCGGCACAGGCCAGCAAGGCTGCCGCGGCGACCGTCCACCAGCTGTCGTGCAGGCCCAGCGGCCGCGACGAGGGCAGAGCGGACACAGACGCCTCCAAACAGCTCGAGATAGGTATTAGGCAAGGCTTACCTATATTTCAGCCTTCGGGTCAATCCACCGCCTGTTGATAAGCCCGAAATATCCCGGATTGCCGACACTTCGATGCCTGTCCGAGATCTGACGGTCCGTAAGAGGAGCCCTCAAATAAATGCCGCCTCCCACACAGGCACCCCGCCTAGGCTGCAGGGATGTGCGCGATAGCAGCAGTGACCGACCGGAGCGAGTGGCGGAGCGGGTTCGAGCAGCGGGTGCTGGCCGCGTACCGGGCGGCGGGGTGCTCGGAGCCGCTGGCCCAGGCCCTGCTGGAGCGGGCCCTGAAGGGGGTCGACGACTGGACGGTCGCCACCGACGGCAGCGGGTGGATCGCGGTCGGGGTGACCGACGACAACGGGACGGCCGTCGGCCGGATCCACGACCTGACCGTGCCGCACGGACGCGAGTGGGCCGAACGCTGGTGCGCCGAACAGGGCGCGCGACGGGTGGAGGTCCGGCTCGTAGGCGGCCCGGGGCAGTTCGCCGACTACCCGGTCCGGGGGCAGAACCGGATGCGGGCCGCCGCCGAGCAGCCCGAACTGCCGCCGGGCCTGACGGTCCGCCGGCTCACCGAGCAGGAGTACCCGGCCTGGTACGCGAGTGAGGAGGCCGAGTACATCGCCGACATCGTCCGGGCCGGTGCACTCACCCCGGAGCAGGCCAAGGTGAAGTCCGACCAGGACATGGCCCGGATCCTCCCGGAGGGCTTCCTGACCCCGGGTCACGCCTTCTACGTGATGGAGGCCGCCGGTGAGGAGATCGGCACCGGCTGGGTCAACCACGCCTTCCTGCCGGGCGTCACGTTCGGCTTCTCCCTGCTCGTGCACCCGGAACACCGCGGCAAGGGCTACGGCCGGGCCGCGATGACCGTGGGCGAGTGGGCCACCCGGCAGGGCGGCGACGAGGCGATGATGTTCAACGTCTTCGGCGGCAACGACGTCGCGATGAGCCTGTACGACGCCACCGGCTTCGCCGTCCTGGACGAGTACCGCTCGATCGACCTGCCCCGGAGCTGACGTCCGCTCAGTACGACTGCTCAGTACGTCCGCTCAGTACGTCCGCTCAGTACGTCCGCCCCTCGCCGCGCTGGAGGTGTTCGGGGCCGGTCCGGTCGGGGCGGTCGCCGCCCAGCTGGGAGCTCAGCCGGGTGAGCAGGTCGGCCAGTTCGCCGAACTGCTGCTCGTCGTAGTCGCCGAGCAACTTCGCGAGCTGGGCCCGGCGGGCGGCGACCAGCCGGACGGCCACCTCGGAGCCCGGCTCGGTGAGCCGCAGCGGCAGACCGTTGCGGACCGCCAGGCCCCGGCTCTCCACCTCCCGGGCGGCCTCCTCGATCACCGCGATCGGGACGATCTTCTGCTCGGCCAGTTCGGCGGGCTCGACGGAGCCGTGCCGCTGCATCTGCAGGATCAGCCAGCTGGAGGCGGGCAGCAGGTCGAGCCCGGCCTCGGCGGTGATCCGGCGGAACAGGTCGCGGCGGGCGTCCCGGGTGCCGAGCACCGCGAGGGCGCGGGCGATCTCGTCCAGCGAGGAGCGCTCCACCGGGTTCAGGCCGATCGACTCGCTGAGATCGGGGGCGGTGACGGTTGTGCGGAGCTTCTGCTCCCGCAGGAAGAGCGAGAGCACGAAGGCGACCAGCACCACCGGCACCGCGTACAGGAACACCTGGGTGATCGACTCCGAGTACGCGTGGTAGATGCCGGCCTGGGTGTCGGGGGGCAGGGTGCCGATCGACCGGGGGTCCTGGGCGATGCTGTCCGGCTGGAAGCCCGGCGGGAGCTGAACCCCCGCCAGGTCCTCGGCGAGCCGGCGGTTGAGGCCGCTGGCGAAGATGGTGCCGAAGATCGAGACGCCGAAGGAGGCACCGATCGAGCGGAAGAAGGTGGCCCCGGCGGTGGCCACGCCGAGATCCTGGTACCCGACCGAGTTCTGCACGATCAGCACCAGCACCTGCATCACCAGGCCGAGCCCGAGGCCGAAGACCAGGAAGTAGATGCTCATCTCGGTGGTCGAGCTGTTCTCGGTCAGCCGGGAGAGCAGCAGCAGGCCGACGGCGGTCACGGCGGTGCCCGCGATCGGGAAGGCCCGGTAGTGGCCGGTGCGGGCGACGATCTGGCCGGAGCCGATCGAGGTGAACAGCATGCCGAGCACCATCGGCAGCATGTGGATGCCGGACATGGTCGGCGAGACCTGCATGACCACCTGGAGGAAGGTCGGCAGGTAGGTCAGCGCACCGAACATCGCGAAGCCGACCACGAAGGAGATCACCGCGACCAGGCTGAAGGTCCGGGAGTTGAACAGCTTGAGCGGCAGCACCGGTTCGGCCGCCCTGCGCTCCACCACGATGAAGAAGCCCAGCAGGACGACGCCCAGCACCCCGAGCCCGATGATCTGCCACGAGCCCCACGGCCAGGTCACCCCGCCGAGCGAGGTCATCAGCACCAGGCAGGTGGCGACCGAAGCGATCAGGAAGGTGCCCAGGTAGTCGATGCGGTGCTGCCGCTTGACCTCGCTGCCGTGCAGCACCAGCGCGATCACCACCAGCGCGACGATCCCGATCGGCAGGTTGATGTAGAACACCCAGCGCCAGCTCAGGTTGTCCACGAAGACCCCGCCGAGCAGCGGCCCGAGCACGCTGGTGACCCCGAAGACGGCACCGAACAGCCCCTGGTACTTGCCTCGCTCCCGCGGCGCCACCAGGTCGCCGACGATCGCCTGCGAGAGCACCATCAGGCCACCGCCGCCGAGGCCCTGGAGAGCTCGGAAGGCGATCAACTCGCCCATGTTCTGGGAGAGTCCGCAGAGCGCGGAGCCGACCAGGAAGATCACGATGGAGGCCTGGAACAGCCGCTTGCGGCCGTACATGTCGCCCAGCTTGCCCCAGAGCGGGGTGGCCGCCGTGGCGGCCAGCATGTACGCGGTGACCACCCAGGACAGGTGCTCCATGCCGCCGAGGTCGCTGACGATGGTGGGCAGCGCGGTGGAGACGATGGTCTGGTCGAGCGCGGCCAGCAGCATCGCCAGCAGCAGAGCGCCGATCGGGACCCAGAGGTTGTGGACCGTCACCTCCGGGGGCTGCTGGTCCTCCTGGACACCTTCAGGTGCGACGGCCTCCGCCATACCTGCTCCTCGGTGGGACGGCGGGCCTGGCCAGCGCCCGAGCTGATGATCCTTCAGTCTCACCATAAGTCAGCTATGTCCGATTTGCCGTCAGCTGCTTGCGCTATCCGTACCTCTGGCGGCCATTGATCCTTCACATGTCCGGTATCACCACCAAACCGGACAAGCCCCACCACGCGCCTGTCCACCCATCGGAACCTGCTGCATAATCAGGTCGCATTCGCCACCATCACCGAGGAGGACCGGCCCATGTCGGGAGCGCGCTGCCCCGTCTGCGGCACCGTCGGAGGCAACGGCTGTCCCTCCTGTGCCTCCTCGGACGCCACCACCGTGCTGCCCGCGATGGACGCACCCGAGCTGGTCCGGCCGTACGTGACTGCCCCGGCGGCCACCGACCCGTTCGCCACCCAGGTGGCACCCCCGTCGAACGACGCCTTCGCGACCCAGCTGATGCCGCCCGTCCCGCCGGCCGCCCCGCCCAGCGCCCCGCCGCCGCCGCAGACCGTGCCCAGCCTGCAGCTGATACCGACCCCGCCGCAGTGGACGCCCGAGGCGGCCCCGTCCCCGGACACGGACCTCGGCGTCTTCGGCTTCCGCCCAGGCCCCGGTGAACCGGTCCCCGGTGGCCGGGCCGATCGGCGGGTCCAGCAGCAGATCTCGGCCGGGCGCCGACGGACCGTCATCATCGCGGCCGGGCTCGGCGTCGCCGCGATCGGCGCGGGCCTCGCCCTGGTGCTCTCCCCCGGTGACGACAAGGTCAACCACGACCAGGCGCTGCCCCTCCCGGTCAGCAGCTACCAGCCCTCCGTGTCACCCCCGGCCGTGGCCGTCGTCCCGTCACCGACCCCCTCGGACACACCCACTCCGTCCGCCAGTCGCAGCAGCGCCAAGCCGAAGCCCAGCCCCACGGCCACCTCCGCCCCGCCCATACCCTCGCCGACCCCGACCACGGCCGCCCCGCCCACCGCACCCCCCGCGCCCACCGGGGCCCGGGTCCTGCACCTCGGCCTCGAGGGCGACGACGTCAAGAGCATGCAGCGCCGCCTGGTGGAGGCCATGCCCTGGTACAAGAAGTCGCTGATCACCGGCACCTTCGACGGGAAGACCGAGAACGCCGTGGCCAACTTCCAGAGCTACATCGGCGACTCCAGCATCGACGACCCGTCGGGGGTCTACGGCCCCACCACCCGTGCGGCCCTCGAAGAGCTGACGGACTGACCGGTCCTGGCTCAGCCGGCGAGCGCCTTGAACAGGCTGATGCCCGCCATCAGCAGCATGATGCTCGCCGCCACCCGCACGATCACCTTCATCGGCACGTACTGCAGCAGCTTCTGCCCGCCCAGGATGGCGATCCCGCTCACCGTGCAGAGCGCCAGCCAGGCGCCGATGCCGACCGAGAGCGGGTCGGCGTACTTGGCCGCCAGGTTGGCCGTCATGATCTGGGTCAGGTCGCCGAACTCGGCCACCGCGACCACCAGGAAGCTGGCACCCGCGACCTTCCAGAAGCTGTCCGAGGACGGCTCCTTGGCCTCACCGTCCTCCTCCTCGTCGCCCTGGGGCCAGAGCAGCATCACCGCGCCCGCCAGGAACAGCAGGCCGGTGACCCCCTCCACCCAGCGCTGCGGCAGCAGCGCCAGCAGACTGCCGGCCACCAGCGCCAGGCCGACCTGGAGCGCGAAGGCGGCCGCGATCCCGGCGAAGACGTAGCTCGCCCGGTAGCGGGTGCCGAGCACCAGGCTGGCGAGCGCGGTCTTGTCCGGCAGTTCGGCCAGGAAGACGATGCCGAAGGTAATCGCGGCAATGGTCAGACTCATCGGAGAGAAAGCCCTTCATCGGGTCCGGGCTGCCCAGCCGATGATGACCCGTCAGGGGACACTCCGGCCCGACAGCACTGGTAAATGATCACAGCACTGCGGCCGAAGGTCTCGCCAACACCCTGCAAGGGTGTCCCGGGCACCGGGCCCGCGCGCAAGTCGCAGGCCAGTATGTCGACGCTCCGGTGGAGGGCTACTCCCCTTCAACAGCCGCCAAGTCTACCCGGCGACCGCTCCACGCCCGACCAGCTCCAGCACCAGCAGGATCGCCACCGCCTCCACCAGCAGCAGCGCCACCAGCACGAACAGCTGCACCGCCCCCGCCTCCAGCGGGCTCGCGCCGCCCAGCAGCATGCCGACGAACGCCCCGGGCAGCGTGACCAGACCCACCGTCCTGGTCTGGTCCAGCGCGGGTACCAGCGAGGTCGCGGCGGCCGTCCGGCAGATCTCCAGCCGGGCGTCCCGGCTCTCGAAGCCCAGCGCGAGCGCGGCCTCCACCTCGCCCCGGCGCTGGCGCAGCTCGTCCAGCGCCCGCCGCCCGGCCAGCGAGGTGGCGGTCAGCGCCCCACCGATCAGGATGCCCGCGACCGGGATCACCGACAGCCCCTGCCAGGGCAGCAGCCGGGAGCCGACCAGCAGCGTCAGCACCGGCAGCACCCCGACGCCGATCGGCACCGCCGCCCACCACCAGCCGGGCCCGGCGGTCATCCGCCGCCCGGCCGTCCGCACCGCGACCGTGAACATCACCAGCACGAACGGAGCCGAGGTCCACATCGACCCGGCCACCCAGGCGATCACCAGCGCGACCGCCGCCAGCTGGACGCCCGCCCGCGCGCCCGCCCGCAGCACCGCCCAGCCGTGGCCGAGCAGTCCCCACCCGGCGGTCACCGCGCCGGCCGCCAGCAGCAGCGCCGTGACCGCCCAGAGCGACGGGCCGACCGGCAGCAGTTGCTGAGCCGCCATCAGATCCAGCTGGTGAACCACATCCGGTCCTGCCAGGACGTCATCGGGATCACCTCCGCCGTGTACAGCGGGTAGAAGAACGCGAAGCAGCCGACGATCGCCAGCACGATCAGGCCCGCGCCCACCGCGCCCCACCGCCGCCGCTCGGCCGAGCAGCCGGGCGGGCCGAGCAGCGCCCCCAGCAGCTGAGCCACCGCCAGACAGAGGAACGGCACCAGCACCACCATGTAGAACGAGAAGGTGGTCCGGTCCTGGTAGCGGAACCACGGCAGGTAGATCCCGGCCACCGCGCAGAGCACCGCGCCCGAGCGCCAGTCCCGCCGGAAGAACCACCGCCAGAGTGCGTACAGCAGCGCGAAGCAGGCCGTCCACCAGAGCAGCGGCGTACCGAGCGCGAGGATCTGCGAGGCGCAGCCACCCGGAGCGGTACAGCCCTGCTGACCGGTCGGCACCTGCTGCCAGTACATGCTGACCGGGCGGGCCTGGACCAGCCAGCTCCAGGCCTCGGACTGGTAGGTGTGCGGGGTGGTGAGGCCGGTGTTGAAGTCCCACATCTGCGCCTGGTAGTGCCACCAGCTGCGCAGCGGCGCGGGCACCCAGCTCACGGCACTCGACCGGTCGTCGGCCCACTGCCGGTCGTAGCCGCCGCCGGTGAGGAACCACCCGGCCCAGCTGAGCGGGTAGAGCACGACCGCGACGCCGACCAGGGAGAGGAAGGCGGGCAGCGCGTCCCGCCGCAGCATGCTCCGCCAGGGCCGGTACGCTCCCGCCCAGCGGCGGCCGGCCTGGTCCCAGAGCACGGTCAGCAGGCCGAAGGCGGCCAGCACCAGCGCCCCGTTCCACTTGGTCGCGCAGGCCAGGCCGAGCAGCAGCCCGGCGGCCAGTCGCCAGGGCCGCAGCCCCAGCCGCACCTGGTCACCGGCCCGGCCGCCCTCCGCCCTGGCGGCCGCCAGCAGGCCCCGGGTGTGGTCGCGGTCGACCAGCAGGCAGCCGAAGGCGGCCAGCACGAAGAACATCAGCACGCCGTCGAGCAGCCCGACCCGGCTCATCACCAACTGCAGCCCGTCCACCGCCAGCAGCAGCCCGGCCACACAGCCCAGCAGTGTCGAGCCGAACAGCCGCCGCCCGATCCTGGCCACCATCAGCACCGTCAGGGTGCCCAGCAGCGCGACCATCACCCGCCAGCCGAACGGGTGCAGCCCGTACGCCCACTCGCCCAGCGAGATGACCCACTTGCCGACCGGCGGGTGCGCCACGAACTCGGCGGCGGAGCTGAGCGGGATCACCTGCGGCACGGCCAGGATCTGCTCGTTGGCGCTGTCCGGCCAGGTCCCCTCGTAGCCCTGCCGGAGCAGCGACCAGGCGTCCTTCGGGTAGTACGTCTCGTCGAAGACGAAGGCGTTCGGGTACCCGAGGTTCCAGAACCGCAGCAGCCCCGCGAACAGCGCGACCGTCAGCGGCCCCAGCCAGTCGGCCCGCCGGACCACCCACGGCCGGGCCCCTGCCTGGTGTGCTGCCTCTTCGTCGACGACGGTCCCGCCCACCACCGCTTGCGTCATGACCTCGCCGATTCATGGTCTGCTGCCCGAGCCTGATTACCCGACAGCTTTGTCGCCTTTGTCGGGAATCCTAGCTCTGACGGTGGCTCAGGTCGGGACGATGTTGTGGTTCAGGTGGAAGACGTTCTCCGGATCGTAGGCCGACTTGACCGCCGCCAGCCGCCGGGCGTTGCCGGTACCGAGTCCGGCCGCCACCCGCTCCTCACCCTCGTTGCCGATGAAGTTCAGGTACACCGCACCGATCGACCAGGGTTTCATGTCGGCGCAGACGTCGCGTGCCCACTGCTTGCCCCGGGCGTCGTCCGCCGGGTCCTCCCAGACACCGAAGGGGTGCACCGCCCAGGATGCGGCCCGCCACGGTACCGGGAAGTCGTTGCCGCGAGCCGCCGCACCGCCCATCGGGAAGACCGCGTGCATCGAGGCGGAGGGCGCGATCATGTCCGCCGCCCGGGCGCAGAACAGGTCGACGGCCGGTTCGGGGAAGCTGTCCAGGTACTCGGCGGACCAGTAGTTCCGCTCGCCGGGCGGGTCGTCCAGCATGCACTGGAGCTCCGCGTACGGGAGCTCGGCGATCATCTCACCGGCGTGCCCGTGCGCCAGCATCGGCCGGAACACCTCGCGGGCCTCGTCCTCGCCACCCGCGTAGGTGAGCAGCACGGCCGCCGCGAGCCGGCCGACCAGCCCGGCCGGGACAAAGTCCTCCGGTGGTCCGGTGAAGTAGACGAAGCCGCCGCCCAGCTCCTCCGGCGCGGTCGCGATGAAGTCCACGTAGTGCCGAAGCACGGTCGGCGCGGCCTCCGGCGGCCAGAGCAGCATGGCGATGCTGATGGTCGACAACTCGTGCAGCCGGAAGGTGAATTCGGTGGCCACCCCGAAGTTGCCACCACCGCCGTGCAGCGCCCAGAACAGCTCGGGGTGCCGGTCCTCGTCGGCCACCAGCAGCTCGCCGTCGGCGGTCACCAACTGCACCGAGAGCAGGTTGTCGCAGGTCAGTCCGTACTTCCGCTCCAGCCAGCCGGAGCCACCGCCCAGGGTGAGCCCGGCGACGCCGGTACTGGAGTCGCGCCCGCCCGTGACGGCCAGGCCGTACGGCTGGGTGGCGCGGTCCAGATCGCTCATGGTGGCGCCGCCACCGACCCGGGCCACCCCCGCCTCCGGGTCCACCACGACCGAGTTCATCCGCCGCAGGTCGACCACCAGACCGTCGTTGACCGAGACCCCGGACACCGCGTGCCCACCGGACCGGACCGCGATCTCCAGGCCCTGCTCCCGGCCGAAGGCGATCGCGGCCGCCACGTCCGCCGGATTCGCGCACTGGGCTATCAGCTGCGGGTGGCGGTCGATCATCGCATTGAAGACCACCCGCGCCTGGTCGTACTCACCGTCCCCCGGCGCGAGGATCTCCCCGGCGAAGCCGGCTCGCAGGTCCGTCAGCAGTTTGGGGTGCAGTGCGGCAGCCATGGTGTCCGCCCTTCTCCAGGGCCGCGTCTGGCGCGCTTCGCGCTTTTCTGAGCGTAGCCCCGGCCGCCACCCGACGCACTCCGCGCTGGAGGGCCTCAGGCTGCGGTGTCCAGCTCGCGGTGCGGGACCAGCACCGGGACGGCCGGGCCCGCGTTGTCCTGAGCCGCCGTCAAGTGCGGTCGCAGGCGCAGCGCGAGGACCACGATCAGCAGCGTGCAGGCCGCCATCGCCGCCAGGTAGAGCGGCCAGGTGCCGGAGCCGACCAGCAGCACGCCGACGGCCGGGCCGACCGCGATGGCGATCTGCTTCACCAGCGCGTAGCCGGAGTTGTACGTACCGAGCAGCCGGGCCGGAGCCAGGTCGGCGACGATCGGGCCCAGGGTCGGCGCGAGCAGCGACTCACCGACGCCGAACAGGGCGTAGACGGCCACGATCGCGATGGTGGCGACCAGCGCCTCCGAGCGGACCAGACCGGCCACCAGGGCCATCGTCCAGGCGCCGAGCCAGACCACGCCGGCGGCCGCCATCGCGGTGGTCCGGCGGCGGCGCTCGGTGAGCTTCACCATGAACATCTGCAGCACCACGATGGTCAGCGCGTTGGCGCCGATGGCCAGGCCCAGAGTGGACGGCGCGGTGCCGACGGTGTCGGTGGCGAAGGCGGCCACCCCGGACTCGAACTGGCCGTAGCAGGTGAAGAAGATCAGCCCGGCGAGCAGGCAGAGCCGCAGCATCGCCTTGTCGGCGACCAGCGCGCGCAGCCCGGTCGGGCCGGTCGCGGCCACCAGGACGGGGGCGGCGGCCGGGATCCGGGCGGAGCCGGTGACCAGGGCCAGGCCGAGGAAGGTGAGCGCCTCGATGGTGAACAGCCGGGTCAGGCTGGCCGGGTCGGCGACGTCCACGATCTGCCCGCCGACCAGCGCGCCGATGCCCATCCCCAGGTTGATCAGGGTGAACTGGAGCGCGAACGCCCGCGACCTGGTGGCCTTGGTGGAGCAGCGCACGATCATCGTGGCCAGGGCCGGCTGACAGGTCGTCACCCCGGCGCCGAACAGGAAGGAGGAGACCAGCAGCGCCGGCGTACCGGTGGCGTGGCCGAACGCGAAGGCGCCGGTGGCGGCCAGCACGGCACCGATCCAGAGCACCGGACGCGGCCCGTACCGGTCGATGCCCCGGCCGGTGAACGGCAGCACCGCGAGCGCGGCCAGCGCGAAGACGGTGAAGACCATCCCGGCGGCCAGCGAGCCCAGGCCACGCACCTGGTCCACGTAGACGAACATGTACGGCATCGTGAAGCCGCTGCCGAACGCGCTGAGCGCGTTCCCGATCTGGACGCGGCGCAGCGGACCTCCCGCCCCGAGACGCCTGCCCTGCTGCTTCACCGTGCCGGCCACCGTGCACACCCTTTCACTGGATACTTTTAAGCTCAGAAGATTTCAGAGCTAAACTCTAAGGATCGGAAGCCTTCGCTGTCAAAGCCTTAACGTCTGCATCGGGGCGTGGGAGAATGGGCAGCATGAGCACTCCCAGACCCGCGTCGCCGAACCCGGGCGAGCTGGCCATCGCCGAGCAGGTGGCCGTCTACCAGCGGGAATTCCCGATGGTCGACCCCCAAGTGGAGACCATCGTGGGGACACTCTCCCGGGTCGCCCGGCGGATGAGCGTCGCCTACGGGCGGCAGCTCACCGTGCTGGGAATCACATCCGCCGAATGGGAGGTGCTCAAGGCCCTGGTGGTCGCGGGCAGCCCCTACCAGCTCGGCCCCGGCGAGCTGGCCAAGCGGCTCGGCCTGACCCCGGCGGCGATGACCCACCGGATCGACCGGATGGTGGCCGAGGACCTGGTCACCCGGGAGCGGGACGAGGCCAACCGGGTCCGGGTGATCGTCGAGCTGACCGCGAACGGCCGGTCCAAGTGGCTGGAGTCGATGCGGATGGCCGCAGTCTTCGAGGAGGAGCTGCTCCAGGACATCACCGCCGCCGAGCGCCCGGGCCTCTCCGAGATGCTCGGCCGGATGCTGCGGCGGATCGAGCAGGCCCAGCCGGATGCCCCCGGCCGCACCGACGACCTGAACTGACGGCACGACAGCCCTTGTCTCCGGACATGACTTCGCCCCGCCGGTCACAGCCCGGCGGGGCGAAGTGGTTCAGAGCTCAGCTGAGCAGCTCACAGGTGGTTCAGCAGGCACCCGCGTCGGCCCAGACGCCCCACTGACCGGTGGTCGAGGGGTCCTCGTTGGTGGTCCACCACTTGTTGGTGTAGACCCGGCCCTTCCAGGACACCTTGGTGCCGGCGGTCGGGTAGACGGTGGCGGCGTTCCAGCTCGGCACGGTGCAGCCGGTCGCCGTGGCGGACGGGCTGACCGAGACGCTCGGGCTGGCCGAGGCCGAGGCCGACGGGCTGGCCGAAACGGTCGGCGAAGCCGAGGCGGACGGGCTGGCCGACTGGCTCGGCGACGGCGAACTGGTCGGCGCGGCCGGGCAGTTGGCGGCAGAGCCGTTGGTGGCCGAGACCATCTTGTCGAACAGCGTGGTCTTGGTGCCCAGGTCGTACAGCGAGAAGGCGAACGAGCCACCCAGACCGTTGCAGTGCGCGTAGTCGACCTTGGCCTGGATCGAACGGGCGTCCTCACCGGTCCAGAAGGTGGAGCCGTCGTAGAAGTACGTGGTCTTCGCCTCGTCGTCCCAGAAGGTCTTGGCCGGGTTGTCGACGAAGCCCGCGAGCTCCTTGTACATCTGGATACCGGGCACGTTGCCGGACATCGCGGCACCGGCGGCGGGGCCGGTCGCACTCTGGAACAGGCCGCTCACACCGTTGTTGGGAACACCGGTCCAACCGCGGTAGTAGAACGGGATACCCATGTTGATCTTCTTGGCGGGGAAGCCGCCAGGAATGCCGTACTCGGCGTCACCGACGGTCCAGGCCTTGATGGCCGAGTCGATCGAGTACTTGCCCGTGCCCGGCTTGATCGGGGTCATCGGGTCCTTGGCGCCGGAGTACAGCGGGGCCTGGTGGTTGGTCGGGCCCTGGGCGTCCCACGCACCGTGCATGTCATAGGTCATCACATCGAGGAAGGTCAGGTACTGGCCGACCTTGTCGGTCTCGATGTTCTTGATCTTGTCCTGGCCGGCGCCGACGGCGGCCGCGAGGCCGTAGGTCTTGTTGTCGGTGACACCCTGGGCGTCGAGCTGAGTGCGGAACTCCTTGAGCAGAAGGGTGAAGTTCTGCTTGTCGCTCGCGCTCTCGTGGTTGCCCGCGTGGCCGCCACCGCCCGGGTACTCCCAGTCGATGTCGATGCCGTCGAAGATTCCCGCGGCCGACCCGGCGCCACCGTAACCGGCGTCCACCGGCAGGTTGCCCTTGATGAACATGTCGATGCAGGAGGAGACCAGCTTCTTCCGCGAGGCGTCCGTGGCGGCCGCGTCGGAGAAGTACTTGGAGTAGGTCCAGCCACCGATCGACAGCAGCACCTTGAGGTTGGGGTTCTTCGCCTTCAGCTTCTTCAGCTGGTTGAAGTTGCCCGCGATCGGCTGGCCCCAGGCGTCCGCGACACCGTCGACCGCGGTGTTCGCGTCGAAGGTCTTCTGGTAGTCGGCGAACGCGTCGCCCGCACCGTCACCCGCGCTGGTGTTGCTCTCGTCCTGGGACGCGGCCTTGGTGGCCTCGAAACAGGTGAGGTTGGTCGGGTGGATGTTGGCGAACGAGTAGATCATGTAGTCCAGGTTCTTGGCGACGCCGGTGTCCTGGATGGTCTTCGGGTAGTACGCGTTGCCGTAGATCGACCACTGGTCGAAGTAGGCGACCTTGATGCCACCGCTGGTCGCCGGGGCGCCCGTGGTGTTGCCGGCCGCGGCCGAGGCCGTGGTGCCCGCGCTCAGCGCGAGACCGGCGCCCAACAGCAACGAGGCCGCCGTGCCGACCGCGAGCGCGGCCAGGCCCTTCGGACGCCGACGGTGCGTCGGCTCCAGGGAAACTCGAGTCATGTCGTGACCCTCCAGGTCGTGGGGGAACTGCCGGGCCACTTCGACCGGACGCACGGGGTGGGGCCGCACAACCGGAGAGGCACGTCAGTGGAGGTCGAGCAGCGGGGGATGCCGGACCGGCACCGGAGGTCTGGACCACCGATGCCGGCCGGGGGCTCCCTGCACCTGGCCATAAAAATGGACTAGACCAACTCCCCCGTCAAGAGCCCTTATTGGACCTTGAGCTCCCGTTAAGGTTCGACTTACCCCTGACCAGCACAGAGCCGGCCCCGCACGCTGCGGGACCGGCTTTAAACTTTTGATCACATCCGGTCAATCTCCGTCAGGTCGATGTCGATCTCGAACGGACCCCCGACCTTCAACCGCCCGTGATGCACCCCGGTCACCACATATGTCCGGGTCGCGGGCTCCAACTCCAAGACGTACACGACCGGATGACGCCCGGTGTCCTCCTGCTCCACCCGCCAGAAGTGCGGGATGCCGGCCTCGGCGTACTTGCGCGGCTTCAGCTCACGGTCCCGCACCACCGACACGTCCGGCTCGGGCCTACCCCGCTTCCCGAGCACCACACTCATCTCACGGACCACCCGCAGGTGCTCCGGGCAGCTCTGCCGCAGTGCGTAGCTGAGCAGAATCACAGCACCACTGTGGAAGTACTGCTGCGGGCTCCTGAACATCAGGACCCTTGTGAGTGACGATCAGTACCGCAGTGCGCTGCCCACCTTGGCCGTGACCGTGCCCTCCAGTTTGCGGTTGCTCTTCGCCGTGGCCTGGGCCGTGCCGCCTGCCGCCACCTCGGGGACGGTGACCACGGCGGCGTCCAGGAACTTGCCCGAGCTGTCCTCGAAGCTGACCTCGATCGTGTACTTGTACGGCTGCGAGGTCTTGTTGGTGACCGTGAGCGGGACGCTGGACTTGCCGTCCGAGTCGGTCACCACGCCGCCGAGGGTGACGTCGTCCTTGGCGTCGAGGCCGCCCTTCACGCTCGCCAGCGCCGAGGAGGCCGCCGCCTCCGCCGAAGCGGCTGCCGAAGCAGCTGCCGACGAGGCCGAGGACGCGAAGCTGTTCGCCGCGCTCTTCGCCGCCGAGGCCAGCGCAGAGGCCCCCGACTGGACCGCTGCGGGGGGCGAACCCCCGTCCGAGGAGCATCCGGTCAGCACCAGTCCGCCCGCCACCACCGCACCCACGACCAACCGACGCATCAGAGACCTCCACTCGTCCGGACGACTTGCCCCCACCCTTCAAGGGCCGCATGCCCGGGGCCACCAGGGCGCAGCATCCGGGTGACTACGATGGCCCGCATGGTGGTACGCAGCCTCGGCGAACTCGAAGCCGAAATCATGGACCGGCTCTGGAGCTGGGGCCGCCCGGCCACCGTCCGGGAGGTGGTCGACGACCTCAACACCAAGCGGCCGGTCGCCTACACGACCGTGATGACGGTGGCCGGGATCCTGCACACCAAGGGCCTGCTGAACCGTCACAAAGCGGGCCGCGCCTGGGTCTACGAACCGGCTCGCAGCCGCGACTCGTACACCGCCACGCTGATGCAGGAGGCGCTCGGCTCCACCTCCGACACCCCGGCCGCGCTGGCCCACTTCGTCGAGCAGATCAGCACCGACGAGGTCGCCGCCCTGCGCCGGGCGCTGGCCGCACTCGACGCCTCGGACCAGGCGGACGAGCGGTGAGCGCCGCCGCCCTGCTCGGGCTCTGGGCCGTACTGACCGTCGTTGCCCTCCCGCCACTGCTGGCCGGCGCGCGCTGGACCAGGCGGGCGCCGCTGCTCGGCGTGTTCACCTGGCTCGCGCTCGGGCTCTCCGCCATCAGCTCGGTTTCGCTCACGGTCCGTCAGCTGATCGACCCGGCCCCGCACCACCACGCGGGCCTGCTGCACCTGTGCGGCCTCTCCCCCGAGGCCGTCTCCGGCACCGCCCCTGCGGTGGCCGCCCTGGTGCTGCTCTACCCGGCGACCCGGCTGCTGCACAGCCTGACCGGCGCCCGCCGGGGACGCCGTCGGCACCGCACCCTGCTCGACCTGGCCGCGCACCGCGGCCGGATCCCCGGCGCCCTGCTGCTGGACCACCCGACGCCCACCATCTACTGCCTGCCGGGGCGGCACGCCCGGATCGTGGTCAGCCGGGGCGCGCTGGCCGCGCTCACCCCGCCGCAGCTGGCCGCCGCGCTGGCGCACGAGCGGGCCCACCTGACCGGCCGTCACCACCTGGCCGCCTGCGCCGCCGAGGCGCTGGCCGGCACCTTCGGCCGACTGCCGCTCGGGCGGCTGGTCTCCCCCGAGGTCCGTACCCTGCTGGAGATGGCCGCCGACGACCGGGCGCTGCGCGGTCACACCCCTCGCGCGCTGGCCACCGCGATGGGCGTGGTGGCCACCGGCCTGGCCCCCGCCGCCGCGCTCACCGCAGGCCACCAGGCGCTGGCCAGGATCGAACGGCTGGCGGACCACCGCCCGGCGTCCCGCCCGCTGCTGGTCCTCACCGCGGCCGCCCCCGCCGGGCTGGCCGGGCTGCCGCTGCTGCTGGTCTGCCTGCCGCACCTGACCTGACCTGAACAGGTGTCACCCGCCCCGCCCCCGGGCAGGTCTCCGTACGTCGATCGACTTCGACTTCGACCTCGGGGGAGGGGACATGGCGTTCGTCATGTCGGCACTACTGGTCCTGGCGGCGATCGCCGTCTGGGTCGGCAACCGGCTGCAGAACTACCCGGGCGGCTGGGCCTACGCCTTCGCCCGGGCGTACACCGCCGAGCGGGCGGAGCTGGCGGCCGGCCGCCGCCGGGTGCGTGAGGAGGAGCGGCGACGGGCGCAGGAACGTTCGGCCGCCGAGCAGGAGATCCGCGCCACCGAGGCCGAGTACCGCCGCCGGATCACCGAACTGCAGGACCGGGTGGCCGAGCTGGCCGAGCCCGGCGCCGGGACCGTGCCGGAGTCGCTCGGCGAACGGACCGTCAAGGCCCGCCGCGCCCTGGAGCTGGCCCGGTCCGACACCATCCCCCAGCAGACCGCCCGGGCGGACCGGGACCGGTTGCTGGAGCAGCAGCACGAGGACCGGGCCCTGCGCGAGGCCCGCGCCGAACTGACCGCCGCCCACAACCGCTGGCACCACACCACCGGACACCGTCCGGCCTGAGCCTCTGTCAGGTCCGGCACTTGCCCTGGCGGCGGCACTCATACTAACTTCCTTAGGAGATTAGTCGTCCAGCTCGGGAGCACCCCTTGGCCGCCCGCCGTCTGACCGCCCTGACCCTCACCGCGGGGGCCGCGCTGCTGCTCACCTCGACCCCCGCTCTGGCGGAGCCGAAGCCCTCGCTGGAGCAGGTCCAGCGGCAGGTGGACGACCTCTACGAGGAGGCCGAGGCCGACACCGAGCTGTACAACGGGCTGAACGAGAAGCAGGAGCAGCTGCAGGCCAGGGCCGGCACCCTCCAGCAGCAGGTGGCCACCCAGCAGGACCAGCTCAACCGGCTGCGCGAGACGCTCGGCGCGGTGGCCGCCGAGCAGTACCGCTCGGCCGGGGTCGACCCCACGCTGCGGCTGATGCTGACCGCCGACGCCACCGAGTACCTGGACGGCGCGAGCCTGCAGGACGCGGCCGCCGCCACCCAGGCGGACACCCTGCGGCTGTTGACGGCCCAGCAGAAACGGTTCGACCAGCTGCGGGACGAGACCGCCGCCCAGCTGGCCGGTCTCGACCAGGCCCGGCAGGCCGCGGCCGGGAAGAAGCAGGAGGTGCAGGCCAAGCTCGCCAAGGTGCAGTCCATCCTGAACGGCCTCAAGGCCGAGGACCGCGCCAAGGTGGTGGCCGGGAACGCGGGGGGCGCCGCCGCCTCCCGCAGCGTCACCGCCCGGATGCCGTACTCCGGTCCCGCCACCGGCCGGGTCAAGGACATCCTGACCTTCGCCCACGCCCAGCTCGGCAAGCCTTACGTCTACGGCGCGACCGGCCCCAACTCCTTCGACTGCTCCGGCCTCACCCTGCGGGCCTTCGCGGCCGGCGGCATCTCCCTGCCGCGCACCTCACAGGCCCAGTACGCGGCAGGGAAGCCGATCGCCCGGGACCAACTCCAGCCCGGCGACCTGGTGTTCTACTACCCCGACCTGCACCACGTCGGGATCTACCTCGGCAACGGCCAGCTGCTGCACGCCCCGCGCACCGGCAAGACGGTCGAGATCGTCCCGTACGACGTGATGCCCTACTCCGGAGCGATGCGTTACTGAGTGTCCGTGTGACGGCGGCGTGCTGCGCGTTGGCGCAGCGAGATCCGGTTGCCGTCCGGATCCACCGCCTCGATGCGGATACCGAACCCGTAGTCCTCCGGCTCAGGCTGGTCGAAGGTCACACCACGGTCGCGGAACACCTTGAAGTCCGCCCACAGGTCGTCCGATTCGAGGAAGACCGGACCGGGTGTGCCGCCCGGCTGGTGCTCGGCCGGCTGCCCCGAGGCCGCGGCGTGCGGCCAGAGTATGATCTCGAGCGGGCTGTCCTGAACGCCTACGGTGAGGAAGCGTCCGTCCGGGCCCGGATGGTCGATGCGCTTCTGCAGGCCGAGCTGTTCTGTGTAGAACCTCAGCGCGCGCTCTTGATCGGTGACGTAGAGCGTCACGTACATGATGTTCGTCAGCACTGTGTAGCCCCCTCCATCTGTCGGTCGGTGATGCGTCGTTACCTCACCGACGGGCCCCGGCAGGGGAATGTGACGGCTGGACCCTAAAATCCTCCGGATGAGCACCTGGACGCTGCGCCCCGCCACGCCCGCCGACGTCGAGCCGATCGCCGAGCTGCGGGCCGTGGTGCTCCGGGCCGACCTGGAGCGACTGGGACGCTACGACGAGGTCCGGGTCCGGCGGCGGCTGCGGGAGTCGTTCTCGGTGGAGCACACCCGGGTGATCACCGTGGACGGCGGGGCCTTCGCGGGCTGCGTCACCGTCCGGCCCGCCGAGGACGGGAGGCTGCTGGAGCACTTCTACCTCGACCCTGCCCGGCAGGGGCAGGGGCTCGGCTCGGCCGTACTGCGCAGCCTGCTGGCGGAGGCCGACTCCGCGCGGGTCGTCGTCCGGCTGAACGTCCTGCAGGGCAGCCCGGCCCGCCGGCTGTACGAGCGGTACGGCTTCACCCTGGAGTCCGAGGACCCGACCGACGTCTACCTGATGCGCAGCCCCGGCTAGGAGAGGCCGATGCCTGCCTCGTCGTCGGCGGCCCTGGCCTCGCGGCGGCGGACCACGTCCTGACGGCGGGTCACCACGGCGGCTGCGCCCAGGGCGCTGGCGACGAACGCGAGCAGGCCGAGGCCGGCGCCGTCGAAGCGGTGGCCGACCAGGTGGTCGAGGGAGTAGCGGCCGGCGCCGGCCACGCCGAGGGCCAGGCCGCAGGTGCCGAGGACGGCGGGGTACTCGTAACCGCCGGCGGTGGCGAAGAAGCCGCCGGGGGCGTGCACCGCGATCGCGCCGGCCATGGTGCCCGCGACGATCGCGCCGGCCGCCGGGGTGGCCAGGCCGACCAGTAGCAGGGCGCCGCCGCCGGTCTCGCCCAGGCCGGAGGCGATCGCGCTCTGCCGGCCCGGCTCGAAGCCCATGTGTTCCATCGCCTTGGCGGTGCCCTCCAGGCCGCCGCCGCCGAACCAGCCGAACAGCTTCTGCGCGCCGTGCGCCACCAGTACGCCGCCGACTGCTCCGCGCAGCGCGAGCAGGCCTAGGTCCTTACGGTTCAGACAGGTCATGATGGGGCCTCAGCTCTCGGGAGAAACACCGGCTTCCCCATCCCACCCCAGACCCGGCACGCCCTCGACCCGGGCGCGCCATCCGAGCGAAGGTACCCGATGCCGACCACCTACCACCTGCGTGGTGCCGCGATCGCCGACGAGCCGTCCTTCTACACGGCGCTGGCCGACGCGCTGGACGCCCCGGACGGCTACTACGGCCGCAACCTGGACGCGTTGGCCGACTGCCTGCGCGGCGGCTACGGCCCCGAGGCACCGTTCGGCCTGGTCTGGCACGACGCCGGGCAGGCTCGGGCGGCGCTCACCCGGCGGCTGCCCGGGACCGAGCAGCGGTACTTCGACGCGGTGCTCGAGGTGCTCCGCGAGGGCGGGGTCACCGTCACCCTGCAATAGCGGTCACCCTGCGATAGCCGCGACGAACTCCCTGGCCCGCAGCTCGACCCCGCTCCAGCCGCCGGCCGCGACCACCGTCGGGGCAACCACCTCGCTGCCCGCGCAGACCGCCAGCGCGCCCGCCGCCAGGAACTCGGCGGCGTTGCCCGCGTTGACGCCGCCCGAGGCGACCAGCGAGACGTCGGGGTAGGGGCCGCGCAGGTCGCGGAAGTACGGGGCGCCGAAGGCCTGGGCCGGGAAGATCTTCACGGCCGCCGCCCCGAGGTCCACGGCGGTGGCCACCTCACTGGGTGTCAGGGCGCCCATCACCACCGGCACCCCGCCCGCCACCTCCGCCAGGCCGGCGCGTACGCCCGGGGTGACCAGGTACTGCGCGCCCGCCGCGACGCCGCGCCGCGCCTGCTCGGCGGTCAGCACGGTGCCGACGCCGACCCGGCAGCCGAGCTGCTCCGCCACCTCGGCTGCCCGGCGCAGGTGTTGCTCCACGCCGGGGGTGGTCCAGGTGAACTCGATCCACCGGATGCCCCCGGCCACCAGCGCGGCGCACAGCTCCGCCGCGTCGGGGATCACCGGCGCGCGGACCACCGCGATCACCCGGTCCCGTGCCAGCCCGTTCAACCCGGTCAGCCCGCTGCTCAACGCACTCCTCCGTCTGCCTGTCGCCGCAGTGCCCGTCCTGGGCGGGCGCCGGTTGCCTTGCCGTCCTCGATCACGCCGACCCCGCCGACCCAGACCCAGGGGATGCCCTCGGCCTGCTGCCTGGGCTGCTCGAAGGTCGCGGTGTCCCGCACCGTCGCCGGGTCGAACAGCACCAGGTCGGCCGCATAGCCGTCCCGGATCAGTCCACGTCTGGTCAGGCCGAGCCGCCGGGCCGGGCGGCCGGTCATCCTGGCCACCGTCTGCTCCAGCGTCAGTACGCCCAACTCCCGGGCGTAGTGGCCGAGACAGCGCGGGAAGGTGCCCCAGGCCCGGGGGTGCGGGCGGGCGCCGGCCAGCAGGCCGTCGCTGCCCACGCAGTGCGCGGGGTGTTGCATGATCTCCCGGACGTTCTGCTCGTGGCCGACGTGCTGGAGGATGCCGGTGGCCAGCTCGTCGCGGACCAGCAGCTCCAGGAAGGCGGCGGTGCCGGTGCTCCCCCAGCGGTCGGCGATCTGCTGCACCGTCAGGCCGACCGTATCGGCGAGGTCGGGGTTGCGCACGCCGGAGATCTGCACCGTCCGCCAGTCGGCCACCACGCCGTGGCAGCCGTCGCTGCCGGTCTCCTCCACCGCGACCCGGATCGCCTCCCGGGCGGGCGGCTCCAGCAGCCGGGCCAGCGTGGCGGCCGGGCCGCCCTCGGTGGCCCAGGACGGCAGCAGCGCGGCCAGCGTGGTCGACCCCGGCAGGTAGGGGTAACTGTCCAGGGTGAGGTCCACTCCCCCGGCGAGGGCCGCGTCGACCAGGGCCAGGAACTCGCCCGCCCGGCCTTCGTTCACCCCGAAGTTCATGGTGGCGTGGGTGAGATGGAGCCCGCAGCCGGTCTGCCGGGACAGCTCGATCACCTCCGCGTACGCGGCCAGCGCGCCCGCCCCGTACGAGCGGGTGTGCGGGCAGTGGTAGCCGCCCCGGGCGGCCACCACCTCACAGAGCGCGGCCAGTTCGGCGGAGTCGGCGTACATGCCGGGGGTGTAGGTCAGTCCGGTGGACATCCCGACCGCGCCCTCGGAGAGGCCCTGGTCGAGCAACTCCCGCATCCGGTCCAGCTGTTGCGGTGTGGCTGGGCGGTCGTCCCAGCCGACCACCAGGGCGCGCAGGGTGCCGTGCGGGACCAGGTAGCAGGCGTTTGCGGCGAGGTGGGAGCGGTCCAGCCGGTCCAGGTACTCGCCGACGCCGCGCCAGTCCCAGTCGAATCCGGCCGGATCGCCGTTCCAGCCCGCGAGTTGGCGGCGCAGCGCGGCCAGCGTCCGGTCGTCCACCGGGGCGTAGGAGAGGCCGTCCTGCCCGAGCACCTCGCAGGTGACGCCCTGGCTGATCTTGGCCAGGTGTTCGGGCTCGGTGAGCACGGCCAGGTCGGAGTGGGCGTGCATGTCGATGAACCCGGGCGCGAGCACCAGCCCTTCGGCGTCGATCACCCGGTCGGCGGTGGCCGCGTCGGAGACGATCACGCCGTCCTCGACCGCGATGTCGGCCCGGCGGCGGGGCGCGCCGGTGCCGTCGATCACCCAGGCGCCCTTGATCAGCAGGTCGGCCGCCATCAGAAGTAGGTCCGCACCAGCTCGACCACGCGCGGGAGTTCGGCGTCGGCGGAGTCCAGCACCGGCAGCAGCGACCACTTGTCGAAGACCGTGCACGGGTGCGAGAGGCCGACCCGGACCACCTCGCCGACCTGCACGTCGCTCTCCCGGAGGAAGGCGTGCTGGTCGTTCAGCGCGGTGATCCGGCCGCCCAACGGGCCTCTTCCGCGCACCAGTTGCGGCTCCGGCATGCCTTCGTCGAAGGACAGGTCGCGCTTGCCGCCGTCCAGCAGGGCGAGCCCGGGCTCGGGACGGGACACCACCCGCAGCCAGCCGTGCAGGGCGGACCTGAAGCCCTCGCCGCCGCCCCTGGCCAGCGGCGAGATGCCTCGGTAGAAGCCGTCGTCGTGCGCGAGGTAGGCGCCGGAGCGGAGCACCAGCCGCCCCCGGCCCTCGACCACGGCGCCCAGCTCCTCGAGCACGGTGTCGAAGTAGGCGCTGCCACCGGCGGTGACCCAGATCTGTTCGGCGGACGGGTCGAAGAGCCGGTCCAACAGCCGGTAGAGGCGGCCGAGTTCGCGCAGGTACCCGGCCACCGTGCCGAGCGAGTCTGCGCTCGCGTCGTGCGCCAGTGCACCTTCGTAGCCGCTCACGCCGACCAGGCGCAGTTCGCCCGCGGCGGCCACCGCGCGGCCCACCTCGACCGCCTCGTCCACCGTGCGGCAGCCCGTCCGGCCGCCGGGGGCGCCGAGCTCGACGCAGACGTCGACCGGGGCCGGGGCGCCGCGCAGGGCCTCGGCCATCAGCTCGACCGAACGCACCGAGTCCACCCAGCAGGAGAACCGGAACTCCGGGTCGGCGGCCAGCTCGGCGGAGAGCCAGCGCAGGCCGGCCGGGTCGAGCAGCGCGTTGGCCAGGTGGATGCGGCGCAGGCCGAAGGCCCGGCCGACCCGGATCTGCGGGAGGTTGGCCAGCGTGATGGCATCCGCTCCGGCGTCCAGCTGACGCTGCCACAGCACCGGGGCCATGGTGGTCTTGCCGTGCGGGGCGAGGCCGACGGCCCCCTTGGCGCAGTACGCCGCCATGGTGGCGAGGTTGTGGTCGAGCGCGCCCGCGTCCAGCGTGACCAGCGGGGTGCCGAGGTCGTCGAGGGTCGGCGCTCCGGCCAGGTACTCGGCGACGGTCAGGCCCCAGGCCTCGGCCGGGACGGCCTTGAACCGCCAGTCCAGCCGCTCGTCCGCCAGCTCCGCCAGCCGTCCACGGTCCATCAGCTCCACCACGGCCCACCGTCCCTCGTTGCGTTATGTGCAACGGTCGTTGCGATATCTGCCGAGCCTGATCTAACATCAGGTCCAGACCACTGGTCAACGGACCCGCCGATCGAGAGGCCACGAGTGACACTCCCGCCCGCCGTCTGCCTCGGTGAGTCGATGACCGTGCTGATCCCCGAGAGCCCGGGACCGCTGGAGCACGCCGACGGCTTCCGCCGCAGTTTCGGCGGCGCCGAGTCCAACGTCGCCTGCGGTCTGGCCGCGCTCGGCGTGCCCGCCGCCTGGGTCAGCCGGGTCGGCGCCGACGGCTTCGGGCGCCACCTGGTCGAGCGGATCGCCGCGCACGGCGTGGACACCTCCGCCGTCACCGCCGACCCCTCCCGGCCGACCGGCCTGTACGTCAAGGAGACCGGCGCGGGCCTGGACCACCCGTACGACCTGGGCGCCGGGCGCAGCCGGATGCACTACTACCGGCGCGGTTCGGCCGCCTCCGCGATGGGCCCCGAACTGCTCGCCGAGCCCAAGGCCGCCCCGCTGCTGGCCGCCGCCCCACTGATCCACCTGACCGGCATCACGCCTGCCCTCTCGGACAGCTGCCACCGCCTGGTGCGCACCCTGCTCGGCGCCCCCGGACGCACCGTCAGCTTCGACCTGAACTGGCGCCCCGCACTCTGGGCCGGGCGGGACCGGCAGGCCCTGCGCTTCCTGATGAACGCCGCCACCATCGTGCTGCTCGGCGCCGACGAGGCCCGCGAGGTGCTCGGCACCGACGACCCGGCGGGGCTGCGCAAGCTGCTCCCCCGGCCCGGCGTGATCGTGCTCAAGGACGACGGGCACCGCTCCACCTCGATCGCCCAGGACGGCTCGACCGTCGCCGAGCCCGCCCTGCGGGTCTCGGTGGTGGAGCCGACCGGCGCGGGTGACGCCTTCGCGGCGGGCTATCTCGCCGGCACCCTGCGGGAGCTGCCGGAGCGTCAGCGGCTCCGGCTCGGCCACCTGTCCGCCGCCGCCGCACTCACCGTCCGGGGCGACCTGGGCGTGCTGCCGCCCGCCACCGTGATCGACGCACTGCTGGCCGCCGACGAGGCGGGCTGGGCCGGCACCGAGGTCGACTCGGACGGCTTCCGGACGGCCCCGGCATGAGCAGCTCCACCGTCGCCCGCGCGATGCGCCTGCTGGCCGAGCTCGGCGAGGGCGAGCGCAGCCTGGAGCAGCTGGCGGCCGTGCTGGACGTGCACAAGAGCACCGCGCTGCGGCTGCTCCGCCCGATGGAGGAGGAGCGGATCGTCCAGCGCGACGCCGCCCACCGCTACCGGCTCGGGCCTCAGCTGTTCGCGCTGGCCGGGCAGGCGCTGGAGCAGCGCGGCATCCGCACCGTCGCCGCCCCGCACCTGCGCGAGCTGAACGCGGCCACCGGCCAGACCGTGCACCTGGCGGCGTACGAGGGCGGCGAGGTGGTCTACATCGACAAGTACGACTCCCGACACCCCGTCAGGATGTACTCCCGGATCGGCCTGCGGGCCGCGCTGCACTGCGCGGCGGTGGCCAAGGTGCTGCTCGCCGATCTGCCGCCGTCCGAGCGCCGGGGGATCGCCGAGGGGCTGGAGTTCACCCCGTACACCGCGCACACCCTGACCACCCCGGCCGCCCTGCTGGCCGAGCTGGACACCGTGGCCGCGCAGGGGTGGGCGCAGGACCACGCCGAGCACGAGTCGTTCATCAACTGCGTGGCCGCGCCGGTCCGGGACGCCACCGGCCGGGTGGTCGCGGCCGCCTCGGTCTCGGTGCCGGACATGCTGCTGCCGTACGACCAGGTCCTGGCGCTGCTGCCGCGGCTCCGGGCCACCACCGCCGCGATCTCCGCCGACTGCGGCTGGACCGATCCCACTGCCCTAGGACGGGAAGTATGAAGACCGAAGTCCGTACCAACGACGCCCCCGCGCCCGCCTGGGTGTTCTCGCAGGGGGTCCGCAAGGGCCCGATCCTCCAGGTCTCCGGCCAGGGGCCGCAGGATCCGGCGACCTCGGAGTACCTCTACCCGGGTGACGTGAAGGCGCAGACCCTGCGCACCCTGGAGAACGTCCAGGCGGTGCTGGAGGCGGGCGGCGCCACGGTCGAGGACGTGGTGATGTTCCGGGTCTACCTGACCAAGCGGGCGGACTTCGCGCTGATGAACGAGGTCTACGGCGAGTTCATCGACACGCACGTGCAGGGCGGCGTGAAGCCGTGCCGGACCACGATCTTCGTGGAGCTGCCGCACGAGGCGATGCTGGTGGAGATCGACGCGCAGGCCGTGATCGGCTAGGACCCTCCGTCGGTTAGGGGCGCGGCGCCACGGGTGCGTGCCCCCGCTGACGCATGCTGGGAGCCATGCACGACTTCGACCTGCCCAGCACCTTCGTCATCCTGTTCGCGGTGGTCGGACCGCCCAAGGTCCTGCTGGCCTTCGCCCGGCTGGCGCGCACCCGCACGCACAAGGAGCTGGTGCAGCTGACCCTGGTGGCCACCGGGCTGGCGGCCGTGGTCGGTGTCGCGGTGGAGTACTCGGCGCCCTTCCTCACCAACTTCTTCCACATCGACGACTGGTCGCTCCAGCTGGCCGGCGGGGTGATCTTCTTCATCTACGCCGTCGCACTGGTGCTCGGCCTCCACCTGGGCGGCGACGAGTACGCGGACCAGCTGCCCAACCAGCTGCTGGAGGGCCTCCGGGAACTGCTGCTCCCCTACATCGCCAGCCCGCTGGCGATGACAGCGCTGATGGTCGGCTCACTGGAGCGGGACGACTGGGGCTGGCGGACCACGCTGGCGGGCGCCTACCTGGGGGTGGTGGCGGTCAACTGCATCTGCGTCCTGGTGCTCTCCCGGCCGCTTCGGCACAGCCACCAGACCCTGCTGGAGGTAATGTCCCGGCTGCTCGGCCTGCTGCTCGCGGCGGTGGGCGTGGAGCTCTTCATCTCGGGGCTCGCCGAGCTCTCCGTCCAGGGCCTGTACTGACCCGCCGTCAGGGCACCTGCACCGGCCGCCAGGGCACCGGGCTGGAGAGGATCATCGAGCTGGACGGCTGCCCGTAGCCCCCCAGCCGGTCGATCAGCTGCTCGAACTCGGCCATCCCGGCCACCGCCACCAGCAGCGCGCAGCAGGCCCCGCCGGTGACCCGGTGCAGCTGGAGCACCTCGGGCCAGGACGCCACCTCGGGGTCGCGGAGCACGCAGCGCGGCCCGTAGCACTGGATCTGCACCAGGGCGGTGACCTTCAGCCCGGCCCGGTCCGGGTCGACGTGCGCGTGGTAGCCGCTGATCACCCCGTCGGCCTCCAGCCGCCGGACCCGCTCGGCCACGGCCGGGGAGGAGAGCCTGACCCGGCGGGAGAGCTCGTTGTAGGAGAGCCTGGCATCACCCTGCAGTTCGGCCAGCAGCAGTCGGTCCACGGCGTCCATGGCGGTCCTTTCCGTTCGGTAGGCCGGACCGGAAAAGACCTTCCGTCCGAAAAGCCGACCGGCCGATCCCGCATCCGTCGCCCATTCAATCCGGCGGCCCGCCCGCCGCACAATGGGGGCCGCCCGATGGCGGGTGGTGAGCACAGGAGGAACCATGCCGGGTCAGTCCGAGGTCAGTACGCCCAAACTCAGCTTCGGCCCGGCCGACGAGCCCGAGGTCGGCACCCCCTACGCCAAGTACGTCCGGCTGGACGTGCTGCACAGCCTCCAGCACCCGCGCAGCAAGGTGGACGCCGAGCTGTCGTTCATCATCAGCACCCAGGTGATGGAGCTGCTCTTCGACCTGCTGCGGCACGACTGGACCACCGCCCAGCACGCCCTGCGCGAGGACGACCTGACCTCCGCGCTGGCCGCCCTGCGGCGCGGGCAGCACACCCAGGACGTGCTGGTGAACTCCTGGGACCTGCTGGCCACCATGACCCCGCTGGAGTTCAACGCCTTCCGCCCGGTGCTCGGCGAGGCCAGCGGCTTCCAGTCCTCGGCCTTCCTGCGGCTGGAGTTCCTGCTCGGCAACAAGAGCGAGCGGCTGCTGGCGATGTACCAGGGCGTGCCCGCCGTACACGCCGAGCTGGTCGCCGCGCTGGAGACCCCGAGCCTGTACGACGAGGTGCTGGCGCTGCTCTCCCGGCGCGGGCTGACCGTGGACGTGACCGGCGGCCCGGCCCGCTACCGGCCGACCGAGCAGGTCGAGGCGGCCTGGCGGCAGGTCTACACCGACCCGGCGCTGGCCGACCTGGCCCGGCTCGGCGAATCGCTGCTGGACACCGCCGAGCGGGTGACCCGCTGGCGCCAGCGGCACTACTCGGCCGTGAAGCGCTCGATGGGCGCCAAGCCGGGCACCGGCGGCTCCAGCGGCCTGAGCTGGCTCAAGGAGTCCGCCGACCAGGACGTCTTCCCCGAGCTGTGGAACGTGAGGAACTCGCTGTGACCCGTACGCGCGAGGAGTGCGCCGCACTCGACGCCGCCGACCCGCTGGCGCACTTCCGCGCCGAGTTCGTGCTGCCCGAGGGCCTGATCTACCTGGACGGGAACTCGCTCGGCGTGCTCCCGGCCCGTACGCCCGAGCGGGTGCGGCAGGTGGTGGAGCAGGAGTGGGGGCAGCAGCTGATCCGCAGTTGGAACGAGGCGGGCTGGTTCGCCAAGCCGCACACCCTCGGCGCGCGGGTGGCGCCGCTGCTCGGTGCCGCCGCCGGGCAGGTGGTGGTCTGTGACACCACCTCGGTCAACCTGTTCAAGGTGCTGGCCGCCGCGCTCCGGCTGCGGCCCGGCCGGTCCACCGTGCTGGCCGAGCGGGCCGCGTTCCCGACCGACCTGTACATCGCCGAGGGCGTCAGCTCGCTTTCCGGCGGCGCGGCGCGCACCGAACTGCTGGACTCCGCCGACCAGTTGGCCGACCGGCTCGGCCCGGACACCGCCGTCGTGCTGCTCTCGCTGGTCGACTACCGCACCGGCGAGCTGCTCGACCTGCCGGCGATCACCCGTCAGGTCCAGGCGGCCGGCGCGCTGATGATCTGGGACGTCTGCCACGCGGTCGGCGCGCTGCCGGTCGAGCTGGACGCCAACGGCGTCGACTTCGCGGTCGGCTGCACCTACAAGTACCTGAACAGCGGCCCGGGTTCGCCCGCCTTCCTGTACGTGGCGGAGCGTCACCTGGCCGAGGCCGAGCAGCCGCTCAGCGGCTGGTTCGGCCATGCCAGGCCGTTCGACTTCGAGCCGGGCTACCAGCCGGTGCAGGGCATCGGCCGGTTCCTCACCAGCTCACCCTCGCTGCTCGGGCAGGCCGCGCTGGAGTCCAGCCTGGAGATCTGGGAGCAGGTGGACCTGGCGGAGGTGCGGGCGAAGAGCCTGGCGCTGACCGACCTGTTCATCGAGCTGGTCGAGCCGCTGGCCAAGTACGGCGTCGAGGTGGTGACGCCGCGCGAGCGGGCCAGGCGTGGCAGCCAGGTCGCGCTGCGGCACCCGGACGGGTTCCCGGTGGTGCAGGCGCTGATCGCGCGCGGGGTGGTCGGCGACTTCCGGGCGCCGGACCTGATGCGCTTCGGCTTCACCCCGCTCTACCTGTCGTACACCGAAGTCTGGGACGCTGCCCGGCAGTTGGCCGAGGTGCTGGAGTCCGAGGAGTGGCGCGAGGAGCGGTTCGGGCAGCGCGGCGAGGTCACCTGAACGCGTTCGGCAGCGTACCGAGGTCGACCGGGTGGCCGGGCGGGATGCGGTGCCGCTCGGCCACCTCGACGATCCGGGCGGCGATCCGGTGCACGGCGAGCTCGTACTGCTGCGGCGGCAGGCCGAACAGGCCCAGCCTGGCGTAGTCGTCCCCGTACTGCTGGTCTCGGTAGTTCAACTGGCGGGCGGTGTAGGGAAGTTCGAGGTGCCCGATGGGCCGCCCGAAGACCGGGACGAACCCCCGGGACAGGTCCGTCCGGCGGGCGAAGGCGGCCCACTCCCGGCCGCAGCGGGCGCTGCGGAAGTACTCCCGCTCGTACAGCGGGACGAACACCTCGCAGCGGGCCACCGAGCCCGGCTGTCTGGTCGCCACCGCCAGGTCGGTCAGCTGCCAGACCTCCTCACCGAGATCGGCCAGGAACCGGTCCACCGCGGGGTCGTCCCCCGGTGCCCGGCCCAGGTAGCAGTAGCGCTGGCCGGCCGGGTTCCGGGTGAACAGCATCGGCTCCGGCAGCTCGACCTGAAGCCGGACGCCCGGGTCGGCCCGCTCGGCCAGCTCCGTCGCGAAGTCCCGCAGGTCCAGCTCCGGCGGCCCGCCGAACCGGCCGGTCCTGAGCACCTCGATGCACACCGAGGCCAGTGAGCGGTCGGACGACCGACGGAGCATCACCACCCGGGGGTACGGCAGCTTCGGCGCGCTCCCGCCGACCAGATCGAGCATCAGCACCAGGCTGCGCCGGTGCCCGAGCAGCTCGCCGAGCAGCGGCTCGATCTCGGCCGACCAGCCCGCCAGGTACACCAGCAGGATGCTGTCCGCCTCCTGGTCCGCACGGCGCAGGGCGAGCCGGAAGTCCTCCACCGTGCCCAGCAGTCCGAGCCAGATGTGCTCGGGGCGCATCCCGACCAGCTCCGGATTGCCCAGGGCGGCGGCCAGTTCGGTCAGTCGCTCCACCTCCTCCGGGCTCTGGTTCGGCGCGAACAGCACCGCCCGGGCGCCGCGCGGGCCGATCCGGGCGGTCTCGACGGTGGCGGCGACCGGCTCCCGAAGGCCGACGATGCCCAGGGCCGCTGGGCTGACCAGGGCGAACGGGCGGGTCTCGGCGGTGAGCGGGGCGCCCTCGGTGTCGGTGGCGGCGATCGCGGCCAGCTCGTTCGGCACCAGACCGGCCCGGGCGGCGATCTGCTCGCCGACCCGGATCAGCAGACCGACCGCCTGGTGGGTGACCGACCTGGGCAGCGTGTGGACCAGCAACTCGCGGACGCCCGGCCGGAATTCGAACCTGTCCTGCTGACCGGGCCGTTCGGTCAGCAGCCCGCTCACCACCAGCTCGGCCAGCTGCTGCGGCCGGGGCCTGGCGAAGGCGGCCCGTTGCAGCAGCCGCAGTACCGGCAGCGCGGGTGTGGTGAGCGCGGCCAGCCCGGCCAGCGTGTACGCCTCCCGGGAGGCGACCGCACGGAACCGCCGGACCAACTCCTCGGCATCCTGCCCGGCCGGACCGGCCGCTGGGGTCCCCTCGACTCCGACCGGCACCGGGCCGATCCGCAGCGCCGCGCCGACCACCTCGGCGCCGCCCGAACTACCGACCAGTGAGGCCCAGTTCGCCACCCACTCCGGGTCCGCCTCCAGCACCGGCAGCACCGGACCCGGGCCGACCGGGCGCTCCAGCGGCCGGAAGCCGTACCCCGAGTTCGCCACCCCGGCCTCCGGCGCGCCGAGCACCCCGGGCACGGCGGGCAGCGCGGTCAGCGGCCAGAGCCGCTCGGGCAGCGGCTGGACCACCGCGACCGGGCCACGCCGCAGCAGCGCACCCAGCGTCCGGTACCACCGCTCCCCCGCCGGGCCCGGGCGCCACTGCGGCCCCATGCCGTCGCTGAGCACCAGGGTCACCACCCGCGGGCCGGGCTGCGCCCCGGCCAGGGTGCCGTCGGCGGCCAGCCGGGCCGAGCCGACCTGCCGGAACGCGCCGGTCTGCCGCAGCAGCAGGGCGAGCTCGCGGGCCAGCGGGCGCCAGAGCGCCATGGTCGGGCCGCAGTCCAGCACCAGCCGCAGGCTCAGCCAGCGCTCGGTGCCGGTCCGCAGCACCGGGAGCCAGTGCACCGGGTCGGGGCCGCGGAGCGCCTCGGCCAGCCGGTCGGCGGTGGCGTCCTCGTCCAGCAACGCACGGCGCGGGTCGGGCACTTGGCGCTTGAGCGGGCGCAGCGCGCGCTGCAGGTCAAGCGGCCGGGCCAGCATCGGCGCGCTCGGGGTGGCCACCGTACCGGCGGCGGCCGTCCCGTCGGCCGGGTCGGCGACCGGCAGGTGCAGTGGCAGCAGCGGGCCGTTCGGCTCCACCGGGACGCCTGGTGACGGTCCGTCAGGACCGAGAGCACCGGGCACGGCCCGGCCGCCGGGGCGGTCGGCGGGCGCACCGTCCGGGGTGCGCTCGCTCCGGGCCGCCAGCCAGAGCAGCTCGGCCAGCTCCACCGGGTCCGGCTCGGGGCGGCCGAGACCGGTGAGCAGCGCGGCGAGCCGGTCCATGGCTCCCCGCCGCTCAGAAGTCATCGTCGTCCCGGCCTCTGCTCAGGTAGGGCATCACCCGGGCGGCCAGTGCCGCCCGGTCGGCCTGGTCGGCGAGTTCGGGCCGGGCGGTCAGGTAGATCGCGTTCAGCAGCTGGTCGGTGGCCAACTCGCCCTCGGCCCGCCGGTCCAGGAAGACCTGGAGGATCTCGGCCACCAGGGCGTGGTCCGCCGACGGCAGGTGCGAGCGGACGATCTCCTCGAGTTCGCTGCCCTCGGGCCGGCGCAGCTCCAGCACCACACAGCGGCGCAGGAAGGCGGCCGGGAACTCCCGCTCGGCGTTGCTGGTCAGCACGGTGAACGGAAAGGCCCGGCAGCGCACCCGCCCGCCGCGCACCCGCGCCCGGCTCAGCCCGTCCGCGGTGAGCACCTCGGCTTCGGGCAACTGCGGTGCGGCCCTGACCAGTTCGTCGATCTCGTACTGGCCGTCCTCCAGCACGTGCAGCAGGTCGTTGGGCAGGTCCAGGTCGCCCTTGTCGATCTCGTCGATCAAGAGCACCCGGGGCCGCCGGTACGGGAGCAGTGCGGTGCCCAGCGGGCCGAGCCGCAGGTGCTCCTCCAGGCCCGCGCCCGCACCGTCCGGCCCTGCCTGGTTGGCGGCGTAGAGCCGGGACAGCGGGTCGTACTGGTAGAGGCCGTCGCGCAGTGCGCTGCGGCTGGTGATGTTCCAGCGCAGCACCGGGCCGAGGCCCAACTCCCGGGCCACCGCGTACGGGAGGCTGGACTTGCCGCTGCCGGGCGGGCCGGTGACCAGCAGCGGGCGGCGCAGGTGGAGGGCGGCGTTGACCAGCTCGACGGTCTCCGGGGTGGGGCGGAAGGTGGCGGCCCGGTGACCGGCCGAGGCGGCGCCCGGATCGGCCGCGGCCTCGGGGGTGGGCAGCTCGGGGCCGCCGTCGAAGGCGCGCCAGGGCGGCGGCGCGGGGAGGTCGGCCAGGCCGTCGTGGGGGTGCTCGGCGCCCCGGTAGATCCGTTGCAGCGGCATCGTGCTGACTCTCCTGCTACTCACCCGCGCCGGGGCGGGACTGACGGACGGTCGGGGCGACCGGGTACGGTCGGTGCGGGCTGGGCAGCAGCTGCGGGTCCTCCCAGAGCAGGACCAGGCCGGCCGCCCAGTGCCCGGCCGGGTCTCCGCTCTCCTCCGCCTGGTGGCGCAACTCCTTGATCCGGGACGGCAGTTCTCCTGGTGGGGTGCCGGCCAGTTCCACTGCCAGTCTGGCAGTGAAGCGGCTGCCCCGGCAGTTCCGTCCGGGGTGGTGCCGTTCACCGCAGCTCCACTCCGGCCAGATCACCGCGTGCGCCCCGGCGCTCAGCGCGGCGTCCAGCAGCGGGCCGTACGGGCGGTCCTTCGGCAGGCCCGGCAGGGCGGGCAGCTGCGGGCGTTCGACCGGGCCGAGCAGGTGGTAGAGCGCCCGGGGCTCGCCGGGCTCGGCGCACTCCACCCGGTGCACCACGGTGCGCCGCTCGGACTTCCGCAGCGCCCAGTTCATCTCCAGCTTGCGGCGGTCCACCGCGCTGTCCCGGCGCTGGCGGTCCACCACCACCACGGCGTGGTCGGCGCCGAGCGGGCCGAACGACCGCTTGCCGGTCCAGCCGTGCACCGGCACCGTGAGCAGGGTGCGGGGCAGCACGAAGACGATCAACTCGGCACCGTCCGCCGCCAGCAGGCCGAGCTGCCGGTCGATCTCGGCCAGCACCTCGCCCTGCAGCGCCGACTGGCCCAGCGTGCGCAGCCGGGGCGGCCCGTACTCCCCGCCGCGCACCGTGCGGACCCCGACGGTGAACTTCCTCCGGCCGGCGCCGCTGTGGCCGATCTCGACCAGGATTGGCCGCCACCGCTCGCCCGCCGTTCCCCCACTGTCGGCGCCGGCTGCCAGCCGGTCCAGCCGCTCGCGCTGCGCCGGATCGGTGGCCGCGGCGGCCAGCAGTCCAGCGAACTCGCGGACCGGGTGGTGCGCGGCGCCCGGCACCTCGGTGACCTCGGAGAGCAGGTACCAGCAGGTCTCCCAGAGCGTCGCGGGCCGGGTCGGCGGGTCCAGCAGGCCCTGCGCGGCGGTGGCCGCCCGGTACAGCTCCAGCGGGTCGGCGACCGGCCCGGCCGCAGCGACCAGGGCGCGCAACTCCCGTACCTGGTCGACCGGGAGAGCCGCGCCGGGGATCAGGTCGGCCAGCTCGGGGACGTACCGGGCCAGCGCCCCGGCGGGCAGCATCTGGCCGAGCCGGACGGCCGGGCGGACCCTGCCGTCCCGGCCCGGCACCGGCGGGCGGTCCAGGGTGTCCTGAGCCGCCGTCACGATGCCGACCAGTTCACCGCTGGCCGAGTCCACCACCGGGCCGCCGCTGAAGCCGGGTGACAGCGGCATGCCGTGGGTGTCGTGCTCCAGCTGCACCAGCTCGCCGCCGATCAGCATGCCGCCCCGGGTCGGCCGGATCTCACTGCTCCGCCCGGCCTCGTGGTCGAGCGGGAAGCCGTGCGCGGTCAGCCCGGGGTAGGGCGGCCGGTCCCAGTGGTGCAGCGGGGCGAACGGCGCGGGCCGGGCGACCCGGTCCGGCACCGGGGCGGCGAGTTCGAGCACGGCGACGTCCCCGGTGCCGTCCCGGCCGTGCCGTCCGCTCGGCCAGGGGCCACGGCGCAGCACGGTGGCCGACAGCTCGGGGTGGTCGGGGCGGTTGACCAGCCTGACCTCGGCGGTGGCCCGGCCGTGCACCACGTGGGCACAGGTCAGCACCAGCCGGTCGGTGACCAGCACTCCCGCGCCGACGGTCGGGTCGGGCCCGCCGACACTGATCCGGGCCAGCCAGTACGGATTCGCCATCGGGCGGACTCAGGCCGAACGTCCGGGCGCCCAGCTGAGTCTGACGGTGAGATGGGCCTCGGCGGCGGTCCGCGCGATCAACGCCCCCGCCTCGGTGGTGAGTTTGACCCCGAACTCGATCTCCACCTCGTCCGGCTTCAGGCTGCCGTCCCGGAAGACCGCGAGCGCCGCTCCGGCGGCCGCCCTGACCCCCGCCAGCGCCTGCTCGAAGGTCTCGCCCGCGCGCTCGACCCCCGCTGCGGCTGCCGCACCCCGGCCGACAGGCCGCATCCCGAACTCGTCCGGGGCGGCGGACGACTGCTGCCGCTCGACCCGGACCACCGCGCCGTCGGCGGTCACGAACTCCGTGTACTCCGACAAGACTTCCCCCACCGAGCGTTGGCCGGATCACCGTACGAACGTCACGAGATCGTCGCACAGCGTGGCCTCGCGCGCACCGGTTCCGACGGAGTCTTCCGTACCGGAAGTGCCACTCACCGGACATGACGGAACATCAGATCGTACAGTTCCGGTATGGATATAGACATCGGCCCACTCAAGCCCGACCTGCCCTCGATGGTGTTCGGCCTCGCGCTGTTCGCCGTGATCCTGCTGGTGCTCGGGCGGGTGCTGTTCCCCCGCCTGGAGCGGACGTTGGCCGATCGCCACGACGCGATCGAGGGCCGGCTCGACTACAGCGAGGAGCTCCGCACGGCGGCCCGGGAGACCTACGCCGAGTACCGCAAGGTGCTCAACGAGGCGCACCACGAAGCCGCCCGGATACGCCAGGAGGCGGCCGAGGAGGGTGCCGCCCTGGTCGCGGCGGCCCGGGCCGAGGGCCTGGCCGAGCGGGAGGCTCTGGTGACGGCCGGCCGGGCGACGCTGTCGGTCGACCGTGAGCTGGCCGAGCTCGAACTCCGGGCCGACGTCGGCATGCTGGCAGTCGAGCTGGCCGGCCGGGTGGTCGGCGAACCCCTCGGTGAGTTCGCCGACCGGCGCGACAGCGTGGAACGGTTCTTCGCCGAGCGCTGAGCCTTGCGGCCGGCGTCAGCTGTGGCGACCCCGGCGGCGGGCGACCCAGAAGGCGACCCCACCTGCGGTGACCAGCCCGCCGGCCGCCAGTCCGAGCGGGACGGCCGATCCAGCTCCGGTGCCCGGGAGTTGGGAGCCGCCACTCGCGGACGCACTCGCGGAGGCGGAGCCGCTCGGCCCGGCGCTGGAGCTCTCCGGGACCGGGGTGGAGCTGCTGGGCGCCGGGGTGTTCTCGGACGGGCTGGGGGTCGGGGTCGGGGTACTGGACGTGCTCTCCGAGGGGCTCGGCGTGGGAGTCGGCGTCGGGGTGCTGCTGTCCGAAGGACTGGGGGTCGGGGTCGGGGTGGCGCACTCCGGCAGGTCCCCGTCGAACGCGTAGTTGTGCACCTCGCTGCCCGAACTGCCGAGCTGCACCAGGTTGCCCGCCAGGTAGACCCGGCCGTTGAAACCGGGGGTGCTGATCATCGTGGTCCCGGCCGGGTTGGCGGCCATCATCGAGCCCTGGAACTGGGCGCCGCCCATGATGGTCGAGCTGGTGGCGTTCGGGAAGTTCCACATCAGCCGCGAGCGCAGGTCGGTGAACGGGTCACCGGCCAGCCCGGTACCGGTGTTGGTGTTGATGACCGGGTCGGTGCCGAGCATGTTGATCACCACGGTCGCCCCGGCCGGGATGCCCGCGATGACCAGGTCGGCCGCGGTGGTCAACGACCCGATGTTTCCTGGGACGTTGAAGATCTGCCGAGCGCTGGTGCCGTCCCCGGTGAAGGTCACCTGGTTGCCCGAGACGGTCACCGTGCCGTTGGCGGTCGCGGTGCCCGCGCAGGTGGAGAGCTCGGCGATCTGGTCGGGCAGTCCCGCGTACTGGTTCTTCGCGGTGGCGTCCTGGATCGTCTGCCCGGTCGGGACCACGTTCACCGTGCCGGTCAGGGTGCCGCCGTAGCGGAGGTTGCCGAAGGCCAGCGTGCCGAGGAGGTCGGAGGTGCCGCCGATCTCCACCGTGTTGGCGGGCTGCACCGTGACGTTGCCGCCGACGGTGACGAAGTCCGTGCCGTCCGGCGGCACCACACGTGAACCGACCCCGGCCACGGCCATGTTGAACAGACCGCCGCCGTCCTTGTTCACCGTCAGGTCACCGAGTGCGACCACCTTGCCCTCGACCTCGGCGGCCCGGCCCTGGACCGAGTAGTCGCCGCCGACGAAGACGTTGATGGTGGCGTCCCGGCCGACCACGTTGCCGTTGTTCGGCGGCAGCCAGACGCTCGGGCAGTCCGGGCCGCTGCACGGACCGAGCGGCGGGGAGAGCGGGGCGGCGGTCCCCAGTACGCTCAGCGCCGCCACCGGCAGCACGGCGGCTGCGGCCACCAGGGCCAGCCGCCGGCCCAGGGGCGAACGCTGCTGGGCCGGTTGGACCGGGAGGTGACGCACGGGACTGCTCCGATCGGCAGTGGTCCGCCGGGAAGGCGGCTCGACCGACCTATTCAATGCACTGATTCGTCCATATTTGATCTGCCCCACCGCGAGCCCCGCAGTATCCTCCCGACGGCCGATCCCGATCCCGCCACCCACCCTGCGGAACTACTCCGTCCGGGTGTTAGGTTCGGATCCGATCGGTCGTCGGAAGGACTCCCCATGGCCAAGCTGCTGTTGAGCCTGCACGTGCTGGCCTCGGTGCTCTTCATCGGCCCGGTGGCCGTCGCGGTGAGCATGTTCCCGCGCCGCGCCCAGGCCGCGCTGACCGAAGGCCCCGGGCAGCTCCAGGCCGCCGCCTCCGTCCGGCTGCTGCACCGGATCACCCAGGTCTACGCGATGCTCGGTCTGGCCGTACCGCTGCTCGGCATCGGCACGGCCCAGGTGATGGACGTGATGGGCGATCCCTGGCTGATCACCTCGATCGTGCTGACCACCGTCGCGGCCGCCCTGCTGCTGCTGTTCGTGGTCCCGGGCCAGCAGGCCACCGTCGATGCACTGGACGCCCCGGAGAACGCCGACGAGCAGAGCCGCGCCACCAAGGGCCTGCGCCTGCTGCCGATGACCGCCGGGGTCTTCAACCTGCTGTGGGCCGTGGTCGTCGTGCTGATGGTGATCCGCCCGGGTTCGACCACCGGCGCCTGACCTCCTGACGGAGGATCACCCCGGCCCGACCGCTCGGTCCAGCCCGAACAGCCGGGCGGCGTTGTCGTGACAGACCGCCCGGAGCCAGTCCTCGCCGAGGCCGAGCCCGGCCAGCGCGTGCAGCTGGTGCAGGTAGCGGTAGGGGATGTTCGGGAAGTCGGTACCGAGCAGCACCCGGTCGCCCAGGGCGGCCAGCCGGGGCAGCAACTCCCGGGGGAACGGCGAGAGTTCCTCGGTGAAGTCGGTGAACGCCATGGTGGTGTCCAGCCGGACCTCCGGGAAGCGCTCGGCCAGGGCGAGGAACTCCTGGTACTCGGGCAGCCCCAGATGGGCCACCACCAGCCGCAGCCGGGGATGCCGTTCGAGCACCGCACTCATCGGTCCAGGCCCGGTGTGGTTACCGGGCACCGGTCCGGAGCCGCAGTGCGTGACCACCGGCACCCCGGCCTCCGCGAGCTGCCCCCACACCCCGTCCAGCAGCGGGTCGGCCGGGTCGTAACCACCCACCTGGAGATGCATCTTGAAGACCCGGGCGCCGTCCGCCAGCGCCTTGCCGACGTACTCCTCGGCGGTCGGCTCCGGGAAGCAGGTCGCGGTGTGCAGGCAGTCCGGGGTGCGGGCGGCGAAGTCGGCGGCCCAGCCGTTCAGCCAGGCGGCCATCCCCGGCTTGTGCGGGTAGAGCATCGCGGTGAACGCCCGCACCCCGAACTCCCGCAGCTGCTCCAGCCGTTGCTGCTCCTCCTGGCGGTAGGAGATCGGCCAGGGCCGGCCGATCAGCGGTCCGGCCGCGTCGAAGTAGGCCCAGACCTTGGCGAGCACCCGCTCCGGCATGAAGTGGGTGTGCACGTCGATCAGCCCGGGCAGTCCCAACTCCCGCCAGAACGCCTGTACTTCGGCCGCCTCAGAGCTGACCTCAGAGCTGACCTCAGACACCCGGTACGGCCTCCGCCCGAGCCAGCACGGCGGCGGTGTCCACCCCGGTCGGCAGGGTGCCGAAGGCGCCACCGTGGTCGCCGCCCAGCCGGGAGGCGCAGAACGCGTCGGCCACCGCCGGGTCGCCGTACCTGACCAGCAGCGAGCCCTGGAAGACCAGTGCGATCTGCTCGACCAGCCGCCGGGTGCGGTACTCGATCTCGGCGGTGTCGCCGAGTTGCTTGCGCAGCACGGTCACGGCGGCGTCCAGTCGGCGGTCCGCCCCGGCTGCGGCGTCCAGTTCGGTGAACAGGGCCTGCACGGTCTCCGGCCGACGGGCCATCGCCCGCAGCGCGTCCAGCGCGGCGACGTTGCCCGAGCCCTCCCAGATCGACACCAGCGGGGCCTCCCGGTAGAGCCGGGGCATACCGGACTCCTCCACGTAGCCGTTGCCGCCGAAGCACTCCAGCGCCTCGGCCGCGTGCATCGGACCGCGCTTGCAGACCCAGTACTTGGCCGCCGCCAGGCCGAGCCGCCGGACCAGCACCTCCTGCTGGTCCCCCGCCAGCGCCCGGTCGGTGGCCTCGGCCAGCCGCAGGGCGACGGCGGTGGCGGCTTCCGACTCGACCACCAGGTCGGCCAGCACGTTGCGCATCAGCGGCTGGTCCACCAGCGCGGCGCCGAACGCCCGGCGATGGGTGGTGTGGTGCAGCGCGCGGACCGCGCCGAGCCGCATCCCGGAGGCGGCGCCCAGCGTGCAGTCCAGCCGGGTCATGTTGACCATCTCGATGATGGTCGGCACACCCCGGCCCTCCTCACCGACCAGCCAGCCGACCGCTCCGTCGTACTCCAGCTCGGCGGAGGCGTTGGAGCGGTTGCCCAGCTTCTCCTTGAGCCGCTGGATCAGCAGACGGTTTCGGCCGCCGTCCGGCAGCACCCGGGGCAGCAGGAAGCAGCTCAGCCCGCCCGGTGCCTGAGCGAGCGTCAGGAAGAGGTCCGACATCGGGGCCGAGGTGAACCACTTGTGGCCGGTGATCCGGTACGTGCCGTCGGCGTGCGGGGTCGCGGTGGTGGTGTTGGCCCGGACGTCCGAGCCGCCCTGCTTCTCGGTCATCGACATGCCCGCGATCAGACCGCGCTTGCCGTGCGGCTCGCGCAGGCCGAAGTCGTACTCGGTGGCGGTGAGCAACGGCTCGTACTGCGCGGCCAGTTCGGGAGTGGCGCGGAGTGCGGGGACGGAGGCGTAGGTCATCGAGACCGGGCAGCTGTGCCCGGCCTCGACCTGGCCCCAGACGTAGAACCCGGCGGCCCGCGCGGTGTGCGCGCCGGGCCTGGTGTCCGCCCAGGGGGCGGCGTGCAGGCCGTGCCCGACCGCGACGGTCATCAGCTGGTGCCAGGCGGGGTGGAACTCCACCTCGTCGATCCGGTGCCCGTACCGGTCGTGGGTGCGCAGCACCGGCGGGTTGTCGTTGGCCAACCGGCCCCAGTCGGCGGCCTGTTCGGTCCCGGCGAGCCGGCCGAGATCGTGCAGCCGGGGCTCGGCCCAGCCCGCGCCGGCCCGGTGCAGGGCGGCCAGCAGGGTCGGGTCGGCGGCCACGTCGTGGCCGTACAGGTCGGGCACCTGGTTGGTGACCTCATGCGTCGGCATTGTGCCCTCCAAGGGCGCGCTGGGTGAAAGTGACCAGGGCGGGGATCAGGTCGTCCTGGGCCCGGCCGGCCGCGAGGGGGCCGACCAATGCCTCGCCGATCGCGCCGACCAGGGCGGCAGCGGTCAACTGGGCGTCCTGGTCCGGGAGTCGGCCGTCGGCGACGGCCGGGGCGATCTGGGCGGCGATCAGGTCGCGGAACGCCCGGCGGAAGACCAGCCGCTCGGCGTCCACCACCTGGTCGGCCGGTTCGGCCAGCAGGGCGTAGGCCAGCCGGGGCGCCTTGAGCGCCCGGGCCGCGAAGGTCCGCACCACGGCGGCGACCCGCCCGTGCGGGCCCGCGCCGTCGGCCTCGGCCTTGGCGACGGCCGTCTCGACGGCGGCCACCTCGCGGAGCACCACGACCCGGAACAGCTCGACCGAGAGCTCGGCCTTGCCCGCGAAGTACCGGTACATGCTGCCGGTGGCGATCCCGGCCCGGTCCGCGACGGCGGCCATCGAGCAGCCCGCGTAGCCGCGTTCGGCCAGCAGGTCCACGGCGGATGCCAGCACGACCACGCGCTGGGCGTCGAGCCTGGCCTGTACAGCGGGGGTGCGTCGGTATGCCACAGCAAGAATTGAAGCACTGATTCACAGCTTCGACCAGAGCTGGATGCAGGATGGCAGGTTGTGTCCTGTGCCCCCGAACGTCGAGCGTTGTCACTGCAGGCTGGAGCCCGGTACGTTCGTGCGGACGAAGGCTGAGCGGCTGTTGATCTCGGGGTGGCGGCGATGACGGTGGGGGAGCTCGCGGACGGGGACACGGTGGCAGGCTTCGTCCTTGTCACCGCCAAGGACCCCGACTACCTGAAGGTGGCGACAGTCGGCGATCGGGTGATGCTGCCATCGTTCGAGCCGCCGTGGATCGTGGTCGACCACACGCTGGAACGCGTTCTCGTCACCCGATGGCCAGGGCGGCTGTTCCGGGCCGAGGTGGTGCCTCCGGCAACGGACGAGGAACGTGCCGCAATGGCGCGGGCCGGCGAGAACCTGCGGCCTGACGCGGGCTACACCCGCGCCTTCGCTGTCGACCTACGGGAGGAGATCTCCCCGTCGCTGCTCTTCGGTCCGCACGGCGACGCGGTGATCCGAGTCCTCGCGGCCGGGCTCGCCCTGGACGAGGAAGGTGCGCGCTCGCTTGCGTCCGCCCGTCACCCCGCAGCCGGCCAGGAGTACAGCAAGGCATGGCACCGGTGGCTCGCTGAGCTCCGGGATACCGCGCACTACCGGGACCAGGATCACGCATCGACCCTGTCGATCCACGGGGCCGCCCCTTCGGGATCACCGATCGGATGTGGGTTCTCCGTCCTCTGGCAAACCGTCAGGACAAGCGCTGAGCTCCGTTGCCGCGCTGGGTCGTTCACCATCGACGAGGACGGCGACGAGGTTCTGCTGGATCCCTGGCGGACGGCCCTCGGTGCGCTCCTCGATGCGGCGATGGCCTTCGGTGCGCCGCACCTGGTGGACAGTCATGCCGCCGCGGTACTGACTACGGCCTGGAACGTCGTGTTCGAGTCTGCGGAACAGTCCTGACCGACTCCGCGCAGCTCGCCGCGGTCGGGGCCTGTGGTACGCCGGGTCGAGCAGGACAGCGGGCGCGCGTCAGTCCGTCGGCAGGCGCAGCTCGGCGACGGCTCCGCCGGCCGGGTCGTTGCGCAGGTGCAGCGTGATCCCGAGCGCCTCGGCGTGACCCTGCGCGATGGTGAGACCGAGACCGTGGCCGTGGCCCCGTTCGCGGGCGCCGGTGCGGAACCGCTGCGGGCCCTCGCGCAGGATCGCCTCGGGGAAGCCTGGCCCGTGGTCACGGACCGTCAGGGTGGCGCCGTCGACCCGGACCAGGACCGGGGCGCGGCCGTGCCGATGGGCGTTGGCGACCAGGTTGGCGAGGATCCGGTCGAGCCTGCGGACGTCGGTGGTGACCTGGGTGTCGGAGTCGACCAGCAGCTCGGTCGGCGCCCCGGCGGCCGCGACCATCCGGGCCACCACCGGCCCGAGCGGCACGACGGAGAGTTCGAGGCGGTCGGCTCCGGCGTCCAGGCGGGAGACCTCCAACAGGTCCTCGGTCAGGCTGCGCAGCACCCGGACCCGGCCCTGCACCAGCTCGGTCGGGCGGCCCGGCGGCAGGAGTTCGGCCGCGGTCAGCAGCCCGGTCAGCGGGGTGCGCAGTTCATGGGCGACGTCGGCGGTGAAGCGCTGCTCGTTGGCCAGCTTGGTGCTCAGCACCGCGGACATCGAGTCGACCGCCGCCGCGAGTTCGGCGACCTCGTCGCGGGGGCGGCCGAGCGATCCGATCCGGGCTGTCAGATCGCCCTGGGCGATGCTGCGGGCGGTGCGGGCGGCCGTCCGCAGGCGGCTGCTGATCCGGTCGGCGGCGAAGACCCCGGCCAGCACGGTGACGGCGACGGACAGCGTGGCCGAGATCAGGATGGTCCGGTCGAGCTGGGCGATGGCCTCCTGGTCGTCGGCGTAGTCCAGGCGGACGGAGACCACCCGGGTGGGCGGGACGCCGGTGCCGATCCGGCCGGCGGCCCACATCGCGGTTCCGTCCGGGCCGGGGCCGAGCTGCGAACCGCGGTGTCCCCGCTCGGCCAGCCGCCGCAGCTCCACCGGGATTCCGGGGTCGTCGGCGGCAGCGTTCCAGCCGACCAGGTCACCGGTGTGGGAGTAGCCGGCCAGCACCGAGTCGAGGGCGTTCTCGGCCGACTTCCGGGACTGCTCGACGTGCTGCGCGACCGAGGCGCGGTGCACCAGCAGCCCGACGGTGATGGCGACCAGGAAGGAGACCAGCGCAACGGTCGCGGCGATCTGACGGCGCAGGTTCACCCGGACCGCCGCAGCTTGTAGCCGAAACCCCGGATGGTCTCGATCCTGGCCGCCCCGATCTTGGCGCGCAGGCGCTGCACGTGGACGTCCACCACCCGACTGTCGGCGCCCCAGGAGTAGTCCCAGACCCGTTCGAGCAGGGTCTGACGCTCCAACACGATGCCGGGCGCGGCGGTGAACTCCAGCAGCAGCCGCAGTTCGGTCGGGGTGAGCGGTACCTGACGCCCCGCCACCTTGACCTCCATCGCCTCGGTGTCGACCTCCAGGTCGTCGATCACCCGGACGGCGCGCGACGACTCCGGCGCGGGTGTCTCGGCGGGTGCTTCGGGCACGGTCCTGGTGCGCCGCAGCACGGTGCGGATCCGGGCCACCAGGACGGCGGTCTCGAAGGGTTTGGTGATGTAGTCGTCGGCCCCGGCCTCCAGGCCGGAGATGACGTCGATCGGCTCGGTGCGGGCCGACATCATCAGGATCGGCAGCTGGCTCTCCTCCCGGATCCGGCGGCAGAGCCCGACACCGTCGAGCAGCGGCAGCATCACGTCGAGCAGCAGGATGTCCGGCCGCTGCGCGCGGAAGCTCTCCAGGCCCTCCAGCCCGTCGGCGGCGGTGTCGACCGGGAACCCGTAGCGCTCCAGCGCCATCCGGGTGGCCTCGCGGATCACCTCGTCGTCCTCGACCAGCAGGATGCGCGGGGCAGCGGGTGCGGGGGTGCTCACGGGGCTGCTCATGAGCTCGGCTTCGCCGGTACGGGGCCCGCGCCCTTGCCCGGCGGGAGGGTCGGGACGACGGAGACCTTTGGTTCCGGGCTGCCGGCCTTCGGATGGCTGGTCGGCGCGGCCGAGGGCGCCACCCCGACCGGCTCGCAGAGGGTGGCCTCGGCCGCCGGGCCGGTGAGCGGGGCCAGCCTGAGGTCGGTCCAGCGGTAGGTGGTGTCGGTCCGGGCCTGCGGGCCGATGGGCTCGCGTACGACCAGGTCCTGGCCCACCGTCTCGGCCGTGAAGCCGGCCACCACCCGCTGGGAGAGCACCGCGTACAGCCGCCCGTCCCGCAGGGTGTAGACGTGCAGGTAGCCGGTCTCGGAGCCGGTCAGCACGGCGGTTATCAGCTCCGCCCCGCCGTCCCCACCGAGGTCGCGGTACTCCGCCTGCCGCACCGTGCACCCCTGACACCCGGTCAGTGCCTTCAGTTCCTCGCCCCGCAGCGCCGGGTCCTTCTCCAGGACGCTCCGGGCCTGGACGGCGCGGAGGTCACCGCCCGGCACGGTGATGCCCGGCAGCGGGGTCGGCGGCGGCGCCTGGTCGGCCGCCTCGGCCACCGGTACGGAGGGTGTCTCGACTGCGGCCCACAGCAGTTGGGGGCTCGGGCGGACGGCGATCGGACTGGCCGGGCCCGCGTCGTGCAGCCGCCCGGCGGCGCCGCAGCCGGAGACGGCGGCGACCGCCGCCAGTACGGCGATGCTCCAGCTCAGGACGGTGCGCCATGTCCTCACGTCGGGTGCGCCTTTCGGGAGCGGGGGCCGGGTCGGTGGTCCAGTCTGCCTGACACACGGAGCGGCCGGGCCCGACGGTCCGTCAGCGCTCAGGGGATCAGGTCGGCGAGCACGATGATGTTGTCGGTGTAGTGCCCGTTGCCGGACAGCGTGCCGCCGCAGGTGATCAGCCGCAGCTGTGGGGTGTCCGTGTCGCCGTACACCAGCTCGGTGGGGAACTCGTTCTTGGCGAACTGCCGCAGCTCGCGCACCCGGTACGCGACGCTGCTGCCGTCCTGGCGGCGGATCTCGATCCGGTCGCCCGGCCGGAGCTCGCGGACGCGGTTGAAGACCGCGGGGCCCTTGCGGGTGTCCAGGTGGCCGAGCAGTACAGCCGGACCGGTCTGGCCCGGGGCCGGACCGTTGCGGTACCAGCCGACCTGGCCAGGGCGGTCCATCGGCGGGACCTCCACCGTGCCGTCGGCGTTCAGCCCGCTCGGTTCGACGGGCGCGTCCACGCCCATCCGAGGGATCGTCAGCCGGACCGGCGGCGCGGCCGGCCCGGTCGCCGCCCGGCTCGGAGCAGTACTCGGCGGGACGGCGGCCGACGGGGAGTCGGCCGGTGCCGACAGCGCGGTGCTGATCCGCACCGGCGGATGGTCGGGGGAACCGCCGAGCAGCACGATCCCGGTGGTGAGGGCGAGCGCGCCGGCCGTGGCCGCCGGCGCCCACAGGGGGCGACGGCGACGACGGCTACGGCTAGCGCTGTACGCCGGCACGGCGACGCACGATGGCGAAGCCGATCCCGGCCGCACCCACTGCGGCCAGGCCGGAGCCTGCGACCAGGGTGCCGGTGGACGTGCCGTTGTCGGCCTCGCCGGTCTGCGCGCCGCCCTTGGGCACCACCTTGACCTGCGCGTCCCCGGCCTTGGCGGGCGTGCTCGGCGCCGCCGTCGGCTTGACCCCGGTGCCCGCCGGAGCCGACACGGAGGGGCCCGACCCCGGGGTGGCGGGAGCCGCCGACGGCGTGCCGTCGGCGAAGGCGGCCGGACCGGAGAGGGCCACTGCACCCGCAACACCTGCGGAGACCAGCGCGAGACGCACGGCGCGCCGGACGGTCGAGATACCTGCCATGAGAGTTCCTCCCGAATGCTCACCACTTCCGGCCCGGTGGCCGGGAGTTGGTAGGACAGACGTTAGGAACCCCACCTCACGGTGCCCGGCCGGTCGTGTAACGGTCACCGGGCGACTCTGTAACAGCCCTCAGGCCGCCGGTCACGGCTTGGGGAGCGCGCAACCCGCCTTGGTGAGGGTGAGCACGTTGCCGGGGCCGAAGCAGCCGGGTATCCGGTACGTCTGCTGGGCGTAGTTGATGCCCTGCCGGACCGTCACCGTGCCGTTCTCGTCCACCTCGCACGGGTTGTTGAGGGTGCAGCTCTGGCCGTCCTCGTTACCGGTGTTGTTCACCGCGACCACCTGACCAGTGGTCACATCGACCACCGGGGAGCCCGAGGTGCCGCCGATGGTGTTGCAGGTGGAGGTGTAGCGCAGCGAGTCCTTGAAGGTCCAACCGCCCTCCTTCAGCTGGTAGACGAAGGCGTCGGCGTTGCAGGAGTAGATCCGCTTCCAGTAGCCGGAGACCACCTTGATCGCGGTCCCGGCGACCGGGTGGGTGGCGGCGATGGTCAGCGGGTCGATCCCGTACGAGCTCTTGATCGCCGAGTAAGTGGTCTTCAACTGGTAGATCGACACGTCGGTGTCGGTCATCGTGCCGTAGAGCATCTTGCTCGCCCGCAGCGTGGCGACCTTGCTGCCCGAGGAGTTGAGCAGCGAGAAGCTCCGGCTGGAGTTGCGGTTGACCAGCACCTGGCCGGCCGTCGGCATGCCGCTCTCCAGGCAGTGGCCGTTCGACAGGACCAGAGCCGGGTCGGTGGCCAGCGAGTCGGGCATCCGGACCAGCGATCCCGAACAGTTGCTGAGCGCCACGGTGCCCGCGAAGTCCACCGCCGCGACGGTGGCGGTCGGGGTCTTGGCGGCCGTCGCGGGGGCGGCGCCGGTCAGCGCGGTCACTCCGGCGAGCAGGAGCGCACAGAACGCTCCGATGAGCGGCTTCTTCATGAGAACTGCCTCTCGGTGTGGGGGTGGGACAAAGCTGGCGTGCACCTGCCTCTTTGTCAATGCATCGGCAGGACAGGCCAGTTGGTTTGCCCACCCCCGCACCGGACGGTCAGGCGGCGGGCATCGTCCAGCGCTGGTTGGCCCCGCCGAAGCAGGTCCACAGCTGGGTCGGCGTCCCGTTCGCGGAGCTGTTCCCGGTCACGTCCAGGCACTTGCCGAGCGCCCGCAGGGTGCCGTCCGCGTTCGGCGCCCAGCTCTGCGCCGCGCTGCCGTTGCAGTCCCAGAGCTGGACCTTGGTGCCGTCCGCACTGTTCGCGGCCGCCACGTCCAGGCACTTGCCGAGCGCGCGCACCGTACCGTCCACGCCTGCCGTCCAGGTCTGCGCCGTCGTCCCGTTGCAGTCGTACAGCTGCACCGCCGTGCCGTTGGCGCTGCTCGCGCCCGCCACGTCCAGGCACTTGCCGGCCAGCCCGGTGATCCGGCCGCCGGTGCCGCCGCTCGGCCCGCCGTTCCAGGTGAAGGTCGCCGAGGTCTTCGCCGGGAGCTGGTAACCGAAGCTCTGGCCGCCCCAGTTGACCCGGACGCTCTGGGTGGAGCCGCTGTCGTTGTACGCGATCAGCGCCTTCGAACCGTCCGGATTGCGCCAGGCCACGTTCGGCACCGCCGAGTTGGCGGTGGAGGCGATCCGGTACGCGCCCGGGCGGACGAACTTGGTCAGGTGGCCCATCGTGTAGTACTCCACCGTGTAGTCCACCTGCCCGGCCCGGCTGCCCCCGTTCTGCACCGTCACCAGCCCGGTGCAGGTGCCGCAACCGCCGTAGTGCGGGCCCATGTTCTGGTCCACCGCCAGGCTCCACTTGGTCACCGACTTCGCCCAGTTGCGGGTGTAGTCGATGATGTTGCGCATGTCCTCGCGCTGCTGGTCGGCGATCCAGGTGCCGCCGGAGTGCTCGGTGCCGAACGCGTCCACCGCCGGGTACTGGTCGTGCACGGCGCTCTGGGTCGCCACGTCACCGCCGTAGCCGTGCCAGGCGATGCCGCCGAAGTTGGGGTGGCTGCGGATCGCCGGGTCGTCCACCACCGGGGCGCCGTAGCCCGCGTACTGGTCCCAGTTCCAGTCCAGCGCGAGCACCTTGCTGCTGAGCCCGGCGCCCTGCAGGGCGGGCAGCAGGTTGTTCTTGGTGAAGTACGCCAGCCCTGAGCCGTTCCAACTCATCGAGGGGTAACCGCCGCAGCAGGTCGGCTCGTTCTGCACGGTGAGATAGTCCACCGGCACGCCCTGACTCTGGTACGCCTGCACGTACTTGGCGAAGTACTGGGCGTACGCGGCGTAGTACTCGGACTTCAGCCAGCCGCCGTTCAGATTGCCGCTGTCCTTCATCCAGGCCGGGGCGGTCCACGGGCTGGCGATCGTGGTGAGGGCCGGGTTGAGCTGCTTGGCCTGCTTGGTCAGCGGCAGGACGTCCGCCAGGTCGTGCGCGATGGAGAAGTTCGCCAGCCCCGGGTCGGTCTGTCCGGCCGGGCGGTCGTCGTAGGTGTACCCGAACCGGGCCAGGTCGGAGGCGCCCATCGGGTTACGGGTCAGCGAGAGGCCGATGCCCTCGGTGGGCGAGAACAGCTTGCGCATGGTGGCGTCCCGGGTGGCCGCCGAGAGCGCGCCGCTGCTGTTCAGCAGCCAGGCGGCGGTGTCGGTGAACGAGGCGCCGCCGCCGGTGAACTGCTGGTAGCGGACGCCCTCGTCCACGGTGATCTGCTGACCCGCGCCGCTGGCCGCCGCGAAGGCGACGGCGGCCTGCTGCTGGAGCCCGCGGGTGACATGACGGCCGCCCGCGTCGTCCGTGGTGGTGAGCCAGACCGAGACGGACTCTCCGGCGGCGGTCGCGGTGGGGGCGGCGGCCAGCAGACCGGTGGCGACCAGGGCCCCGGCGAGCAGGCCGGTGGCGGCCCGTGGGAATCGGAGCACGGTGAACTCCTCAAGGGGTGGGGGATGGCCGCCGATTCAACTCCTGTACGCGGCAACGCGTCAAGGCTCCGCGTTTCCGCTGATCACCCGTCAACTTCTGAACGTTGAAAGCCCCGCAGGTCAGCCCACCAATTCGCCACTCGATCAGTAAACCTTCTTTCCTGACCACTTGACGGACCGTCGACTACTCCAGTTGACTCACTGGCGCTCACCCTCGGAGAGCGCTCCCCCCACGCCCCAGGAGACCCCCATGCTTCGTCGCGCCCTCGCCGGGGCGGCCCTGCTCGCCGTCCCCCTCGGCCTGCTCCCCGCCGCCACCGCGCACGCCGCCGCCAACCCCGGCCCCGGCTTCCCCGCCCAGTACGCCGCGCCCTACGTCGAGACCTGGAACTCGCCGTCCGCGATGGCCGACGCCCGGGCCGCCACCGGGCTGAAGTACTTCACCCTGGCGTTCGTGATCAGCGACGGCAGCTGCAACGCCACCTTCAACGGCAACACGCCCATCACCGACGGCGGCTGGCAGTCGGCGATCAACAGCCTGCGGGCGGCCGGCGGTGACGTGATCGCCTCCTTCGGCGGCGCGGCCGGCACCGAGCTCGGCCAGGCCTGCACCTCGGTCAGCAGCCTGAAGACCCAGTACAAGCGGGTGGTCGACACCCTCAACCTGACGAAGATCGACCTGGACATCGAAGGCGGCTCGCTCAACGACACCGCCGCCAACGACCGTCGCAACCAGGCCCTCGCCCAGCTCCAGCAGGAGTACGCGGCGGCCGGCCGCAAGCTCGCCGTGCACTACACCCTGCCGGTCAACCCGACCGGCCTGGAAGGGAATTCGCTCAGTCTGCTGAACAACGCCAAGAGCCGGGGGCTGGACGTCGGCGTGGTCAACATCATGACCATGGACTACGGCCCCGCGATGGACATGGGCAAGGCCGCCACCGACGCCGCCACCGCCCTGCGCGGCCAGCTCGGGAACATCTGGACCGGTAAGACCGACCAGCAGCTCTGGGCGATGGAGGGCAACACCCCGATGATCGGGGTCAACGACACCCAGGCCGAGGTGTTCAGCACCGCCAACGCCAGCACGCTGGCCAACTTCGCCGCTACCAAGGGCATCCAGCTGCTGGCGTTCTGGGCGCTCGGCCGGGACAAGGCCTGCGCAAGCAACGGCACCCTCTCCGACTCCTGCAGCGGTACCTCGCAGAGCCCGTACCAGTTCGCCCGCACCTTCAACTCCATTACCGGCGGTGGCACTTCACCGCGTCCGAGCGGGAAGATCACCGGCTACGGCGGCAAGTGCGTGGACGTCGCGGCGGCGAGCAACGCCAACGGCACCGCCGTCCAGCTCTACGACTGCAACGGCACCACCGCGCAGAACTGGACGGTGGCGGCGGACGGTTCGCTCCAGGCGCTCGGCAAGTGCCTGGACGTCACCGGCGCCGGGACGGTCAACGGCACCAGGATCCAGCTCTGGGACTGCAACGGGACCGGCGCCCAGAAGTGGCAGGTCGGCGGCGGCAACACCCTGGTGAACCCGGTCTCCGGTCGCTGCCTGGACGCCACCGGACCCAGCTCCGCCAACGGCACCCGGCTGCAGATCTGGGACTGCTTCGGCGCCGCCAACCAGCAGTGGCTGCTGCCCTCCTGACTGCCCGCCCGAGCCCGGCCTGAGCACGCCGATGGGCCCCGTACCGCCGAACGGCGTTACGGGGCCCATCAGTTGCTCGGGATCAGACCTTGAGGGTCTTGATCGCGGTGGGGGCGTGGCCGGGCTCGGTGGCCAGGTCCTCCCACTCGTTGATGGCGTCGATGCCGGCGCCACCCATCGAGATGTTGGTGACGCGCTCCAGGATGGCCTCGACCACGACCGGGACGCGGAACTCGGCGGCCAGCTTCTTGGCCTGCTCGAAGGCGGGCAGCAGCTGGTCCGGCTCGGTGACCCGGATGGCCTTGCAGCCCAGGCCCTCGACGACCTTGACGTGGTCGACGCCGTAGACGCCCAGTTCCGGGGAGTTGATGTTCTCGAACTCCAGGTTGACCTGGAAGTTGATGTCCAGGTTGCGCTGGGCCTGGCGGATCAGGCCGAGGTAGGCGTTGTTGACCAGGACGTGGACGTAGGGGATGCGGTGCTGGGCACCGACCGCCAGCTCCTCCAGCATGAACTGGAAGTCGTAGTCGCCGGAGAGGGCGACGACCGGGGTCTCCGGGTCGGCGGTGGCGACACCGAGCGCGGCCGGGATGGTCCAGCCGAGCGGGCCGGCCTGGCCGCAGTTGATCCAGTGCCGCGGCTTGTAGACGTGCAGCATCTGCGCACCGGCGATCTGGGACAGACCGATGGTGGTGACGTAGCGGGTCTCCGGGCCGAAGGCCTTGTTCATCTCCTCGTAGACGCGCTGCGGCTTGAGCGGCACGTTGTCGAAGTGGGTGCGGCGCAGCAGGGTCGCCTTGCGCTCCTGGGTCGACGCGGCCCACTCGCTGCGGTCGGGCAGCTTGCCCGCGGCCTTGAGCTCCTTGGCGACCTCGACGAAGAGCTCCAGCGCGGCCTTGGCGTCGGAGGCGATGCCGAAGTCCGGCGCGAAGATCCGGCCGAGCTGGGTCGGCTCGATGTCGACGTGGACGAACTTGCGGTCCTTGGTGTAGACGGCCAGGTCGCCGGTGTGGCGGTTGGCCCACCGGTTGCCGATGCCGAGGACGAAGTCCGACTCGAGGAAGTTCGCGTTGCCGTAGCGGTGCGAGGTCTGCAGGCCGACCATGCCCGCGTTCAGCTCGTGGTCGTCCGCGATGATGCCCCAGCCCATCAGGGTCGGGATGACCGGCGTGCCGGTCAGCTCGGCGAACTCGACCAGCAGCTCGGTGGCGTCGGCGTTGATGATGCCGCCACCGGCGACGATCAGCGGACGCTCGGACTCCAGCAGGAAGCCGATCGCCTTCTCGATCTGCGCGCGGGTCGCGGCCGGCTTGTAGACCGGCAGCGGCGCGTAGGTCTCCGGGTCGAACTCGATCTCGGTCAGCTGGACGTCGATCGGGAGGTCGATCAGGACCGGGCCCGGACGGCCGGAGCGCATCAGGTGGAAGGCCTGCTGGAACACGCCGGGGACCTGGGCGGCCTCCAGGACGGTGGTCGCGGCCTTGGTGACCGGCTTGGCGATCGAGGCGATGTCGACGGCCTGGAAGTCCTCCTTGTGGAGCTTCGCGACCGGGGCCTGGCCGGTGATGCACAGGATCGGGATCGAGTCCGCGATCGCCGAGTACAGGCCGGTGATCATGTCGGTGCCGGCCGGGCCGGAGGTACCGATGCAGACACCGATGTTCCCGGCCTTGGCCCGGGTGTAGCCCTCGGCCATGTGCGAGGCGCCCTCGACGTGGCGGGCGAGGGTGTGGCTGATGCCACCGCCCTCCTTGAGGGCCTTGTAGAAGGGGTTGATCGCGGCGCCCGGCACGCCGAAAGCGACGTCAACGCCCTCGCGCTTGAGGATCTCAACTGCCGCGCGGGCGGCTGTCATTCGAGGCATCGGCTTACTCCTGCGTCCGTCAGACTTCCACGATACGGAAGGATGATTCTGGTATGCGAAAAGAAAAGTAAGCCGGTTTCAACAAATCGTCAAGGCCGGTCCGCAGGGTGAGCCCGTCCGTCCGGTTAGCGGGTACGACGAAGGCCCCCGGCAACAGCCGGGGGCCTTCAAGGGAGGTCTGGGCAGGGCGGGGGTCCGTCGCTAGGGTGGGGGCCCCGGTGCCGAGGACCCCCACGGGCCGGACAGAGGGGGCGGCATGCGCAGCCAGAGCAAGGCCAGGGCCGACGCGGTCGGCTGTCTGATCCTGCTGCTGATGGCCGCACTGTTCCTCGGCGCGCTGGCACTGGCCGCGTTCACCGAGGTCGGCGACGGTCCGGGCAGCTGGCGCTGATCCCGACGACTACGGGTCAGAGCTCGGCCGCGAGCCGGGTGCCCTGGTCGATGGCCCGCTTGGCGTCCAGCTCGGCGGCCACGTCCGCGCCGCCGATCAGGTGCACCGAGGCGCCGCCGGCCAGCAGCTCGGCGTGCAGCTCACGGCGCGGCTCCTGTCCGGCGCAGAGCACCACCGTGTCGACCGGGACGGTACGGTCCTCGCCGTCCACGGTCAGGTGCAGCCCCTCGTCGTCGATCAGCCGGTAGCTCGCACCGGAGACGGTGTGCACACCGCGGTGGGCCAGCTCGGCCCGGTGGATCCAGCCAGTAGTCTTGCCGAGGCCCGCGCCGACCTTGCCGGGCTTGCGCTGGATCAGGTGCACGGTACGCGGCGGCTTCGGCCGCTCGGGAGTGCGCAGCCCGCCGGGCTCGCGGTGCTCGGTGTCGATGCCCCAGCTCGCGTAGAAGTCGCCGTCCTGGTCGGTCAGGAACTCGGCCACGTCGAAGCCGATCCCGCCCGCGCCGATGATCGCCACCCGCTCGCCGACCACCGCGTCGCCGCGCAGCACGTCCAGGTAGCCGACCACGCTCGGGTGGTCCACGCCGGGGATCGCCGGGACGCGCGGGGTGACGCCGGTGGCGAGCACCACCTCGTCGTGGCCCTCGGCCAACAGCCCGGCCGCGGTGACGGCCGCACCGAGCCGCAACTCGACCTGACGCTCCGCCAGTTGGTACCGGTAGTAGCGCAGGGTCTCGTCGAACTCCTGCTTGCCCGGCACCTGCCTGGCCACGTTCAGCTGCCCGCCGATCCGGTCCGCGGCGTCGTACAGGGTGACCGCGTGGCCGCGTTCGGCGGCGGCCACCGCGAAGCCGAGGCCGGCCGGTCCTGCGCCGACCACGGCGATCCGCTTGCGGCGGCGGGTCGGGGCGAGCACCAGCTCGGTCTCGTGGCAGGCGCGCGGGTTCACCAGGCAGGAGGTGATCCGGCCGCTGAAGGTGTGGTCCAGGCAGGCCTGGTTGCAGCCGATGCAGGTGTTGATCGCCTCGGGGGTGCCGCGCTCGGCCTTGGCCACGAACTCCGGGTCGGCGAGCAGCGGCCGGGCCAGCGAGACCAGGTCGGCGTGCCCGTCGGCGAGCAACTGCTCGGCCAGCTCAGGGGTGTTGATCCGGTTGCTGGTCACCAGCGGGATGCCCACCTCGCCCATCAGCCGCTTGGTCACCCAGGCGTACGCGGCGCGCGGCACCGAGGTGGCGATCGTGGGGATCCGGGCCTCGTGCCAGCCGATGCCGGTGTTGATGATGGTCGCCCCGGCCGCCTCGACCGCCTTCGCCAGCTGCACCACCTCGGGGAGCGTGGAGCCGCCGGGGATCAGGTCGAGCATGGAGAGCCGGTAGATCAGGATGAACTCGGCCCCGACCCGCTCGCGCACCCGCCGGACGATCTCCACCGGGAAGCGCATCCGGTTCTCGTAACTGCCGCCCCAGCGGTCCTCCCGCCGGTTGGTCGGCGCGGCGATGAACTCGTTGATCAGGTAGCCCTCGGACCCCATGATCTCCACGCCGTCGTACCCCGCCGACTTCGCCAGCTCGGCCGCCCGGGCGAAGTCCTCGACGGTCTGCTCGACCTCGTCCTCGGTCAGCGCGCGCGGCGGGAAGGGGCTGATCGGCGCCTGGATCGCACTCGGCGCGACCAGCTCGGCGTGGTAGGCGTACCGGCCGAAGTGCAGCAGCTGGAGCGCGATCTTGCCGCCCGCCGCGTGCACCGCCTCGGTGATCACCTGGTGCTCCGCGGCCTCCTGCTCGGTGGTCAGCTTGGCCCCGCCCTCCCACGGGCGGCCCGCCTCGTTCGGCGCGATGCCGCCCGTGACGATCAGGCCGACCCCGGCCCTGGTCCGGGTCGCGTAGAACTCGGCCATCCGCTCGAAGCCGTTCTCGGCCTCCTCGAGGCCGACGTGCATCGAGCCCATCAGCACCCGGTTGGGGAGCGTGGTGAAGCCGAGGTCGAGCGGACGCAGCAGGTTCGGGTACGCGGTCATGGCGTCACGGTAGGGGCTCGGCGCCGCCCTATGCAACAAGTTGCACATGGCCTGTGCCCACCGTCACAGCACCCGGCGGGGACGCCCCGGCGTCACCCCAACGGCCCGTTTGCCTGGACCCCCGAACTGGTGAGACTCCAGGTGATGGGTAGCAAGGTGGCAGGGTGAGGCAGGGCAGTAGGAGGGCCGTCCGGCGGGCGGCCCTCCCTGCTGTCCGCTGCTCCGCCCGCACCTCCCGCACCGGCACGGCGAACGGCGTGGACACCCCGCCACCGCCTGGGCGATGATCACCCGGTCGTCCGTTCGAAACTGGGGAGAGCCGTGTTCGGCAGCAAGAAGCGCAGGGAGCAGCGCGCCGCGGAGTACCAGGGGCTGCGGATCAGGGCGGTGGAACAGGCCGTACAGAGCCGCGAGTTGGTGGCCGACGCCCAGCGCACCCTCGGCAGCCACCGCGAGGAGGTGGACCAGCTGTACGCGCTGCGCATCGGGGTCCCGGTACTCCGGCTGCAGCCGACCCTCGACGAGGCCGACGAGCTCCTGCTGCCGTTCGAATCGCTGGTCGAGGAATTCGACGCCCGGCACGTGCAGTTCAGCGAGTTCGACGGCGACGACCCCGACGCACTCGAGGCCATCGTCGACTTCTACGTGACCTCCGCGGAGTCCCTCTCCGAGCTGGCCGACGCCTACGACAGCATCCTGGGCGTCTACACCGGGGCGCTGGAGGTCGCTCGGGCCGGGATCGAGAAGGTCGCACCGGCCCGGGCCAGGGCCCACGAGTCACTGGCGGGTGCGACGGCCGAGCTCGCCGCGCTGAACGACGCGGCGAAGGGGGTGCACTCGGCGCGGGCCACCCTGGCCGCCGCCACCGAGCGGCTGACGGCACTGGACGGCGGCACCGCACCGATCAGCGAGGAGCGCACCGTGAGCGACCAGTACCGGGAGGTCGAGCGCGACCTCGCCGAGCTCCGCGACCGGCTGAACCAGCCGGCCTGACGGCCTGACGTCCTGTCAACAGGGAGGGCCGTCCGGCGGGCGGCCCTCCCCGCTGCTTCTACAGTCCGTGCTCCCGGAGGAACGCGGCCACCTGCGTCTCCCACTCCTCGGGCCGCTCGACCATGAACACGTGGCCGGCGTCGATCTCGACGTACTCGGCCCCGGGTATCCCGGCTGCCAGCTGCCGCGAGTTGGCCGGGTCGACCAGCAGATCCCGGGTCGCGTTCACCACCAGCACGGGCACCGCCAGCGCGGCCAGCTCGGCGGTCGTGTCGACCCGGCCCGCCAGCTCCGCCTGCCGGCGGGTACCGCCCGGCACCCCGGCGGCGACCTGCCCGACCAGCGCCGGCAGTTGCTCCCCCGGCAGTGCGTTGACGAAGTCCGCGCCGAACCCACCGGTCAGGGCGAGCCGGGCGAAGGTCTCCCGGTCACCCCGGACGAGCGCCTCCTGCCAGAGCTCCATCGCGAGCCTGAACCGGTTGTCCGCACGGGCGAACCCGGCCGCCAGCACCAGCCCACGCACCCGGTCCGGGTGCCGGGTCGCCGCGCGCACCGCGACCGCCGAACCGAGCGAGAAGCCGATCACGGTGAACCGCTCGACCCCGGCCTCCACCGCAGCAGCAACCAGCGCGTCGGCCAGACCGTCCAGGCTCAACTCCTCGTCGGCGGTCGGATAGTCACTGCCGACCACGGTGTGGTTCCGGGCCAACACCGGAATCAGCGGGCCGAAGTTGTCGGCGACGGAGCCTCCGGCGCCATGGGCGAGGACCAGGCCGGGGCCCGCGCCGGTCACCGTGGTGGTCAGGGTGGTGGTCAGGGAAAGGGCGTCTGCGGAATAGGCTGTCATGCCGCACACGCTAGGTATTCACACTGATGTGAAGGTCAACCCGAGGGGGAGAACACCCGTGCTGATCGGCGAATTGGCCCACCGCACCGGGGTCAGCCCACGACTGCTGCGCTACTACGAGGAACAGCGGCTGCTCCACCCCGAGCGCGGCGCCAACAGCTACCGCACGTACGGCGCCGACGCCCCGGCCACCGTCGCCAGGATCCGCGAGCTCCTGGCCACCGGGATGAACACCGACACCATCCGCGACCTGCTCCCGTGCGCCCAGGACGACGCCCCGGGGGTGCTGCCGTGCACGCGCTCCCTCGGCATCCTGGACGGCCAGTTGAGCGAACTGGACGCCAGGATCGAACAGCTCCTGACACAGCGTGCGCTGCTCACCGACCAGCGCGGAGCCACCGTCGCACGCGGGACGGCGGCGGATCACTCCTGACGGCTGCTCAGTCCTGTGTACGTCTGTCCGCAGTGGCTCACCGGGCCGGCGGCCTGCCACCCGTCCGAGCGACGGCCGCCGCCCCCGCGCCGCAGCCGGCGGCCGTCGCCTCGGCGAGGTCGGCGCCCCCGAGCCGTGCGGCCAGGAATGCTCCGGTGAAGGCGTCGCCGGCGCCGGTGGTGTCCAGCGCCGTGCTCGGGACGGCGGCAATCCTCGCGACCACCTTCCCTTCCCGTGCGGCCACCGCACCCTGCGGGCCGAGCTTCACGACGGCCTCGCCGTAGACCGCACTGAGCCGCTCGGCCGCCGTCACCGGATCATCCGTTCCCGCCAGCAGCCGTGCCTCCGCCGAGTTCGGCAGCAGCAGGTCCGTGCCGTCGATCGCGGCCAGGAAGTCCGCGACGCCGAGCCGTTCGATGAAGCCCGTGGAGGCCGGGTCGACGCTGACCGGCAGGCCTCTCGCCTCCGCCGCCGCGACCGCCCGTACCGCCAACTGCCGTCCCTGGTCGGTGAAGTACAGGTATCCGGAGAGGTGAAGACGCGCGACGCCGTCGAGCAGCGCCGGATCCCAGTCGGCCGGGCCGAGACGGGCGGCGGCACCGGTGTCGGTGACGAAGGTCCGCTCGGCCTCGGCGTCCACCAGGCAGATCACCACGGCCGTCGACAGCTCCGGGTCGACCACCAGGTGCGGGCGGACTCCGGCGCCGACGAGTTCGGCCCGGTGCCAGTCGGCCGAGTCGGCGCCGAGACGGGACAGCAGCCGCACCTCCGCGCCCGAATACGCCGCCCAGGCCGCCGAGTTGGCGGCCGATCCGCCCGGCAGGACGGCGATCCGGGCGGCGGTGTCGGTGTGCGGTGCGAGCGGCCGGTCGTGCAGCGCGACGACGTCCGTGACGACGTCGCCGATCACGAGCAGCGCGCCGGTCACTCCCCCGGCCCCGCCCAGTGGGCGGCGATCTCGGCAGCGAGCCGGACATTGCCGCGCACGGCCGCCAAGTTGGCCTCCAGCGAGGCGCCCTCGGTGTGCTCGGTGAGATAGGCCAGCAGGAAGGGCGTGGTGGCCTGGCCGGTGACACCCGCGCGGTCGGCGGCCGCAAGCGCCTCGGCGAGCACCCGGTCGTGCAGCCGGGGGTCGAGCTGTTCGGCCTCCGGGACCGGATTGGCCACCACCAGCGCCGAGTTCAGCCCCCCGAGTGCGTCCTGAGCGCGCATCACGTCCGCCACCTCGGACGCCTCCCGTACCGTCCAGTCCACCGGCCGCCCCGAACTCGACAGGTAGAACCCGGGGAACTCGGCCGTCCGGTACCCGAGCACCGCAACCCCCAGCGTCTCCAGCCGCTCCAGCGTGGCCGGTACGTCCAGGATCGACTTCACCCCCGCGCACACCACGGTGATCCTGGTCCGGGCAAGCAGCCCGAGGTCGGCCGACTCGTCCTGGGTGGTGGCCCACTCGCGGTGCACCCCGCCGAGCCCGCCGGTGGCGAAGACCCGGATCCCGGCCCGCGCCGCCAGGAACGCCGTCCCCGACACCGTGGTCGCCCCGCTCGCGCCCGTCGCCAGGGCCGGTGCGAGATCCCGGAACCCGAGCTTGCGCAGGCCGGGGTCGTTCGCGACCCGCTCCAACTCGCTCTTGCCGAGCCCGACGTGCGGCACACCGTCCAGCACGGCGATGGTCGCCGGGACGGCGCCCGCCGCCCGCACGATCTCCTCCAACTCCCCCGCCACCAGCAGGTTCCGTGGCCTGGGAAGGCCGTGCGCGATGATCGTCGACTCCAGGGCGACCACGGGAGTCCGGCGGCTCGCGAGCGCGTCACGAACCTCGTCGGAGAGGTGCAGTGCAGGTTCCGTCATCCCCCATGTCTGGCGTGCCGGCACCCGCTTCAAACGTCCCGGGGCCCTTCGGACGGTCGGTCGCTGTCGCTCCGCAGAGCAGCGGCCCGGAAACCGAGCACGGCACCCGACTCGGGCGGGTGCTGGTCGACCTCGCTCCCTGACGCGGACGCCCCGGCTTTCGGCCGACTAGTCGTCCAGCCGTTCCATGACGAACCCACGGACGGCGTTGGCCGGGGCGCCCTCGGGAGGCATCGGGCGATCGAATGTCAGCTGCTGCGGGTCGAGCGGCTTCCGGAACTCGGCCACCAGCTCCGCGTATCGCGGGTCGATCCACTCCATGAGGACACCTCCTGTCGATGGCAGCAGGGTACGCGCCCCTGCACCCGGCCGAAGCCGAACGCCGGGGCGCGCGCTGGGTTACGGCTTCTCGGGCTTGGGCATCGGCCGGATCGTGCACTCGGGCGCGTGCTGGCAGTTCGCCGCGACGGACACCAGGCTGCTGTCATCGGGCGCCCGCCACAGCTCGGCGTCGACCTCGAACCCGGCAGCCCGGATCAACCCTTGCGTGTAGTTCAAGATATCCGGGTCGTACAGGCCCGGGTCCCAGCCCGGCGTGTGGTGAACGAACCGGCCGAGGCACTGGCACAGGCGCTCGTACGCCTCGGTGTGCACGAGCAGCGCGTGCCAGCCCTCGTCAACGGTGCGGCTCGGCGCCATCCCCCGGTGGTACGGCGTGGTCGCACCGGTGGCGACGAACGCGAGCGCCTCGGTGACGATGCGTCGGGCCATCGTGGCAGCCATGTCCGGGTTGCTGTCGAGCACCGTGTTCACCACGCTGTCGAAGGTGACCGCGTCGAGCAGGGTGTCCGGCGCCATGGGGCCGGGCGGGTGTTGGGGTGCCGTGGTCGTCATGGATTCTCCTCACAACGTGCGGAGCCCGTGGGCTGGTTGGCCCGTCGGGGCCGAGCGGTGATGCGGAACCCGCTCCGGTCGGAAGCCGGCCGGCAAGTCGGCCGGAGCGGGGAGGGAACTCGGCGCCCGCCAAGTTCCCTAAGGAACTGTCTCGCTAGTTCCTTAGGGAAGTCAACAGCTCGGTGACACCTCGTCAGAACCCTTGCGTCACGCGGGAAACTCCCACTCCATCAGGTACCTGGAGGCATCCAGCACCATCTCGTTGACCTCCACCGGCAGACCTTCGGCGGCGTACGCGTACCGCACGATCAGCACCACCGGTGTACCGACGCCGAGGGCCAGTGCCTCCGCCTCTTCCGGCAGCGGCATCCGCGAGCGGACCACCTCGCGGAAGTGCACCGGCGCGCACCCGAGTTCGGCCAGCCGCGCGTAGGTCCCGCCCGGCCCGGTATCCGGCTGCGTGATGGGCGAGCCCACCACCAGTGCGGTGGGCAGGTAGGAGGTGGCGAGCATGACCGGCTCGTCATCGACCAGGTAGCGGCGGTCGCGGATGCAGACCGGGTCACCGACAGCGAGGCCGAGGGCGACAGCAACATGGGCTGGGCTGGGCGCATCGGGCTCGACCGTCACACGGTCGGCTCGCAGGGGCCGGCCGTCCAGGTCGAACTCCCAGATGGATCGCCCCTCGCCCCAGCCGGACTGTGCGAGGCGCTTGGTACCGCGCCGGAGGATCGGCCGGAAGGCGCGCACCCGGGTGCCCGATCCCCGCCGAGCTTCCGTCAGGCCTTCGGCAGCCAGAACGCCGAGCGCCTTTCGTGCGGTCTCGGCCGCAACGCCGTACTCCGAAACGATCGCGTTCTCGCTGGGGACTCGGTCGCCCGGCGCCAGCTCGCCGGTGGTGATGCGATGCCGTAGCTCGGCGGCGATCTGACGGTACGGCGGCGTCGGCACGGTTCCTCCGGCTCAGGTGAGATCCCTAGGGAGGAACCATACGGCCGGGCTGCCCGAATGGGCCCGTCCAGTGATCCGCTCCGCAGTGTTCGACGTCGGCGAGATGCTGACCAGTCCTACCCGTTGCACCGAAGAGCTGCGGTGATTACCTCAAAGGCACCGGGCGGAAGCCGCTCACCACGGCGTCGGCCGGATCTCGAACCCAGTGAGCCCCTCCGGCTCCTCCTGGCGGACCGTCACCCGATCGACCACCGCCTGGCTCGGCCCGCGCTCCGCCCAGGCCACCAGCTGACCGACCGCAGCGGCCTCGCCCTCGAACACGGCCTCCACCGTCCCGTCCGCCAGGTTGCGCACCCAACCGGCCACCCCGTACTCCTGTGCCGTACGGCGGCAGGTGTCCCGGAAGAACACGCCCTGGACCTCGCCCGTGACGACCACCCTGCTCCGAATCCGTTCCATTCCACCGACCCTAGCCAGGTATCCCGCCCGGACCGGGTTCGCCGTGCCGAGGTCGCGGCGAGACGCACCGTGCGGAGTTCACGGTCCGAGCGTGTCGATCTCACAGCGATCGCGTGACAAGTGGTGGTGGTGCACCGGGGGGTGACCCGAGGATCGTCGGAACTGGTAGGCGCCGGAGGGGTGTTCGGACACCCGGGCTGCGGGTTCGGGTGCCCGAGGGCGGAGGGGTCTGTCGGTGGCGGCGAGCGGGTCGTCACGGAGAGTATGACGCGGGGCCGGAGGCTCACGTGGACAAGCGGTATGAGGTGTACTGCCTGGTGGATCCGTCGTTCTACGACGCGCCCACGCGCGCGGCCGGTGGGGTCGGCGACTTCGGGGCGGCCCGCGCACCCGTGCCGGCGGGCTGGGCGCGGTCGGAGTGGGGCGACTGGGTCGCCCTGCACCCGGAGGATGCCGCACTGCCCCGGCAGGGATGGAAGATCCACGCCTCGGCGTGCCTCGACAACGCCGAGGAGACCCTCGCCGCGGTGTGGGACTACTGCATCCCCCGGCGGATCTCCTTCAAGTTCCTCCCCAACCGCGACTTCCTGCTGATCGCCAACGCCAAGTACGCGCACCGGGGTGCCAGCGGCAAGTTCGTGACGATCTACCCCGGGGACGAGGCGCAGCTCGAGCGGATTCTCACCGAACTGGGCGAAAAGCTCAACGGTCGGCCCGGGCCGTACATCCTGAGCGACCTGCGCTGGGGGCCAGGTCCGCTGTACGTACGGTACGGGGCCTTCGCCGACCGGTACTGCACCTCGCCCGACGGCGAGGTGCGGCCCGCCATCGAGGACGGCGACGGCCGGCTGGTGCCGGACGAACGGGGGCCGACGTTCCAGGTGCCCGAGTGGGTCGAGCTGCCGGAGTTCCTGCAGCCCCACCTCGCCGAGAGCCGGCGGACCACGGTGACCGGTCTCCCGTACCGCTTCGACCGCGCGCTGCACTTCTCCAACGGCGGCGGCCTGTACGCCGGGGTGGACCTGCGCACCGAGCAGCGCGTCGTACTGAAGGAGGCCCGGCCGCACGCGGGACTCACGCTCGACGGGGCGGACGCGGTCACCCGGCTGGGGCGCGAGCGGGAGGCCCTGAAGCAGCTCGGCGGCCTCGACTGCGTGCCGGTGCTGCACGACGAGTTCGCGCTGGGTGACCATCACTTCCTGGTCGAGGAGTTCATCGAGGGGAAGACCCTGAACGAGCAGTTCCTCGACCGCTACCCGCTGGTGTCGCTGGAGGCGGACGACTCGGCCTTCGCGGACTACACGGCCTGGGCCGTCGACGTCGTCCGGCAGGTCGAGGAGGCGGTGGCCGCCGTACACGCCCGTGGTGTGGTCGTCGGCGACGTGCACCCGGACAACATCCTGGTCCGCCCGGACGGCACGGTGGCGCTGATCGACTTCGAGGGCGCGTCGGATGCGGCGAAGGCCGGGCGGCAGGCCCTCGCGGCCCCGGGGTTCGTCGCTCCGGACGGTGCCACCGGGCAGGCGATCGACGAGTACGCGCTGGCCTGTCTACGGCTCTTCCTCTTCATGCCACTGACCGGCCTGGTGTCGTTGGACCCGAACAAGGCCGGTCAGTTCGCGACCGAGGCAGCTCGGGCGTTCCCGGTTCCCGCCGGGTTCCTGGACCAGGCGGTACGGGTGATCACCGGGGACGACCGCCCGTCCGACGGCGAACCACGGCTGGTGCCGGACCGTCAGGGCTGGTGGCGCGCAAGGGAGTCGATCTCCGCCGCCGTCCTGGCCGCCGCCACGCCGGAGCGGGACGACCGGCTGTTCCCCGGGGACATCGAGCAGTTCCTCACCACGGGCGGCGGCCTCGGCCTCGCGTACGGTGCCGCCGGGGTGCTGTACGCGCTGGACGTGACCGGCGCCGGGCGGCACCCGGAGTACGAGGACTGGCTCATCAGGCGGGCGCTGCACCCCGAGCCGGGCACCCGGCTGGGCTTCTACGACGGCCTGCACGGCGTCGCGTACGTGCTCGACCATCTCGGCCACCGGGCCGAGGCGTTGAAGGCGCTCGACATGTGCCTGGGCGAGCGCTGGGAGCAGCTGGGGCTGGACCTGTACGGCGGCCTGGCCGGGATCGGCCTGAACCTGCTGCACTTCGCGGCCGCCACCGGCGAGCGCGCGTTGCTGGACACCGTGCTCGAGGTGACGAGCGCCGTCGCCGACCGGCTGGGCCCGGCCGACGGTGTGCCGGAGCTCAGCGGCGGCGAGCACCCGTACGCCGGGCTGCTGCGCGGATCGGCCGGGCCCGCACTGCTGTTCGTACGGCTGTACGAGGCGACCGGCGAGGCGGAGTTCCTCGATCTGGCCGCGACCGCGCTCCGCCAGGACCTCCGCCGCTGTCTGCTGCGCGAGGACGGTGCGATGGAGGTCAACGAAGGCTTCCGGACGATGCCCTACCTGGCCGACGGCAGCGTGGGGATCGGCCTGGTCCTCGACGACTACCTCGAGCACCGCGAGGACGAGCAGTTCGCGCAGGCGGCCGGTGCCATCCGCCGGGCGGCCACCGCGCCGTTCTACCTGGAGCCCGGACTGTTCGACGGAATCGCCGGAATGATCCTGCACCTCAGCCGGGCGTATCCGCCCGGAACGGCCGCCGAGCGGGACCCGGTGGTCGCCGCCCACATCCGCCGACTGGCCCGGCACGCCTGCACCCGCGACGGCCAACTGGTCTTCCCTGGCGAGCAGTTGATGCGGTTCTCGATGGATCTGGCCACCGGGAGCGCCGGAGTGCTGCTCGCCCTCGGATCCGCTCTGCACCACGACTCCGTGCGGCTGCCGTTCCTCGCCCCGTCCGGGCGGGTCGAACGCAGCGCACGCACCGACCTGCCGGACCAGACCTCGGAGGAGGGAGGTGAATCGTCATGACGCTCCTCGAACTGCAGGGCCTCACGCCCGAACCCAGCGGTGCACCGGCCGGCAGCCGGGCCAGCAAGGGCTGTAACAACAGGTACAGCGCGCTGAGCCTCCTGTGCAAGGTGTCGATCCTGTGACACCGACGAGAAGGCGGGGTCACCCGCGGGTGTCCCCGCCCCCTGCATGACCTCCGCCTCCCAGGAACGGAGCCGGCCAGTGGTGGACCGCAGCCCAGTGGTGGACCGCAGCCGAGACCGCCTGCTGCTCGCGGCAGCCCGGCAGGGCGGGGCGTGGGTCGGCGTCCTGACCGCCGCTTCGGTGCTGCTCGCCGGGGTCTACGTCGTGCTGCCGGCCGTCATGGGCCGCACCGTGGACGCCGTGCTCGGCGACAGTGACCCGGCGCTCTGGCTGACCCTCTCCGCCGTCCTGATCGCGCTCCTGGTGCTGTGCGACGCGGCGGACGACCTCGCCGCCGGAGTGGCCAACAGCCGTGCCACCGCGTGGCTTCGCCACCGGCTGCTGCGGCACGTGCTGGACCTCGGCCCCCGGGCCACCCGACGGTTCGACGCCGGTGACCTGGTGAGCCGTCTGGTCGGCAACACCGCCCGGGCCGGGGGTTCGACCGCGGGCCTGGTCTGGGCCGTCACCGAACTGATCCCGCCGGTCGGCGGCGTGGTCGCGCTGGCGCTCATCGACCCCTGGCTCTGCCTCACCTTCCTCGCCGGGATGCCGCTGGTGGTGCTCCTGGTGCGCACCTTCGTCCGCGACGTCTCGGACCTCAACGAGCGCTACTTCGACGCGCAGGGCCGGATCGCCGCCCGGCTGACCGACGCCCTCGCCGGCATCCGGACCGTGACGGCCGCGGGAACGGTGGAGCGCGAGGTCGGCCGGGTGCTGGTGCCACTGCCCGAGCTGCACCGGTACGGCCAGGGGATGTGGCGGGCGGTCGCCCGGGTCAACTCCCGGGACGCCCTGGTGGTGCCGTTGCTGGAGGTCGCCGTGCTGGCGGTGGCCGGCTTCGAGCTCAGCCGGGGCCGGATCACCCCGGGGCAGGTGCTCGCCGCGAGCGAGTACGTGCTGCTGGCCATGGGGGTCGGCTCGATCGTCTCCGCCGCCGGCCAGTTGGCCTTCGCCCGGGCGACGGCCGCCCGGGTCGCCGCGGTGCTCGACGAGCCCCCCGTCCGGTACGGCACCGGGCAACTCCCCACCGGCGCCGGGCGGCTGGAGTTCCGACAGGTGACCAAGCGCGCCGCGGACGGCGCCGCCGTACTGGAGAAGCTCGACCTGACCGTGCCGGGCGGCGCCCTGATCGCCGTGGTGGGGCGGTCCGGAGCCGGTAAGTCGCTGCTGGCCGCCCTGGCCGGGCGGCTGGTGGACCCGGACGAGGGAGAGGTGCTGCTCGACGGCGTACCGCTGCGCCGGCTGGCCCGTGCCGAGCTGCGGGGCGCGGTGGCGTACGGCTTCGAACGGCCGGTGCTGCTCGGCGAGACCATCGGCGACGCGATCGGATTGGGAGCACGGGCGCCCACCGCGGACGAGGTGGGCGCCCAGGCGGTGGCGGCCAGGGCGGACACCTTCATCCGGCACCTGCCCGACGGCTACCGCACCCCGCTCGGCGAGGCCCCGATGTCCGGCGGGGAGGTGCAGCGGGTCGGGCTGGCGCGGGCGTTCCTGCAGGCCGGGCGGGTGCTCGTGCTCGACGATGTCGCTGCCAGCCTGGACACCGTGACGGAGCATCAGATCACCCGGGTGCTCACCGGCGCGCTGGCCGACCGCACCCGGCTGGTCGTGACGCACCGGGCGTCCACGGCCGCCCGGGCCGAGCTGGTCGTCTGGCTCGCCGGGGGCCGGGTCCGCTCGCAGGGGACGCACGGCGAGCTGTGGGCGGATCCGGAGTACCGGGCCGTCTTCGAACCGGTGACACCAGGGCCGGTGACGGCGGGAGGGGCACCGTGAACAGGACGGCCGGTCGGCTGCTGCGCTCGGCGCTGCACAGGCGGCGCCGGGAGTTCCTGCGGCTCGCGGGCTGGACCCTGGTGCGGACGGTGCCGGTCCTGCTCTCGGGCTGGGTCGTCGCCCGCGCCGTCGACCACGGCTTCCTGGCCGGGCGAGTCGGCGAGGGCTTCGCCTGGCTGGGGCTGCTGGCGGGCGCCACCCTGGTCGGCGCCCTCGGCACCCGGCAGGTCGCGCTCTGCCTGGCCGCGGTGGTCGAGCCGCTGCGGGACGAGCTGGTCGCCTTCGTCGCGAACGGCACGCTGTACCGCTCCGCCAGGCTGGGCGGACCCGCCGACACCGCCGGGGTGGCCCGCCTCACCGAACACGTGGAGATCGTCCGGGAGTCGTACGGCGCGGTGATCATGTTCGTACAGACCTTCGTCATCACGGCGGCGAGCGTGCTGCTGGGGCTGGCCGGCCTGGACCCGGCCCTGCTGCTGCTGGTCCTGCCGCCGATGCTGGTCGGGCTCGCGCTGTTCCTCACCGCGCTCCGGGCGATGGCCAGGCGGCAACGGGCGGTCGTGCTGGCGGACGAGCGCCTCGCCGAGAGCGCGGGCACGCTCACCGGCGGGCTGCGGGACGTGACCGCCTGCGGTGCCGAGGAACGCGTCGCCGCCCAGGTCGGTGCCCGGGTCGACGCCGCCGCTTCGGCCTCCCGGGCGCTGGCCCGGCTGACCGCGCTGCGGACCACGGCCCTGGGCGTCGGCGGCTGGGTGCCGCTGCTGCTCATCCTGGCTGCTACGCCCTGGCTGGTGCGCAGCGGTGTGACGGCCGGCGCGATCCTGGGAGCGGTGGTCTACCTGTCCCAGGGCCTGCAACCGGCGCTGCAGGAGTTCGTCCGGGGGCTCGGCGGCAGCGGGCTGTGGCTGGTGGTCTCGCTCGGCCGGATCGCCGAGGCGGCCGAGCTGCCGCCGGTCCCAGCTTCTGCACCGGTGCCGACGGCCCCGGTCTCACCGAACGGGGCCGGGGTGGAGCTGCGAGGCGTGACCTTCGGCTACGCCGGGTCCGCCGAGCCGGTGATCCGGGACCTCGACCTGCTGCTCCGCCCGGGTGAGCACCTGGCCGTGGTGGGGCCGAGCGGCGCGGGGAAGTCCACGCTGGCCGCACTGACCGCCGGACTGCTCGGACCGCAGGCCGGGCAGGTCCGGATCGGCGGCGTGCCGGTCCGTACGCTGCACACCCGCGAACCCGAGCTGCTGGCCCGCTACCGCGTGCTGATCCCCCAGGAGGCGTACGTGTTCGCCGGGACGGTCCGGGAGAACGTCACCTATCTCGCGCCGGAGGCCACTGCGGCGGAGGTGGACACCGCCGTCCGCGCCGTCGGCGCGGGGCCACTGGTCGAGCGGCTCGGCGGCTGCGACGCACCGCTCGACCTGCAGGAACTCTCGGCCGGTGAGCGGCAGTTGGTCGCCCTTGCCCGGGCGTTCCTGCCGCCCACCCGGCTGGTCCTGCTGGACGAGGCCACCTGCCACCTCGACCCGGCCGCCGAAGCGGTCGCCGAGGAGGCCTTCGCCCGCCGCCCCGGCACCCTGATCGTGTTCGCCCACCGGATCAGCTCGGCCCGACGGGCCGACCGGGTCCTCGTACTGGACGGCAACCGGGCCCGGCTGGGCACCCACGAGGAACTGCTCGCCGACTCCGCCCTCTACCGCGACCTGGTCGGCCACTGGGAGTCCACCGGCCTCCCCCATCTGTCACAGCCAGCCCGACTCCCGGACGATCCGGATCGCATCGACCCGGTTCCGCGCACCCACCTTGCCGACCACCGCCGACAGGTGGTTGCGGACCGTGCCCACCGAGAGTGAGAGCCGGAGGGCGATCTCGCCCGTCGGAGTGCCTTCGGCGGCGATCCGCAGGATCTCCAGTTCACGCGAGGTCAGCGGGTTCTCCAACGACTCGATCGCCAGCAGGGCGAGCTCCGGGTCGATGTACCGGTGACCCTCCACCACCTTCCGGATGCCCTCGACCAGTTGCTCGGCGGGCGCGTTCTTGCCGATGAGACCCGGCACGCCCTGGGCGAGCACCCTCCGAAGGCCGTCCGGCGGCTGCGAACCGGTGACCAGGAACAGTCGGCACTCCGGGAGCTGCGCCGACAGCTGGCCGCCCAGAAACAGCTGCTCGCCCCGCCGGCAGTCGACGTCGATCACGGCGACATCGGGCCGGATCGAGAGCGCCCGGGCGATGAGCGAACCGTTCCCGCCCGCCTCCGCGACGACCTCGATGTCCGCTTCCCTGGCCAGCAGGGCGGTGAGGGCTCCGCGCATGAGGCCGGTGTCCTCGACAAGAAGAACGCGGATCAAGATCGCTCCCGCCCGGCGCACGTCTCCCGCAGAGACCCGCCGCCTCGGTCTGTCGTACCAACCTGACGAAGTATCCCTCCACTGACCCCCGGATCGCGCGCAACATGCGGTCGGAGTCCCGACATCCTGCGGGCCGAAAGCACCTCGCGGCGTGATCTCCGTTGGTAGCGTCGGCGCGTGGCAGACCAACAGCACGACAGCAACAGCGGCCTGACCCGGCGTAAGGCACTCGCCGTACTCGGCGGGGCCGGCGGCGCCTGGCTCCTGCGTGGCACCATCGGGCCGGACAGCGCGCAGGCGGTGGGCACCGCGCCCGCCGCCCTCCCGGCCGGGGTGACGCCCTACCAGCGGGTGTACGAGAACTGGGCCGGCGAGGTCCGTACCGACCCGCTCTGGGTCTGTGCACCGAGCAGCCCGCAACAGGTCGCCGAGCTCGCCGACTGGGCCCGCGCCGCAGGCTGGCGGCTGCGTCCGCAGGGGCACCGGCACGGCTGGGCACCGCTCACCGTCGCCCCCGGCACCCCCGCCACGGCCCAGGTACTGCTGCTCGACACCACCCAGCACCTCACCGCCATTGCCCTGACCGGGAGTTCGGTGGCCGGGGCCCCGACCGTCCGGGTGCAGACCGGCGCCTCGATGGAGGACCTGCTCGCCCAGCTGGCCGGTCACGGCCTCGGCGTCACCGCCTGTCCGGCGCCCGGCGATCTCACCGTCGGCGGCGTACTCGCCATCGGCGGCCACGGCACCGCCGTGCCGGCCACCGGCGAGACCCTGCCGGCCGGTCACGGCTACGGCTCGCTCAGCAACCAGGTCACCTCGCTCACCGCGGTGGTCTGGGACGAAGCCCAAGGCCGGTACGTACTCCGGGAGTTCGACCGGGCCGATGCCGACAGCGCTGCCTTCCTGGTCCAGCTGGGCCGGGCCTTCCTCACCGAGGTGGTGCTCCGGGTCGGCGCCGACCGGAACCTGCGCTGCGTCAGCCGCCTCGACGTCCCGGCCACCGAACTCTTCGCCGCACCAGGGACGTCCGGCACCCGGACCTTCGCCGACTTCGTCGACCGGGACGGCCGGGCCGAGGCGATCTGGTACGCCTTCACCTCGCACCCCTGGCTCAAGACCTGGCGGGTCACCCCCACCCGTCCGTTCGCCGCCCGCACCGTCACCGAGCCGTACAACTACCCCTTCTCCGACAACATCCCGAAGCCCGTGGCCGAGCTGGCCGGCCAACTGGTCGCCGGCTCCTGGGGACTGGCCCCCACCTTCGGCCAACTCCAGTTCCTGATCACGAAGATCGGCCTCACCGGCGACCTGACCGACGTGCTGCTCTCCACCGGCCTGCTGCGCAGCCTGCTCACCGGCGAACTGCTCACCCACCTGCTCGCGGACGGCCTGCACTCCGACCTGTGGGGCCCCTCCCGCGCACTGCTCCAGTACGTCCGGCCGACCACCCTGCGGGTCACCGCCAACGGGTACGCGGTGCTGGCCCGGCGCGCAGATCTCCAGTGGGTGGTCAGCGAGTTCGCCACCTACTACCAGAGCCTGCTGACGGAGTACCAGCAGCGCGGTGAGTACCCGGTCAACGGAGCCGTCGAGATCCGGGCCACCGGCCTGGACACCCCGGCCGCCTCCGGCGTCCCCGGCGCCCAGCCGGCCCTGCTCTCCGCCCTGCGACCCCACCCGGACAAGCCCGAGTGGGACACCGCCATCTGGCTCGACATCCTCAGCCTGCCCGGCACCCCCGGCCTGCACCGGTTCTGCCGCGACCTCGAACAGTTCCTGCTGCGCACCTTCGACGGCACCCGGGCCGGCCTCCGGGTCGAGTGGTCCAAGGGCTGGGCCTTCACCGAGACCGCCGCCTGGGCCGACCCGGACGTCCTCGGCCGCGCCATCCCCGACAGCCTCCGCGCAGCCGGCCGCCCGGGCTGGGACGAGGCGGTCGCCACCCTGGACCGCCACGACCCGCACCGGGTCTTCGGCAACACCTTCCTGGACGGACTGCTCCGCGCCTGACGGCGGCCCTGGCGCCCTCAGTAGTCACGGCAGCACTGATGGAGGACGAGATGTTGCCGCTCCTGCCTCCCGAGGAGAGCCTGAGCAGGACGTCACCGGGTCCAAGCGAGCGCGGTCAGGACCGTGCCGGTCGTGGTGCGCAGAAGGAGCGAGTGCAATGAGGGTCATGTTGAGAGCCCGCCTCGACACCCAGGCCTCGAACGAGGCGCTCAAGGACGGCACGCTGGCGAAGATCGTGGAATCCATGATCGAACGCCTCAAGCCCGAAGCGGCCTACTTCGGCCCCGGCGAAGGCGGCAGGCACTGCACCTTCGTCTTCGACATGCAGGAGAGTTCCCAGCTCCCCAGCATCGCGGAACCGCTCTTCCAGGAGCTCGGCGCGGAGTTCGAGATCCAGCCGGTGATGACGGCCGAGGATCTGAAGAAGGGCCTTGCGGCCTGGCAGGCGCAGAGCTGACCTCGAGAACGCTGCGAAAGCACGAAGGGCGCCGACCTCGGTCGGCGCCCTTCGGATGTGCTCGACCGTCAGCTGTTGAAGATGGCGGTCACCTGATCCGGGGTCAGCGCGTACGGGTAGGTCCGGACATCACTGACGGCGCCGGTGGCCTGGTTGTCGACCGGGTAGCCGGTGGTTGCGGCGGCGCCGATGGTCATCGCGCCGGTCGCGTTCCACGGGGTGGGGTTGGGGTTGTAGCCGGCCGCGGCGAACTTGCCGTTGACGTAGAGCGTCATGGTCTTGGTCGCCGGGTCGTAGGTGGCCGTGAGGTGGGTCCACTGACCCGTCTGGGGCGGTGCGGAGGCGAAGGCGGCGTAGTAGGCGGCGGGCGAGATGTTGTCGTTGGACGGCGCGACGAAGGCCCAGGCGTTGAACGCCTTGGAGTACTGGAGGTAGTACGCGCCGCGCGCGCTGCCGTTCTGGGTGACGAAGGTCTGGTAGTTGTCGAGGTTGCTGATCTTCGCCCAGACCGACACCGAGTAGGCCAGCCTGGTGTCGACCGACGGGGTGGCCGTCTTGAGGTAGGAGCTGCCGTTGAGCACGGTGGCCCCGTTGGCGGTGCCCTTGTGGTCGGCCGCGAAGGTGACGCTGCCGTTGATGGTGGCGCGGTTGAGGCCGCTGCTGTCGGTCGCGATGCCGTTGTTGGTGCCGGCACCGCTGAGCGGCCACTGGTCCGCGCCGAGGGCGGTGCTCAGGACGGTGCCGGCGTTCGCGCCGACGTAGACCCCGGGGGTGACGGTGCTCGTGGTGGGCGTACCGGTCCAGATCTGGACCCGGTTGTCGGCGGTGATGCCCCACAGGGTGGGGTGGCCGCTGCCGGTGAGGTCTCCCTCGGAGCCGACCCGGGGCCAGGTGGTGGAGCTGATGCCGGTCCCGATGAGGTTGTTCGTGACCAGCTTGGTGATGGCCGGGAAGGTCCCGAGGGGACTGCCGAAGACGTCGTTCTCGGTCACCAGACCGGTGGTGAAGGTGTAGCCGCGCAGGTCGCCGCTGAGGGAGTTGCGCGCCCAGAGACCGGGGTGTCCCTGACCGGCCCAGTCACCGGCGGAGATGAGCTCCCAGTTCTTCCAGCCGGTGGTGGTCAGCTTGATCGGTGCACCGAAGACGGCGTCGCTGATCTCGGGGTAGTACCAGAGCGCGCCGTTGCCGTCGGGGGCGGTCTCGACGGTGAACAGACCGGTGCGGTTCTGGAAGTGCTTGCTGGTGTCGAGATCGGTGGTGAGGGGGTCGCCGCTGGCCGCGATCTGCAGGGTGGTGGACCAGTCGGCCGCGTAACCGGTGCAGTCGGCCAGGGCCGGGTCGCAGGCGGGCTTCTCCAGCAGGCTGTGGCTGTCGAAGGTGCCGGGGACGTAGGTGTTGCCCGGGTTCTTGTAGAAGTAGAGGCTCGCGGCGCCGGGCTTGTGGACGATCAGGTCGTCGACGTTCTTGCCACCGCTCAGGCTCCCCCGGTGGGTGAGCTGGTAGTTGGCCCAGGAGTCACTGACCGGGGAAGCCGGCGTGTTGGCCTGGGTGGCGGCGAGGACGGTCGCGGGAGCCTTCGCCATCGGGTTGCCGGGGACGGTGTAGGCCCGCAGGTTGCCGCCGCTGTCCGCGGCCAGGATGTCGGGGACGCTGTCGCCGGTGACGTCACCGAAGACCGGCGCCGGACCGTTGGGGTTCCACGGGACGTAGAACGCGTACGGGGCGATCGGCGAGAGGTTGCCCGCGTTGTCCTCGGCCTGCGTGTAGAGGATGTTGGTGCCCCAGTGGCCGGGGGTGATGCCGGGAATCTGACCACCCGTCGGCATCGCGGCACCGCACTGCCAGGCGGCGCCGGCCAGCTGCGGGTCCCAGCTCCAGCGCAGGCAGGCGAGGCCGGAGGTGTTCAGACCGGACGGGTTGGGGTCGGCGGCGGTGATCGGGACCGCGCCGGTCTGGCCGGCGTAGATCTGCGGGGTCTGACCGTTGCCGGAGGGCGGGAACTGCTTCGTCGGGTCGCTGACGGTGTCCGGGAAGGTCATGACCGGCGGGGTGGTGTCGACCCGGAAGTGGCAGGTCGAGGTCGCGCCCGACCACGGGGTGCCGGGCAGCTGGTCGGAGGCCATGATGCTGAAGCCGTAGGCGTGGCCGTCCTTGATCGCACCGGCCTTGACGGTGAACGGCGCGTTGGAGCCGTTGCCCACCAGCGGGGAGTAGCCGGAGTCGACGTCAGGGCTGCCGGAGAGGCTGTAGTCCCAGATGTGCGACCAGGAGTACAGCTGACCCTGGGTGGGGCTGGAGACATTGGCGTTGAGGGTGACCGCACCGCTCTGGTCGCTGCCGGCGCCGAGCCAACCCCAGGAGCCCGCACCGCTGTTGTCGCAGGCCTGGTAGGTCTGCGAGGGGCTCACGAACTTCGGTGCCGGTGAAACGGCAGGGTTGGTGGGGGTGTTGGGGGCGCGGTCGTACTCGACGTAGAGCGAGGGCTGGTAGATGAACCGCTTGAAGGCGTACTGGTTGCTCTCGTCGCCGTAGAGGCCGAAGGTCAGCGTGTCGTGGTCGGCGCCGTACGACTGGAGGGTGCCGGTGATGTTGTAGCTGAAGGGCACGTTGTTGTAGCAGTTGGTGTGGCCGGAGCCGCCGACCCACTGCCGGCCGAGCGAACTACCCACCTGCCAGGGCTGGTTGCTCCAGGTCGTGCCGCTGCTGATGGCACTGGTGACGTACAGGTCCAGCGGGTAGTTGTTGGTGCAGGACCAGTCCGCGGAGACGTACTCCTGCATGTTCATGGTCGCGTAGTGGAAGACCGCGCCACGCAGCGGGCTGGTGTTGAACTGGTAGAAGGTGCGGTACGTGTCCGAGGGCGAGCAACTGCCGCCGTTGGGGTAGTACGCGCAGATGCCGACGCCGGGGTGGTCGGAGTCGTTGCCGCCGGTGCGGTTCCAGTTGGAGGTGCCGGGGTAGGCGGACTGGATCCAGGTCCAGCCGTTCGCCGACGTGCTCCACGGCACCCAGGCGGGGTCGATGAAGTACGGCGCGGTGCCGTGTGCGAGCAGGTCCTGACTGGGGGTCAGGTCGATGCCCTTGCCGTTGGTCCTGGCGGGCATCCTGGCAACCTTGGACGCGGCACCGGGGCCGGCGGTGGTGCTGATGCCGGACGCCTTGTCAGAGGCGTTGGAGGTGCCCGGCGATGCCTGCGCCAGGGCCTTGGCCCGGGGTGCGGCGGCCGCACCGGTGGAGCTGTCCCACATCTGGGGGGTGGGGGCGATCCACCGGGGCTTGCCGTCGGCGGCGGTGGCGGTGATGTTGCCGGCCTCGTCGCTGTTGACGGTGACACCGTCGGCGACCGTGTCGAAGTGCAGGGTCTTGAGGACCGGATTCGCGGCAGCGGCCTGGGTCTTGACGACCAGGACGGTGGTCAGGCCGCCCAGCTTGGTGGCGGTGACCTTCAGGTCGATGTCCGGGGCGACGGAGGGGTAGAGCAGGCTGTCGCCGCTGACGGTGGGAGCGGGCAGGCCGAACGGCGCGTCGAGCGCGAGCTTCTTGCCGTCCGCGCTGGTCATGGTGGCCAGCGGGCCTACGCCGCCCTTGGACAGGACGAGGCTCCCGGCCGCCGCCTTCGGCGAGAAGGAACCGTCCGCGTTCGCGGCCAGGTCCGCGTTCAGCACGACCCATGAGCCGTCGCGCCTGACCCGCTGCTGATCCGGGTGGCTGGTCAGTGCCAGATGCCCCTCGGGCGTCGCCACCGTCTCGCTGAACTCGGTGGTCAACGAATCGACCGCCACCCGCTGCCCGGTCGCCTTCGCCTTGGCGATCGCACGGTCGGCATCATCGGCCGGCGGACGCTCCTGCGTACGCTGCGCGTCAACTTCCGCGACGGCGCTCCGCGATGGAAGAGGCGATACCGAGTCGGCAAAGGCCGCCGGGCCTGCCAGAGAGGCGGCGACGGTGAAGGCCGCAGCGACGGTCAGGGCGCGAGATGGCGCACCGTGACGACGACGTCTGTTCAAGTGAAGTCCCCTGCATATGTGGAGAAGCCTCGATGCTCAAGACACGGAGGTCGACAGCATGCTCCCGGGCACGACATGCACACGCAATGTGAATTTCGGACCGCTGTCCGAATTGCAACAGGCACTCCCACTTTGCGAATACTGTGAGATACCTCACCCCCGAAAAGCCTGGCTCCAGCCATTGACCTGGTCTTATAAGCCGCGAGTAAGCTCCGCGCGTTCTATGTCGGGATCTTGAACCGGGCGGATGCCCGGTCGGCTGGGGGTTACTCAGTGTTGCTGTTGGGGAACGCGGGTGCTTCACCAAGCACCTATCGGCGGGGGAGGCGACGGCTGGCGACAGTCATCGCCGCGGCTGTGATCGGGGCGATGCTGGCACCGGTGTCAGTGGCTGCCGCGGCCGGGCCGGACTACTCGCGGAAATGGACGCCGTCGAATACGGCACTGCCGAAGACCGCGTCGGTAAAGGGAAAGGACGTCGCCGCTGTTCCGGCGGCGAAGCCGACGCATCCGGTGCCGGCGAAATGGCAGCCGCCGCAGTTGCGGCATCTGACTCCGCACGGCCACGCGAGCGTGCAACTGGGAGCCGCGCCCGCCGTGCAGTCGATGGCGGCCGGGAAGACCTCGGAAGCGGGTTCGGAGACCGCCGCGGCCGGGCTGCCCGTATCACTGGCGCCGCTGGCGGGCTCCTCCGCGGCCGGCCAGACGGTTCAGGTCACGGTGGCGGATTCCAAGGCCACCACGGCTGCGGGTATATCCGGCCTGGCGGTGACGCTCTCCCGCGAAGGCCAGGGCGACGCCGGTCCGGTCCGGCTGGGGATCGACACATCCGACCTGGACACCATGTACGGCGCGAACTGGGCCTCGCGTGCGCGTCTGGTGCTGCTGCCGGACTGCTCCCTGACGGCACCGCAGGTGGCCGGCTGCCTGAAGCAGACACCGCTGCCCTCGCACTACGACCCGTCGACGAAGAAGCTCGTCGCTGATGTGACGCTCCCGGCCAACGACGGCACGGCGCGCACGAGCATCCAGGCACTCACCTCCGACACGTCCACCACCTCGACCACGGTCGGCGTGGTCTCCGGCTCGTCCAGCGGCGCCGGTACGTACTCGGCGACCTCGCTGAACCCGTCGCAGGCCTGGGCGGCCGGCAGCACCTCGGGCGCGTTCACCTACTCGTACCCGGTTCAGGCGCCGCCGACCCTGGGCGGCGCCGTGCCGCAGGTCGGGCTCTCCTACGACTCCTCGTCGGTGGAGGGCAGGACCTCCTCCACGAACTCCCAGGCCTCGTGGATCGGGGACGGCTGGGACTACGGCGCGGGCTTCGTGGAGCGCGCCCACAAGCCGTGTTCGAAGGGCGGGATCACCAACTCGGGTGACCAGTGCTGGGCCGGCGCGAACCTGACGCTCTCGCTGGCCGGACACTCCGGCGAGCTGGTGCAGGACGACACCAGCTGCCAGGCCGGCGCCCCCGGCACCACCGAGCAGTCCAACTGCACCTGGCGGATCAAGGGTGACGACGGCTCGAAGGTGCAGTTCCTGACGGGTGCGACCAACGGGACCTGGAACGGCTCGTACATCAAGGTCACCGACACCACCGGCACCGTCTACTACTTCGGTCTGAACCACCTGCCCGACGCGAGCGGCAACCCCACCACCAAGGGCGCGGACAGCGGCTCGGCGTGGACCGTGCCGGTGTACTCGCCCAACAGCGGCGACCCCTGCTACGACTCGGCCAAGGGCAAGGCCTCCTGGTGCCAGACGGCGTGGCGGTGGAACCTCGACTTCATCGTGGACCCGCACGGCAACCTGACCACCTACACGTACACCCCCGAGACGAACCACTACTCCCGGGGCGGCGGCCAGAACAACGGCACCGGCACCAACACCTCCTACACCCGCTCCGGTGTGCTGTCCTCCATAGGCTACGGCCAGCTGCTGTCCGACCAGCTGACCGCCAACGGCGCGTACAACCCGGCCTCGAAGATCGTCTTCACCACGGCCGAACGCTGCGTCACCTCGACCAGCGCCTGCGACCCGGCCAACCGCACCGCCGCGAACGCCGCCAACTGGCCTGACGTGCCGTTGGACCAGCAGTGCGCCTCCACCGGGACCTGCACCAACTACGGCCCGACGTTCTGGTCCACCAAGTGGCTGACCAACATCACCACCCAGGTCCGGTTCAACGGCGCCTACCAGAACGTGGACTCCTACGCGCTCAACCACGAGTTCATCAACGTCCAGAACCCCACCGAGAACACCAAGGTGCCCTGGCTCGCCTCGGTCACCCGCACCGGCAGTGACACCCAGGCCTCGGCGACCCCGGTGACCCTGCCGCCGGTGTCGTTCACCTCGATGCTGCTGCCCAACCGGGTCGACGGTACGAACCTCGTCCCGTCCCGCCCGGCGTTCAACCGGCCGCGCATCCAGCTGATCACCACCGAGACCGGTGCCACCATCGGCGTCGACTACAAGCCCGCCGCCTGCTCCCGGGTCAACAACGTCATGCCGGCCTCCGCCGACACCGACACGCTGTCCTGCTACAACGTCAAGTGGCACCCGCCGACGGAGCAGCCGGACGCCCCGCCGGTCGACGACTGGTTCCTGCGCTACCCGGTGAACACGGTCACCGCCAACCCGAACACCCCGGGCGCGGTTCCGGTGACCACGGCCTACTCGTACGGGAACGCCGCCTGGCACCGCAACAACTCCCCGTTGACCGAGGACATCAACCGTACGTGGGACCAGTTCCGCGGCTACGCGTCCGTCACGACGGTCGCGGGCAGCGGCAATGACGGGCCCAAGTCCCAGACGACCAACGTCTTCTACCAGGGCATGGACGGTGACCTCACCTCGACCGGTACCCGCAGCGTCAAGGTCGCGGGCCCGATGAGCGGCCAGGTCACCGACTCCGACTGGCTCGCCGGCCAGGTCCTGGAGAGCGACACCTACAGCCAGGCCGGCGGCGCCATCACCGCCTACACGGTCAACACCAGCAGCACTCCGGTGACCACGGCCACCCACAACCAAGGCACCCTGCCCAAGCTCATCGCCCGGTACGCGGCCACCAGCGCGACCGCCGTCTCGAAGTCGCTGAAGGCGGACGCCACCTGGCGGACCAGCAGCAGCACCATGACCAGCGACTCGGCACACGGCAACCGCACCACCACCTCGCTGAGCAGCGCGGACGGCCTGCCGGACATCTGCACCCGCACCGCCTACGCGGCGGGCACCGACCCGCAGGTGCTGGCGCTGCCCTCCGAGGTGATCGCGGTGAACGGCGCCAACGCGTGCACCGTCACGCCGACCGCCGCCAACACCACTGCCTGGTCCCAGATGTCGTACGACGGCCTGGCCGTCGGACAGTTGGGAACGAAGCACGATCCGAGCTCCGCGCTGACACTCGATCACTTCGACACCGGCGGCACACCGCAGTTCAGTGCCACGACGGCCGCCTACGACGGTTACGGCCGCCTCGCCGGCACCACCGACCCCAACTCCACCGACAACGCCCACCTGTCCGGCGCCACCGTCACCACGGCCTTCACGGCACCCAAGCCCGGCGAACTGCCCACCGGCATGACGGTCGTCACCCCGGCCCCGGCCGGCGCGAGCGACGTCCTCACGGGGCGCACCACGAGCACCACCCTGGACTCGGCCCGTGCCCAACCGCTGACCGCCACCGACTCCAACGGCCGTACGGTCACCGAGGCCTACGACGCGCTGGGCCGGCTGACCAGCGTCTGGATGCCCGGCCGGGCCACCACTCTGAGTGCGAACCAGACCTTCGCGTACTCGACGCCCGGCATCGTCAACGGCATTGCCGTCCCGCCGACGGTCACCACCTCCATGCTCCGCCCGAACGGGTCCTACGGCGTCAGCATCCAGATCATGGACGGCACGGGCCGGACCGTGCAGACCCAGTCCAGCCCGGCACACTCCGCCTACACCGGCCGGCTGATCACGGATACGGTCTACGACTCCCAGGGGCGGGTCGTCCGGGCCAACGCCGGCTGGTACAACAACGACGCCGCGCCCAGCGCGACGCTGTACCAGACCAGCACCCAGCAGGTCCCGGCCCAGTCCCACACCGTGTACGACGGGCTCGGCCGCCCGGTGACCACCGAGTTCGTGGCCTACGGCGTGGTCCAGAGCAGCGCCACGACCGCGTACCCCGGTGCGGACCGCACGGACGTGACCCCGCCCACCGGCAGCACCGCCACCTCGACGGTCACCGACGCACGTGGGCGCACCTCTCAGCTGTGGCAGTACCGGACGCCCACCGCCACCGGAAACCCGGCGGACGCGGACGCGACGACGTACACCTACACGCCCAACGGTCAGCTGGCCACGCACAAGGACGCGGCCGGCAACACCTGGACCTACGGCTACGACGTGCGCGGCCGGGAGACCAGCTCGGTCGACCCGGACACCGGTACCAACGCCAAGACGTACGACCCGGCCGGACGCCTGGCCTCCACCACCAACGGGCGTGGCCAGACCATCGCCTACACCTACGACCTGCTCGGCCGGGCGACCGGTTCCTACTCCGGCACCGTCAGCTCGTCCAACCAGCTGACCGCCTTCACCTACGACACGATCCTCAAGGGACAGCCCAGCACCTCCACCCGGTACGTCGGCGGCAGCTCCGGTGCGGCGTACACCAGTTCGGTGCTGGCGTACGACACCGCGTACCACCCGACCAAGACGACCGTCACCGTCCCGGGCAGCGAGGTCGGGCAGGGCACGACCCCGTTCACCTACACCTACCAGGCGGCCTACGACCCGATCACCGACGCGCTCAAGGCCGACAACCGCTCGGCGGTCGGCGACATCGCCGGTGAGACCGTCAACTACACCTACGACGTCAACGGCCCGCTGAGCAGCTTCGGCAGCAGCGCCACGACCTATGACCTGTCGTCGGACTGGGACGCCTACGGGCGCAACATCCGCTCCACGATGAACCCGTGGGGCACCCAGATCGTCGTCACCAACACCTACGACGAGTCCACCGGCCGTCAGCTGTCGCAGTTCGTCGACAAGCAGACCGCCGGCACCGGGGCGGTCCAGCAGAACACCTACACCTACAACGCCTCGGGGCGGATCACCGCGATCCGCGGCATCGCCGACAACACCCCGTCCGCCGCCGACCTGCAGTGCTTCGGCTACGACCACCTCGGCCGGCTGACCACCGCATGGTCCGACACCGGCACCCTCACCCAGGCCGCACAGCCGACCGTCGGCGGTCGCGGCTCCTGCACCAACTCCACGCCCACCAGCGGAGTGGTGGCCCCGGCCACCACCACCGTCGGCGGCCCGGCCCCGTACTGGCAGAGCTACGGCTACGACCTGACCGGCAACCGCACCAGCCTCACCCAGCACGACCTCGCCGGCGACACCACCAAGGACGCCGTCACCACGCAGACCTTCCCGGCCGCCGCGACCCTGAACAACGGCAACGGGAACGGTGGTCCGCACGCCCTGAACGTGGGCACCACCAAGGTCAACGGCACCACCACGGCGACCAACAGCAACCGCTACGACGCCGGTGGCAACACCGTCTCCACCTACACCACCGCCGACAAGACCACCGACCTGACCTGGAACGTCGAGGGCAAGCTGAACACCCTCACCCGCTCCGGGCAGATCACCGGGATCGGCGGCAAGTGCCTCGAGACGCAGGGCGGTAGTTCGACCGCCGGCACCCCGGCCCAGATCTACACCTGCAACACCGGCGGCGGGCAGAAGCTCACCACCACCGGCAACCTCCTCAAGGCCTTCGGCAAGTGCCTCACCGCCATGGGTACGGCGGCGGCCTCGCCGATCCAGCTCCAGACCTGTGACGGCACCACCGCCCAGACCTGGACCGCCCGCACCGACGGCACCCTGCTCAACGCCGCCGCCAACCGCTGCCTCGCCGTCCCCGGCGATGTCACCACCAACGGCACCGACGTCCTGCTCGCCGACTGCGGCACGACCGTCCCCGCCGGGCAGAAGTGGGTCGTCCCCAACACCACCACCACCTACCTCTACGACGCGAACGGCAACCAGCTCATCCGGCGGGACCCGGGAAAGACCACCATCACCCTCGGCGGTGACGAGCTGGTCTACGACACGGTCGCCAAGACTCCCCCCACGGGCGTTCGCTACTACCAGATCCCCGGCGGCACCTCCCTGGTCCGCCAGGGCGGCAAGTCCACCTACCAGATCACCGACCACCACGGCACCGGCACGCTCGCCCTCGACGCCACCACCCTCGCGGAGAGCCGCCGCCTCACCGACCCGTTCGGCAACCCCCGCGGCACCCAGCCCACCGGTTGGGCCGGTGACCACGGCTTCGTCGGCGGCACCAAGGACGATGCCACCGGCCTCACCCACCTCGGCGCCCGCGAGTACCAACCGCTCACCGGCCGCTTCCTCAACCCGGACCCACTGCTGGACACGGCCAACCCGCAGCAGTGGAACGGCTACGCGTACAGCAACAACGACCCGGTCAACCTCAGCGACCCGACGGGCCTGTGCCCCAAGGACATGTGCGACGGCTACGGCCAGAATCCGGCCCCGGCAGACGCACCTTCCCAAGGGACTCACACCGGCAGCGACACGATCAAGACCTTCCTGGGGTCCTCCGCCCTCGGGCACACCCTCAACAACAACACCTACAAGGTCATCTCCGGTAGGGGGTACGACTACCACGGCTCCCAGGCCTACACGATCGGCGAGGCCCTGGAGTGGGCGCAGGAGAGCGAAGCCGGCTGGGACTTCCTCTGCCAGATGACCGGCCACTCGACCAAGGAGTGCCAGAGCGACCCGTTCAACGGCAACCCGAACATCTACGACCCGCATCTCCTCGAGGTCGCCGGACTGACCATCGCGGGCACCATCGTCGTCGCGGCCGGCGCCGTGCTGGCCGTGGCCGCGGTCGAAGCCGGCGCGAGCGCCGCAGCTGCCTGTGCGGCAGCGGTACTGGCGTGTGGGGTCGGGGTCGTCGGAGCCATCGGTGACGCGGCGGCCGGCGGTGCCATGGCACCCGAAGTCGCTGCCGCGGTAGCCGGTGCGGGCGTGATGGGCCAGGTGATGAGGGGCTTCTTCGGCCGCCAGCTCGCGGAGAGCACCGAGCTCGCCGCGGCGGACGCGGCGGGAGCAGTGGGCGCGACATGCAGCTTCTCACCCGAAACCCCGGTCCTGCTGGACGGCGGCACGTCGAAGCCGATCGCTGAGATCCGCATCGGGGACCGGGTCGATTCAGCTGACCCCGAGACCGGCGAACACGTCGGCAGTGGCAAGGTCACAGCCCTGCTCGTCAACCACGACGACGATCTGATCGACCTCACGGTCAGCACTCCGGACGGCGGAACCGCCGTCCTCCACACGACGGCCAGGCACCCCTTCTGGGACGACACGAAGAAGACGTGGACACCTGCGGGGAACCTGCGCGAAGGCGACGCCCTCGAAACGCCCTCCGGTGCTCACGCCTACGTCCATGCCGTATCCGTGGTGCCGGGTGCCGCGGACATGTACAACCTCACCGTCGAGGACCTGCACACGTATTATGTGCTCGCCGGTGAGATCCCGATCCTCGTCCATAATGACGGTTCCGAACCGAGTGCCGCAGACAAGAAGTTCGCTCGATCGGTCAACCTGCCGGCCGACAGTCCCGCTGTACAGAATCGCAGCATGACCGTGTCCGACTTCATCGCCAAATTCCGCAAGGGTGGCGTCAAGCAGAAGCTTGGAAACGACTATCTCGGCATGACGATCGAAGATGCACTGAAGGCCGCAAAGGCCGACGGCGACTCGCAGGCCAGGAAGATGCTTGTCGACGGCAGGTTTGACATCAACAGCAACTACAAGGGCAAGATTTGCTAGGCGAGAAGACCGCGATTGGAGGCGAGCGAGAAATGACCACTCCCGATGGCGACTGGTTCAGCTGCAGGCTTCGGTTTGCACATTATTCGGATAATGACCCGACGCTTTCACTCAGGATTTCGTCGTACTTGCTGCGTGCCCTCGACTTCGACGACGCCAAACTGCGCGCGATCGAAATCGGAAAGCGAGAGGAGAAGGTCTACGCCAACGCGGCCGGCGGAATGGCACGGGTTGCCCTGGTCGAAGTTGAGGCGGTGGATATTCTGGACGCCATCGTCGACGGCGTCGAGGTTGCCTCGATATGGCCGGAAGAGATCACCCCGTGTCCGTATTCATGGGACCATCAGTTCAGCCCCGAAGCATCTCGGCCGACGAATAGTCTCTAGCCTCGGGGTTTCGTAACCCGACTGGAAATGACGGACGCGACTCCTGACGATCAAGGTTCTCGAAGTCGAGGATCATGAACAGGGGTCGCGTCCGTGCCATCTTCCCCGACCCGACGGCGCTCGTTCCGGTGGGGTTACCGCATGCGCACCATGCCGAAGCCCGCGAGATACGGAGCCTCCAGGGGCCCGAAGCGGACGTCGGGGTAAGCGTTCAGGCTGACGGCCTCTGCCACCTCCCGGGACGGGAAGCCGAACACGTCGACACCGTCCAGAACCACTGGCACGGCGGCCGGTCCCGCCAAGGTTTCCCGGAGTCGTTCGATCCTGATATCGAAGAGCCCGAGCTCGTCCTCCTCGTCCGCCTGCCGGGAGAGAGCGTCGCCACTGACGCGCAGATTCAGTCCCTGGTAGTACGCGGTGAAGCACCAACCGACGCCGCAGACCCAGCCCCCCGACCGGACGTCCGCCACGGTGGAGACCACCCACTCGGCCTTGGCTTCGGACATTCCGTACCGAAGCACGCCGGCCCGGTGCGGCAGCGCAAGACCGACTCCTGGAAGAACCTCGAACATGGCTGTTGGTCGGCCCTGCGCGGCTGAGACCGCAACGGGATTGACGCGACTGGCCGTTGCTCTCGGTGGGCGTGAGTTCGAGGCCCTGCCCCCTGGTCAGAACACCTCTGCGGACAAGCTATAGGCTGCGCAGCATGCTCGTAGCCGCTGCCATCTGTCCCCACCTGCCGTCGCTCGCGTTCGCGGCGGAAGCTGGCGCGCCTGCGGCGCCGGAGCGGCTGCGCGTGGCGTGCGCGCAGGCGGTGGCTGCCGTACTGGCCGAGGACCCCGAGATCGTGGCCGTGGTCGGCCCGGGTACGCGATCCGTTCTCCACGAGGAGGGCTCCCTGTCGGCCTCTCGGGACCTCGGGATTCCCATGGGCATGCGGCTGCTGCAACAGGCAGGCTGGACCGGTCCGGTGCGTGCCTACGAGCTGGACGACGACCGGGACTGGCCCACGAACGGCGAGGACGGCGTCCACATGGCGGGGTGGGCGGACCGCGTCGGAATGCTGGTGCTGGGAAACGGTCCGACCCACACCGGCGCGGACGGAGCCCTGCACCCCGATCCACGGGCCGAGGAGATCAACGCGGGCATCGCCGCCGCGCTGGCCGACGGTGACGTGGACGGATTCTTCCCCGACATGGACGAGAACCTCGCTCGTGAGCTGGGGGTGTCGGGCCGCTCGCCCTGGCAGCTGCTGGACGGGGCCGACTGGGATCTGACCACCCACCACCTCCTGTACGCCGAGACCGTGGACGGCGTCAGCTGCTTCGTGGCGACCTGGTCACTCTGAAGCGCCGACAACGCCAAGCCATCGCCCGCCACTGCCAACGCCGGCTGCACACAATCAAGAGACAGCCCCCGAGAAGACCACCCCTGACAACCCATCAACCCACGGTCGCCGGAACCAGTCAGGCCTACTGCTGTTGACGCGGGGTCAGCCAGCCGGGGGACGGCCCGGTGTGGTCCGGACATGTGCGACCTGGGCTCGATGACGGGCCCGCTGGGCCCGGCGCTCCTCAGCCTCGGCAAGCACCGTGGCCCTGGCCTCCTCCCTGGCGTCGAACGGTGCCGGGGAGAAGCGGCCACCTGAGGCCCGGACATGCCGTTCCCAGCCGTCCTGCCAGAACTCCACCGTCCAGCCTGGCCACAGCTTCGGTACCTCGTACGCCTGCGGGGAGGAGTAGAGAGACCACCAGCCCAGACGGCGGCCTTCCGGGTCCAGATGGATGCCGGAGTTCACGTGCAGGCGGCACACCTCGTGCTCGGGGGCATCCGCCAAGCGGTCGAACAGGGCGACGCCCTCGCGGACGGGGTGGTCGACGGCGCCGGAGGCGACGTGGCAACTCTCGCTGCCGACCGTGACCACCACACCGCCCGGGTCCGGCCAAGCCAGGTCCTCGTCCTCGGGGGCGAGGAACGGGGCCACGGACAGGGCAGAGTCGCGGCAGCGGACGTACTCCGGATCCAGCCCGACGTACCCGCGCAGCTCGGCCGCGCCGTCGTACAACCAACGGACCTCCCAGCCCGGCAACGCCGCCCGGATCAGCTCGAAGGTCGCCGCACGGTGCCGAAGCTCGGTGCTCGGGCCCTCCCAGGCGAAGAACAACAGAACCTTTCGCCCGAGGTCGAGCAGCACCCCGCCCTGGGCCATGTCGTCGTCCAACCACCAGCCGTCCTGCCGGAGTTCGGGAAGCATCGCGAGAACAGCCGCCGACCCGTCCAGCAGGTCGAGGTCGATCCCGACCGCCCAGCCGGTCCGGTACAGCTCATGCGTGCCGTTCTCGCGGACCACGATGACGTTGGCTCTGTCTCCCATCGGGACAGGATGGCCAGAACCACCGGCTGCTGACCACCCGATTTCGGCGGCCCGGGGGTGCGGGGCTGTCCACGGAACACAGACGCGTCTGGATCTCAAGGCCAGACGCTGGCCACTGCCAGCCCTCGGCGTCTCCCTTCTCCAGTTCGTCAACCGCTGAACGCGCCACTGCCCCGCTCTCCTTCGGGAGGGCGGGGCGGTTCCGTGCGTCCGAGGTCAGGCCTGGCCCTTGTACTCCCACACCCTGACGCCCTTGGAGCGCCATGGCTCCGGGGTCTCGTCCGCATCGGCAAGACGCTGCACCCAGTCCAACTGCTCTGCGAAGTAGGCGTAGTACTCGCTGCCGCTGTCGAACGTCATGATCGGGCCATCAGTGCCACGCTTGCCATGGCCGTAGAGCATGACGCGGATGGAGTCGTCAACGCGCTCCATGGCGAAGCTGCACGGAAAGTCGTACAGGTAGATCTTGAGGTCACCGCCGTCACGGGCGACCGCCTCGGCGAGCGGCCGCAGCACTTCACGCTCATACCGCGCTGGGTCCTCCATAGCGGCCTCGGCCGGCTCCAGGCGGTACCGGTCGCGGCGCGACGCGCAGTGCGGGTCCATGATGAAGACCCGAACCGGCACCTCGCGCGACTTCGAGGTGAACAGCGGCAGCATCTCGTCGCTGCCGTAGAAGTTGCGGGTCAGGCCGAACATCGTGATCTGCGCTCGGGCGCCCCGGATCCGCGAGATCAGATCGGCCTTCGATTCCATGTTGGTGCGAGGGAAGAGGTCCACGAGACCCGCTTGCTCCAGGTGTCCCAGCATGGCTCCACTGTAGTCACGCCCGTAGCCGAGCCGGTCCGGCCGGGTGCCGTACACGCGGCACAGGTAGTCGATGCGCTCCTCGGACGGGCGACGCTGACCGTGTTCCCACCTGCAGATCTCCGTGTCGGAGAGCGCCGGGCCGCGCAGCCCGTCGTCGGAGTACGCCAGATCGATTCGCATCGAGAGCTCCGCCCGGTCCCAGCCCCGGGCCCAGCGATGGGCCTCCAGCGGGTGAACCTCAGGTAGCGCCACGGTGATCTGATCGACCACCTCGGTGATGGTCAGACCTTCCCGGATGCCCCGCAGGCGTACGTCCTTGGCTGCACGCTCGGAGCGTCGGCGGGTGGTGCGGTCCACGCGGGCAATTGACGTCGTCACAGCTTCATATTGACGTGCAGCGTCTATCGTTACGACGGGTTCGCGCATATTGCAATCGCCAGCTCAGCACGATGCTTGAGACATGGCAGAGATCACCGGTACTCCACAACCTGTCTCACCCTGGGTGCATCTGACGAGCCGCCAGCTCAAGGGCGACGCCTGCCGCATCTGCGACACCACGATCCCGCCGCTTCACCCGGACGAGACGATGGAGGTACGCGGCGAGGGTGTCGTCCGCGACGTCGTTGTCACCGTCCTCTGCACCCCGCACCTGGGACATGCACTGTGACGGCCGACGACCGGTACAGGCCAGAGCAACAGGTCGGTGGTACCAGCTCCAACGGCCGCGCGCTGCCTGGCCTGTGGGCGATCCGCGACACCAAGACCGGAGCCCTGGTCCGGACACCCGGCGAGAACGGGGAGCCCGAGCTCGTGACGTTCCCGCTCCGGGATCTGGCTACTGCCTGGATCCGCCGCGAGACCTACCTGCAGGAGGCCGGTTATGGCCGAGCCTGAGCTGACCTCCGGCCACTGCCACCGCTGCGGCGGCTACGGCCAGGGAGAGTATGCCGGCGCCATCAACGCGTGGGCGGACGCCATCACTGACCACATCGGGTGCCCGGAGTCAGCGAAGCCGAACCTGCCACCGGCCGACAGACAGGATCGGGTCAGCGATCTCGATCGGCCGGTCAGCGGAGTCGTAGCGGATGCGCTGGACCAGCCGAGCCGGAACACCCAGCCGCGGTGAGGTCGTGGAAGCCGGCGTACGAGGGTCGCCCGGAGGCGGCCGGCGAGGTCTGGGTTCGCAATACCTGCGCCGATGCCGCCACCGTCTCCAGCCGGGTAAGGCCAGTCGCCGTCCGCGTCGATGACTGTGCGCGTTCCTGGGCTGGTCGAAGCAACAGACAGACTCAGGATGCCTACAGATACGCCGAAGGCCCAAGCCGGGACTGATGTCCTGACCTGGGCCTTCGGCATACCTTCACTGCTCTGAGGGGTGGGCGCAGACGGTTTCGAACCGCCGACATCCGCCTTGTAAGTTCGACCGGGCACTCATCCGACAGGGACGGACGTGCACGTGAGGCGGACGTTCCATACGTCCAAGGACTCGGCTGACTGCCGATACCTGCTGCTGTTGATGTCAGATTCTGATGTCAGCCGACCCGCCCACCGCTCGGCCGGCGCTCCTCCTTGGCAGTGCAGCAGCGAGCAGATTTACAGTCTGCTGAGCAATCTAGGTGGCCAGCCCTTCCACCTTCACGGATGGTGGACTTCCGCACCACTAGGCGAGTCTTGGTCCGCCACTGGTCCGGATCACACCTCCCGGCGCAGCGCGCCGGTCACACCACCGCCTTTACAGGATTGGCATCAACGGTCAGCGGTGGGAACGGCTTCGAGGAGGTTTGGGACGCCGCAGGCGGTGGCGAGAAGGTCGGCGTAGGAGGTGAGGATTCGGCGAGCGTCGCGTAGAGCGGTGCGGAGCTCATCGACCTGGGGCCAAGCATGCTCGTGGTCGCGGCGGGAACGGTCGGCGGGCCGACGGTGCTCCCAGTCTTCCAGGAGGGGGTGCCACTGAGCCAGCAACGGACGGACCCCGTAGTTGAGCATCGCCACAGCCAGATAGCCGAAGTTGTACTGCCCGTTCCGCTTGGGCTCGGCAATCTCGGGACCGTGCCGGCGCAAGACGTCCCGGGTAGTACCGAACAGCGAGTACAGACTACTGAGGGCCTCCCGCAGCAGCCCCTCATCTGCCCGCAGCGGCACCACCGACACCCGGGTGATCAGCTCCACGTACAGCTCCCACGCCGCACGCCGCTCCGCATCGTTGGGCTCCCAACTGCCTGCGATCTCCACCCCCGGGAGCTTGAGCTTCACGTCCACACTCTTCGGACCCCGCATCAGCTTCACTCCTTCTCACGCCTGTGGCTATCTTGCCGATCTGCCACCCTGCCCACGCTATACGCGGGATCATGGCCTTCGCAGGAGTGCGACCGTAATCATCTGGAACAGGGACGAAGATGGCCGACGACGCCCAGCAGTTCTTCATCAGCTATGCCGGGCCCGACCGCGCCTGGGCCGAATGGGTCGGCTGGCAGCTCAAGCAGGCTGGCCACCGTGTGGAGCTGGACCGGTGGAACTGGCATACCGGGGATGACTTCATCCTGCGCATGAACGAGGCCCTGGAGCGGGCGGACGCGGTCGTGGCCCTGTTCTCCAACGCCTACTTCGCCCCCGAGCGCTGGACCCAGGTCGAGTGGACCGCCACGATCGCCAACCGGAACCGTCTCATCCCGCTGGACATCGCTGCCCTCACCACCGACAAGATCCCTGCCATTCTCAGCGCCAGGCTCCGCCGAGAGCTGCACGGGCTGGACGAGACCAGCGCACTCGCAGCCCTGAGCGAAGCGGTCCACGGCCCCACCGGCCCCACCGGCCCCGTCGGCTTCCCCGGAAATACCTCAGCCGCAGCAGCCACACAGTCCACAGCCGACCAGCCACGGCTTCCCGGCACCACCGGGCGCCCCGAGGTGTGGGAGGTGCGGCGACGCAACCCCGACTTCACCGGTCGCGAGGCTGAGATGATCCGGCTGCGCGAAGGACTGCTCGACGGGCGCCAGACGGTGGTCCAAGCGCTGCACGGGATGGGCGGGCTCGGCAAGACACAGCTCGCTCTGGAGTACGCCCACCGCTTCGCCGACCAGTACGACGTCGTCTGGTGGGTCGATGCCGAGCAGGCCGACCAGATCCCCGTCAGCTACACCGCACTCGCCGAGCGCCTAGGCATCGCCACGCCTGACGCCGGAACCGAACACAACGCCCGCACCCTCCTGAACCACCTGAGCAACCGCGAGCGCTGGCTGATCATCCTGGACAACGCCGAAGCCCCCGACCAGATCGAGGACTGGCTCCCCCAGAGCCCCGGCCACACCCTGATCACTTCCCGTAACCCCCACTGGATCGGCATCGCCCACCAGACCGGCCTAGACGTCTTCACCCGCACCGACTCCAAGGCCTACCTCCGGGCCCGCATCCCCAGCATCACCCCCGAGCAGGCAGACACCCTCGCCCACGACCTCGGCGACCTCCCCCTCGCACTGGCCCAGGCCGCCGGCGTCATCGGCAGCGGCATGACCCTAGACCGCTACCGCCAACTCCTCACCACCAACACCGCACGGCTCCTCAAGGAAGGGGAAACCCCCGGCTACCCGACCTCCGTTGCCGCCACCGTCACCATCGCCACCGACCGCCTCGCCGAGCACCACCCCGACGCAGAAGCCCTACTGCGCCTGAGTGCGTTCCTCGGCCCCGAACCCGTCCCCGTCGGCTGGTTGGAGACTGCCCGTCCCCGCCTGACCACGACCCTCGACGACCCCGACGACCTTATGTGGCCCCGCTCAGCCCTCCAGCCCCTGGCCCAATACGGCCTGGCCCGCATCGACCACCAGACCTTCCAGATCCACCGCCTCAACCAAGCCGTCCTCCGCGACCAGACCGCCCTCAACCACGCCACAGCCATCCGCAACGACGCCACTGCCCTCCTCAGTAGCGCCCACCCCGGCGACCCCGAGACCCCCTATACCTGGGCCGGCTGGGCCGCCCTCACCCCTCACCTCATCGCAGCCCACATCAAGCCAGCCGAGCGGCCGGCGCTGCGGCGGGTCCTCCTCGATGCTGTCCTGTACCTGATCAGAAGCGGCCAGGCGCGCACCGCACGAGAGCTCACCGCCACGCTTCACCAGGCGTGGGAAACGGGCCTGGATCCGGATCACCCCGACGCTCTCACTGCCGCACAGTACCTCGGCCACGCCACATCCGACCTTGGCGAGCATGCGAAATCACGGGGCATTGTCGAGGACACGCTCGCGCGCCGTCGCCGCACCCAGGGCGACGACCACCCCGACACCCTCCATTCCGCCAATGACCTCGCCGCCAACCTGTACAGCCTCGGCGAGCACGCCGAGGCCCGNCCAACACCCTCCGATCCGCCCAGAACCTCGCCACCACCCTGCACAGCCTCGGCGAGCACGCCGAGGCCCGCCGCATGGAAGAGGACACGCTCGCGCGCCGTCGCCGCACCCTCGGCGACGACCACCCCGACACCCTCCGATCCGCCCACAACCTCGCCGCMRWCCTGCACAGCCTCGGCGAGYACRCCGAGGCCCGCCGYMTGGACGAAGACACGCTCGCGCGCYGTCGCCGCACCCTCGGCGACGACCACCCCAACACCCTCCGATCCGCCCAGAACCTCGCCACCACCCTGCACAGCCTCGGCGAGTACGCCGAGGCCCGCCGCATGGAAGAGGACACGCTCGCGCGCCGTCGCCGCACCCTCGGCGACGACCACCCCGACACCCTCCGATCCGCCCASARCCTCGCCACCACCGTGTACAACCTCGGCGAGCACGCCGAGGCCCGCCGCATGGAAGAGGACACGCTCGCGCGCCGTCGCCGCACCCTCGGCGACGACCACCCCGACACCCTCCGATCCGCCCAGAACCTCGCCACCACCCTGCACAGCCTCGGCGAGTACGCCGAGGCCCGCCGCATGGAAGAGGACACGCTCGCGCGCTGTCGCCGCACCCTCGGCGACGACCACCCCGACACCCTCCGATCCGCCCACAGCCTCGCCATCACCCTGAGCAGACTGCGCGACCACTCAAAGGCAGTCCAGCTCCTTGAGGATGTGCGCCACCGGCGCCGACGAATCCTCGGTGACAACCATCCCGAGACCGTGGCAGTTACCCAAGAACTCGCCAGGGCGCTGACCGCTTCGGGAAGGCAGTTTGAGGCTCAGCGTCTACTGGCGCCACCTAAACAAAAGAAGCGCCGCTTCGGCCGCAAGAACCGGTGACCAGCGATGCTTCCCCATCCGCCGCGAAGGCTTGCATAAGGAAATACAAGCAAGCCCTCCGCCTGGCGGCGCCTAAGACTGACGGGCGGTTGAGCCTCAATGCCATAGGCAAGTTGGCGGCCACCCGACACCAGCCTTAGAAAAACGGGCGTCAGCCCCTCACGCTGACCTTTGGGCCGTTGGGGAGGGGCCAGCCGCGTTTCGACCCGGTCTGGAGGGGTGTCATCGCCACTACCTCGGCGGTTCAACCCATGTGACTGTGGCCTCTTCGTCCCGAAGCAACTCGGACACTCAGCCGACCTTGGCGATCATTACCGCTGACCTGCGCGGGAAGTCCCTGATCGTCCGTGGTCGTCCGCCGAAGTACGGCGTCGTTGTAGCGCAGTTAGACACTCAGTCCTGCCCGCCCGGCTGCTACTCGTCTGCCGGTGGAGTCCAGTCCATCCCGGCCTGCTCCAACGATGTCAGGATCCACTCTCGGCCGACTGGGCCGGCAACCTTCCAGGTCCAATCCATGGGTCGCCGTCGATCTCGCCAGTGCCACCATCTGTGGGACCTGAACGGATCCGCTGGCATGTTGTGGCACAGGTCAGCCAACCACGCGATGCACGCCACGAAGTCGTCGTCTGGCCACATGCTCAACGGCTTTCGCCGTCGCGCCATGGCTCGGATCTCGATCATTGCCCAACTGTGCAGGTACGCGCCCGCTGTCCAGTCATCAACTTTGTGCCTGCGATCCACGTTCTCCGGCCCCCACTCGTGTGCCTGCTGCGGCACGGTACCGCGCGGGTGGTTGACTCCCAAAGAGTGGGTCGAGCCGGCCGGTTAAGGGACGCCCGCCTCCGGAGGGCGGCGGGTACTGACACTCTGCGACCTGCGCAGATGCAGCCTCGGCCGAGACCGGCGAACTGGCCCGCTGACGCCCCCGGTTGACCGTGGCGTACCGCTCGATCTGGCACGGCTGTGGCACGTCGCGCCCCTCGATGCGAACTCCGGGCAGACCGGTCGCCGAGGTCTCCCATCCTGGCCGCCCAGCCTACGGCGTCTGCCATCGGCCACCTGCGATCGCCACGGTTTCGGGTGCTTCGAGGCCACGCTGGCGAATTCCAGGACGAACGGTACTCGACTGCGAGAGGATGATCTCCCCCGGTTCAGTCTCACCGGAGTAAAGTCGAAATCGGAGGATACCGAGATGGAGAAGATCCCCGGGCAGGTTCCATGGACAACAATAAAGGGAAAGCTTCTGGAGTCTCTGCTCCACGAGCTGCTCATAGCCATCGGCGCCGAAAACATTAAATGGCGGACGGGCGGAATTGGCCCGGGGACGGCAGATGGTGGACGAGACCTAGAGGCTGAATTCACCCGGACTTCACCCGATGGAAGTGTGGAGCGAGAACTGTGGTGGATAGAGGCTAAGGGTCGGACAAGGTCTGTCGAGCCAGATGCGGTGAAATCCGCAGTGTTGAACGCCTCCGGTCACCAGAATGTGGATGTACTGGTGATTGCCTCAAATAGCGAGTACACGAACCCGACGCGCGATTGGGTTAGCGAGTGGTCTCGCGGAAACAAAAGACCACGGGTCCGCCTGTGGGATCGCGCCACTCTGGATAGGCTCGTCAGGGAGCATCCGGTCGCGTCCGCTAGAGCCCTCCCTGATCTGCTAGAGGGGAAGGAGCGCCTAAATCTAATCGTGGACCAATTTGACGAAGCTGGCAGAACCCCGCTGCAGAACGACCTTGATTACTTTTGGGAGAACAGGGCTCTCGTAACAGGTGCTAAAGAGATTTCCTGCCTAGCCTATGCAGAGATGATTCTCGGGGACATTGTGCTACATCCATGGGGAACCGAGATCACAGAAGAGAGTGCACTTGCCTGCATAGTTGAAGCTCTAGTGGCCATGCCAATTCGACAGATTAATACTCAGGTATTGGCATCGGACAAGGCGACTCATGTCGCAGCATACTTGATTGAATCAGCTCTCCCCTTCCTGGATCCCAAGGCTGCACAAGCTGTCCTCAATAATCCCTATCTATTTCTAGAGGAGGAGCACTGGAGGAAGTTTGCCGATAATCCTCAGGGGTTTAGGGAGATTATCCTTACTCCCATTTGGGAGACGGTCTGCGGCCAGCTCCTTGATGCATGTTCCCAGGATTGCGTAAGGCTTTCGGTGGATCCAAATACTACCCTGGGTCGCGACCCGAGCGGGCCGTGGTTCTGGAGGCGGTTCAATGCAGATTTGCCCGTCCCAGATGAACGCATCCTAATCATTGAAGGCACAGATAAGCCATGCGCGGTTGGGCTAGACCTTTCAGGAAGTAGCTGCCCCCTTCTCGGGAAATCTTCCAGGCCAGACTTCAGTATCTCCGAGCAAGAGATAACGGATATACGGAACGTCATCCTTTTTCGTAGAGAACGGCCAGATGGCATGTACTCCGAGCTTTCGGACGTAAAGCTGTCCAATGTCGGAAAGATGCTTGACCGCATGTACGGAGATGAGAGCGCCCCTGAAGATAATGGGGAATGATAGATCCGCCACGGAGACGCGCGGGTGGTGGAGCGGTTTTGGCCGGTGTCCTGTCTGGTCTGGGTCCGAGCATGATCGGGGGGCCGTAAGCTCATCGCGTCTCGGTCAGGGCTTTTGGGCCTGACCGCAATTTGGCCGAGTGGCCCCCCGGTCTTGCTCGGTGCGGGTCCCGGTCCTGATAGGTGGGTAAAACCGTGGAGCCACCCGCCCCCAGCCACCGGCGGGTCTAGAACCTCGGCACCCTCGGCCGCCAGCAGCTGGCGCGGCCGGCGCCGCCGAAGCGGGGCGAAGACAGGAGCGACGGCGAGCGGCGGGCCAGCGCCGCGAGCGCAGCGAGCCTTGAACCCGTAGAGAAGATTTCTACGCAGTGAACTTGGCATGCTTGCAGCGCACTTGTTGGGGCGCCATGCCACGACGGTTTTCAAGACCATCCAGCACAGATGGCCAGACCAGGCGAAATCTGGCCCATCGTCTCCGTTGGCCCACATGTGGCCCACGGAGTTCGACAGCATGCTCTTGTCACCCTCTGCAGCGCACCACGTGGCGCCGCCGCCGGCTGGCCTATGGGCGAATGAGACCAAAACTGAGACCGCTGATGGTGGAACGGTCGGCTCGGAGGGCGACTAGCTGACGGTGCCCCTGGGCACCACCCACTCAGCCTTCTGCCCTGTGTGCTCGACGATCCGGTCGAAGTCAGAGTCGTAGTGCAGGAGAACGAGGTTGTTCTGATGTGCAACTGCGGCGATCATCAGGTCTGGGATCTTAGGGCCGCGATGTTGAGACTTCGCCGCTAGAGCGCGCTGAACATCCAGGGCGTGTGCCCAATCCGCCTCGGTTGTCTCAAGATAGACAAGGGTCGCGGCTCGCAGTGACCTGATGCGTTCATAGTCGCCGGGGTTCTGGGCAGAGTAAAGCGCTTCGAGGTCAAGAGGTGCGCACGTAGCGACGAGGCCCGCAGAAATGAGAGGACCCAGCCTCTCTGCGACTGAATCATGCCCCAGTCGGTTCATTGCACTGTTGTCGACAAGATACTGTGGTGTCACTCCCACGCTCGCGCCCGCAGCCTTTCTAGCTCCTGAGGATCTTGCGCTCGCATCATGTCGATGAATTCCTGAACGAGCTTCTGGCGCACGACCTCTTTGAGTGCCGCGTTGACTGTATCTTTATTGCTGGATGTACCAAGGAGGCGCTGTGCCTCTGCTAGCGAAGCTTCGTCAATGTTTTCTACAGTGCTTCCCATGACCGCCTAACCCTCCTGCCGCCGAGGCATCTGCCTGCTCTCACTGGCGCACTTTCTGCAGAGTCCGCCATAGATCACGTAGTTCCCGATCCGCAGCACCATCGGTTCCAGTGTCAGCTCCTGCCGCCGGCAGTGGTCGCAGGTGAACTCCTCAACTGCCGACAGTTGGATAGTTCCGCTTTTCACTGCATCTACGAAATATGGGATACATTGATCGCAGCGCCATTTCCTGTCTCCCGTGTTCAGATGCCAGGTTTGGGCGGGATTTGCAAGAAGATGACCGCAGATCTCGTGCGTCCTAGGGTTTAGCGTCTTGTCGAGGAAGTCGTTGGCCCATGTCTCATACGTTGGATTTGTTATGACTTCCTTCTCGGCGACCTGGCTTTCCACCTTTGCGCGGGTTTTGGCGCTGGCTTCGACTAGTGCATCCTCCAGGCCTTTGCGTCGCTCATTATCATAGTGCTCTGCGAGCTGCGGGCCGATATTTTGGTCCGTGGCCGGACAGTTGCCTCGGTGTCGAATTTCCGAATGGCTGACATTGTCGCTTGCCCCGGCAAATGTCCAGCTCCCTGCCGTTGCCGAGCACTCCTCACACTTTCCCGTGAGAGTCGCTTCTCGACGAACACGCAGGGCGTATTCGAGAAGTGCTGGGCAGTTGGGCGGAATGGCTGGGATGAGAAATGCGGCGTTCCCGATCGCCCACATTTCGTCCCTTCCGTCCGAGGAGACAGACACTAATCGTGGCTCGCGCCCCTGCGAGTAAACCCTCGCAAGGAGTGCCCTCTGCTCAGCTTCCCCCACCACCACTCCAATCTGTAGCCCCCGAGCCGAGTGTCCCACGCCACACATCAGGGTCGCCAGCATGCCGGGAGCCGCAGCTTCCAGCCGACGATGCCATCGCTTCGGTTCAACGGATGGCTTCGGCGATGTGCTGCATCGAGTCAACGACGACCACTGCGCCCGCAGCGGCGAGCACGCTCGCCTTGCCGGGCTTATTGGCGTAGCCGATGGTGGCCACGCCGGCCGCAGCCCCAGCCTGGACGTCCCGGGCGGCGTCGCCAATGAAGATGGACTGCTCAGGCTTGCTGCCCACCACCTCCATCGCTTCCAGGAGAAGGCGTGGGTCCGGCTTCATGGACGATGGGTCGCCGGGGGTCCGACCGAAGACGCCAGCCACGTAGCCGCTGAGCCCCTGGGCGGTTAGGTATGCCTCGATTGCGGAGCCCGCATTGTTGCTGACCAGCGAGACGGAGCGGCCAGTCCTGGCGCAGGCGCGCAGCACCGATTCGCCGCCCGGGTTTGGCCGGGCCATCAGCACAGCTTCAGTCTCGAGCGAGGCAAGGGAGCTGTCCGTCGTCGCTGCGAGGTCCGGGTGGCGGTCTGCGATAAGGCGAAGCAGCGCGAGCGGGTCAGTCTCGGCCTCCACTCCGTCCAGGGCCTGCCCGCCAACAGCGAGCAGGCCCAGCCGGAGGCGCCGCGCCACTTCAGGCGCCGGAAGCCCGGCGAAAACCGAGCAGACCGGGCCGTCGAAGTCGAGCAGCACGTGCTTCACCGGGCGAAGCAGGTCGGCGAGTGATGAGGAAGCGCCGGTCATGGCTGGCGCTCGTACGCGATCGTGGACCACACGCTGTCGAACCACATCTGTGCCTGCTGGACGTACTGCGAGCCGAGGGAAGCATCATCCGGGCCGGCAGCATGGTGGAACAGCGTGGTGTCCTTGCCGGTGACGTCGTAGAACGTGTGGTCGTTGCCGTTGAGCGCCACGGTCCGTTCCCGGAGAGGGTAGAACCCGAAGAACGCCTCCGAGCGGTTCAGGATGTACAGCTTGAAGAGGCTGGACGCCCGGTGCACCTTCACCTGCACCGTGGCCGACTGAACGAGCCCCAACTCGGCCAGCATCTCTACCGAGTGGGCGATACCGCCCGCGCTTGTGAGCGCGATGTTCCGAGCTCGGTCCCGAAGTGCCACCTCATCCTTGAGGCTGTCCACCAGGACCGGCACCGCCATCGGCTCCGAGGTGTCAGGCAGCAGCAGCCGGACGGTGATGGACTCCGGCGCCAGGCGACCGGACCGCACCTTGTCGAGCGGTTCCTGTAGCGCGCTGTGCAGTGTCTCGCTGGAGAAGCCCGCGAAGTCGAGGGTCACCTGCTGTTGCTCGAACGCTGCTTCCAAGTGCGGCCGGAGGCCGACCGGCCGGGAGGTCCGCTCCCGGACGAAGGAGCCGCTGCCCTGCCTCGTCACGATCAGTCCCTCGGACCGAAGGATCTCCAGCGCTCGGTCGATCGTCCCGCGCGCCACGCCAAAATGCTTGGCCAGCTGCGGGCCTGACGAAAGTTTGTCGCCCGGCTCAAAGCCTGGCTTCTTGGTGAGGATCGACGCGCGCAGAGAGCTACTGACCTGCTGATACGGCGCGCGGGAGTCATCCGGGTCAAGGCTCATGCGCCAATGCTAAGGCAGCCACCCAACATGCGCGAGAAACCCAACTCTCTTGACCTGCCTAAGCAGGTTGTCTATGTTGAACACGTCGCACCAAGTGAGACAGGGGTGACACAGAGGGGCCTTCTTTGGGCTGCTCTGACCTGCACAGATGCACGTAGCAGTGGCCCGAGTTGGGTGGCTGTGAGTTGAGGCGGAGGACGCTGCAATCTCCGCAAAGGCCAGGTGAACAGGGCTTCGGCTCCTACTGGCGAGGTGGCCCGGTGACCGCGAGCAACGGCCGGAGAGTGGGGGCGTGACCCCCCTTGCAGTGTGAATCCGTTTGTCCGTGCCAACTGGAGGAGGTCCCGATGGGCCTGCTGATCCGCGAGTCCCATAGGTCGCCTCACCGTGCCGTTTGCCGGTGAGGCTTCTCGACCAGCGTTCACGGTTCCCGGCGTGCACCGCTTCGGCGGCGGTACGTCGGGTCCCGCGGCTGCTCGTTGAGCGCCTGATCCACCCCGTCCGATACGGCTGCGGCCCCGGTGCTGGAACACCGGAGCCGCTCAGGGCCGTGCCTACCTGAGAGAGGAACCACGACCCATGAGGAACATTGTCGCAGGCCAACACGCCTACAGCCTCGATGAGTTCGCGGAGCTGGCGCTCGGCGTCGACGCCGAGCTGTTCGCCGGCGTACCGGGCGAATCCCCGGAGGAGCGGGCGGTGCGGCTGGACGTGGCCGGCGCGGTGCTGGAGGACCTGCGCCGGGAGGACTTCGAGCTGGCCGCCTACGCGGAGCGCCTGCTTCGCTCGGCGTCGGTGCCGCTGGTTCGGCTGGCCGTCCGTCGTCGCCCGCCGGCCACCACGTACGGCGAGGCCGCGTGATGACCACCAGTGCCCCGCAGGTGGACGAGTCGCTGCGTCGGGTGCGCCAGGCCGCCGAGCTCAACGCCGCCGACGCCCGGCGCTGGCAGCTCAAGCTGGCAGTGCTGCGTGAGCGGGACCGCCGGTCGCTCGGGTTGTCCACCGGCGGTGGACAGTGAACGCCCCCCGCGTCCACCCGGTGGACGCCGGTGGTCAGTTGGAGGGTGCGGATGTGCCCACCGAAGAGCAGGTTCGTCGGACGTCGGCGGTCATCACGGCCGGCACGTGGGTGCTGACGGGGGCGGTGGTCGCGGCGAGCATGTCCACCGCCGCCCCCTTCGTGGACGCCCACTCCACCGGCTACCTGACCGGCCCGGTGATGGTGATCGGCACGGACGGCTGCTTCATCCTCGCCCTCCAGGCCGATAGCGTCCTGGCCCGCTTCGGAGCTGACGGCGGGTGGTGGACGCGGCTGTTCCGTTGGGCCACCGGCCTGTCCACGGTGTGGCTCAACATCGGTCACTCCGCCCTGGCAAAGGACCTGGTCGGCGTGGCGGTGCACCTGATCCCGCCCCTGCTTTTGCTGTTGGTCGCCGAGGCCGGGCCCGCCTACCGCAAGGCCCTGGTCCAGCTCGCCCGCCGCGCCCGCCAGCACCACCAGGCGCCGACTCTGCCCGAGCCCGAGGCCGCCCCGTGGCCGCTGTACACCGCAGCGTCCACCGCCCCCGAGGCCGTGGATCCGGTCTCCGCCAGCCCGCTGCCCGTACTGCTCCCGGCCGTCCCGGTGGCGCTCGAAGCGGCTCCGGCGGGGCCGGCGGGGCCGGTGGACGGCACCACCGTCCACCCCGCGTCCACTGTCCCGGCCACCGCGCCCTGGTGGACGCCCACCACCCCCGCGGAGACCCACCCGGCCCCGGCCGAGAGCATCCCGGTGCCCGCACCGGAGCCGTCCGGGGTCACGGTGCCGGATCCGGTGGACGCCGCGGTGTCCACCGAACCGGCCGAGCCGTCCACCGCCGACGACCCCGCGGCCGGTGAGCCGTCCACCGAGGACGAGAGCGACGACAGTGAGGCCCCGGCTCCGGTCCGTCTGTCCGAGGACGAGGCCGCGGCCGAGATCGAGCGGTGCTGGCGCGAGCGGGTACCGCTGCGCGAGGCCGGCCGCCGTGCCACCCGCGCACCGTCCTACGTCGGTCGCGTCTACCAGCGTCTCAACTCCGAGCACGCCCAAGCTGCCTGACAGAGCAGGAGATCACCGTCATGAGCGACTACAACGTCAACGGCGGCTACGGCACGCCGCAGATCCCCACCCCGCCCCCGCCGCCGAGCGGCCCCTCCGACGGGAAGGGCCAGTGATGGGCATCCGCTCCTACCTCGGCCTCGCCAGCAACTCCGGTTCCTCGCAGTCGGGTTCAACCACCACCCGCACCGGCGGCCAGTCCAGCTCCGGCCCCTGGTTCGGCAGCGACAGGACCGCCTCGCTGCCCGAGCGCGAGATCCACCCGGAGCCGGCCGCCACCGACAACCGCGGTCGCCGCCTGCTCAGCCCCAGGCCCGCTCCCGGCACCAGCCGCGACCGCCTCGGCCGCTAACCCCCACCCCAGCCCGGAACCGCGCCGCCACTCCTATGTGCGATGCCCTGTCATGCCCATGTCTATGAGCCCCGTGGCTGCCTGATCCCCCGGCCCATCTGGCCGGGGGTGAAGGGGAGTTCCGGGACCACCACGGCCCCCTCCGCCCGCGTGAAGGAGACCCGCAACCGTGAGCACCCTGCGCACCCGCACCACCACCGCAGCCCTCGCCCTCACCGCCGCCATCGCCCTCGGCACCGCCGTCCCCGCCCAGGCCACCGCCCCGACCGCCTTGGTCCAGGGCACGGCGTCCTCGGCGGTTGCCGACCTCCAGCGACAGCTCAACGCCGAGCTGACCCAGCTCACCCCGCTGACCGTCGACGGCCGCTTCGGCCCGCTGACCGCCGAGGCCGTCACCCTCTTCCAGACCTGCGCCGGAATCGACATCGACGGCGTCGTCGGACCCCAGACCCGCACCGCCCTCAAGACCGCCGAGGGCGGAACGCACATCGACTCGCCGTGCCTGCGCACCGCCAACTGACCACCACACCAACCGGAACGGGCCCCGGGCGGTACTGCCGCCCGGGGCCCGATCTCTTCGCTCCTTGGAGCTTCGAATGCGTGCTGTTGTGTCCGCGCTGGCGGCACTGCCGCTGTGGGCGCTGGTCCTGATCTTCGCCACCGTCTACACCATTCCGCTGCTGCTGGGCTGGGCCCGCTCCGCCTCCCGGGGCCGCCCGGTCAGCAGCGAGGTCCTCACCGACCTGCTGTTCCCGGTGTTCGCCGGCGCCGGGGCCGTGATCGCCCTGTCCCTGCTCGGCGCCGTGCTCGACCTCGCCTAACACCCACCCTGCCTGGCCGCATTGAGAGGGGCCGCTCCGTGATCATCCGTGACCTGGTGGCCGCCGTCTGCGGCCTGCCCGCCTGGCCCCACCGCATCTCCGCCGCAGGTCGGCGCCCCGTCGCGGTGGCCGCCGACCTCGCCGCACTGGCCTGGGCGCTGCCCTGGTGGCCCGCCCACGCCGCCGCCAGCGGGCTCTACCTGCTCGCCGCCGTGCGGCTGTGGCGTCTGGCTCGCCGAGGATCCGCCCGCACCCGCGCCGCCGCCGCAGACCTCGCCCGCCTCACTGCCGGACCGCTGCTCGGCCTGGCCGCCGTCCACGCCGGCCCAGCGCTGCTGCGGTTCCTGCTCACCCACTGACCCCGCAAGGGAGGCACACGTGCTCGACCTGCTCTTCCTCGCGTTCTTCGCCTCCAGCGCGGCCACCAGCTTCTGGCTGCTGCTCGCGATATGCGCCCGCACCCTCCTGTCCCCGCTCCGCCGAGCCCGCAAGGGGGCCGCAGATGCCTGACACCAGCGAGATCCCGCCCCGTCCCACCCACGCCCCCGACATCACCACCCCGCTCCCGCCCCAGGATCGGGACTTGGCGGCGGAGCGGCTGGTGGAGGACTTCTGGACCCGGCCCCGCCCCCCGGTCGTCGGCACCAACTACGCAGCGTTGGGCGGGATCGCGGAGAACCTCGCCGCGCTCACCGAGGAGAGCCGGCAGGCCAGGCTGGACGCCGCGATCCCGCCCAAAGCGGATGACGCGGACCACCTGATCGACTGGCCCAAGGTCCGCCGCGCCGCCACCGCCCTGCGCCGCGCCGTCCAGCTCTGGCCCAACACCGCCGCCGCCACGACCGTCCTCGCCGGACCGGCCTGGCTCTGGCGCTCGGTGGTCGCGGATGTGTCCGGCTCGTTCGCGCCGGCCGCCGACATCGCCGACCCCGGACTGTGCCTGGGCCTGATGGCGCTGACCGGGGTTCTGATCGTCCGTCACTGGGTCCGCCGGCTCCCGCTGGGCCGCACCATCGCCCGCCTCGCCGCCTGGACCGTCGTGCTCGGCACGCTCACCCACCCGCCGGCCCTCGCCTGGGCCATCGCCCTGACCACCGCCATCACCTCCGGCGCCATCGGATGACCACCCCGACCCCCGCCGCTCACGCCGCCTCTGTCCTGCTCAACTTCCCGATCGGAGATGCCCGGTGACCTCGCTCGCCTTCGACACCACCCACACCGTCACCCTCGCCGGGTCCGGGTTCGGGTTCCTGCTGTTCGTCTCCACCTTCGCGTTCCTGTACTTCCAGAACGGCCGCAAGTTCAAGGCCCTCAAGAGGAAGAAGTTCCTCGTCCCCTACCTGCTCGGGCTGCTGGTGATGGTGCTGGCGTCGTCCTGCGCGGGCGGCCTGCTCGCCCTGATCTCCGGGGAGACCACCGCGTCGGGCAACCGCGCCGGCGACCTGCTCAGCAAGGGCATGGTCGGCGGCGGCGGGGCGGTCGATGTCGGCCAGCACACCGAGCTGACGTTCTCCGGGTCCTGGATTGCGCTGGCCATCCTCGTCATCTGCGGGCTGTTCCTGTACTTCGCGAAGAAGTGGGGCGAGCGCCTGCTCATGCTCTCCGGCGCGCTCACCGGCTCCACCTGGGGCCTGACCATCTCCCTCGGCGGAGCCGCCGCCTGGTCCGCCATCCCCCTCGCGAACTGGCTCGGCCAGCTCCTCATCGGCTGACCACGTCGCCAATCCCACCCCAACTGAACAGTGATGGAGCTGAGTTGAGAACCGAAACCGACCCCACCACCGCAACTGGAGCAACCGCCGAGGCGGCCGGCGCCGAGCCTGCCACGGAGGCTGTGCCCAACCGGGCTGCCCGGTGGGCCGGTTCGCAGGCTCGCCGCACCGGCGACGGCGCCCGCTACCTCGGCGCGTGGCTCGGCCACTGGGCTTCCACCGCCGACCAGTCCGGGGACGAGATCCGGCGCCGCATCGTCGCCGGCCAGCTCGAAGCCCACAACGAACGGCGCACCGACGCCGAGGACGCCCTGACTGCCGAGATCAAGAAGATCGTCCGGCTGGAGGAAGAGGCGTCCGACGGCGGCCTGACCCAGGCCCAGCGCGGGGACCTCACGTTCCGACGGGAGGCGGCGCGGCGTCTGGAGAAGTCCCTGAACGAGATGCGCAAGGACCGGTTCCGCCCGGTCCAGCCCACCGAGCGGCAGATCGCCCGCGCTCGCTCTCTGGGCCGTCTGCGGCGCGGCGCCGCCCTGCTCGGCGCCGCCACCGCCACGGGCATCCTCGCCTTCCACCAACCGTTCGCCGCCCTGCTCGGTTTGCTCGCCGTCACCGGCCTGGCCTGGTGGACCGGCACCCATCCGCCCCGCCTCACCCACCGCCCGATACCCGAAGACCTGCTGCTGCCCGAACTCGCCCAGCCCAGCAGCAAGTCCGATGCGAAGGACCAGGCCAGCGAAGCCGAGGGCACCGAGGTCCCGCCCGGCGAGGCGAGTGACGCCAAGGAGAAGCGGGAGCTGTTCCGCGGTGACACCGGCAAGCCGTTCCCGCTGCGTGAGGTCACCGATCCGGCGCTGGCCGCCGCCGGCATCCTGCGGGCGCTGGTCGCCGAGGGCTTGGCGGTCGGGTCGGTCACCGGCGTCACAGCAGAGCGGTGGGGATGGCGGGCGGAAGCCCGCCTCACCAAGGGCAAGCCGGCCGACCTGGTCGCCAAGCTGGCGAACCTGGACGTACTGCTCGGCGTCCGCCAAGGCGGCGTGATGGCCCAGCCGCAGAAGAGCGCCGCCGCCACGGTGGTGCTGCGGATCGTCACCTCGGACGCCTTCGACCCGATGCCCACCCACCCCGCCTACCCGCCGCGCTCCAACAGCATCAAGAACCCGATGGTCCTCGGCCCGTCCATGGACGCCACCCCCACCGAGCTCACCCTCGCCGGGCAGAACATCCTGCTCATCGCCTCACCAGGCGGCGGCAAGTCGGCGGTCATCCGGAGCCTGGTGGACTACATCACCAGCTGCACCGACGCCATCGCGTGGGACATCGACCCGACCGGACGCGGCTTCGGGCCCCTGCGGCGCCTGGCGGCCCGCAAGGCCTACACGCCGGAGGACATCGACGACGCGCTGGACGACGCAATCGCCTACGCGAAGGCGCGGGCGCAGGTGATGGACGACGACGTCGACAACTGGCAGGTCAGCGACGAGTCACCCGCCGGATTCGTGTTCGTGGACGAGCACCCACAGCTGACGCCCAAGCAGAAGACGAAGGTCATCGACCTGATGCGGATCGGCCGAAAGGCCCGCTTCACCGTCGTCCTCGCCTCGCAGGACGCCACCGCCGACGTAGTGGGCGACGCCGTCGCCGACGTGTTCGGCATCCGCATCATGCTGCCGTGCCGCAAGGCCGACGTGCCACTGGTCGTCGGCTCTGACACCGCGATCTCCGAAGGCTGGATGCCGCACCGCCTCACCCCATCCCCGGGGGACTGGGACCTCGCCGACGCCGGCTGCTTCTACATCATCGCGCCCGGCCTCTCCGACCCGATCCTGCGCAAAGCCACCTTCCTGGACGCCGTCGGAGCCAAGCAGCGGGCAGTGGAACGGCTCGCCGCCGGCCTGCCCGCCCTGGATCCGGTGACGACCGGCGGGAGCACCGGACCCCGGCCCGAAGCGCCCGCCGTCCTCGCGGCCCTGCGGGACGCCTTCGCCTCCGAGGACGCCGAGTGCCTCACCCTCGCCCAGCTCCACACGCACCTGGTGCGGGCCGACCCGCAGCGCTGGGGACGGTGGGACAACCGCACCGAGCAGGACCGGCTGCGCGAGGTCGGCAAGGCCCTGAGCGCCGAGCTTCGCCGCGCCGACATCGACCTGTCCACGGTCCGCCTGGACGAGCTCGACGGCGGCCCCCGGGGCATCCGCCGGGACGACCTCCACGCCGCACTCCGTCACTACACGTGATCGACGTGTGATTGGCGGCTGATCGGAATCTGATTGGCAATCGATCGGCGGGCATTCGCCCGTCAGCCATTGGGAAACCAATCAGCCGCCAATCAGAGAACCGATCGTGACCTGCGAAAACCAATCAATCCAATCAGAGACGGACACCCCCGCCTCCAGGCCGATTTGGGCCCAGCACGGACCTGATGACCGCCCCCGGCTCCGGCAGCCGGCCGGAACCCTCCGATCGCAACACACCGTAACCAGCGAAGAGAGAAGAACACCGTGTCCTACTGCGACGAATGCGCCTCCGAGCACTGCACCGACCCCCACGAAAACTGCGAGGAGTGCGGCGGCGACATCTGCGGCGAATGCTGCGGCTGCGACTGCCCCGACGCGGAGTGCCCCGGCTACGTCGCGCACCACCAGGGCCACTGACAACCAGCCTGCCCGACCGGCCGTGCGGTCCGGCCCCTGTCGCTCCCAGCGGCAGGGGCCGGACCGTGCGGGGGACGGACAGACCCGCTCCCGGACCACCACACGCCCCACCTTCTCGGAGGCTCCCGTGTCCGTCGGAGACACCCCCATCACCGTCGTCGGCAACCTCACCGACGACCCCGAACTCCGCTTCACCCCGGCCGGGGTGGCGATGGCCCGCTTCACCGTCGCCTCCACCCCGCGCTCCTACGACAAGACCACCAACCAGTGGAAGGACGGCACCGCGCTGTTCCTGCGGGTCACCGCCTGGCGCGAGATCGCCACCAACGCCGCCGAGACCCTCACCAAGGGCATGCGCGTGGTCGCCACCGGCCGCCTCGTCCAGCACAACTGGCAGACCCCCGAGGGCGAGAACCGCTCCATGCTCGGCCTCGACCTGGACGACATCGGCCCCAGCCTGCGCTTCGCCACCGCCACGGTCACCAAAGCCCAGCGCATCCAGGCCAGTTCGGCCGGCGGGCCGGCCGCCGACCAGTGGTCGGCCAGCGCGCCCGCCCCGGCCGGCGCCGGTGCCAATGCCGGTGGCCAGTGGTCCGGTAGCGGCGAAGAGCCCCCGTTCTAGCCCCGGGCCTGACAGAACGAAACCCCGCAGCAGCCTGCGCACTTGGCAGAGAGCTGGCTGCTGCGGGGTCCTTCCGATCACGTACGAGACGAGACCAGAGGTCCAGCATGCCCCAGAACACCAGCTTCGACGAGCACACCATCGCCTACACCGACGACGCGTACGACCGCGAGCGCGCCTCCAACGGCCACTCCCGCTACGGCGCCTACCTCGCAGACCGCGCCGACCAGTTCGGCGGCCCCCGCAACCCGCTCACCCCGGTCGAGTTCGCCACGGCCGCCTGGCACATCGCCACCAGCCCCGTCATGAGCCCCGGCTACGTCCTCATCCGCCCCGACCTCGCCACCCTCACGGCCGACGTGGACGAGGAGGGCAACCTCCACCTGCGGGCCGAACTCCCCATCACCCACCGGGCCCTGGCCGTGCGGCCCGCGGTCCGGATGGACGACTGGTCCACCTACCGCGACACCTGGAACCCCAGCCCCTGGCACCCGCGCATCCAGCCGGAGACCGTCACCCGCCCGACCCTGCTGACCACCGCCGTCTTCCTCATCCCGGTGCCGCTCCACCTGCTGACCGCGCCCGCCGGCGGTTACCACGCCACCCGCACCGTCCAGGAAGCCAAGCGCACCGTCCAGGCCCTGGCCCAGCACGCCAACCAGCACGCCCACCTGATCGGGGCACTGCGGTGAGCGCCCCGCCCATGACGGCGGCCGATCTCTGGCAGGCCGTCATGGACGCGCACGGGCACCGCTGCTGGTGCACCGGGCAGTGCGGGAAGAAGCACAAGGCCGACGACGGAGGCATTCGCTGCCAGCGCGAGGACGGCGGCCACGGGCACCGGCACGGCGGCGGAACCGTCCGCCTCATCGCCGCACCCGCCCGCCCGGCCGATCTCCTGCTGCCCCCGCACCGCGTCGCCGCGCTCCCGGCCGGGCGGCTGGCCGCCTGGTGCCCCGGCTGCCACCACGGCGCCCTCGCCGCCGCCCGCAAGCAGCAGCGCACCACCGCCCACGCCACCGAGCCGGACGCCCTGTTCAACCTCTGACCCACCGTCACCAGGCCCGCCACCGCGAACGACCGGTGGCGGGCCTGGTGCTTCCCGAAAGGGCCCTCATGACCGCACACCCGAACCCGCTGCTGGCCAGCGCGCTTGCGCTCGCCGCCCGCGGCTTCCATGTCTTCCCCCTCACCCCGAACACCAAGCGCCCCGCCCTCCACGGCGAAACCCGCTGCCCGGCCACCGGCATCTGCGCCGACGGCCACCAGGGCTGGGAGCAGCGCGCCACCACGGCACCGGAGATCATCCGGTACGCGTGGGAGCAGGCCCCCTACAACATCGGCCTGGCCACCGGCCCCTCCCGCCTGGTCGTCATCGACCTGGACATCCCCAAGAGCCCCGACGACACCCCGCCAAGCGAGGTCGCCGAGCTGGGCATCACCGACGGACGGGACATGCTCGACCACCTGGCCATCCGTCACCAGCATGTGGTGCCGCAGACGTTCACGGTCCGGACGTGGAGCGGCGGTTGGCAGCTCTACTTCACCGCCCCCGAGAGTGTCGTGCTGCGGAACACGGCGGGACGGCTCGGGTGGAAGATCGATACCCGGGCGGGCGGCGGCTACGTCGTCGCCCCCGCCAGCACCATCGACGGCCGCCCTTACACCGTGGAGTGCGACACGGACCCGGTCCCGCTCCCGAGCTGGCTCGCCGACCTGCTGGCCGAGCCGCAGCCCGTCCCCCGGCGCACCTGGACCCCGGCACCGACCACGGGCGACCGGGCCGGCGCGTACGTGGCCGCCGCCCTGCACAACGAGACCCGCGCCGTTGCCAGCGCCCCCGAGGGCCAGCGCAACGCCACCCTGCTGCGAGCCGCCCGAGCCCTGGGACGCTTCGTCGCCAGCGGCCAGCTCGACCGGGAAGAGGTCGAAGACGCTCTTAGGGGCGCCGGCGAGGCGGCCGGCCTCCAGAGCCGCTACGTCGACGGCGTGGTGGCCAGCGCCCTGGCCTGGTCGATCCGCAACAACCCGGGCGCCGCGGCATGACCAAGCAGCCAGACCACTTCTCCCCTAAGAGCAATCCCCAGAGCGACAACGGACCGTCGGAGCCCGAAGACGGGGCGCTGCTGCTGGACGTGGTGGAAGCCCACCATCGGCGCTTCAACGTCTTCCCCAGCGAGCACGCGTACGTCGCCGTGGTCCTCTGGGACGCCCACGCGCACCTGATGGACTGCTTCGGGACCACCCCGCGCCTGGCGTTCCTCTCCCCGGAGCCGCAGAGCGGCAAGACGCGGGCGCTGGAGATCATCCAGACCCTGGTGCCCCGGCCGCTGGTCACCAACGACATCAGCCCCAGCGCGCTGTTCCGCTCCGTCTCCAGCGACTCCGCCGGGCTCCCCACCATCCTGTGGGACGAGGTCGACGCGATCTTCGGACCGAAGGCAGCAGGGAACGAGGAACTGCGCGGTCTCATCAACTCCGGGTACCGACGCACCGGCGGGGTCATCCGCACCGTTCGGGAGGGTGACACCCACAGGATCGTGAAGTTCCCGGTCTACGCCGCCCTCGCCCTCGCCGGACTCGGCGGCCTCCCCGACACGATCATGAGCCGCTCCATCGTCATCCGGATGCGCCGCCGCGCCCCCAACGAGACGGTCGAGCCGTTCCGCGAGCGCATCAACGAGCCCGAGGGCCACGTGCTGCGCGACCGCCTCGCCAACTGGGCGGAGTCGGTGCGCGAGCAGGTCGACGGAGCGTGGCCCGAGATGCCCGACGGGGTCACCGACCGGCCCGCCGACGTGTGGGAGCCCCTGCTCGCCGTCGCCGACGCCGCCGGAGGTGCCTGGCCCGCCCGGGCGCGCGCCGCGTGCATCCACCTGGTCAAGGCAGCCCAGGGCGACGACAGCAGCTCCCTCGGCATCCGCCTGCTCACCGACCTGCGGGCCATCTTCGGCACCGCAGAGCGGCTGCTCAGCACCGCGCTAGTGGAACAGCTCAACGACCTGGACGACGCCCCCTGGGCCGACCTCGACGGCCGGCCGCTCACCACCCGGACCCTCTCCCAGATGCTCGGCGAGTACGTCACCCCCGCGGGCAAGGCCATCAAGCCCCGCAACATCAAGACCGGCCCCAAAACCGTCCTCAAGGGCTACTACGCCGACGACCTCGCCGACGCCTGGCTGCGGTACTGCCCGCCCGTCCCCGAGGAATCCGCTACCGCCGCTACCGCCGCTACCTCGCAGGTCAGGGCCCTCTTTTCGGTAGCGGCAGAGGTAGCGGTAGCGGCTAGCTCCCCCGCCCCCGCCGCCGATGCCCCAGCGGAGTTCACCACCGTCGGCTGAGTCACCTATCCGCTACCGCTACCACTGCCGCTACCAAATGACCCCCTCTGACCTGCGCGGTAGCGGGGTAGCGGCGGTAGCGGATTCCCCGGAGTGAAGCCGACCCACCAACTCAGCCATCACGAGCAAGGGACCGCCGTTGAGCACTGCCATCCCCGAAGTCCTCACCGTCCCCGAGGTCATGACGGCCCTTCGGATGAGCCGCAGCAAGGTCTACGACCTCATCCGCTCCAAGAAGCTCCGCACCTTCACCGAGGGCCGATGCCGCCGCATCCCCGCCGACTGCCTCACCGCCTACATCCGCAGCAAGATGGAAGAGAGCAACTGAATGGCCAAGAAGAAGCCCAACGGCTCCGGCACCGTGACTAGGCGCAAGGACGGCCGCTACCAGGCCGCCGTCTACGTCCCGCAGCCCGACGGCACCCGGGCCCGCAAGTTCGTCTACGGCAAGACGTGGGAGGAGTGCGACCAGAAGCGCAGGGAGTTGGTGGAGCGCGACAAGCAGGGTGTCCCCACCCCGACGCGTTCGGCGAAGCTCTCGGAGTGGCTCCCCTACTGGCTGGAGCACTTCGTGGTCCCGCAGCGCAAGCGCACGACGGCCTCGAAGTACGAGATGCACGTGCGGCTCTACCTCCTCCCCCTGCTGGGCACCAAGGGCCTGGAGTCGCTCAGCCCCCGGGATGTGCGGCTGTTCCTGGCGAAGGTGACCGAGCAGTCCAGCGCTGCCACCGCCAAGGAGGCGCACAAGGTGCTGCGGACCGCACTCACCGCCGCTTGCCGAGACGAGCTGATCAGCCGGAATGTGGCCATGATGGTGCCGCCGCCGCGCGTGGTGAGCAGGGAATCGCAGCCGTGGACGCTGGACCAGACCCTCGCCTTCCTGACCGAGGCCCGGACGGACCCCCTCTACGCCGCCTTCATGCTGGCGATTGCCCTCGGCATGCGGCGCGGCGAGATCATCGGCCTGCGCTGGTCGGACGTGAACCTCGACAACAGGTCGCTGGTCGTCAGTGAGCAGCTGCACCGCGTCGACGGCGCGCTCTACGCGGACAGCACGAAGAACGGCAAGCGCCGGCCGATCCCGCTCCCCCGGATCGCGGTGGTCGCTCTGCGCTGGCAGCGGCTGCGACAGGAGGCGACCCGGCAGGCGGCCGGCGCGAAGTGGGTGGAGACGGGCTACATCTTCACCACCCGGACCGGCCGCCCAGTCGAGCCGACCAACGTCTACCGCTCGTTCCGCAGGATCGCGGCCGACGCGAAGGTGCCCGTCGTTCGGCTGCACGACGCCCGGCACGGCACGGCGACGCTGCTGGTCGCCTCCGGGGTGTCGCCCCGGGTGGTGATGGAGATCCTGGGCCACAGCCAGATCGGGCTGACGATGAACGTCTACACTCACGTCACCCAGGACACCCAGCGGGACGCCCTGGCCAACATGGATCGGCTGCTGCGCAAGCCCCGTTGATGTCAGTTTCTGATGTCAGAAGCCCCGGACCGGGAACGGTCCGGGGCTTCTGTGCAGTTCAAGCACTGTGGGCGCAGACGGTTTCGAACCGCCGACATCCGCCTTGTAAGGGCGGCGCTCTACCGCTGAGCTATGCGCCCCCATCGTGGCGCGCCGAGGGTCCGGCGGCGTACGACGAGAGCCAAGAGTACCTGGTCCGGGGAGTGGTCCGCCGCAGGCTTTCGGGCCGGGGGGCCGGAAGGGTGCCGGGATCGTGGGGTGATCGGCGAGAATGGGGCGGAGGCGTGCGGACCGGACTGGGAGTGTGGGCGTGAGGGTGGCCGGTGGCGGCGGCGGGCGGGGTGGCTGGTGGCGGCGGGCCGATACGCAGCGGGCGGAGGCCCAGGCCGCCAGGGATGCGGCGCAGCAGGCGTTCTACGAGCTGGACTCCGCCCAGCGGGAGGTCGAGCTCGCGGTCGAGACGATCCGCGCGGCCGAGGACGACCGGACGGCCCGTCAGGCGCTCACCGACTTCCAGCAGCTCTCGGGCCGGGTCAACGAGGTGAGCGTCGAGTACCTGGCCGCGCTGGATGCGCATGACCTGGAGGACGCGGAGCTGGACGCGGCGACCGCGAGCCAGGCCCGCCGGCAGCTGGAGCAGGCCAAGCAGAAGCTGACGGGTACCCAGACCGAGCTGACCGGCTTCCTGGCCCGGCTGCAGCCGATACTGCAGCACGCCGAAGCTCAGCTGATCCGGGTCACCCCGGCGGTGGAGCGGGCCAAGCGGGCGCTGCTGGGTGCCACCACCGCGCTGGAGGCGGTCCGCTCGGCGGGGCTGAAGGCGGACGACCTGGCGGCCCGACTCGCCGAGCTGGCACCGGAGTTGACCAGGCTGAACGAGGGTGCGGGCCGGCACGGCGTGGCGCCGACGCTCAAGCGGGCCGAGGACGTGGCGCTGCGCGCCGAGGCGATCCGGGTCTCGGCCGAACAGCGGCCGGAGAAGGCCCGGGAGATCGACCGCAGGGTGGGCAGCCTGCGCACCCGGATCCAGGCGCTGGAGACCAAGAGCGAGAGCATCGAGCCCGCGCTGAGCGAGCTGCGCCGCCGGTTCAGCCTGGCCTGCTGGCAGGACCTCCAGCACGTACCGGAGCAGGCGCACGAGGCGGCCGTCGCCGCCCGGGCCAAGCTGACCGAGGCGGTCCGGGCCCGGGACGAGCAGCGCTGGCCGGACGCGACCGGGGCGATCGGGACGGTACGGGCGCTGCTGGACAGCGCGGACGGCTCGATCGCGGCGGTACACGGGCGGCTCCGGCAGCTCAACGAAGTGGCGCACGACCCGCACAAGGAGATCGAGCGGGCCAGGTTCGCAATCCGGGACGCCCAGCGGCTGGCGATGACCGGTCGGCAGACGCCGGACCCCCGGCACGCGGCTCCGCTGGACGCGGCGGTGGCCCGGCTGGACCGGGCGGTGGCAGCACTCGAGGAGGCAGGCCGGCACCCCGACTACTGGCACTTCCTGACCGAGCTGACCGCCGTCCGGGACACCGCCGCCGAGGTGGTCACCCTCATCCGGGGCACTCACACCTAAGTGACGCCAGTCACATTACCCGCCGGTAACTTCCTTGCTAGAGTCGCCCCATGGCACGCAAGCGCACCCTGAGCGCCACCACCTTCCGGCGCGGCATCAACCTCTGGCCACCGTTCCTGTTCGCGGGCATCCGGGTCCTCGCGGTCTCGCCGGACTTCCGCTCCGCGAAGGTCCGGCTGCGGCTGCGCTGGTTCAACCGGAACTGGGTCGGCACCCACTTCGGCGGCTCGATCTTCGCGATGACCGACCCGTTCTGGATGCTGCTGGTGATGCAGAACCTCGGCCCGGGCTACGTGGTCTGGGACGCCGCCGCCGAGATCGACTTCGTCTCCCCCGGGCGCGGCGACGTCTTCGCCGAGTTCGTGCTCACCGAGGACCGGCTGACCGAGATCCGCGAGCTCACGGCGGACGGCAAGAAGGCGCTGGTCTGGTTCCACACCGAGGTGCTGGCGGCGGACGGCTCGGTGGTCGCCCAGCTGCGCAAGCAGGTGTACATCCGGGAGAAGCGCAAGTCCGACTGACGCCAAGTACTGAGGCCAAGTACTGACGCCAAGTCCGGCCGACACTGGGTACGCTGCGGGCATGCCTCGCTACGACTTCCGCTGCCGCACCTGCGGCGCCACGTTCGAACTCCGCCGCGCCATGGCCCAGGCCGGCGACCCGGCCCTCTGCCCGCAGGGGCACACCGACACCGTCAAGCTGCTCTCCGCCGTCGCGGTGACAGGCGCCGCCGGCAGCGCCCCGCAGCAGCCTTCGGGCGGCGGAGGCTGCTGCGGCGGGGGTTGCTGCGGCTGAGTAGACGGATCGGGCAGTTCCCATGAAGCCGTACAGGCGGCTATGACACCCCTGAGGTCGGCGTCGCAGTTCCCCGAGCCCCTGACGGGGCTCGGGAAGTGCCTGCGGCGACCGTGGCCAGGAACTGCCGGACGATCTCCTCGCCCGCCGCCACCCCGATCTGGGTCAGCGCGGTCACCCCGGGCCCGGTCCAGCCCGCGTCCGCGAGCTCGCCGTGGCCCGGGCGCCAGCCGTGGTCGGCGGCCAGCAGCAGGTCCGCGTCCAGCAGCGAGTCACCGGCCGAGAGCACGGTGGCCGCACCGACCCGGCGCTCCACCTCGGCCAGCGCCGAGCTCTTGCTGAGCGGGGTGGGCACCGCGTACACCTTGCGGCCCTGCAGTGAGACCGACCAGCCGCGCTCGGCGCACCAGCCGGTGAGCTCCTCGATCCAGCCGGCCGGCAGCATGGCCCGCTCGACCACCAGGTACGCGAACAGGTTGTCGGCCACCCGGCGCTTGTGGGTCCACTCCGGGTCGGCGGCCATCGCCAGGTGCTCGACCACCTCGGCCAGCGGCGAACTACCCTCCTTCAGGCGGGACTTGACCTCGCCCTGCCATTCCTTGTCCGGCACGCCGCCGACCAGCAGCTGCCCGCCGTTGGCGCAGATCGCGTACGGCGGCACCCAACCGGGCGTCGGGCCCGGCAGGTTGACCCGCTCGTACTGGGCCCTGGTCCGGGTGGTGGCGGGCACGAAGACCACCTGCTGGACCAGCTCGACCAGCAGCTCGGCGGCCTGCTCGGTCATGAAGGAGAGCGCCTTGCCGTCGTGCACCTCGACCGAGAGCAGCCGGGGCGCCAGCCGGTCGGGGACGTCCAGGGCGAGCGCCCGGTTGGAGTAGATGAGGGTGCGGTCCAGATCGCTGGCGACTATGAACTGACGGTCCATCAGTGCTCCACCTTGACTGCCGTGCCGTCGGCGCCGGTCGCGCCGCGGCTGAAACGGGGGTGGATCAGACCGACGCAGGAGTACGGCAGGTCGTCCACCTCCTCGACGAACACGCCGCGCTGGGCGGCGAGCAGACGTACGTGGTCGAGGTCGGCGCCGGTGCCGCGCTTGGCCAGGATCCGCCAGGGCACCCGGCGCAGCAGCACCCGGGTGGTCTCGCCGACACCGGGCTTGACCAGGTTGACGCTGTCGATGCCGTACTCGGCGCTGATCCGCTCCATCGCGGCCCAGCCGGCCCAGTCCGGGGTGCGGTCGGTGCCGGCCAGCTCGTCGGCGGCCTTGACCGCGTCGGCGTGCACAGCAGCGAATCGGCCGGCCACCGCCTCGACGAAGCTCCGGGAGACGTCGGCCCCGGCCAGCTCGCGGTAGTACTTGGCGCCGTGGAAGTCGTTCGGGCCGATCAGGTCGGACCGCAGCACGGTGCGCGAAATCAGGCCGGAGACCGTGGAGTTGAGGCAGGCGGACGGGATCAGGAAGTCGTCCCGGGTGCCGTAGGTGCGCACGCAGCCGCCCGGGTCGGAGAGCACCGCGAGCTCGGGGTCGAACGGCATGCCCTCCAGCGCGGCGGCCAACTCCCGGGTGATCGCGCCCTTTCCGGTCCAGCCGTCCACGAAGACCACCTGGCGGGAGTCGTGCCGCTCGGCCAGGTAGCGCAGCGCCACCGGGTCGATGCCCTTGCCGCGGATGATCGAGACCGCGTAGTGCGGGGCGTCCAGGCCGTACGCGAAGGCGAACCAGCGGCGCAGCAGGATGCCGACCGGCGTACCGGCCCTGGCCAGCGACGCGAACACCAACTCGCTTCCCGCGCCCAGGCGTTCGCGGTGCAGCGTCTCCGCCACCGTGCCGACGGCGAGCGCGATCCGGTCCACCGAGGTGGTCAGCGCCTGCTGGAACAGCTCCTGGTACTCCGGGCTCGGCTGGTACTCGACCGGCAGCGACTCGGCGTAGTGCGCGCCCCCGGACTGGACCGCCTCCTCGCGCTCCTCGGTGGGCGCCTCCAGGGCGACCTCGGAGAGGTCGGTGAGCAGCCAGCTCACGTCCTCGGCAGGGTAGGAGGAGAAGGCAGGACCGTGCAGCGGGGCGGGAGTGCTCATCGGGCTCACAGACGGTAGCTGGCTCAAAGGAACGGATGGCAGTACGGCGAGCACCACCAGGTCGGTGACCCGGCTCAGTTGGCGCAGCAGCGCATGCTCGCCCTCGTGCAGGGCCGGGGTGTCGCCGGGCTGGTCGACCACCAGCACCACGGCGTCGAAGCGACGCCCGGCGTCGTTGCCGGGCGCGACGTTGTAGGCGTACCGCTCCCCCGGGCCGTCGGCCGGGTCGTCGTGGGCGGGGAAGGCCAGCCGGGTCCGGATCGCGTAGCCGGGGTGGTCGACCGCCAGCACCGGCGAGCGGGTGGTGGTGGAGAACCGGACCCGGTCCTCGCCGATCAGCTCGCCCAGCGCGCCGGCGATCCGCAGCGGCGCGTACATCAGCTCCTCGAAGCCGAGCACCAGCACGTTCCGCCGGTCGGCCAAAAGAGCGACCAGCGGGGCCGCGAGCTCCGGCAGCGCGGCGTCCAGCCGGTCCGCGTCGGCGGTGGAGAAGCCGTGCCGGCCGCCCTCGGGCAGCCCGGCGGGCCAGGGCAGGTCGACCCGCTCGACCGGTGCGGACGGGCCGTCCGGCGGGGTCTGGGCAGGGGCGGCGGCGATCAGCTCGGCGGCCCGGTCCAGTACGTCGGCGGGCAGCTCGACACCGCCGGTGGCGGTGGCCAGCAGGTCGAGGCGGGCGCCGAGCTCGGCGGCGGCCTCGGTCAGCCTGGCCTGGTCGGCCGGGGTGCGCAGGTCGACCAGGGCGACCACCACGTAGTGCGAGCGCGGGTGCCTGGCGTGCAGCGCCCGGATGGTGTTGAGCACGGTGGTGCCGGTGGAGAACTCGTCGTCCACCAGCACCAGCGGCCCGTCCCCGGCCAGGAAGGCCGGGTCGGTGGGCAGCAGCAGGTGCGAGGTGGCGTGCGAGTGCTCCTCCTCGAAGCCGCCGACCGGGGCGACCCCGGCCACCGGCCGTCGGGTGGAGTGCAGGTAGGGCGCACCGAGGCCGTCGGCGACGCTGTGGCCGAGCGCGGTGGCGGTCTCGGCGTACCCGAGCACCACCGCCTTCGCGGCGGCGTCCGGGCCGAGCAGCTCGCGGACCCGGCGGCCCAGCTCCACCCCGGTGCCGTGCACCACGGCGGGCCGCTGCGGCACGTGCTTGCCGAGCACCTGGGAGACCAGCAGGTGGGCCCGCTTCTTGTTCTCCCGCAGCGCGAGCCCGATCAGCTCCGGCAGTTCGGGCGAGCCGGTGAGCCGGAGACCGAGCCGCTCGGTGACCCAACCGCCGGTCCACGTCCCTGATGCGTCCTGAACTGCCAAAACTCCTGCTTTCTCGGTACGAACGGACTCGGTCGACAGTGACTGTCGACGGTAACTCAGGTGCAGAGGCAGACGCCGAGCAGCTCGGCGAAGCTGACCTCCTCGCGGGCCACCCCGAACACCTGGGCGCGCAGCATGATCCGCTCGGCCCAGGCCCGGTGCGGCTTCGCCTCGTTCATCTTGTTGGTGTACGCCGAGCGCAGCACCCCGCCGCCGCCCTGGTGCTGCTGCAGGATGTCCCGGGCGTCCGAGTACTCCTCGTGGGTGACCACGGAGAGCGCGTGAACCGCCGGGACGTGGCTGGGGTGGATGCAGGTCTTGCCCAACAGGCCGTTGGCGCGGTCGAGTTCGATCTCGCGGATCAGGCCGTCCAGGTCGTGCTCGATGATCCGCTGGCGCAGCCCCTCGGCCGGCGGGTGTGCCTCGGCGAACGGGGTCCGGCGCAGCTGGGGCTTGAACATCCGCTCCTGGACCGGGAAGTACTCCCAGACCGGCCCGGTCACCGTGTGCCCGGTGCCGTCGGCCCGGCCGAGCACGTTCACCACGTCGCCGATCACACCCGCGACCAGGGCCACGTCGTAGGCGGTCAGGTCGGGCGAGCGGCGCAGCCCGTACGCGGAGCACAGGTCGGTCACCCCGAGCCGGACGGCGAGCACCCGGTCGCGGTACTTCTCCAGCAGCCGGGCGATGCCGAACAGCTGCTCGCGCCGGGTCTCCAGGTGGGCCAGCTCGGGCGACTCCAGCACCGGCATGGCGAACAGCCGGTGCCCGGAGGCGGTCTCGGCGGCGGTCAGCGCCTCCAGGAAGGGGCCGCCGCTCTCCTCGGTGAACTTCGGCAGGACGTACCCGGTCAGCAGGGTGACCGCCGGGCCGAGCCGGTCGGTCAGCTCGGTGATCTGCTCGGGCGTGCGGACCCGGACGAAGAGCAGCGGGAGGTCGTCGCCGGGGCCGGCCGCGTGCAGCTCGGTGAGCTGGGCGACCAGGTTGGCCTCGGCAGCCGGGACCTCGTGGTCGGCTATCGCGTCCTCCAGGCAGAGCACCATCGACACCACGCCACGGGCGGCCTGCTTGCGGACGTCCGCCAGCAGCGTGCTCCGGGTGGCGGGGCTGTAGAGGGTGGCGCCCAGTGCGGTGGACAGCAGCTCGGCGGGGCTGTCCCGGTGGAACTCGGCCGGCTGTTCCAGGAAGAGGCGACTGCGATCGGCTGCAGCGAGATGGCCGAAGTGGCGCAAGGTGCTCTCCCGGGAGGTCGGAGTGGGCTGTCTCTGGATAGACGGATGGGCCGTCCCGATGGTTCGCGGAACGGCTCGGCGGGGTAGGAAGGACCTTCGGGGCCGGGTGAGTTGGTGACCGACGCCCGCAAGCGGCCATCGTACGGTCGATTTCGGCCATGCCGAACACCCGAAACGTCGATTTCTCGGAAGATTACCGTCCGCGTCACAAAGCAGGCATCCGCCGTCCAGCACCGGTGGAGTGGGTGCGGAGGAAGGGTGTGGACCGAGGGCAGGTGGGTGGAGCAGGCCGTCGCGTTGTCCACAGTGCTCGGGAACCGGCAGGATGGTCCGCTATGACGCACGTGATGGCCAAGGGCGCCAACATCTCGCTGACGGCCGCCGCCGTCCGTGCCGTGCTGCGCTGGACGACGGCACCGGGTGCGCCGGACGTGGACGCCTCGGCGCTGCTGGTCGGCGCCGACGGCAAGGTCCGCACGGACGCCGACTTCGTCTTCTACAACCAGCCCCGCCATCCGTCCGGACTGGTCCGCCACCTGCCGAAGCAGCGCAGCGGCGCCGAGGTCGCCGACACCGTCGAGGTGGAGCTGGGCAAGCTGCCGCCGGACGTGGACCGGGTGGTGCTGGCGGGCTCGGCCGAGGGCGGCACCTTCCCGGCGGTGACCGACCTGCGGGTGGTGCTGCACGACGCCGCGTCGCCGAACGGTACGGCGCCGATCGCCGAGTTCTCCTGCACCGACGCCGGCCAGGTCACCGCCCTCGTGGTGGCGGAGCTGTACCGCCGGGGCGGCGGCTGGAAGTTCCGCGCGATCGGCCAGGGGTACGCGGACGGCCTGGGCGCGCTGGCCACCGACTACGGCATCACGGTCGAGGACGACGCCGCGCACGTGCCCTCGGCACCGCCGACCGTGGTCCCGGTCACCCCCGTCACCCCGGTCAGCCCGGCCGCGCCGGAGCCGGAGAGCTACGCCCTGACCCCGGCCGCACCCCGCCCGATCCCGCCGCCCCCGCCCTACCAGCCGCAGCAGGCACCGCAGCAGCCCCAGGCACAGCCGCAGCCCCAGCCCCAGCCCGGGTACGGCTACCCCCCACAACCCCCTGCCTACCAGCCGCCGTTCGCGCTGCCGCCGCAGGGCCCGCAGTTCCAACCGCGCTGAGCGAGCAGCCTCAGGACTCCGGCGTGCTCGCCTTGTAGCCGCGCTGCCACTGCATCCCGAAGCCGTACAGCCGGTCCAGGTCGGACTGGAATCCGTGCACGTACCGAACCTCCCGACGGACCGTCAACTGCCCGTCCCCGGTGTTCTCGATCAGCACCACCGCACACGAACGGGCCGTCGCCGCCCGCTGGTCCAGCGCGATCTCCAGCCGGGGACCGGTCTGCGGCACGATCGTCACGGTGGCGTGCGTCCGGTCGAACGCCGGGGTGTCGTCGTAGATGTAGACGAAGATCAGCAGCCGCCGGAACTGGTCCTTCTTCTCCAGGTTGATGTACATCGTCTCGCCGGACGGCGCCCCGTAGACGTCGTCCCCGCTGAGCTTGATGTACGGCGGGCGCTGCAGGTCGCCGAAGTACTTGCCGAGCGGCTGCACCACCCCCCTGGTGCCGTCGGTGAGTTCGTACATGCAGGCCAGGTCGAGGTCGACGTTGACCTGCGGGCGGGAGTAGCTGTCCGGCTCCATCGGCCGCAGGATCCGCGGGCTGAGCAGCCGCTTCAGCGAGGCGCCGGGGGCGGCGGACTCGGCGGTGCGGGTGGTCCAGTGCAGGTTGACGTACAGGTAGCCGGTGGTGGCCGCCGGGCCGGTCAGGGCGTGCTGCGGCTGGGACTTGGTCAGGGTGATCTTGTACTGGTCTCCGATGTCGAAGCTGTCACGATCCCTGCGCAGGTAATCCCAGAACGAGACCATCGCTTCCCTCCCCAGATCGGCCAGCCCACCGTACCGGACCCCTACCCAGCCGGGGGGCCGGAGTCACCGTCAGATACCGTCCGTGTCACGGTGGCAGATGCATAGTCACCTCCCGTAGCATGCACGCCTTCTGGACGCGATATCGTCTAGCCGCACATGTGTACCTGCCGTCACGTACGGGTACGCTCGGGCCTTCTGCCGCGGCGCCGTCGACGCGCCGCTCGGCCCGACGCACCCGCCGCTGCCCCGAACTGCGGAAAGCCGAGGCCCACGCCGCGATGAACTTCTCCTCCATACAGCTGGTCTGGGCCGTAGTAGGTGGCTCAGCCCTGTTGTTCACCGCCTTGCTGGTGGCCGCCCTGCGGTTCAAGAACAGCAAGGTCGAATCCTCCGAAGACTCCTGGGAGCGCACCGAGGAGCGCCGCCGCCGCAAGGAACTGATCTACGGCATCTCCTCGTACATCCTGCTGTTCTGCTGCGCGGGCGTGGCCGCCGCGCTCTCCTTCCACGGCCTGGTCGGCTTCGGTACGGAGAACCTCGGCCTGACCGGCGGCTGGGAGTACCTGGTCCCGTTCGGTCTGGACGGCGCCGCGATGTTCTGCTCGGTGCTCGCCGTCCGCGAGGCCAGCCACGGTGACGCCGCGCTCGGCTCCCGCCTGCTGGTCTGGGTCTTCGCGATCGCCTCGGCCTGGTTCAACTGGGTGCACGCGCCGCGCGGTGGCGGCCACGACGGCGCTCCCGAGTTCTTCTCCGGGATGTCCATCTCGGCCGCGATCCTGTTCGACCGGGCGCTGAAGCAGACCCGCAAGGCCGCGCTGCGCGAGCAGGGCCTGGTGCCCCGCCCGCTGCCGCAGATCCGGATCGTCCGCTGGATGCGCGCCCCGCGCGAGACCTACGCGGCCTGGTCGCTGATGCTGCTGGAGAACGTCCGCAGCCTGGACGAGGCGGTCGACGAGGTCCGCGAGGAGCGTCAGGCGAAGATGGACGCCAAGACCCGGGCCCGCAGTGCGGACCGGCGCGAGCGGGCCGAGCTGAAGGCGATCTCCCGCTCCAGTGGCGGCGTGCTCGGCCGCAGCCGTGGCGGCCGCCAGGTCGCCGCCCTGACCGCGGGCTCCGGCGACGGCCAGTCCGCTTCGGAGCCTGCGCTATCGGATGACCCGATGGCCAAGGTCGGCCCGTCCGCGCTGGAGCCGGCCGCGCTGAACGCGGGCCGCCGCCCGCGGGCCGCCGTCGGCGGTGGCTCGACGATCGACCTGACGGTCGACGACGACACCCAGTCGATGCCCAAGCTGGACTCGCTGGACACCCTGGAGCGCAAGCTCCGGGCGATCGAGCAGCGCCTCGGCTGACACCCGACGACGCACGAAGGGCCCCCGACCTCAGGTCGGGGGCCCTTCCGCGTTCCTGACCGGAGGTCAGCTGCTGCTGCCCTCCACGGCCTGCTCACGCTTGTTGCGCAGCACCGAGGAGACGAAGGCGGCGGCGATGAAGCCGACGCCGACCAGACCGGTGACCAGCTCCGGCACGTGGTACTCGATCCCGACCAGCAGGATCACCGCCAGCACGCCGATCGCGTAGTGCGCGCCGTGCTCCAGGTAGACGTAGTCGTCCAGGGTGCCCTTGCGGACCAGGTAGACCGTCAGCGAGCGGATGTACATCGCGCCGATGCCGAGGCCCAGCATGATCATGAAGATGTTCTGGGTGATCGCGAACGCGCCCACCACACCGTCGAAGGAGAACGAGGCGTCCAGGACTTCGAGGTAGAGGAACAGGAAGAAGGCCGCCCGGCCGCCGACCTGGACCAGGGTCTTGCCCGACTTCTCGGCTTCCTCCTCGGCTTCGGCCTCCTCCTCCAGGCGGTGCTCGAAGACGCTGGAGAGGCCGTTCACCGCGAGGTAGGTGGCCAGGCCGAGCAGACCGGCCAGCAGCACCGTCTCGGCGTTGTCACCGGCGAACAGGTTGGCCGACAGGGCGATGACCACCAGGGCGATCACCGAGGAGAAGGCGTCCAGCTTGCCGACCTTCTCGAGCGGGCGCTCCAGCCAGGACAGCCAGTTGAAGTCCTTCTCCTCCAGGATGAAGTCCAGGAAGATCATCAGCAGGAAGATCCCGCCGAAGGCCGCGATCGCCGGGTTGGCCATCTCGAGGTACTCGCCGTAAGTGTAACCGGCGTACTCCTTGCCCTCGTTGAGGGCCAGGTCGATCACGGTCGCGGGGTTCAGGTGCGCCGTGAGGCCGACCACCAGCAGCGGGAAGATCAGCCGCATGCCGAAGACGGCGATCAGGACACCGACGGTCAGGAAGATCTTCTGCCAGTACGGGTTCATCCGCTTCAACACGGTGGCGTTGACCACCGCGTTGTCGAAGGAGAGCGAGATCTCCAGGATCGAGAGGATCAGCACGATGCCGAAGCCCTCCCACCCCCAGAGCAGGCCGGCGGCGATCAGGCCGGCGGCGGTGATGCCGAACGACCAACCGAATGTACGGAGGACCACGGGAGTTGTTTACCTTTCAGGTGGCAGGAGGAGCAGGGGAAGCAGGGGTTACTGGACGTTGACGCCGAAGTCCAGGGCGATGCCGCGCAGGCCGGAGGCGTAGCCCTGGCCGACCGCGCGGAACTTCCACTCGCCCTGGTAGCGGTAGAGCTCACCGAAGATCATCGCAGTCTCGGTGGAGGCGTCCTCGGAGAGGTCGTAGCGGGCGATCTCCTGACCGTCCGCCAGGTTCACCACCCGGATGTAGGCGTTGCTGACCTGGCCGAAGTTCTGCAGCCGGGTCTCGGCGTCGTAGATCGAGACCGCGAAGACGACCTTGTCGATGGTGGCGGGCACCAGTTCGAGGTTGACCACCACGGTCTCGTCGTCACCGTCGCCGTCACCGGTCAGGTTGTCGCCCTGGTGCTCGACCGAGCCCTCCGGGCTGCGCAGGTTGTTGTAGAAGACGAAGTGGGCGTCGTCCGGCACCCGGCCGCCGCTGCACAGCAGCGCGCTGGCGTCCAGGTCGAAGGCCGCCCCCGTGGTGGAACGCGCGTCCCAGCCCAGACCGATCTGCACCTGCGTCAGATTCGGCGCGGCCTTGGTCAGCGAGACGTTGCCGCCCTTGGCGAGCGTGACACTCATGATGCTTCCTCCAGCTCCCCCCGTCGCCGGGGCTCCCGTCCGTACCGCACCCGGTCCATGGGGGCCGTACGGTGCCGCGGTTCGGCCCTCCCCCGGGCGATCGACCTCCCAGGTGTACGCCCCCGCGACGCTCTCCGGGCCCTTACCGGCCCGCTGAACTTGCTGAACTCACCCACCCGCGCCGCACGGCACGGCGAAGGCCGGGGCCGATCGAAGCGCGTACGCTCCGGCCGACCCCGGCCTCAAGCCTATTCACCCGGATTCGGGCGAGGCACTCAGGTCAGACATTGACCCCGAAGTCCTGCGCGATGCCGCGCAGACCGGAGGCGTAGCCCTGGCCGACCGCCCGGAACTTCCACTCCTCGCCGTTGCGGTACAGCTCGCCGAAGACCATCGCGGTCTCGGTCGAGGCGTCCTCGGAGAGGTCGTAACGCGCGATCTCGGCACCGCCCGCCTGGTTCACCACCCGGATGAACGCGTTCCGGACCTGGCCGAAGTTCTGCTGGCGGTTCTCGGCGTCGTAGATCGACACCGGGAAGTTGATCCGCAGCACGTCGGCCGGCACGGCGGCCAGGTTGACCTTGATCTGCTCGTCGTCGCCCTCGCCCTCACCGGTGGTGTTGTCACCGGTGTGCTCGACCGAGCCGTCCGCGCTCTTCAGGTTGTTGAAGAAGACGAAGTTGCCGTCCGAACCGGTCTTGCCCTCGGCGTTCAGGAGCAGCGCGCTGGCATCCAGGTCGAAGTCCGAGCCCGTGGTGGTCCGGACGTCCCAACCGAGGCCGATGATGACCGCGGTCAGGCCCGGGGCCTCCTTGGTGAGCGAGACGTTGCCGCCCTTGCTGAGGCTGACACCCACTTGGTCCTCCAAAAGCGCTGATGGTGTTTCACTCTGCCCAACGGCCCGATCGTAGTGCCGGGTTCCCCACCGTGGGCAGTGACCCGGCCCGGTCGACCGTACGAATGTCCACCGAGCCGCCGTCAGCGCACGCCGAGGCCCTCCGGCACGGTCGCCGGAGGGCCTCGGAAGGGTCTTAGAGCGCGTCGACGGCGGCCAGGTAGGCCTGCTCGTCCCGGGCGTCCGGGAGGCCGTTGACGATCGACCAGCGGACCACGCCGGCCTTGTCGATCACGAAGGTGCCGCGCACCGCGCAGCCCTTCTCCTCCTCGAACACGCCGTACGCCTTGGAGACCTCGCCGTGCGGCCAGAAGTCCGAGAGCAGCGGGTAGTCCAGGCCCTCCTGGTCGGCGAAGACCCGGAGGGTGAACGGCGAGTCGTTGGAGACCGCGAGCACCTGCACCGAGTCGTTCTGCAGGCGCGGCAGCTCCTTCTGGATCGCGCAGACCTCGCCGGTGCAGACACCGGTGAACGCGAACGGGTAGAAGACCAGGACGACGTTCTTCTCGCCCCGGAAGTCGGAGAGCTTGACCAGCTCGCCGTGCTGGTTCTTCAGCTCGAAGTCCGGAGCCTCGGTGCCTACCTCGATCGCCATGCTGGTCCTCCTGTGAATGCCTCTGGTCGGGTGCCTCAGGCATCCTTGCATCCGTTTGAGGCCGTTCCGCCGAACGGGTGAGGGCAGTTGCCCGATCCGTCCCCGATTTCGCCCTGGGTGAACAAGGTCACCGGCGGCAACTACAGGCCATCCCCGGAAACGAACGGGCCCCGCTGGAGAAAACTCCAGCGGGGCCGTTCCGAGATGTTCCGAGAGTCAGCGCTTGCCGGTCTTCGCCGCCTTCGGGGTGGCCAGCCGGGTGCCCATCCAGTCCTTGGCGAGGGCCACCGAGCTGGTCTGGGAGAGGCCGGCGGTCTTGGCGGCGTCGGCGATCTCGTGCGCCTCCACGTGCCCGTCCCGGCCGGTCTTGGGCGTCAGCAGCCAGACCAGGCCGCCCTCTGCGAGGTACTCCAGGGCGTCGACGAGGGCATCGGTCAGGTCCCCGTCCTCCTCGCGGTGCCACAGCAGGACGGCGTCGGCGACGTCGTCGTAGTCCTCGTCGACGAGTTCAGTACCGGTGATCTCCTCGATGCCCTCGCGGAGATCCTGGTCAGTGTCTTCGTCGTACCCGAGCTCCTGGACGATCTGGCCCGGCTCGTAGCCGAGACGGTGCGCCGGGTTGGACTTGTCCGCGGGGTCCGCGGTCGCGCTCACGGGAATAACCTCCAGTATTCGGCTCGACATCCTTGCCGAGGCTTGGCCGTAGTCCACACGGGACCGGCGGTTCGCGCAAGTACCCGCACCCCGATCCCACCCAAAGGTTGACGTCTCGGGCGGGGACACGCCCGGTTGGCGTGTCAGGAATCACACCGATTTGCCCTTTTCTGTACGGACCCTTGATGCTGCCGGGGCCACAGGTACCGAACCACGAGGATGACCGAGATACGAACGGCATTCGGGTTACGCACCCGTACGGGCGTAAAGTCTCCTGTTGGCCCTCGTCCCGGATGTCCGCCATCGGACCCCGGGAACCTGGAAGAGATTTCAGGTCCAAGGTCGGTCCACCTCTTCGTACCACCCGATGGCGCGTGACGGGCAACGACGCTCAGCGCACCATCCGATCGGCCCGCTCACCAGGCGGAACGGTTACCCATCGGTAGATATGACGGATCTCCGAGTTGCGGTACACGATGGAGGCGGCGCGACACACCTCAGTTTCGACCGACAGTGAAGGAACAGCGTGGCTTCCGGAGCAGATCGCAACCCGATCATCATTGGCGGCCTTCCGAGTCAGGTCCCGGACTTCGATCCCGAGGAGACCGCGGAATGGCTCGAGTCGCTTGACGCGGCCATCGACGAGCGGGGCCGCGAGCGCGCCCGCTACCTGATGCTCCGTCTGATCGAGCGCGCCCGCGAGAAGCGTGTCGCCGTGCCCGAGATGCGCAGCACGGACTACGTCAACACGATCGCCACCAAGGACGAGCCGTTCTTCCCCGGTAACGAGGAGATCGAGCGCAAGGTCCTCAACGCGACCCGCTGGAACGCGGCCGTGATGGTCTCCCGGGCCCAGCGCCCGGGCATCGGAGTCGGTGGCCACATCGCCACCTTCGCCTCTTCCGCGTCGCTGTACGACGTGGGCTTCAACTACTTCTTCCGTGGCAAGGACGCCGAGGGCGAGTCCGGCGACCAGATCTTCTTCCAGGGTCACGCCTCCCCCGGCATCTACGCCCGGGCCTTCCTGCTGGACCGCCTGAGCGAGACCCAGCTCGACGCGTTCCGCCAGGAGAAGTCCAAGGCGCCGTACGGCCTGTCCAGCTACCCGCACCCGCGGCTGATGCCGGACTTCTGGGAGTTCCCCACCGTCTCGATGGGCCTCGGCCCGCTCGGTGCGATCTACCAGGCCCGGATGAACCGCTACCTGGAGCACCGGGGCATCAAGGACACCTCGTCCTCGCACGTCTACGCCTTCCTCGGCGACGGCGAGATGGACGAGCCCGAGTCGCTCGGACAGCTCTCGCTGGCCGCCCGTGAGGGCCTGGACAACCTGACCTTCGTGGTGAACTGCAACCTGCAGCGCCTCGACGGCCCGGTCCGCGGCAACGGCAAGATCATCCAGGAGCTGGAGTCGCAGTTCCGCGGCGCCGGCTGGAACGTGATCAAGCTGGTCTGGGACCGCAGCTGGGACCCGCTGCTCGCCCAGGACCGTGACGGCGTGCTGGTGAACAAGCTGAACACCACGGTGGACGGCCAGTTCCAGACCTACGCGACCGAGACCGGCGCGTACATCCGCGAGAACTTCTTCGGCGGTGACCTGCGGCTGCGCAAGATGGTCGAGAGCATGACCGACCAGCAGATCCAGCACCTGGGCCGTGGCGGTCACGACCACGCCAAGGTCTACGCGGCGTACAAGGCGGCCCGCGAGCACAAGGGCCAGCCGACCGTGATCCTGGCCCAGACCGTCAAGGGCTGGACCCTCGGGCCGAACTTCGAGGGCCGCAACGCGACCCACCAGATGAAGAAGCTCACCACCGAGGACCTCAAGCGCTTCCGCGACCGGCTGCACCTGCCGATCACGGACAAGCAGCTCGACGAGGGCTACCCGCCCTACTACCACCCGGGCAAGGACTCCGAAGAGATCCAGTACATGCACGACCGGCGCAGCGAGCTGGGCGGCTACATGCCGACCCGCAAGGTGCGTCCGCGCAAGCTGGAGCTCCCGGGCGACGACGCCTACAAGGCGGTCAAGAAGGGTTCGGGCAACCAGACCATCGCGACCACGATGGCCTTCGTCCGCGTCCTGAAGGACCTGATGCGGGACAAGGGCATCGGCAACCGCTTCGTGCCGATCGCGCCGGACGAGTACCGCACCTTCGGTATGGACTCGCTCTTCCCGTCCGCCAAGATCTACAACCCGCTCGGCCAGACCTACGAGTCGGTCGACCGCGAGCTGCTGCTGGCGTACAAGGAGTCCAAGACCGGCCAGATGCTGCACGACGGCATCTCCGAGGCGGGCTGCACCGCCTCGCTGATCGCCGCCGGGTCGTCCTACGCGACGCACGGCGAGCCGCTGATCCCGGTCTACGTCTTCTACTCGATGTTCGGGTTCCAGCGCACGGGTGACCAGTTCTGGCAGATGGCCGACCAGCTGGCCCGCGGTTTCGTGATCGGCGCCACGGCGGGCCGCACCACGCTGACCGGTGAGGGTCTGCAGCACGCGGACGGCCACTCGCAGCTGCTCGCCTCGACCAACCCCGGCGTCGTCGCGTACGACCCGGCGTACGGCTTCGAGATCGCGCACATCATGCAGGACGGCATCCGGCGGATGTACGGCTCGTCGGAGAAGTTCCCGCACGGCGAGGACGTCTTCTACTACATGACGGTCTACAACGAGCCGATCAAGATGCCGGCCGAGCCGGAGAACGTGGACGTCGAGGGCATCCTCAAGGGCATCCACAAGTACGCCCCGGGCACGGCGGGCACGATCCCGGCGCAGATCCTCGCCTCGGGCGTGGCGGTGCCGTGGGCGCTGGAGGCCCAGCGCATCCTGGCCGAGCAGTGGAACGTCAAGGCGGACGTCTGGTCGGCGACCTCCTGGAACGAGCTCCGCCGCGACGCGGTGGAGGTCGAGGAGTTCAACCTGCTCCACCCGGAGGAGGCGCAGCGCGTCCCGTACGTCACCAGCAAGCTGTCCGGCTCGGAGGGTCCGTTCGTCGCGGTCTCCGACTGGATGCGTGCGGTGCCGGACCAGATCTCGCGCTGGGTACCGGGCCAGTACCAGTCGCTCGGTGCCGACGGGTTCGGCTTCGCCGACACCCGTGGTGCGGCGCGCCGGTTCTTCCACATCGACGCGCAGTCGGTCGTGCTGGGTGTGCTGACCGAGCTGGCCAAGCAGGGCAAGATCGACCGCTCCGCGCTCAAGGAGGCGATCGACCGCTACCAGCTGCTGGACGTGGCTTCCGCCGACCCGGGTGCGGCGGGCGGCGACGCCTGATCACCGGTTGAACCGAAGGGCCGTCCCCACTGGGGGCGGCCCTTCGGCCTTTCCGGACAGACCCTTGGGCCCTCACCCGCGCCCCGGAGCGCGCGGAGAGCGGATATGTCTTCCTGACGGCGCGTCGCCTTCTCCGCCGACCGGCCGGGACGGGACCATGACGAGTGTCCGTCGCCATCGCGCTCTTCACCCAGGACCTCCGGCTGCACGACAACCCGGTGCTGCACGCCGCGCTCGTCGCCGCCGACCGGGTGGTGCCACTGTTCGTGCTCGACGACGGCCTCGCCGCCACCGGCTTCGCCGTCCCCAACCGGGCCGCCTTCCTCGCCGACTGCCTGCGCGACCTGGACACCGGGCTACGCTCGCGCGGCGGGTACCTGGTGCTGCGGCGCGGTGACGTGGTCGCCGAGACCGCCCGGGTGGCGGCCGAGGCCGGTGCCGGGGCGGTGCACGTCGCGGCCGGGGTCACCGCCTTCGCCCAGCGGCGGGAAGGCCGTCTACGGGCGGAGTTCGGCGACCGGCTGGTGGTGCACGAGGCGGTGCTGACCGCCGTCGCCCCGGGGGCGGTCACGCCCGCCGGGAAGGACCACTACGCCGTCTTCACCCCGTACCACCGGGCCTGGTCAGCCGCCCCACAACGGAAGCCGCTCCCCGCGCCCCGGGCCGTCCCGGCGCCGACCGGGATCGCGGGCGTGCCGGTGCCCCAGGTCCGGCCCGACTCCCCCGACCTGCCGCCGGGCGGTGAACCCGCCGGGCGGGCACGGTGGCGGCGCTGGGCCCCCGGCTCCCGGGACGTGCTCGCGGCGGACGGGACGTCCCGGCTCTCCCCCTACCTGCACTTCGGCTGCCTCTCGGCCACCGAACTGGCCGCCGGGACCGAGGACGAGGACTTCGTCCGGCAGCTGGTCTGGCGGGACTTCCACCACCAGGTGCTGGCGGCCCGGCCCTCGGCGGCCCGGGCGGACTACCGTCCGCGCGGCGACCGCTGGCACCGGGACCAGGACGAACTCACCGCCTGGCGGGCCGGGTTGACGGGCTATCCGATCGTGGACGCCGGGATGCGGCAGCTGGCGGCCCAGGGTTGGATGCACAACCGGGCCCGGCTGCTCACCGCGAGCTTCCTCGCCAAGACGCTCCACCACGACTGGCGCGAGGGCGCCGAACACTTCCTCGCCCTCCTGGTCGACGGCGACGTGGCCAACAACCAGCTCAACTGGCAGTGGGTGGCGGGCACCGGCACCGACACCCGGCCCAACCGGGTGCTCAACCCGCTCCGCCAGGCCGAGCGCTTCGACCCCGACGGCGCGTACGTCCGCCGCTGGGTCCCGGAGCTGGCACACGTGCCGGGCGGCGCCGTGCACCGGCCCTGGCTGCTGGCCGAGCAGCCCGACTACCCGGCTCCGCTGGTGGAGTTGACGGTGGACCGGTTCGGCGCCGGATATGCCGGTGGGGCGCCGCTCGGCTGAGCGACGCCCCACTTCGGTCGAACTGGCTCAGATGTGCACGGCCGGGCCCGAGTCGGTGGCGCCGCGCTTGGTGAACAGGCCGAGCAGGGCTGCGGCGAAGGCGACGGCGGCGGCGACCGCGAAGGCCAGGGACATGCCGCTGACGAAGGACTCGTGGACGGCGGTGGCCATGCCCTGCACCACCTGCTCGGGGGCACCGGCCGGGGCGGGCGGGGCGATGCCGAGCTGGGCGGCCTGGTCGAGACCGGCCTGCTGGGCCGGGTCGACCGGCGGGAGGCCGGCGGCGGCCCAGTTGCCGGGCAGCACGTCGGTGACCTTGGCGGCCATCACCGCGCCGAGGACGGCGGTACCGAGCGAACCGCCGACCTGCATGGCGGCCTGCTGGAGGCCACCGGCCACGCCGGAGAGCTCCAACGGAGCGTTGCCGACGATGACTTCGGTGGCGCCGACCATGACCGGACTGATGCCCAGGCCCATCAGGACGAACCAGAGCGACATCACGCCGGTGCCGGAGTCCGTGGTCAGCGTGGACATCCCGTACATCGCCACGGTGGTGAGCACCATGCCGACCACGATCGGGATCCGCGGGCCGACCTTGCCGATCGCGGCCCCGGCCGCCGGTGCGCCGACGATCATCATGCCGGTCATCGGCAGCAGGTGGACGCCCGCCTGAACGGGCGTCATGGCGTGCACGTTCTGGAGGTAGAAGGTCACGAAGAAGATCGCGCCGAAGAACGCGAACGCCATCAGCACCATCAGCAGCGCGCCCGCCGAGAGCGGCACCGAGCGGAACAGGCTGAGCGGGATCAGCGGCTCCTTGGCCCTGGTCTGCCAGAACGCGAACAGCACCAGCGCGAGCACCGCGCCGCCGAGGAAGAGCAGCGTGCTGCTGTCGGCCCAGCCCCAGGTCGGGGCCTTGATGATGCCCCAGACCAGCGCGAACATCGCCACCGAGAGCAGGGCGATACCGGGCACGTCGAAGGACTTGGCGGCGTTCTCGGCCCGGACGTCGCGCAGGATCCACAGACCGAGCACCACGGCGGCGATGCCGACCGGGATGTTGATGAAGAAGACCGACTGCCAGCTGACGTGCTCGACCAGCAGACCGCCGACGATCGGGCCGGCCGCGGTGGAGGCGCCGATCACGCCGGCCCAGATGCCGATCGCCATGTTGAGCTTGTCGGCCGGGAACGCGCCGCGCAGCAGGCCGAGCGCGGCGGGCTGGAGCAGCGCGCCGAACAGGCCCTGGAGGACGCGGAAGGCGATCACCAGCTGGATGTTGCCGGCGAAACCGATCGCGGCCGAGGTGGCCGCGAAGCCGGCCGCACCGACCAGGAAGGTGGACTTGTGGCCGAACCGGTCGCCGATCTTGCCGGCCGTGATCAGGAAGACCGCGAGCGCCAGCAGGTAGCCGCTGGTCACCCACTGGATGTCGGCGGGCGAGGCGCCCAGGTCGCTCTGGATCACCGGGTTGGCGATCGCCACCACGGTGCCGTCCAGCGCCACCATCATCACGCCGACCGCCACCGTGAGCAGGGTCAGCCAGGGGTGTCCCTGGAACCGTGCGAGACCGGTGGGCGGCGCACTGCGCTGCGGCGGCACGGCCGCCTTGGCGGTCTTGGTTAGGGGCTGACTCATCTGACGGACCCTCCGGGGGCTGTGACAGGGCATGGCGGTGGCGCCCCGGCCCACCCGTCCCCACGAGTCGTCCGGCCTGACGGGCGCCACTGCCGAGTGAGATTATGTCAGTCGCTGACATTCGGCAAACACTGCCTTGTGCTGCTGGCTGACTTCTGCCAGGTCTGCCATTTGTCAGCGCGCTATCGTTATGAACGCAGTGCTGATGTGCACAGTCCCGCTCTGTCCCGGAAGGCCCAGCCATGGCCGCGCAGCCCCTCCCGTCCGCCGAACCGGCCGCCTGCCGGGTGCTCGGCCTGCGCGAGCGGAAGAAGCAGCGCACCAGGGACGCCCTGGTCTCGGCCGCCCACCGGCTCTTCCTCAGCCACGGGTACGGGCGCACCACCATCGACGAGATCGCGGCCGAGGTCGACGTCTCGCCGCGCACCTTCTTCCGGTACTTCGCCAACAAGGAGGAGGTCGCGCTCGCCGTCCTGGCCGACGCCGAGGACTACTTCGTCGCCACCCTGCGCGAGCGGCCCGCCTCGGAGAACCCGCTGCAGGCGCTGCGGAGTTCGATCGTGCTGGCCTGGCGCGACCTGTCCGACACCGGGACCTCGGACACCGGGGTCACCGCGGCGCTCGAACTGATCCAGCTGATCGAGGAGACGCCCACCCTGCTCGCCGCCCACCTGCGACGGATCACCGACCAGGAGCGCCTGATCGCCGAACTGATCGCCCGTCGGGAGGGGCTGGACCCTTCCGTCGACCTGCGGCCGCGGGTGCTCGCCGCGGTGTTCGGCGGGGTGCTCCGCTCCGCCCACCTGGCCTGGAGCAGCGACCACTCGGCCCCCGGCCCCGAGGGCATGATCGCCGTCATCGAGTCCCACTTCGACCAACTCGGCCCGGCCCTGGCCGGCGACTGGCGCTGACGAGTCACTGCGAAAGCGCCTGACCCCTTACGCACGGATCGCCTTGTACGAGGCCGGCGTCGCAGTTCCCCGAGCCCCTGAACAGTGCAACTTGCCCATCGGTCATACCTGGGTGCTACGGCGAAGTCCGGTCTGCGGTACGACTCCGAGCGGGTCGGTGCGGCCTAGGCTGGGCCGGGATGAAGCCTCAACTTCCCTCTTCTGTCCTGGATCTGCTGCAGCCGGTGGGTGATCAGCTGGCCGACCTCGGCCGGGCGCTGCTCACCCCCGTCGAGGGCCGGTCCCCGCTGATGTCCGGGGCACAGCGTGCGTGGGTGCGCTGGCTGCCGTACCTGTTGGCGTTCTCGGCGGTGGCGGCGCTGCTGCCGGTGGGCACGGTGGTGCTGGCCAACGACTACGGGGTGCCCGGCGCGGTGGCGGGTGCGGTCGCGTTGGTGCAGTCCGGGCCGCTGCTAGTGGCGGTGACCCGGCCGTTGCAGGCGTGGTGGGTGATGGCCGCCGGGACGGTACTGGGGGCGCTGCTCACGATGAGCAGTCCGGCAAGTGCCGGGCCGTGGCCGTGGCCGGTGCCGACGCTGCTCTGCTACCTCTTCCTGATGCCGGCGCTGGCACTGCGCGAGCGTGGGCGGACCCTGCTCGCGGTCTGGCTGGTCACCCTGGCGGCCACCGTCGTGGCCTCCGATCTGCACCAGTCCCGGGCGGATCAGACCGCCGCCGTGACGGTGGCGCTCTCGGGGATGGTGCTGCTGCTGGGCTGGAGTGTGCGCGGCCGGGGCGAGGCGCAGAAGTTGCTGGCCGAGCAGGAGCAGATCAGCGAGGCGGAGCGGGAGCGCAGCACGCTGCTGGAGGAACGGGCCAGGATCGCCCGGGAGTTGCACGACGTGGTCGCGCACCACATGTCGGTGATCACGGTGCAGGCGGACAGTGCGCCGTACCGGATCAGTGGTCTGCCGCCCGAGGCGGTCGACGAGTTCGGCACCATCGCGACGGCCGCGCGTAGTTCGCTGACCGAGATGCGGCGGCTGCTCGGGGTGCTGCGCAGTGACGGGGCGGAGCCCGACCGGGTGCCGCAGCCGGGGCTGGCGCAGCTCGGGCAGCTGGTGGAGACGGTGGGTCAGGCCGGGGTGCGGGCCGAGCTGACGGTGGCTCCGGAGGTGGCCGCGCTGGGTGAACTGCCGTCGGCGGTGGCCCTGTCGGCGTACCGGATCGTGCAGGAGGCGCTGGCCAACGTGGTCCGGCACGCGCCGGGGTCGCGGGCCGAGGTCAGGCTGACCGCCGTCGGCCGGACGCTGCGGGTGACGGTGGAGAACTCGCCGGGCGGCCGCCCCGGGGTGGAGGGAAGCGAGGGCACCGGGCACGGGCTGGTGGGAATGCGTGAGCGCGTCCGCCTGCTGTCCGGCAGGCTGGAGACCGGCGGCACGCCAACGGGCGGGTTCCTGGTCACCGCCGAACTGCCCGTCAATCTGCTGGGAGAGAGCCCCCGATGACCATCCGCGTAATCATCGTCGACGACCAGGCGATGGTCCGGGCCGGGTTCGCCGCACTGCTCAACGCGCAGACCGACATCGACGTGGTCGGCGACGCCGCCGACGGGAAGCAGGCGCTGGAGGTCAGTGGGCGGACCCACCCCGACGTGGTGCTGATGGACGTCCGGATGCCCGAGATGGACGGTCTGGAGGCGGCCCGGCGGCTGCTCGACCCGCCGGTGGGCGTGGTGCACCGGCCCAAGGTGCTGATGCTGACCACCTTCGACGTGGACGACTACGTCTACGAGGCGCTCCGGGCCGGGGCCAGCGGCTTCCTGCTCAAGGACGCGCCGCCCGCCGACCTGATCGCCGCCGTCCGGGTGGTGGCCGCCGGGGACGCGCTGCTGGCCCCTTCGGTGACCCGTCGGCTGATCGAGGACTTCGCCCGCAACCGCCCGGCCCCGCGCCGCGACCCCAAGCTGCGGCTGAACGGGCTGACGCCACGGGAGACCGAGGTGCTGGAGCTGATCGCCCGCGGCCTGTCCAACCAGCAGATCGCCGAGCGGCTGGTGGTCGCCGAGCAGACCGTGAAGACCCACATCGGCCGCATCCTGGCCAAGCTCGACCTGCGCGACCGGGCCCAGGCGGTAGTCCTGGCGTATGAGTCCGGCCTGGTGACGCCGGGTCAGTAGTACCCGAGTACGACCCTCTGGTTGGCCCCGCGGTGTGACGATCGCGGGGCCATCTGCTTCGTACCTTCCTCTCCGTCAGCAGCGGTACGACGGAGGGTTGGAGCGGATGCGAGCACGATTCAGGCGGGCACTGGCCGGGGGTCTCCTTGCGGTACTGGCGGTCGGCGGCGCCGGCGGCTGGGCGGCGACGGACGGCCAGCACGCGGTCACCGGGCCGCCGCCCGGCAGCGCGGCCTGGGCCGCCGACACCACCCTCGGGCTCCGGCTGCCGGAGCCGGGGCGGGCCGGGGCGGCGGAGGTGGCGGCGTTCTTCGACGGGCTGCCGCAGGCGCAGCAGCGGGCGCTGGCGGTCCGCCACCCGCTGGTGGTGGGGAACCTGGACGGCGCCCCGTACGGCCTGCGGTACTTCGCCAACTCGCTGGCCCTGCGCGAGGAGCGCGACCGTGAACTGGCCGTGGCCGCCGACACCACCCTGCCGGAGCGGGACCGGGCTGCCGCCCGGGCGAAGGCGGACCGGTACGCCGCGCTGACCGGCCGTCAGCTGCTGGCCTTCGACCCGCGCGGCCGGGGCCAGCTGGCCGAGGTGTTCGGCGACCTGGCCGCCGCCGAGCGGACGGCGGTGATCGTGCCCGGCTCCGACATCGACCTGATGACCGTCGACCGCGCCTCCTCCCCCTACGGCACGCCGACCGGGATGGCCAAGGCGCTCCGCGCCCAGGCCGGTGACCGGCTGGCGGTGGTCGCCTGGACCGGCTACACCACCCCCGTCAAGGTCGGCCTGGACGCCGCCACCGCCCGGCTGGCCCAGGCCGGTGCCCCTCGGCTGAGCCACTTCCTGGACGGCCTGGCGCCCACCACCGGACCGGTCACGGTGCTCTGCCACAGCTACGGCACCGCCGTCTGCTCGCTCGCCGGCCTCCGTCCCGAGCAGGTCACCGGCCTGGTCGCGATCGGCTCGCCCGGCATGGACGTGGACCGCGCCGCCGACCTGCGGGTCCCGGTCTGGGTGGCGCAGCGCAACGCCGAGGACTGGATCGGCCAGGTCCCGAACGTCTCCTTCCTCGGTCTCGGCCACGGCGCCGACCCGGAGGAGCCCGCCTTCGGCGCCCGGGCGGTCGCCTCCACCGGTTCGCACGGCCACAGCGGCTACTTCGCCCCCGGCACCGCCTCGCTGGCCAACTTCGCCGCGATCTCGCTCGGCCGCACCGACCAGGTCCAGTGCACCGCCACCAGCAAGGAGTGCCGTGATGCAGCTCGCTAAAACCCTCCGCCGCAGCGCGGCCACCGTGGACGCCAAGACCCCCGCCACCCGCGACCGCGCGCTGGACGGACTGCGCGCCCTCGCCCTGCTCTCGGTGCCGATCGGGCACTGGCTGCTCGGCGGCTTCACCAGCGCGCCGGACGGCGTGCTGCGCAACGCCAGCCCGCTCGCCTCGCTCGGCTTCTTCGCCCCGCTGAGCTGGGTGCTCCAGATGCTCGGGGTGTTCTTCCTGGTCGGCGGCTACGCCTCGGCCAAGTCGCTGGCCCGCTCGCAGGAACGCGGTGCGAGTACGGTCGACTGGCTGCGGCAGCGCGCCGTCCGGCTGCTCCGGCCGGTGCTGGGGGTGGCGGCGGTCTGGGCCCTGCTGATCCCGCTGCTGAACGCGCTCGGCGTCCCGGCAGGGACCGTCAGGACCGGGAGCGTACTGGTGGTGCAGCCGCTCTGGTACATCGGCATCTACCTGGCGCTGACCGCACTCACCCCCTGGTGCCTGCGGCTCGGCCGCCGGCTCGGCGGCTGGGCGGCGGCCCCGCTGCTCGGGGTGGTCGCGGTGGTGGACGCGCTGCGGTACGGCCCGTGGGCCGACTCGGTGCCGTCCTGGCTGGCGCTGGTCAACCTGCTGCCCGGCTGGCTGTTCGCCTACCAGCTCGGCATCTCCTGGGCGCAGGGCACGCTGCGCAGGTCCGGTGCGAAGCTGCTGCTGTTCGGCGGGGCCGCGCTGTTCACCGTACTGCTGACGGTCTTTCACTACCCGGCCAGCATGGTCGGCGTGCCCGGCGCCGTCCGGACCAACTCGCACCCGCCGTCGCTGCTGGTGCTGGCGCTGGCCTCGGTGCAGTGCGGCGCCGCGATGCTGCTGCGCGAGCGGATCGGCCGGGCGCTGCGGCGGCCGCTGCTCTGGCTGCCGGTCGTGGTGGTCAACCTCTCGGCCATGACGATCTTCTGCTGGCACCAGACCGCGATGTTCTCGGTCGGCGCGCTCGGCAGTGCGCTGGGCGCCGTCCCCGGTCTGACCACCACGCCGGACTCGCTCGGCTGGGTGCTGGCCCGGCTGGCCTGGCTGCCGGTGTTCGGCCTGGTGCTGACCCTGATCGGCCGGTACGCCCGGCGGTTCGACGCCCCGTGGAAGCTGGGCAGGGGCTGGAAGGCCGCGCTGGGCGCGAGCGCGGGGCTGTTCGCGGTGTACGCGCTCGGGGTGGTCTGATCTCGCAGTGCCACCGCCTACGCTGGCCCGCATGGTGACGTTCGATCAGTTCCTGACCATGAGCCTGGCGCTCCCCCGGGCCGCCGAGCGGCTGACCTGGGAGACCACGGTCACCCTGCGGGTCGGCGAGAAGATCTTCGCGATGGGGACGCCCGACTCGGGGGAGGTCAGCGTCAAGGCGAGCAAGGAGGACCAGGCCGAACTGCTGGCCGCCGAGCCCGAGGTGTACTCCCCCGCGCCGTACGTCGGGCGGCACGGCTGGGTGCTGGTCCGGCTCGCCGAGGTGGACCCGGACGAGCTGCGCGACCTGCTCACCGACGCCTGGCGGAGCATCGCGCCGAAGAAGCTGGTCAGGGAGTTCGAGGCATCCGGGCCCACCCCCGAAACCATGTGACCCATCCCACAGTTTAGCCAGGCACGCCCTACCTCCCCAGCCCATACGCTGGCTGGCAGTTGTCGGCGGGGGTACACCTACGCGGGCCTCGAAGGATGGTGACCAGTTGCCGCAGCAGAACGAGCGCTCCGTGCAGCGTCGCAGGCGGATCAAGCGCCTGCTGATAGGCCTCTTCGCCACCACCGTGGTGCTGGTCGACACCGGCGCCGCCGCTGCGCAGGCCGCCGTGGGCAGCGAACAGCTCGCCATCACCACGCCCCCGGCCGGCAGCGACCGGTGGGTCGCCGACCACTCGCTCGGCCGCGCCCTGCCCGACCCGGCGACCGCCGACGCCCGCAGTGTGGCCGCCTTCTTCGCCGGGCTCACCGCCGCCCAGACCGACCGGCTGGTCACCGACTACCCGCTGGTGGTCGGCAACCTGGACGGCGCCCCGCTCCAGCTCCGCTACCGGGCCAACCGGCTGGCGATCGCCGCCGAACGCGACCGGGCCCGGGCCCGCGCCGCCGACCCGCGGCTGGACGCCGACACCCGCGCGCTGGCCGAGGCCAGGGGCAACGACAGCGACCACCTGCTCGCCCCCGAGCGCCAGATCCTGGCCTTCGACCCGCGCGGCCGGGGCCTGGTCAGCGAGGTGTACGGAGACCTGACGACCGCTCAGCGGGTGGCCGTCCTGGTGCCGGGCTCGGACGCCGACCTCGGCCACTTCGACCAGGCTGTCGACCCGCTCCGCTCCCCCGCCGGGATGGGCCGCGCCCTGTACGCCGAGGAGCACCGCCACGCGGCCGGCACCCGTACCGCCGTGATCGCCTGGACCGGCTACGTCACCCCCGACGGCCTCGGCCCCGACGCGGTCACCGACCGGCTCGCCCAGGCCGCCGCCCCCCGGCTGGCCCGCCTGCTCTCCGGCCTCGCCGTCACTAGCGACCCGGTCACGCCGCCGGCCCTGTTCTGCCACTCGTACGGGACCGTGGTCTGCGGCACCGCCGCTCCCGGTATCCACGACTCCGCCCCCACCGACCTGGTGGTCTTCGGCAGCCCCGGAATGGGCGTGGCCGACGCCGCCGACCTCGGCACCGGCGTCCGGGTCTGGGCCGCCCGCAACCCCACCGACTGGATCGGCAACGTCCCCTACCTGGAGGTCGGCGGCCTCGGCCACGGCACCGACCCCACCTCCGCCGCCTTCGGCGCCACCAAACTCTCCTCGGCCGGCGCCGACGGCCACACCGGCTACCTCGCCGAAGGCACCGCCAGCCTGCGCAACTTCGCCGACATCGCCCTCGGCGACTACGCCGACGTGACCCGGGCCGCCCGCAGCTGAGAACCACGCGTGACGGCCGGACGTCTGCACCTTGGCAGGGCCCGGCGCACCGACTCGGTCCTGCACCGAACCGACGAAGGTGAACGCCCGGATGACACCAGCCGCCGTCTCCGCTCCCAGCCCGACGAACCCGGAGCACTGGCGGATCACCCTCCCCAACCGGATGGCCCTGGCCGGGCTGGCCGCCGGAGCACTCTGGGGAGTCGGCCTGGTCCTGACCATCCTGCCGGACCCCTACCTGATCCTGGTCGGCCTGGTCATGGGGGCCTGCCTCGGCGGCGGCCTGCTGTACGTGGGCGGCAGCCTGCTCTCCTGGCTGCCCCGGCGATTCGTCCTGCACCGGGTCGGTGCGGCCGTGGCGGGCTTCCTCTGGGTGCTGCCCGCGCCGTACCTGCTGGTGTACGAGGTGCTGCCGATCGACCTGGACGAGCCGCTCCGTCTGCCGCTGTTGTACCCGCTGTCCGCCGCCCTCCTCGCCGCGATCGGCACCGCCTGGGCGGCCGAGCTGACGGCGCGGCAGTACCCGTCAGTGACCGGGCCTACGGTGGACCCTTCGGGACCTACGGAAGGCTGGTAGTTGAGGTGACGGTGATTCAGGAGGGGCTGTACCGCCTGCGCAACGTCGGCAGCGGGCAGCTGCTGGCAGTCGCGGGCGACAAGCAGCGCAGCGGCGCCAAGATCCGGCAGAGCCCGGCCGACGGCTCCGCCGGGCAGCTCTGGCGGATCACCGCCGTGCACCCCGGCGGTGGCCTCTACCACCTGGAGAGCGAGGGCAGCGGCAAACGCCTCGACGTCACCGGCGCCCGCACCGACAACGGCGTACCGCTCCAACTCTGGGGCCCGAACGGCTTCGGCGCCCAGGAATGGCTCCTGGAGCAGCACGTCGACACCCCCGGCACCTACAACCTGGTCAGCTTCGTCAGCGGCCTCACCCTCGAGGTCGCCGACGACGACACCGCCCGCCAGTGGGAGGACCTCGACACCCCAGCGCAGTGGTGGCACCTGGAGCCTGCTGCGCCGTAGGCAGGCGCTCAGCTTTTTGCAGGGCCCGAGGTTGCACAATCCAGGGGCTCGGGGCTCTGCTGACTTGCGGCTCCGCCGCATGGGCGAGGAGATCTGGCGTGCGGGTCACGGACGTAAGTGCCTGACCACCCACGGACGGATCACCTGCTCCGAGGTCTGCGTCGCAGTTCCCCGAGCCCCTGACGGCTGAGCCCGGAGCGCCCGCCGGGCTACTCGCGGCCCGCCGAGGTGGAGCTCATGTCGGCGTAGCGGTTGCCGGTGACCTGGGCGGCGATCGGCTCCAGGACGGCGAGTTCGGCCGGGGTGAGGTGCAGGGTGGCTGCGGCCGTGTTCTCGGCCAGGCGGGTGCGCTTGCGGGTGCCCGGGATGGGGACGACGGTGAGGCCGTGCACCTCGGCGCGCTGGTGGACCCAGGCGAGGGCGATCTGGGCTGCGGTGACGCCGCGGTTGGCGGCGATCTTCTGGATCGGGGCGACCAGGGGCGCGTTGGCGGCGGCGTTCGGGCCGCTGAACTGCGGGTGGTAGCGCCGGTAGTCACCCTCCGTCAGCTGCTCGGCGGCGGCGAAGGAACCGGTCAGGAAGCCCCGGCCGAGCGGCGAGTACGGCACGAAGGTGACGCCCAGTTCGGCGGCGGCCGGAACGGCGGTGCGCTCGACGTCCCGGGAGAACAGCGACCACTCGGACTGCAGGGCCGCGATCGGGTGCACCGCGTACGCCTCGCGCAGCTCGTCCCCGGTCACCTCGGAGAGGCCCAACTGCCGCACCTTGCCCGCCTGGACCAGCTCGGCCATCGCGCCGACCGACTCGGCCAGCGGCACGGCCGGGTCGCGCCGGTGCATGTAGTAGAGGTCGATCACGTCGATGCCGAGGCGGCGCAGCGAGGCGTCCACGGCGGTACGGATGTAGGCGGGGTCGTTGCGGACGGCCCGGTAGGTCGGGTCGTCGGCGCGGCGCTCGATGGCGAACTTGGTGGCCAGCACCACCCGGTCGCGGTTGGCCCGGACGAACGGGCCGACCAGCTCTTCGTTGGCACCGGAGCCGTAGATGTCGGCGGTGTCGAACAGCGTGACGCCCGCTTCGAGTGCGGCGTCCAGGGTGGCCAGGGCCTCGGCGGTGTCGGTCGGGCCGTAGAACTCGGACATGCCCATGCAGCCGAGACCCTGGGCTCCGATCAGCTCGCCGCTGCGGCCGAGGGGGACGGTGGGGAGACGCATTCTGTGCTCCTGCCTTCGAGTGCTTCGGAGGATTCGAGGGTTTCGAGGGTGTCGCCGTAGAGGTCGATCTTGTAGTCGAGGACCGCCAGGGTCGCGTGCAGGTCCGCGAGCCTCAGCCGGACCTCCTCGCGGTGGGCCACCAGCAGATCCCGCCGGTCCGCCAGGGTGTGCTCACCCTCCCGGACCAGCTCGACGTAGCGCAGCATGTCCGCGACCGACATCCCGGTCAGTCGCAGCCGGCCGAGGAACTCCAGTCGCCGGACGTCGGCGTCGCTGTACCGGCGCTGCCCCGAGTGCGAGCGGTCGACCGGATCGAGCAGGCCGATCCGCTCGTACCAGCGCAGCGTGTGCGCGCTCAGGCCCGTACTGGCCACCATCTCGCTGATGGTGTGCCGGCCCGAACGGTCGGCGGTCTCGATCGCGACGCCGGAGTGGGCGCCGCAGTTGAGCAGGTTCGGTGCTGCGGTCGTGGTCACGGTGATACCCCCGGTGGAAGTGACGTTCACGAAGCTACTGACTTGGAGCGCACTCTAGGCAAGCCCGGCACTCCGGGGCGACCGGGCGAGTCGTTAGAGTCGGGGCCATGCAGAGCTTGCGGATGATCGAGGACTGGCCGGTGCCCACGGCGGCGGCTGCGGTGGTGCGAGGCAGTGACGGGACGGTGCTGGGTGCGGCCGGGCCGCAGGACCAGCTCTTCCCGCTGGCGTCGGTGACCAAGCCGCTCACCGCGTACGCGGTGCTGGTCGCGGTCGAGGAAGGCGTCTTCGAACTGGACGACCCGGCCGGGCCCGAGGGTTCGACGATCCGTCACCTGCTCGCGCACACCTCCGGTCTTGCCTTCGACGAGCACCGGGTGATGGCCCCGCCCGGTGAGCGGCGGCTCTACTCCAACGCCGGGTTCGACGTGCTGGCGGACGCCCTGACCAAGGCGTCCGGGATCAACTTCGCCCAGTACGCCGAGGAGGCGGTCTTCGCCCCGCTCGGGATGACCTCCACCCTGATCAACACCGCCCACCGGACCCCGGCCGGCGCCGGCGGCCTCTCCACCGTCGCCGACCTGGCCCGGTTCGCCGCCGAGCTCCAGGCCCCCCGGCTGCTCGACCCCTCCACCGTGCACGCCGCCACCCGCGAGGTGGCTTGGCCCGGCCTGGGCGGCGTCCTCCCCGGCTTCGGCCACCGCCGACCGAACGACTGGGGCCTCGGCTTCGAGATCCGCGGCGAGAAGTCCCCGCACTGGACCGGCACCCACAGCTCCCCCGGCACCTTCGGCCACTTCGGCCAGTCCGGCACCTTCCTCTGGGTCGACCCGGCGGCGGGCGTCGCCTGCATCGCGCTCACCGACCGCGACTTCGGGCCGTGGGCCGCAGAGGTCTGGCCGACCTTCACGGACGCGGTCCTCGCCGAGCTCGCGTAGAACATTTTGCAGGGGCGCTCAGTCAAGGGCTTCTCTCCTCCGCGGATCAGCGAGACGCTGGACCCCGGAGGGTGACATGACATGGATCGGCCCCAGCAACTCCCCCAGGGTGACGGTTCCCGACATCGTCGGGCTGCTCCTGCCCCACGCACGTACCGTCGCATCGAACGCGGGCCTGGCACTCGCCACCGGCGACCCGGATGGCCCGCCCGTCGGAGCACTGACCTGGCCAGGAGTCTGGGTGGTCACCGCCCAGCACCCCGCTGCCGGCGCCCGGATGCGTCGCTGGGGCTCCCTGGTGATCGAGTTCAAGGAATTGCCCGGCACGGCGGAAGACCGCGAACCACGCCGTCCCCCGCCCTGACCACCGGGGTGGTGACGAAGAGTCAGCCGTACGCGACGGGCGAGTGCATCTCCCAGAGCAGCAGCTCGACGCCGTCGGCCCCCGCCGTGGGGTCGGCGAAGGCGTCGCCGGTGGCCCGGACGCTGTCGCCCGGGTCCATCGACCGCCCGCCGCCCTGCGGCCCGGGCACCGTCCGGTACCCCAGCGAACCCGCCGTCAGATGCACGTAGCGGAACGGCGCTTCGGGCAGCGAAGGGAGCGGCTCCCAGGGCCCGGCCGTGACCAGCCAGAGCGCCGCGTCGCTGCGCCGCAGCCGCAGCGCCTCCGAGGAGACGTCCCGCTCCAGCCCGGAGGCGAGCAGCGTCAGGCCCTCCGCCGCCCGCTCGACCCGCCGCAAGCCATAGGCCGGCGGTGCGTCGAAGGTGTCCGGCTGCAGCCACATCTGGACGAAGCGGACCGGCTCCGCCGCGCCGCCGACGTTGCGTTCGGTGTGGGTGATCCCCGAGCCCGCGCTCTGCCACTGCACCATGCCGGGCCGGACCACGCCCGCGTGCCCGTGGCCGTCCCGGTGGGCGAGGGCGCCGGACAGCACCCAGGTGAGGATCTCGGTGTCCCGGTGCTTGTGTTCGTCGTAGCCGGCGCCGGGGGCGAGGGTCTCCTCGTTGACCGCCAGCAGCGCGCCGAAGTGGACGTTCTTCGGGTCGTAGTGGCCGGAGAAGGAGAACGCGTGCCGGGTGTCGATGCCCTCGGCCGGGGTGGATCGGTAGCGTTCGGAGGCCCGGCGCAGGTCGGCGCGGGCGCGGGTGGCGGCTTCGGTCACGGGGCCACCGTAATGCCAAAGCGCAGCGGCTTCGGGGAGGCCGCAGCGGGGTCGGTGTGACGTGGGCCACCGGTCCGATCGGCGGGGGCGGGTACGAGCTGCGCCGTACGTGAGGCAGTCTTGTCCCTGTGCCATCCGCTTCAGCGAGTTCCGACAAGAAGACCGCGGCCGAGCAGGCCACCGCGGCTGCCAAGCAGCCCGAGCAGCCGAAGCCCCGGCGGGGCAGTCGGCTGACCGCGCAGGAGCGCAGGCTGGCCACCGAGCGGGCCGAGCTGCGGGCTGCCACGCTCAAGCGCCTGGAGAAGTCCTCGGGCAAGCTGGCCACCGCCGCGATCACCCGGATGGACGACCAACTGGGCTGGTACCGGCGGATGCCGCCGGAGCACCGGTCCTGGATCGGTCTGGTCGCCCAGGCCGGTATCGCCGCGTTCACCGAGTGGTACCGGCACCCGGACGCCCCGCAGGCGATCTCCACCGACGTGTTCGGCACCGCCCCGCGCGAGCTGACCAGAGCCATCACGCTCCGGCAGACCGTGGAGCTGATCCGCACCACGATCGAGGTGATGGAGGAGGCCATCGACGAGGTGGCCGCGCCCGGCGACGAGGCGGGCATGCGCGAGTCGGTGCTGGTCTACGCCCGGGAGATCGCCTTCGCCACCGCGCAGGTGTACGCCCAGGCGGCCGAGGCGCGCGGCGCCTGGGACGCCCGGCTGGAGGCGCTGGTGGTCAACTCGCTGCTCTCCGGTGACGCGGACGAGGGCGTGCTGTCCCGGGCGGCCGCGCTCGGCTGGGGCCAGCCGAGCCAGGTCCGGGTGGTGATGGGCAGTGCCCCGGACGGCGACAGCGAGCTGGTGGTGGAGGCGATCCGACGGGCCGCCAGATACGCCAAGCTGCACGTGCTGACCGGGGTGCTGGGCAAGCGTCTGGTGGTGGTGGTCGGCGGCGACAAGGAGCCGGTGCACGCCGCCCGGGCGCTGATCGGACAGTTCGCGCCAGGACCGGTGGTGGTCGGCCCGACCGTCGGCGACCTGCTCTCGGCGACCAGGTCCGCGCATGCGGCGGCGGCCGGGCTGAAGGCCTGTGCGGCCTGGCCGGACGCCCCGCGCCCGGTGCTGGCGGACGATCTGCTGCCCGAGCGGGCGCTGGCCGGGGACCAGGCGGCCCGGCAGCAGTTGGTGGAGGAGATCTACACACCGCTGGACGAGGCCGGGTCGGCACTCCTGGAGACGTTGAGTGTCTATCTGGAGCAGGCCTCCTCGCTGGAGGGCGCCGCTCGGATGCTCTTCGTTCACCCAAACACCGTGCGCTACCGGCTTCGACGTGTGACCGACGTCACCGGCTATGCTCCGTCCGACGTGCGTTCGGCCTTCACACTGCGGATCGCGCTGGCCCTGGGCCGACTCGGCTCGGCCACCACTCATGACTGACACGCTGTAGGGATTCCACAATCCGGCGTGCTTTTCTTCGTTACCGTCGCCTACCCGCCCTCGGGTGCCTGGCGAGAGAGGGTTGAACCGTGCTCGTAATCGTCGCCCCTGGACAGGGTGCCCAGACCCCCGGATTCCTCAACGCCTGGCTTGAGCTGGACGGCGCCGCCGACCGGTTGAAGGCCTGGTCCGACGTGGCCGGTCTCGACCTGGTCCGGTACGGGACCGAGGGCTCCGAGGAGGAGATCAAGGACACCGCCGTCGCCCAGCCGCTGCTGGTCGCTGCGGGCCTGCTCACCGCCACCGAGCTGTTCGGCGCTCCCACCGGAGGCCCGTTCGCCGCGGTCGCCGGCCACAGCGTCGGTGAGATCACCGCCGCCGTGCTGGCCGGAGTGCTCAGCGTCGAGGAGGCGCTGGTCTTCGTCCGCGAACGCAGCCTGGCGATGGCCGAGGCAGCCGCCGTGACGGCCACCGGGATGACCGCCCTGCTGGGCGGCGACCCCGAGATCGTCGCCGCGAAGCTGGCCGAGCACGGCCTGACCGCGGCCAACAACAACGGCGGCGGCCAGCTGGTCGCGGCCGGCACGCTGGACCAGCTGGCGGCCCTGAAGGCCGACCCGCCGGCCGGGTCCCGGGTGATCGCGCTCAAGGTGGCCGGCGCCTTCCACACCGAGCACATGGCTCCGGGCGTGGAGCGACTGGCCAAGCTGGCGCCGACCCTGACGGTCCATGACCCGAAGGTCGGGTACCTGTCCAACAAGGACGGTGAGGTCGTACAGTCCGGTACCGAGGTGCTGGACCGCCTGGTCTCCCAGGTCTCCAACCCGGTCCGCTGGGACCTCTGCATGGAGACCCTGCAGCAGCTCGGTGCCACCGCCGTCATCGAGCTCTCCCCGGCCGGCACCCTCACCAACCTGGTCAAGCGCAACGTCAAGGGTGTCGCGACGCTGGCCCTCAAGACCCCGGCCGACCTCGACAAGGCGCGTGCCCTGATCGAGGAGCACGGCGGGCAGGAGCAGGACGCATGACATCACCTCAGATCCAGTCGTCCACCGGTGCCGCGTTCGCGCGCATCCACGGTGTCGGCGGCTACCGCCCCGTTCGGGTGATCCCCAACTCCGAGGTCCTGAACTGGATCGAGTCCTCGGACGAGTGGATCCGCTCCCGCAGCGGGATCACCGAGCGCCGCTGGGCCGGCCCGGAGGAGAGCGTCGCCGAGATGTCGGTGCAGGCCGCCGGCAAGGCGATCGCGCAGGCCGGCATCGGCCCGGAGCAGATCGGCGGCGTGATCGTGGCCACCGTCTCGCACCTCAAGCAGACCCCGGCGATCGCCACCGAGATCGCCCAGCGGCTCGGCTGCGGCACCGCCCCGGCCTTCGACATCTCCGCCGCCTGCGCGGGCTTCGGCTACGGCCTGAGCCTGGCCGACGGCATGGTGCGCGGCGGCAGCGCCGAGTACGTGCTGGTGATCGGCGTCGAGCGGCTCAGCGACCTGACCGACACCTCGGACCGGTCGACCGCGTTCATCTTCGGTGACGGCGCGGGTGCGGCCATCGTCGGCCCGTCCGACACGCCCGGCATCGGCAAGGTGATCTGGGGTTCGGACGGCGCGCAGAAGGACGTCATCTCGCAGACCCAGGCCTGGGACACCGCCTTCGCCAAGGCGGACGCGGTCAACGGGACGGGCGAGGAGGTCAAGTGGCCGGCCCTGCGGATGGAGGGCCAGTCGGTCTTCCGCTGGGCGGTCTGGGAGATGGCCAAGGTGGCCCAGCAGGCGCTGGACGCCGCCGGGATCACCGCGGACCAGCTCGGTGCGTTCATTCCGCACCAGGCCAACATGCGGATCACCGACGCCATGATCAAGGCGCTCAAGCTGCCCGCCACGGTCCCGGTCGCCCGCGACATCGCCGAGACCGGCAACACCTCCGCGGCCTCCATCCCGCTGGCCATGGAACGCATGCTGGAGAGCGGCGAGGCCCGCAGTGGCGACCTCGCGTTGATCATCGGCTTCGGGGCGGGTCTCGTGTACGCCGCGGCAGTCGTTACTCTCCCCTAGGCGTCTACGCCCCATCACAAACCTGCGACGGCCCGCCGGGTGGTCGCTGTCAACACCGAAGAGGAGCAGCCAGTATGGCTACCAAGGACGAGGTTCTGACCGGTCTTGCCGACATCGTCAACGAGATCGCCGGCATCCCGGTCGAGGACGTCGAGGTCGACAAGTCCTTCACTGACGACCTGGACGTCGACTCGCTCTCCATGGTCGAGGTCGTCGTGGCCGCCGAGGAGAAGTTCGACGTGAAGATCCCGGACGACGAGGTCAAGAACCTCAAGACCGTCGGCGACGCCGTGAACTACATCCTCGCGAACGCCGCCTGATCCACGGTCGGTTCGAAACTGACCGCCCGGGCGGCCGGAGTGCACACCCCGGCCGCCCGGTCACCCCTCCCCCGGCATCGCCGCCACCTGCCACACGTGAGAGAAGAAGAAACCAGTGACCGCTGAAAACCGCACCGTGGTCGTCACGGGTATCGGCGCCTTCACGCCGCTGGGCGGCGACGCCGCCTCGTTCTGGGAGGGCCTGATGGAAGGCCGTTCCGGCGTGGCAGTCCTGACCGAGGAGTGGGCCGCCGACCTGCCCGTCCGGATCGCCGCGCGCACCGCCGTCGAACCGGGCGACGTCCTGCCCCGCCCGCTGGCCCGCAAGCTGGACCGCTCGGCGCAGTTCGCGCTGATCGCGGCCCGCGAGGCCTGGGCCGACGCGGGCTTCGAGACCCCCGCCACCGACGAGTCCTCCAAGCTCGCCCCCGAGCGCCTGGGCGCCGTCATCGCCTCCGGCATCGGCGGCGTGACCACCCTGCTCGACCAGTACGACGTACTGAAGGAGAAGGGCGTCCGCAAGGTCTCCCCGCACACCGTCCCGATGCTGATGCCCAACTCCCCGGCGGCCAACGTCGGCCTGGAGGTCGGCGCCCGCGCTGGTGTGCACACCCCCGTCTCCGCCTGTGCCTCCGGCGCCGAGGCGATCGGCTACGCGATCGAGATGATCCGTACCGGCCGCGCCGACGTCGTGGTGGCCGGCGGCACCGAGGCGGCGATCCACCCGCTGCCGATCGTCGCCTTCTCCAACATGATGGCGATGTCCAAGAACAACGAGAACCCGCAGCAGGCCTCCCGCCCGTACGACAAGGCCCGCGACGGCTTCGTGCTCGGCGAGGGCGCGGGCGTGGTCGTGCTGGAGTCGGCCGAGCACGCCGCCGCACGTGGCGCCCGGGTCTACTGCGAGGCGGTCGGCCAGGGTCTCTCCTCGGACGCCCACCACATCGCCCAGCCCGAGCCGACCGGCTCCGGGGTGGCCCGCGCGATCGCTCAGCTCTTCGAGCAGAACGACCTCGACAAGGCCGACATCGTGCACGTCAACGCGCACGCCACGTCCACCCCGCAGGGTGACCTCGCCGAGATCAAGGCGCTCCGCAAGGAGCTCGGCGAGCACCTCGACCACGTCGCCGTCTCGGCCACCAAGTCGATGACCGGCCACCTGCTCGGCGGCGCCGGCGGCATCGAGACCGTCGCCACCGTGCTCGCCCTGCACCACCGGCTGGCCCCGCCGACCGTCAACCTGGACGACCCGGACCCGGAGATCGAGGCCGACATCGTCCAGGGCGAGCCGCGCAAGCTGCCCGAGGGCCGGATCGCCGCGCTGAACAACTCGTTCGGTTTCGGCGGCCACAACGTGGTGCTGGCCTTCCGCACCATCTGACCGTCCGACACCTCGGAAGCCCGGTACGCGAGTCCGCGTACCGGGCTTCCGACGCACTCAGACCACCTGGTGCAGCCAGCGCACCGGGGCGCCCTCGCCCGCGTAGCGGAACGGCTCCAACTCGTCGTCCCAGGGCTTGCCGAGCAGCCGGGACAGGTCCGCCTCCAGGTCGGTGCCCTCGTTCCTGGCCCGGAGCAGCACGGCCCGCAGCCGGTCCTCGGGGATCAGGATGTCGCCGTGGATGCCGGTGACGGCGTGGAAGATGCCGAGCGCGGGGGTGGAGCTGTAGCGCTCGCCCTCGGTGCTCGTGGTGGGCTCGCTGGTGACCTCGAAGCGGATCAACTGCCAGCCGCGCAGGGCGGATGCCAGCCGCGAGGCGATGCCGGACTCCCCCTGCCAGGAGAGCTCGGCCCGCCAGTGACCGGGCGCGGCCGGCTGGCGGATCCAGTCGAGACTGATCCGCACGCCGAGCACGCCCGCCACCGCCCACTCGACGTGCGGGCACAGCGCGCGGGGCGCGGAGTGGATGTACAGGACTCCACGTGTCGTCACCGGGACCTCCAGGCTGTGGACGAGGGTCGCCTTCCCCAGCTGCCTCGTGCCCGTTGCCGGTTGCGCCGCTTCTGTCGTGATTCGGTACTGCCCCCGTGCTGCCCAACTTATTCGACATATAGGTAATTAAGTTGAGCAAAACGGACAAGCTTTCATCCAATGCTAGCCCGATCCACCCCGAGGTCTACCCCTCGTCGGGATCTCTCCCCCGAACGGCCCCATCCCGGACGGTTCCACCGTAGCGCCCTGCCGGGGACGCCGCATGACGGTCCGTCGGATCGGGGCCGCACGTCGGCCCACACGCGCCCGTACCCAAACCGCCCCCGCCCGGGAGGGCGGGGGCGGTGCACAACGGCCGGGCGTCGCGCGGGCGTTCGTCAGTGGGTCAGCCGGACCACCATCTTGCCGGTGTTGGCCCCGCCGAGCAGGCCGATGAAGGCGTCGACGGTGTTCTCCACACCGTCCACCACGGTCTCGTCGTAGCGCAGGTCCCCGCTGGTCAGCCAGCCGGCCATGTCGGCGATGAACTGACCCTTGAGTGCGGTGTGGTCGTTGACCAGCATGCCCTGCAGGCGCAGCCGCTTGCCGATCGCCAGCGCCAGGTTGCGCGGGCCTGACGGGGCGGTGGTGTCGTTGTACTGCGCGATGGCGCCGCACAGGGTGGCCCGGCCGTGCACGTTGAGCGCACCGATCGCGGCCTCCAGGTGGTCGCCGCCGACGTTGTCGAAGTAGACGTCGATGCCGTCCGGGGCGGCGGCCGCGAGCTGCTCGCGGACCGGGGCGTCCTTGTAGTTGAAGGCGGCGTCGAAGCCGTAACCGTCCACCAGGGTGGCCACCTTCGCCGCCGAACCGGCCGAGCCGATCACCCGCTTCGCGCCCTTGAGCCTGGCGATCTGGCCGACCAGCGAACCGACCGCACCGGCCGCGCCGGAGACGAAGACGGTGTCGCCCTGCTGGAAGCTCGCCACCTCCAGCAGGCCCGCGTACGCGGTCAGGCCGGGCATCCCGAGCACGCCCAGGTAGTAGGAGAGCGGGGCGAGTTCGGCGTCCACCTTCACCGCGTGCTTGGCGTCCAGGGTGGCGTACTCGCGCCAGCCGAGCCCGTGCAGCACCGCGTCGCCGACCTGGAAGCCCTCGGCCTCGGAGGCCACCACGTAGCCGACCGCGCCGCCGTCCATGGTCTTCCCGAGCTGGAACGGCGGGACGTACGACTTCACGTCGTTCATCCGGCCACGCATGTAGGGGTCGACCGAGAGGTACTCGTTGCGGACCAGGATCTGACCCGGGCCCGGCTGCCGGACCGGTGCCTCGACCAGTGCGAAGTCGGTCGGCTGCGGCCAGCCGTCCGGGCGGGCGGCCAGCTGCCACTCGCGGCCGGTGGTGGGCGTCGCCTGCTCTGCCATGGCGGTACTCCTCGTCGTTCCGAGCCTGAAAGGTTGACCTACTGAAGCAATCGTGGACATGAAAGGTTCACCTTGTCAAATATTCAGCTAGACTGGTGTCATGGAGACGAAGCCCACCCAGGAAGCCACCGCGCCCACCGACGCGATCACCCGCGAGGTCGTCGACCTCATGGCCGGCCTGGTCGCGCTCTTCCATCGTGAGTACGAGGAGGCCGCCGCCGCCCGTTCGCTCACCGGCGCCCAGGCCAAGGTGCTCGCCCTGCTCCGGCGCGGTCCGATGCCGATGCGGCACATCGCCCAGACCCTGAGCTGCGAGCCGTCCAACATCACCGGCATCGTGGACCGCCTGGAGGGCCGCGGCTTCGTGACCAGGGAGGCCGACCCGCAGGACCGCCGGGTCAAGCTGGTGGCCGCCACCGACTCCGGCGGCGCCGCCTCCGAGGAGCTCCGCGAGTCGCTCAACTTCGCCCGCGAGCCGCTCGCCGCGCTCGACGACCGGGAGCGCACCCAGCTCCGCGACCTGCTCCGCCGGATTCTGGAGCACGCGGGCGAGGACGACCCCCGGGCCTGACCCTGGCCGTCGCACAGGGGGCGATGCGACTCGTACAGATCTTCCGGGTTAGATTGCGCATTCGTGTAACCGACCGCCGCGCCGAACCGTCTTAGAGGTGAGGGCCCCGACCAGGCCCCGCAACCCGACGGTGCCCGCCGAGCGGCCGCAGCAGAGAGTGCCTGAGACCTCATGAGCGACCCGAAGATCCGGCCTGCCTCCCGCCGAAAGCGGCTGGCCAAGTTCGCCGGCGCGACGGCCGCTGTCCTGGTGCTGGCCACCGCGGGCACCGGGGCCTGGTACTACCACCGTCTCGACGGCAACCTCACCACCTTCGACGCCGACGGCATCGCCACCAGCCGTCCCCCGGCCCCCACCCCCAGCAAGGTGGGTGGCGGGCTGCCGGTCAACGTCCTGCTGCTCGGTTCGGACACCCGCAACGACGGCAACGACAACCTCGGCGGCGGCGACGAGGGCGTCGGGCACTCCGACACCGCGATCCTGCTGCACGTCTACGGCGACCGCAGGCACGCCGTCGCGGTCTCGATACCCCGCGACACCCTGGTCACCATCCCGCCCTGCAAGCAGGCCGACGGCAAGTGGACCACCCCGCGCGCCAACCAGATGTTCAACTCCGCCTTCACCATCGGCGGCTCCGAGCAGGGCAACCCCGCCTGCTCGCAGAACACCGTGGAGGCCCTCACCGGCCTGTGGATCGACCACACCATCGTGGTCGACTTCAAGGGCTTCGCCGCGATGACCGAGGCGGTCAAGGGAGTCGACGTCTGCGTGCCGAACGCCGTCGACTCCTACGGCATACACCTGGAGAAGGGCCGGCAGACCCTCGCCGGGCAGCTCGCCCTGGACTACGTCCGGGCCAGGCACGGCTTCGGCGACGGCTCCGACATCGGCCGGATCAAGCGCCAGCAGGCCTTCCTCTCCTCGCTCATCAAGAAGGTCCAGGCCCAGGGCTTCAACCTGACCACCCTGCTCCCGCTGGCCGACGCCGCGAGCAGGTCGCTCACCGTCGACCCCGGCCTCGGCACCCCGATGAAGCTGGTCGACTTCGCCCAGTCGCTCCAGGACATCAAGCTCGCCGACATCGAGTTCGTCACCGTCCCCTGGCGCTACCAGGGCGACCGGGTCGCCCTGGTCCACCCCGACGTCGACCAGCTCTGGAACCTGCTCCGCCAGGACCGCACCCTTGACGGTCAGTCAACCGGCCTGGTCACCACGGCCCCGTCGGAGACCCCCTCGATACCCGCCGTCACCACCCCCGTGGTGCTGCTCAACGCCACCCGGGCCCCGGACCTGGCCGCCCGGACCGCCGAGACCCTCAAGGCCCAGGGCTACACCGACGTCACCGTCGGCCCCACCCCCACCAGCACCCGCAAGGCCACCCAGATCGGCTACCCGCCCGCCCAGCTCGACGCCGCCGAGGCGCTGGCCCGCTACTTCCCCACCGCCGAGCTGCACCCCGACCGCACGGCCACCGGCCTCACCGTCACCCTCGGCCGCGACCTGTCTCCCACCACCCCCACCAGCACCCCGGCCCCGACCCCCACGGGCACCGGCGTCCCGACCGGGATAACCGACAACACCCGCACGGCCGACGCTGACCTCTGCTCCAACCTGACCTTCGGGTGAGCCCCTTCGGGGGACGGCTGGAACGGATGTCCGGTGATCAAGCGTCAGCGAACCCCGCCACTCGTGCTGCTCTCCTCGGACGCCGGGCCGCAGGCCTCAGGTCGGGTCGGGGAGGCCGGTGATGACGACGGTGACGCGGGTGCCCGGGGTCAACTGGTGGGTGACTGCGGCGTGGTGGACGGCCTGGAGGGTTTTGGCGACATAGCGACGTTCCAGGGCGAGACCGTGGCGCTGCTCGAACTCCTCGGCGAAGGCGGTGAGTTCGGGGGTGAGGCGGCCGTAGCCGCCGCCGTGGTGGGTGTGGACGATCGACCAGTTGGTGAACTGGCGGGCGCAGGTGGCCTGGTGGAGGTCGGCGACCTCGCGTTCCAGGTAGCCCTCGCCGCGGAGGACCGCGACACCGAGCGCGCGGGCCCCATGCGGGAGACCGGCGGCGATACCGGCCAGCGTGCCGCCGGTGCCGACCGGGCAGGCCAGCAGGTCGGCCGGGCCGAGGTCGGGGATCTCGGCGGGGATGGCGGCGGCCCCCTCGACCGCCAGCGGGTTGGAGCCCCCTTCGGGGAGGACCAGCCAGCCGGGCGCCGGGGGCTGGTGATCCGTCAGAAGGGCGCGGTAGTCGGCCCGGGAGACGAACCGTAGCTCCATCCCGTACCCCTCGGCCGCCCGCAACGACCAGTTGCGCGGGGCTGCGGCGAGCTCGTCCCCCCGTACCACCCCGATGCTCGGCAGCCCGAGCGCCTGCGCCGCAGCCGCCACCGCCCGCAGGTGCGTGGAGTACGCCCCGCCGAAGGTGAGCAGCCCCCGGGCACTGGTCTCCACCGCGTACGCCAGGTTGGGTGCGAGCTTGCGCCACTTGTTGCCCGGGACCGTTGGGTGCGCCAGGTCGTCCCGCTTGAGCTGCAGCTCCACCCCGGCCCGCGCGAAGTCGGGGTCGTCGAGCACCTGCAGGGGCGTCGGCAGGTCGGCGGGCAACAGCATCCGCCCAGCATAGGCACCCCGGTCCGGGCGGTTGATCGCGGATGAACAGCTGCTGCCCGGAGCGGGAACCGGCGCTGCTCCGAGCCCGGCAGCGGCCCGGATGGCGGCTGACTGCCACTCAGGCGGGGTTCGTCGGCGGAATTCCCCTCGGGTTCACCCGCTGACGGCCACCGCGACGGCTACTTCCCGTCGGCGGATTCGGCGGGCTCGGCGGGCTCGGTCGGCTCGCCGTTCCGGCCGGTCGCGGCCAGCAGTGCCAGCACCGCGAGCACGGCGAGGAGGATGAGGACCAGCAGCAGGACGGTCAGCACCGTCGGGTAGCTCCACAGCGCGAGTACGAGTGCGAGCACCAGCAGCACGCCCAGGGTGAGCCACTGGCGGTACTTGGCCGTCCAGGTCCCGACCGGTCCGGTGTGCACCCCATGGGCACCGCCCCAGCGCGCGGCGGAGTCGGCAGTGTGCTCGGCCACGCCGCGAACGGCGCGGGGCAGGCGGCCGGGCCCGGACAGGTACGCGCCGATCGCCACCACCACCCCCAGCACCAGCACCGTACGGATGGTGATCCGCAGGAAGCGCAGCAGTGTGTCGAAGATCGCCGCTGCCGCCTCCGGAGACTGCACCTGCGCGGGCAGGTGGTCGAGGTAGTAGCGACGGACGAGGACCAGGCCGATCGCGAAAACCAGGCAGGCGCCGGCCGCGCCGAGAGCGGTGGTCACCAACGCCCGGCGGCGTCGGCGGGCGAGCAGTACCCCGACCGCCCCGAGCAGCACCGTGAACACGGGCAGCCAGTTGCCGATGACGTCCAGGGCGTGTGCCAGGCTCCTGATCTTGTCCAGCTTGTCGGACTGGAAGAGCACCAGCTGCTTGTTCACCTCGGGGATCTTCGCGGCCGGTGCGAGCCCCGCGTCCACCAGGTCCTGCTTGACCGTCTCCACAGCGGTGCCGACGTCGAGCGTGACGGTGCCGCCGCTGACCTCGACCGCGCCACGGCCATGGCCGGTGAGCACGTGCACGACCGCGTTGTGCGCGGCGCGGTTGCCCTCCGTCCAGATGGTCTCGAACCTGTCGCTCTGGACGAAGCGGGTGGCCGCCTTGTCGACCGCGCTGTCGACGGCCTCGTCCAGCTTCGGGCCCAGCGCCTTGATCCCTGCCACCGCCCGGGGTGGCAGCCCCTGGGACTGCAGCCAGGCCGCGACGTCCGAGGTGACCTCGTTTCCGTTCACCCTGACGTCGACGGCCTGCGTGATGCGCTTGACGGCGGCGGCCTCGATCGCGGGATCCGTCGCCAGCGGCGCCACCGTCGAGACGTACCGGTCGGTGTCCAGGACGATGTCGTGCACCCAGACGGTGATCAGGGAGACCGGTACGAGGATGCAGGTGAGCGTGATCAGCACTGCCGAGACGGTGCTCATGGCGATCCGCCCGGCACGCGAGGCCCCCGTCCGATGCGGAGGCGAAGGGACGGGGGCGGGTGCGCCACCGGGCGGTTCCGACCCAGGCGGCGCGGGCGGCGTACTCATGGCGCTCCAAGAGGACAGGCGCGGCCGGACTGCCGCTACCCTCCATTGGCACGCACCGTCACCGTTGCCGCACCCGGGGCTACGCCTCCCGGGTCCGGTCGCCGCTCTCGACCCAGGCGCGGAGGCACGTTCTGGGGTGGCACGGCCTCGGGCTCGGGATCGCGACCACGTCGATCGCGATGATCAGCAGCGACCAGAGCGGACTGATGGTCCGTCAGCAGGGCCCGGTAGTCGGCGCGGGCAGGTCGGCGGGAAGCAGCATCCCTGCGGAATATCGGCGCTTCCCCCAAGGGGGTGAAGTCTGCTGCGGGGCCCTTGGATGTGCGAGGGGATGCTCTAGAGTTCTCGCAGGTTAAGGGTGAGGTAAAGGCTGGACTGCCGCACAGCTGAATAGGTGGGGCGGGTGGGACTCGAACCCACGACCAAGGGATTATGAGTCCCCTGCTCTAACCGGCTGAGCTACCGCCCCGGTTCGCCGTGCCTTCGGCCGCAAAGGGCCGGAGCAGCAGCAGACGGCCCATCAGGGCCGTCCTCCGCAGCATAGCCGGTCGGTCCGTCATGGTGCTCGCCGGGGGCGCATCCGAGTACGCGGGCCGTGCGCTCCCCGTCCGGGTGAGCTGCGGTGGGCTCCGGGCGCGTGGCCGCCGAAGACTGGAGGCTCGTGGGTCCGGTCGCAAGGGGCGGTGGTGGCAGTGCGCAGCAGGTGGGCGGCCGGTGTGGTGATCCTGGGGCTTGCGGCGGCGGGGTGCGGGTCGGGGGCGGCGCCGGAGAGTACGCCGAGCAGTAGCAGCGCCCTCCCGACCGGCACCGGCCTGAGCAGCGCGAGTGCGGCCGCCGCCGCGAACGGGTGGAGCAAGGACCGGATCAAGGCCGCCATCGCCAAGCACGCGGGCACCACCCGCACCGCCAAGCCGACCCCGCTGAACGCCCTGGTCGGCGCGGTGTTCACGCACAACTCGGACGGCGACCACTTCTGCACCGCCAGCGTGGTCGACAGCGCCGGGCAGAACCTGATCGTCACGGCGGCGCACTGCGTCTTCGACCCGATCGCGGGTCAGCGCAGCGATCTGGTCTTCGTGCCCGGCTACCGCGAGGGGGACACCCCCAGCGGGGTGTGGCCGCTGGCCTCGGTCACGGTCGACCAGAGCTGGATGGACGACGGCAACCAGGACATGGACGTGGCCTTCGCGATCGTCAAGCCGCAGAACGGCCAACAGGTGCAGCAGGTGCTCGGCGCCAACCGACTGGGCGTCAACAAGGGGTACCAGCTGCCGGTGAAGGTGACGGGGTATCCGAGCAGCGGCGAGGTGCCGATCACCTGCGGCAACAAGACCACCGAGCAGAGCCCGACCCAGCTGCGGATCGACTGCCCGGACTACACCGGCGGCACCAGCGGCAGCCCCTGGGTGACCGACTTCGACCCGACCACGAAGACCGGCACGGTGGTCGGCGTGATCGGCGGCTACCAGGAGGGCGGGGACACCCCCGACATCTCGTACAGCAGCTACTTCGGCGACCAGGTGCAGACGCTGTACAACCGCGCGACGGGGTAGGGCTGGCGCTCCGGCGGCCCGGGCTGGTAGATCTTGCCGGCAGGCACTCCCGGCAGCTGAGGACGGACGGCATGACACGCGTACGGCGGCACGGCGCGGCGCTCGGACTGGTCCTGGCACTGGCGGGCTGCGCGCAGGGCACCAGCGGCACCACCACCGCACCGGTCGCGGACGACATGCCGTCCGCCCGGCCCGCCCCGCAGAGCCGGACCGGGGACCGGATCGGCATGCTGTTCATCGGAGACGAGGACGGCCCCCGGGCCTGCACCGCGAGTGTGGTGGACAGCCCGCGGCGGAATCTGCTGGTGACCGCCGCGCACTGTGTGCGCCCGACGTTCGGCCGACTGGACAAGCTGGTGTTCGCGCCCGGCTATCGCAACGGGCAGCTTCCGTACGGGAGTTGGCAGGTGGACCAGGTGGTGGTCGACCAGGGGTGGACCGACCGGGCGGACCCGGAGTACGACGTGGCGTTCCTCACCGTGGCGCCGATCGGCGGGCTGGAGATCGCGGACGTGCTGGGCGGGTTCCGGCTCGGTACGGACCAGGGGTTCGGGCTGCCGGTGTCGGTCACCGGCTACCCGCACGAGGCCGAGGAGCCGATCACCTGCAGCAACCGGACCACCGAGCAGAGCACCACCCAGGAGCGTTTCGACTGCCACGGCTACACCAACGGCACCAGCGGCAGCCCCTGGCTGACCGGGGCCGGTGAGGTGGTCGGCGTGATCGGCGGCTACCAGGAGGGCGGGGACACCGACCGGACCTCGTACAGCATCACCTTCGACCACCGGGTCAGTGAGCTCTACCGCCGCGCCACCGCCTGAGCGCGGTCGGCGGCCCCGGGAAAACACGAAGGCCCTTCGGCGATCCGAAGGGCCTTCGCTCTACGCAACTCACCTCAACTACCGGTGAAGCTCCCCCAATTGGACTCGAACCAATAACCTGCCGATTAACAGTCGGCTGCTCTGCCAATTGAGCTATGGGGGAATGCACGTGTCGGACGGGCCTGGGCCCTTCCGCGCTCCCGCAATTGGACTCGAACCAATAACCTGCCGATTAACAGTCGGCTGCTCTGCCAATTGAGCTATGCGGGACCGAGCTTGCGTCCTGGTCCGGATCGGTGATCCGGGCTTCGGCGCTCGCTGCGGGTCATACATTAGCGCACTCAGGGGGGTGGTCCGCCAATCGCTTTCGCCGGGGCCGTCCGGGAGTGACCGGGAGCACGGCCGGTCGGGCTCCCCCGGCGCGCCCGGAGGGCGACCCGGGCGCGCGGCGGGGATGCTGGAGCCTGGCGGGCCCGGGTGCCTCGGGCCCGCCTTCTGCCGGGCGGTTCGCAGCCGGGCCGGACGGGTAGGGCACGCAGGGCAACGCGGCAGGGTCCGCAAGGAAGGGTGGAGACCGAGCATGTGGAAGCTGACGTTCGTCGTGGGGGTCGGGGTCGGTTACGTCCTGGGCGCCAAGGCAGGCCGCAAGCGCTACGAGCAGATCGCCGGGGCGGCCCGGCAGGTGGCGCAGAACCCCAAGGTGCAGGACGTGGCCGGCAAGGCCAGGCAGCAGGCCGGAGTGGTGGCCGGGAAGGCGGCCGGCGCGGTGGCGGGCAAGGTCGGTGACCGGCTGCCGAACGCGCTCACCGACCGGGTCCCGTACTTCAGCACCCGGGGCGCGGAGGACGACAGCTGGGGTACGTACCGCCCGTAGGACCTCGGGAGTACGGGCTTCCGGGCAGAGTGTGGGCAACACTTCGCCCGGTCGGCTCCGTCCGGGCGCCGAGCTGAGGCATGATCTCGACATGGCCATCGTCGCGGGCATCGACAGCTCCACCACTCGCACCCGGATCGTCGCGTGCGACGCCGAGACCGGCGCCGTGCTGCGGGACGGCCGGGCGCCGCACCCGACGCCCGAGGGCGGTGATCCCCGGGCCACCGAGGTCGACCCCCAGCTCTGGCTGCACTCGCTCGGCGAGGCGGCCACCGGCGGCCTGCTGGAGGGCGTCCGGGCGATCGGGGTGTCCGCCCAGCAGCACGGGCTGATCGGGCTGGACGCGGGCGGCGTGCTGGTCCGTCCGGCGCTGCTGTGGAACGACCCGAGGTCGGCCGGGGCCGCCGCGCAGCTGATCGACGCGCTGGGCGGCCCCGAGCCGTGGGTGCGGGCGATCGGCTCGGTGCCCGCCCCGACCTACACGGTGGCCAAGCTGCGCTGGCTGGCCGAGTTCGAACCGACCTCGGCCAAGCGGATCGCCGAGGTGCTGCTGCCGCACGACTGGCTGGTCTGGCAGTTGCTCGGCCACCCCAAGCGCCGCACCACCGACCGGGGCGACGCCTCCGGCACCGGGTACTGGTCGCCGCTCACCGGTGAGTACCGGCAGGACCTGATCGAGCTGGCCCTCGGCCACGAGCTCCAGGTGCCCGACGTGCTGGGCCCGGCCGAGCCCGCCGGACACACCCCCGAGGGCCTGCTGATCTCGGCCGGCACCGGCGACAACATGGCCGCCGCGCTCGGCCTCGGGCTCGGCCCCGGCGACGCGGTGGTCTCGCTCGGCGGCAACGGCACCATCTTCGCGGTGCACGACCAGGCCGTGGTGGACGTCACCGGCGCGGTCTCCTCGTTCGCCGACGCGACCGGCCGCCACCTGCCGATGGTCGGCACCCTGAACGCCGCCCAGGTGCTCCGCTCGATGGCCGGGCTGCTCGGCACCGACCTGGCCGGGCTCAGCGAGCTGGCCCTGCAGTCCTCCCCCGGCGCGTACGGGCTGGTGCTGCTGCCGTACCTGGACGGCGAGCGGACGCCCCAGCTCCCGCACGCCGCAGGCACCCTGACGGGCCTTCGGGCCGAGTCGATGACGCCGCAGCACCTGGCCAGGGCTGCCGTGGAGGGCATGCTCTGCAACGTCGCGGACGCGGTGGACGTGCTGCGCGACAACGGCGTGACGGTCCGTCGGATCTTCCTGCTCGGCGCGGTCGGACGGCTGCCCGCGGTCCGGGAGGCCGCACCGCTGATCTTCGGCGTGCCCGTGGTGATACCGCCTGCCGGGGACCACGCCGCCCGGGGCGCCGCCCGGCAGGCCGCCTGGGCGCTGGCCGGTACGGCGGAGCCGCCGCACTGGGAGCTGCCGGAGGCGGTCACCCTGGCCGCCGAGCGGGACAGCGACCTGGCGGTCGGCAGCTCGGTCCGGCAGCAGTACCGGACCGTCCGGGACCAGGTGCACCCGGAGCTGGCCTCCTCCGACTGAGGTCAGCCCCTCCTTCTTCCACCCCCCAACCGACGGAGGGGCTCAGTCGAGGTAGGCCCGCAGCTGGTCGGTGAAGGAGTGTGCGCGCAGGCGGCTCAGGGTCTTGGCCTCGATCTGCCGGATGCGTTCGCGGGTGACGCCGAACAGGTGGCCGATCTCCTCCAGCGTGCGCGGGTGTCCGTCGTCCAACCCGTAACGGAGCTGCACGACTTGGCGCTCGCGCTCACCGAGGGTGGCCAGCACCGCGTCCAGGTGTTCGCGGAGCAGCAGGAAGGCGGCCGTCTCCACCGGCGAGGCGGCGTCGGCGTCCTCGATCAGGTCGCCGAGCGCGACCTCGTCCTCCTCGCCGACCGGGGTGTGCAGCGAGACCGGCTCCTGGGCCAGCCGGAGCACCTCCAGCACCCTGGTCTCCGACAGTTCGAGCACCGCCCCGACCTCGGCGGGGCTGGGCTCGGCGCCGCGCTCCTGCAGCAGCGTGCGCTGCACCCGGATCACCCGGTTGATCAACTCGACCACGTGCACCGGGACCCGGATCGTCCTGGCCTGGTCCGCGAGCGCCCGGCTCATCGCCTGCCTGATCCACCAGGTGGCGTACGTGGAGAACTTGTAGCCGCGCGCGTAGTCGAACTTCTCCACCGCCCGGATCAGCCCGACGTTGCCTTCCTGGACCAGGTCGAGCAGGGTCAGGCCGCGACCGACGTAGCGCTTGGCGACCGAGACCACCAGGCGGAGATTGGCTTCGATCAGGCGGCGTTTGGCCCGTCGGCCGAGCTGCACCAGGTGCTCCAACTCCCGCTTCAGCGGCTCGTCCTGGCCCTGCCGGGCGAGCGCCTGTTCGGCGAACAGGCCGGCCTCGATCTGCCGGGCCAGCTCCACCTCCTCGACGGCGGTGAGCAGGCGGATCCGGCCGATCTCGCGCAGGTACTGCCGGAGCAGGTCGGCCGCCGGCCCGGACGAGTCGGTGAACTCCGGCCCCACGAGGGCCGGTTGTGCAGCGGAAAGGTCCACAGGGGCATCCCTCTCTCAGCCGACGCGCAGCTCGTGGAGGAACCGCGCCACAGCAAGGGGGATACCCGCATAGGCAGGTGATCAGCCATCCACGGTCAGGGGTTGCCTGGCCGAGCAGTTGCCTCAGAGACCTGCGGAGCCTCGGGTGCGGAGGGTCTGGGTGTACTGCTGGAGCGCCCAGAGTTCACCCTGGACGGCGGTGAGTTGCTCCGGGGTGCCGCGGTTGCCGAGGCGCTGGAGTTGGGCGCGGACCTCGGCGATCCGGCGGTCGACGGCCTGGAGGCGGAGCTTGACCAGGAACTCGCCCGCGTAGACGGCGTCGGGGGCCCGCCGGGTGCGGATCGGTTCGACGGTCAACTCGGTGACCAGGGAACGGACCTGGTCGTCGGGGCAGGCCTCCCGGACCACCGAGGTGAAGTCCGGCAGGGTGGCCCCGTACGCGGCGCCGCCGGCCTGCCGGATGGCCCGGCGGACGGCGGTGTACGGCGGGGTGGGGAACTCCTCGTCACCGTAGTTGTCGAAGGCGGGGCTGACCAGGTCGGGGTGCTGGAGGGCGAGTTTGAGCAGCTCGCGCTCGACGAACTGGGCCGGGTCCTTGGGGTCCAGGCGGAACATCGGGCGGACCGTCGCCGTCGGCTCGGGGGTGCCGGGGCGGCGTGGTTGCTGACGCTGCTGCGGGGGGTTGTCGCGCTGCCAGCGGGCCAGTTGGGAGATCCGGCGGACCACGAACTGCTCGTCCAGGATGCCGAGCAGACCGGCCAGCTGGACGGCGTACTCGTGCTGGATCGAGCGGTCCTTGATCTTCGTGATGATCTTCGACGCCTCCTCCAGCGCCGCCGCCCGGCCCTCGGCGGTGTCCACCCGGTGCCGCTCGACGGCCGAGCGGAGGGCGAACTCGAAGAGCGGGACGGGGTTCTCGATCAGTTCACGGACCGCATCGTCGCCCTTGGCGAGCCGCAGCTCGCACGGGTCCATCCCGCCCGGGGTGATCGCGATCGAGGTACGGGCAGCAAACTTCTGGTCGTCCTCGAAGGCCCGCAGGGCGGCCTTCTGCCCGGCGGCGTCGCCGTCGAAGGTGAAGACCGTCTCGCCGCGGTACTGAGAGGTGTCCATCAGCAGCCGACGGATGATCTTGATGTGGTCCTCGCCGAAGGAGGTGCCACAGGTGGCCACCGCGCTGGTGACGCCCGCCAGGTGACAGGCCATCACATCGGTGTAGCCCTCGACCACCACCGCCCGGCCGGACTTGGCGATCTCCTTCTTGGCCAGGTCGAGGCCGTACAGCACGTTGGACTTCTTGTAGATCGGCGTCTCGGGGGTGTTCAGGTACTTCGGCCCGTTGTCGTCCTCGCGCAGCCGGCGGGCGCCGAAGCCGATCACCTCGCCGGTGGTGTCCCGGATCGGCCAGACCAGCCGGCCCCGGAAGCGGTCGATCAGGCCGCCGCGCTGGCCCTGCGAGGCCAGGCCGCCGAGCAGGATCTCCTTGTCCGAGAAGCCCTTGCCGCGCAGGTAGCGGACCAGGTGCTCCCAGCCCACCGGGGCGTAGCCGACCCCGAAGTGCTTGGCCGCATCGGCGTCGAAGCCGCGCTCGGCCAGGAAATTGCGGCCGATCTCGGCCTCGGGCGTCTCGAGCTGCTCCTGGTACCAGTCGGCGGCCACCTTGTGGGCCTCGACCAGCCTGGTCCGCTCGCCCTTCTGGTGCCGGGGCGAGTAGCCGCCCTCCTCGTACCGCAGGGTGATGCCCGCCTGGGCGGCCATCCGTTCCACGGCCTCGGCGAAGGAGAAGTGCTCGATCTTCATCAGGAAGGTGATCGAGTCGCCGCTCTCACCGCAGCCGAAGCAGTGGAAGACACCCTTGCTGGGGTGCACGTAGAACGAGGCGGACTTCTCGTCGTGGAACGGGCAGACGCCCTTGAGCTGGATCCCGCCCCCGTTGGTCAGCTGGACGTAGTCGTTGACGACAGCGTCGATCGGCAGTGCGTTACGCACCGCTTGTACATCTTCGTCCCTGATCCGCCCGGCCACCTCGGAAGTCTACGGCCCCGGCCGGACAAGACGGCCGTGCAGGGCGAGCGCGGAGGCGTCGGTGAGGGTGGCGATCTGGTCGATCACCGCGCGCAGCGCGGCCCGGTCGTCCTCCGCCTCCTCGTACAGCGCGGCGAACACCGGGTCGAGCCCGTACGGCGCCGTGCGGGTCAGCGTCTCGGCCAGCTCGGCGATCACGATCCGCTGGCGGGAGCGGAGCTGGGCCTGCTCGTCGCGCTGCATCACGTAGCGGACCGCGACGGCCTTGAGCACCGCGCACTCGATCCGCACCTCGGCCGGCACGACCAGCTCGGCGGCGTACCGGGTGAGCGGGCCCGGGCCGTAGCGGGCCCGGGTGGCCTGCTCGGCGGACAGGCAGAACCGGCCGATCAGCTTGCTGGTGAGGTCCTTCAGCCCGGCCCGGGCGCGGGCCGAGCCGTCGTACGCCCGGGGCCACCACTCCTCGGCCTGCAGGCGGTCGAGCGCGGCGCCGAACTCCTCCGGCTCGGCCTCGGCGTACCGCTCGGCGATCTTGAACAGCTCGGTCCGCTCCTCGGCGGCGCGCAGCGCGGCCAGGTCGATGTGACCGGCCTGGATGCCGTCCTCGACGTCGTGGGTGGAGTACGCCACATCGTCGGACCAGTCCATCACGGTGGCCTCGAAGCACTTCCGGTCGGCGGGCGCACCGGTGCGCAGCCAGCGGAAGACCGGGAGGTCGTCGCCGTAGACCCCGTACTTGGTCGAGCCCGGGTCGGTCGGGTGTGAGCCGCGTGGCCACGGGTACTTGGTGGCGGAGTCGAGGGCGGCCCGGGTGAGGTTGAGGCCGACGCTGCGGCCCGGCCAGGGGGCCAGCCGGGCCGGCTCCTCGTCGAGCGGGGCGAAGCGCTTGGGCTCCAGGCGGGTCAGGATGCGGAGCGACTGGGCGTTGCCCTCGAAGCCGCCGCAGGACTCGGCGGCCTGGTCGAGCGCCTCCTCGCCGGTGTGGCCGAACGGCGGATGGCCGATGTCGTGCGCAAGGCAGCCGGTCTCCACCAGGTCGGGGTCGCAGCCGAGGGCGGCGCCCAACTCCCGGCCCACCTGGGCGCATTCGAGGGAGTGGGTGAGGCGGGTGCGGGGGAAGTCACTGCGCATCGGGGCGACCACCTGGGTGGTGCCGGCCAGTCGGCGGAGCGCGGCGGAGTGCAGCACGCGGGCGCGGTCACGCTGGAACGCCGTCCGGCCGGGCCGCTTGTCGGGCTCGGGCACCCAGCGGGCTTCGGCGGCGGGGTCGTACGTGGTGTCGTTCATATACGAGCACCGTACGCCGGGGTGGGGACATTCTGGAGGAGGTACGAGGTACAGGTCAGAGAACAGTGCCTGACCTTTGCTCTCAGTGTGACGCTACAAGGGTCGGCGTCGCAGTTCCCCGAGCCCCTGGTCCGTAAGTGGCTGACGAATAGCGGGACAGGATCAGGTCGACGATCAGCGGGTGAGCACCCAGGGGTGCCGCCGTGATCCACGGGCCTGCGGCGGCGGCGAGGCGGGCGAAGTCGCCCGGGGCGGTGAAGTAGGAGGCGACGGCGACCCTGCGGTGGCCCTCGGCGGTGAGCCGGGCGACCGCCTCGGCCACCGAGCGGCCGCCGGTGACGGCGCCGGTGCGGACCGGGACGCCGAGGCGGGCGGCGAGCAGGGCGGCCTGGGTCTCGGTGTCCACGGCGGCGTCCGGGTCGCGGGATCCTGCGGCGGCGAGCACCACGGCGTCGCCGTCGGGGCCCCAGCCCGCTTCGAGCAGGCGGCTGTGCAGGACCTCGGTGAGCAGCGGGTCGGGCCCGAGCGGCGGGGCGATCAGCCCGGCCACCTGGGGTGCGGCGACGAGCAGCGCGGGCAGGTCCACCTTGACGTGGTAGCCCCGGCTGAGCAGCAGCGGCACCAGGACGGCCGGGCCGCTCAGGCCGTCGAGGACGTCCGGGAGCAGGGGGGCGTTCAGGCCCAAGTGGGCGAGTCGTACGTCGAGTTCGGGGCGGGTGGCGCGGAGCTGGGCCAGCAGGCGGTGGATCTCGGCCGATGTCTCCGGATCCCGCGAGCCGTGCGCGACCAGGACCAGGGCCGGGCGGCGGCGGGCGTGCAGCACCCGTACGGTGGGGATCGTCGTCATGCGGATCAGCCTGCCCCCCGGCTGTTTCGGCCCCGTTGCCCGACCGTCAACGTTGATGAACCCGCCCTCACAGTCCCCGGGGCCGCCCGCGAGAGGGCCGTGAACAGCAGTTGTAACCGGGCAGCCACCGACCCGAAACAGCGCCGTAGCAGGCTGGCGCCCATGAGCGAGACTGCCACCACCGACACGCACTGCCCGTACTGCGCCCTGCAGTGCGGCATGGGCCTGCGCCGCACCGAGGGCGCGGTGCCGGTGGAGGTGGTGGAGCGACCCGGTTTCCCGGTCAACCTCGGCGCGCTGTGCGGCAAGGGGTCGAACGCCGCGGCGGTGCTTGCGCCCGGCGCCCGGCTGACCACGCCGCTGGTGCGGGTGGACGGCGAGCTGCGGCCGGCGGGCTGGGGTGAGGCACTGGACCGGATCGCCACCGAGCTGTCGGCCACCGCCGCCACCCACGGACGGGACGCCGTGGGTGTGTTCGGCGGTGGCGGACTGACCAACGAGAAGGCTTATCTGCTGGGCAAGTTCGCCCGGGTCGTGCTCGGCACCTCGACCATCGACTACAACGGCCGGTTCTGCATGTCCTCGGCGGCGGCCGGCGGGATCAGGGCCTTCGGCCTGGACCGGGGGCTGCCGTTCCCGGTGGCGGACATCCCGAAGGCGGGCTGCGTGATCCTGGTCGGCGGGAACCCGGCCGAGACGATGCCGCCGTTCGTCCGCTACCTGCGCGAACTCCAGGACAACGGCGGCACGTTGATCGTGGTCGACCCGCGCCGGACCAGGACCGCCGAGCTGGCCGACCTGCACCTGGCGCCGCGCCCCGGCACCGACCTGGCGCTGGCGCTGGGCCTGCTGCACCTGGTGGTCGCGGACGGCCGCACCGACGAGGCGTTCATCGCGGAGCGGACCACCGGCTGGCCGGAGACCCGGGCGGCGGCGATGGCGCACTGGCCCGAGCACGTGGAGGCGGTGACCGGCGTACCGCTGCCCCAACTGCGGGAAGCCGCCGAGATGTTCTGCGCTGCGGAGACCGCTATGGTGCTCACCGCGCGCGGGCCCGAGCAGCAGTCCAAGGGCACCGACACGGTGAGCGCCTGGATCAACCTCTGCCTGGCCACCGGCAACGCGGGCCGCCCGTACGCGGGGTACGGCTGCCTGACCGGCCAGGGCAACGGCCAGGGCGGCCGGGAGCACGGCCAGAAGGCCGACCAGCTGCCCGGCTACCGGAAGTTGGACGACCCGGCGGCCCGCGCACACGTCGCGGCGGTCTGGGGCGTGCACCCCGACAGCCTGCCGGGGCCAGGCCCGAGCGCGTACGAGCTGCTGGACTCGCTCGGCACCAAGGTCCGTTCGCTGCTGCTGATGGGCTCCAACCCGGTGGTCTCCGCGCCGCGTTCGACGCACATCACCGAGCGACTGCGCTCGCTGGACTTCCTGGCGGTCTGTGATGTGGTGCTCTCCGAGACCGCCGCGCTGGCGGACGTGGTGCTGCCGGTCACCCAGTGGGCCGAGGAGACCGGCACCCTGACCAACCTGGAGGGCCGGGTCATCCTGCGCCGCAAGGCAGTTGACGCACCGCCGGGCGTGCGCAGCGACCTGGAGGTGCTGCACGGTCTGGCCGGGCGACTGGGCCACGGCGAGGGTTTCGACACCGACGCCGAGAAGGTCTTCGAGGAGTTGCGGCGGGCCTCCAGTGGCGGCCCGGCCGACTACGCGGGCATCAGCTACCGGCGGATCGTCGAGCAGGACGGGGTGTTCTGGCCCTGCCCGGACGGCGACCACCCCGGCACCCCCCGCCTGTTCCTGGACCGGTTCGCCACCCCCGACGGCCGGGCCAGGTTCACCCCGGTCCAGCACCGCCCGGCGGCCGAGGAGCCGGACGCCGAGTACCCGGTGCGGCTGACCACCGGACGGGTGCTGGCCCAGTATCAGTCCGGCGCCCAGACCCGCCGGGTCGAGGCCCTGAACTCCGCCGCACCGGGCGCCTTCGTCGAGCTGCACCCGCAGCTCGCCGAGCGCCTCGGCGTGGCGGACGGGGACCGGGTCGCGGTGGTGAGCCGGCGCGGACGGACCGTCACCCCCGCCCGGCTGACCACCGCGATCCGCCCCGACACCGTCTTCATGCCGTTCCACTGGCCCGGCGAGGCCAACGCCAACGTGCACACCAACCCGGCCCTGGACCCGACCTCCCGGATGCCGGAGTTCAAGGTCTGCGCGGTCCGGCTGGAGGCCGTCGCCGCCGCTTAGACAGCGGTCAGCACGACCTTGCCCTGGGTACGTCCGCTGTCCAGCAACTCGTGGGCCTTCGAGGCAAGTTCGAGCGGCAGTACGGTGTCCAGCACCGGCCGGAGCTGCCCGGCCCCGACCAGCGCGGCCAGCTCCCGCAGACCGGCCTGGTCCGCCTCGACCGCCATGAAGCCGGCCCGCTTGCCGAGCGGCCGAGCCAGGTCGGCCAGGTACGCCTCGGCCGGGGAGGCGAGCGAGACCAGGAAGCCGCCCGTGCGGAGCAGCCGCAGCGAGCGCGGTCCGTACTCGCCGCCGATGGTGTCGATCACCACGTCCACCGGGTCGGTCGCGGTCTCGAAGTCGGCCGCCGTGTAGTCGATCAGCTCGTCCGCGCCGAGCCCGCGCAGGAACTCGTGCTTGGCCGCCCGGGCGGTGCCGATCACGTACGCGCCGCGCGCCTTGGCGATCTGCACCGCGAGGTGGCCGACCCCGCCCGCGGCGGCGTGGATCAGCACCCGCTGCCCGGGCTGCACGTCGGCGGTGTCCACCAGTGCCTGCCAGGCGGTCATCCCGGCCAGCGGAAGAGCGGCAGCTTCGGTGTGGTCGAGCCCGGCGGGCTTGCGCAGCAGGTGCCTGGCGGGTGAGGTGACGTACTCGGCGTACGTCCCGGCGGGCCGCGGGTGGCGCGGCATGCCGAACACCTCGTCACCCGGCGCCAGCGTGGTCACGCCGAGGCCGACCGCCTCGACCACCCCGGAGACGTCCCAGCCGAGCCGGATCACCTCGCCCCCGAGGCCGCCGCTCCCCCGGTGCCACGAGTCGGTCGGGTTCACCCCCGCAGCGTGCACCCGGACCAGTACCTCGGCGGGGGCCGGCTCCGGGCGCTCCACCTCGATGATCCTCAGTACCTCGGGGCCGCCGAAACCGTCCTGGCCGATCGCACGCATCGTCATCTCCCTGTTCTCCGGCGGCCGGTGCGACCGCCTGGGCACCAGACTTCCGCGTCGGGCCCGACCCAACGAGTGGCAAGGATGCCGATATGTGCAAGGATCTTGCCATGCATCGCGTCGTGGTCCTGGCCCTCGAAGGCGTCTACCCCTTCGAACTGAGCATCCCGGTACGAATCTTCGGCACCGCCGAGGCCCCCGACGGCAATCCGCTGTACGAGGTGGTCACCTGCAGCCTGGACGGCGGCCCGGTGACCACCTCCGCCGACTTCACCATCACCGTGCCGCACGGCGCCGAGGTGCTCCGGACCGCCGACACCGTGGTGATCCCACCGTTCGCCTGCGGCCCGGACGGCCTCCGGGACTGGCTGCCCGACGACCTGGCGGCGGCACTCGCCCTGCTGCCGCCGCAGGCCAGGATCGTCTCGATCTGCACCGCCTCGTACGTGCTCGCCGCCGCCGGACTGCTGGACGGCCGCCGGGCCACCACGCACTGGACCGAGGCCGAGCACTTCCAGCGCACCTTCCCGCAGATCGAGGTGGACGCCGACGTGCTGTTCGTCGACGACGGCCTGGTCCTGACGGCGGCGGGGGTCGGCGCCGGGGTCGACCTCTGCCTGCACCTGGTCCGGCGCGACCACGGCAGTGAGGTCGCCAACCGGGTGGCCCGGCTCTGTGTGGTGCCGCCGTGGCGCGAGGGCGGGCAGGCCCAGTACATCGAGCGGCCGCTGCCCGAAGCCGCCGCCGCGTCCACCGCCGCCACCCGGGTCTGGGCGCTGGAGCAGCTGCACCGACCGCTCCCGCTGGCCGAGTTGGCCGGGCACGCCCGGATGAGCGTACGTACCTTCTGCCGCCGGTTCGGCGAGGAGGTCGGCATGCCGCCAGGACAGTGGCTGACCCAGCGCCGGGTGGACCGGGCCCGCCGCCTGCTGGAGACCACCGACCTGCCGGTCGACCAGGTCGCCGCCGAGGCGGGCTTCGGCACCGCCGTCTCGCTCCGCCAGCACCTGACCGGCACCGTCGGCGTCTCACCCTCCGCCTACCGCACCGCGTTCCGCACCCGCACGGCCGTCTAGGCGTGTTGTCCGCGGACAACACGCCCTCGGCTGCACGGGCTGAACAGAACGGACAATCAGCTAAATTTCGTACATCTCGGTCGTGTCGCGAGTTCTGACGACACCTCAGGGGTTAACTCCCCCACATGACCGTGCAAAGTCCTTCCGACGACCGGGACAAGGTCGTCACCAGGCTCCCCCCGCAGCTCCGGCGCGAGCTGAAGCTCCGAGCCGCCATCGCCGGCGTCGCCATCCAGGACGCCGTCACCGAAGGCATCCTGGCGTGGCGTCAGGCCGGCGGGCCGCTCACCACCGTCGACACTGCACGCGGCGCCTCGTTCTCCACGTACGTCCCCTCCGGCCTGTACCGGAGCTTCCGGGCGGACTGCTCCGAGCGCGGCATCCAGTACACCCAGGGGCTGGCCCAGTCGATCCGGCTCTGGCTGGACAACCACCCCATCCCCCAGCGCCGACGGGCCTCCGCCGGCCCGCGCCGGATCGCCCTGGGAAACCAGAAGGGCGGCGTGGGCAAGACCGCGCTGGCCGCCGGCATCGCCGCCGCCCTCGCCGAGACGGGCTTCCGGGTCTGCCTCGTCGACTTCGACCCGCAGGGCCACCTGACCAGGCAGCTCGGCCACGCGCACGTCCCCATCAAGGGCTGCAGCCTCACCAAGGTGATGGTCGGGGAAGGCGAGCACGACCTGCGCACCATCCTGATCCGGATCGAGGGCCCGGGGCTCGGCGACCGGCTGCACCTCCTGCCGGCCTGCACCGACGGCTTCCTCCTCGACGCCAAGCTCGTCACCTCCCGCGAAGTGCGGGTCAAGGAGACCGCGCTCGAGAAGGCCCTCGCCGAGGTGGAGAAGGAGTTCGACTTCGTCATCGTCGACTGCCCGCCCAGCCTCGGCTACGCCATGGACACCGCCCTCTACTACGTCCGAACCCGCGAATCGGAGGACCGGGCCGACTCCGGGATCATCATCCCCGTCCAGGCGGAGGACTCCTCGGCCGACGCCTACGAGCTGCTCCGCGAGCAGATCGACTCCCTCTGCGACGACCTCGACATCGACATCGCCGACCTCGGCTTCATCGTCAACCTCTTCGACTCCCGCAAGGGCTTCGTCGTGAAGTCCGCCCTCGCGGGCTGGGAGTCGATCGGCACGCCGCCCGTCCTCGCCGTCGTCCCGGACCTCAAGGACCAGCGCGAGGCCGTCCGAATGAAGCTCCCGCTGCTCACCCACGCACCCGACAGTGAGCAGGCCGAACTCATGCGCACCATCGCCCGGAGGATCGCCCCGTGACCAGAGCAGCCGACCGCCTCGGCACCGGCGCCTTCGGCAGCATCGGCCCCCGCGCGGCACGCACGGCCCGCAGCGAGCGGGGCCAGGCCAAGGCCGTCACCGAGGGCCTCATCCCCGCCTACGAGCTGCGCCGCCTCGATCTGGCGAAGGTCGTACCCGCCGCCAAGAACCCCCGGCTCGACTTCGGCAGCCACGAGTCCCAGCTCGCCCTCGGGAACAGCCTCGCCCAGCGGCAGCTGACCGCCTGCGTGGCGGTCACCCGGGAGGCGTACCTCCGGCTCTGGCCGCACGTCGCCGCGCAGCTGGGCGACGCCGAGTTCGTCATCCTGAACGGCGAGCGCCGATACCGGGCCGCCCTGCTGGTGGGTCTGGCGCAGCTCGACTTCGTCGTCCGGGACGACCTCGCGACCACCCGCGCGGACTTCGTCGACAACCTGCTGCTGGAGAACGAGGACCGCGAGGACTTCAACGTCATCGAGCGGGCCCGGGGCGTCAAGCACCTGCTGGACGAGTGCGAGGGCAACGCCGCCGAGGTGGCCCGCCGCCGGGGCCGGGACCGCTCCTGGGTCGGCAACCAGATCGCGCTGCTCACCCTGCCCGACGAGATCCAGCTGATGCTGGTCAACGGGAAGATGGCCGAGCGGTACGCCCGTCGCCTGGCCCGGGCCGTCAAGGAGGACGGATCCCTGACGGCCCGTGAGCTGCTGGCCCTCGAAGCGCGGATCAAGGGCGGCGAGAAGGCCAAGCGCGAGCAGGACCGCGCCCTGCTCGGCCTCGCCAAGGGGCAGGTGTTGTCCGCGGACAACACCGCCGTCCCGCACCAGGGAAACGACCCCTCACCCAGCGGACCCTCGGCGGCCGAGCTGGTGGCAGCTCTCGGTGCCACCCCGGCCGAGCAGGCCGCGACGCTCCGCCAGGGGCTGGACGGCGAGGCCTTGGCCGCCCTGCTCGCGGCGCTCTGCGCCTCGGCCTGACGGCCCGCCTGATCAGGCCTGCGGGCGGCGGCGCGTGGCGACCAGCGCGCCGGCGCCCAGCAGGACGGCTGCGCCGCCGATGCCGGCGAGCTGCCCGAGCGGGGTGGTCGGGCCGGTGGCGGCCAGCGCACCGACCGTGGCCTGGCCGTCCGTGGTGGTGACCGTGGTCGAGGTGGTCGTCGTGCCGGTCGTGACGGAAGCGGGGACCACGGTGGTGACCGAGTTGTCCTGCGCGGCCTTGGCAGCAGCCTCGGCAGCCGCCTTCTCGGCGGCCTGGTCCTTGGCGCGGGCCGTGAACTGACCCTCCTTCAGGAAGGCCCGGACGTCCGCGATGCTGCTGTTGAGCGCGGCGTTGCCGGCCTTCCGGACCTCGGGCCCCCCGGCATCGGCGATCCGGGTGGCCAGGACCAGGTCGTCGGTCTCCCGCAGCGGCTCGAGCTCCGCCTTCAGGAAGTGCTCGACCTCTGCGGCGGTGCCGGCGAGCGCCTTCTGCGCGCCCTCGCGCACACCCCGTCCGCTGCTCGCGTCGTCCAGGATGCGCCGGACCTCGGCGCGGTTCTCGTCCTCGGCCCGGGCAACGTACTGACCGACCTTGAGAAACTCTCGGATACCCTCGATGCTGCCGAACATCACGGTGTCGGCGGCCTTCCGCACCGCCGGGCCACCGCGCTCCATGATCTGGCTGATCAGGACTCGGTCGTCGGACTCCGCGGCCGACTTCAGCCCCACCGTGAGGAAACGCTCCACGTCCGCGGCGGTGCCCGCCAGCGCCTTCTGCGCGCCCTCGCGCACACGCGGTCCGCTGCTCGGGTCGTCGAGGAGCCGCTGCACCTCGGCACGGTTCTCGTCCTCGGTGCGGGCCGTGTACTGACCGACGGTCAGGAAGGCGCGGAACGTCGCGATGTCGTCCGATTCGAACGCGACGACGGCCGCCTTGTACACGACCGGGCCGCCCACGCTCATGATCCGCGAGATCGCGACCCTCGCGTCGTCCCGGCGGATCCGGTCCACCTGCTCCGTGAGGAAGCGCGCCCGGTCCGCCGGGGTGCCGGCCAGGGCCGCCGCCGCATGCTCGCGGAGGTAGTCGCTCGGGGCGGTGACCAGGTAGTCGTTCGGGTAGACGAGCAGCCTCTCGATCGCTGCCCGGTTCTCCTCGTCCGCCTTCGCCTCGGCCGGGTCGGTCTGCTCCTGCCCCGCCGGAGTGGTGTCGGCGAACGCCGGGGTGGCGGCCATGACGACGGGTGCGGCGGCGGTGGCAAGGAAAACGGCAGCGGCAAGCGAACGACGAATCTTCAACGGTCCCCCGGGATCTGACGACGAATGAGCCCGCATCGCGACTTCACAGCGATCGGCCAAGTGATCGTACAGCGACGAAACCCGATGGCGAACACATTTTCGTCACGTCCCAATGGTTCGGCCACCGGGGGCTCACATCCCCCCGCCCCGCCGTTTGAGGTCGAAGTTCCGCCCGCGAAACAGCGCGGCCCCGGCCGGGTAACACCCCCGGATCATGCTCGTCGGCATGACAGCAACCGATTCCCGAGTGGTCGTGGTCGGCGGCGGGATGGCCGGCCACCGACTCGCCCAGCAGCTCGCGCTGCACGGCGGGCGCGAGGTGCTGCTGCTCGCCGAGGAGGAGCACCGCCCGTACAACAGGGTGCTGCTCGCCGAGGTGCTGGCCGGACGGTACGCACCGGAGATCGCCGAGCTGGCCGCGCTGCCGCCGACGGTCGAGCGGCGCCGGGTCCGGGTGGTGCGGATCGACCGCGAGCAGCGCCGGGTGCTGTGCGACGACGGCGCGGAGCTCGGGTACGGCGACCTGGTGCTGGCCACCGGGAGCAACCCGGTGCTGCCCCCGCTGCGCGGCCTGTACGACGACTCGCGGAGCGGCCCGGGGCGGCACGAACTCCCCGCCGGCGTCTTCGCCTTCCGCACCATGGCGGACTGCGCCGACATCGACGGCTACCTGCCCAAGGTGCGGCAGGCCGTGGTGGTCGGCGGCGGACTGCTCGGGGTGAGCGCCGCCCGGGCGCTGGCCGCGCGCGGCATCCCGGTGGTGCTGGCCCACCAGGGCGAGCACCTGTTGGAGCGTCACCTCGACCCGGAGGCGGCCGAGCTGCTCCGGACCCATCTGACCGAGCTGGGCGTCGAGGTGCACACCGAGTGCCGGGCCCGCTCGGTGCTCACCACCGACCGGGCCGTCACCGGGGTCGAACTGGCCGACGGCTTCCGGCTGGACGCCGACCTGCTGGTGATCGCGGTCGGCGTCCGCCCCCGGACCGGCCTGGCGCAGGCCGCCGGTCTCGCCGTCCGCCGGGGCGTACTGGTCGACGACCTGCTGCGCACCGACGACCCGCACATCCACGCACTCGGCGACTGCGCCGAGCACGACGGCACCGTCTACGGCCTGGCCGGGCCCGCCTTCGAGCAGGCCGACGTGCTGGCCCAGGTGCTCACCGGCCGTCCGGCCGTCTACCGGGGCAGCCGGCTGCTCACCCGGCTGACCCTGGCCGCCACCCCCGACCGGGGCCCGCTGGACATCGCCGCCTTCGGCGTCACCAGCCCCAGCCCCGAGGACCGGGTGGTCCGCCTCGCCGACGCCGGCCGGGGCAGCTACCGCAAGGTGATCGTCCGCCGGGACGAGACCGGCGACCGGCTGGTCGGCGGCGTCCTGCTCGGCGACCTCGACACCGTCGGGCAGCTCGCCCACACCTGGGAGGGCGACGAGGCCCTCTCCGCCCACCCGCTCCACCTGCTCACCACCCGGAGCACATCCCCCGGAGGGACTTCCTGATGACCACCACCACCAAGCCCACCGTCGTCCTGGTCGGCTACGGCATGGTCGGCCACCGCTTCCTGGAAGCCCTGGCCGACACCGGCACCGCCGACCGCTTCCGCGTCGTCGTGCTCGCCGAGGAGCCCCGCCCGGCGTACGACCGAGTCGCCCTGACCTCGTACTTCTCCGGCAAGACCCCGGAGGACCTGCTGCTCGGCGAGCCCGGCTTCCTGGACACCCACGGCTTCGAGCTGCACCTGAACTCGCCGGTCGCCGAGATCGACCGGGCCGGACGGACCGTCACCACCGCCGCCGGGCACACCGTGGCGTACGACACCCTGGTGCTGGCCACCGGCTCCTACCCGTTCGTGCCGCCGGTCGACGGCAAGGACGCGGACGGCTGCTTCGTCTACCGCACCATCGAGGACCTGCACGCCATCGAGGCGTACGCGGCGGGCCGCAAGGTCGGCGCGGTGGTCGGCGGCGGGCTGCTCGGCCTGGAGGCGGCCGGGGCGCTCAAGGGCCTCGGCCTGGAGACCCATGTGGTCGAGTTCGCCCCGCGCCTGATGCCCGTCCAGGTGGACGAGGGCGGCGGCGAGGCGCTGCGCCGCACCATCGAGGAGATGGGCGTCACGGTGCACACCGGGGTCGGCACCAACGCGATCGTGGTGACCGACGGCGCCGCCACCGGGATGACCTTCACCAACGGCCAGCGGATCGACACCGACCTGGTGGTCTTCTCGGCCGGCGTCCGCCCGCGCGACCAGCTGGCCCGGGACTGCGGCCTGACGGTCGGTGAGCGCGGCGGCATCGCCGTGGACGCGCTCTGCAAGACCTCCGATGACGCGGTCTACGCGATCGGCGAGTGCGCCCTGGCGGTGGACGGCCGGGTGTACGGCCTGGTCGCCCCCGGCTACGAGATGGCCACCACGGTGGCCCAGCAGCTCGCCGGGCAGGCCGCCAAGGAGTTCACCGGCGCCGACCTCTCCACCAAGCTCAAGCTGCTGGGGGTGGACGTGGCCAGCTTCGGCGACGCATTCGGCACCACCCCGGGCGCGCTCGACGTGGTCTACTCCGACTCCCGCTCCGGCATCTACAAGAAGCTCGTGGTCACGCCCGAGGGCGCCCTGCTCGGCGGCATCCTGATCGGCGACGCGGAGGCCTACTCCTCGCTCCGCCCGCTGACCGGCACCGGCACCCCGCTGCCCGTCCCGGCCGAGTCCCTGGTGCTCCCGGCCGGTCTCGGCGCGCCGGTCTCGCTCGGCAGCTCGGCGCTGCCCGACGACGCGGTGGTCTGCAACTGCCACAACGTCACCAAGGGCGCCGTCCGCGCGGCGGTGACGGACCACCAGTGCACCACCGTGCCCGAGGTGAAGAAGTGCACCAAGGCGGGCACCGGCTGCGGCTCCTGCATCAAGCTGCTCTCCACCATCGTCACCGACGAGCTGGAGGCCAGTGGCGTCGAGGTCGACAAGGGCCTCTGCCCCTGCTTCGCGCACACCCGTGCCGAGCTGTACGAGATCGTCCGGGTGAAGCGGATCGCGACGCACCGTCAGCTGCTGGCCGAGCACGGCCGCCTCAGCGGCGAGGGCTGCGAGGTCTGCAAGCCCACCGTCGGCTCGATCATCGCCTCGCTGGCCCCCGAGCTCCCTGCCTCCGGGCACATCCTGGACGGCGAGCAGGCCGCGCTCCAGGACACCAACGACCACTTCCTGGCCAACATCCAGAAGAACGGCTCCTACTCGGTCGTCCCGCGCATCCCGGGCGGCGAGATCACCCCCGAGAAGCTGATCGTGATCGGCGAGGTGGCCCGGGACTTCGGGCTCTACACCAAGATCACCGGCGGCCAGCGGATCGACCTGTTCGGCGCCGCCGTCGACCAGCTGCCGCTGATCTGGTCCCGGCTGGTGGCGGCCGGCTTCGAGTCGGGACACGCGTACGGAAAGTCCCTGCGCACCGTCAAGTCCTGTGTCGGGTCCACCTGGTGCCGGTACGGCGTGCAGGACTCGGTGGCGATGGCGATCCACCTGGAGCTGCGCTACCGGGGCCTGCGCTCGCCGCACAAGCTCAAGTCGGCGGTCTCCGGCTGCGCCCGTGAGTGCGCCGAGGCCCGGGGCAAGGACTTCGGCGTGATCGCCACCTCGAACGGCTGGAACCTCTACGTCGGCGGCAACGGCGGGGCCACCCCCCGGCACGCCGACCTGCTGGCCCAGGACCTCACCGACGAGGAGCTGATCCGGCTGATCGACCGCTTCCTGATGTTCTACATCCGCACCGCCGACCGGCTGGAGCGCACCTCCGCCTGGCTGGAGCGAATCGACGGCGGCCTGGAGCACGTCCGGCAGGTGGTGGTCGAGGACAGCCTCGGCATCGCCGACGACCTGGAGGCCCTGATGGCCCGTCACGTGGACGACTACCAGGACGAGTGGGCCGCCACCCTGGCCGACCAGGACCGGCTGCAGCGCTTCGTCTCCTTCGTCAACGCCCCCGGCGTGCCGGACCCGAGCATCCGGTTCACCCCCGAGCGCGACCAGGTCAAGCCCGACCTCGGCGTGCTGGCCACCGCCGAGGACCTGCTCGCCACCCTCTCCGCCGACCTCCTGGAGATCCGATGACCACCGTCACCGCCACCGCCCGGGTCGAACTGCAGACCCCCGAGGGCTGGGTCGCGGTCTGCGACCGCGACCGCCTGACCCCGGGCCGGGGAGTCGCCGTGCTGCTCCCGGACGGCAGCCAGGCCGCCGTCTTCACCGACCGGCAGGGCGGCCTCTACGCGGTCGCCAACCGGGACCCGTTCACCGGCGCGTACGTGCTCTCCCGGGGCCTGCTCGGCTCCACCCCCGAGGGCCGGGTGTACATCGCCTCCCCGCTGCTCAAGCAGCGTTTCGACCTCAGCACCGGCGAGTGCCTGGACGACCCGGCGGTCAGCATCGCCGTCCACTCCGCCCGGCTCGGCTGAACCACACCCCGGTGGCCGTGGACAACGCCCTGATCCACGGCCACCGGCTAGGCCGGCCGGCCTTACCTCACCGCCGCCAGTACCGCCGCCGCCATCCCGCGCTGGCCCGCCGCGTTCGGGTGCATCGGGGCCAGCCCGGCGGCCGGGAACGGTGGCTCGATCCACCGGGTGTCCGCCGCCGCGCACATGTCGTGCCCCGCCACCACGGTGTCCACGTACCGGGCACCGGCCGCCGCCGCCCGTCGCTTCAGCTCCGCGTTCAACTCCTCGGCCTTCCCGGCCAGGTAGCCGAGGTCGGCGGCCGCGATCTTGACCCCGAGCGCTTTGCTGCAGCTCGCCGGGTCGGCGGGGAACAGCGCCGGGTAGCCGACCACGAAGACCTTCGCCGCCGGGGCCCGCCGCTGCGTCTCGGCCAGCACCGCGCCGAGCTTCTCCCCCGCCGTGCCGATCCGCCGGGTCACCTGGTCCGTCCCGTCGGCCGACTCGAAGGTCTTCCGGCAGCCCGACCCGGTCAGCCCGGCCATCGCACAGCGGCTCAGCACGTCCAGGAAACCGACGTCGTTGCCGCCGATCCCGACCGTCACCAGCTTCGTCCCGGCCGACAGCGCGTCCAGCTGCGGCCGGTTGGCGCCGCCACCGGACAGCTTCTGAGCCCCCGTCAGGTCGGCCGTGGTGGCCGAGCTGCAGCTGACGTCCGTGAACTCGGCCGCCCCGAGCTGCTCGGCCACCAGCGCCGGGTAGTTGACCGCCGACCGACCGCACCCGGCCGGCTCACCGGTCTGCGGCGCGATCCCCAGGCCCGAGGTGTACGAATCCCCCAGCGCCACGTACGGGCCCCGGGGCGGCGGAGCCGGGGTGGCATCGGTCGTGGTCGCGGCGCAGCCGGTCAGCAGGGCCAGGCCCAGCAGACCGGTCAACGTCCTCCGCACTACTCCGCGCCGCGCTCGTGCTCGGCCAGGAACTCCTCGAACCGGCGCCCGAGTTCGTCCGCCGACGGCAGGTCGCTGCTCTCTGCGAGCAGGCTCTCCCGGTCCTCGGCCCCGGCCACCGCGTCGTACTGGCTCTCCATCCCCCGGATCGCCGAGCTCAGCTCGCCGTCACCCTGGGCCAGCTGCTCCTCGATGTCCGCGTACACCTCGCCGACCCGGTCGCGCAGCTCGGTGCCGGGCAGCACCAGGCCGCTGGCGGACTGCACCGCCTCCAGGATCAGCACGGCGGCGGCGGGGTACGGCGAGCGGGCCACGTAGTGCGGCACGTGCACCGCGAAACCCAGCACGTCGTGGCCGGACTCGGCGAGCCGGTACTCCAGCAGCGCCTGCGCACTGCCGGGCACCTGGGCCTGGTCGAACCACTTCGGGTAACCCGCGGCCAGGTCGAGCCGGGTGCCGTGCGGCGTGAGGCCGACCGGGCGGGTGTGCGGCACGCCCATCGGGATGCCGTGGAAGTCGACCGCGAGGCGCACCTCGAAGCGGTTCACCAACTCCTGTACGGCGGCCGCGAACAGCTCCCACTCGGTGTCCGGCTCCGGGCCGGTGATCAGCAGGAACGGGGTGCCGACCGCGTCCTCGACCAGCTGCAGCAGGATCTCCGGCGGGTCGTACGAAGTCCAGCGCTCGCGGTCGAAGGTCATCGCGGGGCGCCGGGCCCGGTAGTCCACCAGGCGGTCGTGGTCGAAGCGGGCGACCACCTGCGGGGAGCCCTGCTCCAGCAGATGGGTGACCACCTGACCGCCGGCCTCACCGGCGTCCATGAAGCCCTCGAAGTGGTACAGCAGCACCAGCCCTGCGGCGTCCGGACCGGCCTCGGCCTTCGCGGCGGCCAACGCGTCCACGCCCTGCTGCTCCAGCCGGTACAGCTCCTTGGCATCACGCACCGCGCACCCAACCCCGTCCGTCTAGTCGTTCGTCTCGTCGCTCAGTCCAGCGCGCCCCGGAGCGTCGGCATTCCCACTCTGCCGGGCCGCCGGTGTACGCGTGTGGCGAACGTCCGAGAATCATCGCATCCCCGCACGAAACCGCAGGTGAGGGCCCTACCGAGGAGCGCGGGGCAGCGGTGGCGGCGCGGGCCCCGAGGCCGCGCGCCACGGATGACGCGCCGTGAAGTGACGCACCGCCTTCGGACGGGTATCGTCCTCTCGCTGCCTCGCATCGCCGCGTCGTCGTCACGTCGTTCGTCACGCCGTCGTCACGTCCCGGCCCGGTGCGGTCAGCCACCCCCACATCGCACCTTGCCTTCACTTGGCCGCCTGTTTCTCTTCGCGCTCTCTTAGCTCTCTCGGCCATCTCGCGGACGCACACTGTCCCCTCGCTCATCCCTCGCCGGACCGGCCCCGTGGTTCCGTGTCCGTTCCGGCATCGCGCTGCCCGACTCCGGGCTGTCGCCGTCCCTCCGTACCGCCGGGCGTCTCCGGCGTACGCCGAGACCGGTGGCAGGCCCCCGGATCGGGGCGAACGTCCCCTGCCCGAGTGCCGCTCCACGGTTCCCGGGCTCCTACGACAGCCGAAGGACCGAAGGTTCCGTGCCCGTACCCGTCACCCTCATCGGCCGCACCGTGCGGCTGGAGCCTCTCGCCGAGCACCACGCCGAGGCACTCGCCGACGCCGGCGCCGAGGACCGTACGACCTACGCCTTCACGCCCGTCCCGCACGGCCTCGAAGCCGCCCGGGACTACATCGGGCGGGCGCTCGCCGACCAGGCCGTCGGACGGTCGCTGCCGTTCGCCACGGTGGCGGTGGCGGACAACCGGGTGGTGGGCTCCACCCGGTTCCTGGAACTCGACTACTGGCAGGGCCCGGTGGTCTGGCCGCCGACCCCCGGCGTGCCGTACGGCGACCCGCAGAGCGCGGTGCCGGACGCGGCCGAGATCGGCGCCACCTGGCTGTCCGCCCGGGCCCAGGGCACCGGGATCAACACCGAGGCCAAGCTGCTGATGCTCCGGTACGCCTTCGAGCAGTGGCGGGTGCGCCGGATCTCGCTCCGGGCCGACGCCCGCAACCTGCGCTCGCGGGCCGCGATCGAACGGCTCGGCGCCACCTCCGAGGGCGTCCGCCGGGCCCACTCGCGCGGCCTGGACGGGGTGGTCAGGTCGACCGCCTTCTACTCGATCCTGGACGAGGAGTGGCCCGCGGTCCGCGACATCGTCGAGCTGCGGATCGCGGCCGCCAACTCGCCGAGCGCACCGGACCGGGCCATCCCGCAGGAGTGCCGCCGGCACGGTGCGCCGCTGATCACCGCCTAGCTCTTCGGGGCGGTCCGCCGACGGGCCAGCTCCCGGGTCTGCTCCGGGAGTTCGGCCACGTCGATCAGCTTCGGCAGCAACTCGGGCTCGGTGGTCAGCGCCCGGAAGGTCTCGGCGATGGTCAGGTCGTGGGCAGGCCGGTATTCGACGGTGATCTGGTCCCCGGCCCGGACCACGCCGGGCTCCAGCACCCGCAGATAGGCCCCGGGCAGCGCCCGCTGGGTGAACCGCTTCACCCAGCGCTGCTCGGCCAGCCAGTCGGCGAAGGTCGAGCAGGGCACCCGGGGCACCGTCACCTCCAGCAGCACCTGCTCCCCGACCCGCCAGCGCTCCCCGATCAGCGCGTCGTCCACCGCGATCCCCCGGGTCGTCAGGTTCTCCCCGAAGCACCCGTCGGACAGCTCCCGCCCGAGCTCCTTCTCCCACTCGTCGAGCGCCTCCCTGGCGTAGGCGTACACCGCCTGTTCGTCACCGCCGTGGTTCACGCTGTCGAAGATCGCGTCCCCGACCAGCCCGGACCCGACCGTCCCGCCCGGAGCCCGCACCTCCACTGCCTGATCGGTCGGCCGCTTGTCGATTCCGGTGCTCCCGGTCTCCGGCTTGGCCGGGTTCGGGCGCGGGTGGGCAAGGTTCACGGAGCGCAGATGTCCCATGCTCCGCAGCGTACGGCGGCCCTCGGCCCACCCGCAGCCCGATTTACCGCACTCCGGCCGTACCGGCCGCTCCGGGTGCGGCGGTGGCCCAGGCGGGCAGCGGTTCGGTGGCGGCCAGCCAGGCGGCGGGGATGCCGGCGCTGCCGGTGTGCGCGGCCACGATGCCGCCGACGATGGCGGCCGTGGTGTCCACGTCGCCGCCGGCCGAGACGGTCTCCCAGAGGGCCGCCTCGAAGTCGGCCAGGTTCCGGGCCGCTGCCCAGAGCGCGAACGGCACGGTGTCGGCGGCGCTGGTCCGGCTGCCGTTGCCGAGCACGTACGCGGCGGTGCGGTGGTCGGGCTCCCCCAGCAGCGCGATCGCCTCACCGATCCCGGCGTGCACCGCCCCGGGAGGGGTCAGCGCCCTCACATCCGTCAGAAACCGTGCGGGGGTGGTCGGTTCGGTCCTGGCCCGAACCGCGTACGCGGCGGCCACCGCGACGGCGACCGCCCCGGCCACGCCCTGCGGATGGGTGTGGGTGATCACGGCGCTGACCGTGGCGGGCCCGACCACGGCGGCCGGGTCGGCGGCGAAGGCCGCACCGAGCGGGGCGACCCGCATCGCGGCGCCGTTGCCGAACGAGCCCTGCCCGTCGAACAGTCCGGCGGCCAGCGCCCGGGCGTCACCGCCCTCCCGGATCAGCCGGAGCAGCCGGTTGGCCGCCGGGCCGTAGCCCCGGTCGAAGTCGTGCCGCCGGGCGAAGGAGTACGTGAGCTCGGAGCTGTCCAGCGCCCCGCGCTCGGTCCAGCAGGCGTAGACCGAGCAGGCCATCTCGGTGTCGTCGGTCCACGGCCACGGCGCGGGCGGGAGCTGACGGTTGATCAGGTATGGGCGGTTGGCGGGGACGAAGAACTGGGCGCCGAAGGCGTCGCCGACAGAGAGGCCCTGGAGGGCCTGGTAGGAGGGAGTCATTGCCCCCGATCCTGCCAGGCCACGGGCTCAACGGTCGAGGAATTCCCGGACGGCGCCGACGAAGCCGGCCGACTCGCCGACCCACGGGAAGTGGCCGATCGCGGGCAGTACCGAGGACTCGCCGGCCGGGAAGGCGGCCGCGATCCGCGCCGCGAAGGCCGGGTTCGGGCTGCCGTCGTATGCGCCCGCCAGCACCAGGACCGGCGCGGTCAGGGCGGCCAGCGCGGCCCGGGTGGCCTCGGGGTCGAAGGCGCCCTCCGCGTAGTAGCGGCCGCCGAGTTCGGGGTGTGCCTGGGTGGCGCGCCGGGCGACGTGGTCCTGTTCGGCGGCGCCCCAGCGGCCGTAGATCAGCGGGGCGAACGCCTCGAAGTCGAACACCCCTTGCCTGGTGGCCGCCAGCGCCGCCAGCGCGGCGGGGTGCCACGGCTCACCGGCCGTCAGCTCGGCGGCCTCGGCCCGGTCGTCCGGCCCCTCCGCGAGCCCGAGTGCGCCCGCCGCCGGGGTGACCAGCAGCAGCCGGCCCACCCGGGCCGGGTAGCGGGCGGCGTACAGCACGGCGAGGTCGGCCCCGGCGGAGTGGGCGAGCAGGTCGAAGGTGTCCAGGCCGAGCTCCTTGCGGAGCGCCTCCACGTCGTCGACCTGGCGGTCGCAGCGGTAGCCCGCCGGGTCGGCGGAGGGCTCGGAGTCCCCGGTGCCGCGCAGGTCGAGGCGGATCAGGCTGCGGTGGACGTCGAGCCCGCCGAGGTCGCCGAAGTACGCGGAGTCGCGCATCGGGCCACCGGGCAGGCAGACCAGTGGGGCGCCCTGGCCCGAGTGGTGGCAGGTGAGCGACGTACCGTCGGGGGCGGAGAAGGTAGACATGCGCAGATCATCGCCGCCCCCGATCGCTGGAACAACCGACTAACCGTCGGCCCCCGCTGCCTCGGCGGCGGCACTGGCCAGCTGCTGAAGTGCCGTCAGGTGACCGGCCAGCGCCGCCCGTCCGGCCCGGCTGGCGGCCAGCCAGGTGCGCGGGCGCTTGCCCACGTACCCCTTCTTGGCCTTGACGTAGCCGAGCTCCTCCAGGGTCGCGGCGGTCTTGCTCAGCACCGAGTCGGAGACCTGGCAGTAGTCCCGCACCGCGCCGAACTCGGCCTCCTGACACCCGCTCAGGAAGGCCAGCACCGTCAGCCGGGTGGGGTGGTGCAGGTTCGGGTCAAGACCGGTCACCGGGTCTGCTCCAGCTCGCGGCGGATCTGCCGGTTGACCTGGAGCATGGCCAGCCAGAACGCCCCACCGGCGGTGGCGCCCGCCACCAGGCCGACCGGCAGCATCGGCAGTCCGCCCCACCAGCCCAGGCCACCGACGGCCAGATAGGCCGCAGCGATCACCAGCACGGTGACCACCGCAAGCTTGGCGACACCCGGCCTCGGCCGCTGGGCCACCCCGCTGGACCGGGCGGCGATCGCGGCCAGCATCCCGATCAGGGGGGCCGCCATCGCGCAGCCGACGATGCGCAGCCACTCCACCTCGAACTGGATCGCGGCCCCGACGAGCACCCCCTGCACCAGGAAGACGGCGCCGATCCCCGGCCCGTACCAGCCGGGCAGCGGTATCGGCCGCTCGGCGGCGGCGGTGGCCCGACCAGCCAGTGCAAGTGCTTCGGCGGGCGTGAGCGGCTTGTCCATGGAAATCCCCCTCGGATCAGCAAGTTGTTCCATGGTGACATCTACTTTCCTGATTGGAAAGTAGTTTCTCAGCAGCGCGCGTCGATCTCCTCGAAGGTGTCGTAGTGGTCCGCCGTCCAGTACTGCTCCCCCGCCGACCCGGTGACCACCCGTCGGGCGCCCCGGGTCGGCGAGCCCGGGGTGACCACGGTGTACTCGTGGTAGTAGTCGCCCTTCATCCGGGGCAGCCGCCCCTCCCGGTTCTCGAAGACGATCCCGTCCGAGCGGTAGGGGTACGGGCCGCCCTTGGCGACCAGCGCGAGGGTGTCCCTGGCCTGGACCGGCAGCTTGGTCCGGCAGACGTCGGCGTACGCGGCACTGGTCGGCACCCACCCGGCACTCGCGGGGGCATCGGCCTGCTGACCACCGCCGCAGCCGAACAGCCCGAGGGCCGGCAACAGGACGGCGAGGAGACGGAGACGGCGGTTCATCCGCCCAGCTTGCCGCCCCGCCCGGCCGGGCAGACGACAAAACGCCGCCGGGGCGGGTACGGACGCCATTGTCCGTACCCACCCCGACGGCTTACTACGTACGGCGGCTCTCCTGCGCCGAGCTCCGCCGTACGCCCCTCCCCGTTGGAGGGGGTGCGGTCAGCGATGGGACCGCGCTGATCAGGGATCAGCGCGAGTCGCTGCCCGCCGTCTTGAGGGCGGCGCGGCCTGCCTCCAGGCGCGCCACCGGAATCCGGAAGGGGGAGCAGGACACGTAGTCCAGGCCCACCTCGTGGAAGAAGTGCACCGACTCCGGGTCGCCGCCGTGCTCGCCGCAGACGCCGAGCTTGAGGTCGGGGCGGGTGGCCCGGCCGGCCTCGACGGCGTGCTTGACCAGCGCGCCGACGCCGTCCCGGTCGATGGTCTCGAACGGGCTGACCCCGAAGATGCCCTTCTCCAGGTAGGCCGTGAAGAAGGAGGCCTCCACGTCGTCCCGGGAGAAGCCCCAGACGGTCTGGGTCAGGTCGTTGGTGCCGAACGAGAAGAACTCGGCGGCCTCGGCGATCTGACCGGCGGTCAGCGCGGCGCGGGGCAGCTCGATCATCGTGCCCAGCTTGATGTCCAGCGACACCCCGGTGGAGGAGGCCACCTCGGCGAGTACTCGCTCGCACTCGTCCCGGACCAGCTCCAGCTCCTGCACAGTGCCGACCAGCGGGATCATCACCTCGGGACGCGGGTCGCCGCCGGCCAGCTTGCGCTCGGCGGCCGCCTCCGCGATCGCCCGGACCTGCATCCCGAACAGACCGGGGATGACCAGGCCGAGCCGGACGCCGCGCAGACCCAGCATCGGGTTCTGCTCGTGCAGCTTGTGCACCGCCTGGAGCAGCCGCAGGTCGTTCTCGTTCGGGTCCTTGCGGGCCTCGGCGAGGGCGACCCGGACCGACAGCTCGGTGATGTCCGGGAGGAACTCGTGCAGCGGCGGGTCCAGCAGACGCACCGTCACCGGGAGGCCGTCCATCGACTGGAACAGCTCCAGGAAGTCACCCTTCTGCAGCGGCATCAGGGTGGAGAGCGCGAGCTCCCGGTCCTTGTCGTTGTCCGCCAGGATCAGGTGCTCGACCTCCTTGCGGCGCTCCTCACCGAGGAACATGTGCTCGGTGCGGCACAGGCCGATGCCCTGCGCGCCGTACCGGCGGGCGCGGTTGGCGTCCTCGGCGTTGTCGGCGTTGGCGCGGACCGCGAGCCGGCGGCGGACGTCGGCGTGCGCCATCAGCCGGTGCACGGCCTGCACCAGCCCGCCCTGGACGTCGGCGCCCGCGTGCAGGGTGCCCTCGAAGTACTCCACCACCGGGGACGGCAGCACCGGTACCTCACCGAGGTAGACCCGGCCGTTCGCCCCGTCGATCGAGACGACGTCGCCCTCCTCGATCACCTGGCCGTCGGAGGTGGTCATCCGGCGGCGCTTGGTGTCGACCTCGAGCTCCTCGGCACCGCAGACACAGGTCTTGCCCATGCCACGGGCCACCACGGCCGCGTGCGAGGTCTTGCCGCCGCGCGAGGTGAGGATGCCCTCGGCCGCGATCATGCCCTCGAGGTCGTCCGGGTTGGTCTCCCGGCGGACCAGGATCACCTTCTCGCCGGAGCGGGACCACTTGACGGCGGTGTAGGAGTCGAAGACCACCTTGCCGACCGCCGCGCCGGGCGAGGCGGCGATGCCCCAGCCGACCTGCTTGGACTCCGCGTTCGGGGCGAACCGCGGGAACATCAGCTGGGAGAGCTGACCACCCGTCACCCGGTGCAGCGCCTCGTCCAGGTCGATCAGGCCCTGGTCGACCAGCTGGACGGCGATCCGGAACGCGGCGGCGGCGGTGCGCTTGCCGATCCGGGTCTGCAGCATCCAGAGCTTGCCGCGCTCGATGGTGAACTCGATGTCGCACAGGTCGCGGTAGTGCAGCTCGAGCTTCTGCATGATCGCCATCAGCTCGTCGTACGACTTCTTGTCGAGCTGCTCCAGGTCGGCCAGCTGGAGGGTGTTGCGGATACCCGCCACCACGTCCTCGCCCTGAGCGTTGGAGAGGTAGTCGCCGTAGACGCCGACCGCGCCGGTGGAGGGGTCACGGGTGAACGCGACACCGGTGCCGGAGTCCTCGCCGAGGTTGCCGAAGACCATCGAGCAGACGTTGACCGCCGTGCCCAGGTCGTTCGGGATGCGCTCCTGGCGGCGGTAGAGCCGGGCCCGGTCGCCGTTCCAGGAGTGGAAGACGGCGTGGATCGCCAGGTCCATCTGCTCGCGCGGCTCCTGCGGGAACGCGCGGCCGGTCTCCCGGAGCACGATGCCCTTGAAGGTCTCCACCAGCGCCTTGAGGTCCTCGGCCGTCAGGTCGAGGTCGTTCTCGGTGCCCTTGGCCTGCTTGGCCTCGTCCAGCGCCTCCTCGAACAGCTCACCGTCGACGCCGAGCACGGTCTTGCCGAACATCTGGACCAGCCGGCGGTACGAGTCCCAGGCGAACCGCTCGTTGCCGGACTGCGCTACCAGGCCGAGCACCGAGGTGTCGGAGAGGCCGATGTTCAGGACGGTGTCCATCATGCCGGGCATGGAGAACTTGGCCCCGGAGCGGACCGAGACCAGCAGCGGGTCGTCGCCCTGGCCGAGCTGCTTGCCCATCTCGGCTTCGAGGGACTCCAGGTGGCTGCTGATCTCCCGGTGCAGCGATGAGGGCTCGCTGCCGGTCTCCAGGAAGACCTTGCAGGCCTCGGTGGTGATGGTGAACCCCGGAGGGACCGGGAGACCGAGGTTGGTCATCTCGGCGAGGTTGGCACCCTTGCCACCAAGAAGGTCCTTGAGGTCCTTGTTTCCTTCGGTGAAGGAGTAAACAAACTTCTGCTCGGACGGCACGGGTCGTCTCCTCGCACACGGTTGCCCTGACGCCGGAGAACATACCCATTTCGAAGGCGCTGCCGCGCCCCCAACAGGCCCTACATGCCTAGGGGTGGCGGCCGACCCGACAGATCTAATGCCCGTCCAGGCGTTCACCTCTGTTGTTGAAATCGTCCGGCTGACGCTAGCAATGCTTCAAGTATTGAACACAACGAAACGCGAAGATCACACGAACCGGACGGAGAGTAGCGGCAGATCGACTGCCGTGTTGCCCCGGCTTGATTTCCTGCAGCCAGTCCGGCGGTTCGGCGCTCGGGCCCTTCGGGAAGCGTTCCAGCCCTCCGAAGCCCGTCCGGCCCACCTGATCGGCCGCCAGGGCCACGGTATGTGGCCAGCGTCACGGGCGCATCTCAGCCGTCGGGCGTACGCCGAACGGACGGTCGGTCACCTTGTGTCTAGCTTCGAGTGCTACTAGTCACCAAAATCTGCCACAAAGGAGCCCTCTTGGCCAGGTTGTCCAAGAGGGCTCGGCCAGGGCGGCCTGTGCGCCTTCGCGGCCCATTTGGCCACTCCGTAGCGATCAGCCGCCTGACGTGTCCGATTCGGCGTCAAGGCTGGGCCGGGCGCAGTCGTACGGATCGTCCAACCAGCCCTCGGGGAGTACCACCCGGTTGTTGCCGCTGGTCCGGCCGCGCGGACCGTCGGCGCTCTCCGGCCAGAGCTGGGTCTGCTCGACCTGGGCCAGCGTCTCGGTGAGTTCGGCCAGTGAACTCGACATCGCCAGCTTCACCCGGAGCTCGGAGCCGACCGAGAAGCCCTTGGTGTACCAGGCGACGTGCTTGCGGAAGTCGACCACGCCGCGCGTCTCGTCCCCGATCCACTCCCCCAGCAGCTCGGCATGGCGCACCATCGCGCGGGCCACGTCGGCGAAGGCCGGCCGGGCGTAGTCCACCTCGCCCTCGAAGATCTGCACCAGGTCCTTGAACAGCCACGGCCGCCCCAGGCAGCCACGTCCGACCACCACACCGTCGCAGCCGGTCTCGCGCATCATCCGGATCGCGTCCTCGGCCGCCCAGATGTCCCCGTTGCCGAGCACCGGCACATGCGCCGGGACGGACTCGCGCAGCCGGGCGATCGCCGACCAGTCGGCGGTGCCGCCGTAGTGCTGGGCGGCCGTGCGGCCGTGCAGCGCGATCGCCGACACCCCTTCCTCTGCGCCGATCCGGCCGGCGTCCAGGTAGGTGAGGTGCTCGTCGTTGATGCCCTTGCGCATCTTCATGGTGACCGGCAGGTCCCCCGCGTTGGCCACCGCCTCGCGGAGGATCTCCCGCAGCAGGTTCCGCTTGTACGGCAGCGCCGAGCCGCCGCCCTTCCGGGTCACCTTGGGGACGGGGCAGCCGAAGTTCAGGTCGATGTGGTCGGCCAGGCCCTCGTCCGAGATCATCCGGGCCGCCTTCCCGACGGTGCCCGGGTCGATCCCGTACAGCTGGATCGACCGCGGCTTCTCGCTCGGGTCGAAGTGGATCAGCTGCATGGTCTTGGCGTTCCGCTCGACCAGCGCCCGGGTGGTGATCATCTCGCTCACGTACAGGCCCTTGCCGCCGCTCTGCTCCCGGCACAGGGTGCGGAACGGGGCGTTGGTGATCCCGGCCATCGGCGCCAGCACGACCGGCGGCCAGACCTCCATCGGCCCGATGTTCAACGGCTTGAACTCGGACGTCGGTGCAACGGGAGTGGTCGTCATGGCGCGGCAGGTCCTCGGGCGTCGACGGGTGGGCAGGACTCTCTATTCTCCCCCACTCGGCGCAGCGTCCAGCCGCAGCAGCTTCTCCCGGCTCTCCTGGTCCCGCGGCGTGTAGGTGACCAACCGGGTGCTGGGCCGGGGACCGAGCCAGAGGCTCGTGTACTCGAACCGGATCAGCCCCGCCTCGGGGACCAGGAACCGCTTGACCCCGTTGCCCGCCGCCGCGACCTCGTGGCGGCCCCAGAGCTCCTCGAACTCCGGCGAGGCGGTGCGCAGCCGGTGCAGCAGCGTCTTCCAGGCCGGTTCGGCCCCGTGGTCGGCCATCGCGGACCGGAACCGGGCGACCATCCCCTGCCGGTCCGTGTCCTGGTCCACCAGCCGCTGTCCGAAGGTGCCACCGGTGAAGACCAGCCACATCAGATTGCGCTCCTCGAACGGCAGCTCCTCCAGATCACCGGCCAGCCAGTGGTAGGAGCGGTTGAAGGCCAGCACGTCGTACCTGCTGTTGATCACCGCCGCCGGGTAGGGCGCCAGCTGCTCCAGCAGCAGCCGGACCGCCGGGGTCACGGTCGGGCACTCCGGCCGGGCCACCGGGTCCTCGCTGCCCGCCAGGACGAACAGGTGGGTCCGCTCGGTCGGGTCGAGCTGCAGCGCCCTCGCCACTGCGTCCAGCACCTGGGCCGAGACCTGGATGTCGCGGCCCTGCTCCAGCCAGGTGTACCAGGTGACCCCGACCGCCGAGAGCAGCGCCACCTCCTCGCGGCGCAGCCCTGGCGTCCGGCGGCGGCCGACCATCGGGAGGCCGACCTGCTCGGGGGAGATCCGTTCGCGGCGGCTGCGCAGGAAGGCGGCCAGTTCGGTGCGGGCGGTGGTGGTCGTGGTCATGGGTACCAGCATGCCGGTGGCCTTCTCCTGTTGCCAGGTGCTGGTGATACCAGGATAAAGACCATCTGGTACCCGGCTCGGCCCAGCGCCAGAGTAGCGGACGTGACTCAGCAACTGACGCTCCCCCAGCTCGCACCGTCCCGTTCCCTGCTCTCCACCGCCGGGCTCGCCACCGTCCTGCTCGGGGCCTTCCTGCCCTCGCTGGACTTCTTCGTCGTCAACGTCGCCCTGCCCACCATCGAGCACGACCTCAGCGCCGGGCCCGCCGTCCTGGAGCTGATCGCCGCCGGGTACGGGATCTCCTTCGCCGTCCTGCTGGTGCTCGGCGGCCGCCTCGGCGACGCGCTCGGCCGCCGCCGGCTCTTCCTGTACGGCGCCGTCGCCTTCGCGCTCACCTCGCTGATCTGCGGCCTGGCCCCGGACGCCTGGAGCCTGGTCGCAGGCCGGGCTGCCCAGGGCGCGGCCGCCGCACTGCTGATCCCGCAGGTGCTCGGCACCATCACCGCCGCCACCGACGGCCACCGCAGGGCCCGGGCGCTCAGCGTGTACGGCGCGGCGGGCGGGGTGGCGGTGGTGGCCGGGCAGGTGCTCGGCGGGCTGCTGGTCGCCGCCGACCTGTTCGGCACCGGCTGGCGCTCGGTCTTCCTGCTGAACGTCCCGTTCGCGCTGCTCGCCGCCCTGCTGGCGCTCCGTCACGTCCCGGAGAACCGCGCCGACCGGGCCACCGGGATCGACCTGCCCGGTACCGCTCTGCTCACCGCCGCCCTGCTCGCGCTCTTCGTCCCGCTGACCGAGGGGCGGGCGCTGGGGTGGCCGGTGTGGGGCTGGGTGCTGCTGGCCGCCTTCCCCTTCCTCGCCTGGGCCTTCGTCCGCGTCGAACTGCGCACCGAACGGGCCGGAGCCGTACCGCTGCTGCCCTTCTCGCTGCTCCGCCTCCCGGAGATGCGGCGCGGACTCGGCATCGCGCTCCCCTACTTCACCGGCTTCGGCGGCTTCATGTTCGTGATCGCCGTCCTGCTCCAACAGGGCCTCGGACTCGGCCCCGTGACGGCGGGCTGGACGCTGGCGCCGATGGCCGTCGGCTACTTCTGCGCCTCGCTGTCCGGCCCCCGGCTGGTCGGCCGGTTCGGCAGCCGGGTGATCACGGTCGGCGCGGTGGTCCAGGCCCTCGGCCTCACCACCCTGGCCGCCACCGCCCTGACCACCGACCTCACCCCGCTCCGGATGCTCCCCGGCGTCGCCCTCGCGGGCATCGGCCAGGGCCTGATCGGCACCCCGCTCTTCCGCGTCGTCCTCTCCCGCATCCCCACCACCCGGGCCGGCGTCGGCAGCGGCGTCCTCGCCACCACCCAGCAGTCCAGCCTGGCCCTGGGCGTCGCCACCCTCGGCACGCTGTACCTGGCGCTCGCTCCCTCGCTCGGCTTCGCGCACGCCCTGGTGGTGGTGCTCGCCCTGCAGACGCTCGGGTCGCTGGCGATCCTGCTGCTCAGCCTGCGGCTGCCCCGCTCAGTAGCATGAGAACGAGCTCATCGCCGTCGCGGAGGCCGAGCACGGCCCCTCACGGCAGAGGAGATCCAGCAGAAGCGCGACCTTCTCCGCCACGCTCGCGAGGAGCAGAACGGCCCTGGAGCGGGCGCGGCATGAGCCACGACCCCGCTGTGCCTGCGGGCACCATCGTTCTGGACAGCGAAGGACTCGCCGAGGCCGTACTGCGCGACCGCGAGGTCACAGTCTGAGTCCGCCGCAGCGATTCCTGTGAGCTGGAGTCACAGGATGATTGGCTGTCTGGCTGCCCGTCAGCACGGGGCACACGCTGGGGTCTTCGTACAGGTGACTCCGAAAGCAGTGATGCCCCATGACCAGCGTCGCCGAGGCGCCAACCGCAACGTTCGACCGTCTGCGCTATGCGGGCGTGTTCGTGTTGCTGTTCCTGTTCGGGACCGAGACATTCCTGATCTCGCCGTTGCTGCCGACCATTGCCGAGTCGATCGCCGTCAGCGAGTCGGCGGCGGCCGCCAGTGTGACCGCGTACGTGCTGGTGTACGCCGTGTTCGCGCCGTTCCTGGGGCTGTTGAGTGACCGCTTCGGCCGACGCAGGGCTCTGGTCGCGGGCACCGTCCTGTTCGTGCTGTCGAACGCCGGGGCCGCGCTGTCGAGTGATCTGACCACGCTGGTGCTCTCCCGGGGGCTGGCCGGGCTGGCGGCTGCGGCGGCCGGGCCGGCGATCTGGGCGCACATCGCCGAGACCGCGCCGGACGCGGTCCGGGGGCGGGCACTCGGGCTGGGGATGGCGCTGTTCTCGACCGGGCAGGTGCTCGGGGTGCCGCTGGGCGGGCTGTTGGCGGGGGCGGCGGGGTGGCGGTCGGCGTTCTGGGCGCTGACCGTGGGGACAGCCGCGGCGCTGCCGCTGCTGCTGCGTCAGGTCCCGGTGCAGGACGCCGTCGGGGCCGCGCCGGGCGGTTCGGTGAAGGCGCTGCTCGCAGGCTGGGGGGACCCGGTGCTGCGCCGGGCACTGCTGGTGAACACCGTGTTCAGCGCGGCCAACCTGGGGGCGTTCACCTTCCTCGGGGCGGTGCTGGTGCAGCGCTTCGACCTGTCGGTGGAGGCGCTGGGGCTGGTCGGCGTCCTGGTCGGTGCGGGCAGCATCGCCGGTTCGCTGCTGGGTGGGCGGCTCGGTGACCGGGCCAGGGCGGCCGGGCGGAACAACCTGCCGCTGCTGGCGCTCTGGGGCGTCCTGCTGGCGCTCGGCATCGCGCTGACGGTGCGCGGTCCCGGTCTGGTGGTCGCGCTGGCGGGGGTGGTGGTCTGGTTCGTGGCCAGCGGCGGGTTCGTGACGGACCAGCAGACGCTGGCCGGCACGGTGGCACCCGAGCTGCGGGCCACCTCCAGTGCCTGGCTGACCTCCACCATGTACGCGGGGACCGGGCTCGGTGCCTGGGCGGTCGGCTCGTTCTCGGACGTCGCGGACGGCACCCTGCTGGTCGGCACCGTGCTGGCGCTGGTCGCCGCGCTCGGCGGGCTGCTGGTCAGCGCCGGCCTGCGCCGCCGCTGAGTCCACCGCTGAGTCCACCGCTGGGAACCGCCCGGGGCGCGCGCCCCGGGCGGTTCCGCGTCAGCCTGCCTCCCGCGCGGGCACCGACCGCAGCGGACGCTCGGTCAGCGAGGTCATCCGGACCCGGTCCTCGGCCCCGGCCGGGGTGAAGAGCAGCACCAGCGCAGACGGGTCGTCCACCGGGTGGAAGGACGACAGGGTGAGCCGGACCGGACCGATCCCGGCCGGTTCCACCAGCACGGCCCGGGCGGTGAGTTCGGCCACCGAGTGGCAGCCCCACCAGTGCCTGAGCTCCGGTGCGTCCTCGTCCAGGTGGCGGTAGACCTCGCCGGTGCGCGGGTCGGCGAGGGCGGGCCCGGCCTGGGCGCGGAAGTGCTGGAAGACGTTCATGGCCAGCGGCTCCCAGTCGTGCAGCACCGTCCGCAGCCGCTGGTCGGCGGCCATCAGCCACATCAGGTTGCGCCGGTCGGCGGGCACCGCCTCGGGCGGGCCCCAGAGCGCGGACCAGGGCGCGTTCCAGCCGAGCAGGTCGAAGTGCCGGTCGAGCAGCACCGCCGGGCTCAACGGCCAGGAGTCCAACACGGGTTGGACGGCGGCAGCCAGGCCGCCGTCCGCCGGAGTCGGGCCGGCCGGCTCGTGGTAGCCGGCCAGCCGCATCGCGTGCCGCAGACCGGCCGCGTCCAGTTGCAGCGCCCGGGTGACCGCCTCCAGGACCTGCCGGGAGGCGGTCACCCGGCCCTGCTCCAGCCAGGTGTACCAGGCCAGTCCGACCCCCGACAGCGAGGCCACCTCCTCCCGCCGCAGGCCCGGGGTCCGGCGCCGGGCGGTGGATCTCAGGCCGACGTCGGCGGGCTTGAGCTGCTCGCGGTGGGCGCGGAGGAAGGCACCGAGTTCCTGGCTGACGAGGGGAGTTGACATGCTGTGAGCTCCTCGGGCGGATGGTCGTTCCGTCGTACGTCAGCCTAGAGGGGCGCCGGCCTCGAGCGGCCCGAGCCTCCACAGGCGTACGGGCATGTGGCTCACCCAGCCGAGTTCGTCCTGCCGCTGCAGCGCGGTCTCGCCGATCACCCGGAAGAACGCGGTGCGCAGCGCGGGAGGCACCAGCCGGCTGTAGTAGTCGCCGAAGGTGGCGGCGTGGAAGTGCTCGTACTGGGCCGCGTCCTGCACGGTGACCACCGCGTCCCGCTCCAGGTAGGAGTCCACCGTGAAGTACCGGGCCAGCAGAGCCCCGAGCTCCTCGGCGGGCCGGGTCCTGGTGCCGATCGGCAGCACCTCGCCATGCTCGAACACCCTGGGCACATCAGCGAGTTCGACCCCGGTGGCGACCAGTGCGGCCCGGACCAGCTCGTCCTCGCCGCCGAGCCCGAACGCGTCGCGGGCCGGGTGGTAGGTGGTCAGCAGGAAGCTGCCGTCGGGGGCGAGCCGGTCGGCCACCCAGGAGAAGATCCGGTCCTCCACGGGGTACAGCCAGTGCAGCACCGAGGTCATGGTGACCACGTCGGCGAGCAGCGGCAGCGGCTGGGGGTCGGTCAGGTCGGCCTGGTGCAGGGCGGTCCGGCCGGGGAACCGGCGGAGCCGCTCGGTGGCCTCGGCGATCCGGTGTTCGGAACGCTCCAGGCCGACGGCGAGCCGCAGCGAGGAGTGGCGGTCCAGGGCGGTCTCCAGCAGCTGGCCGATGCCGCTGCCGAGGTCGATCAGGGTCTCGGGGCTGCCGGTCACCTGGTCCAGCACCCAGTCCCGGTCCAGGACTTGGCGCAGTCGGCTGGCATCGGCGTAGCCGGCCAGCGTTCCGGCCTGGATCTCGACGGCGGACGCGGTGGTCACTGCTGGGCCTCCTCGGGGGTGGGGATGGGGGCGGGGGTGTCGATGAGCTGCAGTAGCCGTTCCCGGACGCTGCTCTGGTCGTAGCGGCGGAAGATGTTGATCCGGTTGCGGGTCAGATCGCCCCGGTGGACGTACTCGTAGAGGTCCTGGCGCTGGCCGAAGCCGTCCCCGGTCAGCTCCCAGGCCAGCCGGAACAGCCGGGACTTGTGCTCGGCGTCGATCCCCCGGCCGCGCATGTAGCGGTCCAGGTGCGGGCGGAGCCGGGGGTTGGCCAGGTCGTTCGCGGTGGGCTGCATCAGCAGTCCGGAGGCGCCGATCTTGCGGACGATCTCGACCGCGCTCGCCGCCACCTCGGCCGACCAGACCCGGCTGGCGGCGGTGTCGCCGGGCGCCAGCAGGCCGCTGTCGGTGACCTTGGCACGGGCCTCGGCGGCGTCGATGAAGTACTCGGTGAGTTCGGCGTACCCGGCCAACCGCCCCAGGTCCTCCTGGACGTTGCGGAAGCCGTCCACCCCGATCGACTCGGCCACCAGGGTCGCGGTGGCCAGCAGGGTGCGCAGCCGTTCGCGGTAGCGGACGTGGCCGATGTACGCGCTCCAGGCGTTGATCCGCCCCAGGCCGGTCCGGGCCAACTCGCCGTCCCTGAGCAGGAAGACCCGGTCCCAGGGGACCAGTACGTCGTCGAAGAACAGCATCGCGTCCTGCTCGTCGAACCGGGCGCCGAGCGGGTGGGCGTGGCCCCACGGGGAGCTGCCGAGCGGCTCCCGGCAGAGGGTGAGCAGGCCGGGGGTGTTCAGCGGCAGCGCGAACCAGACCACGAACTGCTCGCCGCGCCGCTGGGTGAACGAGGCCGACAGGTAGACCAGCACCTCCTGGGCCAGCGGCGCCAGCGTGGTGAGCTGCTTGGCGCCGCGCACCACGATGCCGTGCTCGTTCTCCTCCAGCACCCGCAGCGCCAGGTCGGGGTCGTCCACCGGGTCGGCCGAGCGGTCGATCTGCGGGTCGCCGAGGGCGTGCGAGAGCACCAGGTCGTTGCTCGACACGTGCCGGTACCAGGCTTCCGCATTGGCGCCGAACCGGGCGTCGCTGCTCGCGAGTTGGTGCCGGAAGTCGTACACGCCGAGCGCGATCGAGGCCATGAAGGCCGGCGAACGGCCGTGCTGGCCGAGCGCCTCGGCGTGCCAGAACTCGGCGCTGCGGCGCTGCAGTCGGAGGTCCTCCAGGGTGCGCGGCGGCTGGTAGGCGCGGGCGATCCGCTGCCCGGTGTCCGGGTCCTGCCAGGTCAGCAGGTCCCGGTGCGCGGGGTCGTGCTGGAGATCCAGCAGCCGGGCGAGCTCCTCGGCGGCGGGCCGGAAGGCGGGGTGTTCGGCGGGGTTGTCGACGCGGCGGCCGTCCAGGTAGAGCTCGCGGCCGTCGTCGAGTTCGGCCAGGTACCGCTCACCCGTGAGCAGGCCCCGTCCGAGGGCGGGCGTGTCCAGTAGGGTCATGCGTTGGCTCCTGTCGAGGTCATGGCGTGGTGGGCGGCCAACTCGCGGTACTGGCCGTCGTGGTAGAGCAGCGGTTCGCCCGGGCGGCCGTCCACGGCCAGCACCTCGCCGATCAGCAGGGCGTGGTCACCACCGGGCAGGGCGGCCTGGAGCCGGCAGTCGAACCAGGCCAGGCAGTGGTCGAGGACGGGGGCTCCGGTGACCTCGGTGTGCATCGGGACGGTGGTGAACATCCCGAGCGCCCGGCCCGCCCCCGGGGTGGCGAAGCGTCGGCCGACCGCCTGCTGACCTACCGTCAGCACCGATACCGCGTACCGGCCTTCGGTGCGGACGGCAGTGGCCAGCGGGCTGTGCGCGGCCACCGCGACGCTGATCAGCGGTGGGTCCAGGGAGAGGGTGGTGAAGGAGGACACGGTCTTGGCGAACACCTCGTCACCGGACCGGGCGGTGAGCACCGCGACGCCGGTGCTCCAGTACCGGGCGGCGGCCCGGAGCGCGTCCGACCGGGCCGCGGGGCGCGGGCTCACCGCAGCCCCACCCGGTAGGCGCGCAGCCACTCGTCGACCTGGACCAGGTGGTCGAGACCGCCGACCGGGTTGGGCGCGGTCCGCGGACTGGGCAACGGCTGTCCCTCGGCGAGCAGTTGCCGGACCACCGCCCGGTCGACCAGATCGAAGACCGGGGCCTGCGGGTCGGCCAGCAGCGCATGTGCCCGCTCGGTGAGCACCTCGGTGTAGCGGACCGCCGGGGTGGAGGGGTAGCCGCTCTTCGGACGGTCCGTCACCTGCGGGGGCAGCAGATCCCGGACGGCGTCCCGGAGCAGGCCCTTGGCCCGGCCGCCGGGTGCCTTGAGCGCCCACGGCACGTTCCACAGGTACTCCACCAGCCGGTGGTCGCAGAACGGCACCCGGACCTCCAGGCCGACCGACATCGATACCCGGTCCACCCGGTCCAGCAGCGGCGGCAGCCAGCGGGTCAGCGCCAGGTGGAACACCTCGCGGACCCGGGCGTCGGCCGCCGACTCCCCGGCCAGCACCGGCACTTCGGCGATCGACCGGCGGTACGCCTCGGCGGTGTACTCCTCGGGGCGGACCTCGGCCCTGACCTCGGGGCGGAGCAGGTCGGCCGGGGTGGCCCGGCCGTGCAGCCAGGGGAAGGTGCCCGAGGCCAGCGCGGCGGCGTCGTGGAAGTAGGGGTAGCCGCCGAAGATCTCGTCGGCGGCCTCGCCGGAGAGCGCGACGGTGGAGCGGTGCCGCACCTCGCGGAAGAGCAGGTGCAGCGAGGCGTCCATCTCGCCCCAGCCGGGCCGGTCGCGGGCCCGCAGCACGGCGTCCCGGGCGAGCAGCAGGTCGTCGTCGGGTATCAGGACCGAGGTGTGCAGGGTGCCGATGTGCTCGGCGGCGGCCTGCACGTACGGTGCGTCCAGGCTGGTCCGCCAGGCGTCGGGCGTGCGGTCGGCGCTGCCGGGGAAGTCCACCGAGAAGCTGGTGATCTTGCCCTGGCCGTTCCGCTCCCGGGCGAGCGCCGCCAGGGCGGTGATCGCGCTGGAGTCCACACCGCCGGAGAGCAGCGTGCAGAGCGGTACGTCGCTGAGCAGTTGACGCTCCACCGCGTCGGCCAGCAGCTCCCGGACGTGCGCCCGGGTCGCCTCGGGCGAGTCGGTGTGCGCGGCCGACTCCAGCCGCCAGTACCGGACTTCGGTGGTGGCACCCCGGGTGATCCGGACCAGGTGGCCGGGACGGACCTCGTTCAGCCCCCGGAACAGCCCGTGCCCGGCGGTCGGGGCGGCAGGCAGGGCGAACAGCTCGGCCACCCCCGTCGCGTCGAGTTCGGCCGGGAACAGCGGGTTGGCCAGCAGGGCCTTGGGCTCGGAGCCGAACAGCACCCCACTGCGGTGCGGGTGCCAGTACAGCGGCTTGATCCCCAGGTGGTCCCGGACCAGCAGCAGTTCCTCACCCCGGGTGTCCCAGACGGCGTACGCGAAGATCCCGTTGAACCGCTCCGGGGCGGCGGCGCCCCACTGCAGGTGCGAGCGGAGCACCACCTCGGTGTCCGAGTCGGTCCGGAAGCGGTGCCCGTACGACTCCAACTCCCGCCGCAACTCGCGGTAGTTGTACAGCTCGCCGTTGTAGGCCAGCACCGCCTGCGGAGTCTCCGCGTCGGCCAGCGGCTGCCCCCCGCCGGCCAGGTCGATCACCGACAGCCTGCGGTGGCCGAGGGCCAGGTGCCGGGAGAGCCAGACACCCTCGGCGTCCGGGCCCCGGCAGGCCAGGGTGGCGGTCATCTCCCGGACGGTGCGGCCCGCGTGGCGCAGGTCGGTGTCCCAGTCGAGCCAGCCGGTCAGGCCACACATCACGCCTCCTGGCGGGGGTCGGGGTCGGCAGGCACCGAGGCGGGCGCCGAGGCTTCCCAGCGGCAGCCGTGGCCGGTCGGGCCGCTGCGCAGCCGGTACTCCGGGCGGAAGCCCTTGGCCCGGATGTTGGCGGAGGTGGCCTCGGTGCAGTAGGTGCACGGCGAGGCCAGGGTGAGCCGGACGCCGCTGCGGCGGGCCTGCTCGCGGTAGTCCCAGATCGCGCAGTGCGTGATGGTGAGCGCGGCCCGGTCCGCGCTCGGCGGCTGCTCGTCGTCGAACTCGTAGTCGGAGCCGTACAGTTCAGCCTGCCGGGCGATCCGGTGGATCGGGTCGGCGGCGCCCCGGCCGTGGTCCGGCTCGACCTCGCGGTGCACGTCGGCATTGGACCTGGCCCACTCGGCGAGGGCGGGCTCGCCGTACCGGCCGACCAGGAAACGCTCCATCAGCGCCTGGCCCCGGAAGAACACCCGTTGCCACTCCGCCGCCCCGGCGGTCGCCTGGTCCGGCAGATCGGCGAAGATCGCGGACTGCAGGGTGAACCAGTCGGTCAGGTGGACGCCGTCCCCCCGGGAGACCAGATAGCGGGTCAGCCCGGCCTCGGCCTCGTGCAGCCGCTGACGCCAGAGCGCCGAGCGCTCGGCCTCCGGCATCGTGCGGTACGGCGATCTGGGCTGCTCGTCCCAGCAGCCGAGACCGGAGCCGGGAACGGTGACGGCGGCAGGCTGGGGAAGGACGGCGGTGGCCGGCGCGGGCTGCGCGGGCGCTGCGGCACCCTCGGGCACATCGCTCAACGGACTGCTCCCTTCGGCGGGTTCTGGCGTGTACCTCCACGCTAGGAACCGGCCACCTGACGAAGTAGCCCCGAACGGACCCGGTTGGGGCGACCATCGGAGCACCGGACTACTCCGAAGGTCGCCCTCCCGTACAAGCGAAAGTGCCTGACCCCCTTTACGCGGCGATCACGCTCCTGAGGTCGGCGTCGCAGTTCCCCGTGCCCCTGGTGGTGCATGGCGAAGCGCCTGCCTGAAGGTTCAGCCCGCCAGGCCGTGCCGGTGTGCGTACAGTGCGGCACGCAGCCGGTCGGACTGGCCGATCTTGCGCATCGCCTGGGTCAGGTGCTTCTTCACGGTCGCCTCGGCCAGCGCCAGCTCCCGGCCGATCTCGGCGTTGCTCAGCCCCCGGGCCAGCTGCGCCAGCACGTCCCGCTCCCGGCCGGTCAACCCGACCTGCTGGAGCGGTGGTTCGGCCGCCTGCCCGGCCAGGCTGGCCGGGTGCACCCGGGCCGGTGGCGGTGCGGGCAGGAACACCGACCCGCCGGCGGCGGCGAGTTGGACCGCGCCGATGATCCGGTCCTCGGACAGGTCGAGCGGGAAGCAGCCGCTGGCCCCGGCCAGCAGGATCCGGCCTGCCTCGGTGGTGGACTCGGCCCGCCGCAGCAGCAGCACCCGGGCCTCCGGCGCACCGTCCGGGCCGCGCAGCGCGGCCACCATCGCCAGGTCGTCGCCGAGCGAGGCGCCCCGGCCGAGCAGGATGACGTCCGGCCGGACCCTTCGCACCGCCGCCACCGCCCCGGCCGGGTCGCCGGTGCTGCCGACCACGGCCAGGCCCGGCACGGTGGCCAGCACCGAGCGCAGACCGGCGCTGGCCACCGGATGACGCTCCATCAGGAAGATCCGGGTCCGGTCCGTCCGGTGGCCGCCGCACACCGGGTGGCCGCAGTCGCACTGCTGCGTGGTGGGCCGGCGGCCGGCCGGTTCGGTGAGCAGCTGGTGACCGGCGATCAGGTCGAGCGGGTTGTCGATCTCGGCGTGCAGGGCCTGCACGTACGGAGCCTCGGCCCCGACCGCCGGGCCGGCGCCGAGGTGCGGGTAGCGGCGCGGTCCGGCCCGGTGGCTACGCGCGGTGGACGGCGCGCTCCGGCCGGTCAGGGCCGCCATCACGCACCGTCCCGGTGCGGGGCGAGGGAGGTGGTGGGGTGAGCTGACAGGACATGGTGAGGCATGGCGTTACGGTCCCCTCGGACGTGGCGGGCCGGGCCCGGGGGCTCGGCACTGCGGCGGGCTCGGTACGACGGCCGCTAGCCGTGGGGGACGGGCGGCGGGCCGGACGGGCCTGGCTTCGAAAGGGCGCCGCCGAGAGGGTGGCTGGGCGGTCAGCGCCGAGATGCGCGGGGACACAGCTCGTCGAAACACCGTCGGTGCCACGAGCCGCCGATCCCGACCAGGGTGAAGTCGGTCCGCCGGATTGCCATACCGGCACCCTAGGTGGGGGCCCGTAGCAGGTCAAGGACGGGACTGCGGTCCGGCGGCCGGGGCACCGCGCTGAGGGGCCCGGTCCGTCCTATGACCAGCGGTATCCGCATGAACTGCTGACTGGCTGCCAACCTCCTTGACCCGCAACCTTCGTGACACCACCACCCCGTGTCCCCGGAAGGAAGTCCGCCATGCCCGCCGCCCAGCCCACCACCCTGCCGAGCGGGGTGTGCGGATGACCGGGTTCCTGCTGCGCCGGGTGCTGCTCGCGGTGCCGACGCTGCTCGGCGTGACGGTCGTGGTGTTCGCCACCGTGGCGCTGGTGCCCGGTGATCCGCTGACCGCCTTCCTCGGCCCCGGCGCACCACCCGAGGCCCGGCAGGAGTTGTCCGAACGGCTCGGCCTGGAACGGCCGTTGCCGGTGCGCTACCTCGGCTGGCTGGCCCATGCGCTGCACGGTGACCTGGGGGTGTCGATCTCCGCCCAGCGCCCCGTGCAGGAGCTGCTCGGCTCGGCGCTCGGCCAGACCCTGCTGTTGACCGGCGCGGCCTTCCTGCTGGTGCTGACCGGCGGGGTGCTGCTCGGCGCGCTCGGCGCCGTCCGTCCTGACCGCCTGCCGGGCAAGGTCTGCGGCGCGCTGAGCACCCTCGCGGTGTCCGCGCCGCAGTACTCGGTGGCGCTGCTGCTGATCGCCGTGTTCGCGGTCCGGCTGCGCTGGCTGCCCGCCGGCGGGACGCACGACGTGTTCGGCTCCGGCGGCCCGGCCGACCTGCTGCGGCACCTGGTGCTGCCCGCCGTGGCCGCCGCACTGGTGCCGCTCGGGCTGACCGCCAAGGTGTTCCGGGCTGCGCTGGCCGCGGTACTGGCGGGCGAACTGGCCGACAGCCTGCGGGCCCGCGGCCTGAGCCGGGCGGCTGTTCTGCGGCACTGCGTGCACAACGCCTCCCCCGCCCTGCTCACCATCGGCGGCCTCCAACTGGCCTACCTGCTGGAGGGCGTGGTGTTCGTGGAGACCCTGTTCGCCTGGCCGGGCATCGGCCGGCTGCTGTTCGACGCACTCTCCGCCCGCGACCTGCCGCTGGTGCAGGGCGGGGTGCTGCTGGTGGCGGTCGCCTTCGTCGGCATCAACCTGCTGGTGGACGCGGCGCACGCGGCCGTCGACCCCCGGGTGCGGGGCTGACCATGAAGCCGACCCTCCGTCAGGACCCCGTCCTGCTGCTCTCCCTCGGAGCCGCGCTGCTACTGCTCCTGGTCACGCTGGCCGCGCCGCTGGCCGCCCCGTACGACCCGGCGGCCGGCTCGCTGGACGCCCGGCTGCTCGACCCCGGCGCCGCTGATCACCTGCTCGGCACCGACGGCCAGGGCCGGGACCTGCTCAGCCGGCTGATCTGGGCGGCCCGCGCCTCGCTGGTCGGCGGGCTGGTGCCGGTCCTGCTGGCCACCGTGCTCGGCACCCTGCTCGGGATCACGGCGGGCCTCGGCGGCCGGATCACCGAACAGGCGCTGCTGCGCTCGCTGGACGTGCTGTACGCCTTCCCCGGGGTGCTGCTGGCCATCGCGGTGGCCACCCTGCTCCGGCCCGGGCTCGGCGCGACCGTGCTGGCGCTCTCGGTGGTGCTCACCCCGGCGGTGGCCCGGGTCGGCTTCACCGAGGTCCGCCGGATCCGCACCGCCGAGTACCTGGAGGCGGCCCGGGTGAGCGGCGCCGGAGCGTTCGAACTGGCGGTGCGTCAGGTGCTGCCGGTGGTCGCGCCGGTGGTGCTGGTGTACGCGTCCTCGCTGGTCGGGCTCGCCGTGGTGTATGCCGCCGGGCTCTCCTTCCTCGGCCTCGGGGTCGCCCCGCCGACCGCCGAGTGGGGGGCGATGCTGGACGAGCTGCGGCCCGCCCTGCTCACCCACCCCTGGGTGGCGGTCCAGCCCGCCGTGGTGATCCTGCTGGTCTCGGTGCTCTTCAACACCCTCGGCGAGCGCCTGCGCCGCCGCCTCGGCGACAGCGGCGCCCAACTCCCGGCGGTGGCCCGGTGAGCGCGGCCCTGAGCGTCACCGGCCTGACGGTCGGCTACCCGGGCGGGGTCCGGGCCGTGGCCGGGGTCTCGTTCGAGGTGGGCGCCGGGGAGGCGCTGGTACTGCTCGGCGAGTCCGGCAGCGGCAAGACCACCGTCGCCAGGACCGTGCTCGGCCTGCCCGGGCGCGGCGCCGAGGTCTCCGGCGAGATCCGGCTCGGCGGCACCGAGCTGCGCGGGCTGAACGAACGGGACTGGTCCCGGGTGCGCGGCAGCCGGATCGGCTACGTACCGCAGGACCCGACCGCCGCACTGGACCCGCTGCGCCGGATCGGCCCGCAGCTGGCCGAGGTGCTCCGGCGGCACGGCCGGGCCGACGGGCGGCGGGCTGCCCGGGACGCCGTACCCCGGCTGCTGGAGCTGGCCGGGATCTCCGAGCCCGAGCGGGTGGCCCGGAGCTACCCGCACGAACTGTCCGGGGGCCTGCGGCAGCGGGCCGCGATCGCCATCGCGGTGTGCTGCGGGCCCGAACTGCTGATCGCCGACGAGCCGACCACCGCGCTGGACGCGCTGGTGCGCGGCCGGATCCTGGACCTCTTCGACGAGCTCCGCCGGGAGTGCGGCCTCGCGCTGCTGCTGGTCACCCACGACCTGACGGCGGCCCGCCGGATCGGCGGCACGGTCGCGGTGCTGCGCGACGGCCACGTCGTCGATTCCGGCCCGGCGGAACTCCTCGCCGCCGAACCAGGAGCCCTCCGATGATCCCGGGCTCCGGGCACACGGTGCGGAAGACAGGGGCCCGGGGAACGGCGGCGCCGACCTCAGAAGCGTTCAACGTACGTACCGGGTCAGGCACTTTCGCAGTGATGCCCGCCAGCCACGAACCGTCGCAGTTCCCCGAGCCCCTGGAAAGTGCAACCTTGCGCAGTGCAGACAGCAAGCGCCCCGATCCCCCACAACTGTTGACGGTCGACGCAGTCCGCAAAGACTTCGGCAGAAGGACCGCACTGGCCGGAGTCAGCCTCCACGTGACCCCCGGTGAGACGGTCGGCCTGGTCGGCGAGTCGGGGTCGGGCAAGTCCACCCTGGCCCGGCTGGCACTCGGGCTGCTTGCGCCGGACGGCGGCACGGTCCGGTTCGCCGGGCACGACCCGTACCGGCTGCGCGGCCGGAGCGCCAGGGCGGTCCGGGCCCGGCTCCAGTTCGTGCCGCAGCACCCGCGCGGCTCGCTCAACCCGGCGCTGCGCGCGGGCGACGCGGTGGCCGACCCGCTGCGGCTGCACGGCACCCCTCGCCGGGACCGCCCGGCACAGGTCGCCGAGCTGTTCGAACAGGTCGGCCTGAAGCCGGAGTTGGCCCTGCGCTACCCGCGCGAACTGTCCGGTGGACAGCTCCAGCGGGTGGCGCTGGCCCGGGCCCTGGCCACCCGCCCCGAGCTGGTGGTCTGCGACGAGCCGACCTCGGCGCTGGACCGCAGCGTGCAGGAACGGCTGCTCGACCTGCTGACCGGTCTGCAGGAAAGGACCGGTCTGGCCTACCTGTTCATCTCGCACGACCTGGCCGTGGTCCGGCGCCTCGCCCATCGGGTGCTGGTGCTGCGCGACGGCCTGGTGGTCGAGCAGGGCCCGGCCGACCAGCTCTGGTCGGCCCCGCAACACCCCTACACCCGCGCCCTGTTGGACGCCGCTACCGGCGCCCCTCGGACGTCCGATCACGCACTGAGGACCACATAATGACGCACCGTCACCTGATGACCCGCTCCAGAGCCGTCGCGCTGGCCGCCACGCTGCTGCTCCCCACCGCCGGCTGCGCCTCCAGCTCGGCCACCGCGCCGGGCTCGGACGCCGGCGGCAAGGGCAGGGGCGGCACCCTGGTGATCGGTGCCACCGGCAAGCTGCCCAACCCGGACACCGTGATCGGCGGGGCCGGCTTCGAGGGCAAGCGGCTGGTCAGCTTCCAGATCTACGAGGGCCTGACCCGCTACGACCTGTCGGTCACCGACAAGCCGCCGGCCGTCACGGGAGCGCTGGCCGAGTCCTGGCAGGTCGCCCCGGACGCGAAGACCTGGACCTTCACCCTGCGCAAGGGCGTCACCTTCCAGGACGGCACCGCCTTCGACGCCGACGCCGTGCTGTTCAACCTGGACCGCTACCTGAAGAAGGGCAGCGAGTACTGGACCGACGCGCTCGGCGCCGCCGCCAAGGAGTACGCGGGCGGCATCACCGGCTACCGCAAGCTGGACGCGGACCACGTCGAGCTGGTCACCAAGGACCCCAACGGCCACTTCCCGGAGGACCTGGCGCACGTCCTGATCGCCAGCCCGACCGCCGTCAAGCTGACCGGCTCCGCCAAGTTCGCCCAACACCCGGTCGGTACCGGCCCGTTCGCGTTCTCCTCGTACACCGAGGGCCAGCAGATCGAGCTGGTCGCCAACAAGACCTACTGGCGCGGCGCACCCAAGCTGGACAAGCTGGTGGTCAAGCCGATCCCGGACGCCGCCGCCCGCACCGCCGCACTCCGCTCCGGCGGGGTGAACTGGATCGAGTACCCGAACCCGGACGACCTCGACAGTCTGAAGGCCGACGGCGTGCAGGTGCTCACCAACAGCTACGACCACCTCTGGTACTGGATCCTGGACACCACCAAGGCGCCGTGGAGCGACCCCCGGGTGCGCAGGGCGGCCAACTTCGCGATCAACCGCCAGGCGATCGCCGACAAGCTGCTGCACGGCACCGCCGACCCGGCCTACCAGGCCGCGCCCCGGGCCACCGCCGCGTACGACAAGGCGGGCGACGCGTACTCCTACGACCCGGCCAAGGCCAAGCAGTTGCTCGCCGAAGCCGGACTGTCCGGCGGCTTCGCCAGCTCGGTCACGGTGCCCACCGGCGGCTCGGGAAACCTGGTGCCGGTGCCGATCGCCGAGGCGATCCAGCGCGATCTGGCGGCCGTCGGCATCAAGGTCGAGCTGCGCACCACCGACTGGTCGACGCTGATCGGCGCCGAGGCCAAGGGCGAGGTCGCGCTCGGCTCGGACGCCATCGCGCAGTCCACCACGCTGTTCCAGTCGGAGGCGCTGCTGCCGCTCTTCGTCGGCTCCAACAGCCCGTTCTGGACCGGCCACTACGCCAACCCGAAGGTGGACGAGCTGCTCAAGTCCGCCGCCGCCTCGCCCGACCAGGCCAAGCGGCAGGCCGACTACCGGCAGGCGCTCGGGCTGGTGACCGCCGACGCGCCGTGGCTGTTCGTGGTCAACGACCGCAACCCCAGGGCTCTTTCGCCGAAGGTGCAGGGCCTGGTCCAGCCGCAGTCCTGGTTCCTCGACCTCACCACGGTCTCGGTCCGGCCGTGACCCCCGCCCGCAGGAAGGCCGCCCGATGACCACCGCGTACACCTCAGAACCGCCGAAGTGGGGCATCACGCTGCCGCTGCCCGGCCTGACCATCGACCGGCACCGCTTCATCGTCGAGCGGCTCCCCGACCTCGGCTACACCGACGTCTGGAGCGCCGAGGGCGGCGGCACCGACGCCTTCACCCCGCTGGCCGCGACCGCCGCCTGGTCGCCCAGCCTGCGGATCGGCACCGGCATCGTGCCGGTGCACACCCGGGGCCCGGCGGTGCTCGCGCAGACCGCCGCCACGCTGGCCCAACTCGCGCCCGGGCGCCTGCTGCTGGGAATCGGCGCCTCCGTCCCGGCGCACGTCACCGACATCAACGGCATCCCGTTCGACGAGCCCTTCAAGCGGACCAGGGACGTGCTGCGGTTCGTCACCCGGGCGCTGCGCGGCGAGCACATCGCCGGGGACTTCGACACCTTCTCGATCACCGGGTACCGGCTGCCGCACCCGCCGGCCGAGCCGGTCAAGGTGATCCTCGGCGCGCTGCGCCCCAACATGCTCCGGCTCGGCTTCACCGAGGGGGACGGCGCGATCTCCAACCTGCTGTTCCCCGAGGACGTGCCGAAGGTGCTGGACGCGGTCGGTCCGCAGCCGCCGGGCAAGGAGCTGGTGGTCAAGGTCTTCGTCTGCCCGACCGAGGACACCGACTACGCGCACCGGGCCAGCCGGCCGTTCCTGGCCTGGATCCTGAACCGGGAGCCGTACCGCAAGTTCCACGAGTGGCTGGGCCACGGCGAGTTGCTCGCCGACACGCACAAGCTCTGGGCGGCCGGCGACCCGGAGGGCTCGCAGGCCGCCCTGCCCGACGAGGTGGTGGACGGCCTGTTCATCTCCGGCTCCCCCGAGGAGTGCCGGGAGCGGATCATGCGGTACCACCGCCCGGGCGTCACCACCATCCAGCTGTACGTGTCGCTGCCGCCCGAGGTGTTCGTCAGCCGGGCCCGGCTGCTGGACACCCTGGCCCGGCTCGGCCCGGCGGCGGGCTGAGGGGCCGTGATGGAACTCGAACTGCGCGGCGGCGTACGGGCCGCCCCGGTCACCGGCCGGACCCCTCGGGAGCGGCAGGCGCTGCGGTTCGCCCCCGACCCCAGGGACCGCACCGCCGATCCCGGGCACGTGACCAGGACAGCCAGGGAGAACGAGGAGGACGGGCTCGACAGCGCCCTGGTGGTGCAGTCGAGTTCCTGGCCCGACCCGTGGCTGGTGGGCAGTTGGGCGTTGGCCGCCACCAGCCGGCTGCGGATCGCCGTCGCCCACCGGGTCGGCACCACCGCCCCCACCGTCGCGGCCCGCCAACTCGCCACCCTGGACCGGCTCTCCGGCGGCCGGGTGGCGGCGCATGTGATCGTCGGATCCAGTGATCTGGACGTGGCCAGGGACGGCGACACCCTGGGCAAGCCGGACCGCTACCGGCGGGCCGACGAGTACCTGGGGCTGCTCCGGCGCTCCCTGACAGCCGATCAGGAGTTCGACCACAAGGGCGAGTTCTACCAGGTCAGGGGTGCACTGGCCGGGCTTCGGCCCGAACCGGGAGGCGAGCTGATCTCGTTCGGCGGCTCGGCCCCGGCCGGTGTCGAGCTGGCCGCCCGGCACGCCGAGGTGTACGCCCTGCCGTCGCTCCCGCTGCCCGACACCCGGCGCCGGATCGGCGAAATCCGGGCCACCGCAGCCGGGTTCGGCCGGAGCCTGCGGATCTGGCGGCACCTCACCCTGGTACTGGCCGACACCGACGAGGCCGCCCGGCGGCGGGTCCAGGAGCTGCGCCGGGACGCCCTGCGGCTCACCTCGGGGCCGGACCGGCCCCGGTTCGCCGAGGCGGTCGCGCTGGACCGCGACCGCGAGCGCGGCCAGGTGCCCGACCAGCAGGCGGCCGACCAGGTGGCCGCGTACGTCCGCCGCGCGTTCGCCACCGCCTACGCCGGTTCACCGGCCACCGTCGCCGACCGGATCGGCTCGCTGCACTCGGCCGGGGTGGACATCGTCCAGCTCGACCTGGCGGTGGAGACCGACCAGGACCGGGCGCTGCGCCGGGAGTTGGTCTCCCGGCTGCGGACCGGCGGCCACCGGCACGGCTGGTGACCGCTCCACCTTCCGAGGGAGATCCGATGACCGCGTACGCCGCCCACGGGCAGATCGTGATCAGTGGCTCGATCGCCACCGACCACCTGATGACCTTCCCCGGCCTGATCTCCGACCAGCTGCTGCCCGATCAGCTGACCAAGGTCTCGCTCTCGTTCCTGGTGGACGGGCTGGAGATCCGGCGCGGCGGGGTCGGCGCCAACATCGCCCTCGGCCTCGGCCGGCTCGGCCTGCGCCCGCTGCTGGTCGGGGCGGCCGGGGGCGACCACGGGGAGTACGACGACTGGCTGCGCGCCAACGGCGTGGACACCCGGGGTGTGCTCACCGTCCCCGGCCGGTACACCGCCCGCTTCCTGTGCACCACCGACCAGGCGCAGAACCAGATCGCCTCCTTCCACCCGGGCGCGATGAGCCGGGCCGCCGACATCAGCCTCCCCGAGGTGCTGGGCCGCACCGGCCCGGCCCGGCTGGTGCTGATCGGGGCGGACGACCCGGCGGCGATGCTGCGCCGCACTGGCGAGTGCCAGGTGGCGGGTATCCCGTTCGCCGCCGACCCCTCCCAGCAGCTCGCCCGGCTGACCGGCGATCAGGTCCACACCCTGGTCGACGGCGCGCGGTGGCTCTTCACCAACGCGTACGAGCGCGGCCTGCTGCTGGAGCGAGCCGGGCTGACCGGGGCCGAGCTGCTCGGCCGGGTCGGCACCTGGTTCACCACCCTCGGAGCGGACGGTGTGCTGATCGAGCGTCAGGGCGAAGCCCCGATCGAGATCCGCCCGCCGCAGGAGCTGCGCCGGGCCGACCCGACCGGCGTCGGCGACGCCTTCCGGGCCGGGGTGCTGGCCGGTGAGGTCTGGGGACTGCCACTGCCGGTCGCGGCCCAAGTCGGCTGCCTGCTGGCCACCCTGGCACTGGAGTCGGTCGGCACCCAGGAGTACGCGTACCGGCCGGACGACTTCCTCGCCAGGCTCGCCGAGGCGTACGGCCGGGAGACGGCCGAGTTGGTGCGGCCGCACGTGGCCGGGGAAAACCGGAGGCCGGGTGTGGGTGGCGGGTGACAGCATGCCGGTATGAACGACGCCGCGCACCCTTCCACCACCCGCACCCGCGAGGACCTGGCCGCCCTGGTGGCGGCCGGCGCGCGGCCGAAGTACCTGATGTTCTGGGGCCACCGGCCGGAGCATGACGGCAGCGTCGGGCCCGGCTCGCTGAGCCAGTGGGCGCCGTCCGAGTTCACCGTGGACGGGGTGCGGTTCTCCACCGCAGAGCACTGGATGATGGCGGGCAAGGCCCGGCTGTTCGATGACGAGAAGGCGTTCTGGCGGATCCTGACGGCCCGTACGCCGGCCGAGGCGAAGAAGCTCGGGCGGCTGGTCCGCGGCTTCGACGACCAGCGCTGGACAGCCGCCCGCTTCGACCTGGTGGTGGCGGGCAACGTAGCCAAGTTCGGCCAGGACCCGGCCCTCCGGTCCTACCTGCTGGGCACCGCCAACCGGGTCCTGGTCGAGGCCAGCCCGCTCGACCGGGTCTGGGGCATCGGCCTGGCCGCCGACCACGAGCAGGCCCTCCGCCCGGCCGACTGGCGCGGCCTCAACCTGCTCGGCTTCGCCCTGATGGAGGCCCGGGCCCAGCTGGCCTCCTAAGGCATACGGTTCGGCAGACAGGGGCTCGGGGAACTGCGACGCCAACCTCAGGAGCGTGATCGCCGCGTAAAAAGCCAGGCACTTTCGCCTGAGCCCGCACGCCAGGCACACGTCAGCCGCGCCCGGGGTTGACCAATCCCGCACGTGAAGCCGTCCCGTGGCTGGCGTCGCAGTTCCCCGAGCCCCTGGTGGTGCAGCGTGTGCCGCTCTACCCGGGGTGCCGCTCGCGGAAGGCTGCGGCCTTGGCCCGGTTGCCGCAGGCGGCCATGTCGCACCAGCGGCGCACCCCCCGGCGGGAGCGGTCCACGTACAGCCGGGTGCACGACTCAAACGCGCACTCCCGGATCGGCGCGCCGAGCGGCAGCGCGAACAGCTCCTGCGCCGACCTGGCCACCGTCGCCAGGGCGGCGGCTGCGCTGCCGGTACGGCGCAGGGTGCCGTCGGGGCGCAGGTCGAGCCGGAGTGCGGGGCCGTCGGCCAGCCGGTTGAGCAGCCTGCGGTCGGCCGTCGGGTAGGGCTCCCCGGCAACCGCCGCCAGGCCCAAGCGGTAGACAGCCTCGCGGAGTTGGTGCGCCTGCTCCAGGTCGTCCACCCCCGCCTCGACCGGCTGGTCGACCAACCCGGCCGCTGCTGTCCAGAGCCCCAGGTCGGCCGGTGTCGGCAGCAGGTCGCGGGCCAGGGTGCGGCGCCGCTGCACGGTACCGACCAGATCGAGCGCGGGATCACCGGCGACAAAGACGAACTCCATCTCCCCAGCATAACCAGCTAACCCCTCAGACCGGTTGCACCGGTGATCGTCGACCCGTAGGCTACCGAGTAACCACTTAAAGCGGTTACCAGCCGACGAAGCCTGGCATCCCGCCGAGTGACCCCATCTGCAAGGGAGTCGAGAATGGCGATCAAGGTAGCGATCAACGGATTCGGCCGGATCGGCCGGGGCTTCGTCCGCGCAGCCCTCCAGCAGGGCGCCGACCTGGAGATCGTCGCGGTCAACGACCTGACCGACGCTGCCACCCTGGCCCACCTGCTGTCCTACGACAGCACCATGGGCCGGCTGGAGCGCGAGGTCGAGGTGGACGGCGACAGCATCGTGGTCAACGGCCGCAAGGTGAAGGTGCTCGCCGAGCGCGACCCGGCCCGACTGCCCTGGGGCGAGCTGGGCGTGGACGTGGTGGTCGAGTCGACCGGCGTGTTCACCGACGCCACCAGGGCCCGGGCCCACCTGGAGGCGGGCGCCCGCAAGGTGCTGATCTCGGCCCCGGCGTCCAACGAGGACCTCACCCTGGCGTACGGCGTCAACCACGACCGCTACGACCCGGCCGTGCACCACATCGTCTCGAACGCCTCCTGCACCACCAACTGCCTGGCCCCGCTGGCCAAGGTGCTGGACGAGGGGATCGGCATCGAGCACGGCCTGATGACCACCGTGCACGCCTACACCCAGGACCAGAACCTCCAGGACGGCCCGCACAAGGACCTGCGCCGGGCCCGGGCCGCCGCCACCAACATCGTGCCCACCTCGACCGGCGCGGCCAAGGCGATCGGCCTGGTGCTCCCGCAGCTGAACGGCAAGCTGGACGGCGCCTCGCTGCGCGTCCCGGTCCCGGTCGGCTCGATCACCGACCTGACCGCCTACCTGGCCCGCCCCACCACCGTCGAGGAGGTGAACGCGCTGTTCGCCAAGGCCGCCGCCGAGGGCCCGCTGGCCGGAGTCCTCCGCTACGCCGAGGCGCCGCTGGTCTCCAGCGACATCGTCGGCGACCCGCACTCCTGCATCTTCGACGCGCAGCTGACCACCGTCGGCGGGAACGGACGGCACGTCAAGATCTTCGGCTGGTACGACAACGAGTCCGGCTTCTCGCACCGGGTGGTGGACGTGGTCCGGCTGCTCGGCCGCGCCTGAGGCTCCTGACCGGCCCCGAAAAGCGCCGGACTCGTCGCCGTAACACAACTGCCTTGTTCTGCGGCCAGGATGACCCTCCAGGGACGGCTGGCAGACACAGGACGGTGCGATGACGGTGCGCGGACTCGACCCCGGGGCAACGGAGGACGTCCAGACCCTGCGGACGGAGCTGGACGAGCTGCTGCGGGCCCGCCGGTACGCGGCCCAGCGGGAGCAGCGGCTCACCGAAGCCCTGGAAGGGACCGCCGACCCCGAACTGCACCGCCAGCTGGCCCAGATCCGCACCCTGCGGGACGGACTCGGCGCCCGGCACCTGGAGTTGAGTGAACGTCTGCTCGCGCTGGAGGACCACCGGCGCGAGCAGACCGCCGTCCCGGTCCAGCGCCGCCCGACCGGAGCCCGGTTCGGCGGCGCGTACGAGGCGAGTGCCGCACCCCAGCCCGCCCCGGTGGTCACCGCCGCCCCGATGCGGGGCGCCAGGTTCGCCGGGGTCGCCGCGCCGGAGCCGGCCGCCCCACAACCGGAGCAGCCGGAGCAGCCCGCACAGCCGCCCCGGCCTAGGGCCCCCGAACCGCGCAGCGCAGCCGAGTTGGCCGCCCTCGCGGCCCGGATCACCGCCCTGCACGGCCAAGGCTCGGCCCAGGAGTCGGCCGCCGTCACCGCGCAGGCCGCGGTGGTGCTGGCCCCCGCCGACGTGGCCCGGCTGATCGCGCTGCTGCGCACCGAGGGCCCGGCCGGCGCGGCGGGCTACCTGGCCAGGGCCGTCGCCCACGGCGCCGCCGGTCAGGCCGCCGGCACCCTGGCCGAGCTGCGCCGGGGCGGTCTCGCCGAGGAGGCGGCCGCCCTGTTCCACGCCCTCTGGGGCTACCCGGCCGCCGAACTCCCCTCCCTGCTGGCCGCCTTGGAGCAGGCCGGGCTCTCCGCCGACAGCCTCACCCTGCTCTGGGAGTGGGGCTCGGCCCCGCCCGCCGAACTGGCCACCCTGGCCGACCACCTGCGCACTGCGGGCCGCACCGAGGACGCGTACCGCCTGCTGCACCAGGCGGCGGGCCGCCGGACCGACGAACTCGCCGCCACCGCCCTGCAGTTGGACGCCCAACTGGCCGCCGCGCTGACCCAGCAGGTCGCCCGGCTGCGCTCCCCGGCCGACCTGGCCCAGTACGCCACCGCCCTGACCCACTCCCCCACCCGCTACCGCGCTCTGCTGACCGCCGTCGCCACCCTGGACGAGGGCCGCCACCGCGCCGCCCGCGCCGCCCTCCGCTCGGTCGGCCTGCCGCTCGGGCCGTGACCCGACCCCTCCAGCAGTGCGGGCTGGAACCACTCCCGGCTACCCGGCGTGCTCACCGCAGGGCGGTGCGCCCCGGAGCAGCCGGAGCAACAGGGGGTTCGGGATGCCGGAACAGGACGCGCGGGGACTGGACACGGCCGAGGTGGCGCAGGCGCGTTCGGAGGTGACGCGACTCCGGCGGGCGGCGGCCGGAGCCCCGGAGCGAGCGGTTCTCGGACTCGCCCTGTACCGGCTAGCCATGCTGCTCGGCAGCACGCCCGGCGGCCTGACGGAGGGTGCCGAGCTGATGGCGGAGGCCGTGGCGGTCTTCCGCGCGCTCACGGACCGGGACCAGGTCCGCTACCGGCCGGCCTTGGCATCCGCGCTGGACATGCTCGCGCTGTTGGTGGGCCTGCTGGGCCGCCGTGCGGAGGCCCGGGTGCCGGCCACCGAGGCGGTGGCCCTGCTCCGCGAAGCCGCCCGGCTGGAGCCGGAGTTGGAACCGGAACTGGCCGGGGCGCTGGCCCGGCTCGGGAACCAGCTGGCCGAGACCGGCGCCCACCAGGAGGCACTGGCCCGGATCGAGGAGGCCGTGCTGCTCCGCCGCAAGCTGGTGGCGCGCAGCGTCACACCGCTCATGACGGCCCTGTTCACCCAGCGCCCACCGGCGGCGGGCCCCAGCACGGCCGACGCCCGGGCCGAACTCGCCTCCGCACTGGGGGATCTGGGCATCAAGCTCGAGGAGATGGGCCGGTTCGAGCAGGCCGTCCCGGCACTCGAGGAGTCGGTCGCCGGCTACCGCTCGCTGGGCCGCCCGCGGACTCCGTCGGACCAGACCGGCTACGAGATGACCCTGCTGACGCTGACCGGGGCACTGACCAAGCTCGGCCGGGCCGCCGAGGCGGCTCCCTACCGGACCGAACTGGTGGGCCTGCGCGACAGGTTGGCCGCAGTCTCGCCGGATCTGCTCGCCTCGCTGGACCAGTTGTGGGAACGCCACGGCTTCCGCCTGACCGAGGACGGCGAGTTCACCCGTACGTCCGTCCCGGGGCCGCAGCTGCCGCCACCCGACCCGAAGCTGGTGGAACGGATCGACCGGCTGAACAGCGAGGGCCTCACGCTGGGCCGGGCCGGGCGCGCCGACGCGGGCGCCGAACTGCTCCGGGAGGCCGTCGACCTGTCCGGCGGCCACGACCATCCCGCGTTCCAGCTCCTGCACGCCGGCTGCCTGCACAGTCTCGGCCTGCTGCTGGCCTGGGGCGGCCGCGCCGCCGAGGCGCTGTCCGCCACCGAGCATGCGGTCCGGATCTACCGGCACCAACTCTCCCGGTTTCCGGGCCGGGTACGCCACCTCTACGCGGACGCCCTGGACAGCCTGGGCCGTCGCCTCGCCGTACTCGGACGGCACCGGGAGGCGCGGGCCGCAACCGAGGAGGCGGTCGTCCTGTACCGGCAGCTCGTCGCCGCCGGAGCGGCCGAACACATCGCCGGCCTCGCCACGGCACTCAACCACCTGGGCATCCGGTGCGCCGACACCGACGACCACACCGGCTCGCTGACCGCCACCAGCGAGGCCGCCGACCTCTACCGGCGGCTGTACGCGCAGGACCCGGAGCAGCACCGGTCCGGCGCCGTGCACGTGCTGTCCAACCTGGCGCTGCGGCACTCCCGCCTGGAACAGACCGAGCAGGTGCTCGCCCCGTTCCGGGAGGCCGTCGAGATCCTGGACAGCCTCGGCACCCAGCCGCCCGGCAGCGACGTCGAGCAGCTCGCCGGATCCATGGAGTGGCTCGACCACTACCTGCGCCACCACGGCCACCGCAGCGAGGCCCGGGTCGCCCGCCGCACCGCCGACCGCCTGCGCCGGGCGAGCCGGTGACGATCCACCGACCGGCACGCGAACGGCCCTCCCGCCGGAGCGGAAGGGCCGTTCGAGAACCGACAGAGCGTCAGCAGCCGATCAGGCGCGCACCCAGGTAGGCCTTCACCTGGTCGAGCGAGACCCGCTCCTGCGCCATGGTGTCACGCTCGCGGATGGTGACCGCGTTGTCCTCGAGGGTGTCGAAGTCGACCGTGACGCAGAACGGCGTACCGATCTCGTCCTGGCGGCGGTAGCGCTTGCCGATCGCGCCCGCGTCGTCGAACTCGACGTTCCACGCGGTACGCAGGTCGGCCGCCAGGCCGCGGGCCTTCGGCGACAGGTCGGCGTTGCGCGACAGCGGCAGCACCGCGACCTTGACCGGGGCGAGCCGGGGGTCGAGCCGCATGCCGACCCGCTTCTCCATGACGCCCTTGGCGTTCGGCGCCTCGTCCTCGAAGTAGGCGTCGAGCAGGAAGGCCAGCATGGCGCGGTTCAGACCTGCTGCGGGCTCGATGACGTACGGGAAGTACCGCTCGCCCGACTCCTGGTCGAAGTACTTGAGGTCCTGGCCGGAGGCCTCACTGTGCACCCGGAGGTCGTAGTCGGTGCGGTTGGCCACACCCTCCAGCTCGGAGAACTCGCTGCCGCCGAAGTTGAAGCGGTACTCGATGTCCATCGTGCGCTTGGCGTAGTGGGACAGCTTCTCCTTCGGGTGGTCGAAGAAGCGCATGTTCTCGGTCCGCAGGCCGAGGTCGACGTACCAGTCCCAGCGCTGCTGCAGCCAGTACTCGTGCCACTGCTCGTCCTCGCCGGGCTTGACGAAGAACTCCATCTCCATCTGCTCGAACTCGCGGGTCCGGAAGATGAAGTTGCCGGGGGTGATCTCGTTCCGGAAGCTCTTGCCGACCTGGGCGATGCCGAACGGCGGCTTCTTGCGCGAAGTCGTCTGCACCGCCTTGAAGTTGGTGAAGATGCCCTGGGCGGTCTCCGGGCGCAGGTAGGCCAGGCCACCCGCGTCCTCGGTGACGCCGAGGTGCGTCTTCAGCATGCCCGAGAACTCCTTGGGCTCGGTGAAGCCGCCCTTGTTGCCGCAGTTCGGGCAGTTGACGTCGGCCAGGCCGTTGGCCGGGACCCGGCCGTGCTTGGCCTCGTACGCCTCCTCCAGGTGGTCCGCACGGAACCGCTTGTGACAGGAGAGGCACTCGGTCAGCGGGTCGTTGAAGGTCGCGACGTGACCCGAGGCCTCCCAGACCTCGCGGGCCAGGATCACCGACGAGTCGAGCCCGACGACGTCCTCCCGAGCGGTGACCATCGAACGCCACCACTGGCGCTTGATGTTCTCCTTGAGCTCGACACCCAGCGGACCGTAGTCCCAAGCGGCGCGGGTGCCACCGTAGATCTCGCTGCAGGGGTAGACGAAGCCACGGCGCTTGCTCAGGCTGACGATCGTGTCGATCTTGTCGGCGGCCACAGTGCTCTCTTCAGTACGACGTCACGGGAGGACGGCACGGTCAAGGCGCGGCTGGTTGCACGCACCCGAATACCTCCAGAGGTTACCGGGCGTGGTGGGGCGGGGTTCAAATCGGTATTCCGCGGTCGCTCGGTGTGTCGAACCGACGATCGGCTTGTTCGATGGTCGATCGAGTTGACAATCATTTCCAGTTAAGTTGAGAATGGTTGTCATGATGTTGCGACGCGTCCCCACCTCCATAGCCCTGACCGCCACCGCCCTCGTCGGCGCCCTCGTCCTCACCGCCTGCGGCGGTTCGAGCAGCGCGAAGGGCAGCGACGGCAAGCTGGACGTGGTCGCGTCGTTCTACCCGATGGAGTTCCTCGCCTCGAAGATCGGCGGCGAGCACGTCAACGTGACCGACCTCACCGCCGCCGGGGCCGAGCCGCACGACCTGGAGCTGACGGCCAAGCAGGTCGCCAAGGTCAAGGACGCCGACCTGGTGGTCTACCTCAAGGGCCTGCAGCCCACCGTCGACAAGGCAGTCGCGCAGAGCGGCTCCAAGCACGTGGTGGACGCCACCGCCGCCTCCCCGCTGGTGGACCACCACCTCCCGGCCGAGGAGGGCGAGGAGCACAAGGACGAGGCCGCGGGCGACCCGCACATCTGGCTCGACCCCAGCCGCTACGCCACCGTCGCCAAGAGCGTCGGCGCCGAGCTGGCCAAGGCCGACCCCTCGCACGCCGCCGACTACCAGACGAACACCGACCGGATGGTGGCCGACCTGGCCGCGCTGGACCAGGAGTTCAAGGCCGGCCTGAAGGACGTCAAGGGCAAGTCCTTCGTGACCAGCCACGCCGCCTTCGGCTACCTCGCCGAGGCGTACGGCATCAACCAGATCGCCATCAACGGCGTCGACCCCGAGGCCGAGCCCACCCCGGCCAAGCTGGCCGAGGTCCAGCGGGCCGCCAAGGAGCACGGCGTCACCACGATCTTCTTCGAGACCCTGGTCAGCCCCAAGCTCGCCGAGACCGTCGCCAAGGACCTCAACCTGAAGACCGCAGTCCTGGACCCGCTGGAGGGCGTCAAGGACCAGGCCAAGGACAATTACTTCTCGGTCATGCGGCAGAACCTCGCCAACCTCAAGACCGCTTTCGGCACCACCGGCTGACGGGACATCGGATCCTCATGAGCTCTGTCATATCCAAGGCCTCGAAGGCCGAAGGGACGGACTCCGCCCTGGCGCGGCACCCCCGTGAGGTGGGTGCCGCGCCTGCGGCCGTCTGTCTCTGCGACGCCGTCGCCTCGCTCGGCGGCCGCCCCGTGCTGCGCGGCGTGGACCTCAAGGTCCGGCCCGGCGAGGTGGTCGCGCTGCTCGGGGCCAACGGCTCCGGCAAGTCCACCACCGTGAAGTCGGTGATCGGCGCCGTCCCGCTGGAGCGCGGCGGGCTGGAGCTGTTCGGCACCCCGTACGCCAAGTTCCGGGCCTGGCACCGGATCGGCTACGTGCCGCAGCGCACCACCGCCGCCAGCGGGGTGCCCGCCACCGTCCGCGAGGTGGTCTCCACCGGGCGGCTGCCGCAACACGGGCTGCTCCCGTTCCGCCGCAAGGACAAGGCCGCGGTCGACCGCGCGCTGGCCCAGGTCGGCATGCTGGACCGGGCCGAGGACGGCGTGGCCGGGCTCTCCGGCGGCCAGCACCAGCGGGTGCTGATCGCCCGCGCGCTGGTCGGCTCCCCCGAACTCCTCATCATGGACGAGCCGATGGCCGGGGTGGACGTGGCCAGTCAGCAGGTGCTCGCCGACACCCTGCGCCAGGAGGTCGGCCGGGGCACCGCGGTCCTGCTGGTACTGCACGAACTCGGGCCGCTGGAGCCGCTGATCGACCGCACCGTGGTGCTCCGCGACGGCTGCGTCGCGTACGACGGCCCGCCGCACCCCAGCACCGGCCAGCACGCACTGCCCGGGCACGACCACGTTCATCCCCATGGGGACGACCACCTGACGACCCCTGGACTGCTCGCATGACCGAAATGCTCAGCTATGACTTCATGCAGCGGGCGCTGATCGCCGCCGTACTGGTCGGCATCACCGCGCCCGCCGTCGGCATCTACCTGGTGCAGCGCCGGCAGGCGCTGATGGGCGACGGCATGGGACATGTCGCGCTCACCGGCGTCGGCCTCGGCTTCTTCTTCCAGACCAGCCCGGTCTGGATGGCCGTGCTGGTCTGCGTGCTCGGCGCCGTCGTCATGGAGCTGGTCCGCTCGCGCGGAAACCAGCGTGGCGACATCGCGCTGGCGATGCTCTTCTACGGCGGAATGGCCTGCGGGAAGATGCTGGTCAGCATGAGCGCCCAGGCGGGTAACGGCAGTCTGGAGAGCTACCTCTGGGGCTCCATCCTGACCGTCGCGCCGAGCGACCTGATCACCATCACGGTGCTGGCCGCGGTGGTCATCGCGGTCACCATCGGTCTGCGCCGCCAGCTCTTCGCGATCTGCCAGGACGAGGAGTTCGCCCGGGTCACCGGGCTGCCGGTGCGCGTCCTGAACCTGCTGCTGGCCGTGATGGCCGCGGTCACCGTCACGGTGGCGATGCGGGTGGTCGGCCTGCTGCTGGTCAGCGCGCTGATGGTGGTCCCGGTGGTCGCGGCGCAGCAGCTCACCCGGTCCTTCGCGATGACCCAGGCCGCCTCGATCGGGGTCGGCGTACTGGTCGCGGTGGCCGGGGTGGCCGGCTCGTACCAGGCCGACCTGCCCTCGGGGCCGACCATCGTGCTGCTGGCGATCGTGGTCTTCGCGGTGCTCAGCGCGGTCGCCACGCCGCTGGCCCGGCGTCGGCACCGGGCCGCGAGCGACCACGGTCCCGAGGTCTGCGAGGTACGGCTGCCCGATCAGCAACAGGGCCGCACGGAGGATTCGGTCACCAGTCGGGGGCTGGCACAATGAGGTGCCAGACCACCCCACGACCAGGAGGACCCACGGTGACCACCGCAGGCCCGTCGCGTGCCCGATCGACCAGGCAGCGTGCCGCCGTCTCGGCGGCCCTGGACGAGATCGAGGACTTCCGCAGTGCGCAGGAGCTGCACGACCTGCTCAAGCACCGGGGTGACTCGGTCGGTCTGACCACCGTCTACCGCACCCTGCAGTCGCTGGCCGACGCCGGTGAGGTGGACGTGCTGCGCACCGCCGACGGCGAGGCGGTCTACCGCCGGTGCAGCAGCGGGCACCACCACCACCTGGTCTGCCGCAGCTGCGGCTCCACCGTCGAGGTCGAGGGCCCGGCGGTCGAGCGCTGGGCCAACTCGATCGCGGCCGAGCACGGCTACAGCGACATCGCGCACACCCTGGAGATCTTCGGGACCTGCGCGGAGTGCACCAAGAAGTCCTGAACCAGCAAGCACCGAGGGCCCGTACGCGACTGCGTACGGGCCCTCGGTGCTTGCNGATGACCTCCTGCTGCGTACGGGCCCTCGGTGCTTGCTGGTTCAGCGCTGGGTCGGGACCTCGACCTCATTCGGAATCGCCCCGCCGAAGCGGCGGTCGCGCATCGCGAACTGCTCGCAGGCCCGCCACAGGTCACGGCGGTCGAAGTCCGGCCAGAGCACGTCCTGGAACACGAACTCGGCGTAAGCACTCTGCCAGAGCAGGAAGTTGGAGGTGCGCTGCTCGCCGCTGGGGCGCAGGAAGAGGTCCACGTCCGGCATGTCCGGGTGGTAGAGGTACTTGGCGATGGTCTTCTCGTTGACCTTCGACGGGTCCAGCCGGCCGTCGGCCACGTCGCGGGCGATCGCCGCCATCGCGTCCGCGATCTCGGCCCGGCCGCCGTAGTTGACGCACATGTAGAGGGTGACGGCGTCGTTGCCCTTGGTCTGCTCCTCGGCGACCTGGAGCTCCTGCACCACGCTCTTCCAGAGCTTGGGCATCCGCCCGGCCCAGCGGATCCGGACGCCCATCGCGTCCATCTCGTCGCGACGGCGGCGGATCACGTCCCGGTTGAAGTTCATCAGGAACTTCACCTCCTCCGGGGACCGCTTCCAGTTCTCGGTCGAGAAGGCGTACAGCGACACGTTCTTGACGCCCAGCTCGATCGCGCCCTTGAGCACGTCCAGCACCACCGACTCGCCGATCTTGTGGCCCTCGGTGCGGGGCAGGCCGCGCTCCTTGGCCCAGCGGCCGTTGCCGTCCATCACGATCGCGACGTGCTCGGGCACCAGCTCGCCCGGGAGCTTCGGCGGCACAGCGCCGCTCGGGTGCGGGGTCGGGGGGAGGTACTCCCGCTGCTTGCTGCCGAAGAGCCGTCGCGCTGCCATGCTCACTTCTCCACGTATCTCATCGAGCGGATACCCCGCTCCAGGTGCCACTGCAGGTAGGCCGCGACCAGGCCGCTGCCCTCCCGCCAGTACCGGGACTCACATCCGTCCGCCGTCCGCCAGTCCCCTGACAGCAGCGCGCCGAGCAGTACCAGTGTCTCAGGGGAGGGTACGGCACAGCCAGGCACGCGACAGTCGGCGCAGAGCACCCCGCCCGCCTGCAGCGAGAAGAACCGGTTGGGGCCCGGCAGTCCGCACTTCGCGCAGTCGGTGAAGCTGGCGCCGTAGCCGTTGACGGCCAGTGAGCGGAGCAGGAACGCGTCCAGCACCAGGTGCGACTGGTGCGTCCCGGCGGCCAGCGTGCGCAGCCCGCCCACCAGCAGCAGGTACTGCTGGACGGCCGGCTCGCCCTCGTTCTCCGCGAACCGCTCGGCCGTCTCCAGCATCGCGGTGCCGGCGGTGTAGCGGCCGTAGTCGGTGACGATGGTGGCGCCGAACGGCGCGATGGTCTCCACCTGGGTACAGAGCGGCAGACCCCGGCCGATCAGATCCGCACCGCGGCTGAAGAACTGCACGTCCACGTGCGAGAACGGCTCCAGCCGCGCCCCGAACTTCGACTTCGTCTTACGGATACCCCGCGCCACCGCCCGCACCTTGCCGTGCTGACGGGTCAACAGGGTGATGATCCGGTCGGCCTCGCCCAGCTTCTGGGTGCGGAGCACGATGCCGTCGTCCCGGAACAGACTCATGCCCCCATTGTCCCGTACGCCACCGACACCCCCGCCCGGGGCCGACCGCAACCGCCTGCGGCGGGCTCCCCGAGCCGAAATCGTCCCCGCCACCAACAAGCCCGCCGCAGGCGATCCCACATCCCAGCTCCGCCACAAGCCCGCCGCAGGCGGATCCGTACAGCCGTGGGCCCCGCACCCGGTCCCGTGGGGAGACCAGTGGGTGCGGGTCACGGCGGGCCCGGAGGGGGGAGTCGGGCCCGGCCTGTGGGGGTCAGTGGGGAGCGTTGGTGGCTGCCTCCAGCAGTTCGTCGACCCGGCTGCCGGGGAGCTTGAGGCAGCGGCCGACGGCCGCCAGTGCGGCGCGCTCCTGGGGAAGGTAGGGCCCGTCGGCCAGGGCGATCCAGGCGCCCTGCAGCACCAGCCGCTCCCGGCCCTGCTGGGCCAGGTGCGGGGCCAACGGCTCGATCGCGGCGTGCAGTTCGACGGTCAACCCGCTGCCGGCCCCGGCCAGGTCGAGCGGTGCCTCGCCGCCGACCCCGGAGAGTGCGGCCAGCGCGGCCAGCACCTGGGCCTCGCCGCAGTCCTCGAACCCGGCCTCGCGGATCACGCCGCAGGCCGCGTCCCGGGCCGAGCGGCTGCCGGTGCCGCCGGCCGCGAGCACGGCGAGCGCGACGGTGTACTGGGCGTCCCGCAGCATCGCCGCCAGCCGGACGCAGGTGAGTTGGTCGAGGGTCTCGACGCCGTAGCGGCGGTGACAGGAGGTGCACTGCACGCAGCCGGTCACCGGACCGACGGGCAGCACCGGAGTGCCGAGCAACCGCAGCCACCGCCGACCGTGCTGCCGACGGTAGTTGCGGTCCCCACCACAGCCCGGACAGTAGAAATCACCGAGGACATCAGTCCGCCAACGAGGGCGGACACCCCACAACCCTGTCACGGCGCCACTCCCCAGACATGGCAGGCGGCCTGCACAACAATGGGCAGGTCACGCGACCGGACTCCGCGGTCGTCCCACCGACCCCGGTTCCGGTGGATAGATGCTGCCATGGTTACGCACGGGTGTCAGCACCCCGAACGGGTAGAAATGTGTCGCAGAACACATTCCCAGGAACTTCTCAGGGGGCCACCACCGGTGGCCCCCTGAGGGAGGATCAGGCGCGCTGCGCCCGGTTGACGGCGCTGACCACGGCCTTCAGCGAGGCCAGCACGGTGTTGGCGTCGATCCCGACGCCCCACAGCACCTTGCCGTCCACCGCGCACTCGACGTACGCGGCGGCCTGGGCGTCGCCGCCCTCGCTCAGCGCGTGCTCGGCGTAGTCCAGCACCCGGACATCCACGCCGATCCCGGCCAGCGCGTTGACGAAGGCGGAGACCGGGCCGTTGCCGGTGCCCTGCAGGGTGACGGGCCGTCCGTCCACCTCGGCCTCGGCGCGCAGCACGTCGCGGCCGTCCTCGGTGGTCAGGCTGCGGGAACCGGTCAGCGCGATCCGGCCCCAGGCGTTGCCGGGGGTGGGCAGGTACTCGTCCTGGAAGACCGCCCAGATGTCGGCCGGGGTGACCTCGCCGCCCTCGGCGTCGGTCTTGGCCTGGATGATCCGGGAGAACTCGATCTGCTGACGGCGCGGCAGGTCCAGCTTGTGGTCGTTCTTCAGCACGTAGGCGATGCCGCCCTTGCCGGACTGGCTGTTGACCCGGATGACCGCCTCGTACGAGCGGCCGACGTCCTTCGGGTCGATCGGCAGGTACGGGACGCCCCAGGTGTACTCGCCGACCGGCACGCCCGCCGCCTTGGCGTCGGCCTCCAGGGCGTCGAAGCCCTTCTTGATCGCGTCCTGGTGCGAGCCGGAGAAGGAGGTGTACACCAGGTCACCGGCGTAGGGGTGGCGCTCCGGCACCGGCATCTGGTTGCAGTACTCGGCGGTGCGGCGGATCTCGTCGATGTCGGAGAAGTCGATCATCGGGTCGACGCCCTGCGAGAACAGGTTCATCCCCACGTTGACCAGGTCCAGGTTGCCGGTTCGCTCGCCCTGCCCGAACAGGCAGCCCTCGACCCGGTCCGCCCCTGCCATGATGGCCAGCTCGGCGGAGGCCACGCCGGTGCCCCGGTCGTTGTGCGGGTGGGTGGACAGCGCGACGAACTCACGGCGGGTCAGGTTCCGCGACATCCACTCGATCTTGTCGGCGTAGACGTTCGGGGTGGAGCGCTCGACCGTGGTCGGCAGGTTCAGGATGATCTCGCGGCCCTCGCCCGGCTGCCAGACGTCCATCACCCCTTCGCAGACCTCCAGCGCGAAGTCCAGCTCGGTGTCGATGAAGATCTCCGGCGAGTACTCGTAGCCGAAGACGGTCTCATCGCTCAGGATCTTCTCGGCGTACTCCATCACCAGGCGGGTGCCGTCCACGGCGATCGCCTTGATGTCGTCCTTGCTGCCCTTGAAGACCACCCGGCGGAACAGCGGCGAGGTGGCGTTGTACAGGTGGACGGTCGCGCGCGGCGCGCCGACCAGGGACTCCACGGTGCGCTCGATCAGGTCCTCGCGGGCCTGGGTCAGCACCGAAATGGTGACGTCCTCGGGGATCGCGTCCTCGTTGATCAGCGAGCGGACGAACTCGAAGTCGGTGGCGCCGGAGGACGGGAAGCCGACCTCGATCTCCTTGTAGCCCAGCTTGACCAGCAGGTCGAACATCTTGCGCTTGCGGGCCGGCGACATCGGGTCGATCAGCGCCTGGTTGCCGTCCCGCAGGTCGGTGGACAGCCAGCGCGGCGCCTGGGTGATCACCTTGCTCGGCCAGGTCCGGTCCGGCAGGTCCACGGCGCCGAAGGGTACGTACCGCTGGAACGGCATGCCGGACGGCTTCTGCGGGGTGGCCGCGGCGGTGATCGGGGTACGACGGTCGTTGAACGCGCGAGCGATGGAGGACTGCTCAGTCATGGAGGAGACTCTCGGCTTCCGAACTCGATATGCGGGCTTGGTCGGGGTGAATGGACACCCGACTCGGCCGACTACTGACCCGCATCGGTGCGGGTGCAGCACAGTCCCCCGCGGAGAGGGAGCCGGCCTTCAGTGGTCTACAGGCCCTCGCCGCGGCAGCTAAGAAGAAGCAGCCCGTAACGCATGATGTGTCCCAGCGTAACCCAGGCCCCTCCGTCCTCACAGTGAGCCTCGCCACCATTCCACCCTGTGAGACGGGGTCGAACTGACGCTCCATCAGCCCACCGTCGCTCCCCCCATTCCGGAGCCCCGCCGACTCCGCACCGCATTTTCACGAAAATCGGCAGCGCGCCGACGGCGGTGCGTAGCACACTGGCAACCATGCGTATCCAGGTGACCCGGACCGGCGGCCTGGCCGGCCACCCCCTCCGAGCCGAGCTGGACACCACCGAACGGACCGACGCGCCCCATGTGCACGCGCTGGCCAGAGAGGCGGTGGCGGGCGGGCTGCGCGCGCCCTCGTACGGGGTGCCGGACGGCTTCCACTATGCGATCACCGTGGACGGGCGGACGGTGTACTGCGCCGACCCCCGACTCACCGACTCGCAGCACGAGCTGGTCTCCCTGGTGCTGCGCGAGGGCGTGGGGCTGCATCCGCACCAGTAGTCCGCTTCCGGATAATCCGGAGCTTGCCGCAGTTTGTAGACTGCAGGCATGACCACCCGCACCGTTTTGGACCTGTCCGGCCTACTGGCCCACACCAGTCACGTACTGGCGACCCGGATGTCGGCCGCCTTCGCCGAGAGCGGCCTCGAGATCACCCCGCGCGGCTTCTGCGTACTCCTGCACGCACAGGAGCAGGAGCGGACCCAGATCCAGCTGGCCGAGATCGCCGACCTGGACAAGACCACCATGGTGGTCACTGTCGACGAGCTGGAACGCCTCGGCCTGGCCGAGCGCCGTCCGTCCAGCACCGACCGGCGGGCCCGGATCATCTCGGTCACCCCGAGCGGCGCCAAGGCGGTGACCGAGGGAGTGAAGATCGTCGACCGGGTCCACCAGGACGCCCTGGACGCCCTGCCCGGCGAGGACGGAGCAGCATTGCTGCGCGCCCTGACCGCCCTTCAGGAGGGACACCTCGCCACGCCGGTCGAGAGCGACCGGCCGGTCCGCCGGGCCCGACGGGCGCGGGGATAGTCCTGGAAAAGATAGTCCCGTACGGGACTATCTGATAATGTTCCATCCCGTAGCCACCGAACGGGAGGGACCCCATGACCCCGCACGCCCACTCCACCGAACGCTCACGCTGGTTGGCACTCGCCGTGCTCTGCGCCGGGATGCTGATGATCATTCTGGACGGCAGCATCGTGACGGTGGCGCTGCCCGCCATCCAGGCCGACCTGGCCTTCTCCCCGGAGAACCTGACCTGGACGGTGAACGCCTACCTGATCGCATTCGGCGGGCTCCTGCTGCTGGCCGGACGGCTCGGTGACCTGCTCGGCCGGCGCCGGATGTTCGTCGCCGGGCTGGTGATCTTCACCGCGGCCTCGCTGCTCTGCGGGGTGGCGGGCAGTCAGGAACTGCTGATCGGCGCCCGGTTCCTGCAGGGCATCGGCGGGGCGATGGCCTCGGCAGTCAGCCTCGGGATGATCGTCACGCTCTTCCCGGAGCCGGGCGAGCGCGGCCGGGCGATCGGCGCATTCAGCTTCGTCGGCGCGGCCGGGGCCTCGATCGGGCAGGTGCTCGGCGGGGTGCTGACTGAGGCGGTCGGCTGGAACTGGATCTTCTTCGTCAACCTGCCGATCGGCCTCGTCGCCGTCCTGCTCTCCCTCCGGGTGCTGGCCGCCGACGGCCCGGCCCGCTCGCTCCGGGGCCTCGACCTGCCCGGCACCGCCCTGGTCACCGCCGGGCTGATGACCGGTGTCTACGCCATCGTCTCGATCGACCGCCAAGGCTGGGGCGCACTGCTGCTCGGCGGCCTCTCCGTGCTGCTGCTCACCGGCTTCGTGCTCCGCCAGCGGCAGGCCGCCGAACCGCTGCTGCCGCTGCGGCTGCTCCGCTCCCGCACCGTCGCCGGGGCCAATCTGGTGCAGGTCCTGATGGTCTCCGCGCTGTTCGGCTTCCAGGTGCTGATCGCGCTCTACCTGCAGAACGTGCTCGGCTACGGCGCCGCCGCCACCGGGTTCGCCATGCTCCCGGCCGCCCTGACCATCGGCACCGTCTCACTCCTCCTGTCCGCCCGGCTGAACGCCCGGTTCGGCGAACGGGCCGTGCTGCTCGGCGGGTTGGCCCTACTGGTGGCCGCCATCGGCCTGCTCACCCGGCTCCCGGTGGACGCCTCCTACCCGGTCCACCTGCTCCCCACCATGCTGCTCGCGGGCGGCTTCGGGCTGGCCATCTCCGCCCTCACCTCGCTCGCCATGGCCGACGCGAGCCCTGAGGACGCGGGCGTCAGCTCCGGCCTCTTCAACACCACCCAGCAGGTCGGTGGCGCCCTCGGCGTGGCCGTGCTGGCCACCCTGGCCGGCAGCCGTACCGACGCCCTGCTGGCCGACGGGGCGTCAGCCCAGGCCGCCCTGACCGACGGCTTCCGGCTCGCCTTCGGGATCGGCACCGGGCTGCTGGTCCTGGCCTTCCTGCTGGCCGCCACCCTGCTGCGCCGCCCCGCCCCGGCCGCCGCCCCCGCACCCGTCCACGCCCTGGTCTGAACTCCACCCGAAGGAGCCACCACGATGAGCACGCCGACGCTCGGCCCCGAGGTCCGCGCCCTGCTGGACGCCCGGAACTTCGCCACCGTCACCACGCTGAACCCGGACGGCGGCCCGCAGTCCTCGGTGATGTGGCTGAAGCGCGAGGGCGACACCGTCCTGCTCTCCACCACCGCGGGCCGGCAGAAGGCCCGCAACCTGGCCCGCGACCCCCGGGTCAGCGTCTCGGTCTACGACCTCGCCAACCCCTACTCCTCGGTCGAGCTGCGCGGCACCGCCGAGCTGCTCCCCGACCCGGACCGGCGGCTGCCGTACGTTCGCGGTCTGAACCGGAGCACCCGGGCCGCCGGCCGAACGGGCCGGTCAGTCCTCGGAGTTGAAGCCCGAGGCCGGGTAGCGCAGCGCCGCCGGGACGGCCGCGTCGATCGCCCGGACCGCCGGGGCGATGCCCTGGAAGACATCGGGCAGGACCGGCATCCAGCAGTTGCCCCGGCCGAACACCATCCGGCCGGGGCCGCGCTGCTCCACGCCGACCACGTCGGTGAACGGCAGGTGGTGCACGGAGCCGTCGGACTGGCTGGACCACAGGCCCTCGTCGGTGACCACCAGCCGGGTCTTCCGGGCCGCCGCGTAGCGCAGCCGGTCCTTCAGCGAAGGCCGGAACTCCTGCCCGCCGCGGGGAAGTTCGGCCGCATCGGCGCAGCGGTAGCGGGTCAGCTCGGCGCCGTCCGGCAGCCGCAGCGCGACCTCGGTGTCCAGCGGTACGACCAGCAGGGCGGAGCGCAGTGCGGCCGCGAAGGCCGTCCGGAGCCCGTCCGGGGTCACCCGGCGCATCGCCTCCAGCCGGTCGGAGGCCGGCCGGTAGGTCCCACCGAGCAGGAACTCCCCTGCTGCCTCGCCGAGTTCGTAGACCACCGAGCGCGGGTCCTCGAAGACCTCGCGGGCCCCCTCGACCTCCTCGGCGAGCTCCGCCTCGGTCGCGTTCTCGGTGGCCAGCCGGACCGCCTCCTGCCAGAGCAGTTCGGCCACCCGCTGCTCCTGGCCCTCCCGGGCGTCCAGGCAGATCACCCGCTCGCCCCAGGCCGGCCCCGCGTGCACGACGTCGCCGCCCACGTCGTAGGAGAGGCCGTGCTGATGCCGGACCAGCTCGGTCAGCCGCTGCCGCAGCAGGTTCAGCGCCAGGTGCATGGCCGGGTCGTCCAGGTCGCAGGAGAGCGCCAGGCCCGGGCCGGGGACGTCGGCCTGCTGCCAGGACGGGCCGACCTGCCGCGCCGGGTGGGCGGCGCTGCGGTCCGGCCGCTCACCGGCCGGCAGCGGCAGCCGCAGCCCGGCGGGCGGCGGGCCGGTCAGCACCAGCGCCGCGTTGCCGGAGTGGAAGTAGCGCGCGGCGAGCTCGGTCACCGCCTCGACCGGAATCCGGTCGGGGCCCGGGCCGGGGAAGGAGGCCAGGCCGGGGCCCTGGGTGCCGAAGCGGCTGGAGAGCAGCTCGGCGGTGGTCGGGTCGGTCACCGCACCGTTCTCGGCGGCCAGCACCCCGGCCTCCCGCTCGATCCGCTCCAGCGGGAGCGCGCCGAGCGCCTCGCAGACCTTGGCCAGGAACTCGACCACCTGCTCCGGGCGGCCGGTCGCGGTGAACTGGGTCAGATTCAGATCCACCGAGGCGTTGTGGTCGTGGTGCAGCCGGGGCAGCGTACTCATCGCCAGGTGCTCCACCAGGTGGGTCACCCCCAGCGTGCGGAAGGTCTCGTCGCTCGCCCCGCAGCCGAAGATCAGGACGGCTTCGAGCGGACCGGGTGCCTCTGCCCACAGGACGGGGACGCCGTCGATGAGATCGCGTTGCATCAGGCGATCATATGGCCGGATTTCGCCTGTCCTACCTCACCTTTCAGCCACGGCTACCCGAACCGGCCGTTCACGTAGTCCGAGGTGCGCTGGTCCACCGGGGAGCCGAACATCGCGTCGGTCGGACCGTGCTCCACGATGCCGCCCGGGGTGCCCTGCTCCGCCAGGAAGAACGCGCACTGGTCGGAGACCCGCTGGGCCTGCTGCATGTTGTGGGTGACGATCACGATGGTGACCTCGGCCACCAGTTCGCGGATGGTCTGCTCGATCCGGCGGGTGGAGGTCGGGTCGAGGGCCGAGCAGGGCTCGTCCATCAGCAGGATCTTGGGCCGGACCGCCAGCGAGCGGGCGATGCAGAGCCGCTGCTGCTGGCCACCGGAGAGCGCGCCGCCGGGCTGGCGGAGACGGTCCTGCACCTCCTTCCACAGGCCGGCCTTGCTCAGGCACTCCTCGACCAGGCGGTCCTTCTCGGCCCGCGAGGCCCGCACACCGGTGAGCTTGAGCCCGGCCAGCACGTTGTCGTAGATCGACATCGCCGGAAAGGGGTTGGGCTTCTGGAAGACCATTCCGATGTCCCGTCGGGCGGTGGTGAGCCGCCGCTCGGGAGCGTAGATGTCGGCACCGTCCAGCAGCACCTCACCGGCCAGCGCGGCGCTCGGGATCAGCTCGTGCATCCGGTTGAGGATCCGCAGGAAGGTGGACTTCCCACAGCCGGACGGGCCGATCAGCGCGGTGACCTGCCCGGCCGGCATCAGCAGCGAGACCTGCTCGAGGACCTTGCGGTCGCCGAACCAGGCCGAGACCGCGCGGGCGTCCAGGGTGCCCGCCGAGCTCTGCTGGACGGTCGGCAGGACGGCCGTGGTGTCGAGGCTCACGGTACGGGCCCCTTTCTCGGGTGACGAATGGTCAGATCAGGTTGGGCAGCAGGCGGGCGACCTGGTCGGCGACCGCCAGGCCGAGCGCGCTCAGCACGGGCACCCCGACGATCCAGCTCTGGTGGCGTCCCCAGCGCGACCAGGCCAGCGCCAGCGCGACGGCGGCCAGCAGCAGCGCCTCGCCCCAGAGCACCAGCGGCACCCAGGCGCCGTCCTCGGTGCCGAGCGCCTTCTCGGCTGCGGGCAGCGCGGCGGCGGTGAGCGGCCTGGCGTTCGCCTCCTGGACCTCGCTGGTCAGGTCGGCGTCCACCAGCAGCAGGCCGGACGGCGCGTACAGCGGACCGTCGGCGGTGACCAGCACCACCCGGCCCGCGCCCTTCTTCAGCGCCGGCGGCACCGGGTCGCCCGCCCGGCGGACGGTGACCACCCGGAAGGTGTGCCGGCCCTGGCCGGTGGTGACGGTGAAGGTCTCCCCCGCCCGCAGCTGGCCGATGCTGCCGAACGGGCCGCCGAACCCGGCCTGCCGGCCGAGCAGCACGCTGGACCCGGCCTGCCCCGGCATCGCGGTGTCCCGCCGGTGACCGGGCCCGGCCGCCAGCACCTCACCGGCGCTGCCCTCCCGGATCACCTCGCGCAGGCCGAGCTGCGGGATCTCCAGCAGGGCCACCGGGGTGCCCGGTCGGACCGGCTTGCCGTCGGCGTCCAACTGGCCGATCGGCGCGGTGCCCTGGGCCAGCGAGAGCCGCAGCTCGGCGTAGCCGCTCTGGTGGTCGCGCAGGTGGCGCAGCCCGCCGAGCGGACCGAAGTCGAACAGCAGGCCGAGCAGCAGCCCGGCCAGGATGGCCAGCGCCGCACCGGCCAACTGCGGGCCGTCCGGCCGGAGTCGGCGCGCCGGAGGGACCGCGGGCGCGGCGGGCGGCGGCACCGGCAGTTCGGTGCGGAGCCCGACCGGGGTCTCGGTCATGACGGCGGTCATTCGGCGGCCTCCTCGACGGATGTCCGGCCGGCCCGCAGTCGGCGAACGTACGGCACGGCCAGCCACCCTGCCAGCAGCAGCCCGGCGGTGACGGCGATCCAGGTGTACAGCGGCACCCCGGAGTCGGCGGCCGGGGCGGCGGCGGACCCAGCCGCACCGGCGGCCGGGTTTGGCACCGGGTCGGCGGCGACGGCCTGGTGCAGCATGCCTGCGGGGGCCACCGCAGCGGTGGTCCAGTTGGTCGGGTCGGTGAAGGTGAGTACGGCGGTGAAGTCCTTGACCGAGACGGGCTTGACCTTGTGCCGGCAGCTGGCGGTAATGGTGTAGTCACCCTTGAGCGGGCCCGAACCCGCCTGGGTGGCCACCACCTTGAGGGTGTTGGCCAGCGGCAGGACGAAGCCGCCGTTGGGTGCGACCCGGTAGACCGACGCGGCCACCGTCCCGGTCAACGGGGCGCCCTCGGCCGGGAATCCGGCACCGTTGATCCGCACCGCCAGATAGTTGGCCGGGTCCGGGCACGGACCGGAGCTGAGCAGGTCGATCGAGTCGTCGTCGTGCCCCTTCGGGTAGTCGAAGGACAGCGTGCCGACCGGCTCTGCGGCTGATGCCCCAGGGGCGTACGGGAGTTGACACAGCACCAGGACGGCCAGCAGCGCGGCGGCGGCCACCGGGACGGGCAGCACCGGCGGCTTGGCGGCCGCTCCGGGGAGCGGGCGACGGCGGCGCCGGGCCAGCCACCAGCGGCCGGCCAGCAGGGCGAGCAGCAGCAGCGCCGCCAGCGTGGTCCAGGGGATCAGCGCGAAGCGGTGCTTGGAGACGTCGCTGACCAGCTTCGGGTCCTTGTCCCCGGCCACCGGCAGCGGGTCGATGGTGATCCCGGCGGTGCCCCACAGCGTGGGGTAGACCCCGGAGACGTCGAAGCGGTAGTTGACCGCGTTGCCGGGCAGCAGTTCCTGGAGATCGGCCGGGGCGTTGCCGGTGGCGATCGAACCGAACACGTTGGTGATCCGGACCGCCTGCTTGCCGCCGAGCCGGATGTTGCCGGTGTTGCGGACGGTGTAACTGACCGTGGTCCGGCCGGTGTCCAGGGGGTTGGCGCTCGGGTGGTAGACCGCCTTGGCGTTCTCCACCTTGAGCTCGGCCTTCAGGTCACCGGAGACCCGGATGTTCACCCGGGAGCCGACCCGCTGGTCGACCGTGACCGCGTTGCCCTTGGCGTCCTTGCTCTCGGCCCGGACCGCGACCACGATGCCGGCCGCGTGGTCGCCTGGCGAGGCCTGCGCCGGGACGGCGAGGGTGAACGGGACGATCTGGCGGCTGCGGCCGGGCAGGGTGACCGAGTCGACCGCGGCCTTGATCCAACTCCCGGCCTGCGTCGAGGGCTTGCCGTCGGGCAGCACGTCGTAGCCGCCGCTGTCGGTGTTGAAGGCGTCGGCCGGGTAGAGCCGTACGGTGAGCGGCTGCTCGCCGTAGTTCCAGACCGCGACGTGGTCCTTGAGCAGCGCGCCGGGGGTGGCCGCGTACGAGAATGTGCCTCGGGCGTCCGGCTCGGTGGCGGTCGCGGGCTGGATGCCGAAGGTCTGCGCAGCGGGTGCCGCCTGGGCGGCCGGCGGGTCGTCGGCGTACGCCGTCCCAGCGGTCATCACCAGAGCGGCGGCCGCCAGCAGGGGCAGTAGGAACCATCGGCGCATCGGCGGCGTCATCCTCGCTTGCTGGTACGGAAGTTGGGCACCGGCGGCCGGGCCGTCCACGGGTTCGACGTAGTGTCGCGCGGACGGCCCGGCCGCCGGATTAAGGGCGGGCGGGACCCCGGTGAACTACCGGTGTCAGATCGCCGTCAGGGTGAGCAGGCCCTGGTACGTCCCGGCCAGCGTGGAGGTCGGGGCGAGCAGGGTGAGGTCGGCGCCGAGCTTGGCGGTGCCGAGGCCGGTCGCGGTGGCCAGGGTCCGGGAGGACTTCAGGCCGAAGACACCCGCGTCGGCAGCCGCCACGGCGTTGGCCGGAGCGATCTGACCGCCGAGGTTGATCTTGAGACCGTCACCCTTGGAGACCAGGTTCGGGGCCCACCCGAGGTTCTGCGCGTTGATCTGGTTGGCGCCCGAGGCGAACTGGTCCACCCGGCCACTGACCGACCAGCCCGGCGCACCCGCGCGGGTGTCCGTGACGGTGACGGTCTGGATCGCACCGGTGGTGGAGTACAGGGTGCTGTCACCGTTCAGGGTGAGCGGCGGCAGGGTGACGTTGGTGCCCGCCACGCTGATCACCAGGGCGCCGGGGGCGACCGTGGTGGTGATGGTCTCGAAGACCGGCGACGGCGGCAGCGGGTCGCCCGGGTTCGGGACGACCACCGGCGGGGTGACGGTGAACGGAACGACCGGGGAGGTCGAGGCCGCGAAGTCGGCCGGGACGGCCGGGACGAAGGTGGCGGTCAGCAGGTGGTCGCCCTCCGTCAGGGTGGCGACGGTCAGCCCGGCGGTGCCGGCGTTCACCGACTGGGTGCCGAGCAGCGTGCCGCCGTCACGGAACTCGACCGCACCGGGCGTGCCGGCCGGGGTCACCGTCGCGCTCAGCGCGACCGGGGTGTTCTTGGCAGCCGAGCCGGCCGGGGTGATGGCCAGCGCGGTGGTGGTCGCGGCGGCACCCTTGGGGCTGATGGTGTAGCTGACCGTGGAGGAGGTCGAGCCCAGGAAGGCGGTCGAGGTCGAGGTGAAGACCGCGGACAGGTTGTGCGCACCCAGGGTCAGGGTGTTGACGGTCAGCTCGGCCGCACCGGCCGTCACGGTGACCGGGGCGCCCAGCGGGGTGCTGCCGTCCAGGAACTGGACGGTGCCCTCGGCGGCCGGGGTGACCGCGGCGGAGAGCTTGACGTCGCCGCCGACGGTGGCGGAGCCGTTCGGGGTGACGGTCAGCGCGGTGCTGGTGGCGGTCGCGACCGGCGTGGTGTCCACCGTGGTGTAGCTGGTGGGCGTGTTGAAGCTGATCGCGCCGACGAAGTCACCGAAGTAGGTGGTGCCGAGCTTGGCGCGGCAGCGCAGCCGGAACTCGTACTTGCCGGCCAGGGTGGAGAAGCCGTTCTTCTGCGCGAAGCCGCGCATGGTGTCGCTCAGCGGCACGGTCAGGTGGCCCTGGCCGTCGACCGGGAAGTTGGACTGGGCCTGGTTCGCGGTGACACCGAAGCCGTCCACCGGGAAGCCGGCACCGAAGACCAGGCCCTGCAGGTTGGTGCCGCCGGGGCAGGCGGCGGAACTGACCAGGCTGATCAGCTCCTCGTCGGTGCCGGTCGCCGGGTTGAGGGCCAGGGTGCCGACGGTCGGGACCGTCTCGGCCGCGTGCGCGGTGGTACCGGCCATGGTGATGCTGCCGGCGGCCAGGAGGGTGGCGGCGCCGATCGCGACGGTGCGCGGGATACGGATGCTCACGGTTCTGGTGTGCCTTTCAGGCAGAGAGACGCGGAGGGTTGAGGGAAGGTCAGTTGCCGGAGTTGCGGGAGGTGTCACCGCAGTTGTCGTTGGTGCCGAAGCCGTACTGCTTGATCAGGTCGGCGCGCGAGCAGATCTTCGAGGTCTTGCCGACGAAGACGTCGCTCCACGGGCTGACGCCGACCTTGCTGGTCGGGATGACGTTGTAGACGTCACGGGTGGCGGCGGCACCGGTGTTCAGCAGCAGCGACGGGACACCGTTGATGTTGCCGAGCTGGGCCGCGCCGCGGATGTCGGGGATGGTGCTGGCGCTCTGCGCGAGGTACTGGCCGATCGAGAACGGCACCAGCGACTTGCTGTCGAGCACCCGGCCGTCGTGCTCCTCGATCTTCTTGCCGCCCTTGGTGTCGGTGACACAGGGGTAGCGGTTGGCGCTCAGGTCGCCCTCGGTGATGCCGACCACGGTCAGCCAGTACGAGCGGGTGCCGGAGCCGCTCTGCGGCAGCAGCGGGCGGATGTCCCAGTTCGGGGCGGTGCCGACGAAGCCGGGGTCACAGGTGTAGAGGGCGTGCAGGTCGGCCGTGGTGAGGTCGAGCGGCAGCGCGCTGCCCGCGCCGACCGCGTAGGTGACGGCGTCGACGGCGAACGGGACGTAGGTCAGGCCGGGGGTGCTGGCGGTCACGTTGAGGCTGGAGGAACGGCCGAAGTCCAGGCAGCCGTTGCCCTTGTTCAGCTCGTTCAACAGGGCGGTGCGGCCGGCACCGGAGCCGTTCGGACGGTTGAGCCCCTGGCAGGCGGCGGCGGCCTTGGTGTTGATGGTCGCGGAGCCGGTCGCGTTGTAGGAGGCGATCAGCTTCTCACCGGTCGGGCCGGTGATGGCGTCGGCCATCGCGTTCATGACGCCCTGGGTGGTGTCGGAGCCGACGCCCGCGAGCTGACGGTAGACCGGGACGCCGGTCGGGTCCGCCTGGGCGGTCCCGGTACCGGCCACCACCAGGCCGAGGCCGGCGGCGACGGTCACACACTTGGCCAGGTTGCTCTTGGTGAGACTCTTCACTGTTCTTCGTCCTTTTCGGGCAGCTCTCAGGCACGGCCGGAGGGTTTTCCGGCCGCGTGGCGCACATGCGTTGGCGTGGTGCTGGTGGTGGTGTGGTCTTGTGGTGTGGTCTTGGGGGCCCGCCGGGTCCCCGGCCGCTCAGGGCCGGGGACGCCGACTGCGGAGCAGGCGCGGCAGGAACAGCCCGGCGGCACCGGCCAGCAGACCGGTGATCAGCACGCCGAGCAGCAGGTAGCGGGCCGAACCCAGGTCGCTGTCGGCCGTCCGGGCGACCGGGACGACCGGCTTGGGCGTGAGCACGACGGGGGTGTGCGCGGTGGGCGGGGCGAGCGCGGGCGGGGCGGTGGGCGCGTTGTCGACCGGCGGCTGGTGCTGGACCGCACCGGCTCCGGCCGGGGCCACGGCGGCCTCGGTGGCCGGCGGGACGTCCCGCCGCGTCGGGGACGTGCTAGGCGCCGGCTCGGGCACGCCCGCGTTCTTCTCCACCAGCTCGGCCACCCGCCGGAGCTGGACCCGCATCTTCTCCGGCAACGGCACGTACCCGTCCGGGAGTTGGCCGAGCGCGACGCCGTGCACCTGGCCGGTGTCGGCCGCGTAGTGGAGCAGACCGGCGTACGCCTTGCCGTCGGCCGTGTCGAGGGCCGACGGGACGGTGGCGGCGAAGGTGGTGATGGTCAGCGGGTAGCCGCCGGCCACCGGCAGGCCGGGCGGGACGACCGCGATCCGGGCCGGGTCCGCCGGCGTCGCCGCGTTCGCCATGGCGAGCAGCGCGGTCTCGGTCGGGGCGACGAACTCGCCCACACCGTTGCGGAGTCTGGCGGTGCTCAGCCCGTACCGGGCGGCCTGGGCGGTGGTGGCCAGTGCCATCAGCGACCGCAGGCCCTGCGGCTGCGGCGGGTCCTTCTTCATCGAGGGCGGGATGCTGTCCGCACTCCAGACCGACTTGCCGGTGGTGTCACCGCGGGCGGCGAACCGGGCGGCGTCCCCCATCGAGGAGAGGTAGGGGTGCGACTCCGTGTTGCACCAGTCGGAGCGGGCCTCGGACTTCTCGAACTCCTGGCAGTAGTCGTCCTGTTTGGGGTAGTTCGAGCGGGGGTAGCTGGTTTCCAGCCTGGTGAAGGCCTGGTTGACCCGGTCCTTCCACTTCGGGTGGACTTCGCCCTTCAGGAAGGCCTTGGCCTCCGGGTCGCCCTGCAGCCACTTCCAGAGCTGCTGGGCGGCGTCGCTCGAACCCAGCGGCAGCATCAGGTCCGGCACCCGGGCTCCGAAGAAGTACTTGAACTGCGGGTTCAGCTCCAGGAACTCGGGGTCGCTGAGCAGGTCCAGCGGGTTGGTGGCCGGCACGTCCTTGTCACCCGGGTTGACCGCGTACTGGTAGCTCTGGGTGACCAGCTTGGCGACCAGACGGGGCGTCAGGTTCATCTCCGGCATCCGCTGCCCCTCCTGCTTGCGGACGTCCTCCGGGGCCCGGATCGAGGACTGGTTCTCGACGTCGAAGGCGATGGTGAGCCCGGACAGCGCGATCGGCGCGTAGACCGGTGTCCGGCCGGGCGTCTGTTCCTCGACCGCCAGCGGGTAGCCGAGGAAGTCGAGCCCGGGGTTGCCGCTCTGCAGCCGCTCCCTGGCCGTGTCGTCGCTGCCCTGGGAGAAGTTGAAGATACCGCCCGCCTGCCGGCACAGCACCGGCTGCCAGCGCTGCATCGCCTCGGACATCAACTCGTTGCCGTCCGTGGGCCGTTCGGAGCTGCCGATCGGGCAGGACAGGCCGACCCGTTCGAAGTCGAGCGGGACCACCAGGCGCTTGGCCCAGTTGGTGGTGGAGAGCGGGGTGGACTGGAGCTTGCCGCCGCCGGTGGTCGGCACCTTGCCGTCCACGTCCAGCTCGCCGCGCGGCACGATCACCAGCCAGCACCGGTGCAGCGGTGCGTCGGCCGCCGTGCTCACCGGCTGCCCGCAACCCAGGCCCGGGGCCTCCATGCCACTCTGCATCTCGAAGAAGAGCTGCCCGCTGCCGTCGGCCCTGGTCGGGGCGAACGGCACCTCGTTGGTGGTCTGCGCGTTGTAGAAGGAACTGGTGCCGCTGGTCTCCGGAGGCGCACCGGTGGCGGAGCGGAACGGGACGTAGACGTTCTCGTTCGGCTTGGTCTGCTTGATCGGCTCGGCGTCGTCGACCAGCGCCGGGCCGAAGTTGAGCTGCCGCTGGGACACGAAGTCACCGGCCGAGATCCGGGAGTCCCCCTTGGTCGCCCCGTACTGGCACTGCTCCCGGTCCGGGCCGGTGGCGTCCTCGCCCCAGCACTGCATGAACTGGAGGTAGTTGCGCCCGAACGACCGCGGGTTCGGCACGGTCTGCCGACCGCCCTTCCAGGTGATCTCGACCACCTGGTTCACCAGGTGGTCGGTCTGCGGGACGGTCACCTCCAGGTCGGCGAACTCACCGGCGCCCTTGACCTTGACCGGCTTCGGGTCGTTGGCGACCGGGTCCGAGCTTGCAGAGCTCGCAGCCGAACCGACCGCCGTCGTCACGGACTTCGCACCGGACTTCGTACCGGTGCCCGACTGTCCGGCAGCTTGGGCGGGGGCCTTCGGGTCGATCCCCACCGGGGCACCGGTGATCGGGTCGACCGGGATCTCGGGCTTCGCCGAAGCCTCGGCGGCAACCCCCACCGGGGTGTCGCCCGGGCCGGCCGAGAGCGCCGCTCCGGCCGCGGTGACGAGCAGCAGGGTGAGTACCCCTGCGGTCCGCAGCGCCCGCCGGGCACTGCCGTTGACGGTCCGTCGGCTCACAGCTCCTCATCCCGTCTGCGAGCCGCCCTGCCCGCGATCACCGGCGGCAGCACGATGACCGCACCGAGCAGCAGCCCGGCGATCACCATCAGCGAGGTCCGCAGTCCACTGCCCGCCGAGGCGGCCACCTCGATCGCGGTGGCACTCACGCTCTGTCCGCTGCCGCCACCGGCGGCTCCGCCGTCACCACCACCGAGCGCGGGGTCGTCGGCAGCTGCCTCGCCGCCCGTCCCGCCGGCGGTTCCGGTGCCCGCCGCACCGCCGGCCGCCGCAGCCGTACCGCCGGTCGCGCCACCCGTTCCGGCCGCGTTGCCGTTCCCCGCGCCACCGGTCGAGGTGCCGGTGCCCGTCTGGGTGCCGGTGGACTTGGTGCCGGTGGCACCGCACTGGGACGTCGCGCCCTTCTTGTCGCACTCCGGCGGCTGAGGGGCACTGGCCACGTAGGGGTTGGTGCCGTCCTTGCCGAAGGTCGGATTGCTGCAGGCTGCCGGGTCGAAGGCCTTCTTCTCACTACCCGGGATCTTCGCCAGCTGGTCGAAGCCGGAGGTGACCAGCTGCGGGGTGAGCGGCGAGTACCCGTTGTCACCGACCTTCTTCTGGCCCTCGCAGAGGAAGTAGTAGCCGAAGGCGCTCAGGGCCGCGCCCTTGTCCTGTTTGAAGTTCTTCGTCTCGGTGGTGTGCACCACCATGTAGCTGTAGCTGGAGAGCGGGTAGGAGGCCGCTGCCGGGCTGTCGTAGACGTCGTCCAGCAGCTGGGTCAGGTCCGGGTTGATCCGGGCGTTGACCAGGGCGACCGCGACGTTCTGCCCGGTCGGCCCGACGTAGTAGCCGGCCTTGTTGAGCACCTTGGCGACCGGGAACTTGGCCTCCTTGGCGTAGGAGTACTCGACGTAGGTGATGGCACCGTTGTTGCCCTCGTTGGCGACCGAGGAGGCCACCGTGATCGAGCTGCCCAGCGCCTTCCAGGTGGAGCCGTTCAGCAGCGGGAAGAACGAGGTCATCCCGCAGGCCGCACCGCGCGGGGTACGGCGGCAGTAGTCGTCCCAGATCGGCTGCTGACGCTTGCTCAGCCAGGTGGTGAACTGCGCGGTGGTACCGGAGCCGTCCGAGCGGACCACCGGGTGGACCTCGACGTGCGGCAGCTCCAGGCCCGGGTTGTCGGCCTTCACCAGCGGGTCGTCCCAGTAGGTGATGCCACCGGTGAAGAGCTTGGCGATCACCTCGCCGGAGAGCCGCAGGTCGGTCACCCGCTTGCCGTTGATCTTCAGGTTGTACATGAAGGAGGTGCCACCCGCGACGATCGGCAGGTAGGCCGACGGGAACGGCGGCGGGGCGTCGTACTGGCCGCCGTCGGTGAGCCCGTAGGGGATCTCGGTCACCGCGAAGTCGGTGGCGTCGTTCTTGAACTGGTTCCGGCCGAACGAGGACCCCTGCGGGTCGAAGTCGACGGTCATGCCGTACTGGCGGACGTTCTTGATCCAGCCGTCGACCGCGTTGTAGCTCCAGGTGGAACCCGCGCCGCTGATCCGCAGGTATCCGGCGGCCTCGGCCCGGTCGGCCGCACCGAACAGCAGCGAGGTGGCGAACACCGCGAGCGCGGTGAGCAGGGTGAGGGTGCGGGTGATCACGGGCGCCTTCCGGGCGGAGGGGACGACGGGGTTGGTCATCCGGACCAGGTCGGCCGCGGACTGCCGGACCCGGCTTTCACGCTGACGCCGGCTCAGCTCACCCGGGCCCCGGCCGCCGAGGGTCCGGGCGACCACGAAGAGCAGCAGCACCAGGCCGAGCAGCAGCGCCGCCGCTCCGAAGGCCCGGGCAGCCTGGAGCTCGGACGGGAACTTGATCAGGGTGAAGGCCATCAGCGGCAGCGAGGTCTGCGGGTCGCGCGTCGGGTCCAGGTTGAGGTTCTTGGTGTAGCCGGAGCAGAGCAGCACCGGCGAGGTCTCGCCGATCCCGCGCGCCGCGCCCAGGATCACCGCGGTGGCCAGACCGGACCTGGCGCTCGGCAGGGTCACCGTCCAGACCGTCCGCCAGCGTCCGGCGCCGAGCGCGTAGGACGCCTCCTTGAGCGAGGCGGGCACCAGCCGGAGCACCACGTCGGAGGCCCGGATCAGGATCGGCAGCATCATCACCGAGAGCGCCACCCCGGCGGCCAGGCCCGATCGGGGCAGCCCCAGGGTGAGCACCATCACCGCGTAGATGAACAGACCCGCCAGGATCGACGGCAGCGCGGTCATCGCCTCGACCAGGGTGCGCACCAGGCGGCTGAACCGGCCCGGCACCTCGCTCATGAAGACCGCGCAGCTGAACCCGAGCGGGATGGTGATGGCCAGTGAGATGGCGATCTGCGTCAGCGTGCCGACCATCGCGTGCAGCGCACCGCCGTGGTCCAGCGGGTCGGTCGGCCCGGCGTCGGCCAGGTCCTCCGTGAAGAAGTTGCCGTACGAGAGGGCCGACCAGCCCTTCGTGAAGACGTAGCCGACCACCCAGAACAGCACCCCGATCAGCACCGCGGCCAGGCTGTGCACCACGGCCGAGGCAAGGCGGTCACGGACCGTCAGCGGGCCCTCGTCCCGGGAGACCAGCAGCGCGTACAGGCCGAGGAAGCAGATCCAGCTGCAGACCACGAAGCCGATCCCGCCGTTGAACGGGGTGAGCCGCTGGAACAGCACCGCGGAGGTCGCCACCGCCCCGGCCAGGCTGCCCCAGAAGGCGTAGTGGTCGGAGGCGCGGCGGGCGTTGATCCGGCGGGGGCGCTGCGGGGCCGCCCCGGCCGGCGGGGTGACCACGGTGGTTCTGGGGGGTGCGGTGGTGGTGGTCATGAGCTGGCCCCCGAGCGGCTGCGGGCGACCACGGCGGCCGCGGCGAAGTTGACCACCAGGGTCAGCAGGAACAGGGTGAGCCCGGCCGCCATCAGGGCGGAGACCGAGAAGTCGGTGGAGTCGCCGTAGCGCAGCGCGATCAGCGGGGCGACCGCGCTGCCGCCGCTCTGCAGCACGTGCGGCTGGATCTCGAAGTTCATCGACAGGATCAGGTAGACCGTGATGGTCTCGCCCAGCGCCCGGCCCAGACCGAGCATGGTGCCGCCGATGATCCCGCCCCGGCCGAACGGCAGCACCACCGAGCGGATCATGCCCCAGCGGGTGGAGCCGAGCGCGTACGCGCCCTCCCGCTCACCGGCCGGCGCCTGGTCGAACACCTCGCGCATGATCGAGCACATGATCGGCGTGATCATGAAGCCCACCACGATGCCCGCCATCAGCGTGGAGGCGGTGTACACCAGCGGCGGCGTCAGCGGGTCGTCCGGGTCGGCGCCGTTGACCCGGAACAGCGGGATCCAACCGAAGTAGGTGGACACCCACCGTGCCACACCGGTCAGTTGGTACTGCAGCAGCATGAAGCCCCAGACCCCGTAGACCACGCTGGGCACGGCGGCCATCAGGTCGACCAGGCTGACCAGCGTCCGGCGCAGCTTCCGGGGCGCGTACTCGCTGATGTAGAGCGCGCTGCCCAGTGCCAGCGGAACCGCCACCAGCACCGCCGTCCCGCCGATCAGCAGCGTGCCGATCAGCACCGCGGCGATCCCGAACTGGCCGTGGCCACCGTCCGGGTTCCAGGTCTCGGTGGTCACGAAGGAGAGTCCGGCGACCGAGAGCGCCTCGGTGGCCCGGACCGCCAGATAGCCGCCGACGCCGAGCATCACCGCCAGCACGAACACGCCGCTGGCCCTGGCCCAGGCCAGGAAGATCCGGTCCGCCAGACCGGGATTGACCGTGAGCGCCCTCGGGCGGTCCTGGACGACCGGGGTGTCGGCACTCATCCGACACCTCCACGGGCGGTGTCGGCCGCACTCCGTGCACCTGCCAGAAAACGCGCGAGGTTGTACTGGCACTCGCGCTGCCGCCGGTAGCCGCGGGCCGAGTGGGCCACCGTCCGGCCGTCCAACTCAAGCCGCCATAGCCACAGTTGGCCCTGCTCCATGGAGCAGATGGTGGTCCGGCCCTGGTCCACCCGGTGCTGGAACTCCTCGATCGCCACCCGGCAGGAGGCGGCATCCCGGAAGATCTCCTGACTCTGTCCCAGGTGCCGGTTGTTGGCACCGAGGAGTCGCCAGACCGTCCCGCCCGACGCGATGTCAGGGCGGGCCGGTCTGCTGACGATCAGAAACCTGGGGTGTCCCATGCCGGTGCTCGCCCTTCCGCAGCGCTGCTTGGCCGAAAGCGACTGTCGCGGCTCAGAAACGCGGCTCAGGTGCGCCCGGATGAACACCGGACACGGGACGGCTTAACGAACGGTGCGCAGGTCCTCCACGGATCACACACCCCACGTACGAATCTGACGATACGTCAGGCTTGCCCCACCTCCAGAGCCAGCACCAACGGCCGGTCGGCCGAGCTGCGGCCCGCCTCGACCGTGTACGTACCCGGCCGCCTGACCCATCCCTCGCCGGCCACCCAGGTCTGCGCGGCCCGCTCCGGCACCGTCACCCGGGCCGTCACACATTCGCCCGGCGCCGCCTCCACCACCGCGAAACCGGCCAGCTGACGGTCCGGCCGGGTGCGGTCCACCCCGTCGGTGGCCAGGTAGACCTGGACCACCTCACGGCCCGCCCTGGCCCCGGTGTTGCGGACCCGGACGCAGACCTCGGCCAGCACACCCGGCTGCTCGCCGCGCCGCGCCTCCAGCCCCTCGTACGCCCACTCGGTGTAGCCCTGGCCCTCGCCGAACCAGTACGCGGGCTGCGCCCCGGCCCGGCGCTGCCAGGCCCGGTAGCCGATGAACAGGCCCTCCTCATAGACGAGTCGGCCGTCGGTCGGCTCCACCTCCCAGACCGGTGCGTCGGCCTCCTCGGCGGGCCAGGTGGTGGGCAGCCGCCCGCCCGGCTCGGCCAGGCCGAGCAGCACGTCGGCCAGCGCCGCCCCGGCCTCCTGGCCGGGGAACCAGGCGAGCAGCACCGCCGCCGCCTGCTCGCGCCACGGCATCAGCACCGGGGCACCGGCGTTGACCACCACCACGGTGCGCGGGTTGACCGCCAGCACCCGGGACACCAGCTCGTCCTGCCGCCCCGGCAGCCGCAGAGCGGAGCGGTCCACGCCCTCGCTCTCCACCTCCTCGGTGGTGCCGACCACCACCACCGCCACCTCGGCAGCGCGGGCCGCCTCGACCGCCTGCTCGATCAACTCGTCGGCGGAGGCGGTCGGTTCAGCGTGACCCAGGGTGAAGGAGACCAGCCCGAAGCCGGAGAACGCGCTCGCCTCCGGCAGCGTGCAGGTCAGCCTGACCTCGGCCGGGCCGGTCAGCTCCAGCCCGAACCGCCGCTCCGGCGGGTTCAGGAAGGCCGCCGCCGGGTCCTCGCCCTCGGGCAGCAGCAGGCCGTCGAAGAGCAGCTCGCCGGCCGCCTCCAGCCGGTAGTGGCCGACCCCGCGAATCGCCAACTGGTGCTCGCCGGACCGCTCCGGGGTCACCGTGGTCTCCAGCACCACCCGGCGCAGGTCACCGAACGAGACCTCGCCCGGCAGCGTGCCGAGCCAGCGCACACTGCCGTCCACGGTGGCCGCCGTCCCGAGCAACTCACCCTTTGCATCCAGCAGTTCGGCGTGCCCGGAGAAGCCGGCCGGGGGCAGGAAGGTGCGTGGGTCGGCACCGACCGCGAAGTCGAGCCCGACCTCTGCGCCGAGCGCGGCGCGCAGTCCCTCCAGCGGCGAGACCACCCGGGTCGGGAAGACCTGGGCACTGCCGCCGCCACCGATCCGGGCCTGATCCGCCGCCGCGCCGATCAGCGCCACCTTCGTACCCGGCGCCGGGGCCAGCGGCAGCACGCCGCCCTCGTTGCGCAGCAGCACGAAGGAGCGCGCCGCCAGCTCCCTGGCCAGCGCCTCGCCGTCGATCTCGGCGGGCAGCCGGTCGGCCGGCACCGCCGCCGGCGCACCGGCCAGCAGGCCCACCCGGGCGGCCAGCCGGAGCACCCGGCGGGCCATTTCGTCCACCGTCCGCTCGGGCACCAGGCCCTCCTGGACCGCCTTCACCAGGTGCTCGCCGTACACCGTGGCCGGGCCCGGCATCGCCACGTCCAGCCCGCCCAGCGCGGACCGCACGGTGTCCCTGGCCCCGGTCCAGTCCGAGACCAGCACCCCGTCGAAGCCCCACTCCTCGCGCAGCACCCGGTTGTTGAGCTTGTCGTGCTCGCTCATGGTCGGGCCGTTCACCGAGTTGTACGCGGCCATCAGCCCCCAGGGGCTCGCCTTCCGCACGATGATCTCGAACGGGGCCAGGTAGAGCTCGCGCAGGGTGCGCTCGTCCAGCCGCACGTCCACCGTGAAGCGGTCGGTCTCCGAGTCGTTGCCGACGAAGTGCTTGGGGGTGGTGGCCACCCCGCCGTCCTGCACCCCGGACACCAGCGCGGCGCCCAGCTCGCCGGTGAGCAGCGGGTCCTCCGAGTAGCACTCGAAGTGCCGACCGCCGCGCGGGCTGCGGTGCAGGTTCACGGTCGGCGCCAGCACCACGTGGGCGCCCTTGCGGCGGGCCTCCTGGGCCAGCAACTGGCCGGCCCTGCGCACCAGTTCGAGATCCCAGGTGGCGGCCAGCGCGGTCGGCGAGGGGATCGAGACGGACGGGTCGTCCGGCGTCCACTGCTCGCCGCGCACCCCGGCCGGGCCGTCCGACATGACCAGCCGGCCGAGGCCGATCTCCTCGTTGGCGGGCAGCGACCACATGTCGGCACCGGCCAGCAGCGCCACCTTGGCGGGCAGGTCCAGCGTGGCGAGTGCGGCCTGGACGGCGGCTTCCCTGGCGAACTCGGTCATCTGCGTCTCCTTGTCGTCCATGCTCAGATCCAGCCGTCGAGCGAGGTCATGAAGCCCTCGAAGTCGTCCCGGTGGATGGTGTGGCCCGCGCCCTGCACGGTGCGCACCTCGAAGCCCCGCTCCCGCAGCCGCTCCGCGTCCATCGGGCCCACCAGGAAGCTGGGGTCGGCGAGTTGGACCAGCGAGGGCACCACCGGGGCGTCCGGCAGACCCGCGTACCCCAGGTGCGAGGTCAGCGAACGGGCGCTGTCCGGGTCCCAGGCGGCCAGCGTGGCCAGCTCGACCTCTACGTCCGCCGGCTCCCAGCGCGGGTTCATCGCGGTGATCTGCTCGGCGGTCGCCTGCGCGGCGAACCCGACGAACAGCTCGGGGTCGATGCCGGAGTCGGCGAACAGCCAGGCCGGGTCGGAGAAGACCGCCCGCTGCGGCCGCAGCCGGTCCACCGCCCAGCGCAGCGAGAGACCGCCGAGCGAGTGCCCGATGGCGAGTTCGGCACCGGTCGGCAGGGTGGCCACCAGGTCCTCCGCGTACTGCGCGGGGCTGTACCGCTCGGCCGGGGTCTCCCCCGTGCCGCGCGGGCTCGCGCCGTGACCGCGCAGGTCCACCGCGATCACCCGGTAACCGCGCTCGGCCAGCGCGGGGCCGACCCGGCGCCAGGTCCGGTGGTCGGACATGATGCCGTGCACCAGCAGTGCCACGCGATCGCCAGCACCCCACTCCTGAGTGTGCAACTTCACTTGCTCGATACCTTTCTGACGGTCGGTCACCGGACACCCCTGATCGGCCGCACGGCGAGCGCGCCGAGCACCGAGAGCAGGGCTCCGAGAACGAACAGCGGGGTGTAGCCGCCGAGGGCGACCACGGCGGAGGCCACGAACGGGGCCAGGATCTGCGGTCCGGCGTTGGCGATGTTCAGCACGCCCATGTCCCGGGCGGCGTCCTCCGCCTTCGGCAGCACCATGGTGACCAGCGCGGTGTCGACCGCCATGAAGCAGCCGAAGGCCAGGCCGTTGACGGCGGCGAAGACCAGCATCCCGGGCCAGGTGGGGCTGACCACCGGGATCAGCAGGGCCACCCCGGAGAGGGCGGCCGAGACGCCGACGAAGAGCTTGCGGCGGTCCAGCCGGTCGGAGAGCACCCCACCCACAACGGTGGAGAGCGCCATGGTGATCGCCGAGACCGGGGTCAGGATCGCCACCGCCTCGGTCGGCTCCAGGCCGGCCGGCAGCGCGATGTGGTCCTGCAGGATGTAGAGCTGGTAGCCGACCACCGCGAAGTAGCCCAGCACCAGCAGCCAGCGGCCGATGAAGGCCCAGCGGAAGTCGTGCTCGCGCAGCACCCCGAGGAAGGCGGCGGCCTGCTCCCGCAGCGGCGCGGGGGACATAGGCCGACCGGCCGTTGGGGGGTGGGTGAAGGAGCGGTGGTGGGGTGCGTGGCTCGGCGGTGCCGAGGAGGGAGTAGCAGCGGAGCTGCGGCGACTGACGAGAAGCCGGCGAGGTGCGTGCCCCGGCGCCGCGCCGCCGCCCCCCAACGGCCGGCCGGCCTCAGGCATCCGCTGCTCTTTGGCCCCGGCGGTGAAGACCACCGCGCCGAGCGCGACCAGCAGGCCGAGCACCAGGTACCCGGTCCGGTAGTGGTCGGAGGTGGCCGAGGCGACCAGCACACCGATCGTGGAGCCGACCGGCAGGCCGAGACCGACCGCCGCCGAGGCGGCGCCGCGTCTGCCGAGCGGCACCCGGTCGGGCACTACGGAGGTGAGCGCGGACTGGTAGAAGTTCATCACCGCCTGGCCGAGGCACCAGGCGATCGCGACCAGCAGCACGGTGTCCACGCTGCCGAGCAGGGCCATCGCGGCGACGGCGGCGAGACCGCCGCCGAGGATCCACGGGTTGCGCCGCCCGGAGCGGTCCGAGAGCGCACCCGCGAGCGGGTTGAAGAAGGTCGCGAAGATCGCCGCGATCCCGCTGATCAGGCCGAGGTTCGCCACCTTGTGCGCGGCGTCGATCTGCTCGACCTGGAGCGGCAGCAGGACGCTGCCGACCCCGATGTAGAGCGCGTACATGGCGGCGTTGCCGGTGAACAGCAGTGGCAGCAGGCCGCGGGTGGCACGGTGACCTTCGGCGGTCTCGGTCTCGGCACCGGGGTGGGTGGGGGAAAGGGCCACATTGCCCTCCAAAGTGACTCAGGGGGAAGTCATGCTCATGAGGTTACACGTGTAACGCTTGCACGTGTAAGCAGCCATGTAACCCGTCCGTCCGCGCCCCGACCAGAGGTCAGGCATGAAAAGATTCGAACCGTTATGAGCAATCGACCCGCCGCCACCACCCCACCGACCAGCGCCGACGTCGCGCGCCTCGCCGGAGTGTCCCGCGCCACCGTCTCCTTCGTGCTCAACGACACCGCAGGAGGCCGGGTCGGCGAACAGACCCGGCAGCGGGTCAGAGCGGCCGCCGCTGAACTCGGCTACGTCCCGCACGCCGCCGCCCGCTCACTGCGCGCGGGCCGCACCGGCGTGGTCCTGCTGGCGGGCTCCGCCGCCCCGATCGGCCCGCTGTTCAGCGAGTTCTACCGCGAACTCCAGGGCGCCCTGCGCCGACACGGCTACACCAGCGTGCTGTACGGCCCCAGCCCGGGCGAGGGCGACGAACCGGCCCGCGCCTGGGCCGAGTTGAGGCCTGCGGCGGTGCTCTGCATGGAGCCGGTCCTCACCCCCGCCGGGGTCGATCTGCTGCACCGCTCCGGCACCCGGGCGGTGTTCAGCATGAGCACCGCCCCGGTCGCCGGGGCGCACGCCCTGATCATCGACCAGCCCGAGGTCGGCACGGTCGCCGGCGCCCACCTGCTCGCGGCCGGCCGCCGCCGCCTCGGCGTCGTGATCCCCGCCGACCCGGAACTCGACCAGTTCAGCGGCCCCCGCCTCGCCGGGGTCAGGGCCGCCGCAGCCTCGGCCGGGACCGGGCCGGTGGAGACCCTGTCACTGGACTACACCGAGGCCTCCGGAGCCGCCGCAGCAGCCCGCTGCCGCGAACTCGGGCTGGACGGGGTGTTCTGCTACAACGACGAGTACGCGATGCTCCTGCAGCGCTCCCTGCAGGACCTCGGGGTCGACGTCCCCCGGCAGGTCGCCCTGGTCGGCGCCGACGACCTCCTGCTCGGACGCCTGCTCCGCCCCCGGCTCAGCACCGTCGGGATGACCCTGCTCAGCGGCGAAACCCTTGCCACCCTGATCGACCAGGCCATCGCCGACCCCACCGCTCCTCCGGGCACCCAGAACCTGCTGACCCTCCGCCTGATCACCCGCGACTCGTCCTGACCGTCGGCTGGGTGCACCAGGGGCTCGGGCACACGCGCTGGTGGCACACGCCAGGGGCTCGGGGAACTGCGAGGAGATCTGGCGTTCGGGTCACTGCGAAAGTGCCTGACCATTTACGCACGGGTGTCCTCTTCTGAGGTCGGCGTCGCAGTTCCCCGAGCCCCTGGACCGTAGATGCTCAGGCGCCTGCCAAAAGGTCAGAACCCCAGCTTGCGCAGCTGCTTCGGGTCCCGCTGCCAGTCCTTCGCCACCTTCACGTGCAGGTCCAGGAAGACCGGAGTCCCCAGCAGCGCCTCGATGTGCTTCCGCGCCGTCGTCCCGACGTACTTCAGCCGAGCGCCCTTCGCCCCGATGACGATCGCCTTCTGGCTCTGCCGCTCGATGTAGACGATGGCGTGGATGTCGAGCAGCGGCCGGTCCGCCGGACGCCCCTCGCGCGGGATCATCTCCTCGACCACGACGGCCAGCGAGTGCGGCAGCTCGTCCCGGACACCCTCGAGCGCGGCCTCCCGGATCAGCTCCGCGACCATCACCAGCTCGGGCTCGTCCGTCAGGTCACCGTCGGGGTAGAGCGGCTGGCCCTCGGGGAGCAGCTTGGTGATCAGGTCGCCGACCAGCTGGACCTGCTTGTCGCCGACGGCCGAGACCGGGATGATCTCGGCCCACTCGATGCCGAGCTCCTGGCCCAGCTGGTGGACGGCGATGAGCTGTTCGGCCAGCGTCTTGGAGTCGACCAGGTCGGTCTTGGTGACGATGGCCACCTTGGGGGTCTTCTTGACCTCCGCGAGTTCCTTGGCGATGAACTTGTCGCCGGGGCCGAGCTTCTGGTCGGCCGGGAGGCAGAAGCCGATCACGTCGACCTCGGCCCAGGTGGAGCGGACCAGGTCGTTGAGGCGCTCACCGAGCAGCGTGCGCGGCTTGTGCAGGCCGGGAGTGTCGACCAGGACGAGCTGGGAGTCGGGCCGGTGCACGATGCCGCGGACGGTGTGGCGGGTGGTCTGCGGACGGTCCGAGGTGATCGCGACCTTCGTCCCGACCAGAGCGTTGGTCAGGGTCGACTTGCCGGCGTTGGGACGGCCGACGAAGCACGCGAACCCGGAGCGGTACGGGGAGGAAGGGGCAGTCATGCCGACCATTCTCCCTGATCCGCCGAGTGGGAACGGTCACCCGGTCTTCTTCCCGGTCACCGCGCCCACCAGAACCAGCAGAAACAGCACCAAGGAGCCGACCAACCAGTACGGCGATCCGGTCTCCTGCCACCGCCCCAACCCCATCAGGCTCAGCAACACCCCGGCGAAGAACGCGAACGCACCCATGCCGGTCAGATTATCGACCGCCGAGCCCGACGGGGTACGGCGTCTCAGAAACTGTGCCGCAGGACCCCGTCCGGACCGGCCAGGTGCAGCGGCGCCCCCGGGCCGCCGAGGTCCCGTACAGCGGCCAGGTCGGCCTCGGTGGGCGTCAGCGACTCCGTCACCACGGCGGCCGCCTCCAGGCCCTTGGCGCCGCTGGCCACGGCCATCGCGACGGCGGTCCGCAGGGCGCTCAGCTCCAGCGAGGGCAGCGCCACGCTGCCCGCCACGTACGTCCGTCCGGTCTCGTCCCGGACCGCCGCCCCCTCGGCCACGCCGTTGCGGGCGCGGGCCGAGCGGGCCAACGTGATGATCTTCTTGTCCTCGGCGTCCAGCTCAGTCAGCTCACTCATGCGCCGAGCATAGGCGCCCGCCCCGCCCGGCCGAACAGGCCATGTGTCTCAGTGCCTGAGCGCCACCGGCGGTCCGGCCGGGCCACGCAGGCTCGCGGCGTAGTTGGCGTGCCGCTTCCGCCAGTACGGGTTGTCGTGCGGGAGGTGGCGGCTGACCCGGCCGTACATGCCGAAGGTCGCGAGCACCAGGCCGAAGACGAAGCTGAAGATCACGTTGCTCATGCCGAAGGCCAGGAAGTTGGCGTCGGTCGAGAGAATCATCAGCCCGACGAACCCGGCCCCCACGAAGACCGCGCCGACCACCATGTTGATCCAGGACGCGATGTTGCCGCCGATCACCGCGCCGGCCATCAGGATCAGGCCGACCAGGACCGACAGCAGGCCGAGCAGGCCGTTGCTGCTCATCCCGGCCACCCGGTCTCCCTGGGTGTCCAGGAAGCCCGGGCGGTCGAGCAGCCCGAGGATGCCGAAGACCAGCAGGAAGATCCCGCCGAGACCGGCACCGAAGCGATAGATCTGGGCCAGCCGGTGATCCACCGGCAGTTCGTCCCTGAGTTTCAGCATGACGTCCTCCAGGTGGCACAGACCCCCCTCAACCACGCTACTCCTCGGGCTCGGTGCCCTCCTGCGGGTGGGTGTCGGCCCGGACCGGGGCCACCAGTACGGTGCCGATCCGGTTCCGCCGCCCGGCCGCGCTCTCGGCGGTGAGCCGGATCGCGGTCAGGTCGGTGTGCGCGTCCTCGGGCACCGGCAGGTCGCAGGACGAGCCGGGGATCGGCACCCGGCCGAGGTTCTTGGCGAGCAGACCGCCGACGGTCTCCACGTCCTCGTCCTCCAGCTGGAGACCGAACAGGTCGCCGAGGTCCTCCACCAGCAGCCGGGCGGTGATCCGGTACGAGCCGTCGCCGAGGTCCTCGACCGGCGGGAGCTCCCGGTCGTACTCGTCGGTGATCTCGCCGACGATCTCCTCCAGGATGTCCTCGATGGTGACCAGACCTGCGGTACCGCCGTACTCGTCGATCACGATCGCCACGTGCGAGCGCATCTGCTGCATCTCGCGCAGCAGGTCGGCCGCGGGCTTGGAGTCCGGGATGAAGACCGCGGGGCGGAGCACCGAGGAGACCGGCTCGTTCTCGGCGTCCCGGTTGATGTGGGTGCGCCGGACCAGGTCCTTGAGGTAGACGATGCCCACCACGTCGTCCTCGTTGTCGCCGACCACCGGAATCCGGGAGAAGCCGGACCGGAGCGCCAGGGTGAGCGCCTGACGGACCGTCTTGTGCCGCTCGATCATCACCAGGTCGGTGCGCGGCACCATCACCTCGCGGACGATGGTGTCGCCGAGCTCGAAGACCGAGTGCACCATCCGGCGCTCCTCGTCCTCGATCAGGTCGTCCTTCTCCGCCAGGTCGACCAGCGCCCGCAGTTCGGCCTCGGAGGCGAACGGCCCCTCCTTGTACCCCTTGCCGGGGGTGAGCGCGTTGCCGAGCAGGATCAGCAGCCGCGGGATCGGGCCGAGCACCCGGGCCAGCGGCAGCAGCACGAAGGAGGCGGCGGTCACCGTGGTCAGCGGGTGCTGGCGGCCGATGGTGCGGGGCGAGACGCCGACCGCTACGAACGAGACCAGCACCATCACCCCGATCGCCAGCAGCACGGCCTCCCAGGTCTGGTGCAGGGTGCGCACACAGACCACGGTGACCAGGACGGCGGCGGCCATCTCGCAGGCCACCCGGATCAGGGTGGCCAGGTTGAGGTAGCGGATCGGGTCGGAGGCCAGCGTCAGCAGCCGGTCCGCACCGCGCCGCCCGGCCCGGACGGCCTCCTCGGCGCGGAACCGGGAGATCCGGGAGATCCCCGCCTCCGCACAGGCGGCCAGCCAGCCGAAGCCGACCAGCAGGAGAGCTCCGATCAGGAAGCTCGTACTGTCACCACTCACAGACGGCCGGGCCTCAGTGGGTGGTCGGCGCCGGGGAGATCCCCGAGAGCCCGCGGCCGGCCCGCCAGTCGTCCAGGATCCGCTTCTGGAGGCCGAACATGACCTCCTTCTCCTCCGGCTCCTCGTGGTCGTACCCGAGGACGTGCAGCACCCCGTGGACGGTGAGCAGCTGGAGCTCGTCGTCCACGGAGTGCTTCGAGGGGGCCTCCTCGCCCTGCCGCTTCGCCACCTCGGGGCAGAGCACGATGTCGCCGAGCAGACCCTGCGGCAGCTCCTCGTCCTCCTTGCCCGGACGCAGCTCGTCCATCGGGAAGGACATCACGTCGGTCGGACCGGGCAGGTCCATCCACTGGATGTGCAGTTCTTCCATCTGGGCGCTGTCCACCAGGATGACGGAGAGCTCCGCCTGCGGGTGGATCCGCATCTGGTCGAGGGCGTAGCGGGCGACGTCGAGGATTGACTCCTCGTCAACCTCCCAGTCGGACTCGTTCGCGATGTCGATCGACATGTCGGGGTCGGTACTCAGCTTTCGGTGCGATGGGACTGGCGGGGGGCACGGGCGCCCTTCCGCTGAACTGGCTTACGGGGTACGGCGGGTGCGTCGGGCTCCTGCAGGGCGTCCCAGCGCTCGTAGGCGTCGACGATCCGGCCGACCAGCTTGTGCCGGACCACGTCGGTGCTGGTGAGCACGGAGAAGTGGATGTCCGGGACGTCCATCAGGATCTCCTGGACCACCTTGAGGCCGGAGCGGGTGCCACTCGGCAGGTCGATCTGGGTGGTGTCACCGGTGACCACGACGCGGGAGTTGAAGCCCAGCCGGGTGAGGAACATCTTGATCTGCTCGGGCGAGGTGTTCTGCGCCTCGTCCAGGATGATGAAGGCGTCGTTCAGGGTCCGGCCGCGCATGTACGCGAGCGGGGCGACCTCGATGGTGCCCGCGGCCATCAGCCGGGGGATCGAGTCCGGGTCGATCATGTCGTGCAGCGCGTCGTAGAGCGGGCGCAGGTACGGGTCGATCTTCTCGAAGAGCGTGCCGGGCAGGAAGCCCAGCCGCTCCCCCGCCTCGACGGCCGGCCGGGTCAGGATGATCCGGTTGACCTCCTTGGCCTGCAGGGCCTGGACGGCCTTGGCCATCGCCAGGTAGGTCTTGCCGGTACCGGCGGGGCCGAGGCCGAAGGTGATGGTGTGCTTGTCGATCGCCTCGACGTAGCGCTGCTGGTTGAGGGTCTTGGGGCGGATGGTGCGGCCCCGGTTGGACAGGATGTTCGCGGTGAAGACCTCGGACGGTGCCGGGTGGTCCGGGTTGTCGGCGGCGCTCCTGAGCATGGCGATGGAGCGCTCCACGGCGTCCTCCGTCAGGGGTTGGCCGGTGCGCAGCACCAGCATCATCTCGTTGAACAGCTCCTGGACCAGAGCGACCTCGGTACGGGATCCGGTGGCGGTCACCTCGTTGCCGCGGACGTGGATGTCTGCGGTCGGGAACCCCTCCTCGATCACCCGGAGCAGAGAGTCGGTCGCACCGAGCAGGGTGACCATCGGGTGCTTCTCCGGAATGGTGAACCTGGCGGTGGCGGCGTCCCCGTCGGGACGCGGCTGTCCATTGGTACGGGTCTGCGGTGTCTCAGTCATGGGTCGGCGCTGTGGCCTGCCTCATCCCGTTCGTCTCGGGTGCCGCTCGGTCTTTCCGCGGTCACCAGGGTACGCCGCGCGGTGGACCGTTGCGGCGGTGCGGCCCGCCGCCGAGGCGACGGAGTTCGATGGTCCGGGAGTTGTCCGCGTGATGCGAGTGGTTTTCGCTCAGAGCCGGGCCGGAACCGCGACCCGAGCCAGGTCCTCGGCCACCACCAGCTCGCCGTCGAAGTACTTCCGGGCCTCGATCAGGTGCCCGCTCAGGTCCGGGTAGCGCTGCGAGAAGTGGGTCAGCACCAGGGTGCGCACCCCCGCCTCGGCGGCGGCCCTGGCGGCCTGGCCCGCTGTCAGGTGACCGTGGTCCTCGGCGAGCTGGGCCTCGCTCTCCAGGAAGGTCGCCTCGATCACCAGCAGGTCGGCGCCCTCGGCCAGTTCACCGACGCCGTCGCAGAGCCGGGTGTCCATCACGAAGGCGAACCGCTGCCCCCGGCGGACCTCGCTCACCTCGGCCAGCGTGACGGTCCGTCCGGCCAGCTCGATCCTGCCCTCCCGCTGGAGCTGCCCGACGGCCGGGCCGCGCAGCCCGAACTCGGCCAGCTTCGCGGGCAGCAGCCGGGTCGAGTCGGGCTCGGTGAGCCGGTACCCGAAGGAGTCCACCGGGTGCGAGAGCCGGACCGCCGCCAGCTCGAACGGGGCGCCGGGCGCAGACAGCGGGCCCGGTTCCTCGATCGGGTGCGGGCGCAGCTCGGCGGTCTCGTGGAAGGCGGTGGCCTGCCGGAGCCGGTCGAAGAACATCTGGCCGCTGGCCGGGTAGTAGGCGTCCACCGGATGCGGGACCCGGTCCAGGTTGATCCGCTGGATCACCCCGGCGAGGCCGAGCGAGTGGTCACCGTGGAAGTGGGTGACCGCGATCCGGGTCAGCTGGGTGGCCGAGATCCCGGCGTGCAGCATCTGACGCTGCGTCCCCTCGCCGGGGTCGAAGAGCAGGCCCTCGCCGTCCCAGCGGAGCAGGTAGCCGTTGTGGTTCCGGTGCCGGGTGGGCACCTGGCTGGCGGTGCCGAGGACGACGAGCTCACGCTGTGACACCGGATCAGACCATGCCCTCGCGCAGCGGCTTGCCGCCGAGCACGTGCACATGGGCGTGGAAGATGGTCTGCCCCGCCTTGGCACCGGTGTTGAAGATCAGCCGGTAGTCCTCGAGACCCTCGCCCTTCGCCACCGCACCGGCCTCGGTGAGCAGTTCGGCGGCGATCGCGGGCTCGGCGGCGGCCAGCTCGGCGGCGTTCGGGTAGTGCACGTGCGGGATCACCAGGATGTGGGTCGGCGCCTGCGGGTGGATGTCCCGGAAGGCCAGCGTCCGCTCGCTCTTCCGGACCACCGTCGCGGGGATCTCGCCCGCCAGGATCTTGCAGAACAGGCAGTCGGACTGCGACTCGCCGGCCATTTCGCTCTCCTTCTCGCGGTGATCGTCACTACCCGCCGCAGCCTAACCGAGACGGTCTATCAGGGGGCGGCCCGGCGCCGGGCCGCCCCCTGACGGCCTTACAGCTCCGGCCCGGTGAGCTCCGGCCCGGTGACCGCCGGGGTCTCGGCCAGCGCGGCCAGCGCGATCCGGACTCCCTCGGCGAGCTGCGGGTCCTCGCCGTTGGCCCACTGATGCGGGGCGATCACCACCTCGACGTCCGGGTCGATGCCGTGGTTCTCCACGCCCCAGTCGTAACCCTCCAGCCAGAAGGCGTACTTGGGCTGGGTGACGCCGGTGCCGTCGACCAGGCTGTACTTGCCGTCGATCCCGACCACGCCGCCCCAGGTCCTGGTGCCGACCACCGGGCCGATCTTCAGGGCCTGGATGGCGGCGTTCACGATGTCACCGTCCGAGCCGGCGAACTCGTCGGCCAGCGCGACCACCGGGCCGCGCGGGGCGTCCGCCGGGTACGGGGCGGCGCCGTCCAGGTCGCGGCCCACGTCCCAGCCGACGATCTTCCGGCTGAGCTTCTCGATGATCAGCTGCGAGGTGTGGCCGCCCCGGTTCTCCCGGAGGTCGACCAGCACGCCCTCCTTCGACATCTCGACCCGCAGGTCACGGTGCAGCTGGGCCCAGCCGACGCTCTGCATGTCCGGGATGTGCAGGTACCCGAGCCGCCCGGCGGACAGCTCCCGGACGGCCGCCCGGCGCCCGGCCACCCAGTCGTGGTAGCGCAGCGCCTCCTCGTCGGCCAGCGGCACGATCACCGGGTGGCGCTCCGCGCCGTCCTTGCCCGCGACGGTCAGCTCGACCGGCTGGCCGGCCGTGCCCGCGAGCAGCGGGGCCGGACCGGTCACCGGGTCAACCGGGCGGCCGTTCACCGCCAGGACCGCGTCCCCGGCCCGGACCGCCGCACCGGGCGCGGCCAGCGGCGAGCGGGCCCGCGGGTCGGAGGACTCGCCGGGCAGCACCCGGGCCACCCGCCAGACCTCGCCGTCCCGCACCAGGTCGGCGCCGAGCAGGCCCTGCCGACGCGCCGCCTCGGTGCCCCGCCCGGGCGGCATCACGTACGCGTGCGAGGTGCCCAGCTCGCCGACCGTCTCCCAGAGCACGTCGACCAGGTCGTCGTGGGTGCCCGCGCGGTCCACCAGCGGCCGGTACCTGGCCAGCGCACCGGCCCAGTCGAAGCCGCCGAGGTCGGCCCGCCAGAAGTTGTCCCGCATCAGGCGGCCGTTCTCGTCGAACATCTGCCGCCACTCGGCGGTCGGGTCCACGACCGCCCTGATCCGGTCCAGATCGACCGTCAGATCGTCGTCGTCACCGGCCTTGTGGTCCGCCGGGAGAACGCGCAGACCGCCCTCGTCGAAGACCGCGATCCGGCTGCCGTCGCCGCTGACCCGGAAGTCGTCCAGCGCCTCGACCAGTTGCTCGACCTTGAGCTTCTTGAAGTCGAACCGCTCCAGCGCCGGGCGCGGGTGCTCGTCCTCCAGCGAGGCGGCGTTGTCACCGAGCATGCCGAACAGCGGGTGCCTGGTCCACAGCACGCCGTCCTTGGCCGCCCGCAGGCTGCCGAACTGCCCGCCCTCGACCGGGAACGGGATGATCCGGTCGGCGATCCCGTCCAGGTCCACCCGGGTCTCCGGGGCGGTGGGCTCCTCCGCCGCGTCCTCGTCCTTCTTCTTCGGCTCCTCGTCCTCGCCGCCGAGCGAGCGACCGGCCCGCTGCGGGCCGAACGGTGACGGGGTGTCGGCCGCCAGCGTGATCAGGAACGGCCGGGCGCCGGTCGGGAAGGACAGGTCGAAGACGTGCGCGTCGTAGACCGGGTCGAAGTTGCGCACCGACAGGAAGGCCAGGTGCTTGCCGTCCGCCGTGAAGGCGGGCGAGTAGTCCAGGAAGCGCTGCGGGGTGGCCTCGGCGACCGTACGGTCCGTCAGGCCGGCCAGCATGATCTGGCGCAGCGACTCCGAGTTCAGGGTCGGCTGGGACCAGGCCAGCCACCGCGAGTCCGGCGAGAAGGCCAGCCCGGAGACCTCGCCGTGGCCGCTCCTGGCCAGCTGGTGCAGGGTGCCGTCGGCCAGTGTGAGCAGCAGTACCCGGCCGTCGTGCGAGGCCAGCGCCAGCGTTCCGCCGTCCGGCGAGACGGCCAGGCCGAGCACCCGGCCGAGCTGCCCTGCGGCCAGTCGGCGGCGCTCGGTGCCGAGCACGGCGGGGGCGTACTCCACCGCGTCGTCGCCCTCGGCGTCGGTGATCCACACCGCACCCTGCGCACCGTCCTGACCAGGCACGATCCGGGCCAGCCGGTGGCGGACGCCCGGGGTCTCGGCGAGCACCCGGGCCGGGCCCTCCTGGTGGGTCAGCCAGTGCACGCTGCCGCGCACCACCACGGCGCTGGCCCGGCCGGTCCGGTCCGGCGAGACGGTCTCCAGCTGGCCGGTGGCCGAGGTCGGCCGGGGCTGACGGCCCGTCCGGGGGCCCGCGAGCATGATCTCCAGCCGGCGCGGCTCGGCGCCCGCCAGGTCGTCCAGGATCCACAGGTCGCCGGCGCTGTGCCAGACGATCCGGGTGCCGTCGGTGGTGGCGTTCCTGGCGTAGAACTCCCCGCTGCTGTGCCGCCGCAGGTCGGTGCCGTCCGGGAGGCTGGAGTACAGCTGCCCGATGCCCTCGTGGTCGGAGAGGAAGGCGATCCGGCCGCCGACCCAGAGCGGCGAGTCGATGTTGCCGTCAAGCCCGGCGTGCACCCGCTCGAACTCGCGCTCGCCGATCCACAACTTGCCCGCTGTGCCACCCCGGTAGCGCTTCCAGTACGCGGGCTCGGTGCCCAGCGGGGCGAGCAGCAGCGTGCGGTCGCCGTCCGGCTCCTGCGCCAGGCCGCCGATCGGCCCGTACGGCAGCCTGGTCGGCTCGCCGCCGTCCAGCGGGACGGCGAACGCCCAGCTGCGGCGCGGGGTCGCCTGCCCGGCGCTGGAGACCGCGACCGGGCGGCCGTCCTCGGTCCAGCCCCGCAGCCTGGTCTTCGGCGCGCCCCAGTACGTCAGCCGGCGGGCCTGGCCGCCGTCGGTGGGCGCCACGTGGATCTCCGGCGCACCGTCCCGGGTCGAGGTCCAGGCGACGTGCCGCCCGTCCGGCGCGAACCTCGGGTGACTGACCGGCACCTGATCGGCCGTCAGCCGCCAGGCCCGTCCGCCGTCCAGCGGCGCGAGCCAGATGTCGTCCTCGGCGACGAAGGTCACCAGGTCGCCGTGCAGGTGGGGATGGCGCAGATACGCGCTCGCAGAGGTGGTCACTGCGTCACTTTATGCAGCGCGGGCGCTTCCGCACACGGGTTAGTTGCACTATCCAGGGGCTCGAGGAACGGCGACGGTTCGTGGCTGGCGGGTATCACTGCGAAAGTGCCTGACCATGTCCGCAGGTGCAACGCTCCGGAGGTCGGCGTCGCCCACGCGGCGGAGCCGCACATCAGCAGAGCCCCGAGCCCCTGGCGTGTGCCACTACCTATGTCCAGCGGTTGGTGCGTCCAAGGAGCAGGGCCCCCGCCGCCACGCCCGCCGTGGAGGTGCGCAGCACGGAGGGACCGAGCCGGTGCGGGGCGGCCCCCGCTTCGGCGAAGGCCGCGAGTTCGTCCGGGGAGACCCCGCCCTCGGGGCCGACGATCAGGATCAGGTCGCCGGTCTCGGGCAGCGGTGCGGTGGCGAGCGGGGCGGAGCCCTCCTCGTGCAGCACGGCGGCGAAGGCCGCCGAGGCCAGCACCGGGGCGAGCTGACGCGTCGTCATCAGCTCCCGGATCTCCGGGAAGCGCAGGCGGCGGGACTGCTTGCCCGCCTCCCGGGCGGTGGCCCGCCACTTGGCGAGCGCCTTGGCGCCCCGGTCGCCCTTCCACTGGGTGATGCAGCGGGAGGCGGCCCAGGGGATCACCACGTCGACCCCGACCTCGGTCATGGTCTCCACCGCGAGCTCGCCGCGGTCGCCCTTGGGGAGGGCCTGCACGACGATGATCCGGGGTGTGGGGGCGGGCTCCTGACGGACGCTCAGCACGGTGACGTCCAGCGCGTCCTTGCCGTGCACGGCCGCCACGGTGCCCTCGACGCCGAGGCCGAGGCCGTCCGCCAGGGTGAGGGCCTCGCCCGGCTCCAGCCGCTTCACGGCGGCCGCATGCCGCCCCTCGGGCCCGTCCAGCCGGACCACACCGCCGGGGGCGATCCCGGCGAGACGGTCGGTCTCCACGACGAACACGGGGGCGGTCATGCGCTTGCCTTACCTTCGTACTTTCCTGAACCGGACCGGCTCAGCGGCCGTTGAACGCGTCCTTCAGACGGGAGAACAGACCCTGCTGCCCCGGTGCGAAGGTCCCGGAGGGCCGCTCCTCACCGCGCAGCACCGCGAGGCGGCGGAGCAGGTCCTCCATCTCGGGGTCGAGCTTGGTGGGCGTCTGCACCTCGACATGCACTATCAGGTCGCCACGCCCGCCGCCGCGCAGATGCGTGATGCCCCGGCCGTGCAGCGGGATCGACTGGCCGGACTGGGTGCCGGGCCGGATGTCGACCTCCTCCAGGCCGTCCAGGGTCTGCAGCGGCACCTGGGTGCCGAGCGAGGCCGCGGTCATCGGGATGGTGACCGTGCAGTGCAGGTCGTCCCCGCGCCGCTGGAAGGTCGGGTGGTTGGTCTCGGCGATCTCCACGTACAGGTCGCCGGCGGGGCCGCCGCCGGGGCCGACCTCGCCCTCGCCCGCGAGCTGGATCCGGGTGCCGTTGTCGACACCCGCCGGGATCTTCACCGTCAGGGTGCGACGGGCCCGGACCCGGCCGTCGCCCGCGCACTCGGGGCACGGGGTCGGGACCACGGTGCCGAAACCCTGGCACTGCGGGCAGGGCCGCGAGGTCATGACCTGGCCCAGGAAGGACCGGGTGACCTGGGAGACCTCGCCCTTGCCGCGGCACATGTCACAGGTCTGCGCCGAGGTGCCGGGGGCCGCGCCCTCGCCGGAGCAGGTGGTACAGGTGACGGCGGTGTCCACCTGGAGTTCCTTGGTGGTGCCGAACGCGGCCTCCTCCAGGGTGATCTCCAGCCGGATCATCGCGTCCTGGCCGCGCCTGGTGCGCGAGCGCGGGCCGCGCTGACCGGAGGCCGCGCCGAAGAACGCGTCCATGATGTCGGAGAAGCCGAAGCCCGCCGCGCCCGCGCCGAAGCCGCCCGCACCGCCACCGTTGGGCGACAGGGGGTCGCCGCCGAGGTCGTAGACCTGGCGCTTGGCCGGGTCGGACAACACCTCGTAGGCGGCGTTGATCTCCTTGAACCGCTCCTGCGTCTTCGGGTCCGGGTTGACGTCCGGGTGCAGTTCGCGGGCAAGGCGTCGGAACGCCTTCTTGATCTCGTCCTGCCCCGCATCCCGTCGGACGCCGAGTACCGCGTAGTAGTCCGTGGCCACCAAATGCTCCGCTTGTTCCGCCTCTAGAAGTGCTGCGACTGGTCTGACAGTGCTCTGTTACTCGGTTAGGACTCGGCCAGGATCTGACCCACGTACCGTGCCACCGCTCGCACCGCCCCCATTGTGCCCGGGTAGTCCATCCGGGTCGGTCCGATCACGCCCAGCTTCGCGACACTCTGATCGCCCGAACCGTAGCCGACCGAGACGACAGAGGTGGAATTGAGCCCCTCGTAGGCGTTCTCGTGACCGATCCGGACCGTCATCCCCGCGTCCGCCGTCTCACCCAGGAGACGGAGCAGGACGACCTGCTCCTCCAGGGCCTCCAGCACCGGCTGGATGGTGAGCGGGAAGTCGTGGCCGAAGCGGGTCAGGTTGGCCGTACCGGCCAGCATGATCCGCTCCTCGTTCTGCTCGGCCAGGGTCTCGAAGAGGGTGGCCAGCACGGTGCTGACGGTGGGCCGGTCGGCGGGCTCGAAAGCCGCCGGCAGGTCCTCCAGCAGACCGGGCACCTCGGGCAGCGGCCGACCGACCGCCTGGGTGTTGAGCTTGGCCCGCAGGTCGGCCAGCACCGTCTCGCCGACCGTCCCGGGGCAGTCGACCATCCGCTGCTCGACCCGGCCGGTGTTGGTGATCAGGACCAGCATCACCTTGGCCGGAGCCAGCGCCACCAGCTCGACGTGACGCACCGTCGAACGGGACAGCGAGGGGTACTGGACCACCGCGACCTGGCGGGTCAGCTGCGCGAGCAGCCGGACCGTACGGGCCACCGTGTCGTCCAGGTCGACCGCGCCGTCCAGGAAGTGCCGGATCGCCCGGCGCTCGGGGGCGGTCATCGGCTTGACCTCGGCCAGCCGGTCGACGAACAGCCGGTACCCCTTGTCGGTGGGGATCCGGCCCGCACTGGTGTGCGGCTGGTGGATGTAGCCGTCCTCCTCCAGAGCCGCCATGTCATTGCGCACGGTGGCCGGGGAGACGCCGAGGTTGTGCCGCTCGACCAGGGCTTTGGAGCCGACCGGCTCCTCGGTGCCGACGTAGTCCTGGACGATCGCGCGCAGCACCGCGAGCTTGCGGTCGTCCAACGGCCGCTCGCTGTACATGGCCACGCACCTCCGTCTTCGCTTCGTCCTGACCTGATCCGTCTGACCTGATCCGTCCCCTGGCACTCAGCTGGGCAGAGTGCCAGGACAGTACCTGCCAGTGTAAGGCCCGACCTCCGCGGCAGGAACGGCGCCGCCTGGTGATCCTTCTCCCTGTCTCAGCCACCTCCCACCCGTGGCGCCCGCCGATTGCCCTCGGCAAGTGGCAGCATCGAAAGCGACAGATCAGGACATAAGGAGCAGCCATGTCGCCAGGCCAGCACTCCCGCTTCGCACCCGACCGGGGGCTGACCGGTCGGATGGTCACCACGATGTTCGTCATCGGACTGCTCTACGTCGGCTTCACCGGACTGCTGATAGTGCTGTTCCGCGGGGCCTGGCCGCTGGTCGTCCTGATCTCCGGCGGGCTGTTCGTGGCCCAGTTCTGGTTCAGCGACAAGATCACCCAGCGGGCGATGGGCGCCCACGAGGTCACCCCCGAGGAGTACCCGCAACTGCACGGCACCATCGACCGGTTGTGCGCACTGGCCGACATGCCCAAACCCCGGGTGGCGGTCACCGACACCGACATGCCGAACGCCTTCGCCACCGGCCGCAACCCCCAACGCTCCGTGGTCTGCGTCACCACCGGATTGCTCCGGCGGCTGGAGCCGGAGGAGCTGGAGGGCGTGCTCGCGCACGAGCTCTCGCACGTCGCGCACCGGGACGTGGCGGTGATGACCATCGCCGGCTTCCTCGGCGTACTGGCCGGAGCGATCACCCGGATCGCGCTGTACAGCGGCATGATGAACGGGCGCGGCCGCAGCAGCAACGACAGCAACGCGGCGCTCGCGATGATCCTGGTCCCGCTGGTCAGCATGATCGTGTACGGCGCCAGCTTCCTGCTCACCCGGCTGCTCTCCCGCTACCGCGAGCTGGCCGCCGACCGGGCCGCCGCCCAGCTCACCGGACGGCCCAGCGCACTGGCCTCCGCGCTGACCAAGGTGACCGGCCAGATCGCCGCCATCCCGAGCGAGGACCTGCGCCGGGCGCAGCCGTACAACGCCTTCTACTTCGCCCCGGCGCTGAGCGCCCGGCAGGCCGCGAGCCAGCTGATGTCCACTCACCCGTCGCTGGAGCAGCGGCTGGAGCAGCTCGGCCGGATCTCCGCCGAGCTCGGCCGCTGAGGAGCCACCGACGCCATGGGATTCCTGAACGCCCTCTTCGGCCGCAGCAAGCCGGTCAGGCCCGACCTCGACCAGCTCTTCGGCGTGCCCTCCGCCGCCCTCACCCTGGAGGCCGCCGCCGGCTTCCGCCCGACCGGCTTCGGCTCGGTCTGCTTCGCCGCCGTCGAGGGCGCCGCCTTCACCGAGGTCGCCGCCCAGATCCGGGCCCTGCTGGACGCCGACACCGAGCGGGGCGGCATCCCGGTCGAGGTCTCGCAGGACTCGTACGGCTACTCCTGGCTGCTCGCCCGGCACCCGCCCGAAGAGCTCCCCGCCCTGGTCAACGACCTGCACGCGGTGAACAGCGAACTGGAGGCGAACGGCTTCGGCCCCCAGCTGCTCTGCTCCATCGTCGGCTTCCGCAACGCGGCCGACCGCCCGCTCGGTCTGGTCTACCTCTACAAGCGCGGCACCTTCTACCCGTTCGCCCCGCTCCCCGGCGAGAAGCGCGACAACCCGCTGGAACTCCAGGTCAAGGCGATGCTCGGCAACGACCTGCGGGTGGAGCAGGACCTCACCCGCTGGTTCCCGGTCTGGGGCGCGCCGGGGCTCTGACCCCCGGGGATCAGCCCGCTGCGGCCGCGCGGTAGGCCGCCACGGCGGGGGCGAGGACCGCCTCCATGTCGGGCGACGACTTCTGTGCGACCACCTTCTGCACCATCAGGATCACGTCGCCCTCGCGTGCGAAGGCGGTCTCGGTGACGAACGGGTCGGACTGGCCGGGGTAGTCCGAGGTGATCCGGAGCACCAGGCTGTCGTCGGCCGGCACCCCGGCCGCCGCCACCGACACGACGTCCTGGACCCGGGTGCCGTCCGAGAGCGTGCTGGTGTAGGAGGCACAGCGCTGCGCGGCACCGCGGATGGCGGCCATCACCTCGGCCGCCCGGCCGGGTGCGTAGCGGTCGAGCACCTCCTGCCCGAACCAGCCCTCGTCGGCCAGGTCCGGCGGATGCCGCTCCAGGCCGACCGCCACGTCCTCCAGGGGAGGGGCGTGACGCGTCATGAAGGACTCGACGCCGAGTTCGGAGCACGGCATCTGCGCGAGGGAGACGGTGGAGGCGGGTAGGTGTGGAGCACCGGTGGTCGTCGAGTCGACCTGCGCCGACAGCAGCTCGAAACCCTCCGGGAGCCGGTCCTGCGTCAGCAGGCCGCTCCGCAGCCGATCCTGCAGCGGCACCCGGGCGGACGCCGCCACCTCCGCCGGGTGGGCGGACGAGTCGGCGGAGCAAGCCGACGTACCGAGGACCGCCAGAGCGGCCATGGCCACCACTACAGGACGTGCGCGCACCATTCTCCCACCAGATTCGTAGTCACCCGCACCCTGTCACAAGGCAGTTGGTGGCTCGTGCCCAGGTGGGCAGCTGTTCGTCTCGTAGACTCGGTGGAATGCGCAGCAGGGAGTACGGCCCGGATCTGACCCCGCCGTGGAAGCGGCAGCAGCCCGCCCCCGAGGTGGCGGCCGAGCGGGACCTGGTGGTGGAGGAGGCGGCCACCGGCTTCTGCGGGGCGGTGGTGCGCTGCGAGCGGACGGCGGAGGGGTTCACCGTCACGCTGGAGGACCGGTTCGGCAAGCACCGGGTGTTCCCGCTGGTGCCGCGCGGGTTCCTGCTGGAGGGTCAGGTCGTGACGCTGGTCCGGCCGACCGCCGCCTCCCCGACCCGTACCAAGCTGACCGCCTCCGGTTCGGTCGCGGTGCCCGGTGCCCGGGCCCGGGTGGCCCGGGAGTCGCGGATCTACGTCGAGGGCCGGCACGACGCCGAGCTGGTCGAGCGGGTCTGGGGCGACGACCTGCGGATCGAGGGCGTGGTGGTGGAGTACCTGGAGGGCATCGACGACCTGCCCGCCATCGTCGCCGAGTTCGGCCCCGGCCCGGGCCGCCGGCTGGGCGTCCTGGTCGACCACCTGCTGCCCGGCACCAAGGAACACCGGATCGCCCAGCAGGTGACCGGTTCCGAGGTCCTGATCGTCGGTCACCCCTACATCGACGTCTGGGCCGCCGTGAAGCCCAGCAGCGTCGGCATCCCCGGCTGGCCCGACGTCCCGCGCGGCGAGGAGTGGAAACTCGGCGTCTGCCGCCGCCTCGGCTGGCCCGAGGACACCCCCGCCGCCTGGAAGCGCATCCTCGCCTCGGTCGACTCCTACCGCGACCTCGACCCGGCCCTGCTGGGCCGGGTCGAGGAGCTGATCGACTTCGTCACACTGCCCGGGTAACGGCGCTCAGTCCACCAGGTCGCGGACCACGCCGTCGGCCAGCAGCCGCCCCCGCAGGGTCAGTGCGGCCCGTCCGTCGGCGTACGCGGCCTCGTCCAACAGGCCGTCGGCCAGCGCCCGTTCGGCGGCGCGCAGGCCGTCAGCGGTCAGCAACCCGAGCGGGCAGCCCTCGCGCAGGCGGAGCTCCAGCAGGATGCGTTCGACCCGGCGGTCCTCCTCGGGGAGCACCTCGCGGCCCTGCCCCGGGGTGCGCTGCTCGGCCAGCGCCTGGGCGTACGCGGCGGGGTGCTTGGCGTTCCACCAGCGGACCCCGCCGACGTGGCTGTGGGCGCCCGGGCCTGCGCCCCACCAGTCGGCGCCGGTCCAGTAGAGCTCGTTGTGGCGGCAGCGGCTGGCCTCGGAGGTGGCCCAGTTGGAGACCTCGTACCAGGAGAAGCCGGCCGCGGAGAGCGCCTCCTCGGCGATCAGGTAGCGGTCGGCGTGCACGTCGTCGTCGATCATCGGCAGCTCGCCGCGCTTGACCCGGGCGGCCAGCTTGGTGCCGTCCTCGACGATCAGCGAGTACGCCGAGACGTGGTCGGGCCCGGCGCCGATCGCGGCGTCCAGCGAGGCCCGCCAGTCGTCGTCGGACTCGCCCGGGGTGCCGTAGATCAGGTCCAGGTTGACGTGCTCGAAGCCCTCCGCGCGGGCCTCGGCGACGCAGGCCTCCGGGCGGCCGGGGGTGTGGTGCCGGTCCAGCAGCTGGAGTACGTGCGGCTTGGCGCTCTGCATCCCGAACGAGAGCCGGTTGAAACCGCCCGCGCGCAGCTCGGCCAGGTAGGCCGGGTCGACCGACTCCGGGTTGGCCTCGGTGGACACCTCGGCGCCGGGGGCCAGGCCGAACTCGTTCCGGATCGCGGCCAGTGCCTTCACCAGATCGGCGGCGGGCAGCAGGGTCGGGGTGCCGCCGCCGAGGAAGACCGTCTCGACCGGTAGGTCGACGTCCCCGAGCACCCGGCGGGCCAGCCGGATCTCGGCCACCAGGTTGTCGGCGTAGGTCTCCTGGGAGGCCACTGCACCGGAGGAGCGCAGCTCGGTCGCGGTGTAGGTGTTGAAGTCGCAGTAGCCGCAGCGGCTGGCGCAGTACGGCACGTGCAGGTAGAAACCGAACGGCCGCCCGCCGAGCCCTTCGAGGGCGGAGGCGGGCAGCGAACCGTCGGACGGCAGCGGTTCACCGTCGGGAAGTGCGGAGGGCATACACCCATTGTCCGGTACGACCCGAGTGAGCCGTACCGGACAACGATGATCACGCCTCGACGGTGCCCGCGTACATCTCGGTGACCGCGTCGGCGTAGGTCCGCTCGACCACCGGGCGCTTGATCTTCAGGCTCGGGGTCAGCTCGCCGTGCTCGATGTCCAGGTCACGCGGGAGCAGGCTGAACTTCTTGACGGTCTGCCAGCGCTGCAGCTCGCCGTTGAGGCGCTGCACGAAGCCGTCGATCAGCTGGTGCACCTCCGGGGAGGCCACCACCTCGGCGTAGGACTTGCCCGCCAGGCCGTGCTCGGCGGCCCACGGCATGATCACCGCTTCGTCCAGGCCGATCAGCGCGGTGCAGAAGTTGCGGCCGTTGCCGATCACCAGGATGTTGCTGACGAACGGGCAGACCGCCTTGAACTTGCCCTCCACCTCGCTGGGCGCGACGTACTTGCCGCCCGAGGTCTTGAACATGTCCTTCTTGCGGTCGGTGATCCGCAGGAAACCGCCGTCCAGCTCGCCGATGTCGCCGGTGTGGAACCAGCCGTCGGCCTCCAGCACCTCCTCGGTCTGCTCGGGCAGGTTGTGGTAGCCGCGCATCACGCCGGGGCCCTTGAGCAGGATCTCGCCGTCCTCGGCGATCCGGACCTCGGTGCCGGGCAGCGGCTGCCCGACGGTGCCGACCCGGAAGTCCTCCTCGCGGTTGACCGTGGAGCCCGCGCTGGTCTCGGTCAGGCCGTAGCCCTCCAGCACCGGCACACCCGCGCCGGCGAAGAAGTAGCCGATCTCGGGGGCCAGTGCGGCGCTGCCGGAGACCGCGCCGCGCATCCGGCCGCCGAAGGCCGCCCGGATCTTCGCGTAGACCAGCTTGTCGGCGATCGTGTGCTGGATCGTCAGACCGAGCGGGGCGGTGTTCTGCCCGGTGGCGATCCGGTTGGCCTGGGTGATCCGGGCGTAGTCCCGGGCCACCTTGGCGGCCCAGAGGAAGATCTTGTACTTGGCGCCGCCCGCGGCCCTGGCCTTGCCGGCGATGCCGTTGTAGACCTTCTCGAAGATCCGGGGGGCGCTGGCCATCATGGTCGGCCGGATCACCGGGAGGTTGTGGATGATCCGGTCCACCCGGCCGTCCACCGCCATCACGTGACCGGTGGCGATCTGACCCGAGATCAGGGTCTTGCCGAACACGTGCGACAGCGGCAGCCACATGAACTGCACGTCGTCCGCGCGGAGCAGACCGCTCTCCTGCTGGGCCACGCCCTCGTACGCCCAGCAGTCGTGCACCAGGCGGACGCCCTTGGGGCGGCCGGTGGTGCCCGAGGTGTATATCAAGGTGGCCAGCTGCTCGCGGTCGAGCGCCTCGACCGCCTTGGTCACCGCGTCCGGGTGCTCGGCCAGGTGCGCGGCGCCGCGCTGCTCCAGCTCGGCCAGCGAGAGCACCTCGAGGCCGCCGGTCTCCTGGTCGGCCGGTGCGGCGTCGAACAGGATCACGGTGCGCAGCTCGGGCAGCTCGGCCCGGCGGGAGACCACCTTGGCGAGCTGGGCGGCGTTCTCCGCGAACATCGCGCGGCTGGCCGAGTTCGCCAGGATGAAGGCGGTCTCCTCGGCGTTGGTGCTCGGGTAGACCGTGGTGGTCGCCGCACCGGCGCACATGTTGCCGAGGTCGGCGACGATCCAGTCGATCCGGGTGGAGGAGGAGAGCGCGACCCGGTCCTCGGGACCGATGCCGAGCGACATCAGACCGGCCGCCACCGCCGTGACCCGCTCCGCGGCCTGAGCCCAGGTCAGCGAGCGCCACTGCTCGGCGCCGGGGGCGCCGTCCGCTGCGTGCTCGTCCACGGGGACGGGGAACCGGTAGGCCTCACCATTCGGGGTGGCCTCGACGCGGCTCAGGAAGAGGTGGGCCACCGAGGGCGGACGCCGGTCGATCGTGGACTGCGCGGAACTCAACGAGGACCTCCGGGGGGCGCGGGTGGCCGAGGGTGGAGCGCGGTGGCGTGGGGGGCCTGCCTACCGGCTGTTGGTTAACCAGCGAGTAACAAGCTGGCAATCAGCAGCCTAGGGGCTCGGCGGCCGATCCGTAAGGGGGTGAAGTGAGCTGGCACCCGGGCCGCCGCGCTGTGCAAAGACAGTACAAAACCGCTAGGTCGAGCCACCGTAAACCCCCACACGGCGCGCCGGAACCCCGAAAATGAGGTGCGACTCCCCCGGCCGACAACGAAAGTGTCACGGTGCTGATCAAACTTCTGCGGGCTCATCTGGGCCCGTACTCCCGACCCATCACTCTGCTGGTGCTGCTCCAGCTCGTCTCCACCATCGCAGCGCTCTATCTGCCCGCCCTGAACGCCGACATCATCGACAACGGTGTGGTGAAGGGTGACACCGGACACATCCTGGCTCTCGGCGGGGTGATGATCGGCGTCACCGTGGTGCAGGCGATCTGCTCGGTCGCCGCCGTCTACTACGGTGCCAGGACCGCGATGGCGATCGGCCGGGACATCCGGGCCGCCGTCTTCGACCGGGTGCAGAGCTTCTCCGCCCGGGAGCTGAACTCCTTCGGCGCTCCCTCGCTGATCACCCGCACCACCAACGACGTCCAGCAGGTCCAGATGCTGGTGCTGATGGGCTTCACGCTGATGGTGGCGGCGCCGATCATGTGCTTCGGCGGCATCCTGATGGCGCTCAACCAGGACGTGCCGCTGTCCGCGCTGCTGCTGGTCGTGGTGCCGGTCCTGGGCGCCGTGGTGATCACGCTGGTGCGCCGGCTGCGGCCGCAGTTCCGCATCATGCAGACTCGGGTCGACACGGTGAACCGGGTGCTGCGCGAGCAGATCACCGGTATCCGGGTGATCCGGGCCTTCGTGAAGGACCGTCACGAACAGGATCGTTTCGCCGGTGCCAACAGCGACCTGACCGACGTCTCGCTCAAGGTCGGCCGGATGCTGTCCTTCATGTTCCCCAGCGTGATGTTCGTGGTGAACGTCTCCAGCGTCGCGGTGATCTGGTTCGGCGCGCACCGGATCGACTCCGGCGAGATGGAGATCGGCGCGCTGACCGCCTTCATCTCCTACCTGATGCAGATCCTGATGAGCGTCATGATGGCCACCTTCATGTTCATGATGGTGCCGCGCGCCGAGGTCTGCGCCGAGCGGATCCAGGAGGTGCTGGCCACCGACAGCAGCGTGGTCCCGCCCACCGACCCGGTCACCGAGCTGCTGACCCGCGGTCAGCTGGAGCTGCGCGCGGTCGAGTTCCGCTACCCGGGCGCCGAGGCCCCGGTGCTGCGCGGCATCGACCTGGTCGCCCGGCCCGGTCAGACCACCGCCGTGATCGGCTCCACCGGCAGCGGCAAGTCCACCCTGCTCGGCCTGGTGCCCCGGCTGTTCGACGCCACCGGCGGCCAGGTGCTGCTGGGCGGGGTGAACGTCCGCGAGCTCGACCCGGTGGTGATCGCCGACACGGTCGGCCTGGTCCCGCAGAAGCCGTACCTGTTCTCCGGCACGGTGGCCAGCAACCTGCGCTACGGCAAGCCGGACGCCACCGACGAGGAGCTCTGGCACGCGCTGGAGGTGGCCCAGGCCAAGGAGTTCGTCGAGCAACTGGCCGAGGGCCTGGACGCCCCGATCTCCCAGGGCGGTACGAACGTCTCGGGCGGTCAGCGCCAGCGGCTGGCGATCGCCCGCGCGCTGGTCAGCCGTCCGCAGGTGTACCTGTTCGACGACTCGTTCTCCGCGCTCGACTATGCGACCGACGCCAGACTGCGCAAGGCGCTGGCCCGGGAGACCGCCGAGGCCGCGGTGCTGATCGTGGCGCAGCGGGTCTCCACCATCCGGGAGGCCGACCGGATCGTGGTGCTGGACGAGGGCGCCGTGGTCGGCAGCGGCACCCACCACGAGCTGATGGCCGACAACCCGACATACCGGGAGATCGTGCTCTCCCAGCTCACCGAGCAGGAGGCGGCATGAGTACCTCGGACCGCGGGGCCACCCCGAAGAAGCCCCAGGTGGAGAACTCCCAGGCCGCCGCCGCCCGGCGCGGACCGGCCGGTCCCGGCCGGTTCATGGGCGGGCAGGCCACCGAGAAGTCGCTCGACTTCAAGGTCTCCTCCAAGCGCCTGCTCGGCATGCTCCGCCCCGAACGCCGGCTGCTGACCGGCGTGCTGACGCTCGGTGTGCTCAGCATCGGCCTCGCGGTGACCGGCCCCCTGGTGCTCGGCCATGCCACCGACCTGATCTTCGCGGGCGTGGTGGGCCAGCAGACCCAGGCCGGCGTGGACAAGGCCCAGGTGCTCGACAGCCTGCGGGCGAGCGGCCAGGGCGGCGTCGCCGACCTGCTCGGCGCGGTCGACTTCGTCCCCGGCCAGGGGATGGACTTCGACGCGATCGGCACCGTGCTGTTCTGGACCCTGCTGCTCTACGTCGGCTCCGCCGTGTTCGGCATCCTGCAGGGCCGGCTGGCCGCCACCGCGATCAACCGGGCGGTCTACCGGCTGCGCGAGGACGTGGAGGCCAAGCTGTCCCGGCTGCCGCTGAGTTACTTCGACCGGCAGTCCCGCGGCGAGGTGCTCAGCCGGGTCACCAACGACATCGACAACATCGGCCAGTCCATGCAGCAGACCATGGGCCAGGTGGTGAACTCACTGCTCACCATCGTCGGTGTGCTGGCGATGATGTTCTGGATCTCCCCGCTGCTCGCGGTGATCGCGCTGATCTCCGTCCCGGTCTCGGTGGTGGTCGCCACCAAGGTCGGCAAGCGGGCCCAGCCGCAGTTCATCGCCCAGTGGAAGACCACCGGCACGCTGAACGCGCACATCGAGGAGATGTACACCGGGCACGCCCTGGTGAAGGTCTTCGGCCGGCAGCAGGAGGCCGCCGAGACCTTCCGGGTGGAGAACGAGGCGCTGTACGCGTCGAGCTTCAAGGCCCAGTTCATCTCGGGCATCATCCAGCCCGCGATGATGCTGATCGGCAACCTCAACTACGTACTGGTCGCGGTGGTCGGCGGTCTGCGGGTGGCCAGCGGCGCGCTGTCCATCGGTGACGTGCAGGCGTTCATCCAGTACTCCCGGCAGTTCAGCCAGCCGCTCACCCAGGTCGCCAGCATGGCCAACCTGGTGCAGTCCGGCGTCGCCTCGGCCGAGCGGGTCTTCGAACTCCTGGACGCCCCCGAGCAGTCGGCCGAGCCGATCGCCCCCGAGCGGCCCGAGGAGCTGCGCGGCCTGGTCTCCTTCGACGGCGTCTCGTTCCGGTACGACCCGGAGAAGCCGCTGATCGACGACCTGTCCCTGAAGGTCGAGCCCGGCCACACGGTCGCCATCGTCGGCCCGACCGGCGCGGGCAAGACCACCCTGGTCAACCTGCTGATGCGGTTCTACGAGACCACCAGCGGCCGGATCACCCTGGACGGCGTGGACATCGCGGCGATGTCCCGGGAGGAACTCCGGGCAGGCATCGGCATGGTGCTCCAGGACACCTGGCTGTTCGGCGGCACCATCGCGGAGAACATCGCGTACGGGGCCGAGGGCGCGTCCCGGGAGGCCGTGGTCGAGGCGGCGAAGGCCGCGCACGTGGACCGTTTCGTACGAACCCTGCCGGACGGCTACGACACCCGGATCGACGACGAGGGCACCGGGGTCAGCGCGGGCGAGAAGCAGCTGATCACCATCGCCCGGGCCTTCCTGGCGCAGCCGTCCATCCTGGTGCTGGACGAGGCCACCTCCTCGGTGGACACCCGGACCGAGGTGCTGATCCAGCGGGCGATGGCCCGGCTGCGCAGCGGCCGCACCAGCTTCGTGATCGCGCACCGGCTCTCCACCATCCGGGACGCGGACGTGATCCTGGTGATGGAGGACGGCTCGATCGTGGAGCAGGGGTCGCACGAGGAGCTGATCGCCGCGAAGGGCGCCTACGCGCGGCTGTACGCGGCCCAGTTCACCGAGGCAGTGGCCGAGGTCGACTGACGGAGGCTCAGCTTTTTTGCAGGGCCCAAGGTTGCACTATCGAGGGGCTCGGGGAACTGCGAGGAGATCTGGCGTGCGGGTTCACCGCGAAAGTGCCTGACCACCTACGTGCGCGTGACCTTTTCCGAGGTCGGCGTCGCAGTTCCCCGAGCCCCTGATGGCTGATGCCCGGAGCGCAGCGCCCGAGCCACCGGCTTCCGTCCGCGAGTGCCCAGCGCTCCCACTGCCGTGCCGCCCAGGGCGATGGCCATGCCCAGGAGTTGAAGGGGCGTCAGGGACTGACCGAGGGCGAGCCAGCCTAGGGCGGCGGCGGAGACCGGGCTGAGCAGGCCGAGGAAGGCGACCGAGGAGGCGGGCAGCCTGCCGATGCCGCGGAACCAGAGCCAGTACGCGACGGCGGTGTTGACGACGGCGAGGTAGCCGTAGCCGAGCAGGTTGGTGCCGGTCATCGCGGGCGGCATGCCCTCGGCGAGCAACGCGACCGGGAGCAGCAGCAGCCCGCCCACCGTCAGCTGCCAGCCCGTCATGGCCAGCGGGCCGACGCCCTCGGGGCGCCCCCAGCGCTTGGTGAGGACCGTCCCCAGCGCCATGCAGGCGGCGCCCGCGAGACCGGCCAGGACGCCGACCGTGTCCAGCTGCGCGGTGGCCCTGAGTACCACCAGGGAGACCCCGAACACCCCCGCCAGGCCGGCCAGCAGCGCCCGGCCGCCGGGCCGTTCACCGAGCAGCGGGATCGCCAGGCCGGCCGCCAGCAGCGGCTGGATCGCACCCAGCACGCCCGCCACTCCCCCGGGCAGGCGGTACGCGGCGACGAAGAGCAGGGCCAGGAAGATCCCGATGTTCAGTGTCCCGAGCACGGCCACCTTCCACCACCAGGCGCCCTTCGGGAGCCGCCGGGCGGCGGCCAGCAGGACCAGCCCGGCGGGCAGCGCGCGCAGGGTGGCGGTGAGCAGCGGACGGTCGGCCGGCAGGTACTCGGTGGTGACCAGATAGGTGGTGCCCCAGGCGAGCGGGGCGAGGGCGGTCAGACCAAGGGTGGCAGGAGGCATGGAGATAACTTAGCACTAAGCTACTTTCTGGCAAGCTACTTCTGGGCAAGCCACTCTGTGCCAGACTTTCCCCATGGACAGCACCCCTCGCCCCGACGCCGTGGACGCCATCACCGGCCAGTGGAACGAGGTCCGCCCCGACCTCCCCACCGAGGCGATGGCCGTCTTCGGCCGGATCTTCCGGATCTCCCGCACCATGACCGACCGGCTCGGTCAGGCCCATGCGGCACACGGCATCGCCAAGGGCGAGTTCGACGTGATCGGCACCCTGCGCCGCTCCGGCGCCCCGTACACGCTCTCGCCCCGTGAGCTGACGGCCACTCTGATGCTCACCACCGGCGGGATGACCGGGCGGCTGGACAAGCTGGAGCGGGCCGGCCTGATCACCCGCTCCCCCGACCCGCACGACCGCCGGGGCCTGCGGATCACCCTCACCCCGGAGGGGCTGGCGCTGGTGGACCGCGCCGTCGACCCCGGGGTGGCGATCTACGAGGAGACGCTCGCCGTGCTCTCCCCCGAGGAGCGGGCCACCCTGGACGACCTGCTGCGGCGTCTGCTGGCATCGGCCACGCACTGATCGGGTACGGTTCCGGTCGTGATTGACGACGCATCAGGGGTGGATGTCTTCGAGTCGCTGCGGCGCTACCTGGGCTCGGTGGCCTACCGGCTGCTCGGTTCGGTGACCGACGCCGAGGACGTGCTGCAGGAGGCGTGGCTGCGCTGGCGCTCCACCGAGCGGAGCACGGTCGACGAGCCGCGTGCGTACCTGACCACCGTCGTCACCCGGCTCTGCTACGACCAGCTGGGCTCGGCCCGGGTGCGCCGCGAGGCGTACTACGGCGAATGGCTGCCCGAGCCGCTGGTCGCCGAGGAGAGCACCCCCGACCGGATCGCCGAGCTCGGCGACGAGGTGTCGATCGCGCTGCTCGCGGTGCTGGAGGAGCTCACCCCGGCCGAGCGGACCGCCTTCGTGCTGCACGACGTGTTCGCGGTCGGCTTCGAGGAGATCGCCTGCTCGCTGGACCGCACCCCGGACGCCGCCCGGCAGTTGGCCTCCCGGGCCCGCCGCCGGGTCCGCGAGCGCGGCCACCGGGGCCGGGTCGATCCGGCGGCGCACCGCCAGGTGGTGCACGCCTTCGCGGCGGCCGCCGCCGAGGGCGACATCCAGGGGCTGCTCGCCGTGCTGGACCCGGACGTGGTCTGGCACTCCGACGGCGGCGGCGTGGTCACGGCCGGCGCCCGCGCGGTACTCGGCGCCGACAAGGTCTCCCGCCTGGTGCGCGGCCTGACCACCAAGTGGCTCGGCCCGGACAGCGGCTACTTCACCAGCCCCGTCCTGGTGAACGGCGAAGCGGGCCTGGCCTGGCACGACGCCGAGGGCCGGATCGCCGGTGTGCTGGCCTTCCAGGTGACCGACGGGCGGATCACCGCGGCGTACGTGGCGCTCAATCCGGAGAAGCTGACCCATGTGACCCAGCTCACTGTCACAAGCTGACCGGCTGCGTCGTCCACCTTCCGAAAGCAGCACACACGCTTCGCAGGAGGACGAGATGACCGGTCAGCAGCAGCACATCGTCGTGATCGGCGCCGGCTACGCGGGCCTGGCGGCGGCCACCCGGATCGGCAAGCAGCACCGGGTCACCCTGGTCGCGCCGGAGAGCCGGTTCCTGCACCGGGTCCGCCAGCACGAGGCCGCGGCCGGGCTGCCCGAGCACCGTCCGGCCCTGGCCGAGGTGGTGCGGGGCCGTCAGGTGACCCACCGCCAGGCCCGGGTCACCGAGATCGACCTGGCCGGGCACAAGGTCTTCCTGGACTCCGGCGAGGCGCTGAGCTACGACACCCTGGTGTACGCGCTGGGCAGCCGCACCGCGCTGCACGGCATCCCCGGCGCGGCCGAGCACGCCTACCCCGCCGAGCGGGCTGCCGAACTGGCCGAGCGGATGCGCACCGCCGCGAAGCCCGGCACCGTCGCGGTGGTCGGCGGCGGCCCGACCGGTATCGAGATGGCCGCCGAGCTGGCCGAGGCGCACCCCGCCTGGCAGGTCCGGATCGTGGCGGCCGGCCAGGTCGGCGGTTGGCTCTCGGCCAAGGGCCAGGCCCACATCCGGAAGGTGTTCGGGCGTCTCGGGGTCCAGGTGCACGACCAGTCGGCCGTCACCGCCGTGACCGAGGCCGGGCTCCGTACCGACCAGGGCACCATCGACGCCGACCTGGTCGGCTGGGCCGCCTCGATGGAACCGCGCGAGCTGGCCGCCGAGGCCGGGCTGACCGTCACCCCCGACGGCCGCGCGGTGGTGGACGGCCACCTGCGCTCGGTCAGCCACCCCGACGTGTACGTGATCGGCGACGCGGCCCAGGTCGTGGTCGAGGGCGTCGGCGAGCTGCGGATGAGCTGCGCCACCGCCCAGCCGATGGGCCTCTACCTGGGCAAGCTGCTCACCGGGAAGACCGACAAGCCGTTCCACTACGGCTACGTGGTGCACTGCCTGAGCCTGGGCCGCAAGGACGGCCTGGTCCAGATGGTCCGCAAGGACGACTCGATGAAGCCGAGCGCCCTGACCGGGACCGCAGCGCGGCTGGTGAAGAGCCTCATCGTCACCGGCGTCCTGTGGCAGCTGCGCTGACGGTACGCCGAAGGGCCCGGTCCTCGTGGACCGGGCCCTTCGGCGTACGGGCTACTTCTTCTCGCCCTTGGGAGCATCCGCGTCGGTGGACAGCGCGGCGATGAAGGCCTCCTGCGGGACCTCCACCCGGCCGACCATCTTCATCCGCTTCTTGCCCTCCTTCTGCTTCTCCAGCAGCTTCCGCTTACGCGAGATGTCACCGCCGTAGCACTTGGCGAGGACGTCCTTGCGGATCGCGCGGACCGTCTCACGGGCGATCACCCGGGAGCCGATGGCCGCCTGGATCGGCACCTCGAACTGCTGACGCGGGATCAGCTTCTGCAGCTTGCCGGCCATCATGATGCCGTAGCCGTACGCCTTGTCCTTGTGCACGATCGCGGAGAACGCGTCGACCGCATCACCGTGCAGCAGGATGTCGACCTTGACCAGATCGGCCGTCTGCTCGCCGATCGGCTCGTAGTCGAAGGAGCCGTAACCACGGGTCTTGGACTTCAGGATGTCGAAGAAGTCGAAGACGATCTCGGCGAGCGGCAGGGTGTAGCGCAGCTCCACCCGCTCCTCGGAGAGGTAGTCCATGCCCTGCATGTTGCCGCGGCGGGCCTGGCAGAGCTCCATGACCGGGCCGACGAACTCGTTCGGCACCAGGATGGAACCCTTGACCACCGGCTCGTGCACCTCGGAGATCTTGCCGGTGGGGAACTCGCTCGGGTTGGTGACGGTGTGCTCGCTGCCGTCCTCCATCACCACCCGGTAGACCACGTTCGGGGCGGTGGAGATCAGGTCGAGGTTGAACTCGCGCTCCAGCCGCTCCCGGACGATCTCCAGGTGCAGCAGGCCGAGGAAGCCACAACGGTAGCCGAAGCCCAGCGCGACCGAGGTCTCCGGCTCGAACACCAGGGCGGCGTCGTTCAGCTGGAGCTTGTCGAGGGCGTCGCGCAGCAGCGGGTAGTCGCTGCCGTCCAGCGGGTAGAGGCCGGAGAACACCATCGGGCGCGGCTCCTTGTAGCCGCCCAGCGCCTCGGTCGCACCCTTGTGCATCGAGGTGATGGTGTCACCGACCTTGGACTGCCGGACGTCCTTCACACCGGTGATGATGTAGCCCACCTCGCCGACGCCGAGGCCGTCCGAGACCTTCGGCTCGGGCGAGATGACGCCGATCTCCAGCAGCTCGTGCGTCGCACCCGTGGACATCATCTGGATGCGCTCGCGCTTGGTGAGCTCACCGTCGACCACGCGGACGTAGGTGACCACGCCACGGTAGGTGTCGTAGACCGAGTCGAAGATCATCGCGCGGGCCGGGGCGTCCTTCACGCCGACCGGGGCGGGGATCTTCGCGACCACGTGGTCGAGCAGCTCCGGCACACCGAGGCCGCTCTTGGCGCTGACCTTGAGGACGTCCTCCGGCTCGCAGCCGATGATGTGCGCGATCTCGGCGGCGTACTTCTCCGGCTGGGCGGCCGGCAGGTCGATCTTGTTGAGGACCGGGATGATCGTGAGGTTGTTCTCCAGCGCCAGGTACAGGTTGGCGAGGGTCTGCGCCTCGATGCCCTGGGCGGCGTCCACCACGAGGATGGTGCCCTCGCAGGCGGCCAGCGAACGGGACACCTCGTACGTGAAGTCCACGTGGCCCGGGGTGTCGATCATGTTCAGGATGTGGGTCGTGCCGGTGTTCTCACCAGTCTTCGGCGCCCACGGGAGGCGGACCGCCTGCGACTTGATGGTGATGCCGCGCTCGCGCTCGATGTCCATCCGGTCGAGGTACTGGGCGCGCATCTGCCGGGGGTCCACCACGCCGGTGATCTGGAGCATCCGGTCGGCGAGGGTGGACTTGCCGTGGTCGATGTGGGCGATGATGCAGAAGTTGCGGATCAGCGCCGGGTCGGTACGGCTGGGCTGTGGCACATTGCTGGGGGTCGCGGGCACCTTGGTCCGATTCTCCGTTGGTCCGGGGGCCGGGCGCTCCGGCCCGACGCTGACGGCGCCGAGCGGCTTCCCGGGACCGGACGGTCTCGTCCGATCGAAATGGTTCCTGCCATCTTCCCACGAGCCCGGACCAGTACGGTGTCCAGCTCTTCCGTTGTCCGCCGGGGTCGGACAGGATCAGCTCTCATGATCTTGGAAAGCGCACTGCTCGACGTCCGTCCCGGCCAGGAGGAGGACTTTTTGGCCGCCTTCACCGAGGCCCGGCCACTGATCGCGGTCCAGCGGGGCTTCCGCTCGCTGGAGCTGCGCCGCTGCCTGGACCAGGGCCGGAGCTCGCGGTTCCTGCTCCAGGTGGAGTGGGAGACCCTGGCGGACCACACCGAGGGTTTCCGCGGTTCGGCCGAGTACCAGCAGTGGCGCGAGCTGCTGCACCGCTTCTACGAGCCGTTCCCCGAGGTCGAGCACTACGGCGAGGCTCTGCTCACGGCGTAGCCGGTTTGGGCTGGGGCTGCCGACTTTGGTAGCGTTGGCCGCTGCACCTGGCACCGGCATGCCCTCTCAGCCTGCCGCGCTCGGTGCAACCCGTTCAATCTCGACTCAAGACTGAGGCTATTTCGTGGCGAACATCAAGTCCCAGATCAAGCGCAACAAGACCAACGAGAAGGCGCGCCTGCGTAACAAGGCCGTCAAGTCCTCGCTGAAGACCGCTGTGCGCAAGGCCCGCGAGGCCGCCGCTGCCGGCGACACCGCGAAGGCCACCGAGCTCGCCCGGGCCGCCTCCAAGGCGCTCGACAAGGCTGCGAGCAAGGGCATCATCCACAAGAACCAGGCCGCCAACAAGAAGTCCGCGGTCACCAAGCTCGTCTCGGCCTGATTCCAGGCCACCCCGGTCGACGGGCCAGGCGGCCCTCTACCCGCCTCCGACGACCAGCCCTCACGTCAACTTTCCGGCCCTCTATCCGGAACTCGTGAGGCGTAAAGAAACTCCGTACCGCACGCGGCCTGCGTTCGCCACGCGGGTGCGGTACACGACAGGCGTCGTAGCTTCGGCTACGGCGCCTGTCGGCGTCTGTCCGGGGGTTTTCTCACCCTCTGCCACCTTGCGCACACCGATAGGGTTCGCTGCGACGTGGCCAGCACGCATCCCGGTTGGGGGCTCATCAGATGTCGCATCAGCTGCCGACGCCGACGGACACCGGTCCGGCGTTCCCTGGCCGCTCCACCCCGCCGCCCTACGGGCCGCCGCCCCGGGCCACCGCCCGCCCCCGGCGCCGGCCGCTGCTCTGGGGAGTCCTGAGCGCGTTGCTGACCTCGGCGATCTGGGCCGTCGCGGTGCTGACCGTACCGGGCCTGGTCACCCTGCCGGACGGCCCTGCCCCCGAGATCGGCAGCTACCGGGTGGTCGACGACCTCTGCGCCACCGCCCGGCTGAGCCGCTTCACCCAGCTCTACCCCGCGCAGTCCGGCACGCCGTACCACTACTCGACCCGGCACGCGGCGCTGGACGACATGTACTGCAGCCAGTACCTGAAGAAGAGCGCCGGGGAGACCGAGCACTCCTCGCTCTACATGCAGGCGCAGCTGCACCGGAAGGTGAACCCCCGGGCCGAGTTCGAGGCCCAGAAGTCCGGGCTGCGGCAGCGGAAGTACCTGATCACCGAGGTCCCCGACCTGGGTGACCAGGCGTACGTCGGCTACCTGGACGACCGGAGCAGCTCGGACCGGACCTGGCACTACCTCACCCAGGTGCTGTACGTCCGGGACGGCGGGCTGACGTACTACCTGAGCTGGTCGGGCTCGTACCAGGAGGGCAAGGCCGTGGCGCCCGACCGGGAGACCGTCCGGCAGGCGCTGCTGATGGACAGCCGGGACGTGCTGCACGCGCTGGCCGGGCTCTGACGCTCCGTCGGCCGGTCATCAGCGCATCCGGAAGACCGGGCCGCGCGGGGTGAACGGGAGCCCCGCGCCCTGCGGGACCAGGTACGCGTGCTCGCGGCGGACCCGGAGCACGTCGCACTCGCCGTCGGTGATCAGCAGGACCGGGGCCCCGGGCGGGAAGTCCTCGGCCCGCTCGAGCAGGTCCACACCCGGCTGGAGGACGGTGCCACCCCGGCCGCGGACCCGGACCCGGCCGGCGATCTCGTCGGTGGGCAGGTACCCGGCGTCGTGCGGGGCGGCGTCGCAGAACACCACCCGGGCGGCGGTGACGTCCCTGGCAGCGGCGTACGAGGCGATCGCGCCGAGTGCCTTGCCGAGCAGCTGACGGCTCATCGAACCCGAGGTGTCCAGCACCACTCCGAAGGTGCAGCGAGCCACCTCCTCGGGCGGGTAGTAGTGCCCGGCGCGCGGAATGCCGGGGGTGGCGGCCTGGCGGCGGGACGGCCGGGCGTAGCTCCGGACCGGCTGCGGGGACGGCACGAACTCGTCGAACCAGCGGGCCAGTCGGGCATCCCAGGGCAGTGGCGGGTGAGCGAGCGCGCGGATCTCCTCGACCAGCCCGGAGGGGAGCAGGCCGCGGTCGCGCCGGTGCAGTTCGAAACCCTGCTGGAGGCCGCGCCGGTAGAAGTCGTCCAGGTCGACGTAGTCGCGCGGGCGGCCCAGCCGTTCACCGATCAGGTCGGACTTGCCCTTGCCCGCCAGGGTGGCGAGCCGACGGATCCGGCGCTGGTCCCGGACGATCCGGTCGTAGACCTCCTCGGTCGACAGGCCCTGCAACTGCGGGTCGTGCAGCAGTCCTTCGGGCATCTCGCCGACGCCCATCTCCAGCAGCCAGCCGTTGATCACGTAGTCCGCCGCGACGTTGAACAGGTACGGATCGCGGGCGCCGCAGCGCTCGCCGTGCCGCAGGGCGGCGTGCAGCATCTCGTGCGCCAGGATGAACCGCCACTCCTCGTCGGTGTGGTGACGCAGCGGGTTGAGGTAGATCTCCCCGGCCTCCGCGTTCACGGCGGCCACCGAGATGCCCTGGGCGCGGGCCAGTTCGGCATCGGCGACCAGGGTGATCCCGGCGGCGATGCCGCCGAGCAGCGGATAGGAGGAGATGAACCAGTTGAGCGCCCTGGTCCAGGGGCGCTCCGGCAGCCGCTCCCCCGTCAGCTCCTCGCGGCGGCCGCCCGCCACGTCCATCGCGGCGGACATGGTGCGGGTGAGCGCGGCGGCGAAGGCCGTGGTCCAGTCCTCGGGGTCCCTCTCCCCGGTCCACGGCACCAGCAGTTGGTCGGCCCCGCCACCGGCCACCCCGGGCACCCGGGGCAGGCCGTCCCGGCGCCAGCGGGCGGCCAGCTCCTCCTCGTCGCCGGACGGGACCGGGGGCGGCAGTTCGAACGGGGCGCGGCCGGTCGGGAAGGTGGCCAGGAAGCGGTTCACCACGGCACACCGGGCGGTCCGCAGGTACTCGTCCGGGGCGTTGCGGCGGCCCCGCTCGGCGGGGACGTGGCCGAAGCCCAGGTGGAGCAGGCAGTGCGCCAACACCCAGGCCCACTCGGCCGGTTCGGCCCGGCGCTTGCGGTTGGCGTGCACGGTGCCGGCCGAGTCGACCACGGCCCAGCCGTCCGGCGGGGCGTGCTCGCAGTCCGCGTCCCAGCAGATGCTGACGTTCAGGGCGGCGAAGGCGTGGTTGTTCCGGAGCAGCCGGAGACCTTCGGTGAACGCTTCGGCCGCCGGGTCCTTGGGGGCGGCGGCGGGCTTCACCGACGGGCCTCGACCAGGCGCGGCAGGTCGCGGGCCGCCTCGATCAGGAACCAGGCGGGCAGCACCGGGTTCCCGTCCGGGCCGTCCGCGATCACGGTCTGCGCCACCTCGACCGAGATCTCGGCCAGTTGGACCAGCAGGCTCTTGGCCCGGAAGGCGGTCTGCCGAAGGGAGTTGGAGGCATGCTCCTTACGGGCCGGCAGTTCCTTGACCAGCCGGCCCCGGAAGGCGTCGGCCAGGTAGTAGAGCAGGTCGCGGTCCTCCAGCCGGTGCGGCCAGCGGGCGTCGCCCTTGAGGATCGCGTCCAGGCCGTAGGAGTTGCGGACGATCTTCGCGTAGCCGCAGAAGGCCACCGCGTGCGGCGGGGTGAGCAGGCCGTGCGCGAGCACCTTGAGGGTCGGCTCGTCCAGGGTCGGCCCGAAGGAGTGCAGGCTGTCCGAGAGCATGTGCCAGGCCCGGGGGGTCGAGAACGGCTCCTCGGTCTTCGGCGGCGCGGACCACAGATGGTCCGGACGGTCGGTGAGGTAGTCCTGCACCCACGGGTGAATGCCGTTGGCCCCGGCCCAGTTGAGCCAGTCGGTGGCACTGGCCCGCAGGTGCACGTGGACCAGGCGGTTGACCAGCGCCGAGGCCATCGGCCGGGCCAGCGCCCCGTCGGTGGACCGGTTCCCGGCGCCGATCACGATCGAACCGGGCGGCAGCTCGTACGAGCCGATCCGGCGGTCCAGGATCAGCGAGTAGAACGCCTTCTGCACGTCCGGGGTGGCCGCGTTGAGCTCGTCCAGGAAGAGGCAGTAGGGCTCGTCCCTGGCGATCGACTCCGGCGGGCAGAACCGGGACCGGCCCTCGGCGGTGATCTGCGGGACACCGATCAGGTCCTCCGGCGCGAGCTGGGTACCGATCAGGCTGACGCACTCCAGCCCCAGCGAGTCGGCGAACTCCCGTACCAGGGAGGACTTCCCGATCCCGGGCGCGCCCCACAGGAACACCGGCCTGACGGTGGCCAGGCCCAGCAACAGCTCGGGGACCTGGGACGGCGAGACGGTTACGGCACCCTGCAAGGCGGGGACTCCTTCGGAGGTTCGGGGGGATTCCGCGCCAGTCTGCGGGACGGTCCGACGGTCCGCACCTTGTTTTCCGGGGGCCGGGCGCGCAGTCGTCAGCCCTCTTCCGCTGCCCTTTCGAGCGGAATCGAGTGGCCGTCCGGGCACTGTTGCGCAGAAAACCACCCGGAGCACCCGGCCGGGACTTGAGCAGCGCGGGCCGGACTGCTTCGATGTGCAACAACTCCAGTTGGTCTAGTCCAATTGCTGGCACACTGACGCGACGCCCGACACCTGAACCGGAGCACCGACTTGCGCAGGATCTGCCTGACCCTTCCCACCAACCGCGCCTGCACCGGCACGATTTCGGACATCGGCGCCGAAGCGGCGTACGCGGCCGAGCAGTTCGGCGTCGAGGTCCGGCTGCTGATCCTCGACTCCTCGGACCAGTCGACGTTCACCGAGCACGCCAAGGCCGTCGGCGAACTTCCGGTGCTGCCGAACGTGATCGTGCACCACCTCGACGAGGCCGCCCAGCGCGACTTCCTGCGGGCGGTGATCGACCGGTCCGGTGCCGCCGACCCGGAGTCGCTGCTCGAGCTGATGCTGCCGGACGCCGTCTCCTACGGCGCCTGCACCAACCGGGCGTTCCTGATCGCCGGTGCGCTCGGCTGCGCCTCGATCCACCGCCGGGACTCCGACAGTGGCTACCAACTCCTGGACGGCATACCGGTGTTCCCCATCCACCAGGAGCTGCTCTCGCTCGGGAGGTCGGGCGCCGAGGCGGCCGACGGCGTCACCGAGAACGCCCTCGACCCGGTGCACGGAGCCAAGCCGGTGTCCATGGTCGGCAGCTCCTTCATCGGTGAACTCTCCGTGGACGTCGGCGAGATCCGCGAACTGGACCCCGCGATCTACCACGAGGTGGTCAGCCTCTGGGCCCCGCCCGAGTGGTCGCGGGAGGAGATCGACGGGCTGGTCGAGGAGTCCTTCGTCGGCGGCGGCACCGATCCGTTCATCCACGACGTGTCGGTGCTGGACGTGCCGGACATCTGGCGGATCGACATGTGCAACATCGGCTTCGACCGCGAGCTGTACGAACGCGTCCCGCTGCCGCCCGCGACCGCCACCATCGGCAGCGACTACTTCCTGCTGCACGTGGTCCGGCACGCCCCGCTGCCGGCGGTCGTGCACAACCGGCACATCGTCAACTACTACACCCCGGAACGGCGGACCGGCGCCGGGTTCCTCGCGTACCAGCTGCGGTTCGTGAAGTTCCTGCTGTCGATGCTCTACTTCCACCCCGTCTACTTCGCCCTGGAGGCGGCCGGACCGGCGCTGCTCGACGAGGAGCACCACGTGCGTGCCGCGGCCATCGCCGGATTCGCCCGGCAGACCGCCGGGGCGGACCGGGCGGAGAACGTCCGGCGGCTGGACGTGGTCGACCGCTGCTACCGCCGACTGGGCGGAAAGTACGCCGAGTTCGCCGACCACCTGGCGCCGCTCCGGGACCGCCTGCTGGACGAGGCGCAGGCCGACATCGAGTCCTTCGCGCTGCTGATCGACGCCTGGGGCCCGCTGGTCGCGGCGAGCCGGGCCGTCGGCCTCGAGCTGTCGCCCGGCGCCGACTCCGACTCCGACGGGGCGCTGGGCCGGTGACCGAGGAGAGCATCCGCATCCGCCCACTGGTGGAGAGCGACTGGGACGACCTGGTGGCGCTGGAGGCCAGGGCCTACGCCGAGAGCGGCCTGTCCGAGGGGTCCGAGGCGCTCCGGTCCAGGGCTGCCGTCTCGCCCGGTACCTGCTTCGCGCTGGAGTACGACGGGGAGTTCGGCGGCTACCTGCTGGCGCTGCCCTACCCGTTGGGCCGGTGCCCGGACCTCGGCCTGACGGAGACGGCGGGATACGCGTCGGAGAACCTGCACGCGCACGACTTCGTGATCACCGAGGAGCTGCGCGGCCGGGGGCTGACACCGCACTTCGTCCGGCAGATCGAGGCCACCGCGCGGTCGCACGGATTCGAGCGGCTCTCCATGGTGGCCGTCCAGCGCAGCCACGTCCTCTGGGCCCGGCTGGGCTACGCCGCCCACCGCGAGGTCGAACTCCCGGCGAGCTACGGGACGGCGGCGGTCTACATGTCCAAGCCGCTCTGACCGGCCCGGCCCGGAACTCGCCCCCCACCACCGAAGACGAAGAAGGCTGATTCACACATGCTCCGCGCTCACGACCCCTTCCGGAGAGCCCAGTTGGCGATCGCCACACTGTTCTTCTTTCTCGGGTTCCAGTACGCCACCTGGGTCTCCCGGCTCCCCGCGCTGAAGACGGAGCTGGACCTCACCGAGGCGCAGCTCGGACTGCTGCTGATGGCCGGCGGCGTGGGTGCGGCGGCTTCCTACCCGCTGGTGGCGGTCGCGATGAAACGGCTGGGGTCGCGGCGGCTGTCGCTGCTGGCCGCCCTCGCGCTGGCCGTGATCCTGCCGGTGCTGGCCGTGACGCCGAACTACCCGGTCACCCTGGTGGTGATCTGCCTGGACGGGGTGGCGGTGGGCTTCCTCAACGTCGCGATGAACGCCCAGGGCGCCGCCCTCGAGGTCGAGTACCAGCGCACCGCGATGGCCAGGTTCCACGCCACCTTCAGCGCCGGCTCGCTGGCCGCCGCGCTGGTCGCCTCCGGCGTCAACCTCTTCACCTCGGCGCTGACTGTGCACTTCGGCGTGGCCGCCCTGCTGCTGGTCCTGGTGGTCGGGCTCACCCGGTCCGGACTGCTGACGAGCGATCAGCCGACCACCCAGGAAACGGCAGCGCAGGACGCTGCGGAGCAGCCCGAACCCGAACCGGCTGCCAAGCGCGGGCTGACCCTGCCGACCCGGGTGACCATCTGGATGGGTCTGGCCATGGTCTTCGGCACCATCACCGAAGGTGCCATGAACGACTGGTCGACGCTCTACATGAAGGACGTCGTCAGTGCCTCGGCCCAGGTCGCACCGCTGGGCATCGCCGTGGTCTCCGGGATGATGGTGCTGGCCCGGATCTTCGCCGACGGCTGGCGCGCCCGCTGGGGTGACGGCCGGATCGTGGTCGCGGGCAGCGCGCTGGCCGGCGCCGGACTCGCCACCGCCCTGCTGGTCGGCGGGGTCGTCCCCGCGCTGATCGGCTTCGCCTGCGTCGGCCTGGGCACCGCGGCGATCACCCCGTGCGTCTACGTGGCCGCCGCCCGCCAGGGCTCGGACGCGCTGGCGCTGGTCGCCGCCATGGGCACCATCGGCCTGCTGGCCGGCCCGGCGATCATCGGCTTCATCGCGGACGGCAGCAGCCTGGTCTGGGGCATGTCCGCCGTCGCGGCGTCGGCCGGGCTGGTCTCGCTGTGCAGCACCCGGATCCGCTGGAAGGCACTCGCCGAGGTGTAAGGCCCTCGGGCGCCGACTGCCGGAGGGCCTTACCCCTCCCGGTCACCGACCCGCCCGCTCGTACTGACGTCCCGCCCGGGTGCCGGTCAGTACGGGCGGGCGCCCGCGCGTGAGGCCCTGGCCACCGCGACCACGGCGCGCTCAAGGGCATAGGCCGGGTCACCGGAGCCGCCCTTGACGTCGGCGTCGGCCCGGGCGATCGCGGTGAGGGCGGCGGCAACCCCGTCGCCCGTCCAGCCGCGCATCTGCTGACGAACCCGGTCCACCTTCCACGGCGGCATGCCCAACTCCCGGGCCAGGTCGCCCGGCCGCATGTTCCGGCCCGCGCTGGCCAGTCGGCCGATGCTGCGGACGCCGGAGGCGAGCGCGTAGGTGATGCCGGTCGGCGGCTGACCGACCGCCAGCGCCCAGCGCAGCCGCTCCAGCGCCTCGGCCGTCCGGCCGGTGACAGCCAGGTCGGCCACCTCGAAGCCGGTGGCCTCGGCCCGGCCGCCGTAGTACCTGGCCACCACAGTCTCGTCGATCGCACCCTCGACGTCGGCGGTCAACTGACTGCAGGCGGCGGCCAGCTCGCGCAGGTCACTGCCGAGCGCATCGAACAGGGCCTGGCAGGCCTCGGGGGTGGCGGAGCGGCCGAGCGTACGGAACTCGCCCTTGATGAAGGCCAGTTTCTCCCCGGCCTTGGTGAGCTTGGGGCAGGCCACCTCACGGCCGCCGAGCTTGCGCCCGGCATCCAGCAGGCCCTTGCCCTTGGCGCCGCCCGCATGGACCAGCACCATCATGACCTCCTCGGCGGGCGCGTCGAGGTAGGCCCTGAGCTCCTTGACCGAATCCGCCGCGAGATCCTGCGCGGCCCGGACCACGATCACCTTGCGCTCGGCGAAGAGCGAGGGTGTGGTCAACTCGGCCAGGCTGCCGGGCTGCAGGGCACCGGGGGCGAGGTCGCGTACGTCGGTGTCCGGATCGGCCGCCCTGGCGGCGGCGACCACGACGGCGACCGCGCGGTCGAGCAGCAGCTCCTCCTGGCCGACCACCAGGGTCAGCGGGGCGAGCAGGTCGTCGGGTGCACTCTTCCTGGCCATCGCCTACCAGGATCGCACGTACCACCGACGGTGCTCCGCAACCGGTGCTCCGGAGCCCGTGGGCGGTGTGGAGAATGGTGTCCGTGACCATGAACCTCACCCGCCAACTGCTCGTGTTCCCCGACCGTGACGCCGCCGAGGAGGTGACGGAGGAGCTCTCCGCCCGCTGGCCCGACCTGGGCGGGATCGAACTCGTCCGGGACGCCCTGGCCGGCGAGGACGACGCGGAGGACGCGCAGTGGCTGGTGGTGCTGGAGGCACCCGAGGAGGGCGGCTGGACGGCGGATCGGCTCGCCGCCCTGGACCGGCTGAGCGCCGAACAGGACGGCTGGCGCGAGGAGGGCTGACCTGGGCCGGCAGGCCGAGGACCAGCGGCTGCTCGTCCTGTGACCGGCCGTCAGCGCAGCAGGGCGAAGGTGAGCGCGGCCACGCCGCCCAATGCTGTGCCGGCCAGCACCTGCGGCAGCGTGTGGGCCTTCAGGACCAGGCGCGACCAGCCGATGGCCGCGACCGCTGCGGCGGAGAGCGCGAGCAGCGGCCCGAAGACCAGCAGCAGGATCAGGGCCGCGCCGCCGGCCACCGAGTTGTGGATGGAGATCTGCCACCAGACCGTCACCAGCAGCGAGGTGGCCAGCCCGACCAGCATCGCGACGGCCAGCGCGAACACCTCGGCCGGAGCGCCCAGGACGCGCAGCGCGGTCACGCCCGCCACCACGGAGACCAGGCTGGCGCCCATCGGGATCATCCGCTGCCTGCGGACCCGGATGTGCTTGTCCGTCAGCGCCCCGCGCCGAACTCCCAGCAGGATGATGCCGAGCGGGATGATGCCGCAGAACAGCGCGGCCAGCAGGCCCCAGCCGAGACCACGCCAGCTCTGGCTGGTGTGCCAACCGACGAGCAGGAGGAGGCCGATCACCAGATTGGCCGGGGCCAGCACGTCGGTGACCACCTTCGCGGCCTTCTCCCGTGGCGTGGCGGTCCGGAAGACCGGCGTCTCGGGGGCGGTGAACGTGCTCATCGGGGGGCTCCTGGGGCTGAGGTGACGATCATGGCATTAGATACGATCACCGGCTCCCTTGGGTAACGGCGTGCAGGCTGGTGGACGTGCCGAGGACGGCGATGGCTCCGGAGTGGTCGGTGCGCAGGACGGTGACCCCCATTGATCGGAGCCGGTCGATGGTGGCGGGGGACGGGTGACCGTAGGGGTTTCCGAGGCCGCAGGAGATCAGCGCCAGGCGGGGGTCGAGGGTGCGGGTGAGCTCCTGGTCCTGGTGGGCCGAGCCGTGGTGGGCGACCTTGAGAACGTCGACCCTGGGTAGGGCCGGACGGGCCCGCAGGGCAGCCTGGGCCGGTGGTTCGAGATCGCCGAGCAGGGCGATCCGGAGCGCGTCGGGCGGTCGGCCGACGGTGGCGATCAGCGCGATGCTGGCGTTGTTGGCGCCCGGGGCGGCCGGGTTGAGCGGGTCGGTGGGCCAGAGCAGGTGCCAGGAGAGTTCGGGGCCGGTGCTGCGCCGTTCGTCCTGCCGGGCCGGAAGAACGGGGACCCCCGAGGCGGCGGCCCAGGCCAGCACCCGGGCCCGCTCACCCGGTGGCGAGTCGAGGGTGGTGACCTGGACGGCACCGACCGTACGGCCACGCAGGACACCGGGCAGGCCCTCGACATGGTCGGCGTGATAGTGGCTCAGGATGATCAACGGGACGATGGTGATGCCCAGTTCGCGCAGGCAGCGGTCGGCGGCGAGCGGGTCGGGGCCGGTGTCCACCACGATCGCGCTGTCGGAGGGGGAACCGATCGGGAGCACGGACATGTCGCCCTGGTCCACGTCGCACATGACGAACCGCCAGCCGGGCGGCGGCCAGCCGGTGGCGAGCCGGGCGAGCGGGGCCGGGCGGAGCACGGCGAGCAACAGGGTCAGGGCGAGGACGGCGGCGAGGACCGGCCGCAGTCGGCTCGCAGCTCGGAACGGACGGGTGGACCAGGCCAGCGCAAGGGTGGCCAGCGCGAGCAGGGCGGCTCCGAAGAGCCCGCCGGGCCAGTTGAGTTGGGCACCGGGGAGGGCCGCGCCGTGCCGGGCGACGGCGGCCAGCCAGCCCGTGGGGACGGCCGCCAGATCGGCCAGCAGCCGGGCGGCGGGGCGGGAGAGCGGATCGACGGCCAGCGTGGCGAAGCCGAGCAGCGTGGCCGGGGCGACGGCCGCCTCGGCGAGCAGGTTACAGGGAATGGCGACCAGGCTGATCCGGGGCGCCAGCAGGATGGTGGCCGGGGCGCAGAGCGCCTGGGCGGCTGCGGTGGCGCCGGCCGCGGCTGCCAGGTACCCGGGCCAGCCCCGGGCCCGCAGCGCGGCGGACCAGCGCGGGCCGAGCGTGAGCAGACCGGTGGTGGCGAGGACGGAGAACAGGAAGCCGAAGGACCGGGCCAGGTACGGGTCGAACAGGAGCAGCAACAGGACGGCGGAACAGAGCGCGGGCAGGGCCTGCCGAGGGCGTCCGGTGGCGAGCGCGAGCAGGCCGACCAGCCCGGTGGCGGCGGCTCGCAGCACGCTGGGCTCCGGGCGGCAGACCGTCACGAAGGCCACCGTGAGGACGGCACCGACCAGGGCGGTGGTGCGCAGGGGCAGCCCGAGCAGGCCCGCCAGGCCGCCTCGGGCCTGGCCGCCCGCCCGGGTGGGCGTGCCGAGCAGGACGGCCAGCACGATGGCCAGATTGGCCCCGGAGACAGCGGTCAGGTGCCCCAGGTCGGTCGCCCGGAACGCCTGGTCGAGATCGGCGGGCAGCCGGGTGGTGTCGCCCACCACCAGACCGGGGAGCAGGCCCCGGGGATCGGTGGCCAGATGGTCGGTGGCAGCCCGCAGGCCGGACCGCAGCCGGGCGGCCAACTGCTGGGTGTGACCCGGGGCTTCGAGCTGTTGGGGTGGGCCCTGCGCCAGCAGGGCGGCGGCGGTGCTGCGGTACTCCTCGGTGGCGGGCAGCACTCGGACGTCCGCCCGCAGTCGGGTGGACGGGATCACCTCCCGCCAGGCGGCGACGTCCTGGGCGCGGACCACCACGGTGACTGGAGTCGTGGTGTCCATGTCCCTGCCGACCCGGTCGACGGTGGCGGCGAGGGTGAGCATGGACTGCCCGGGAGCGGTGCCCCGGGCCTGCGAGGTGCGGGGCTTGGGGTCACCGGTGACGGTGAGTTCGACGGTCAGCGCGGGCGGGGCCTCGGACCGGGCGAGCGCGGGGATCGGGCCCCGGTGCAGGTCGGCGGCGTGCAGGGTGGTGCCGGCCGTCGCGGCGGCCGCGGCCAGCAGGGTGGCGGCGAGCAGGGCACCGGCCGGCCGGGAGCGGTACAGCAGCAGGACCAGGGCGGTGACGACGAGCAGGCCCGCCACGCCCAGCAGCAGCGGCCGGTGCTGCTCGCCGAGGCCGAGCACGGTGGCGGTGACCGCCCAGACCACGACCGTGGGCACCAGCAGCCGGAGGTCGGCCGGCTCGACCGGGTGAGGCGTCGTCAGATGAGGTGTCGGCGGACGGGCTGTCGGCGAATGGGCTGTCACAGTGTCAGCAGCGCCCGGAGCTCGGCGTACTTGCGGTCACCGATGCCGCTGATCTGGCGGAGCTGGTCGAGGGAGCGGAACGGGCCGTGCTCCTGGCGGTGCTGCAGAATCCGCTCGGCGAGCGTGGGCCCCACGCCGGGCAGGGCGTCGAGTTGCTCCCTGGTCGCCAGGTTGAGGTTGACCGGCCCGGCCCGGGCGCCCGGCGCAGCACCGGGGACGGCTCCCCCGCCGACCAGGATCTGCTCACCGTCGGTGAGCACCCGGGCGAGGTTCAGCCCGTCCATGGCCGTGTCGGGCAGCGGGCCGCCCGCCAGCACGAGTGCGTCCGCCACCCGGGCACCGCTCGGCAGCGTCCGCAGGCCCGGGTGCCGGACCTTCCCCGCGACGTCGACTACCACGGTCGGCCCCGACGGCGGCCCCGCCCCTGAACGCGGCCCGGCCGATGCCGAGGAGACCGCAGCCACGGTGGCCGGAACGGCGACCACCGAGGGACGGCCGAGCCAGAAGTGCTGCACGGCGTACCCGACCGCGAGTAGCAGCAGCACCGAGAGGCCGAGCACCGCCCGGCGGTCGAACAGCAGGCCGCGCACCAGCGGAGGCGGCTCGGGCGGCAGCACCGCCTCCTCGGCCGGCACATCAGGTCCGGCAGGTTCAGCAGGTCCGGTCGGCTCGGGAGCTCCCGTCAGCCGAGCTGCCGGAGCCGCCTGAGCAGGTGTCAGGAAGAGGTAGGTCAGCCGCCCGCGGACGGTCTCGGCGGTCTCCTGGCGGCGGGCTGCGCCCGGGGTCATCGTTCTCATGCCGAGGACGGTACGAGCCCCGGCCGACGGCCCCGGCGGACAGCCAAAAGCTGTGGAAAACCCGGGGGCTGTGGACAACCGAGGTCCCTCGAAGGAGGGAGTTTCAGCGCGGTGCGACCACCACGGCCAGCAGCCCGGGACCGACATGCGCACCGATCACCGCGCCCACCTCCACCACGGACAGCTCCCGCAGCCCCGGCACCCGCCCCCGCAGCCGCTCCGCCAGCAGCTCGGCCCGGTCCTCGGCGGCCAGGTGGTGCACGGTGATGTCCACCTCGTCGGTGCCCGCCTTCTCGACCGCGATCTCCTCCAGCCGGGCGATCGCCCGGGAGGCCGTCCGGACCTTCTCCAGCGGTTCGATCCGGCCGCCGGAGAGGTGCAGCAGCGGCTTCACCGAGAGTGCGGAGCCGAGCATGGCCCGGGCGGCGCCGATCCGGCCGCCCCGGCGCAGGTACTCCAGGGTGTCCACGTAGAAGAAGCCGCTGGTCCGCTCCGCCCGGGCGGTGGCGGCGGCGGCCACCGCGTCCAGGTCGAGCCCGTCCTCGATGGCCTGAGCCGCCGTCAGGACGCAGTGGCCGAGCGCCATGCCGACCAGATGACTGTCCACCACCCGGACCGGGAGACCGGCCTCGGCAGCGGCCAGCCTGGCGGCTTCCCCGGTGCCGGACAGCTCGGCGGAGATGTGCACCGAGACGATGCCGGTGGCGCCCGCCTCGGCGGCGGCCCGGTAGGCGGCGGCGAAAGTCTCCGGGCTGGGGCGGGAGGTGGTCACCCGCTGCTTGGCGCGGAGCGCCTCGGCGACGTCCTTCGGGGAGATCTCGACGCCCTCGGTCAGGACCGTGTCCCCGACCACCACGCTGAGCGGGACCACCGTGATCCGGTGCCGGTCGATGGCCTGCTGCGGCAGGTAGGCCGTGGAGTCGGTGACGAGCGCGAGGCGGTGGGACATGAGCCGGAGGGTACTCCCCGCTCGTCGGGTGCGGACACCACGGGTCGGTTCAGCGGTGACCAGGCCGGTCGGTCTTAAGCGGACCGCTTGCGCAGCCGCTGGGCGAGGTCGGTCAGCCCGAGCAGCTCCTCGGCGCTCACCCCACGCTTGGCCGAGATGCCCGTGCGCTCGGTATGTGACGCGGCGGCCGGGGCGGCCGAGGCGGAGGCCGAAGCGGCCGGGGCGGCCGAGTCCCAGTGCCGGAGCGCCCCCGCCTCGCTCTCGCACTCCTCCGCGAGCCGCGCGAGCTCGTCGTCCGCGAAGCGCTGCATCCGGTCCTGCGCCGCCCAGCGCATCGACTCGGCCGCGTGCGTGATCCGGTCGGCCCGCTCGCGCAGCTCCGGGAGCTTGGTGGCGACCCGGCCGGCCTCCGGCTCCAGTTCCAAGGTCCTCAGCTCGCCGTCCAGTTCGGCGGCGTGCGTGTCCAGGCGGGTCAGCAGTTGGAGCGACTCGGCCAGTTGGGAGTCCTCGGCGAGCCCGGCGGCAAGCACCTTGCGGGTGCTGTCGAGCGAGGAGCGCAGCGCGAGGCGGACGGTGGAGATCTGACCGTGGGCGCCCGGTTTGGCGAAGGACTTGGCCTTCAGCGCGGTGTTCTCGAAGGCGCGGCGGGCCTTGGCCTCCTCCTGGGAGATCTTGGCGGCGGCGGCCTTGCCCACCTTGACGGCACCGACCCCGAGCATGACCAGCAACCCCACTCCGAACAGCAGGGCCAGACCGAGAACCACGCCGAGCACGTCCATCACGAGCCGCCTTCCACCACACCGCACCACGTCGGCCACCGCGGCCGTACGCCCACCGCTCCCCCGGAGAACGGCGGTGCGACCACCCAGGGTTCCAAGGTAGCCGCACCGATCGGCGGAACGGCCCGCAGGAACGCCCGGGCGGCAGGAATCAGGCAGAGATAGGGGGCGGGCCTCAGGGATGTCCCCGAGACCCGCCCCCGAACGGTCGGCGTGAACAGCGACGGCTCGTCAGCCGGTGACGATGTTCACCAGCTTCGGCGCCCGGGCGATCACCTTGCGGACCGGAGCGTCGCCGATCGCGGCGACCACGGCCGGGTCGGCCATCGCCAGCGCCTCCAGCTCCGCGTCCGTGATGGCCGGCGAGACCTCCAGTCGGGCCTTCACCTTGCCCTTGATCTGGATCACGCAGGTGACCGCCTCGGCGACCGCGTAGGCCGGGTCGGCCACGGGGTAGTCGGTGTAGGTCAGCGTCCCGTCGTGGCCCAGTCGGCGCCACAGCTCCTCGGCGATGTGCGGGGCCAGCGGGGCCACCATCAGCACGATCTGCTCCGCGACCGAACGCGGCGTGGAGCCGCGCTTGACCAGGAAGTTGTTCAGCTCGATGGCCTTGGCCACCGCCGTGTTGAAGCGCAGCCCGGCCATGTCGCCGCGGATGCCGTCGATCGCCTTGTGCAGCGCGCGCAGGGTCGCCTCGTCGGGCTCCTCCTCCGTCACCACCAGCTCGCCGGTGGCCTCGGAGACGATGTTGCGCCACAGCCGCTGCAGGAAGCGGTACGAGCCGACCACCGCGCGGGTGTCCCACGGGCGGGAGACGTCCAGCGGGCCCATCGACATCTCGTACAGGCGCAGCGTGTCGGCGCCGTACTCGTCGGCGATCTCGTCGGGCGCGACCGCGTTCTTCAGCGACTTGCCCATCTTGCCGGCCTCGCGCTTGACCGCCTCGCCGTTCCAGAAGTACCGGCCGTCGCCACTCTCCTCGACCTCGGCGGCGGGCACCGGGAAGCCCCGCTCGTCGCGGTAGACGTCGGCGGTGATCATGCCCTGGTTGAACAGCTTGTGGAACGGCTCGACCGAGGAGACGTGCCCCAGGTCGTGCAGCACCTTGTGCCAGAACCGCGCGTACAGCAGGTGCAGCACCGCGTGCTCGGCCCCGCCGACGTACAGGTCGGCGCCGCCGCCGGGCTTCTGCGCGGTCGGGCCCAGCCAGTACTGCTCGTTGGCGGGGTCGACCACCTTCTCGCCGTTGGCCGGGTCGATGTAGCGCAGCTCGTACCAGCAGGAACCGGCCCAGTTGGGCATGGTGTTGGTCTCGCGGCGGTACGTCTGGACGCCGTCGCCCAGGTCCAGCTCGACGTTGACCCAGTCCTCGTTGCGGGACAGCGGGGTCTTCGGCGAGGAGGTCGAGTCGAACGGGTCGTAGGTGTGCGGCGAGTAGTCCTCCACCACGGGGACCTCGACCGGCAGCATCGACTCGGGCAGCGCGTGCATCACGCCGTCGGCGTCGTAGACGATCGGGAACGGCTCGCCCCAGTACCGCTGACGGCTGAACAGCCAGTCGCGCAGGCGGTAGTTGACGGTGCCCTCACCGATGCCCTGCCCGGCCAGCCACTCGGTGGCGGCGGCCTTGGCCTCGACCACGCTCAGCCCGTCCAGTGACAGGTCGTCATGGGCGGAGTTCACGATCACCGAGTCGTAGGTGTCGAACGCGTCGTCCCAGGTCGACGGGTCGTCGGTGCGGCCGTCGGTCGGCTGCACCACGCAGCGCATCGGCAGCGCGAAGGCGCGGGCGAAGGCGAAGTCGCGGTGGTCGTGCGCGGGCACGGCCATGATCGCGCCGGTGCCGTAACCCATCAGCACGTAGTCGGCGACGAAGACCGGCACCGGCTCACCGCTGACCGGGTTGGTCGCGTACGCGCCGGTGAAGACGCCGGTCTTCACCTTGGCATCGACCTGGCGCTCGACGTCCGACTTGGCGGCGGCCTCAGCGCGGTAGGCCGCGACGGCCTCGGCGGGGGTGGCTGCGCCGCCCTTCCAGTCCTCGTGGGTCTCGGCCGGCCAGGCGGCGGGGACGATCGAGTCGACCAGCGCGTGCTCGGGCGCCAGCACCATGTAGGTGGCGCCGAACAGGGTGTCAGGACGGGTGGTGAACACCGTGATCGCTGAGCCGGACCCGACCGCGAAGTCGACGCGCGCACCCTCGGAGCGGCCGATCCAGTTGCGCTGCTGCAGCTTGATCGCCTCGGGCCAGTCCAGCAGGTCCAGGTCGGCGATCAGGCGGTCGGAGTACGCGGTGATCCGCATCATCCACTGGCGCAGGTTCGACTTGAAGACCGGGAAGTTGCCGCGCTCGGAGCGGCCGTCCGCGGTGACCTCCTCGTTCGCCAGCACGGTGCCCAGCCCGGGGCACCAGTTGACCGGCACCTCCTTGGAGTACGCCAGCCGGTACTCGCCCAGCAGCTCCTCGCGCTCGGCGGCGGACAGCTCGGCCCAGACACCGCCGCCCGGCACCTCACGCTCACCGGACTCGAACTGCGCGATCAGCTCGGCGATCGGGCGGGCCTTGCCGCCCTCGCCGGCCTCCTGGTCGTACCAGGAGTTGAAGATCTGCAGGAAGATCCACTGAGTCCAGCGGTAGTACTCCGGGTCGATGGTGGCGATCGACCGGCGCGGGTCGTGCCCCAGGCCCAGGCGGCGCAGCTGCTGCCGCATGTTCGCCATCGCGGCCTCGGTGGTGATCCGGGGGTGCTGGCCGGTCGCCACCGCGTGCTGCTCGGCGGGCAGGCCGAACGCGTCGTAGCCCAGGGTGTGCAGCACGTTGTGACCGGTCATCCGCTGGTAGCGGGCGTAGACGTCGGTCGCGATGTAACCCAGCGGGTGGCCGACGTGCAGGCCGGCACCGGACGGGTACGGGAACATGTCCATGATGAAGCTGTGCGGCTTCGAGACGACGTCACCGGCCGCCGGGTCGGCCAGCGCACCGGCCGGGTTGGGGGCGTTGAACGTCCCCTCCTTCTCCCAGATGTCCTGCCAGCGGGACTCGATCTCGGCGGCCAGCGTCGCGCCGTAGCGGAAGGGCTCGGTGGCAGCGGCCTCGGCCGCGGCGGGGGTCGTCTCGCTCATGGTCCTTCGGGCTCCATCTGATGTCAGTTCGCGAACGGCGGCGGGAGAAACAAAAAAGCCCCTCGCAGGAGGGGACGCCACGCCGACTCCGGCCCTCGGCCGGTCCTGGTCAGCGCGGCCGGCTAAGAAGCAGGCGCACAGTTCGCATGGCCACAGGGTACCGCACCGACCCTCAGCGCCCCGCGCACCTTTATCGGCACACGCACCGGAAAACAGGGGCTCGGGCACCTGGCGTGCGGGTTCAAGCGAAAGTGCCTGACCATTTACACAGCGATCACGCTCCACAGGTCGGCGTCGCAGTTCCCCGAGCCCCTGACCGTAGCTGCTGAGCACCTGCCTATCGGGCCGCTGCGTCGAACTCCCGCAGGGCCCGGGCGACTCGGGCGGACTGCATACCTGCGGCCAGGCTGCGGGCCTGGTCGGCGACCCGGGCGGCCTCCTCGCGGTCGCCGGTCCGCAGGTAGGAGTCGGCCAGCCGGACCATCAGCAGGGCCTTGGCCCGGGCCCGTTCGGGAGACAGTGCGGCGATCGCGCCCGCGAGCAACTGCTGGGCCCGTTCGTGGTCGCCGAGGAAGAGGTAGCCCTCCCCCACCATGCCCTCCAGGTCGGCCCGTTCCTGACTGTGGTCCTGGTCGCCGTCCAACGCCTGGAAGGCTCGCTCCGCGACCGCTTCGGCGCTGATCTGTTCACCCTTGCGGCCGTGCGCCCGGGCGATCCGGCCCAGCTGGAGCGCCCGCTCACGGGGCGTCAGGACCTCGTCGGCCGCCCGCAGCGCGGTGGAGAGCATGGCGACCGCGTCCAGCCCCCGCCCGCCGGAGTTGTGGGTGGCCTGGACGGCGAGGCAGCCGACCACGCTGACCCCGAGCCGGGGATCGCCGGAGACGTGTGCGGCCCGCAGCGCGGCGACGAAGGCGCGCTGCGCCGCCGCGTCGTTGCCGAGGTCGTAGTTGGCCCAACCGACCAGCCGGGCAAGCCTGCTGGCAGCGCCGTACAGTTCGCGGCCGAGCGGCTCGTCGTACGCGCCGAGTTCGAGCAGCTTGCCGATCATGGCGAGCTCGGCCTTCGCCAGGTCGAGGATCAGGCCACCGCCGTACGCCCGCTCCAGCCGCTGTTTGCTGTCGTAGCTGAGCCGGAGGTCGGCGAGCTGCTCGGGGGCTATTCGCAGCGCGCCCTCGCCACCGGTCAGTTCGGGGGCCGGGGAGGCCCAGTGCCGGGCCGCCTGCTGGAGTTCGTCGCCGCGGAACAGGTCGGTGAGCCGGACCGGGGCGGCGTCCGCACCGGCCTCGCGCAGCGCGGTCTGGGCGGTGTCGGCCGTCCACGGGTCGGTGAGCAGCCGGGGCGAGAGGATCTTGGCGCCGCGGCCGCTGCCCATCTGGCCCCAGAGCTGCTCGTACGTCACCGCGATGCCGACGGTGCGGCTGAGCACCTCACAGACCGTCTGGTCGTGCGGGCTGCGCGGCACCATGCCCCGGTCACGCCACTTGTACGGGGCGGTGGAGCTGATCGCCAGCGCGGGCGGGAGCGCAGCGTTGAGCTCGCGGGCCAGCCGCTCCGGACTCCAGCCGAGCTGGTGCAGGATGCGGGCCAGTTCCTCGTTCCGTCTGCGCTCCAGGTCGGCCATGGCACCGACCGTATCGGGCCGCTCCGGCGACCGGACAGGGAACCCCCGAAACGGAAGAGGGCCCCTCCCGTTACCCGGGAGGGGCCCTCTTCTCGAACTGTGGAGCTACGGAGAATTGAACTCCGGACCTCTTGCATGCCATGCAAGCGCTCTACCAACTGAGCTACAGCCCCGCGTCATCCGGCGTTTCCCCCGGCGACGTCGTTCACTTTACACGGTCCCCGGCCTACTCCCCTAATCCCTTCCGGCGGCCGTCGCCCGCCGGGTACGGAGCGCGAAGCAGGCGGCGAGCACGAGCGCGAGGGCGACCGTCGAGACCGTCACCAGCAGCGCCCGGCCCGAGTCGGCGGGCGGGGCCGGCAGCGCGGCCCGGCCGAGGAAGAGGGTGCCGAGCAGGGCGACCCCGATCACCTGGCCGAGCTGGATCACCGTCACCAGGACACCGCTGCCGTCCGCGGCGTCCGCCGGGTCGACCCGGCCGAGGGCGGCGGCGAACAGCGGGCTGTAGGCGCAGCCGACCGCCAGGCCGCCGACCGTGAGCACCAGTTCGGCGCCGAGGCCGATGTCCGCGCCGCCGCTCACCAGGACTCCGAAGAGCAGGTACGCCCCGGCCGCGGTGCCCAGCGCCAACGACGGCAGCCGTCGGTGCAGCCGCTGCGGCAGCCGGTGCCAGTGCAGGCTGGAGACGCCGAAGCCGATCGCGACCGGAGCGGAGAGCAGGCCGGCCCGCAGCGCGCTGTACCCGAGCGCGGCCTGCTGGTGCAGGGCGAACGCGAACATGAGCCCGGCGAAGGCCACCATGATCAGGAAGATCGCCCCGGCCGCGGGCAGCAGGCCCGGCGCCCGCAGCACCCGGACCGGCACCAGCGGCTGCCCGCCCCGGGCCGCGATCCGGCGCTCCACCACGACGAACACCCCGGACAGCGCCGCGCTGCCGGCCAGCATCACCCAGCCCCAGACCGGCCAGCCCAGCTCGTGCCCGAGCACCAGCGGCACCACCAGCAGCCCGAGCGCGGCCGCCAGCACCACCAGCCCGACCACGTCGAAGCGGCGGCTGCCGTCCCCCGGCAGCACCGGCAGCAGCCGGCGGCCGGCGATCAGCAGCACCAGCCCGATCGGGACGTTGACCAGGAAGACCGGCCGCCAGCCGGTGCCGAACAGGTCGGCGCTCACCAGGATCCCGCCGACCACCTGCCCGACGGCCATCCCGCCGGCCAGCACCGCCGAGTACAGCCCGAGCGCCCTGACCCGGGCCGCCCCGCTGAAGGTCCGCTGGACCAGGCTCATCACCTGAGGCACCATCAGCGCCGCCCCGGCCCCCTGGAACACCCGGAAGCCGATCAGCCACCCGGTACCCGGGGCCAGCCCGCAGGCGAGCGAGGCGGCGGTGAAGGCCGCCAGACCGAGCAGGAAGAGCCTGCTGTACCCGTACCGGGCGCCGAGCCGGGCGCCGGTGATCAGCAGCACCGCGTACGCGATGGTGTACCCCGCCACCACCAGTTGCAGGGCGGCCCCGGAGGCGCCCAGGTCGGTCCGGATGCCGGGGACGGCGACGTTCACGATGGAGACGTCCAGCAGGGCCATGAACTGGCCCAGCAGGACGACGGCGAGCAGCCGCCCCGAGCGGGTCGGAGCCGTGGCCGGAGCGGCGGCGGTGGAGATCTGAAGGTCCGTCATGCCGCCAGCCTGGCGGCAGGCCGGTACCGGTGGTTAGAGCCTGCTGATCCTGGTACCGGGAGCACCCGTCAGCCGACCGTCCGTCAGGATGGGGGCATGACCGTGCTCGACGAACGGAACACCACCGACCGGCGCCGGCCCGAGCTGGCCGGCTTCCTGCGCGCCTGCCGGGCCCGGATCACCCCGGAGGCGGTCGGGCTGCCGCCGGGGCCGCGCCGCCGGACGCCGGGGCTGCGCCGCGAGGAGGTGGCGCAGCTCGCCGGGGTCGGGGTCACCTGGTACACGTGGCTGGAGCAGGGGCGCCCGATCAACGCCAGCGAGCAGGTGCTGGAGGCGGTGGCCCGGACGCTGCGACTGGACGGCACCGAGCGCGACCACCTGTTCCGGCTGGCCGGGCTCAACCTGGTCCGGGCGGCCGACGACACCTTCTCGGTGCTCGACCCGGCCACCCAGCTGATCCTGGATCAGCTGAACCCGCTGCCGGCCGCCGTCTGCAACGGCCGCTACGACCTGCTGGCGCACAACGCCGCGTACGACACCCTGTTCCCCGGCGCAACCCGCCCGACGCCACCGAGCGGGCGGCGGAACAGCATGTGGTGCGCGTTCACCGTGCCGTCCTGCTGCAACCCGTTCGTGAACCGGGAGACCGAGCTGCCCCGGATGGTCGGCGTGCTGCGCGGCGCGTACGGGCGGCACGTCGGGGAACCCGCCTGGGAGGAGTACATCCGGGATCTGGCGGCGGCCAGCCCGGAGTTCCGCGAGCTGTGGGCCCGTCAGGAGGTGGCGCCGCCGCGGTCCTCGCTGAAGGTGTTCCGGCACGCGGCCGTCGGCGACCTGCGGTTCCAGGCCTCCTACCTGACCATGCCGACCGCGCCCGAGGTCTACCTGGTGGTCTACACCCCGGAGGGCCCGGCCGACCGGGCCAGTCTCGAGTGGCTGGCAGCCCACCCGGACACCCCGCCGACCGACCACCGGCACGACTGAGCAGGCCGGGGAACGACCGAAGGCCGCCTCCCTGAGGGAGACGGCCTTCGGTGTGTTGTGGAGCTACGGAGAATTGAACTCCGGACCTCTTGCATGCCATGCAAGCGCTCTACCAACTGAGCTACAGCCCCGCGTGCCGCACGGTCCTGACGGACCGCCGAAGCGGAGTGGAGCTACGGAGAATCGAACTCCGGACCTCTTGCATGCCATGCAAGCGCTCTACCAACTGAGCTACAGCCCCGCACTCGAAGGACTTCCCGCCGACCTTCCGGCCTGCGTTTCTTTCCTGCGAACGAGGAAGACTCTAGCTGGTCAGGGCCGGAACTGCGAAATCCGTGCCCCGCTCAGGTCTCGTCGCCGATCACCGGCTGCGGCAGCGTGCCCGCGTTGTGCTCCAGCAGCCGCCAGCCGCGCGCGCCCTGGCCGAGCACCGACCAGCAGCAGTTGGACAGGCCGCCGAACCGCTCCCACTGCGCCGGCTCCAGATCGAGCAGCCGGCCGAGCATGGTGCGGATCGTCCCGCCGTGGCTGACCACGACCAGGGTGCCGTCCTCCGGCAGCTTCTCCACCGCGGCCAGCACCACCGGAACAGACCGGTCCGCCACCTCGGTGCTCAGCTCGCCGCCGCCGCGCCGGACCGGCTCGCCGAGCGCCCAGGCGTCGTACTGCTCCGGGAACCGGGCCCGGATCTCGGCGTTGGTCAAACCCTGCCAGTCACCGGCGTAGGTCTCCCGCAGGCCCTCGTGGTGGTCCGCCTCGAGGCCGGTGACCCTGCTCAGCTCGGCGGCGGTCCGCCGGGCGCGCTTGAGGTCGGAGGAGATCAGCAGGTCGGGCCGGAGACCGGCGAGCAGCCTGGCCGCCCGCTGCGCCTGGAAGACGCCCTGGTCGGTCAGCTCGATGTCGGTGCTGCCCTGGAACCGCGACTCGAGGTTCCAGGAGGTCTGGCCGTGCCGCCAGAAGACGATGCGCGGACCCCGCGCCTTGCCGCTCAGCTCTCGTCCTCGATGATCGCGTCGTCCTCGGAGACCGCGTTGCCCAAGGCGTCGGTGAGGACGCTGTCCGGGCGGTTCCGGGTGGCCAGCGCCTCGGCCGGGACGGGCAGCTCGGGGCAGTCCTTCCACAGACGGTCGAGGGAGTAGAAGGAGCGCTCCTCGGAGTGCTGGACGTGCACCACGATGTCCAGGTAGTCCAGCAGGATCCAGCGGCCCTCGCGCTCGCCCTCGCGGCGGACCGGCTTGACGTCCAGCTTCTCGCGGAGCTGCTCCTCGATCTCCTCGGCGATCGCCTTCACCTGGCGGTCGTTGCTGGCCGAGGCGATCAGGAAGGCGTCGGTGATCGACAGCACGTCGCTGACGTCGAAGGCGATGATGTCGTGGGCCAGCTTGTCGGCCGCCGCGAGGGCGGCGACGTTGATGAGGTCCTGGCTGTACTCGGTGGCAGTCAAGGTGTTCTTCCGGCTCGTCCTATGAGATTCGCCTTCCAGGATCTCATGAACCCGCCCGGGCCCCGGTCGGGTCGACCGGGGCCGGGTGCGGTGCGGGGTCCGCTACTGCGCCTTGGGCGGCGAGTAGTCCTTGCCGAGCACCACCACGAGGTCCGCGTTCTGCACCGCGGTGACCTTCTTCACGGCGGTCTCCTTGAGCCCGAGGCTGATCGCCAGCTGCTGGGCGGCGGCCTGCTTCGCGTCGTCGGTGTAGCGGATCTCGCTGGCGGGCTGGACCGGCGCCTTGGCACCGCTGGGCAGCAGCTCCAGGCCCGAGTTGGTGACCTGGCTGCCGGCCGTGTTGGCCGCCTCGTCGATGCCGGAGGCGTTCAGCACCGAGACCCGGGTGGTCTTGCTCGCGGCCGCGGCGTTCTTCACCGTGCCGCCCAGCACGTCCTTGACCTGCTTGCCTGCGGTGGCCTCGTCCAGCGTGCCGTCCGGCTGCACCGAGAGGGCGCTGGTGGTGAGGTGGCTCTCCTTCGTGAACTGGGCCAGCTGCACCAGCACCCCGGCCAACGCCTGCTCCGGCAGCGAGGGGTCGGGCACCGCGCCGACCCGGTGCACCAGATCCTGCGCCTCCTTGAGGTCCGTCGGCATCACCCGGAGCACCCCGTCCAGCACCTGCCCGAACCGGGCCAGCTGGGCGTCGGTGCTCTCCCCCGGCGCCTGGTACGTGGCGTACGCCACGGCGGCCTGCGCGCTCAGCGAGACGGCCTTGCCGGCCGGGGCCAACTCCTTGCCGCCGGGCTGGTTGCCCTCCCGCACCGCCGCGTTGGTGTCCACCTTGATCCCGCCGAGGTGGGCCACCAGCAGCAGCAGGTACGGGGTGTCCAGCCGCCAGGTCCCGGCGACCGGGGCGCCGAGCACGGTGGTCAGACCCTCCCTGGTACCGGAGGCGCCGACGGCGTCCAGCGACTTGCCGAGCGGCTCGGTGGCCGAGACCCCGGAGCCGGGCAGCTTGAGGGTGTCGGGCAGCAGCAGCACCGAGGCCCGCTGGCCGGACAGGTCGTTGACCAGCAGCGCACTGGTGACCTTGCCCTGAAGGTCCCTCAGGTGCACCACGTTCACCGTCCGGCCGCCGGCCGCCTTGGCCGCCGAACCGGGCCCGCCGAGATCACCCTGCCACCAGAGGTAGCCGGCGGTGCCGCCCGCGACCAGCACCAGCGCGATCACCGCACCGAGCAACCGGTTGCGCAGCTTGCGCCGGCGCTCGTCCCGGCGCTCGGTCCTGGACTCGGCGAACTTCAGCCAGTCGATGACGTCCTCGGACTGCTCCGCCTCCTCGTCCACGAAGGTGAACTCGTCGGTCGGGTAGTCCGGTTCCGGGGCGGCGGCCTTCCGGGCCTGCGGCGGTACGGCGGTCACCGGCTGCTCGACCACAGGGGGCCGGACCGGCTGCACCGGCTGCACCGGGGCGACCGGCTGCTGCGGCTGCTGGTACTCGGGCTGCTGCTGGTACGGGTCCTGGACGTACTGCTGCGGCTGACCGTAGGCGTCGTAGTACACCTGCGGCTGCTGGTAGTACTGCTGCTGCTGCTGCTGCTGGTACGGGTCCTGGACGTACTGCTGCGGCTGGCCGTAGGCGTCGTAGTACACCTGGGGCTGCTGCTGCTGCGGCTGGTACTCCTGGTAGGGCTCCTGCGGATACCACTCCTGGTTGCCGCGCTCCTCGGGACCCGTCACGCCGTACCTCCCCGCGCGTACAGCGCCCGCTTGTGGATGTACCGGACCACACCGTCCGGGACGAGATACCAGACCGGATCGCCCTTGGCGACCCGGGCCCGGCAGTCGGTCGAGGAGATCGCCAGCGCGGGCACCTCGACCAGCGAGACCCCGCCGACCGGCAGACCGGCGTCGGACAGCACGTGGCCGGGGCGGGTGCAGCCGATGAAGTGGGCCAGCGAGAACAGCTCCTCGGAGTCCCGCCAGGACAGGATCTGGGCCAGCGCGTCGGCGCCGGTGATGAAGAACAGGTCCGCGTCCGGGTGCAGCGCGCGCAGGTCGCGCAGGGTGTCCACGGTGTAGGTCGGGCCCTGGCGGTCGATGTCGATCCGACTGACCGAGAACTGCGGGTTCTCCGCCGTGGCGATCACCGTCATCAGGTAACGGTCCTCCGCCGGCGTGACCACGCGGTCGCTCTTCTGCCACGGCTGCCCGGTCGGCACGAAGATCACCTCATCGAGGTGGAACGCGCTCGCCACCTCACTGGCGGCGACCAGGTGTCCGTGGTGGATCGGGTCGAAAGTGCCACCCATCACGCCGAGGCGCTTACGTGCCCGCACTCCGGGGGTCTCGGCCTGCTGTCCCATGCCGCCACACCTTACGCGACCCGCATCGCGGCCGGGCAAGCCCGCCCGGCCGCCGGAACGGACCGGCTCAGCGGTCGCGGTTGAAGCGAGTGGTGATCCAGAGCAGCAGCAGCAGGATGCCCAGGCCGGCGCCGCCGGTCAGGTACGGGCTGAGGCTCTCGTGGTTGCCGCCCTCGGAGGCGCCTTCGGCCAGCTGGGTCAGGAGGGGCAGTGCGGAAGTGCTCATGGTCGGCAGGACCTTCTCGACTCGGTGAGGGGTGGGGCCAGGCTTGTCTGCGCGCTCATCGTACGGGGGTGGTACGCGCAACCGCGCGGCGCCCCACCGCGTCTGACTCGGCGTGGGCCTCTCGGACGTGGCGTCAGTTGTCGCGCCCGGCGCGGGCCAGCGCCCAGACCAGCAGGCCGATGCCGACCACGGAGCTGATCAGGATGATCCGCAGGAACAGCCCGGGGCCCGGCTCGGTGGAGACCGGTCCGGCCAGCTGGGCGAAGGTGGCGGGGTTCATCAGCGGTCTCTCCTCGGTCCGTTCGGCTCGGCCCCAGCGTAGACCCGGACGTACCGGACATCGGACCGGACCCCCGGGCGTACTGTGGCCGGCGGGGACGAGTACACGCGAACAGACGTTGTAGCGAACAGCAGCGGGGGCCGGGCAGAGCCGGTGCCGGCGTCGAGCAGGAGGTACTCAGCACATGACGGACATGACCAAGGACAGCACGCCGAGCCGCCGCCGTGAGCGTTTCCCCGGGATCTCCACCCGGGCCTGGGAGCACCCGGCCGACCGCTCGGCGCTGGTCGCCCTGCGGAAGCTGTCCGGCTTCGACGACGTCCTGAAGAAGCTGGCCGGGCTGGTCTCCGAGCGCAGCGTGCGCCTGATGTTCCTGGCCACCGCCGTCCGCACGTCGGAGCGTCAGTTCCCCGAGCTGCACGCCATGGTGCGGGACGCCGCCTACATCCTGGACCTGGAGAAGGTCCCCGACCTGTACGTCACCCAGGACCCGACGGTGAACGCGATGTGCATCGGGATGGACGCCCCGATCATCGTGGTCACCAGCGGACTGGTCGACCTGTTGGACGAGGAGGAGCTCCGTGCGGTGATCGGCCACGAGGTCGGCCACGCGATGTCCGGCCACGCGGTCTACCGGACGATGCTGCTGATCCTCACCAACATCGCCACCCGGATCGCCTGGATCCCGCTCGGCACCCTCGCCATCACCGCCGTGATCACCGCCCTCAAGGAGTGGTTCCGCAAGGCCGAACTCTCCTGCGACCGGGCCGGTCTGCTGGCCGGTCAGGACCTGCAGGCCTCGATGCGCGGCCTGATGAAGCTGGCCGGCGGCCACAACCTGGCCGAGATGAACGTCGACGCCTTCCTGGAGCAGGCCGAGGAGTACGACAAGGCCGGCGACCTGCGGGACGGCGTGCTCAAGCTGCTCCAGGTCCTCCCGCAGACCCACCCCTTCGCGGTGGTCCGGGTCGCCAAGCTGAAGAAGTGGGCCGACAGCGACGACTACCGCTCCATCCTGGCCGGCGCCTACCCCCGCCGCACGGACGACCCGAACGCCTCGGTCGGCGAGCAGTGGAAGGCGGCGGCCGACTCCTACTCCAAGTCCATGAAGGAGACCAAGGACCCCCTGATGGGCCTCATCCGCGACGTCGCCGGCGGCGCCGCCACCGTAGGCGGCAAACTCCGCGACACCTTCACGGGACCCCGCAACACCAACGGCGAATAACCATGCACCACCAGGGGCTCGGGGCCCTGCTGATGGGCGGCTCCGCCGCGGGGCGACGCCAACCTCGAAAAAAGGTCACCCGTACATAAATGGTCAGGCACTTTCGCAGTGACCCCGGCGCCAGATCTCCTCGCAGTTCCCCGAGCCCCTGGACCGTAGATGCCTGGGCGCCTGCCTAAGGCTTGAGCACCGCACACACCGCCCAGGCCGACCGCGCATGGTCACCCGGGTCGGTGACCGCGGCCGAGGTGGTGCCGCCGAGCATCGGCTGCAGGTAGGCCGACAGCCGGCTGTTGCACGGGGTCGGCCCCGTCTGGACGACCGAGTCGACCAGGCGGAGCCGCCCCGCCGACAGGTCGGCCCGGTCGAACTCGAACCGCAGCGCCCGCCGCACGGTGTGCAGCGTGACCGGCCCGCTCGGTGCGTCGGCGGGCCGGAGCGCGTAGACGAAGGTGTGGTCGGTGTCGATCGCCAGCACGCCCGCGTTCACCTCGTCGATCTTCATCGCGCCGACCGCCTTGACGGTGTCCACCGCGAGCGCGACCTGGCCGGGGTCGAAGCGGACCAGCCAGCCGGTGGCCGCGTGGTGCTGGTCGTCGCTGGGAGTGGCCATGCTCTGGTCGTACTGGGTCTGCTGCCCGGGGGTGACCAGGCGGCGGGCCTCCGCCGCGTCGCCGTGCACCAGCGTGCCCGGGGCCAGCGAGGAGATGCTCAGGTAGCGCTGGACGGTGTCGAGCGCCCGGACCACCTCGGTCCGGGTGAAGTGCACGGTGGCCGAGCCGCCCGGGGTGCCGAGGCCGACGACGCCGTCCCGGTAGCTCGCGGGCAGGCCGGCGAACGGGGCGTTCGGGTCGGCCACCGGTGCGACGGCCGAACTCGGGGCCAACGCCACCAGGCTGACGGTCAGTTGGCTACCGCTCGGCCGACCGGACTGCGGTTGGGGGGCGGAAATCCCGAAGTACACCGCCGCCGCAAAGGCCAGCACCACCAACAGCAGCAGTGCCAGCGCCTGCCGGGACAGCGAGCCGAACAGACCGCGCCGGCGAACCGCACGAGAGTAGTTGCCACCCAGTCGCTCCCGGGCCGAGAGCTCCTGGATCCGGGCAGCCCGGACGAACGACTCGTCGAAGACGACGGATCGGTACTCGTCCTCGTTACCGGAACCACCGTCGGGCGTACCCTCCGGAGGCTCGACCGGGTCACCCATGACTCAAGGGTAGAGCCGGTGCCGACGCGCCACGAGAGGCTGTGCGTAACTTCTTCGTGCCTGCCGGTGAGCTGCCGGTCGCACTGCCGGTGGGGCCTCAGTGGCTGGTCGAAACCGTCACCGGTGGCACCTGCGAGGTTTCGCCACGTGGCGGCGCCCCACTGGTGCTGGTGCCGGTCTCCGGGCGGCTGGCCGGCTGCTCCCCGCCGCCCGTACCGCGGTAGATCGCGGCCACCGCGACGGCCACCACGCTGACGCCCATCACCACCGCGAGCACCCAGGCGACCGGACGGTGCCAGCGCTGCTGGGCGACCTGCCGGCCGCCGTTCACCCGGCTCGGATCGAAGCCGTCCGCGCGGCTCCGGCGCAGCCGCCGGGCGGCCCGGCCGCCGCCGGACCAGGGGTCGGTGTAGTGCCGGTCGTCGTCCAGGCCGCTCGGGTGCGGGCGCAGCTCCAGCGGCAGCCCGTCCGTCGCGGTGAACTCCGGGACCCGGCCGAGTGCCGCCGTGTCGGGCTCGAACCTCGCCTCGGCGGCGGCCAGCTGCCGCTCCTCGGCGCTCGGCTCGTGCACGGCGGCGGACCGGATGAATGCCTCGTCAAGGACCACGGTGGCGAACTCGTCGTCCGCTCCACCGTGGTCGGCGCCGTCGGAGTACGGCGAGCCCCCCACGTCCTCAGCCACGGATTCAATGTATTACCGGGCGGGGGTTTTGTCTGTGGGTCCCGGTAGTTCATCCGGGGACGCGAGCCGGAACCGCGCCCACCGCTGAGTCTGCGTCAGCCGTTCGTACCACCCACGGTAGGCGTAGCGCCGCCCCGGACATGCCCGTCACCGGTGACGATGTACTTGGTCGAGGTCAGCTCCGGCAGGCCCATCGGCCCGCGCGCGTGCAGCTTCTGGGTGGAGATCCCGATCTCGGCGCCGAAACCGAACTCACCCCCGTCGGTGAACCGGGTCGAGGCGTTGACCGCCACGGTGGTGGAGTCGACCAGCTGGGTGAAGCGGCGGGCGGCGGCCTGCGAGGTGGTCACGATCGCCTCGGTGTGGCCCGAGGACCAGCGCCGGATGTGCGCGACGGCGGCGTCCAGCGAGGGCACCACGGCGGCCGCGATGTCGTAACTGAGGTACTCGGTCTCCCAGTCCTCCTCGGTGGCGGGCAGCACGGTGGCGGCCGAGCCCTCGGCGGCCTTGAGTACCGCGTCGTCGCCGTGCACGGTCACCCCGGCCTCGGCCAGCGCGGCCAGCGCGAGCGGCAGGAAGGCGTCCGCGACGTCCTGGTGGACCAGCAGGGTCTCGGCGGTGTTGCAGACGCTGACCCGCTGGGCCTTGGAGTTCAGCAGGATGCCGACCGCCATCGCCAGATCGGTCTCGGCGTCCACGTAGACGTGGCAGTTGCCGGTGCCGGTCTCGATCACCGGCACGGTGGAGCCCTCGACCACGGTCTTGATCAGCGAGGCGCCACCGCGCGGGATCAGCACGTCCACCAGGCCCCGGGCCCGCATCAGCTCCTGCACCGAGTCCCGGCTCTCACCGGGCACCAGCTGGATCACGTCGGCAGGTAGGCCGGCCCCGGCCACCGCGTCCCGGAGCACCCCGACCAACGCGGTGTTGGAGCGGTACGCGGAGGCCGAGCCGCGCAGCAGCACCGCGTTGCCGGACTTCAGGCAGAGCGCGGCGGCGTCCACCGTGACGTTGGGGCGGGCCTCGTAGATGATGCCCACCACGCCCAGCGGGACCCGGATCTGACGGACGTCCAGACCGTTCGGCAGCGTGTAGCCCCGGATCACCTCGCCGACCGGGTCGGGCAGGCCGACCACCGATCGGACGTCGGCGGCGATCGCCGCGATCCGCTCCTCGGTGAGCGTGAGCCGGTCGATCACCGACTCCGGGGTCTCCGCCGCGCGGGCCTTCGCCACATCCTCGGCGTTGGCGGCGGTGATCTCCCCGGTCCGGGCGAGCAGCGCGTCGGCGATCGCCAGCAGCGCGGCGTCCTTCACCGAACGCGGCAGCGGGGCGAGCACGGCGGCCGCCTCACGGGCACGGCGCGCGACGGCGAGGACGGGGCTGTCGGTGGTCTGGTCGCTGGTCATGCGGCCAAGGGTAGCGACTGCGCCCGACCGCCCGGAGCCGCTGATCGACCGCTGAGACAGGCCCTAGTAGGGGTGCACCCCTCCCAGGTGCGGCGGCGGATCGCCGAAGCCCTCGGCGATCCGCTTGTGATAGGTCGGACGGTCCACCACCTCGAGGCCGACGATCTCCCACGGCGGTAAGTTCGCCGAGCTCTTGTGCTCGCCCCAGAGCCGGAGCGCAATCGCGGCGGCGTCGTGCAGGTCCCGGGCCTGCTCCCAGTACCGGATCTCGGCGTGGTCGGACGCGTAACGGGCCGTCAGGAAGAACGAGTGGTCGTGGGCCAGCTGTTCGAGCCCGGACCGGAGCTCGGCCAGCGGGGTGACCTTGCCCGCCACGCTCAGCACGACGTGCCACAGTCTGGGCTGCTCCTCCTCGGGGAGCTCGGCCCGGTCGTGCAACTGGCGTACGGTGGCCCGGGGTTCTTCGGGTGCCTGTTCGCCCCGGCCGCCGTCGATGCTGGTCAATCTTCGTCCCACCGGCGGCCTCCTGTTCGGCGACGTCGTGTCGTGGCCGCTGCGGACGGCCTAGGGGTCCGGCCCGTCAGCCGCGCAGGATGACCAGGTCGTCGCGGTGGATGACCTCGCGCTCGTACGCGGCACCGAGCTCCTGGGCCAGCTCTCTGGTGGACCGGCCGAGCAGACGGGGCAACTCCCTCGCATCAAAGTTGACCAGTCCACGGGCGACGATGTGGCCGTTTTCGCCAAGAAGGTCCACCGGATCACCGGCGGAGAACTCCCCGTCCACCCGGGTCACCCCGGCGGGCAGCAGCGACTTCCCGCCGGTCACCACCGCCTCGACCGCGCCCGGGTCCAGCTGGAGGGCGCCGCGCGGGCTGCTGGCGTGCTCCAGCCAGAGCAGCCGGTCGGCGGAGCGGCTGCCGGTGCGCAGGAACAGGGTGCCGGTCTGACGGCCCGCCAGCGCGTCGCCGGCCTGGCTGGCGGCGGTCAGCACCACCGGGATTCCGGCGCCGGTGGCGATCCGGGCGGCCTCCACCTTGGTGACCATGCCGCCGGTGCCGACCCCGGCCTTGCCGGTGCTGCCGATCTCGATGCCGTCCAGGTCGTGCGGGCCGCTGACCTGGTCGATCCGGCTGGTGCCGGGCTTGCTCGGGTCACCGTCGTACAGGCCGTCCACGTCGGAGAGCAGCACCAGCAGGTCGGCCCGGACCAGGTGGGCGACCAGTGCGGCCAGCCGGTCGTTGTCACCGAACTTGATCTCGGCGGTGGCGACGGTGTCGTTCTCGTTGACGATCGGCATCGCGCCCATCGCCAGCAGCTGGTCCAGGGTCCGGTACGCGTTCCGGTAGTGCGCCCGGCGGCTGGCGTCCTCGGCGGTCAGCAGCACCTGGCCGACCCGGACGCCGTACCGGGCGAACGAGGCGGTGTACCGGGCGACCAGCAGGCCCTGGCCGACGCTGGCGGCGGCCTGCTGGCGGGCCAGGTCCGGCGGGCGGCGGTCCAGCCCGAGCGGGGCCAGGCCGGCCGCGATCGCACCGGAGGAGACCAGCACGATCTCGGGGGCCGACGGCTGGCTGCGGGCTTTGGCCAGGGCGTCGACCAGCGCGTCCACCCGGTCCGCGTCGAGTCCGCCAGCAGCGGTGGTGAGCGAGGAGGAGCCGACCTTGACCACGATGCGGCGTGCGGTCAGGACCTCCTGACGCAGGGTCTGGTCCGTCATCGGGCTTGCCTCCACAGGAGAATCGACGGGTCGTAATCTACGCGATCCGGGCCTCCGCCCCCGACGGCCTTTCAGCCCGTGGACACGCCACAGGGGCGTGGGCAGCCGGTCGGCTTCCCACGCCCCTGTGGCGGCAGGCGAGTTACTCGTCGTCGCCCGAGTCGCCCGAGTCGTCCATGTCCAGCGCCGCCGGGCGCTTGCTGGAGAGCGCCTCGAAGGCGAGGAACTCGTCCTCGGCCGAGTCGCGCAGCTTCTGCTTGTCGCGACGGCGGTCCAGCGCGGGGCGCTGGGTGTCCAGGCGGTGGTCCTCGCCACGGCGGCCGAGCATCTCGGCGCCGGCGGCCAGGGTCGGCTCCCAGTCGAAGACCACGGCGTTCTCGTCCGGGCCGATGATGACGGTGTCGCCCTCGGTGGCACCGACCTTCCAGAGCTGGTCCTCGACGCCGAGCCGGGCCAGCCGGTCGGCCAGGTAACCGACCGCCTCGTCGTTGGAGAAGTCGGTCTGCCGGACCCAGCGCTCGGGCTTGAGGCCGCGCACCCGGAAGGCGCCGTCCTCCTCGGTGACGGTGAAGCCGGCGTCGTCCACGGCGGTCGGCCGCAGCACGATCCGGGTGGCCTCCTGGAGCGGCTTGGCGGCCCGCGCCTCGGCGACGATCTGGGCCATCGCGTAGTTGAGCTCGCGCAGGCCCGCGCGGGAGGCGGCGGAGACCTCGAAGACGCGGTAGCCGCGCTCCTCCAGCGAAGCCCGGGTCAGGTCGGCGATGTCCTGGCCGTCCGGCACGTCGATCTTGTTGAGCGCGACCAGGCGCGGGCGGTCGTCCAGACCGCCGTACTGGGCGAGCTCGGCCTCGATGGTCTCCAGGTCGGTGAGCGGGTCACGGCCCGGGTCCAGCGTGGCGCAGTCCAGCACGTGCACCAGGACGGTGCAGCGCTCGACGTGGCGCAGGAACTCCAGGCCCAGACCGCGGCCCTGGCTGGCGCCGGGGATCAGGCCGGGGACGTCGGCGACGGTGTAGACCGTCTCGCCCGCGGTGACCACACCGAGGTTGGGGATCAGGGTGGTGAACGGGTAGTCGGCGATCTTCGGCTTGGCGGCCGAGATCACCGAGATGAGCGAGGACTTGCCGGCGCTCGGGTAGCCCACCAGGGCGACGTCGGCGACGGACTTGAGCTCCATCACGATGTCGCGGGCCTCGCCGGGCTCGCCGAGCAGGGCGAAGCCGGGGGCCTTGCGGCGGGCCGAGGAGAGCGCCGAGTTGCCGAGACCGCCACGGCCACCGGCCGCAGCGATGAAGCTGGTGCCGTGGCCGACCAGGTCGGCCAGCACGTTGCCCTGCTTGTCCATCACCACGGTGCCGTCCGGCACCGGCAGCACCAGGTCCCCACCGGTCGAGCCGGTGCGGTGAGCGCCGGCGCCCGGCTTGCCGTTGGTGGCCTTGCGCTTGGGCGAGTGGTGGTACTCGAGCAGGGTGGTGACCTGGGCGTCGACCATGAGGATGACGCTGCCGCCCTCACCGCCGTTACCGCCGTCGGGCCCGCCGAGCGGCTTGAACTTCTCCCGGTGAACGGAGGCGCAGCCGTGGCCCCCGTTACCCGCGGCGACATGCAGTTCGACGCGGTCCACGAAGGTGGTCATGGGGTGTGCCTCCAGATACAAGGAAAAAACAGGTATTCGTACTTCAAAGCATGGAGGGTGGACCGGAAAATTCCGGCCCACCCTCCATGTGAGTTCCGACGCTAGGCCAGAAATCAGGCCTCGACGGCCACGATGTTCACAACGCGGCGACCGCGGTGGGTGCCGAACTGCACCGCACCGGCGTTCAGCGCGAACAGGGTGTCGTCGCCACCGCGACCGACGCCCGCACCCGGGTGGAAGTGGGTGCCACGCTGGCGGACCAGGATCTCGCCGGCGCTGACGACCTGACCACCGAAACGCTTGACGCCGAGGCGCTGGGCGTTCGAGTCACGGCCGTTCCGGGTAGAGCTTGCGCCCTTCTTGTGTGCCATCTCGCTATCCCCTTACTTGCTGACGGAGTCGATGCTGGTGATCCGGACAGCGGTGTGGCGCTGGCGGTGGCCCTGGCGGCGACGGTAACCGGTCTTGTTCTTGTAGCGCAGGATGACGATCTTCTCACCCTTGGTGTGGTCGACCACCTCGGCGTGAGCCTTCACGCCGGCGAGGACCCACGGGTCGGAGGTGACATCGTCACCGTCGACGACCAGGATGGTCGAGAGCTCCACCGAGTCACCCGGCTTGACGTCAACACGGTCAATCTCCAGCACGTCGCCGACGGCGACCTTGTGCTGGCGGCCGCCTGCGCGAACGATCGCGTACATGCGGTACCTGCTTTCTCTAACTCGATCGGAACTCTCGATGCCAGCCACCTGGGTACGGACACAGGCGGCCTCCCCCGAAACGAGTTTCGAGAGGTGATGTGCTCGGGAGCGCGGCGCTAGACACGCCAAACCGCCCCCGGCCCAAGGGCTTACTCAGCCGCCGAATCACCCTCGGCGGCCGCGGCCTTCTTGGCCGCCGCGCTGGTCCGCTTGGTAGCGGTCTTGCGGGCGGTGGTCTTCTTCGCAGCCGTGGTCTTCTTGGCTGCGACGGCCTTCTTGGCCACGGTCTTGCGGGCCGCGCGCTTCTTCGGCGCGGGCTCCTCCTCGGCCGGAACCTCGGCTGCGGGCTCCTCCACGACGGGCTCCTCGACGACGGCCTCGGCCGCCTCGACGACCTCCGCCACCGGCTCCTCGACCACCGGGGTGGCAGCAGCCGTCAGCGCGGCCTCCATCGCGGCCTCGGCGCGAGCCTGCAGCACCACGATCTCGGCCTCGCCCGGCGCACCGGCCGGAGCCGTCGCCTTGCGGACCGCCCGACGGCGGGTCCGGCCGGCCGGAGCGGCCGGGGCCGCCTCGATCTCGACCAGGTCGACCTGCGGAGCGGGCTGCTCGGCGACCGGCGCCTCGACCACGGCCTCGACGACCGGCTCCGGAACGGCGATCTCCAGCGGCTCGCCGCCGTTCGGGATGACCTCGAACTCCTCGTGGTCGTGGTCCTCGTCGTGCTCGTCCTCGACGGTCTCGGTGACCTGCTGCGACTCCTCCTGCGAGGTGCCGCCCTTGCCCCGGCGACGACGCTTCGAGCTGCCGGCCGCAGCCGCCTCGCCCGAGGTGCCGACCGGGCCACCGCCGCCGCCCACCGAGGTGGGCTGCTCCATGTGGACGATCACGCCGCGGCCGTTGCAGTGCACGCAGGACTCCGAGAAGGACTCCAGCAGGCCCTGGCCGACCCGCTTGCGGGTCATCTGCACCAGGCCGAGCGAGGTGACCTCGGCCACCTGGTGCTTGGTCCGGTCCCGGCCCAGGCACTCCAGCAGTCGACGCAGCACCAGGTCCCGGTTGGACTCCAGCACCATGTCGATGAAGTCGATCACGATGATGCCGCCGAGGTCACGGAGCCTCAGCTGACGGACAATCTCCTCGGCCGCCTCGATGTTGTTCCGGGTGACGGTCTCCTCGAGGTTGCCACCCTGGCCGACGAACTTACCGGTGTTGACGTCGACCACGATCATGGCCTCGGTCCGGTCGATCACCAGCGAACCGCCGCTCGGCAGCCAGACCTTGCGGTCCAGCGCCTTCATCAGCTGCTCGTCGATCCGGTAGGTCGCGAACACGTCCACGTCCGAGGTCCACCGCTGCAGACGCTCGGTCAGATCCGGCGCCACGTTGGTGACGTACTCGTGGATGGTGCTCCAGGCCTCGGAGCCGGAGACGATGACCTTGGTGAAGTCCTCGTTGAAGATGTCGCGGACGACCCGGACGGTCATGTCCGGCTCGCCGTACAGCAGCGCCGGGGCGTTGCCGGTGGCGGCCTTCTTCTGGATCTCCTCCCACTGCTGCTGCAGGCGCTGCACATCGCGGGTCAGCTCGTCCTCGCTGGCGCCCTCGGCGGCGGTGCGCACGATCACGCCCGCGTCGTCCGGGACGATCTTCTTGAGGATCTGCTTGAGACGCGCCCGCTCGTTCTCCGGGAGCTTGCGGCTGATGCCGGTCATCGAGCCCTCGGGCACGTAGACCAGGTAGCGGCCGGGCAGCGAGATCTGGCTGGTCAGGCGGGCGCCCTTGTGACCGATCGGGTCCTTGGAGACCTGGACCAGCACGGACTGGCCGGACTTGAGCACCGACTCGATCCGACGCGGGCCGCCGTGGCCGCCCAGCGCACCGAAGTTGACCTCACCGGCGTACAGCACCGCGTTGCGGCCCTTGCCGATGTCGACGAAGGCGGCCTCCATCGACGGCAGCACGTTCTGGACCTTGCCCAGGTAGACGTTGCCGACGTACGAGGTGGCCTGCTCCTTGTTCACGTAGTGCTCGACCAGGACGTTGTCCTCGAGGACACCGATCTGGGTGCGCAGGCCGTTCTGACGGACCACCATGACCCGCTCGACCGACTCACGGCGGGCCAGGAACTCGGCCTCGGTGATGATCGGCACCCGGCGGCGGCCCAGCTCGCGGCCCTCGCGGCGGCGCTGCTTCTTGGCCTCCAGGCGGGTGGAGCCCTTGATGGACTGCACCTCGTCCGGGTCGAAGGCCGGCTCGGTCGAACGGCGGCGCGGCTCCCGGACCTTGACGACGGTTCGGACGCCGTCCTCGGTGGTCTCGGCGGCCAGCTCGACGCCACCACCGCTGTCACCACTGCGACGGCGACGACGACGGCGACGGCGGGACGAGGCCAGTCCACCGGCCAGGTCGTCCTCGTCGTCCTCCTCGGCCTCGTCCTCGGGCTCCTCGACGGAGGCGGCCGCGACGGCCGGCTCGGTGCCCTGCTCGGCCTCGAACTCCTCGGCCTCACCACGACGGCGGCGACGGCCACCACGGCGACGACGGCGGGACGGACGGTCGTCCTCCCACTCGCTCTCGGCCTCCGGTCCTGCGGTCACCTCGGCGGGCGCCTCCTCGACCTCGACCTCAACCTCGACCGGGGCCGGGGCCGGGGCCGGGGCCTCGGCCTTGGCCACCTCGCGGGCCGGCTGCTCCTGGCGCGGCGCAGTCGCCTTCGGCTCCTGACGAGCCTCCTGGCGGGCCTCCTGACGCGCCTCGTGCCGAGCTTCCTGGCGGGTCTGGCGCGGCTGGGTCTGCACCCGGACCTGGCGGCTGGTGCGGCGACGACGGCCGACACCGCTGTACTCGAACTCGTCCTCCTCCTGGGCCGCAGCCGGAGCCGCGACCGGGGTGGCGGCACGGGCGGGAGCGGCGGCACGGGCAGGTGCGGCGGCGCGAGCGGGCGCAGGCGCCGAAGCGGCGGCCGGGGCGCTCACCGGGGCAGCGGGCGCGGCCGGGGCGGTGAAGGGCGCGGGCTCCTGGAAGACCGGGGCCTGGAAGATCGCGGTGGACGGGCGGACCGCGCGACGGCGGGCCCGCGGCGGGGCGGCGTCCTCGACCACGGGGGCGGGCTCGGCGACCGGGGCCTCGGCCACCGGCTCCTCGACGGGAGCCTCGGGCTCCTCCTCGGCGACCGGCTCCTCGGCCACCACCGGGGCGGCCTCGACCACCCGGCGGCGACGGGCGCGGCGCGGCGGGGCGGCGTCCTCGACCACGGGGGCGGGCTCCTCGGCCACGGCCACGGCCTCGACCGCGGGGGCCTCCTCGACGGCGACCGGGGCGGCCTCGGCCCGCTTACGGGGGGTGCGGCGGGCCCGGACGGGCTTCTCCGGCGCGGGCTCCTCGGCAGCGGCGACCTCGACCGGGACAACGGTCTCGGTGACGATCTCGACCGCCTCCGGCGCACCGGCCGGGGACTCGACGCGCTTACGGGGGGTGCGGCGGGCCCGGACGGGCTTCTCCGGCGCGGGCTCCTCGCCAGCGACGACCTCGGCCGGGGTCTCGTGCGTCTCGGCCGGCAGGACCGTCTCGGCGGTCTCGGTGGCGGCGCCCTGCGGGGTACCCGCCGGGCGGGACACCGCGCGGCGGCGGCGACGCGGCGGGGCCGCGCTGTCGTCGGCCGCGGACTGCTGCGGTTCGTTGTTCTCGTTCTCGAGCATGCGGGTGGATCTCCCGTCAGGCCCCCGGGCTCCGCGATCCGGGCACGGCACGACGCCGCTGGTTCCGGTCGGTCGCGAGATTCGCGGGCCGACCTCCACGGCGTCGCCGTGCGGGACGCCGATGCCGCACAGGGGCTCGTAGTCTCGCTCGGCGCCCCGCACAGTGCGGGGTGTCGAAAGTCTTCTGGTTCTGACCAGTCTTCAAGTTTTTTCCGGGCCGGTGCCGTCCCCCGTCCCGGATGGCTGCCGGAGGGGTCCTCGGACCTACCGCCCATCCGGGGCGGCGGGCCACAAGGGGCTGGCCTGCGTTCGACGGCGCTCGCTCCCCTGGGGAGCCGCGGCGGCCGGAGGGACCCGGCCCGACTCGCCTCGAAAGGCTGCCGGGCCGGACCTCCTCCCGCTAGGCGGACGCAGGTGCGCGCGGCCCGGCGGCCTACAGGCCGGCCGGGGCCGCGGCGCGGTCGAGCGCCAGCGGGTCGGTCACCGTGCCGGTCTCCTCGTCGAGCGGCCCCTGCGCCAGCCTGGTCACCTCAGCGGGGACCGGCGGCGCCAGGTCGGCCGTCACACGGAGACCGGACAAAACGTCGTCGGGTCGTACGGCGGGTGTGGCGTGTCGTACTACCAGCCGCAGTATCGCACAGGGATTGGTGGTACGAACATCGGCGGTACCGTCCGTACCGTTCTCGTTACCGTCGCCGACCTGCGGCGAAAGCAGCTCGAGTGCCGCGACAGCACCGCGCGAGTCGAAGACCCGGACGCCGTTCTTGGTGCGGCGTTCGACCTCGACCCCGCCTCCTCGGGCGTGACCTGGTCCAGTCGGACCTGCCACTCGGAGGCCTCCAGCCGCTCCACGAAGTTCGGGGTGCGGACCTCGACGGCGTCGGTGATGTCCAGACCGTCCGGCAGCGACCCGTCGAGCAGCGCGCGCAGCACCTCCGGGTCGCGGACCTCGGCCAGGCCGATCTCCAGGTACTCGGCCTCGCTGGCCACCCCGGTCGGGGCGGCATTGGCGTACGAGACCTTCGGGTGCGGGGTGAAACCCGCCGAGTACGCCATCGGGACGGCCGAACGGCGGAGCGCGCGCTCGAACGCCCGCTGGAAGTCACGGTGGCTGGTGAAGCGCAGACGGCCGCGCTTCGTGTAGCGGAGACGGATGCGCTGCACCGTCGGAGCGGGCGGCGGACCGTCAGGCGTGCGGCGTGCCAGGGTCGCTCAGTCCTTAGTCAGTGGGCCGGTCCGGCCGCTCACATGATGGGCTCTGGCCGGACTCTGTCAGGCTCAAGGGTACGGCCTGCGTCAGCCCACCAGCGCCCGCCGTACCTCGCGCAGCACCCGGGCGATCTCCGCCTTGACCGGCCACCAGACCTGCCGCCGCACCCAACGGCACGGACGGACCACCAGGAACCGCCAGATCCGGCCCGCGATCCCCCAGGCCCAGCCCAGTACCCGGAAGACCGGCGCCAGCACCCAGCGCCACAGCCAGGTCAGCGGAATCACCACCAGGTAGCGCAGTAGCGGCTCCAGCACCCACTCCCAGAGGAAGCGCAGCGGCACCACCACGAGGTAGGTCACCAGCCAGCGGACCACCGCCGCCAGCGCCCGCCCCAGCGGGGCCAGCACCCACGCCCAGAGCCACCGGCCGGCCGGTGCCAGCACCTGCTGCCAGAGCCAGCTCAGCGGGATCACCACCAGGTACCGCAGCAGCGGCTCCAGCAGGTACTTCCAGAGCTGCACCAGCGGCCAGCCGAGCACCCAGTAGAGCAGCCAGCCGACCCCGCGCAGGAGAAGCGCCAGCATTTCCCAGAGGAAGCGCACCGGCACCACGACCACCAGCGCGATCGCCCGGGCCACTCCGGTCAGGCACCCGGTCGATCCGTCCTGCTGCTCCATCTGATGTCCCCTCACATGCGGAGACGGCCCCTCCCGGAACGGGAAGGGCCGTCAGGTACGCGCTGGATACTACGAGTTCACGACCGTGAGCGGGAGCAGCTTCACGCCGGTCGGGCCGATCTGGATCTCCGTCTGCATCTGCGGGCAGACACCGCAGTCGAAGCACGGGGTCCAGCGGCAGTCCTCGACCTCGACCTCTTCGAGCGAGTCCTGCCAGTCCTCCCAGAGCCAGTCCTTGTCGAGACCGCTGTCCAGGTGGTCCCAGGGCAGCACCTCCTCGTAGGTGCGCTCACGGGTGGTGTACCAGGCGACGTCGACGCCGGTGCCGGCCAGGCCCTTCTCGGCGGCCGCGATCCAGCGGTCGTAGGAGAAGTGCTCGCGCCAGCCGTCGAAGCGGCCGCCGTCCTCGTAGACGGCGCGGATGACGGCGCCGATCCGGCGGTCGCCGCGGGAGAGCAGGCCCTCGATGATGCCGGGCTTGCCGTCGTGGTAGCGGAAACCGATGTTCTTGCCGTACTTGCGGTCGTTCCGGATCGCGTCGCGGAGCTTGCCGAGCCGCGCGTCGGTCTCCTCGGCGGAGAGCTGCGGCGCCCACTGGAACGGGGTGTGCGGCTTGGGGACGAACCCGCCGATCGAGACCGTGCAGCGGATGTCGTTCTGGCCGGTGACCTCGCGGCCCTTCTGGATGACGTTCTTCGCCATGGTGGCGATCTGCAGGACGTCCTCGTCGGTCTCGGTGGGGAGGCCGACCATGAAGTACAGCTTCACCTGGCGCCAGCCGTTGCCGTAGGCGGCGGCGACGGTGCGGATCAGGTCCTCCTCCGACACCATCTTGTTGATCACCTTGCGGATGCGCTCCGAGCCGCCCTCGGGGGCGAAGGTGAGACCGGAGCGGCGGCCGTTCCTGGTCAGCTCGTTGGCCAGGTCGATGTTGAAGGCGTCGACCCGGGTGGACGGCAGCGAGAGGCCGATCTTGTCCTCGGTGTAACGGTCCGCCAGGCCCTTGGCGATCTCACCGATCTCGGTGTGGTCGGCGCTCGACAGCGAGAGCAGGCCGACCTCCTCGAAGCCGGTGGCCTTCAGCCCGCGCTCGACCATCTCGCCGATGCCGGTGATGCTTCGCTCCCGCACGGGGCGCGTGATCATGCCGGCCTGGCAGAAACGGCAGCCGCGGGTGCAGCCACGGAAGATCTCCACGGACATCCGCTCGTGCACGGTCTCGGCGAGCGGGACCAGCGGCTGCTTGGGGTAGGGCCACTCGTCCAGGTCCATCACGGTGTGCTTGCTGACCCGCCACGGCACGCCCTCGCGGTTGGCCACCACGCGGGCGATCCGGCCGTCCTCCAGGTAGTCCACGTCGTAGAAGCGCGGGACGTAGACACCACCCGTACGAGCCAGCCGGAGCAGCACCTCGTCGCGGCCGCCGGGGCGGCCCTCGGCCTTCCAGGCCCGGATGATCTCGGTCATGTCGAGCACGGCCTGCTCGCCGTCACCGATCACCGCGCAGTCGATGAAGTCCGCGATCGGCTCGGGGTTGAACGCGGCGTGGCCGCCGGCCAGCACGATCGGGTCGTCCAGACCCCGGTCGGCGGCGTTCAGCGGGATGCCGGCCAGGTCGAGCGCGGTCAGCATGTTGGTGTAGCCGAGCTCGGTGGAGAAGGAGAGCCCGAACACGTCGAAGGCCTTGACCGGCCGGTGCGCGTCGACGGTGAACTGCGGGACGCCGTGCTCGCGCATCAGCGCTTCGAGGTCCGGCCAGACGCTGTAGGTGCGCTCGGCGAGCACGCCCTCGCGCTCGTTGAGCACCTCGTACAGGATCATGACGCCCTGGTTGGGCAGCCCGACCTCGTAGGCGTCGGGGTACATCAGGGCCCACCGGACGTCGGCGCTGTCCCAGTCCTTGACGGTCGAGTTGAGCTCGCCGCCGACGTACTGGATCGGCTTCTGGACGTGCGGGAGGAGGGCCTCCAGGCGTGGGAAGACCGATTCGACTGGCATGCGGTGAGCCCTTTTCGGTGGAGACAAGGTGACCCTCAAGGGTAGCCGAACCGCGTGGGCGTCAAATCCCTATCGGCCGCTGGGTGCGGACGCACTGGAGCAGGCCGACGCCGATCCAGACCGCGAACATCGAGGAACCGCCGTAGCTGACGAACGGCAGCGGGATACCGGCGACCGGCATGATGCCGAGGTTCATCCCGATGTTCTCGAAGGCCTGGAAGGCGAACCAGCTGACCACCCCGGCCGCCACGATGGTGCCGAACAGGTCGGTGGCCTGCCGGGCGATCTTGCAGGCCCGCCAGAGCATGACCCCGAGCAGCAGGATCAGGCCGAGCGCGCCGACGAAGCCGAGCTCCTCGCCGGCCACCGTGAAGACGAAGTCGGTCTGCTGCTCGGGGACGAACTGTCCGGTGGTCTGGGTGCCCTTGAAGAGCCCCATCCCGGTCAGGCCGCCGGAGCCGATGGCGATCCGGGCCTGGGCGGTGTTGTAGCCGACCCCGGCCGGGTCGAGCGCGGGGTTGGCGAAGGCGGCGAACCGGTCGATCTGGTACTTGCTCAGCACCCCGAGCTGCCAGATCGCGCCCGCGCCGAGCGCACCGGCGCCGATCAGGCCGAAGACCCAGCGGTTGGCGGCGCCTGAGGCGAGCAGGATGCCGAGGATGATGACGCCCATCACCATGACCGAGCCGAGGTCGGGCATCAGCATGATCACGGCCATCGGCAGCGCGGCCAGCCCGAGCGCCTGGAGCACGCTGCGGGTGGGCGGGTACTCCCGCTCCCCCGCGTCCACCCGGGCGGACAGCACCACGGCCATGGTCAGGATGATGGCGAACTTGGCGAACTCGGCGGGCTGGATCGAGAATCCGCCGCCGAACTGGATCCAGGCCTTGGCGCCGTTGATGGTCGAGCCCAGCGGGGTGAGCACCGCGAGCAGCATCAGCACCACCAGTACGTACACCACCGGCACGGCGGTGCGCAGGCGCCGACTCCCTATCAGGACCACGATCCCGCACAGCACCAGACCGATCGCCAGGTTGGTGAGGTGCCGGAGCAGGAAGTACTGCGGGTCCCCGTGGGTCAGCGAGTCCCGGCCCCGGGTGGCCGACCAGACCAGCAGCGAGCTGCCGAGCGAGAGGCCGAGGGCGGACAGCACCATGATCCAGTCCAGCCGGCGGAACGGGGAGCCCTTGGCCAGCACCCGGCCCACCGTGCCGCGCTGCGGCGCGAGCCGGTACTGGCTGTACGAGGAGGTCATGCCCGGCCCCTTCCGGCGGTGCGGGTGGTGGGTTCGAGGGCGGCCAGGGTCAGGGTGCCCGGCGCGCCGGGGGCGGTCGGCTGCTGCGGGTCGAGAAAGAACGACACAGGGTGGACGGCGGTGCCGTCCGGGTTGAACTTCGGCAGCTCGGCCTGCGGCTTGCTGAGCAGGGCCTTGCCGTTGTCCACGTTGCCCTTGTCGTCCACGCCGTAGATGGCCTGGTAGATCCGGCGGACGGCGTCACCGGAGGCGCCGGAGCCGGTACCGGCCTGACTCATCGTCATGACCACTGCGTAGTCGCGGCTGTAGGTGGTCAGGTACGAGGTGGTCTGCTTGCCGAAGACCTCGGCGGTGCCGGTCTTCGCGTGCAGCTCGATCTTGCCCTGCGGCCAGCCCGCGCCGGTGAACTTCCAGGCGGCGGAGCCCTGTTCGATGACGCCCTTGGTGGCCTCGTCGATGTACTGCAGAGTGCGCTGGTCGGCGGGGATCTTCCCGTCCTCGTGCGGGGCGATCTCGCGGACCAGCTTGCCGTCCGGGCTGACCACGGCCTTGGCGATGGTCGGGCGGTAGAGCGTGCCGCCGTTGGAGAGCGCGGAGTAGATCCGGGCCATCTGGAGCGGGGTCACCAGGGTGTCGCCCTGACCGATGGAGTAGTTGACGGCGTCACCGGCGCGCATCTGGTTGCCGTCGGCGCAGTTCTCCTTGGCCACCAGGGTGCCGTAGTCGTTGCCGCCGGACTGCGCCTGCTTGCACCAGGCGTCCTTGTTGGCGTCGTAGTACTCCTGCTTCCACTGCCGGTCCGGGATCCGGCCGGTGGCCTCGCTGGGCAGGTCGATGCCGGTCTTGGCGCCGAGGCCGAACTGCTTGGCGGTCTTGAAGAACCAGTCCGCCGGCTCCTTCTTGGGCTTGATGCCGCCGTCGGCCATCCACTGGTCGTAGGCCAGGCCGTAGAAGACGGTGTCGCAGGAGACCTCCAGCGCGCGGGCCAGGCTGATCGAGCCGTAGCCCTTGCTCTCGAAGTTCTTGAACTCGCGGCCGCCGATGGTCATGCTGCTCGGGCAGTTGTAGTTGCCGTTCAGCGAGTAGCCGGCCTGCGCGGCCGCGGCGGCGGAGACCACCTTGAAGGTGGAGCCGGGGGCGGACTGACCCTGTATGGCCCGGTTCAGCAGCGGGTAGTTGGAATCCTTGCTGGTCAGGCTCTCGTAGTCCTTGCCCGCGATACCGCCGACCCAGAGGTTGGGGTCGTAGGTCGGGGCGCTGGCCATCGCGACGATCCGACCTGTGTGCACGTCCATCACCACGGCCGCGCCGGAGTCGGCCTCGTAGTTGCGCTTGGTGTCCTTGTCGAAGGCCTTGCGGGCGTCCACCATGGCCTGCGCGAGGTTGTCCTCGACGGCCTTCTGCACCCGGGCGTCGATGCTGGTGACCAGGTTGTTGCCGGGCACCGCCGGGGTCTTGCCCGCGCTGCCGATCACCCGGCCGAGGTTGTCCACCTCCAGCCGGTCGATGCCGGTGGTGCCGCGCAGGTCGTTGTCGTACACCGACTCCAGGCCGGCCCGGCCGATCTGGTCGACCGGCAGCCGGCGCTCCCGGCCCTCCTTGTCCTTGGACTTGGTGACCTCGTCGTCGGTGACCGGTGAGAGGTAGCCGAGCACCTGGGCCAGGTTGGCGCCCTCGACGCCGGTGTAGCGGCGCAGCGAGGTGGGCTGGGCGGTGACGCCGGGGAAGTCCTCGTGACGTTCCATTATCTGCATCGCCTGCTGGGTGGTGGCCGCCTTGGTCACCGGGATCGGCTGGTAGGGCGAGCCGTTCCAACAGGGCTGCGCGGTCTTGGCGTCACAGAGCCTGACCTTGTCCTGGACGTCCTTGGCGGGCATCCCGAGCACGTCGGCGAGCCGGGCCAGTACCGCCTTGCCGCGGTCCTTCTGCTGGAGCAGCGAGGTCCGGCTGACCGAGACCACCAGCTTGGCCTCGTTCCCGGCCAGGATCCGCCCCGAGGCGTCCAGGATCTCGCCGCGTACGGTCGGCTCGACCACCTCGCGGACGTGGTTGCCCGCCGCCTTCTCCACGTACTCGTGGCCGGTGCGGATCTGCAGGTACCAGAGCCGCCCGCCCAGGGTGGCGAGCAGCGACAGCACCAGGACCTGCAGGACGATCAGACGGATCGTCACTCGCTGGGTGCGGCCGGTCTCCGGGATGTTGCTCAACGGTGCTCGCTCCTCAGGGGCGCTTGGCCAGGCCGGGAATCCGCCGCTTCCGGCCGTAGCCGGGCAGCGGGGACGCCTCGCGGGTGGTGCGGTAGCGGGCCAGTGTGCCCAGGCCCGAACCGCCGGAGTCCTCGGACTCGGTGACCACGCTGCCGCCGTCGAAGCGGCGGGCCAGCATCATCACGGCGGGCACCACGAAGGGGGCCAGCAGCACGTCGTACAGCAGGGCGCTGAACACCAGCCCGGTCAGGCCGACGTGCCGGGCGGCGGTGTCGCCGACCAGGGCGCCGACCGTCGCGTAGAGCAGGGTGGAGGCGACTGCGGCGATCGCGACGATCAGCAGGGCGCTGACCGCCGAGCGCTGCCGGGCGCCGTCCGGGCGGAGCAGCCCGGCGACGTAGCCGAGCAGGCAGAGCACCAGGGCGTAGCGGCCGATGGCGTGGTCGGAGGGCGGGGCCAGGTCGGCCAGCAGGCCGGCCGAGAAGCCGACCAGGCAGCCGCCGGTGGGCCCGTAGACCAGGGCCAGACCGACCACCACGAGCAGCAGTAGATCGGGCGTGGCGCCCGGGAGTTGGAGCCGCCCGAGCACACTGACCTGGATCACCAGGCCGAGCAGGATCAGGACGGCGGAGAGCAGGATGCGGTTGATCCGCATGGTCAGTTCCCCCCTGCGGGTGTCGAGGCGGGCGGCTGGGCGGGCGGCAGCACGGCGTCACGCGGGTCGGTCCGCGGCGGGACCACCACCACGCCGACCAGGTCCAGCCGGGTGAACTGGACGTACGGCTCGACCAGCACGGTCTTGGTGAGTTGACCCGGCGTCGCCTCCACCTCGACCACCGTGCCGACCGGGACGCCGGGGACGAACGGGCGGCCGCTCTGCGAGCCGAAGGTGACCAGCCGGTCCCCGGTCTTGACCTGGGCCTTGCCGTTGAGCAGCGAGACCTTCATCGGGCCGGTGCCCTGGCCGTTGGCGAAACCGATCTCGCCGCTGCCCTCCATCCTGGTCCCGACGCTGAAGCCGGGGTCGGAGGCGAGCAGCACGGTGGCGGTGGTGGGCGCGATGGTGGTGATCCGGCCGACCAGGCCCTGACCGTTGATCACGGTCATGTCCCGGGTCAGGCCGTCGTCGCTGCCGGCGTCGATGGTGATGGTCCAGGAGAAGCCCTGGGCGGCGCCGATCGCGATCACCTGGGCGGCCTTGACGGTGTATCCGCCGTTCCCGGCGGTGCGCAGCAGCTCGTCCAGCTGCTTGGTGCGGCCTGACGCGGTGTCGGAGGAGGCGACCCGCTGGCGCAGGTCGGTGTTCTCCCGGGTGATCTGGTCCAGCCGGGCCTGGTGGGTGCCCGCGTCCCGGACTGCCCGGACGGTGCCGGCCACCGGGTCGACCACTCCGGCCGCGCCGCGCTCGACCGGGCCGAGCACGCTCGCGGCGGCACGTCGGGCACCGCTGAGCGGAGAGCTCTCGCCGCCCTTGATGTCCACGGTGATCAGGGCGAAAGCGACTGCGACCAGCAGGACGAGCAGCAGTCGGCTCTCTCGGGTGTCCCTCACGATGCTGGAGCTGCCCCTTCGGTGCCGGGGCCCCCACCCGCTGTGGACGACTGAGGGCCCTTCGGTTGACTTTTCTGTTGTGCTGATCAACGACGGGGCTGGGCGTCCAGTACCTGCTGGAGCGCCTCGAACTCCTCGACGCACTTGCCGGAGCCGAGCGCGACCGAGTCGAGCGGGTTCTCCGCGATGTGGATCGGCATCCCGGTCTCCCGGCGCAGCCGCTCGTCCAGGCCGCGCAGCAGGGCGCCGCCGCCGGTGAGCACGATCCCACGGTCCATCACATCGCCCGCCAGCTCCGGCGGGCACTGGTCCAGGGTGGTCTTCACCGCGTCGATGATGGAGTTGACCGGCTCGTCGATCGCCTCGCGGACCTCGGCCGCGGAGATCACCACGGTCTTCGGCAGACCGCTGACCAGGTCACGGCCACGGATCTCGGCGTGCTCGTCCTTCTCGCCCTCCAGGGCGAAGGCCGAGCCGATGCTCATCTTGATCTGCTCCGCGCTGCGCTCACCGAGCAGGAGGCTGTACTCCTTCTTGATGTGCTGCACGATCGCGTTGTCCAGCTCGTCGCCGGCCACCCGGATGGACTGCGCGGTGACGATCCCGCCGAGCGAGATCACCGCGACCTCGGTGGTGCCGCCGCCGATGTCCACCACCATGTTGCCGGTGGCCTCGTGCACCGGAAGCCCGGCGCCGATCGCGGCCGCCATCGGCTCCTCGATGATGTGCACCTGGCGCGCGCCGGCCTGCGAGCTGGCCTCGATCACGGCGCGGCGCTCGACTCCGGTGATGCCGCTGGGCACGCAGACCACCACTCGGGGGCGGGCCAGGTAGCGACGCTTGTGGATCTTGAGGATGAAGTACCGCAGCATCCGCTCGGTGATCTCGAAGTCGGCGATCACGCCGTCCTTGAGCGGGCGGATGGCGACGATGTTGCCGGGCGTGCGCCCGATCATCTTCTTCGCCTCGGACCCGACCGCCAGGATGCCACCGGTGTTGGTGTTCACCGCGACCACGGAGGGCTCGTTGAGGACGATCCCCTTGCCCCTGACGTACACCAGCGTGTTGGCAGTGCCCAGGTCGATCGCCATGTCACGGCCGATGAACGACAGATTGTTGGCCATGGGGTGTGTGGTGCCTTCCCGAGCTCGGAATCAGATGGCGGGGAGATGGGGGCGGACGACGGCTGACCAGCCGTACCGAGCCCGTGAGTTGTGCTCCATCGTAGCCACGCCGGTCGTCTCGGACTGCGAGGTACGGCGTGCTGCCCATTCTCCGGCGGCTGCTCGGCATCTCCGAGGATTGGGACGCCGTGTCGGGGCTTCGAGTTCCGTATTTGAGGATGAAACGCCTGGATTCACCTGGTCGGGCCTGGTGGTGCGTGGTCCGACCAGGTGAGGGCCCGTCAGGCCCGGACCGTCAGGCCTGGGCCGGGAAGAAGATCTTGATCTCGCGCTCGGCCGACGCCTCGGAGTCGGAGGCGTGGATCAGGTTCTCCCGGGTGATGGTGGCGAAGTCACCGCGGATGGTGCCGGGGCCCGCCTGCAGCGGGTCGGTGGCACCGGCCAGCGCGCGGATGCCGGGGACGACGTTCTCGCCCTCGACGATCAGCGCCATCGACGGGCCCGAGGTCATGAACTCGAGCAGCGGCTCGTAGAACGGGCGGCCGACGTGCTCGGCGTAGTGCTGCTCCAGCGTCTCCCGGTCGAAGGTGCGCAGCTCGACAGCGGCGAGCTGCCAGCCGGCCTTGCGCTCGATCCGGCTGATGATCTCGCCGGCCAGGCCGCGCTTGACGGCGTCGGGCTTGAGCAGGACGAGAGTGCGCTGCGACACGGTAACGGCTCCTGGGGACTAGGGGTCGGTCACCCGAAAGGCTACCTTGCGTGAGCGCGCCCCGATCTTCGGGACCGGAGGGTCTATGCGGTGGCGGCCTCCCGGGCGGCCTTGATCTCGTCGATGCGGCGGCCGTAGTGGACCGAGCACCACCAGAGTGCGGCGAAGACCAGACCGAGCCCGAACATGGTGGGCAGCACGAAGCCGCTGACGATCAGTCCGATCTGGAGCGCCCAGCCGACTGCCACCGCTCCCGGCCGGGTGATCGCGCCGCAGAGCAGCACACAGAGCAGCATCGCGATCCCGCTGACGATCCAGACCGTCGCGGTGGAGACGTCCGAGAGCTGCATCGCGACCAGCGCCGCGAACATGATCAGCAGGGCCTCGCCGATCAGCGTCGAGGAACAGAGAACGCGCATGTCACTTCCTCCCGAGCAGGATGCGGGCCTCGCCGACGGTGATCACGGAGCCGGTGATGAGGACCCCGGCACCGCCCAGGTCCTCGTCCTCGGCCATCGTGACGGCGGCGTCGATGGCGTCGTCCAGCCGGGGTTCGATCCGGACCCGGTCCTCGCCGAAGATCTCCACCGCGATCGCGGCCAGCTGGTCCACCGGCGTGGCCCGGTGGGTGGAGTTCTCGGTGATGACCACCTCGGCCAGGATCGGCTCGAAGGCTGCCAGGAAGCCCGAGGCGTCCTTGTCGCCGCTGGTGGCGACCACGCCGACCAGCTTGTTGAAGGCGAACGACTCGGCGATCGCCGCGACGCTGGCCTCGGCCCCGTGCGGGTTGTGCGCGGCGTCCAGGATCACGGTGGGGCTGCGGCGGACCACCTCCAGCCGGCCGGGCGAGCTGACGCCGGCGAACGCGGCCCGGATCTTCTCCGCGTCCAGCGAGCCGCCCCGGGCGCCGCCGACGCCGAAGAAGGCCTCGACCGCGGTGAGCGCGAGCGCCGCGTTGTGCGCCTGGTGGGCGCCGTGCAGCGGGAGGAAGATGTCCTCGTACTCGGCGCCGCCGAGTCCACGGATCGTCACCAGCTGTCCGCCGACCGCGACCTCACGGTGGATCACCCCGAACTCCATGCCCTCGCGGGCGACGGTGGCTTCCACCTCGACCGCGCGCCGCAGGATCGCCTCGGCGGCGTCCAGCGGCTGCTGGGAGACCACCGCGAGCGCGTCCGCCTTGATCACGCCGGCCTTCTCGGTGGCGATCTTGCCGGTGGTGTCGCCGAGCCGGTCGGTGTGGTCCAGGCCGACCGGGGTGATCACCGCGACGGCGGCGTCGATCACGTTGGTGGCGTCCCAGGAGCCGCCCATGCCGACCTCGATCACCGCGACGTCCACCGGGGTGTCGGCGAAGACGGCGTACGCCATGCCGGTGAGCACCTCGAAGAAGGACATCGGGATCGGCTGCTGGGCGTCGACCATCTGCACGTAGGGCTCGATGTCGCGGTAGGTCTCGATGAACTTAGCGACGCTGATCGGCGCGCCGTCCAGACTGATCCGCTCGGTCACCGACTCGACGTGCGGGCTGGTGTAGCGCCCGGTGCGCAGCTCGAAGGCGAGCAGCAGCTGCTCGATCATCCGGGCCGTCGAGGTCTTGCCGTTGGTGCCGGTGATGTGGATCGACGGGTACGCCCGCTGGGGCTGGCCGAGGATGTCCATCAGCGCGGCCATCCGGTCGAGTGACGGCTCCAGCTTGTTCTCCGGCCAGCGGGTGGAGAGGGCGGTCTCGATCTCGCGCAACTCACCGGCCGGGTCGGCGGAGTCCGGGTCGTTGGGGCGGATCGTGTACGGGTTCTGCGGGGCCTTGTCGCTCACGCGCCCAGTCTACGGAGCCGCTGCCGCGCTCCCGTCCGGGTGGTCCACGACTCGCGTGAGCGCCATCACCTGGCAAAGGATTGGCCAAGACAGAGATTTACCATGTGAATAGATGATAAATGAAGCAAATCACCATCAAATCGAAGATCATTTCGCCGATGGAGCCTTGCAATGGATGCCGTTCACGCCTCCTTCCTCAGCCACCAGACCCAGGTGCTGTGGACGGCCCAGCTGCTCTCCCTGGCCCTGCCGGCGTACATGGTCCTGATGTTCGGCCGGTTCCTGCTCTACTGAGCCGGCTCGGCCCACGCCTTCCGGCACGACCGACCCGCCGAACCGAGCGATCCGGCCGCCTTCCGGTGGCATCCGGTGATCCCCTGCCGGGACGAGGAGGCGGTGGTCGGGCAGACCCTCGCCGGGCTGCGCCGGTCCTCCCCCGAGGCCCACCTCTGGGTGGTGGACGACGACAGCCAGGACCGCACCCGCGAGCTGATGGGTGGTGCTCGGCGTGATCGACGCCGACGGCGAGCTCGGCCCCGACACCCTTGCCCTGGTCAGCGGGCGACGGGCAGCGCCCCTGGCCCGAGCGGGCGCTGCTGGAGGACTGCGAGTCCGGCCTCGAACTCCGGCTCGCCGGTTACCGGTTGACGCATGTGCAGGAGGCCGGGGTGGCGCAGGAGGGCCTGGTCTCGGGCCGCCGCTTCCTGGCCCAGCGGACCCGCTGGGCGCAGGGCAACATGCGGTGCCTGCGGTACACCCGGCGGGTGCTGGGGTCGAAGCACTACTCCCTGGCCGGCAAGGCCGAGGTGATGTACACCTTCCTGCAGCCCGTGGTCGCGGTCCTGCTCGTACTGCTCCTTCCGGTCTCGCTCGGCATCTCGCTGGCCACCCGGATCTTCTTCAGTGCGGACGCGGCCGCCTTCGAGGCCACGTACGGCCCGCTGATGCTGCTCGCCTTCGTGCTCGCCGCGCTGCCGCTGGTCGGCTGAGGCTTGGGCCTACCGCCGCACCGGGTACCCCGACCGGAGCCGACTGCTGGGCCTGCTCTGGGGTTTGGCGCTCTGGCTGTACGCGTACTACGTCTTCCTGGTGGCCACCCGGGCCGCCGTCCGGCTGCTGCTCGGCCGCAACGGCTGGGCGAAGACCCGCCGCAACACCGAGCGGATCGCCGCCGGTGCCCCGACCGCGCTCGAAGCCTGAACGGAACCGTCCGATGACCTTGCCCTGTCTCCCCGACCGCTCCCTCCCGAACTTCACCGGCAGCCGGATCGCCGTGGTGCTGGGCACCCGCCCCGAGCTGGTCAAGCTCGCCCCGCTGATCCACGAACTCGGGCCCGCCGCACGACTGGTGCACACCGGCCAGCACTGGGACGAGGCGATGTCCGGCCGCTTCCTGCGTGAACTCGACCTGCCCGGACCGGAGTTGCTCTCCGGCGTGGGCGGCAGGCCGCGCGCCGGGCAGATCGCCGCCTCGCTGGAGCAGCTGGACGCCGCCTTCACCGCCGAGCGCCCCGGCGCCGTGGTGGTGCAGGGCGACACCAACGCCGCCCTGGCCGTGGTCGACCACATCGCCGACCTGCTCTGCGCCACCACCGAGGAGAACGCCGCCAACCTGCGCACCGAGGCGCTGACCGAGCGGGCCATCGCACTGACCGGCAACACCGTGGTCGAGGTGGTGCACCGTCAGCTCCCGGACGCCGGGGCCCGGGCCGCGCTGCTGACCCGGTACGGGCTGCGCGTCGACGACTACGTGCTGGCCACCGTGCACCGGCCGGAGAACACCGACACCGCCGAGGCGCTCGGCGCGGTGCTCGGCGAGCTGGACGCGCTCGCCGCGGCGGGCACCGCGGTGCTCTTCCCGATCCACCCGCGGACCCGGGCCGCCGTCGAACGGCACGGCCTGCAGCCGCTGTTGGCCCGCCTGACGGTCACCGAGCCGGTCGGCTACGGCGACTTCCTCGGGCTGGCCAGGCACGCCGCGCTGCTGGTCTCCGACTCCGGCGGCGTGCAGGAGGAGTGCACCGTGCTCGGCCGCCCGCTGCTGGTGGTTCGGCCTCCGCCCGGATCGCCCGGCTCACCCTGGCAGTGGCCGAACCGGGACGGCCGGCTGTCTGACGCATTCCGGCGACGGTCTTGACAGCGGGATTGGTCTACTCCACCTTGTGACACAAGTCACTGGTACAGACCAGGACTTGACCCTGCACCGCACCATCCTCACTCCCCCACATGGAGATGGCATGCGCGCAAGACCGCACGGCAAGCTCAGCCTCCTGCTCATCGGCCTGGTCTCGACGGCGCTGGCCCTGGTCGGCCTGCTGCTGGCCACCCCAGGTGCCCAGGCCGCCGCCACCAACGTGGAGTTGATCGAGAACGGCGGCCTGGACAACGGCAACCACGTCTTCCCCTGGACGTGCTCCAACAGCTCCGGCCAGCCCGCCACCGACCCCACCCACGGCTTCGTCCTGAAGGTCACCCCCACCGCCAGTGACAACGGCCAGTGCACCACCACCGCTCCGGTCAAGCCCTCGTCCACCTACACGCTGAGCGCCTGGGTGCTCGGCCCGTACGTCTACCTGGGCGCCACCGGCACCGGCGGCAGCGACCCCAGCACCTGGACCAACGGCACCAGTTGGACCAAGCTGACGACCACCTTCACCACCGGGGCGAGCGCCTCCAACGTCACGGTCTACCTGCACGGCTGGTACGGCCAGGGCTCCTTCCTGATGGACGACATCTCACTGTTCGGGCCGGGTGACCCCAAGCCCTCCACCAGCGTGACCACCCCCAAGCCCAGCACCAGCGTGACGGCCACTCCGTCACCCAGCCCGAGTCCCAGCCCGAGCCCCAGTCCCAGCCCGAGCGGCAGCCCGACCACCCCGCCGCCGACCAACAAGCACCTGCTGACCGGCTACTGGCAGAACTTCGACAACGGCGCCACGGTGCAGAAGATCAGCGACGTCCCGGCCGCCTACGACATCATCGCGGTCTCCTTCGCCGACGCCACCGGCAGCGCGGGCGGGATCAGCTTCACCCTGGACAGCACGCTCTCCAGCCGCCTCGGTGGTTACACCGTCGCGCAGTTCAAGGCCGACATCGCGGCCAAGAAGGCGGCCGGCAAGAAGGTGGTCGTCTCGGTCGGCGGCCAGAACGGCACCGTCTCGGTGAACAGTTCGGCCTCCGCCGGCAACTTCGCCGACACCGCGTACGCGGTGATCCAGGAGTACGGCTTCAACGGGATCGACATCGACCTGGAGAACGGCGTCAGCGCCACCTACATGGGCCAGGCCCTGCACTCGCTGGCGAGCAGGGTCGGCAGCGGCTTCGTGCTCACCATGGCGCCGCAGACCATCGACATGCAGTCGGCCGGGGCGGAGTACTTCAAGCTGGCGCTGAACGTGAAGGACATCCTCACGATCGTCAACATGCAGTACTACAACTCCGGCACCATGCTCGGCTGCGACGGCAACGTCTACGCCCAGGGGACGGTCAACTTCCTTACCGCGCTGGCCTGCATCCAGCTCAAGAACGGCCTGGAGCCCCGGCAGGTCGGCCTCGGCGTCCCGGCCTCCACCAGCGCGGCCGGCGGCGGCTACGTCAGCCCGGGCGTGGTCAACGCGGCGCTGGACTGCCTGGCCCAGGGCACCAACTGCGGCACCTTCAAGCCGGACACCAAGTGGCCCGGCATCGGCGGCGCGATGACCTGGTCGACCAACTGGGACGCCAAGGCGGGCGGCGGCATCGCCTCCACCGTCGGCGGCCACCTGCACGGCATGCCGTAACCGGCACCGGGCTCTCGGCATCGGCCTAGGCCTAGGCCTGGCGCGGGATGCTCCGGGCGCCGTGCCGGTGCCGGAGTTCGGCGGTGATCTCCCCCAACTCCCCGTCGGGGAGGAAGGGGAGCATCATCGCCACCGCCTGGAGCAGTCCGCCGACCAGGAAGGTGGTGTCCGGGGTCGAGGCGACCAGCGAGCGGACGGTGCCCACGTCACCGGCGTCGACGGCCTCCACCAGCTCGGCCACGTCCACGAGTTCCTCGTCCACCGCGACCCCGGAGGTGTCCGCCGGAGCGATCCTGGCCAGGCCGCGCAGCACCCGGTCGGCGACCTCGGGCGCGTACGCCTTGCGGACCGCCTCGGCGGCGATCCACACCAGCAGGGTGGTCACCTCCTGCTCGGCCTGGTCGGCCAGCAGGCGCTCCAGCTCGCGGTCGAAGGCGAGTTGGTTGCCGTGTCGGAAGGCGATCAGCAGCGCCGCCGCCCTGGCCTTGGCCACGTCCACCGCCTCCGCAGGCAGTTCGTCGGCCAACTCCTTGGTCACCACCACGCCGTGCCCTCCCGTCAGTCGACATCCGCTGCCCAGAACTCCCACTTACCGTACACAGTCGAACTGCAAACGCCCCTTAACCCGCGCGCAAAAGAACCAGACCCGATCGGCCGAACGCCAATTCAGGAATTCACTGATTCACGATGCCCTGGCCCATCACGTCGCCTGCGGGCTCCGGCGGCACCGCGTCCAGGGTCTGCCGGCGACCCGGACCGAACGCGCCGCCACCATGCCGCCCATCGACTCGATCACGGCCCGGCGTTCGACCCCGGTATGCCGATGTCCTGCCCGCGCCGCCGTCCGCCTTCTCCGCTTTCGAACTCTTCGTGCACATCCGCCGTCGGCCGGCGTACGTGATGCAATTCGGCCGAACGGGCTATCCGGAACTCGGCCGGGTTCAGGAAATAGCCAACGGGTAATCAACTTCCTTTGCGCCGCCAAACACTGAGGGCCGTACCTCCGCGTAACGATGCGCGGAGGTACGGCCCTCAGTGGACGGTCAGCCCTGTGGCAGCGACGCCAGCTGGGCGGTGATCCGGACGATGTCGGCCTCGGCGGCGGTCAGGCGGCCCTTGATCTTGGCCACCACCTCGTCCGGGGCCTTGGCCAGGAAGGCCTCGTTGCCGAGCTTGGCGGTGGCCTGCACCTTCTCCTTCTCGGCGGCGGCCAGGTCCTTGGCCAGGCGCTTGCGCTCGGCCGGCACGTCGATGGTGCCGGACAGGTCGAGCGCCACGGTGACACCGGCGACCGGCAGCGAGGCGGTGGCGGTGAAGCCCTCCTCGGGCTCGGTCAGCCGCGCCAGCGAACGGATCGCAGCCTCGTGCACGGCCAGCGCGGTGCCGGCCAGCTCGAGCCGGGCGGGCACCCGCTGACCCGGGTTCAGATCCTGGTCGGAGCGGAACCGGCGGACCTCGGTGACCACCTGCTGGACGGTGGCGACCTCGGCCTCGGCGGCGGCGTCGATCCGGCTGGCGTCGGCCTTCGGCCACTCGGCGATCACCAGCGACTCCCCGCCGGTCAGCGTGGTCCACAGCGTCTCGGTGACGAACGGGACGATCGGGTGCAGCAGGCGCAGGGTCTTGTCCAGCACCTCACCGAGCACCCGGCGGGCCGCGTCGGCCTGCGGGCCGCCCGCGAACAGCGTGGTCTTGGAGAGCTCGACGTACCAGTCGAACACCTCGTCCCAGGCGAAGTGGTACAGGGTGTCCGAGACCTTGGCGAACTCGTAGTCCTCGTAGAACGCGTCCACCTCGGCGATGGTCGCGTTCAGCCGGGACAGGATCCAGCGGTCGACCGCGGTGAGCTCCTCGGGCGCGGGCAGCGGGCCCTCGACCGTGGCGCCGTTCATCAGCGCGAACCGGGTGGCGTTCCAGATCTTGTTGCAGAACTTGCCCGAGCCCTTGACCCAGTCCTCGCCGACCGGCACGTCCGCACCGGGGTTGGCACCGCTGGCCAGGGTGAACCGGACTGCGTCCGCGCCGTACTCGTCCATCCAGTCCAGCGGGTCGACCGCGGTGCCGGAGGACTTGGACATCTTCTTGCCGAACTGGTCGCGGACCAGGCCGGTCAACGCGACCGTGCGGAACGGCGCCTGACCGTCCATCGCGTACAGGCCGAACATCATCATCCGGGCGACCCAGAAGAAGATGATGTCGTGGCCGGTGACCAGCACGTCGGTGGCGTAGAACTTCTCCAGGTCCGGGGTCTGCTCCGGCCAGCCGAGGGTCGAGAACGGCCACAGGCCGGAGGAGAACCAGGTGTCCAGCACGTCCGGGTCCTGGTGCCAGCCCTCGCCGGCCGGCGGCTGCTCGTCCGGGCCGACGCAGACGACCTGGCCCTCGGGGCCGTACCAGACCGGGATCCGGTGGCCCCACCAGAGCTGGCGCGAGATGCACCAGTCGTACATGTTGTCGACCCAGTCGAAGTACCGGCGCTCCAGCTCCTTCGGGTGGATGTCCACCCGGCCGTCGCGGACCGCGTCGCCGGCGGCCTGCGCCAGCGGTTCGACCTTGACCCACCACTGCAGCGACAGCCGCGGCTCGACGATGGTGTGGCAGCGCGAGCAGTGACCAACGGAGTGGTCGTACGGACGCTTCTCGGCGACGATCCGGCCCTGCTCGCGCAGTGCGCCGACCACGGCCGAGCGGGCCTCCAGGCGGTCCAGGCCGAGGAAGGGGCCGTGCACGGTGATCGCGCCGTGCTCGTCCATCACGGTCAGGTTCGGCAGGCCGTGGCGCTGGCCGATGGCGAAGTCGTTCGGGTCGTGCGCCGGGGTCACCTTGACGGCGCCGGTGCCGAACTCCGGGTCGACGTGCTCGTCGGCGACGACCGGGATCTCACGGTCCGTCAGCGGCAGCTTGATGGTGCGGCCGACCAGGTGCCGGTAGCGCTCGTCGTCGGGGTGGACGGCGACCGCGGTGTCACCGAGCATCGTCTCGGCCCGGGTGGTGGCGACGACCAGCGAGTCCTCGCCCTCGCCGTAGCGGATCGAGACCAGCTCGCCGGGGACGTCCTTGTGCTCCACCTCGATGTCGGAGAGCGCGGTCAGGCAGCGCGGGCACCAGTTGATGATGCGCTCGGCGCGGTAGATCAGGCCGTCGTCGAAGAGCTTCTTGAAGATGGTCTGGACGGCCTTGGACAGGCCCTCGTCCATGGTGAAGCGCTCGCGCGACCAGTCCACGCCGTCGCCGAGGCGGCGCATCTGGCCGAGGATCCGGCCGCCGTAGTTCTCCTTCCACTCCCAGACCTTCTCGACGAAGGCCTCCCGGCCCAGGTCGTGCCGGGACAGGCCGGACTCGGCGAGCTGCTGCTCCACCTTGTTCTGGGTGGCGATACCGGCGTGGTCCATGCCGGGCAGCCAGAGCGTCTCGAAACCCTGCATCCGCTTCCGGCGCGTCAGGGCGTCCATCAGGGTGTGCTGGAAGGCATGGCCGAGGTGCAGCGCACCGGTGACGTTCGGCGGCGGGATGACGATGGTGTACGCGGGCTTGTCGCTCTTGGCGTCGGCGGTGAAGTAACCGCGTTCCTCCCAGCGCTCGTACAGCACGCCCTCTACCTCCGCCGGGGCGTAGGTCGTCGGGAGGGTGGCTGCGTTGTCCCCGTCGAAGGTTCCGGGGCGCTGGTTCGTCGTGTCGGTCACGACACACAGTTTACGTAAACCTGGGGACCGGCTTCGACCGCCTTCCCCGGCGACCACCCGGACGGGGCCGGTCTTGACGCGTGCGATACCGTGCCCCGATACTCGCACGCCCGTCTGGCGCGCACTGACGAACAGTCACAACCGACGTGGGGGAGACCGATGAACGGGCCGGGGCAGCAGTATCCGCAGGGCCAGCCGCCGCAACAGCCGCAGCAGCCGTACGGCCAGCCGCCGCAGCAGCCCTACGGCGCGCCGCAGCCCCCGTACGGCCAGCCGCCCCAGCAGTACGGCTACCCGCCCCAGGCCCAGCCGCCCGCCGGACCGTACGGCGCGCCGCCGCAGCAGCCGGGCCCGCCGCAGTTCGGCCAGCCCCAACAGCAGTCCCCCGCACCCCAGTTCGGCACCCCGCCGCCGTACGGGCAGGCCCCGCAGTACGGCGCGCCGCAGCCCCCGTACGGGCAGCAGCCGTACGGCCAGCAGTTCGGCGGGCCGGGCGAGCCGAAGAAGAGCAGCGCCGGGCTGGTGATCGGCCTGGTGATCGGTGCGCTGGTGCTGGTCGGTGGCGGCATCGGCGTCTGGGCGCTGACCAGCTCCGACTCGCCCGGCGGCGGCAGCAGCAGCGCCGGTAACTCCACTCTGGGCAAGTACAAGCTGGCCGCCCCGGCCACGCTGCCCGGCGGCTACACCCAGAAGTCGACCAAGCCCGAGTCGGCCGGTGCACTCGGCACGGGGGGCATCGCGTACGACGGTGGCATCTCCGCGAGCTACCTCAAGGGCAAGGACGCGACGGACACGATCGCCATCGGCGGTTCGTGGGGCAAGTTCAGCGATCCGGCTGCCGTCATCAAGGCAGGCACCGAGAGGTTCGCCACCGGCGCCAACGCCGGCGCCGACGAGAAGGTGACCTGGAAGACCCCGCTGGCCTCGGTCGACGCCAAGGACGAGAAGGACCCGGGCGGCAAGCTCTCCTGCGGCGTCGCGTCGATGGGGACCATGGACGTCCCGCTCTGTGTCTGGGCCAACCACTCCACCGTCGGCACGGTCGCCTTCATCAAGGTCTCCCTGACCGGCAAGACCACCCCGGTCTCCCTGACCCAGGCCGCCGACCAGGCCCGGGCGATCCGGGATCTCGTGGTGGTCGCCAAGTAGTCCGTGACAACGAGAAGGCCCCGCACCCTTCACAGGGTGCGGGGCCGTTCTGCTGACTGCGGGTCAGGCGCTCTTGTCGCGCCGCTCACGCTTGATCATGTCGCGCGGGACCAGGGTCGGGATCGCGTGCTTGGAGACCACGTCGCCGGTGACCACCACGCGGGCCACGTCCTGCCGGGACGGCACCTCGTACATCACGGACATCAGCACCTCCTCCATGATGGCCCGCAGGCCACGGGCACCGGTGCCGCGCAGGATCGCCTGGTCGGCGATCGCCTCCAGCGCGTCGCGGCTGAACTCCAGCTCCACGCCGTCCAGTTCGAAGAGCTTGCGGTACTGCTTGACCAGCGCGTTCTTCGGCTCGGTGAGGATCTGCAGCAGCGCCTCGCGGTCCAGGTTGTGCACGCTGGTGATCACCGGGAGCCGCCCGATGAACTCGGGGATCATCCCGAACTTCACCAGGTCCTCCGGCATCACCGAACGGAAGTGGTCGCTGCTGTCCGACTCGCGCTTCGAGCGGATGTTGGCACCGAAGCCGATGCCCTTGCCACCCGCGCGGCCCTCGACGATCCGCTCCAGGCCGGCGAACGCGCCGCCGACGATGAACAGCACGTTGGTGGTGTCGATCTGGATGAACTCCTGGTGCGGGTGCTTGCGGCCGCCCTGCGGCGGCACACTCGCGGTGGTGCCCTCCAGGATCTTCAGCAGCGCCTGCTGGACACCCTCGCCGGAGACATCGCGGGTGATCGACGGGTTCTCGCTCTTGCGGGCGACCTTGTCGATCTCGTCGATGTAGATGATCCCGGTCTCGGCCTTCTTGACGTCGTAGTCAGCGGCCTGGATCAGCTTGAGCAGGATGTTCTCGACGTCCTCGCCGACGTAACCCGCCTCGGTGAGGGCGGTGGCGTCGGCGATCGCGAACGGCACGTTCAGCATCCGGGCCAGGGTCTGCGCGAGCAGCGTCTTGCCGGAGCCGGTCGGGCCGAGCAGCAGGATGTTGGACTTCGCCAGCTCGATCGCGTCCTCGCGGCCGTTGCCACCACTGCGCCCGGCCTCGCCGGCCTGGACGCGCTTGTAGTGGTTGTAGACCGCGACCGACAGCGACTTCTTGGCGGTGTCCTGGCCGACCACGTACTGATCCAGGAACTCGTAGATCTCACGGGGCTTCGGGAGCTCCTCGAAACGCACCTCGGAGGTCTCGGCGAGCTCCTCCTCGATGATCTCGTTGCACAGGTCGATGCACTCGTCGCAGATGTACACGCCAGGCCCGGCGATCAGCTTCTTCACCTGCTTCTGGGACTTGCCACAGAACGAGCACTTGAGCAGGTCGCCACCGTCTCCGATGCGTGCCACGAGGTGCTTCCCCTTCGCCAGGGGCCCCGCGGGGGTCCGGGGCCTGGTGCTGTGGACCGGTCGCCGTCGAGCGATCGGTCTCGCTATCCGACGGTACTCTGCCGAGCCGCCAATTCCGCCGTCTTCGACAGCTCTGCGGTACGCCCAGGGCGAATTGATACCGAACAGATGCCGTCGAAGAGACAGGCGGAGCATGGCTCAGTGCCATGCCCCGCCCGGTGAACCCAGCGGGGTTCAGGAGGTCATGGAGGACTTCCGGGTGGAGATGATCTGGTCGATCAGCCCGTACTCCAGGGCCTCCTCGGCCGTCAGGATCTTGTCCCGCTCGATGTCGTCGCGGACCTGCTCGACCGGCTTGTTGGAGTGCTTGGACAGCATCTCCTCCAGCTGCTCGCGCATCCGGAAGATCTCCCGGGCCTGGATCTCCAGGTCGGAGACCTGGCCCCGGCCGGTCTCGGTGTACGGCTGGTGGATCAGGATCCGGGCGTTCGGCAGCGCCATCCGCTTGCCGGGGGTGCCCGCCGCCAGCAGCACGGCCGCCGCGGAGGCCGCCTGGCCCATGCAGACGGTGGTGATGTCGGGCTTGACGTACTGCATGGTGTCGTAGATCGCGGTCAGCGCCGTGAAGGAGCCGCCGGGCGAGTTGATGTACATCTGGATCTCGCGGTCCGGGTCCATCGACTCCAGGCAGAGCAGCTGCGCCATGATGTCGTTGGCCGAGATGTCGTCCACCTGGGAGCCGAGGAAGATGATGCGCTCCTCGAACAGCTTGGCGTACGGGTCGTACTCGCGGATGCCCTGCGAGGTGCGCTCGACGAAGCGCGGGACGATGTAGCGGCCCTCGGCCCTCGGGGCGGTGAACTCGGTGCGCACGGTGTTCATGGGGTGTTCGGTCCTCCGAAGCGTGACGGTCGGTTGGGTCTGCTGCCGGTGCTGTCAGGCGCCGGTGCCGCCGCCGCCGGGAACGTCCGCGGCGCTGTGCATGATCGAGTCGATCAGGCCGTACTCCTTGGCCTGCTCCGGGGTGAACCAGCGGTCCCGGTCGGAGTCCGCGGTGACCCGGTCGAACGACTGGCCGCTGTGCGCGGCGATCAGCTCGGACATCCGCTTCTTGGTACGGAGCAGCTGCTCGGCCTGGATCCGGATGTCGGTGGCCGAACCGCCGAGACCGGCGGAGGGCTGGTGCATCAGGATGTTGGCGTTCGGCAGCGAGAAGCGCTTGCCCTTCGCACCCGCGGTCAGCAGGAACTGACCCATCGAGGCCGCCATGCCCATCGCGATGGTGACCACGTCGTTCTTGATGTACTGCATGGTGTCGTAGATCGCCATGCCCGCGGTGATCGAGCCGCCGGGCGAGTTGATGTACAGGTAGATGTCCTTGTCCGGGTCTGCGGCAAGGAGAAGCAGCTGGGCCGTGATCTTGTTGGCGATATCGTCGTCGACCTGCTGGCCGAGGAAGATGATCCGCTCGTTGAGCAGCCGGTTGTAGACCTGGTCTCCCAGGCCGCCGAGCACGTCACCACCGGCGGCGTGCGGCGCCATCAGGCCAGGCATCTGCATCTGCGGGAACGTCACTTAGCCACCTGCTCAGTCGAATTGGACGGCCGCGCTACAGCCGCCGCTCTGTCGCACAGCTAGATATCACTGCGTGAATGTCACTGTCTAAGGACCCTAACGCGCAGGCCCGGCCGCAGAATCCCCCACGCAGAACTGTTCGCTGTGAGCGCAGGGTCGGAGCGGGAACAACGGACGGCCCGGACACCCCGCTGACGGGGTGTCCGGGCCGTCCGGAACAGCTCGGTACTACCGGGGGAATCAGGCCTCGGTGGTCTCGGCCGAAGCCTCGACAGCCTCGGTCGACGCCTCGGCGGCGTCCTCGTCCTCGTCGTCCTCGAAGGAGACGACGTCACCGTTGGTGTCGGTGACCTTGGCGGCCTCGACCACCAGCGCCAGCGCCTTGCCACGGGCGACCTCGCCGACCAGCAGCGGCACCTGGTTGCCCTGGACGACCTGCTGGGCGAACTGGTCCGGCGTCATGCCGGAGCCCGCCGCACGGCGGATGAGGTGCTCGGTGAGCTCCTCCTGGTTGACGCCCAGCTTCTCCTTGTCGACGATCTCGTCGAGCACGAACTGGGTCTTGATGCCCTTCTTGGCCTGGTCCTCGGTCTCCTTGGCGAAGTCCTCGACGGACTTGTCCTGGGTGGCGAGGTAGGTCTCGAGGGTCAGGCCCATGGGCTCGAGCTGGTGGTGCTCGAGGTTGTGCTTGCGGGTCTCGACCTCGTCCTTGAGGAGCTTCTCCGGGTAGTCCATCTCGACCAGCTTCAGCAGCTCGTCGAGCACCCGCTCCTGGGCCTGGGTGGCCTGGTCGAACTCGCGCATCCGCTCGAGGCGCTTGCGGGAGTCGTCCTTCAGCTCCTCCAGGCTGTCGAACTCGCTCGCCATCTGGGCGAACTCGTCGTCCAGCTCGGGGAGTTCCTTCTCCTGGACGGCGGTCACGGTGACGGTGACCTCGGAGCTCTGGCCGGCCTGGGTGCCGCCCTTGAGCTCGGTGGTGAAGGTCTTGGTCTCGCCGGCGGACAGGCCGATGACGGCCTCGTCGATGCCGTCCAGCAGGCGGCCGGAGCCGATCTCGTAGCTCACGCCGGTGGCGGTGCCGTCGTCCGGCACCTCACCGTCGACCTTGGCCTCGAGGTCGACGACCACGACATCGCCCTCGGCGGCGGCGCGCTCGACGTCCTTGACCGAGGAGAAGCGCTCGCGCAGCTGCTCCAGCGACTTCTCGACGTCCTCGTCCTCGACCACGATCGGGTCGACGACGACCTCGATGCCGGCGAAGTCCGGGAGGGTGATCTCGGGACGCACGTCGACCTCGGCGACGAAGCTGAGGTCACCGCCGTCGGCGAGGTTCTCGACACCCTGGATGTCGGTGATGTCGGGCTGTCCGAGGACCTCGATCTTGCCCTCGTCGACGGCCTGCGTGTAGAAGCGCGGCAGGGCGTCGTTGACCGCCTCTTCCAGCACGGCGGCACGGCCGAAGCGCTGGTCGATGACGCGGTTCGGGATCTTGCCCTTACGGAAGCCCGGGACCGAGACCTGCGAGTTGATCTTCTTGTAAGCCGCGTCGAGGCTCGGCTTGAGCTCCTCGAAGGGCACCTCGACGGTGAGTCGAACCCGGGTCGGGTTCAGAGTCTCGACGGCGCTCTTCACGGTTGGGTCTCCTAGGGGCTTGCGGTCAGGTTGTCTACGCCGTCCGACGACCGGCCGTGGGCCGATCGGGTTCGGGCGAGACGGGCGATGGGCGGTTGGAGCTGCATCTCCCGTACGGGGGTGGACGGTGAGCGTGACTCCTCGCCCTCGGGCGGTCTGACCTGTGCACATGCCACAGGGACGACCGCCAGCGGCCCATCCTACCGGTACCACGAAAGGCGGACGCCAGGGCGCCGCGCTTCGAGTGACAGTGGCCCCCTGATGGCCGCTGTGACGGCCGCTGCGCGAGCCCGGAATTCACCCTCCTCGCACCCGCCCCGCACCCACCCGGCATCCCCAAACGCCAACAGGGCCCCGCCCGTTGACGAGACCCTGCCGCACTGTCGGGGTGGCCGGATTCGAACCGACGGCCTTCCGCTCCCAAAGCGGACGCGCTACCAAGCTGCGCCACACCCCGTGGTGCCGAGAGGAAGCGTACACGCCACCCAAGCCGCCCCATTGGTCATATCGGAGACCCGCCGAACGGGCCGAACCGCCAAAGCGGTGTGCGAGCAACCGACCCGACCAGGTACGCTGGCCCTGTCCTCGCGACCGGCAACGGCCCCGAGGTCACTGTGTGCTCCGGCACCACATGCGGGTGTAGCTCAATGGTAGAGCCCCAGTCTTCCAAACTGGTCACGCGAGTTCGATTCTCGTCACCCGCTCCAACGCTTCGGCCCCCCGGTCAATGACCGGGGGGCCGAAGTCGTCTGAGGCGGGGTCAGACGGATCAGACGTTGACGCCGTGCGCGCGGAGGTACGCGACCGGGTCGATGTCGGAGCCGTAGGACGGGCCGGTGCGGACCTCGAAGTGCAGGTGCGGGCCGGTCACGTTGCCGGTGGCACCCGAGAGGCCGAGCTGCTGGCCGGCCGAGACGGACTGGCCGACCTTGACGGAGATCGAGGAGAGGTGGGCGTACTCGGAGTACTTGCCGTCGGCGTGCTTGACGACGACCTCGTTGCCGTAGGACCCGCCGTTGCCGGCCGAGACCACGGTGCCGGTGGTGATGGCCTTGACGACGGTGCCGGTCGAGGCACGGAAGTCGACACCGGTGTGGTAGCCGCTGGACCAGGAGGAACCGGAGGCGTGGTACGCGGTGGAGGTGCCACCGCTGACCGGGGCGACGTAACCGCCGGCCGCCACGGTGGTCGACTGGGCCTTCGGAGCCGCAGCAGCCTTCGGGGCCGTGCTGGCCTTCGGGGTGCTGGCCTTCGGGGCTGCGGTGGTCGACTTGGAGCGGGACGCCTTGGTGGAGTCCGTGGTGCTCGCGGAGGAAGACGAGGAGGACTTGGTCTCGGTCTTCGGCGCCTCGACGGCGGCCTTCGGGGCCTCCGCGGCGGGCTGCGGCGCGGCGGCCACGGCCTGACCGGCGAGCGAGAGCTGCTGGCCCGGGTAGATCAGGTTCGGGTTGCCGCCCACCACGGTGCGGTTGTCCTGGTAGAGCTTCTGCCAACCGCCGTCCACCTGCTTGGCGTTGGCGATCTTCGAGAGGGTGTCGCCGCTGACGACCTGGTAGCTGCTCGCGGCCGGAGTGGCGGCGGCGACCGGCACCACGGCGGGCGCGGCGGTCTCGGTGGCGATGGTGGTGACGGCAGCCGGGGCGGCCTGGGGCACCGAGGCGGCGGCGTGGCCCTGGTGAGCGCTGGCGGCGGCCACCGGGAGTGCGAAGGTGGCGCCGAGTACGCCGGTCGCGACGGCGATCCGGGTCAGGTGGGACAGCTGGACGCGACGGTGCTTGCCCTGTGCGGACATGGGGGTAGTCCTCTCCGACGCCTACGAGGTGAGCTGTCGGGTTCGGGCGGGAGATGCCCGGCCGCAGGAATGCGGCTTCACCCCAAGCCGTCCCGGTTCACACCGGTTCGGCGACTTACCTTGGGTCCCCCGCTCCTGCCATGCGTGCCTTGTTCGAGGCGCCGGGCGGCGGCAGGACTCGGCGTTCCGCCCGGTTGAGCCCGTCCGGTCGTTCACCGGACAGGCCTCGAAGCAAAGCCGATCGACCGCTTCGTGGCAAGCCCCGGTTGAACGGTGAACAAGGATGATCAGGGACGTAGGTCACGTCCCGGCCGGGACTTGCGACCCGGACGGCCCGAATCGGCGACGCTTCGTCCCCGATCTGTTCACGGAGGGTGGCCGATATCGCCGTCCGTACCCACCTGGACCCGCTCCGCCAGCATGCGCCGTGACACCGGTCACGCCGGGCCGATACGCTCGCCCACGGTCGAGCTCGAACGCCGGTGTTCGAAGCACCCGCTGAGCAAGGAGCCCGCCTGTGCGCCCCCAGGAACGGCTGGCCGTCATCCAGCGCGCGGTGATCCGCGAGATGGCCGGGCTCGGTCAGGACTTCACCGTCGACGGCCCGCTGGTCCGCGGGCCCGGCACCACGGCGGTGGCCTTCCGCGACCACGACGAGCACGGCACCGGCGGCGGCCATGTCGACCTGGGGTACGTTCTGCGGCTCGGCCAGGGCGACGCGCCGGTGATCTGGGACTGCGCGGCCGGCGTGGGCGGCACCGAGGTGGAGCAGCTGGACAGCGCGGTACGGATGTGGGCGGGCACCACGGCGTCCGCCGTGGTGAGCCTGCTGACCGGCAACGGCGACCACTACGACGCCCCCGAGTTCCCCGGCTGGCACGTCGTGCAGGGCCCGGCCGCGGTGTTCGGCGCCGACACCGACCCGCTATTCGACTGGGTCACCGAGCGGGACCTCGGCCCGGTGCTGGCCGCCGCCGTACTGCCGAAGCTGACCGAGCGTCAGGTCAACGGCGTGAAGCTGTTCTTCGGCGGCAAGGCGGGCGACGACGTCGCCGAGGTCCGGATCAACGGGACGGTCTGCGAGCAGGCTTCTGCCGCGCTGCGTGCGCTGGACTGGCCCCGGGGCGAACGGCTCTGCTGGGCCCGGCTGTTCCTGCTGCTGGTCGCCGAGCATCCTCGGTCGGAGACCTCCGGGCAGGCCGAACCCCCGCCGCAGCGCCACTGGTTGGGCCGCTGGTGGCGGAGCCGTCGCTGAGACCGGCCGGTCCGAGACCGGCCGCGGCCGGCCCGACCCGGGTCAGCCGCGCCTGGTCAGCTGGCGACCGAGGAGATGGTCTGCGCGAGCTGGGTGAGGAAGTCCTGGATCGGCTTGGCCGCCGTGGACTGGCTCAGCATGAAGCCGAAGAGCGCGGCCATGACCGCATGACTGGTCTTCAGCTGCTTGTTGCGGATGAAGATGACCACGATGATCCCGAACAGGACCAGCGCTGAGACGGAGAAGGCCACCAGGACTCACTTCCTCATTCTTTCGTAGCGAGCTTCGTGGCGGGCCCAATCCCCCGAGACCCCCCGAGAACCGACCGTCCCACCCGAACTCAGTGTGGTCGTTCGTGCCGACTGCGTAAAGGACTTGCCGGAACGCAGCCGCGAAGATCCTGCGATGTGAGACGAATTTCCGCCGACCGAGACGATAGCCCAGCCGACCTGACGGGGCGTCGAACGGGTACCCCGAAGCGGAAGTTGAGGGTTCCCGTGCTGGTGAGGCCGGACCTAGATCCACTCCGCCGGGCCGCCGTCAGGAATGGCCGAAGACCGGTGCACCGACTTGACACAGTTCGGCCATCGGTCGGTCACCCGCGCCAGAGCAGCAGGACCGCCCGGTCGTCGTTGACGTCCTTGGCCACCGACTCGATCAGCTTCACCGCCGAGCCCCGGCCGCCGTGTTGGGAGAACGGGGCGCCGCCGACCAACCGGTCGGCCTCTCCCATCAGCCGGTCCATCCCCTCGGTCAGGTCGCGGCCGGGGATCTCCACCATGCCGTCGGTGCAGAGCATCAGCACGTCGCCCTGGTCCAGCCGGCCGCGCACCGCCTCGAACACCGCGCCGTCGTAGACCCCGAGCAGCGCGCCCTCGACGGACTCCTTGACCTCCCATCGACCGCTGCCCGCGTGCCGCTGCATCCCGGGCAGGTGCCCGGCCGACAGCAGCTCGTACTCGCCGGTCTCCAGGTCCAGCACCAGGTGCACGGCGGTCGCGAAGCCCTCGTCCCAGTCCTGGCGGAGCAGGTAGCCGTTGGCGGCGGGCAGGAACTGATGGGCCGGCAGCGAGCCGAGCAGCCCGCCGAACGCGCCGGAGAGCAGCAGGGCCCGGGAACCCGCGTCCATGCCCTTGCCCGAGACGTCGGCGAGCACCACCTCCAGGGTCCGCCGGCCGGGACCGGTCCTGGTGGCCACCACGAAGTCGCCGGAGAAGGACTGGCCGCCGGCCGGGCGGAGCGCCATGTCGGCGGACCAGCCCTCGGGCAGCGCGGGCACCCGGCTCTGCACCCGCAGCCGCTCGCGCAGGTCGAACAGCATCGAGCCGCCGCCCCGCCAGGGCACGCCGACCCGGCTGCGGAACTGGGCCAGCAGCAGCCCGGCCACCCCGACCGCGCCGACCACCAGGGCGGCGCCGGGGGTGACACCGAAGACGTACATGTCGGGGCGGTCGCTGGCCACCCGCTCGCCGGTGTGGATCAGCGACTCGACCGAGAGCCCGAGCGCGGCGGCCGCGTAGAGCACCACCAGGGTGCCCGGGCGCAGCAGCAGCGCCCCGGCCAGGATCGGCAGTACCAGCGCGGTGGGCGGGGCCCAGGCCGGGATCAGGATGTTGAGCACCACCAGCAGTGGGACGGCCGCGAACAGCACCGCGAAGGCGAGCCAGTCGGAGGCGTCGCCGCGGAAGTAGTCCACCCCGGTCCGGCGCAGCACTCGGCGGACCCGGTAGAGCCTGCTGCGCAACCGGGCCGTCCACGGGGTGTCGGCCGCCTGTGCGACCGGGCCCGTCTCAGTCGGCCGGGGCGTGAAGCCCGGCGTGCTGCCAGCCATGGGCTATGACCTTATCCACCGGCGGAGCCCGCCGTCGACGGTTGGGGCGCCGCCGGGCGCACCGTTCCGCTCTGGTTCAACGGATTTCGGCCGCCGGAGCCGCCCACCCGCCGCTGGAACCCGGGAGGTCAAGCCGCCGAAAGCCGGTCGCGCACGATGCAACTCGGTGATAGCTGTTGGCATATGACCGCTGATACCGAGACATTTGACCGCCCGACCGTTGACGACCTGACGGTACGTACCCTGACGGACGAGGAATGGGACGGCTGGTACCGGACCCTGGAGGTCGCCTTCGGCGGCCAGGAGGAGCATCCCGAGGAGCGCGCGCTCTGGCGCGAACTGACCGAGCCGGACCGCTCGCTGGGCGTCTGGGACGGTACCGACCCGGTGGCCTGCGCCGGGGCGTTCTCGCTGCGGATGACCGTGCCGGGCGGCGCGGTGGTCCCGGTCGCGGCGGTCACCATGGTCGGCGTGCTGCCGACCCACCGGCGGCGCGGCATCCTCACCGGGCTGATGCGCCGTCAACTGACCGGGCTCCGGGATGGTGGCGAGGCACTCGCGGTGCTGACCGCCTCGGAGTCCGGCATCTACGGCCGGTTCGGGTACGGACTCGGCAGCTGGCGGATGGCGCTGACCGTACCGACCCGCAAGGTCAGGGTGCAGGCGCCGGTGGATCGCGGCGTCCGGCTCCGGCTGGCCGACCCGGCCGGGAGCGGCCCGGCCTGCGAGGAGCTGTACGCCCGGCTGGTGCCCGGGCGGCCGGGGATGCTGGAGCGCCGCCCCGGCTGGGAGCGGCTTCCGCTGCTCGACCCGCCCGCCGGACGGGACGGCGCCTCCCCGCAGCAGTGCGTCCTCGCCGAGGACCGGGAGAGCGGCCGGCTGCTCGGCTACGCCCGGTACTCGGCCTCGGTCGCCTGGGGCACCGAGGACATCCCGGACGGCACCGTCCGGGTCCGGGACGTCGAGGCGCTGACCCCCGGGGTGTACGCGGCGCTCTGGGACTACCTGCTGAGTCTGGACCTGGTCGACCGGGTGACCGTCGCCAACCGCCCGGTGGACGACCCGGTGCTGCACCTGGTCGACGACCCCCGTCGGCTGGAGCCCCGGCTGGGCGACGCGCTGCACGTCCGGCTGGTCAGGCTCGGCGAGGCGCTGGAGCTGCGCGAGTACGCGACGGCGCTGGACGTGGTGCTGGAGGTGACCGACCGCTTCTGTCCGTGGAACGCCGGACGCTGGCGGCTGCGCAGTGCCGGGCCGGGCAAGGCGGCGAGCTGCGTCCGTACCGAGGACCCGGCCGGGATCGCGCTGGACGTAAGGGAGTTGGGGGCGGCCTACCTCGGCGGGGTCAGGCTCGCGGCACTCGGCCGGGCCGGGCTGGTGCGGGAGCTGGGCGACGGTGCGCTGGCCGAGGCCGACCGGGCCTTCGCCTCGGACCTCGCCCCGTGGCTGCCGCACGGCTTCTGACCGCCCGTCAAGCCGACGGGGCCCGGGGCGCGTGCTCGGCGCACACCCCCGGGCCCCGGAGGGTCGGGAAGGTCAGACCTGCGGGTGGTGGGCGGGGATCGGGGGGAGCTCGCCGGTGGTCTCGTACTCGGAGAGCATCTCGATCCGGCGGGTGTGCCGCTCCTCGCCGCTGTACGGGGTGTTGAGGAAGATCTCGACGAAGCGGGTGGCCTCGGCCTCGGTGTGCATCCGACCGCCGACGCTGATCACGTTGGCGTTGTTGTGCTCGCGGCCGAGCGAGGCGGTCTGCTCGCTCCAGGCCAGCGCCGCCCGGACGCCCTTGACCTTGTTGGCGGCGATCGCCTCGCCGTTGCCGGACCCGCCGATCACGACGCCCAGCGACTCCGGGTCCGCGGCGGTGCGCTCGGCCGCCCGGAGGCAGAACGGCGGGTAGTCGTCCACCGCGTCGTAGATGTGCGGGCCACAGTCGACCGGCTCATGGCCGTTCTCCTTCAGCCACTGGACGAGGTGGTTCTTGAGGTCATATCCGGCATGGTCGGAACCCAGGTACACGCGCATGCGCAGATTGTGGCACGCGCGGGTCCCCGGGACCGCCGTCGGCAGGTCGGATCAGGAGGCGCGCCGGACCAGCTTCCAGGCCAGCGGCAGCGCGCCCATCGCCAGCACCAGCTTCAGCGCGTCGCCCACCAGGTAGGGGTAGAGCCCCAGTTCGGCCGCGCGGGCCAGCGGCACGTGCAGCGAGGCGGCCAGGTACGGGACACCGACGGCGTAGATGACCAGGGTGCCGAGCAGCATCGCGCCGGCCGTCCGCAGCGGGCTGCGGTCCGCGCCGCGCCGGGCCAGCGCGCCGACCAGGCCGGCCGCCAGCACGAAGCCGACCACGTAGCCGAGGCTGGGCATCGCGAAGCCGGAGCTGCCGCCGGCGAACCAGGGCAGGCCCGCCATCCCGGCCAGCAGGTAGAGGCTGAGGGCGGCGACGCCGCGCCGGGTGCCGAGCGCGGTGCCGACCAGCAGGGCGGCGAAGGTCTGACCGGTGACCGGGACGGGCGAGCCGAGTACGGGCACCGAGAGCTGGGCGGCCAGACCGGTGACCGCCGCTCCCCCGGCGACCAGGGCCAGTTCGCGGGCCTGGACGCCGAACCGGGAGCCGGCCTGCGGGAGCAGGTCGGCGAGGACCGGGGTGGTGGCGGCGGACGTGGCGGTGGCCATGGGCGGGTCTCCTGACGACTCGTTGGGTGATCACTTGTGAACCTACGTCGTCGCCCGGGCCGGTGAGGGCATCGGATCCGGCCAACAGGCGGTGCACCGACTTGTCGTGTCCGACCTGTTCCAGCCAGTACGGGTGAGGAAGCGATCACTTTCCGTCAGATAACCGTCCGGATGGCGGTCGTCGGGGCCTGGATATTGGCATGCCCACCGTTCGTACCGAATAGTGAACGGGTCCTCCCGCTATCCGTACAGAGTCTGGACCCGCCTGATGACGTCCCCCACTCCCCAGCCGACGCTGGAGCAGACCGAGCAGTCGGCCGGGCCTGCCCCGTCCGGGCAGCTGTCCCACGGCCTGAAGCAGCGTCACCTGTCGATGATCGCGCTCGGCGGCGTGATCGGTGCCGGTCTCTTCGTCGGCACGGGCAAGGGCATCGCCGCCGCGGGCCCGGCCATCATCCTGGCGTTCACGCTCTCCGGCCTGCTGGTCATGCTGGTGATGCGGATGCTCGGCGAGATGTCCGCCGCCCGGCCGTCCTCCGGCTCCTTCTCGGTACACGCCGAGCGGGAGATCGGGCCCTGGGCCGGGGTGACGGCGGGCTGGATGTTCTGGGTGATGCTCTGCTGCGGCGTCGCGGCCGAGGCGACCGCCGCCGGGACGATCATGAACGGCTGGATCCCGGACGTACCCGGCTGGGCCTGGGTCGCCGTCTTCATGGCGTTCTTCTGCGCCAGCAACCTCACCGGCGTGAAGAACTTCGGCGAGTTCGAGTTCTGGTTCGCCGCCGTCAAGATCACCGCGATCGTGGCCTTCCTGGCCCTCGGCGTGCTCGGTGTGGCCGGCGTCCTGGGCGACGGGGCGCCCGGCACCGCCAACCTCACCGGTCACGGCGGCTTTCTGCCGAACGGGATGGACGGCCTGATCGTCGGGCTGCTGGCCTCCGTCTTCGCGTACGGCGGCCTGGAGACGGTGACCATCGCCGCCGCCGAGTCGGACAACCCCCAGCGCAACGTGGCGAACGCGGTGCGCACCGCGGTCTGGCGGATCGCCGTCTTCTACATCGGCTCGATGGCGCTGGTGGTCACCCTGGTCCCCTGGAACGACCCGCAGGTCGCCTCGGAGGGCCCGTATGTGACGGTGCTTCGGCACCTGGACGTCCCCGGCGCGGGCGCCATCATGCAAGCCGTGGTGCTGATCGCGCTGCTGTCCGCGATGAACGCCAACATCTACGGCGCCTCGCGGATGGCCTACTCGCTGGTCGGCCGGGGCGAGGGGCCGAGGGTGCTGGCCAAGGTCAGCGGCGGCGTGCCGCGCCTGGCCGTGCTGGTCTCCTGCGCCTTCGGCTTCGGCGCGGTGCTGGCGGGCAAGGTCTGGCCGGACACGGTGTTCACCTGGCTGATGAACACCACCGGTGTGGCGATCCTGGTGGTCTGGATCTTCATCTGCGTCGCCCAGCTCCGGATGCGCCGCCGGCTGGAGCGCGAGTCGCCCGAGCTGCTCACCGTCCGGATGTGGGGCTACCCGTACCTGACCTGGGCCGCGCTGGTCGCGAACGTCGGCATCCTGGCCCTGATGACCACCACCGAGGGCAACCGCGACCAGCTCTACGCCGCCGGGGTGCTGGTCGCCGCGCTGGCCGCGGCGGGTTACTGGAAGCAACGCCGGACCGCCTGAACCACATGCCGAGGGGCCCGTACACGATGCGTGTACGGGCCCCTCGGTGTGCCGTCACTCGAAGGACGGGCCTGCGGTGCGGGTGCGCTTGATCTCGTAGAAGCCGGGGGTACCGGCCACCAGCAGGGTGCCGTCCCACAGCCGGGCGGCGGCCTCGCCGCGCGGGGTCGGGGTGACCACCGGGCCGAAGAAGGCGACCCGGCCGCCGTCCGGGCCGTCCACCGCGATCACCGGGGTGCCGACGTCCTCGCCGACCAGGCCGATGCCCTCGGCGTGCGAGGCACGCAGCGCCTCGTCGTACTCGGTGGAGTCGGCGGCGTCGGCCAGCTCGACCGGCAGGCCGGCCGCGAGCAGGGCGGCCTCGATGGTGGCGCGCTCGTTGGGCAGGCCCTGGTTGTGGAAGCGGGTGCCGAGCTCGGTGTAGAGCGGGCCGAGCACCTTGTCACCGTGCGCCTGGGCGGCGGCGATCAGCACCCGGACCGGGCCCCAGCCCTTGGCGACGAAGTCCTTGTACTGCTGCGGCAGGTCCTCGCGGTGCTCGTTCAGCACCGACAGGCTCATCACGTGCCAGCGGGTCTGCACCGGGCGGAGCTGCTCCACCTCCAGCATCCAACGGGACGTCATCCACGCCCACGGGCAGGTCGGGTCGAACCAGAAGTCGGCGATCTTCTTGGAGTCTGCGGTCGTCACTGACGCGTCCTTCGCTCGGTACGGGCGGTTCCACGGGTCAGCAACAGCGGCCGGCCGCCGCTGATTCCGTCGGACCTGTGCAATGGCACCACGCGGCCCCCGTGAAAGGATGCGCCTGGGACGACCTCCCGACAGAGACCGTGCGAGCCGGACAGAGGAGTAAACCACCGTGCCGGGCAAGAACCTGAGCCGCGAGGAAGCCCAGCAGCGGGCCGCCATCCTCTCGGTGGACAGCTACCGCGTCCACCTCGACCTGACCTCGGCCGTCGATCCGACGGCCGCCACCTTCCGGTCGACCACCACCATCGCCTTCCGCTCCGCCGAGGCCGGGGCGGCGAGCTTCGCCGACCTGCTGGCCCCGAAGGTGCGGGCGGTGACCCTGAACGGCCGCTCCCTGGACCCGGCCGAGGTCTTCGACGGCACCCGGGTAACGCTGGCCGGCCTGGCCGAGCAGAACCTGCTGGTGGTCGAGGCGGACTGTGCCTACAGCCGGACCGGCGAGGGCCTGCACCGCTTCGTCGACCCGGTGGACGGCGAGACCTACCTCTACACGCACTTCGAACCGGCCGACTCCCGGCGGGTGTTCGCCAACTTCGAGCAGCCCGACCTGAAGGCCCCGTTCACCTTCACGGTGACCGCCCCGGCCGCCTGGGACGTGTACGCCAACGCGGTGCACACCACGGTCACCGAGGACGGCAGCGCCCGGGTCTGGGAGTTCGCCCCCACCCAGCCGATCTCCACCTACCTGACCGCCGTGGTGGCCGGCCCGTACCACGTCGAACGCGACCACTACAGCCGCGAGTCGGCCGACGGCTCGACGCTGGAGATCCCGCTCGCGGCCACCTGCCGCAAGTCGCTGTCGAAGTACTTCGACGCGGACGAGATCTTCACCGTCACCAAGCAGGGCCTGGACTTCTTCCACGACACCTTCGACTACCCGTACCCGTTCGGCAAGTACGACCAGTGCTTCGTCCCGGAGTACAACATCGGCGCGATGGAGAACCCGGGCTGCGTCACCTTCCGGGAGGAGTTCGTCTTCCGCTCGAAGGTCACCGAGGCCGCGTACGAGGGCCGGGCCAACGTCATCCTGCACGAGATGGCGCACATGTGGTTCGGCGACCTGGTCACCATGAGGTGGTGGGACGACCTCTGGCTGAAGGAGTCCTTCGCCGACTTCATGGGCTCGTACGCCCTGATCGGCGCGGGCACCAAGTACAAGGCGGCCTGGATCACCTTCGCCAACCGGCGCAAGGCCTGGGCGTACCGGCAGGACCAGTTCCCCACCACCCACCCGATCACGGCCGACATCCGTGACCTGGAGGACGCCAAGCTCAACTTCGACGGCATCACCTACGCCAAGGGCGCCTCGGTGCTCAAGCAGCTGGTGGCGTACGTCGGCGCCGAGGCGTTCTTCGAGGGCTCCCGGCAGTACTTCAAGCGGCACGCCTTCGGCAACACCGTGCTCGGCGACCTGCTCGGCGCGCTGGAGGCGACCAGCGGACGGGACCTCACCTCCTGGGCCGCCGCCTGGCTGCAGACCTCCGGGGTCAACTCGCTCACCCCGCAGCTCACCGTGGACGCCGAGGGCCGGATCACCGAGCTGGCCGTGCTCCAGGACGGCGACACGTTGCGCCCGCACCGGATCGCGATCGGCTTCTACGAGCGGGACACCGACGGCGCGCTGGTGCGCACCGAGCGGGTCGAGCTGGACGTGGACGGCGCCCGCACCGTGGTGCCCGAGCTGGCCGGCAAGCCGCGCCCGGCGCTGGTGCTGCTGAACGACGACGACCTGACGTACTGCAAGATCCGGTTCGACGACCACTCGTTGGAGACCCTGCGCGAGGGCCTCGGCGAGATCGCCGACCCGCTGTCCCGCGCGCTGGCCTGGTCCGCCGCGTGGAACCTGACCCGGGACGGGCTGATGCCCACCCGGGACTACCTCGACCTGGTCGACCGGTTCGCCGGCCCCGAGTCGGACATCGGGGTGCTGCAGTCGCTGCACCAGCAGGCCAAGAGCGCCCTCGACCTGTACGCCGCGCCGGACCACCGGGCAGCGGGCGCACGGCAGTTGGCGGCCTGCGCGCTGCGCGAGCTGCGCGCCGCCGAACCCGGCAGCGACCACCAGCTGGCCTGGGCCCGGTTCCTGGCGCTGACCGCCGACGAGGCCGAGCAGCTCCAGCTGGTCGAGGGCCTGCTGGCCGGCACCGCCCGGATCGACGGTCTGGCGGTGGACCAGGAACTGCGCTGGGAGCTCTGGCTGTCCCTCGCCTCGGCCGGGCGGGCGACCCCCGAGCAGCTGCGCGGCGAGCTGGAGCTGGACAACACCGCGAGCGGGCGCCAGCACCTGACGCACGGTCTGGCCGCCCTGCCCACCCCCGGCGCCAAGGCCACCGCCTGGGCCTCCGTGGTGGACTCCGACGAGCTGCCGAACGCACTGGTGGAGGCCCAGATCGCGGGCTTCGCCCAGCCTGGCCAGCGCGAGCTGACCGCCGGGTACACCGACGCCTACTTCGAGGTGATCGAGTCGGTCTGGGCCCAGCGCTCGATCGAGATCGCGATGCGGATCGTCGGCGGCTTCTTCCCGCGGTTCCAGACCGACCAGGCGACGCTGGCCGCCGCCGACGCCTGGCTGGCGGGACACCAGGGCGCCGCTCCCGCGCTGCGCCGCCTGGTGCTGGAGTGCCGGGACGACCTGGCCCGCGCGCTGCGCGCGCAGGCGGTCGACCAGGGCTGAACGCACTGAAGGGGCCGCCCACTTGGATAAGTGGGCGGCCCCTTCTGCGTCTCCGGGCGACTACTTCAGGGTGGCCGAGGTGAGACCCGACTGCACCTGCCGCTGGAAGGACAGGTACACCACCAGCACCGGCAGCATCGCGATGGTCATACCCGCGAACAGCGCCGGGGCGTCGCTCTTGTAGCCGGACTGCAGGGCGAGGTTGACCAGGCCCTGGGCCAGCATCGAGTGGTCGGCCTCGCCGGCCGAGGTCGGCTGCATCAGGGTGACCGGCAGGATGTACTGGTTCCACTGCCCCAGCACGTTGAAGATGCCGACGCTGATCAGGCCGGGCTTGGCCATCGGCACCATCACCTGGAAGAACGCCCGCGCGTGCGAGCAGCCGTCCAGCATGGCCGCCTCGTGGATCGCGGTGGGCAGCGTGCGGAAGAACGAGTGCAGGAAGAACACGGTGAACGGCAGCGAGTACGCCGTGTACACCAGGATCAGGCCGCCGTAGCTGTTCAGACCGAGGTACGGGCTGATCTCGCCGAGGTTGCGGACCATGAAGAACAGCGGGACGAGCGCGAGGTAGACGGGGAACATCGCGCCCGCGACGAACAGGAAGTAGATCGACCGGTTGCCCTTGAACTCGTAGCGGGCCAGCACGTAAGCCGCCATCGCGCCGAGCAGCATGGTCAGGGTCAGCGAACCCGCCAGCACGATCAGGGTGTTGGCGAAGAAGCCGCCGATGCCCTTCTCCCAGGCGCTGCCGAAGTTCTTGAAGCTCCAGGAGGTCGGCCAGCTCCAGGCGCTGGTGTTGATCTGGGTGTCGGTCTTGAACGAGCCGAGCACCACCCAGGCCAGCGGGAACAGGATCAGCAGGGCCCAGATGGCCAGGAAGCCGTGCGAGAACACGTTCAGCACCCCGCCACCGTCGGCGAAGCGCGCCTCCTTGGCCGGCGGCCGGGGCTTGACGGAGCGTTGGGCGGGAACGGTCGTGGTCTTGTCGATGCTGGTACTCATGCCATGCCCCGCTCAGTACTCGATGCGCTCGCGCCGGGTGACCCGCAGCGAGACGACGGACAGGATGAGGGTGAAGAAGAAGATCACAACACCCATCGCGCAGGCGTAGCCCGCCTCACCGAAGGCGAGGAAGTTGCGCATCAGGTACGTCGACATCAACTCGCTGTGGTGGTCCGGGCCACCGCCGTAGGTGCGGCCCGGGGTCATGCTGGCCACCAGCGCGAAGGCGTCCATCGCCACGATGGCGAGGTAGACCCAGGCGGTCTGGATGGTCTCCCAGAGCAGCGGCAGGGTGATCTTGAAGAAGGTCTGGCCACGCTTGGCGCCGTCCAGCAGCGCCGCCTCGTAGATGTCCTTCGGGATCGACTGCATGGCCGCCGAGAACAGCACCAGGTAGAACCCGACGCCGCCCCAGATCAGGACGCCCATGATGCACCAGAGCACCAGGTTCGGGTCGTTCAGCCACTCGACCGGGTGCTGCGGGTCGCCAAGGCCGAGCTCGATCAGCGCGCCGTTGGCCAGACCCGCGCCGTCGCTGCGGTACACCGCCTGCCAGAGCACCGCCAGGATGGCGATCGACAGGACCTGCGGGAAGAAGAAGACCACCTTGTAGAAGGCGGCACCCGCGACACCCTGGACACCGCCGGTGCCGCCCTTGCCGCCCACGTTGAGCATGAAGGCGAAGAACAGCGCGATCAGGATGGTGGCGACCGGAAGCACGGCGAGCAGGAGCAGGTTGTGCCAGAGCGCGCCGAGGAAGACCTCGTCACCGAGGAGCTTGGTGTAGTTGTCCAGGCCGACGAAGTTCATCTCCTGGCTCTGCCCCGACCAGTCGGTCAGGGAGTATCCGAACGTCTGCGCGTAGGGCCAGAGCACCAGGCCCACGTACAGCAGGATCGGAAGAAAGAGGAACCCCACGATGAAGGGGTACTTGCCGTGACGCATGGTCACATCTCCTGTCCGTCAGGCGTGAGCGCACCGGGGGCCTGGTGCGGGAGGCCCCCGGTGCGCCAGAACACATCGCCGGTCAGGCGCTCTTGTTCTTGGTGGCCGACTCCTTGGCGCGCTTGATCCACTCCGCCGGAGTGATGCGCTTGGCCAGGAGCTCACCGGACGCGTTCTGCAGGTCCTCGTCGAACTTGCTCGCGGTGTTCGGGTACTGGAAGTTGAAGACCTTGTCGCCCGCCGCCTTCAGCGCCACGACGGTGGACTTGGTGCCCGGCTTCAGCTGGACGTCCGGGCCGACACCGTCCTTGAGGCAGGTGAGGCTGTTGGCGGCCTGGGCGAACTTGCCCGACGCCTCCTTGGTCAGCATCATCCGGAGGAACTCCAGGCCGCCGGCCACGTTCTTGGCCTTGGTCGGCACCACGAACGGCTCGCCGGAGCCGGCCCGGATGGCCTCGAACGGGAGCTTGTCGCCGGGCAGCGACGGCATCGGCAGGAAGGTCATCTCGAAGTCGGCCGGGGTGGAGGCGAGCTGCTCGTTCTCCAGCCAGGAACCGGACGGGATGAAGACCGCCTTGTACTGGTTCCACGCGGTCTGCGACTCGGTGTGGGTCATGCCGTTGGTGCCGGGGAGCAGGAAGTCCTTCTCCACCACCTGGAAGAACGCCTCGACGGCGGTCTTCACGGCCGGGTCGTCCCACGCGGTCGGGTCGAGCTTGTCGATCCGGGCCATCAGGTCGAGGCCGCCCTGCTTGGCGATCATGTCCAGGATGGCGACGTTGATGTAGTACGGGTACTTGCCCTGGTGGGCGAGCGGGGCGATGCCCTTGGCCTTGGCCTGCTCACAGATGGTGATGAAGTCGGCCCAGGTCTTCGGCACGGTCCAGCCGTTGTCCTTGAAGAGCTTGCCGGAGAACCACAGGCCCCACATGGTGTACGCGTACGACAGGTTGTAGACCTTGCCGTCGATCGTGCCGGACTCGATGGTCCCGGGCATCAGGACGTCGCGGACCTTCTTCGACGGGTCGTCGATGTACGGCGCGTCCAGCAGCGGGGCCAGGTCGACCAGGCTCTTGTCCTTGGCCAGCACGTCGAGCTTGATCTGCTTGTTGCCCGAGTCGTCGATGACGTCCGGCGGGGAGCCGGCGTTGAAGCGCGGCTGCAGCTTGCCCGTGATGTCCTTGTCGGCCTGCTGGTCGATCTTGGCGTCCGGGTAGGTCTTGGCGTAGATCGCGGCGAACGCGGCCAGGTAGTCCTTGCCGTAGCCACCGTCGAAGATGAAGACCTCAAGACCCTTCTTGGCGTCCACGCCGAACGGGTTCTTGGCGTCCTTCAGGTTGTACTCGCCGGCCTTCTTGCTGTCGTTGCTGCTGGTGCCACCGGCACAGGCGGCGAGCAGCGAACCGCTGCCGGCCGCGAGCACGGTGATGGCCGCGGCCCGCTTGAAGATGTCACGGCGGTTGTACTCGGTTGCAGAGCCCATGAGTGCCCTAACCCCTCGGTGTCCAGAAGATGCGTACAGGTACTGACGGATCGTCAATTCCTGCCAGTGAGGCGCGCCCAGCGGCCAAGGGGCCGGTCAGAGGCGGTTTCTGTGATGGGCAAAGGTATAGTCCACTGTTCATCTGGCAGCAATAGCCGAACCGCCCGATGCGGCCCCTGGGGGCCAAAGCGTTGTCGGCGATGCAGCATGTGCAATGTGCAGGGGGCCTGCATATTTGCCCATCCGGCCCGTCGATGCAGGAGAATCTAGCGCGCTTGTGTTCGTTTGAACATAGAAACGCGCAGCTTCGCGCATCACAGAACAGTGACGCACGAAACTGCGCGTGGGGTCGAGCGGGGTCGGGCCCGGCTCAGATCACGGGTTGGACCGCCGTCAGAACCTCAGACCCTTGTCCAGCGCCTTCACCAGGGTGCCATTGCTGTCGTCGTTGTCCAGGGCCCAGAGCATCACACCACCAAGGCCGTTCAAGCGCGAGTAGGCGGCCTTGTAGCTGAGCACCTCGGGGGTGTCGAAGGTGTACAGCGTCGTTCCGTCGTACTTCCAGCTGGCTCCGCGCAGCCAGTCCGTGTGCACCGTGCCCGGCAGGTTCTTCACTTCCTTGTACGGCAGGTCCGGCACCGCCGCGGTGGCGGGCTGGTACAGGCCGTTCTTCCTCGGGCCCGGCTGCACCCCGGTCCAGCCGTGGGCGTAGAACGGCACCCCGAGCACGGCCTGACGGGCCGGCAGGCCACGCTCGATGTAGTGCCTGACCACCTTGTCACCGCTGCGCTGCGTCGGCGAGGGGTCTGCGCTGTCCGCGAACAGGTTGGCCTGGTGGGCGGTCGGCCCGGTGCCCTCCCAGGGGCCGTGCAGGTCGTAGGTCATCAGGTTGAGCCAGTCGACCGACCTGGCGACCCTGGGGAGCTCCAGCCGGTCCGCCACGGTCTCGTTGGCGGCCACGGCGGCGGTCAGCAGGTAGTGCTGCCGCGACTTCTTCCCCAACTCGTCCAGCTGACGGCGGAACTCCTGCACCAGCAGGGTGAAGTTGCGACCGTCCTCCGGGCGGACCACGTTGCCCGCGTCGCCGCCGCCGCCCGGGTACTCCCAGTCCAGGTCGATGCCGTCGAAGACACCGGCGCCGGCCCCGGTGCCGCCCTCGGCCGATCCGAGCTGCGGCAGGTTGCCCCGGACGTACAGGTCCAGACAGGAGGAGACGAAGGCCTTCCTGGAGGCATCGGTCAGCGCGGCGTCCGAGAAGTACTTCGACCAGGTCCAACCACCCAGCGAGATCACGGCCTTGAGCTGGGGGTTCTTCGCCTTGAGCTTGCGCAGCTGGTTGAAGCTGCCCTTCAGCGGCTGCTCGGCGGTGTCGGCCTGGCCGTCCACCGACTCCTCGGCGCCGACCGGGCGCTGGTAGTCGGCCCAGGCGTCGCCCACCCCGGCCTTGTTGGCCTCGAAGCACCTGCCCTCGGCGTTGACGTTGCCGAAGGCGTAGTTGATCACCGTGAGCTTCGCGGCCTGGCCGGAGGTCTGGACGTTCTTGAATGAGAAGCCGCTGTAGACGCCCCACTGGGTGAAGTAACCGACCCGCTCGCCGTTCAGGCGCGGGGTGGTGTGGGCCTGAGCCGTGGTGGGGGCCAGTACGGCGGCGATGGTGACGGCCGCGAGCAGTGCAGAGGTTCTTCTGGGCATGCGGGACCCGTTCTCTGAATCAGCGTCAATTGGTCTGGACCATGTGCTGATTGAGAGGTTTAGTCCATTGCGCGCGAACGCACAAGAGGCCCGGACCGCTTCGATGCGGTCCGGGCCTCCTGTCCTGCGCCTTAACCGATCAGGCTACGCAGCACGTACTGCAGGATGCCGCCGTTGCGGTAGTAGTCCGCCTCGCCGGGGGTGTCGATCCGGACCACCGCGTCGAAGCTGAGGTCGCCCGCCGTGACCTTGACGGTCTTCGGGGTGCGGCCCTCGTTGAGCTCGGTCACGCCGGTGAAGGAGAAGGTCTCCTCGCCGGTCAGACCCAGCGACTCGGCGGTCTGGCCCTCCGGGAACTGCAGCGGCAGGACGCCCATGCCGATCAGGTTCGAGCGGTGGATGCGCTCGTAGGACTCGGCGATGACGGCCTTGACGCCGAGCAGCGCGGTGCCCTTGGCGGCCCAGTCACGGGACGAGCCAGAGCCGTACTCCTTGCCCGCCAGGACGACCAGCGGGATGCCGGCGGCCTGGTAGTTCTGCGAGGCGTCGTAGATGAACGACACCGGCGCGTCGGGCTGGGTGAAGTCGCGGGTGTAGCCACCCTCGGTGCCCTCGGCGATCTGGTTCCGCAGCCGGATGTTGGCGAAGGTGCCGCGGATCATCACCTCGTGGTTGCCACGGCGCGAGCCGTACGAGTTGAAGTCGCGCTTCTCCACGCCGTTCTCGGTGAGGTACTGCGCGGCCGGGGTGCCCGGCTTGATGTTGCCGGCCGGGGAGATGTGGTCGGTGGTGACCGAGTCGCCCAGCTTGGCCAGCACGCGGGCACCGGCGATGTCGTTCACCGGGCTCGGGGTCTTGGCCATGCCCTCGAAGTACGGGGGCTTCCGGACGTAGGTGGACTCGGCGTCCCACTCGAAGGTGTTGCCGGTCGGGATCGGGAGCGACTGCCAGCGGTGGTCACCGGCGAAGACGTCCTGGTAGCCCTTGTTGAACATCGCCTCGTCGATGGAGCTCGCGACGGTGTCGGAGACCTCCTTCTCGGAGGGCCAGATGTCGGCGAGGAAGACGTCGTTGCCGTCCTGGTCCTGGCCGAGCGCGTCCCGGGTGATGTCGATGTTCATGTTGCCCGCGAGCGCGTAGGCGACCACCAGCGGCGGGGAGGCCAGGTAGTTCATCTTGACGTCGGGGTTGATCCGGCCCTCGAAGTTACGGTTGCCGGAGAGCACCGAGACGACCGCGAGGTCGGCCTCGTTGACGGCGGCCGAGACCTCCTCGGGCAGCGGGCCCGAGTTGCCGATGCAGGTGACGCAGCCGTAGCCCACCAGGTTGAAGCCGAGCTTCTCCATGTAGGGGATGAGGCCGGCCTTCTCGTAGTAGTCCATGACGACCTTGGACCCGGGGGCCAGGGTGGTCTTGACCCAGGGCTTGACGTGCAGGCCCTTCTCCACGGCCTTCTTCGCCAGCAGGGCGGCGCCCAGCATGACGGAGGGGTTGGAGGTGTTGGTGCAGGAGGTGATCGAGGCGATCACGACCGCGCCGTTGTCGATCTGGTAGCTGCTGCCGTCGGGAGCGGTGACGGCGGTCGGCTTGCTGGCCTCGGCGGAGTACGCGGGCAGCACCTCGGCGAACTTCTCGGCCGCCTCGGCCAGGATCACCCGGTCCTGCGGACGCTTCGGGCCGGAGATCGACGGGACGACGGTGGAGACGTCCAGCTCGAGGTACTCGGAGTAGACCGGCTCGACCGACGGGTCGTGCCAGAGGCCCTGCTCCTTGGCGTACGCCTCGACCAGCGCGAGCTGCTGGGCCGAACGGCCGGTGAGCTTCAGGTAGTTGATCGTCTCGGTGTCGATCGGGAAGATCGCGCAGGTCGAGCCGAACTCCGGCGACATGTTGCCGATGGTGGCGCGGTTCGCCAGCGGGATGGCGGTGACGCCGGCGCCGTAGAACTCGACGAACTTGCCGACCACACCGTGCTTGCGCAGCATCTCGGTGATGGTGAGCACCAGGTCGGTGGCGGTGGTGCCGGCCGGCAGCTCGCCGCTCAGCTTGAAGCCGACCACGCGCGGGATCAGCATGGAGACCGGCTGGCCGAGCATCGCGGCCTCGGCCTCGATGCCACCGACGCCCCAGCCCAGCACGCCCAGGCCGTTGACCATGGTGGTGTGCGAGTCGGTGCCGACGCAGGTGTCGGGGTACGCCTGGCCGTTGCGGACCATGACGGTGCGGGCCAGGTGCTCGATGTTGACCTGGTGCACGATGCCGGTGCCCGGGGGGACGACCTTGAACTCGTCGAACGCGGTCTGGCCCCAGCGCAGGAACTGGTAGCGCTCCTTGTTGCGGCCGTACTCGATCTCGACGTTCTGGACGAAGGCGTCCGGGGTGCCGAACTTGTCGGCGATGACGGAGTGGTCGATGACCAGCTCGGCCGGCGCCAGCGGGTTGATCTTCGCCGGGTCGCCGCCCAGCTCCTTCACGGCCTCACGCATGGTGGCCAGGTCGACCACACAGGGGACACCGGTGAAGTCCTGCATGATCACGCGGGCGGGCGTGAACTGGATCTCCTGGCTGGGCTGGGCGTTCTCGTCCCAGTTGCCCAGCGCCCGGATGTGGTCGGCGGTGATGTTCGCGCCGTCCTCGGTGCGGAGCAGGTTCTCCAGCAGCACCTTGAGGCTGTACGGCAGCCGCTCGGAACCCTCGACGGCGGAGAGCTTGAAGATCTCGTACGACTCGTCGCCCACCTGCAGCGAGCTGCGGGCGTCGAAGCTGTTCGCGGACACGACTGACTCCTTTTGGATCCACCCGGTGGTAAGGTGACCCTAACTTGGGCCCGCCCGGCCTCCGGTGGAGGCGTACGCCTCTCGGCAAGTATCTTGACGTCAAGATAAACCATAGCGCGGAGTTATCTCGATGTCGAGATAAACCATAGTGCATGCCCGGGTGAGCACCGCGTCAGGCAGGCCCCTGTTCGACGGTCCGGCCGCGATACTTCTCCAAAGTTCCGCGCCCGCTGCCGTCGCGCCGTCAGGCTACGGTGGGGCGGATCCATGGTGATCGCGCGCGTGCGTGCGCGCGTGTTCCTGCCGTTCTGTCGTCCGTGTCCGTCTGCGTGTCGGAGGGTGTTTCCCGTGATCGTCGTCGATGCTTCCGCGCTGGTGCTGGCCTTGGCCGACCAGGGCCCCCGGGGTGAGACCGCCCGGGCCGAGCTGGCGGCGGACCAGGAGTGGGCCGCACCTGAGCACGTGCTCATCGAGGTGATGCAGTCCCTGCGCGGGCTCTACCTGGCCCGCGAGGTACCGGCCGAGCGGGTGGCCGAACTGGCCGCCGAACTGCCCGGGCTGACCATCCGCAAGATCTCGGTCGCCCCGCTGCTCGGGCGGGTCTGGGAGCTCAAGGACAACCTGACGCCGGACGACGCGGCGTACGTCGCGGTCGCGGAGCAGCTCGGGGTGCCGCTGGTGACGGCGGATCTGCGGCTGATGCGGGCCAGCGGGCCGCGCTGCGAGATCCGGGGCATCGGCCCGGTCCGTGACACCCCCGGGGTGGCGACCCGGCCCGCCGGGATGGGCTACTCGGGCGGCCTCGTGGCGGACGCCCCGTACGGGTGACTTCCGGGGGCGGGGTGCACCCCGGCGCGGCCGGAGCTGGCAGCTTGGGGCTGAACCCCTCCGGAAAGGCCCGCTCATGTACGCCGCCCCCGTCCTGGCGCTCGCCCTGCTGCAGCCGCTTCTCCCGCCCGCCCACACGGTGGAGGCCACCTTCGACCGGCCGGACGGCATCGTGCCCGCCACCGCCGTCAGCTTCGCCCCGGACGCCGTCCCCTACGGCGCCGGCGCCCGGATCATGGTGCACCGGGCGGCGGGACACACCACCGTCTCAATGACGGTGGACGGACTGACGCCCGGTCACGTCTACCCGGTGCACGCGCACACCGGTGGCTGCGGCACCGTGCCGGCCGACTCCGGCCCGCACTACCAGGACCGGCGGGACCCGGTGCAGCCCTCCACCGACCCCGCCTACGCCAACGACCGGAACGAGCTCCGGCTGACCCTGCACACCGACGGGACCGGCCACGCCACCGCCAGCACCACCGTGGAGTGGGAGTTCCGGGACGGCGAGGCCGGCTCGGTGGTGCTGCACGCCGGAGCGGACGGGCACGAGCACGCGCCGGCGCAGCGGGTGGGCTGCGTCAACGTGGACTTCTGAGGACCGGTCAGCGGGCCGGTCAGGAGCCCAGCGTCGCCACCAGGATCGCCTTGATGGTGTGCAGGCGGTTCTCGGACTGGTCGAAGACCACCGAGTGGGCGGACTCGAAGACCTCGTCCGTGACCTCGAGCTCGCTGAGGCCGCTGACCTCGAAGAGCTGCCGGCCGACCTCCGTGCCCAGGTCGTGGAAGGCCGGCAGACAGTGCAGGAACTTCACTGCCGGGTTGCCGGTGGCCCGGATCGTCTCCATCGAGACCTGGTACGGCTTCAGCAGCGCGATCCGCTCCGCCCAGACCTCCTTGGGCTCGCCCATCGAGACCCAGACGTCGGTGTAGAGGAAGTCGGCGTCGGCCACGCCCTCGGCGACGTCCTCGGTGAGGGTGATCCGGGCGCCGCTGGTCTCGGCCAGCGCCTGGGCCGCCTTCTGCACCTCCGGGGCGGGCCAGAGCTGCTGCGGGGCGACGATCCGGATGTCCATCCCGAGCAGTGCTCCGGTGACGAGCAGTGAGTTGCCCATGTTGTAGCGGGCGTCACCGAGGTAGACCAGCGTGGTCTGCTCCAGCGGCTTGGTGCTGTGCTCGACGACGGTCAGGATGTCGGCCAGCGACTGGGTGGGGTGCCACTCGTCGGTCAGCCCGTTCCAGACCGGGACGCCCGCGTGGGTGGCCAACTCCTCCACCAGCACCTGGCCGTGGCCCCGGTACTGGATGCCGTCGAACATCCGGCCGAGCACCCGGGCGGTGTCCTTGATGGACTCCTTGTGGCCGAGCTGCGAGCCGGACGGGTCCAGGTAGGTGGTGCTGGCACCCTGGTCGTGGGCGGCCACCTCGAAGGCGCATCGGGTCCGGGTGGAGGTCTTCTCGAAGACCAGCGCGATGTTCTTGCCGGTCAGTCGGGGCTGCTCGGTCCCCGCGTACTTCGCGGCCTTGAGCTGGGCGGACAGCTCGAGCAGGAAGCGGAACTCCTGCGCGGTGAAGTCCAGCTCCTTGAGGAAGTGCCGGTTCCGGAGGTTGAAGGCCATGCCGGGCTCCTGGGTTGCGGGGACAATGAGACGGGAAGTGTATACGACTTCCAGAATTCTTATGCAACAGGAGGTGGGCGTGGCGGGCCACCCGCCCGCGTGGGTGGCCCGCCTGAGTCCGGGGTCAGAGCCGTGGGTCAGAACCGGGGGGTCAGAGCCGCGGGTCGACCGGCTCCGACTCCAGTGCGAGGACGGCGAAGACCGCCTCGTGCACCCGCCAGAGCGGTTCGGCCCCGGCCAGCCGGTCCAGCGCCTCCAGGCCGAGGGCGTACTCCCGCAGAGCGAGCGAACGCTTGTGGCCGAGCGAACGCTGACGCAGCTCGCCGAGGTGCTCGGTGTAGTCCGGACCGTAGATGATCCGCAGGTACTCCCGGCCACGGACCTTCACACCGGGCTGGACCAGGCCGCCCCGGCCGCCGGCCCCGCCGCGGACCAGCGAGGCCAGCGGCTTGACCACCATGCCCTCGCCGCCCGCCCCGGTCAGCTCCTCCCACCAGGCGACACCGGCCGCGACCGAGGCCGCGTCGGAGGTGTCGACCAGCAGCCGCCCCGTCCGGTGCAGGATCGGCGCGGCCGGGTCGTCCGCCGCCACCAGCCGGTCGATCCAGCCGAGGTGCTCGTCGTGCGAACGGACCGCGAGATTCGTCCCCTCGGCCGCCAGCACCTGGAACGGGGCCAGCCGAAGACCCGTCAGGCCCTCGGTGGGCCAGCAGTAGCGCCGGTAGGCGACGGTGAACGCCGCCGCGTCCGCCGAGCGCTGCTGCTGACGCCCGATCAGCTCGTCCAGCGGCAGGCCACGGGCGGCGCCGAGCCGCAGCGCGGCGAGCGCCTCCGGCAGTGCGGCACCGGCCGCCGCACCGACCGCCGCGTACTGACGGCGCAGCAGCTCGACCGCCTTCAGCGACCAGGGCATCAGCTCCGCGTCCAGCAACAGCCAGTCGGTGCCCAGCTCCTCGAACAGCCCGGCCCGCTCGGCCGCCGCCCGGAGTCGCTCCAGCACCGCGTCGGTGAGCTCACCGTCGTTCAGGAAGGCCCGGCCCGTCCTGGTCCAGATCGCGCCCGAACCGGCCAGACCGAACCGGCGCTCCAGCGCCGCCTCGTCTCGCGCGACCAGCACGACCGCGCGGGAGCCCATGTGCTTCTCCTCGCAGATCACCTGCTGGACGCCGTCGTTGCGGTAGCCGAGGAAGGCCTCCTCCGGGTGTTCCAGGAACCCGTCCCGGCGCGAGGTGGCGACCGGTGCCATGGTCGGCGGCAGGTAGGCGAGCAGCCGCGGGTCGAGCGCGAACCGGCTCATCACCTCGAGCGCGGCAGCCGCGTTCTCCTCCCGGATCGAGACCCGGCCGTGCTGGGTGGTCTCCACGATCCGACGGCCCGCGACGTCCTGGAGGTCGAGCGGACGGCCCTCCCTGCCACCCGGCGCATCGGTGTGCAGCGGCCGGACCGGGGCGTACCACTCCCGCTCGGCCTCGACCGTGACCAGCTCACGCTCCGGGTACCGCAGCGCGGTCATGCTGCCGCCGAAGACGCAGCCGGTGTCCAGGCAGATGGTGTTGTTGACGAAGCTCGCGGTCGGCACCGGGGTGTGGCCGTAGACCACCAGGGCCCGGCCCCGGTACTCCTCCGCCCACGGGTAACGGACCGGCAGACCGTACTCGTCGGTCTCACCGGTGGTGTCGCCGTACAGCGCGTGCGAGCGGACCCGGCCGGAGTTGCGGCCGTGGTACTTCTCCGGCAGACCGGCGTGACAGACCACCAGGTTGCCGCCGTCCAGCAGGTAGTGGCTGACCAGACCACGCATGAACGCCCGGACCCGGGCCCGGAACTCCTCGCTCTCCTCGGCCAGCTGGTCGATGCTCTCCTGGAGGCCGTGCGAGACGGTGACCTTGCGGCCGTCCATCCAGCGGCCGAGCTTGTTCTCGTGGTTGCCGGGCACGCAGATCGCGTGACCCGCCTCGACCATGCCCATCACCAGGCGCAGCACGCCCGGGCTGTCCGGGCCGCGGTCGACCAGGTCACCGACGAAGACCGGGGTACGGCCCTCGGGATGGACCGCGTCCACCGGGCGGCCCTGCTCGTCCCTGGCCAGGGTGTAGCCGAGGGTGGTGAGCAGGGTCTCCAGCTCGGACCGGCAGCCGTGGATGTCACCGACGATGTCGAACGGGCCGGTGAGCTCGCGCAGGTCGTTGTACCGCTTCTCGGTGACCACCTCGGCGGCGGTCACCTCGGCCTCACCGCGCAGGATGTGCACCTTGCGGAAGCCCTCGCGCTCCAGGCCGCGCAGCGAGCGGCGCAGCTCGCGCTGCTGACGGGGGATCACGTGCGCCGCGAACTGGCGGTCCGGGCGGGCCTTGTTCCGCTCGGCGCAGACCTCCTGCGGGAGGTCGAGCACGATGGCGATCGGCAGCACGTCGTGGTCGCGGGCCAGCTTGATGAGCTGCTTGCGGCTCTCCGGCTGGACGTTGGTGGCGTCCACCACGGTGCGGCGGCCGGCCGCCAGCCGCTTGCCGACGATGTAGTGCAGCACGTCGAAGGCGTCGGCCGAGGCCGACTGGTCGTTCTCGTCGTCGGCCACCAGGCCACGGCAGAAGTCCGAGGAGACCACCTCGGTCGGGCGGAAGTGACGACGGGCGAAGGTGGACTTGCCGGAGCCGCTGGTGCCGACCAGGACCACCAGCGAGACGTCGGTGACGGGAAGGGAGCGGGTGGACGGGCGCTCGGCCGGGGTTCCGGTGTCGGTGTCGGTGTCGTTGGTCATCGGGCTGCGCTCCCTTCGGTGGTGACGGTCGTTGCGGTGGCTGTGGCGGCGGCTGTGGATCCGGCTTCGGATCCGGCTTCGGAGGTGCGGCGGAACAGGGCGAGCTGGGTCGGCGCACCGACCTGCTCGTCCAGCGGACCGACCGGGCGGACGGTGACGGAGTAGCCGTAGTCGGCCGCGATCCGCTCGGCCCAGGCCAGGAACTCCGCCCTGGTCCACTCGAAGCGGTGGTCACTGTGCCGGACGTGGCCGGCCGGGAGGGTCTCCCAGCGGACGTTGTACTCGACGTTGGGGGTGGTCACGACCACGGCACCAGGGCGTGCCGAGCCGAACACCACGTACTCCAGCGCGGGCAGCCGGGGCAGGTCGAGGTGCTCGATCACCTCGGAGAGCACCGCGGCGTCGTAGCCCTTGAGCCGGTCGTCGGTGTAGGTGAGCGCGCCCTGGACCAGCCGGACCCGGGCCGCCTGACGCTCCGACATCCGGTCCAGCCGCAGCTTGCGGGCGGCGGCGGTGAGGGCACGGGAGGACACGTCCACGCCGAGCACCTCGGTGACCCGAATGTCCTTCAGCAGCGCCTCCACCAACTCGCCCTGCCCGCACCCGAGATCGAGCACCCGGACGGCGCCGACCTCGGCCAGCGCGGCCAGGATCGCCTCCCTGCGGAGGACCCCGAGGCTGACCGGCTTGGACTCCTGAGCCACCGTCGGGTCGGGTCGCTGCCCGGGTCCGCTGTTGGACTCCGGCGTGCCGTCGGGCTCGGTGGCGCCGTTGGGCTCGGTGGTGTCGTTGGGTTCGAGGGTGTCGTCGACGGCGTTGTCCACCTCCTCCGCCTCCCGGTCGTCGGCCTCCGCCAGCCGAGCCAGCTCCAGCCGCTCCAGCGCCGTCCTGGTCAGCGACCAGCGGCGGGCCAGGTACCGACGGGTGATCAGTGCCAGCTCCGGGTGCGTCCCGAGCCAGCCCTCTCCCGCAGCCAGCAGCTTGTCCACCTCGTCGGGCGCGACCCAGTAGTGCTTGGCACCGTCCAGCACCGGCAGCAGCACGTAGAGCTGCTGCAGCGCGTCGGCCAGCCGGATCTCGGCGGACAGCTCCACCCGGGCGTAGCGGGAGTTGCCCCACTCCGGGAAGGTCTCGTCCAGCGGGATCGCGGTGGCCTCGACCTGCCAGCCCAGCGGCTCGAACAGCCGCCGCACCATGGCCGGGCCGCCCTCCTCCCCCGCGCCGTTGGCCGGCACGGCGGGCAGCGCGATCCGAAACGGGCGCGGCTGCTCGGCCAGGCCGGGACGCTGCTCGCAGACACCCTTCATCGCCGTACGGAACACCGTCCGCAACGCGACCGCGAGCAGCGAGGAGGCTGCGTAGGGGCGGTCGTTGACGTACTGCGCCAGGGCGAAGTCGGGTGAGCCCCCGCGACCCTTGCCCCGGCCCTTGCGGACCAGTGCGATCGGGTCGATGTCCAGCAGCATCGCCGCCGTGCACGACTCGGTGCCGGTCTCCGGGTAGAAGACGTGGGCCTCACCGTGCGAGGTGGAGAAGCGCTGCACCTTGTCGGGGTGCTTGTGGAGCAGAAAGCCCAGGTCGGAAGCCGGGCGTTCGGCCGTGCCTGTGGTGGAGATCGAGATGAACACCTGTCCGAGTATTGCTGACGGCGGATAACTGCGGCATCGGGTTTTCCCCGAGGTGAGGGGCCACGCGACCGCTGTTCGGAGGGGTGGTCCGATGTCCGCACGGTGAGCGTGTTCGTCAGCCCGGGCGGTGATTCGTTAACGTGCTCGATGTGACTGCTGAAACCTCCTCCCTCGCAAGTGGTGCCGTGGCCGTCGGCCTGGCGACCATCGCCGCCGACGGCACCATCCTCGACACCTGGTACCCCGCCCCGGAGCTGGCCGCTGCCCCCGGCCCGGCCGGCACCGTCCGGCTGACCGCCGAGGAGGCCGACGCCGCGCTCGGCGCGGGCGCTGCCGAGGCGCTGCGCGCCGACGCCCGCCGGGGCGTCGAGGTCGTCGCGGTGCGGACCACGATCGCCTCGCTGGACGAGAAGCCGATCGACGCGCACGACGCCTACCTGCGTCTGCACCTGCTGAGCCACCGTCTGGTCCAGCCGCACGGCCAGAACCTGGACGGCCTCTTCGGCCTGCTCGCCAACGTCGCCTGGACCTCCATCGGCCCGGTGCCGGTGGACCAGGTCGAGCGGGCCCGGCTCGCCGTCCGTGCGCAGGGCGGGCAGCTGGCCGTGTACGGGATCGACAAGTTCCCCCGGATGACCGACTACGTCGCGCCGAGCGGTGTCCGGATCGCGCACGCGGACCGCGTCCGGCTCGGGGCGCACCTGGCCGTCGGCACCACCGTGATGCACGAGGGCTTCGTCAACTTCAACGCGGGCACCCTGGGCACCTCGATGGTCGAGGGCCGGATCAGCGCGGGCGTCGTGGTCGGCGACAACAGCGACATCGGTGGCGGCGCCTCGATCATGGGCACCCTCTCGGGCGGCGGCAAGCAGGTCGTCTCGGTCGGCGAGCGCTGCCTGCTCGGCGCCAACGCGGGCATCGGCATCTCGCTGGGCAGCGACTGCGTGGTGGAGGCCGGTCTGTACGTGACGGCCGGCACCCGGGTCACCACCCCGGACGGGAAGATCGCCAAGGCGGTCGAGCTCTCCGGCCAGGACAACCTGCTGTTCCGCCGCAACTCGCAGAGCGGCGCCGTCGAGGTCATCGCGCGGTCCGGCTCGTGGGGCGGTCTCAACGCGGAGCTGCACGCTCACAACTGATCTCCCGTCAGGGTCGGTCGGTCTGCGGACCGGCAGGAGCCGAACCGGCGGGGCTGAGCCGGCAGGACTGAGCTGGTAGGGCTGAGCTGGTAGGGCAATGGAGGCGCGGGGCCGGGCAACCGGCGGCCGCGCCTCCGGCGTCTCCGGTCGCCCCGTGGGTGGCGGCCAAGGCCGAGCCGCGTAGCCCAGTGGCCGGGCGAGCCGCAAACCGGGATCACCCCTGAGGCTGACCGGGGGCGGGTGTTGGACCTCTACGAGTGGTCCGGGGTGACCGGGCGTCAGCAGAGGTCGTTGGACCGGCGGGGCCGCTTGCCCGAGCGGCGGCTCTGCCACCGACGCCCGTCGGTTCACACCGCACTACCGAGCTGGAGGGGTCCGCTCATGTCCGAGCCCTGGTCCGAGGCACCCGTTACACCGCAGCAGGACGCGCCCGCCCCGGCGGCCTCCCCCGGCACCCTGCTGGAGCAGATGCAGCGCATGCTCGCCGACCTGAACGCCAACCTCGCGGGACTGGACGCCGATCTGCAGTCCTCGGCCGGGCGGACCGGCGAGCAGCGGGACGCGGACGACCGCTCCGCCGGGTCCGCCACCCGGGGCTGACCGCCTCGCGCCGTGACCGGCGGCCCCAGCGGGACGACCAAGGTCGGCACCCCCTGGCTCTCCGCCGGTCCGGCCCCGGCCACCGCTCCCCTGGCGGTCGCCGCCCGTTCCACCTCCGCCCCAGCATCCGTCCCTGTCCCTGTCCCCGCCTCCGTCGGCTCGGCCGAATCGGCCGGCTCCGCCTCCGCCGCCTCCCGGCGGAGCGTCCGAAGCAGCTCGACCACCACGTCCTTGCACTCGGAGCCCGCGTCCACGCCGTCGATGCAGCGCCAGTACAAGCTCTCCCCGTCCGCCCCGCAGGCCAGCACCACCAGGGCCTCGGCCATGTCGTACAGCAGCAGGCCGAGTTCGGTCAGCACCGGCTCCAGCTCGCCGAGCTCGTCCAGCCGGGCGGCCCGGCCGTTGCCGCCCCAGTCTGCCCGGTGCCACTCCGCCTCCGCCGTCTCCTGCGCGCTCTCGGCCGGCCCCGGCTCCTCCAGACAGCTGACCGCGTGCGCACCCGCATCGCAGAGCAGCTGCCCGAGGGCGGCCAGCTCCCCGCTCTCGCGCCCGGCGATCCCGGCCCCGACGGCCTCGGTGAGCAAGCCCGCCTGCCAGGCCTCCACCAGTGCGTCCGGCGCACTCCGGGCCTCCGCCAGGGCGTGCCGGGCCGTCTTGATCAATCGCAGCGCGTCCATACCTCGCCGCTCCCCTCGCTCGCGTACGACCGTCCGACCGTCGTCGTCGACGGTGTGTCACGCGGCAAGAGTGCGGCGGGCCCGGGCAGTGCGGGCGAAACAGCCGGGAAGCTGTGGACAACCCACCCCCTGTGGACAACTTCCGTCACCCACACGAGGGACCGGACAGGGGGACCGGTCTCAGATCGGGAAGCGGATCTCGTTGCGTTCGATCTTGGCCGCCAACGCGGCCGCCGGGTCCACGCCGACCGCCGTACAGAACTGGAGCAGGTACGCCAGCACGTCGGCGACCTCGTCCCTGACCCGGTGCGCACTGTCCGGGTCGGCCATCACCGTCGCCGCCTGCTCGGGAGTCAACCACTGGAAGATCTCCAGAAGTTCGCCCGCCTCCACGCTGAGCGCGGCCGCCAGGTTCTTCGGCGTGTGGAAGGGCTCCCAGCCCCGGGCGGCCGCGAAGTCGGTGAGCCGCTGCTGGAGTTCGTCGAGGGTCTTGTCGGTCACGACTACAGGTCTACCCCATCGACGCCGCCCCGGGCGCCCTGCAGCGGCACCCGGGCCGACTCCGGCCGCAGCACGCTGTGGCCGCTGGCCGGATCGCGCCGGCACTCGATCAGCTCGACGCCCAGGCCGGGTTCGCGGGCCGGAGCCACGTCCTGCACCGCTCCCAGCAGGCGGATGTCCTCCTTCTCGCACACCTCCCGGGCCAGCCGGAGCAGCGCCGAGACCTGCTCCGCCCCGAGGCCGGCCGCCAAGTCCTCGGCCAGCACGGTCAGCTGACGGTGCGCCGCCGGGACCTCGACGGCCGGATCGACGTCCAGCACCCCCGCGCCGGTGAGCAGGACGGTGGCGAAGGCGAGCAGTCGCAGCATCCCGTCCGAGGCCTGGTCCGCGCCCGTCCGGCCGAGCACTCCCTCGTCGAAGACGGCGAGCAGCTGCTCACGGGCCTCCGGGCCACGCCGGGCCACGTCCAGGCCGAGCAACGGGTGCGGGGCCGCCTGCTGGACGGCCTTGAGCAGCCGGCCGTACCGGCGGGTGCACTGCTGTTTCACCCGGGCCAGCACGGGCGAGATGTTGGCGGCCGAGGCGAGCAGCCTGGCCTCCTGCTCGGGCTCGGCCCAGTCGCGCATGAGTGCGGGCACCGGGTGCAGCGGGAAGACCTCACGCAGGGCGGTGAGCAACTGCTCGGCGGCGGCCAGCACCTGGCGCTCACCGTTGGAGGAGCCCGCCACCCGGAGCGGGATCTGAGCGGTGATCAGACTGTCGTTGGGGAACGGCGCCCGGATGTCGCCCTGCCTGCTGTCGTTGTGCCAGGTGACGTTGACCCTGCCGTGGGCGACGTCCTGCTCACCGGTCTCCACCAGGGTCTGCCCGGCGCAGGTCAGCCACTCCCGGGCGACCCGGACCGGGCCGTCGGTGCGGACCACCAGTTCGAGCCGGATCGGCCCGGCGGCCGAGCGGACGGTGCAGCCGAGGATGATCGCGTTCCGACCGTGCGGGACGCAGCCGAGCATGCCGCCGCGGATCGGCAGCGCGAGCGGGCCCGAACTGCCGCCGATGCCGTCCAGCGAAAGACCGATGGGCTCGCCGAGAGAGAGCCGGGAGAGGGTGGCCAGTGCGTCGAGCGCGTTCGACTTGCCGACCCCCGAAGGGCCGTACAGGACGGTCAGCGGGGAGAGCGGCAGGGTGGTCCGCCGGTAGGACTTGAAGGAGGTGAGGCGCAGCTCCTCCACGGTGGGGCGGAGCACGGGGCGGACGGCTGCGGGACGGACGACTTCGCTGGTCACTGATGGGACGTTAGCCGCCGTCGGAGGTGCCGAAACGTGCCTGCGGCGCATCTTCATCCCAACGAGTCCCCGGCCCTGCCTGGCCCGACCCGGCCCGACCCGGGCTCGGGCTCGACGCGGGGGCTCGGTCGCTCAGCGGTAGGTGGTGAGGTGCACCGAGCCGGTCACCTCGACCGGGTCGGGCAGCTCGGCGAGCGCGGCGGCCAACCGGGCCGGGTCGGTGTGCCAGGCGTTCGGGCCCATCGCGACCACCTCGTTGGCCTCCGCGTGCGAGAGCCGCAGCCGGAACTCGACCTCGGTGCGGTCGGTGCGGGTCAGCCACGGGCTGAGCTTCTCGTCCGTACGGCGCTCCTTGTCCTCGTCGACCGAGAGCAGTCCCAACGCGTCCACCAGCTCCCGGAGGTGACGGGACGTCGGCGAGACCAGCAGCATCCGGCCGCCGGGGCGGAGCACCCGACGGATCTCGGGGCCGTTGCGCGGCGCGAAGACGTTGAGCAGCAGATCGGCGGAGCCGTCCAGAAGCGGCAGCGGGCGCCAGGCATCGCAGACCAGCGCGCCGATCCTGGGGTGCGCCCTGGCTGCGCGCCGGAGTGCGAACTTGGAGATGTCGAGCGCGGCGCCGGCCCCGCCTGTCCGGTCGAGTACGTGCGCCAGGTAGTAGCCGGTGCCCGCCCCCAGGTCGGCGACCAGGCCCGTCGGCCCGTCGCCGCCCTGGCCGGCTGCCGCTGCCACCTCGGCCGCCTTCGCCAGTGCGTCAGCGATCGGACGGTAGTGCCCGGCGGCCAGGAAGTCCCCCCGGGCGGCCACCATCTCGGCGGTGTCGCCGGTGCCGGTGTGGGCGTCACCGGCGAGCAGGCTGACGTAGCCCTGCTTCGCCTGGTCGAAGCTGTGGCCCGCCGCACAGCGCAGGGTCCGGCCGTCCAGGTTCAACGGTCGGGCGCAGTGCGGGCAGGCCAGATAGCGCTCGATGTCCTGCAACAACGTGGATGGTCCTCGCCGGTGTGGGGGTGGACCACCAGGCTACTCAATCAGCTTCGCCCTCTTCGCCGTCGTCCTCGCCGCTGACCTCCTCGTCCTCGGGGTCGTCGACGATCCAGCCGGCCAGCCGCTCGGCGACCCCACTGACGCTGAGCTTGCCCTCCCGGATGGCCCGGGCCAGGCTGCGTACCTCACGGGCGGTGGTGGCGACGGTGCAACCGCTTGCCACCAGGTAGGAGTAGGCGACGGCGGTGGCGAACAGCTCGTTGGTCCGCTCCAGGGCAGGAACGCGGATCAGTTGGTGCATCAGGGCCGCAGCACGGTCCTGCGGCTCGGGGTAGACGGCGATGTCGAAGATCTCGGCCTGGTGCCGGGCAACCGAGGCGAGCAGCGAACCGTAGTCGGTCACCTGCGGGTCGCCCGGGGTGTACTGCTCGGCTGTCATGAGCAGCCAGGACAGGTCTACCTCAAGTTTCAACGGCGCACGTCCTGCAGCTCGGCGCCGCGCTCGAACTCGGCGAGGAAGGCGGTCTCGTACTCCTTCATGAACTGCGCGGCGGTGTCGACGAACAGTCGCCCTGCCTCGCCCATGTCCTGCTGCACGAGCCGTTCGATGTACTGGTTCATGCTGATCCCCTGCTGCTCGGCCCGCTCCCGGGCGATCTCGGCGGTCGTGGCATCCACCCTGACGTTCAGCTGCTTTTTGGCCATGCTTCACGCTAGCGCTGATGTGCTAGCACAACAAGGGCGCATTCCGGCCTCCGCACTCCCTTACCCGCGCACGGGGTGCTTGGCACCCCGTGAACGCAACGGCATCGGCGGTACGACCGGCCTCACAGGGCTGCCCGGTGCTACGGCATCGGCAACTGGTGCCCGCGGGTACGGCAGTGCCAGACCGCGCGGCCGTCCGCCAGCACCGGATGCAGACCGAGGCGGTGGACGGCGCAGGTGGGCCAAACCGCCCGGTGCGCGCCTGCCACGAGGTCCTGCACTGCACTCGCCACCGTGGCCATGGCCTCCTGCACCCCCAGAGCACGGACCCGATCACCGTGCACTCCGACCCAGGTCTCGTCCGACGCCTGCGGCTCGGTCCACACCTCCAGTGCGAGTGGGTAGCCGAGATCGCGCTCGGCTGCCATGCGCAGCAGGTCGAGTGCCGTCGTCGCGACCGAAACCCGACGCTCGAGCAGAAAGCCGACCAGATAGGGCGGGGGCACCTCACCGTGCGAGTCGAAGACGCTCGCGTACCAGCCCCGAGCCTCTGCCGAGAGCTCTTCGACTTCGAATCCGATCTCCGGATCCCGTGCCGTGTCCGCCAACCAGGCGGCGAAATGCGGGCGTTCGGAGGTGGTGGGCATCGGGATTCCTCGGAGCCGGAGTCCCGGTCAACCTAGCAGCCGGCATCGGTGTGGGTCGCCCTCGATCCGGCCACCCAATGCCCTTGCCGTCGGGCCGAGTTCGCGCCGGCACCGGCTGAGCAGGGCGAGCGCGAGGTAGACGTAGCCCAGCGGCAGGCAGGCGATCAGCACCACCGCCGGCACCCAGGAGATCTCCCTGGTCAGCGGCATCACGAACGCGAGCAGGGCTGCGACCCCGAGGAACGCCACGTCGATCCGCCGGTACTCCCGCAGTCCCACGAGCCCGAACCGCTCGGCAACGCCGGGCCGCTGCCTGCCCGAGCTGGATGGGCTACTGCTCCGCGCCCGACTCGAGATGCCGCCTGGCACCAGCGATGTAGCAGCACCCGTGGAGATGACTGATGGGCGCCGGGGCAGAAGCCTCGACGCCCATCAGTGGCAGACCGTCAGACCGCCAGCTCGGCGATCGGTTCCAGGATGGCCACGCACTCGAAGTGGTGGGTCATCGGGAAGAGGTCGAACGCGCGCAGCGAGACCGGCCGGTAGCCGCCCTCGCGGAAGAAGGCGAGGTCGCGGGCGAGGGCGGCGGGGTCGCAGGCGACGTAGGCGATCCGGCGGGCGGAGAGGCCGGCCAGGTGGGCGACGGTCTCGCGGCCGGCGCCCGCGCGGGGCGGGTCGAGGACGATCAGGTCGGTGGAGGTGATGCCGGTGCGGGGCAGCAGGGTCTCCACCCGGTCGTGCTCGATCCGGACGTTGTCGAGGGTGGCCAGGTTGTGGCGGGCGTCGACGACGGCCTGCTTGCTGGACTCGATGCCGAGGACGGCGCCCTCCTCGCCGACCCGGTCGGCCAGGGCGCCGGCGAACAGGCCCACGCCGCAGTAGAGGTCGAGGGCGCTCTCGCCCCACTGCGGGTCGAGGCCGTCCAGGACGGCGCCGACCAGGGTGTCGGGGGCCGCCGGGTGGATCTGCCAGAAGCCGCCGTTGGAGACCCGCCAGGTGCGGCCGGCCGCCCGCTCACGGACGAAGGAACGGCCGTGCACCTTGTGGATCAGGTCCTGCTCGTCGACCCGGGAGATCGAGACCGGCTTGTCGAGCTCGACCAGCGGGAGCTGGGAACCGGGGGTCGGGGTGAGGATCACCTGGCGGTCGGAGGAGCCGGCCGCGGCGATCACGTCGATCGAGCTGATGCCGGGCCAGCTGCGGGCCTCGACGCCGAGCTCGGTGATGCCCTCGGCGGCGATCAGGCAGCGGTCGACCGGCTCCAGCTCGTGCGAGCGGTGGCGGCGCAGGCCGACCTTGCCGGTCGCCGGGTCCACCGCGTACTGGATCCGGGTGCGCCAGGCCGGGACCTCGCCCGCCGGGAGCTTGCCGCCGACCGGCTCGACGGTGCCGTCCCAGCCGGCCTCGGCGGGGGTCAGGCCGCCCAGCTTGGCGAGCTGCTCGGTGAGCACCGCGACCTTGAGCTTGCGCTGGCCGCCGGAAGTGACGTGCTGCCAGTCGCAGCCGCCGCACTTGCCGGGTCCTGAGAACGGGCAGGGGGCCGGGATCCGGTCCTTGGCGGGCTCCAGGATCTCCACCGCGTCGGCGCGCAGGAAACGGGACTTGGTGGTGCCCTCGGTGACCTGGGCGATCACCTTCTCGCCGGGCAGCGCGTGCCGGACGAAGAGCACCCGGCCCTCGTGCCGGGCCACGCAGTGGCCGCCGCCGTGCGCGACCGCGCCGACCTCGACCTCGTAGCGCTCGCCGACCAGCGGGTCACCGGCGGGCACCCGGGGGGTGGACGCCTTGGTGGACCGCTCGGTCTTCATCGGACGGGCTGCGCGGGCAGCGGGCGCGCCGGTGCCAGCGGCCTTCGGGGGGCGTACGGTCTGCTTCTTCGCGCTGTTGCCGGCCGCCCGCTTGGACTCGGGACGCACCTCGGGCTCACCCGGCGCGAGCGGCGCGGTCTGCGCCGTGAAGCCGTCACGGTCGGTCGCCTCCGGGCGGGCCGGGCGGGCGCCCCAGCGGGGCCGGGCGACCTGGCCCGGCTTGCTGCTGCCGGACTTGCCCTTGCCCTTGCCGGTACGGCCGGAGCCGGAGCCGGAGGAGCGGGGCGGGTTGTTGGGGGTCACGAGTCGGCGTCCTTGCTGGGGTTGCTGGCGGTACTGGCGGATGCGGAAGTCCTCGACTCTACGCGCTGCGGCCGGGGCTCACCGCGCCGGACGGCGCCGGGAGCGGACCAGGCCTTCTGCGGCTTGCGCCGTTCGGAGGACTCCAACTGCCAGGGTACGGACGTCACCATCACTCCGGGCTTGAACAGCAGCCGTCCCTTGAGCCGCAGCGCGCTCTGGTTGTGCAGCAGGTGCTCGTACCAGTGCCCGACCACGTACTCGGGGATGTAGACCGCGACCACGTCGCGCGGGCTGCTGCGGCGCAGGTTCTTCACGTACTCCAGCACCGGCCCGGTGACCTCGCGGAACGGCGAGTCGAGCACCTTGAGCGGCACCTCGATGCCGCGCTCGTCCCAGTCCCGGCGGAGCGCCTCGGTGTCCGAGGGGTCCACGTTGACGGTGACCGCCTCCAGGGTGTGCGCCCGGGTCAGCCGGGCGTACGCCAGCGCGCGCAGGGCGGGCTTGTGCAGCTTGGACACCAGCACGATGGCGTGCACCCGGGTGGGCAGCACCACGTCGTCCGGCTCCTCGGCGGCGACCAGCTCGCGGGAGACCCGGTCGTAGTGCCTGCGGATCGCCTTCATCATCACGAACAGCACCACCATCGCGGCGATCGCGATCCAGGCGTGGCCGATCTTGGTGGCCAGCACCACGATCAGCACCGCCATGGTCATCACCAGGCCGAAGGCGTTGATCGCCCGGCTGCGCTGCATGTGGGCGCGCTTCTTCGGGTCCTGCTCCGTACGCAGCAGCCTGGTCCAGTGCCGGATCATGCCGGACTGGCTCATGTTGAAGGAGACGAAGACGCCGACGATGTACAGCTGGATCAGCCGGGTCGGGTCGGCGTTGAACGCCACGATGAACAGGATCGCCGCGCCCGCCAGCAGGATGATGCCGTTGGAGAAGGCGAGCCGGTCGCCGCGGGTGTGCAGCTGCCGGGGCAGGTAGCGGTCCTGGGCCAGGATCGAGCCGAGCACCGGGAAGCCGTTGAAGGCGGTGTTGGCGGCCAGCACCAGGATCAGCCCGGTGACGGCGGCGATGAAGTAGAAGCCCGGGGTGAAGTTGGAGAACACCGCCTCGCTGATCTGCGACAGCGCGGTCTTCTGGTGGTAGTCCGCCGGAGCGCCGACCAGCTGGTGCGGCTCCTCGGCCATCTGAGTACCGGTCAGCCGGGCCAGGTAGATGATGCCCATGAACATCACGACCGCGAAGACCGCCATCATCAGCAGCGTGTTCGCGGCGTTCTTGCTCTTCGGCTTGCGGAAGGCGGGCACCCCGTTGCTGATCGCCTCGACGCCGGTCAGCGCGGCACAGCCCGAGGAGAACGCCTTGAGCAGCAGGAAGACCAGCGCGAACCCGGCCAGATTGTCGTTGCCGGGCAGCGCCTCCAGCTGGAAACCGGAACTCTCCGCGGCCATCTCGGACCCGAAGACCAGGTCCCGGACCATGCCCCAGACGATCATGCCCACGATGCCGAACATGAAGGCGTAGGTCGGGATCGCGAAGGCGCTGCCGGACTCCCGTACGCCGCGCAGGTTGATCCCCATCAGCACGATCACCAGGGTGATCGAGATCCCCATCTCGTGCCCGCGCAACGACGGCACCGCGGACACCACGTTGGCCACGCCCGAGGTGGTCGACACCGCCACGGTGAGCACGTAGTCGACCATCAGCGCGCTGGCCACCACCAGGCCGGAGTTCGGCCCGTGGTTGACGGTGGCGACCTCGTAGTCGCCGCCACCGCTCGGGTACGCGTGCACGTTCTGCCGGTACGAGGCCACCACCGCGAGCATCACGACGGCGACCACGATGCCGATCTGCCAGGAGAAGTGGATCGCCGAGACGCCCGCCACCGAGAGGGTGAGCAGGATCTCCTCGGGCGCGTACGCCACGGAGGAGAGGGCGTCGGAGGCGAACACCGGCAGAGCGATCCGCTTGGGAAGCAGAGTCTCCCCGAGCTTGTCGCTGCGCAGCGCGCGGCCGATCAGAATGCGTTTCGGTAGGTCAGCAGGCATAGGCACGTTAAGGAATCGTAGGGGGTCGCCTCCGGATCGACGCCCCCCGGTGGCCCCTTTGTCGGGACTGTGTTCGGTGGAGGGGCTAGCGTGTCGGATGATGAGTGCGCGGGAACCATCAGGAACATCCCGCGCCACACGGTGCCGAGGACTCGGCGAACTGTCCCCCCGGAGTCGGGGGCGGAAGGATGACGATCGGTGTCTGCGCAGGTCATGATCCCAACGGACCGGGTGAGGTAGTCCCGTGCACATCGTCATCATGGGCTGCGGCCGGGTGGGTTCCGCCCTCGCGCGCGCGCTCGAGAAACAGGGTCACTCGGTCGCCGTGGTCGATCAGGACCCGACCGCCTTCCGCAGACTCGGCTCGCACTTCAACGGCCGACGGGTGACCGGGATCGGCTTCGACCAGGACACCCTGCGCGAGGCCGGGATCGAGGAGGCCGGGGCGTTCGCCGCGGTCTCCAGCGGTGACAACTCCAACATCATCGCCGCCCGGGTCGCCCGGGAGAACTTCGGTGTGGAGAACGTCGCGGCCCGGATCTACGATCCCCGCCGGGCCGAGGTGTACCAGCGCCTGGGCATCCCGACCGTGGCCACCGTCCGGTGGACCGCCGACCAGATGCTGCGCCGGCTGCTGCCCAGCGGCGGCGAGCCGCTCTGGCAGGACCCGAGCGGCGGCGTGCAGCTGGCCGAGGTCGCGTACGCGCCGTCCTGGGTCGGCCACAAGCTGACCGCGCTGGAGGAGGCGTCCGGGGCCCGGATCGCGTTCCTCACCCGGCTGGGCGAGGGCGTCCTGCCGACCCCTCAACTCGTCGTCCAGGAGGGCGACCTGGTGCACGTGATGCTGCGCCGGGCCGACCTGGACACCGTCGAGGCCGCGTTCGCGCAGGGCCCGCAGGAGGATGAGCACTGATGAGAGTCGCCATTGCCGGAGCCGGCGCGGTCGGCCGCTCGATCGCGGGCGAGCTGCTGGAGAACGGCCACGACGTCCTGCTGATCGACAAGAACCCGAACTCCATCTCGGTGGAGCGGGTGCCGATGGCCGAGTGGCTGCTGGCCGACGCCTGCGAGATCACCTCGCTGGACGAGGCCGCGCTGCAGCGCTGCCACGTGGTGATCGCCGCCACCGGTGACGACAAGGTCAACATGGTCGTCTCGCTGCTGGCCAAGACCGAGTACGGGGTGCCCCGGGTGGTCGCCCGGGTGAACAACCCGAAGAACGAGTGGCTGTTCAACGAGTCCTGGGGCGTGGACGTCGCCGTCTCCACCCCGCGCCTGATGTCGGCGCTGGTCGAGGAGGCCGTGAGCGTCGGCGACCTGGTCCGGCTGATGCGGTTCAGCCAGGGCAACGCCAACCTGGTCGAGCTGACGCTGGCGGCCGACACCGAGCTGGTCGGCACCCGGGTGGGCGATGTCGCCTGGCCGACCGACACCGCGCTGGTGACCATCATCCGCGAGGGCCGGGTGCTGGTGCCGGGCAAGGACGACACCCTGGAGGGCGGCGACGAGCTGCTCTTCGTGGCGGCCCAGGAGCGCGAGGAGGAGCTCGAGGAGCTCCTGTCGGCGGGCTCCGGCGCCCAGTAGCGGCACCCGGAACGGACGAAGGGCCCCACTCCGGTGGGGCCCTTCGGCGTTACTTCGGCTCTTCGCCGTGCTCTTCGGTGTGCTCTTCGATCTCCGCCTTGATGGGCGGCGGCGCCTTGAGCAGGATCTGCCAGGTCAGGTACATCGCCAGCAGCAGCGGCGGAATGCCCAGCGCGACCTTGAGCCAGCCGAGCAGGTTGACGTTCCCGGTGAAGTAGAGCGGGAAGAGGATCACCGGCTTGATGCCCATCACCACCACCCAGGCCCAGGTGGCCTTGGTGTACGCGGCCAGCCGGCCCGGGTTCTGGGTCCGCCAGGTGAACATCTCACCGGTGATCGGGCCGAGCATCACGCCGATCAGCGGCCAGCGGACCAGGGCGGAGACCGCCAGGCCCACGCAGTAGCCCACGTTCCAGAGCAGGCCTGGCAGGTAGAAGTTCTCCGCCTTGCCGGTCTTCATCGAGATCCAGGCACCAAGCGCGACCCCGAACACGCCGCTGAAGGCGTGCTGGACGGTCTCCCGGCGGAACAGCCGGACCACCACGAACAGCAGGCTCAGCCCGAGCGCGGCCCAGGCGGCCGGGGCCACCTCGTGGGTGATGTTGAAGGTGATGATGAAGACCAGACCGGGCAGGGTCATGTCGATCATGCCCCGGACACCGCCGAAGGCCTTCAGCACCGTCTCGGCCGCCTCCTTGGAGGCAGCCTCGCGACCGGCCTGCTCCTCCTCCGCCGTCAGGGCGGCGGGGACGGGCTTGGCCAGGTCGAGCTGGGCGGCGGGATCGCCGCCGGGCAGGTTGGTCACACTCACTCGCTCCCGTGTCCGGCCGGACGCAGTTCGTAGCGGGGGTTGAACAGCACGCGGCGCCCGCGTGCGTGACTGATCCGGCCGGTGGCGATGAGCCGACGGCCCGGCTCTATACCGATGATCGAACGGCGGCCGAGCCAGACCACGTCCAGCGCGTCACTGCCGTCGAAGAGCTCGGCCTCCAGGGCGGGGACCCCGGCCCGGGGGCGGAGGGTAACGGTGCGCAGGGTCCCGGCCACGGTGACCACCTCACGGTCCCCGCAGCTGGCGATCGGAGTGCAGCCCGACTCCGCCGTGTCCTGCCGCAGCTCTTCCGCGTCCAGCTCCTCGGAGGAGGAGGTGAGGCGGCTGATCATGCGGCGGAACCGGCCCTGCGGCTGCTCGCTGCTGTTGTCACCACTCATGTCGGAAGGGTACCGGTTTCAGCTGTTCGAACGGCAGGGCCGGGGGTCCGGTCAGGGTTCGAAGCGGTAGCCCATGCCGGGTTCGGTGATGAAGTGCCGCGGCCGGCTCGGGTCCGCCTCCAGCTTCCGGCGCAGCTGGGCCAGGTAGACCCGCAGGTAGTTGGTCTCGGTGCGGTAGGCCGGGCCCCAGACCTCCTGGAGCAGCTGGGTCTGGCTGACCAGCCGGCCGGCGTTGCGGACCAGCACCTCCAGCAGGTGCCACTCGGTCGGGGTGAGGCGGACGTCGGCGCCGTCCCGGTTGACCTTCTTCGCGGCCAGGTCGACCGTGAAGCCCTCGGTGACCACGGTCGACTCGTCCTCGCCGACCACCGGTTCGGCCCGGCGGATCGCGGCCCGCATCCGGGCCAGCAGCTCGTCCATGCCGAACGGCTTGGTGACGTAGTCGTCCGCCCCTGCGTCCAGTGCCTCGACCTTCTCGTCCGAGCTGTGCCGGGCGGACAGCACGATGATCGGCACCCTGGTCCAGCCGCGCAGGCCGCGGATCACCTCGACGCCGTCCAGATCCGGCAGGCCGAGGTCGAGCAGCACCACGTCGGGGTGCCGGGCGGCGGCCAGTTCCAGGGCTGACGCACCGTCATGGGCGGCGTCCACCTCGTACTTCCGGGCCTTGAGGTTGATCACCAGGGCGCGGACGATCTGCGGTTCGTCGTCCACGACGAGGACCCGGGTCATACGGGCTCCGCCTTTCGGTTCGGTGAGGGATCGGGCTCGGGTAGGGGCTCGGGTACTGCGGCGGGCAGCACGACCACCATGGTCAGCCCGCCGCCGGGGGTGTCCTCGGCGGCCAGCGTGCCGCCCATCGCCTCGACGAAGCCCCGGGCCACCGCCAGGCCGAGCCCGACACCGGCGCCGCGCGGGGCGTCGCCGTGGCGCTGGAACGGCGCGAAGATCCGCTCCTTGGCGTCCTCGGGCACACCGGGGCCGCGGTCCACTATCCGCACCTCGACCTGCCGGGCGGCGCCCGGACGGTCGATCGCGGCGGCCCGCACCAGCACGTCGGAGCTGTACTTGACGGCGTTCTCCACCAGGTTGGCCAGCGCCCGCTCCAGCAGCCCGCCGTCGGCCCGGACCATGGCCAGCGTCTCGGGTACGTCGAGGCGGACCGATCCCGGCGGCACCCCGCCGAGCGCGTACGGGACCACCTCGTCCAGGTCGGTGTCGCGGATCAGCGGGGCCACCGTGCCGGTCTGCAGGCGGCTCATGTCCAGCAGGTTGTTGATCAGATGGTCGAGCCGGTCGGCACCGGTCTCGATGCCCGCCAGCAGTTCGGCCTCGTCCTCCGGGCTCCACTCGACGTCCTCCGCGCGCAGCGAGCTGACCGCCGCCTTGATCCCGGCCAGCGGGGTGCGCAGGTCGTGCGAGACGGCGGCCAGCAGAGCGGTCCTGATCCGGTTGCCCTCGGCCTCCCGGCGGGCGGCCGCGGCCTCCCCGGCCAGCCGGCGGCGTTCCAGCAGGGCCGCGCCCTGGGCGGCGTACGCGCCGAGCAGGCGGCGGTCGGCGGCGGGCAGCACCCGGCCGCGCAGCACCAGGGCGAGGTGCTCGCCGACGGGGACGTCCACGTCGCCGTCCTCGGGGCGGGTCGGCGGGTGCGGGCCTCGGGCGGCGGCGGCCTGCCAGGGTGAGTGGTCGTCAGCGCGCTCCAGCAGGGCGGCGGAGTCCTGCTGGAAGGTCTCCCTGACCTGGTCGAGCAGGGCGGTCAGCAGCCCGTCCCCGCCGGGGGCGCCGCGCAGTACGGTGCCGGCCAGCGCGCTCAGCGACTGCGCCTCGGTCTGGCCCCGGGCGGCCTGCTGGGTGCGTCTGGCGGCCAGGTCGACCACCGAGGCGACCGCGATGCCGACCGCCGTGAAGATCGCCACCGCCAGGATGTTCTGCGGCTCGGAGATGGTGAAGGTGTGGATCGGCGGCGCGAAGTAGTAGTTCAGCGCCGAGGAGCTGACCAGCGCCGAGGCGATCGCCGGGAAGAGCCCGCCGACCAGCGCCGCGCAGACGGTCAGGCTGAGGAAGAGCAGCATGTCGGTGGAGAGCCCGAGGCCGTTCACCTGGGTGAGCAGCAGGGTCAGCAGCGGCGGACCGCCGACGCCGATCAGCCAGCCGAGCACGGTCCTGGTCCGGCCCAGGTCGGTGACCTTGCGCACCGGCACCCGGCCGCGCCCCCGGGCCGCCTGCTCGTGGGTGACGGTGTGCACGTCGATGTCACCGCTCTCGCGGGTCACGGTGGCGCCGACCCCAGGACCGTACAGGTACTGCCAGGCCCGGCGGCGGCTGCTGCCCAGCACGATCTGGGTGGCGTTCACCCCGCGGGCGAAGTCCAGCAGGGCGCCGGCCGGATCGTCACCGAGCACGGTGTGGAAGCTCCCGCCGAGGCTCTCGGTGAGGGCCCGCTGCTCGATCAGGATCTGCGGGGAGCCGCTCTCCCCGGCCAGCCCGTCGGAGCGGGCGATGTGCACGGCGAGCAGCTCGCCGCCGGAGGCCCGGTCGGCGATCCGGGCCGCGCGCCGGATCAGGGTGGCGCCCTCGGGGCCGCCGGTCAGGCCGACCACGATCCGCTCGCGGGCCTGCCAGGTGCCCTCGATGCCGTGCTCGGCCCGGTACCGCTGCAGGTACTCGTCCACCCGGTCGGCGGTCCAGAGCAGCGCCAGCTCGCGCAGTGCGGTGAGGTTCCCCGGCCGGAAGTAGTTGGCCAGCGAGGCGTCGATCCGGTCCGGCGGATAGACGTTGCCGTGGGCCAGGCGGCGGCGCAGTGCCTGGGGCGACATGTCGACCAGCTCGATCTGGTCGGCCCGCCGGACCACCTCGTCCGGCACCGTCTCGCGCTGGCGGACCCCGGTGATGCCCTCGACCACGTCGCCGAGCGACTCCAGATGCTGGATGTTGACGGTCGACACCACGTCGATCCCGGCCGCCAGCAGCTCCTCGACGTCCTGCCAGCGTTTGGCGTTCCGGCTGCCCGGCACATTGGTGTGGGCCAGCTCGTCCACCAGGGCGACGGCGGGCCGCCGGCGCAGCACCGCGTCCAGGTCCAGCTCGCCGAGGGTCACCCCCCGGTACGTCAGTTCCCGGCGCGGCAGCAGCTCCAGACCCTCGATCAGCTCGGCGGTCCGGTCCCGCCCGTGGTGCTCCACGAAGCCGGCCACCACGTCGGTGCCGCGCAGCGCGCGGCGGTGCGCCTCGGCCAGCATGGCGTACGTCTTGCCGACGCCGGGTGCCGCCCCGAGGTAGATCCGCAGCCTGCCGCGTGCCATGCGCACCATTCTTGGTCAGCCCGGCGGGCCACGCCCCCGGACACCTGTTCGCCTGCCCCGAGCCTACGGCCGTCCGGCCGGGAATCCGCTGATCAGGTGAGGCGTACGGCCAGTCTTAGCGAGCTCTTGACGGCGCCGGGGCCCCGTCATGCCGCCGCCACGCCCGTGCAACACCCCACTGGGAGCATCGACCGCATGCTCTCTCTGGTCGCTCCCCCCGCGCCGGCCCGGGCGCCACAGCCCGCCGAGGGCGGCGGCGCCGGGGCGGTACTGCGCGCCGTACTGGCCGCCGGGCCGCTGGCCCGGGGCGCCGTCGGACGGGCCACCGGTCTCAGCCCGGCGGCGGTCTCCCGGCACACCGCCGACCTGATCGGCCTCGGCCTGGTCCGCGAACTGCCCGCGCCGGACGGACCGCCCCGGGCCGGCCGCCCCCAGCTGCCGCTCGACGTGGACAATCGCCACCACCTCGCCTGCGGCGTGCACATCGGCGTCCCGTACCTCACCTTCGCGCTGCTCGATCTGCGCGGCCGGGTGGTCGCGCACGAGCGGCTGCCCCGCCGGGGCGACGCCACCACCGTGCTCGCCACCGTCCGCGACCACCTGCCGGGCTTCCTGGCCCGCCGGGCCGCCGGACGCTCGCTGCTCGGCCTCGGGGTGGTCACCGGCGGCTGGGTCGACTCCGAACGCGGCACCGTGGTCGAGCACGGCCCGCTCGGCTGGCGGGACGTCCCCGTCCGGGCCGAACTCGCCCGCGCCACCCGGCTACCCGTACACGTCGACAGCCACGCCCGGGCGCTGGCCGTGGCCGAGCTGCTGTTCGGCGCCGGCCGCGGCTCGACCGAACTCGTCCAGCTCTTCGTCGGCAACGTCGTCGACGCCGCCTTCGCCACCGGCGGCGCCGTGCTGCGCGGCCGCCGCTCCCGGGCCGGCAACGTCGGCCACCTGCCCGTACCCGGCTCCACCGAGCCCTGCATCTGCGGCCGGACCGGCTGCCTCCAGGCCACCGTCTCCGAACGCACCGTCGCCCGCCGCGCGCACGCCCAAGGCCTCATCCCCGCACCGGACTTCGAACTGCTGCTGGCCCTGACCCGGACCGGCGACGAGCGGGCCGTGGCACTGATCAAGGAACGGCTCCGGCTGGCCGCACCGGCCGCCGCGCTGCTGCTCAACGTGCTCAACCCCGAGGTCCTGGTGGTCAGCGAGGCCGGGTTGACGGTCCGTCCGGAGCTGGCCGGCTACCTGTACGAACAGGTCGGCCGGCACGGCGCGGTGGAGCCCGGGCAGCTGGTGACGGCCGCCTCGTTCGGGCCGGACGTGCTGGCCGTGGCGGCCTGCGCGGGCGTACTGGACAGCGCGTACCAGCGGCCGATGGAGCTGCGCACCGCGCGCAGCTCGTGACGGGCGGATTAATTCCGTCGGTGGGCGAATCACTGTCCGACTCCCGTGTCCGGAACGAGAATTGGGGACAATCCCCGATCTCCTCCGGAACCGGAGCACTTCACCATGCCCACTGACGACCGGCAACTGCACTTCAACCTCTTCCTGATGGGCGTCGGCCACCACGAGGCGGCCTGGCGTCACCCGCGCACCGACCCGCACCAGGCCGCCGACATCGCGCACTTCCAGCGGCTGGCGCAGACCGCCGAGGCGGCCTCCTTCGACTCGGTCTTCCTGGCCGACGGCGTGGAGGCCCGCTCGGACGGCGGCTGGGGCCTGATCAGCCACTTCGAACCGTTCACCCTGCTCACCGCGCTGGCCGTGGTGACCGAGCGGATCGGCCTGATCGGCACCGTCTCCACCGGCTTCAGCGAGCCTTACAACCTGGCCCGGCAGTTCGCCTCGCTGGACCACATCAGCCACGGCCGGGCGGGCTGGAACATCGTCACCTCGGCCGGGGAGCGGTCCGCGCAGAACTTCAGCCGCTCCGCCAACCAGGAGCACGCCGTCCGCTACCAGCGGGCCGCCGAGTTCCTCGACGTGGTCACCGCGCTCTGGGACAGCTGGGAGGACGGCGCACTCACCCTGGACCGGGCCACCGGCGCCTTCGCCGACGCCGGCCGGGTGCACGAGATCGACCACGTCGGCGAGCACTTCCAGGTCCGCGGCCCGCTGAACATCCCCCGCCCGCCGCAGGGCCACCCGCTGCTGGTGCAGGCCGGCTCCTCCGACAACGGCCGGGCCTTCGCCGCCCGTTGGGCCGAGGCGGTGTTCACCGCGCAGCAGACGCTGGCCGAAGGGCAGTCCTTCTACGCCGACCTCAAGCGGCAGGCCGCCGGCTTCGGCCGGGCCCCCGAACAGGTCGTGGTGCTGCCCGGGGTGGTGCCGGTGCTCGGCTCCACCGAGGAGGAGGCCCACCGCCTGGACCGCGAGCTGGACGACCTCATCAACCCCGCCCGCTCGGTGGGCGTGCTCTCCACCGTGCTCGGCATCGACCTGACCGACCACCCGCTGGACGAACCGCTGCCGCCGCTGCCGCCGGTGACCGAGATCAACGGCGCCAAGAGCCGGTTCGAACTGATCCGCGACCTGGCCGAACGCGACCGGCTGACCCTGCGTCAGCTGGTCGGCCGGCTCGGCGGCGGACGCGGCCACCAGGTGGTCGTCGGCACCCCCGAGCAGCTCGCCGACCACATCGAGACCTGGTTCACCCAGGGCGCCGCCGACGGCTTCAACATCATGCCGCCGATCCTCCCCGACGGCCTGACCGACTTCGTCGAGCAGGTGCTGCCGATCCTGCGCAAGCGCGGCCTGTTCCGCGAGGGCTACACCGGCCGCACCCTGCGCGAGCACTACGGCCTGCCCCGCCCGGCCGGCCGGTTCTCCTGACCTCCTGACCAACGCCGAAGGGGCGCCCACCGGTTGGTGGGCGCCCCTTCGGCGTTGACTAGGAGGTGTAGTGCGGAGCCTCGTCCCCCTCGATCAGGTAGCTGGACTCCCCGCTCACCCCGACCGGAACGTCCCCCGCCACCGTCACCCGGTGCAGCCGGCGCGGCAGGTCGTCGTAGTCGTCCGGCGCGTAGTGCTGGGTCGAGCGGTTGTCGAACAGCACCAGGTCGCCGACCGACCAGCGCCAGCGCACCACGTTCTCCGGCCGGGTGACGTACGCCTGCAGGCTGCGCAGCAGGTCGTGCGACTCGGCGGACGGCAGACCGAGAATGCGTTGCGCGAACCCGCCGACGAACAGCCCGCGTTCACCGCTCTCCGGGTGCACCCGCACCACGGGGTGGGCGGTCCGGTACTTGACGGCCGTGAAGACCCGGCGGCGCTCGGCGTCCGCCTCGTCCAGCTCCTTGCCCTGTGCGTAGTCGTAGTCGTTGGTGTGCACCGCCCACAGCCGGTCGGCCAGCTCTCGCAGCGCTTCGGGCAGATCCCGGTACGCGGCCTGGGAGTCGGCGATCAGCGTGTTGCCACCGTAAGGCGGCACCACCAGCGCCCGCAGCGTACTGGCCTTCGGCGGGGTACGGACGAAGGTGACGTCGGTGTGCCAGTGGTTGGCCCGGCCACCGTCCTCACTGTCCACCGGCAGCACGCTCGGCTGCCCGGCCAGCGACGGGACGGTGGGGTGGGCGGTGGTCAGCGCACCGAAGTTGGCGGCGAACCGGAGCTGGCCTTCGTCGTCCAGGTGCTGCTCCCGGAAGAACAGCGCCTTGTGCGCCACCAGCGCCTCGTTCAGCCGGCTCACGGTGCCCGCGTCCAGCGGCCGCGAGGTGTCCACCCCGGTGATCTCGGCGCCGATCCGGCCACCGACCTTGTGAATCTCCAGACTCATGACTCGTGTCCTTTCGTGACGGGTGTTCAGGAGGTGATCGGTGCGGTGCCCAAGGCCGGGCCGACCGCGCGCAACGAGCCCGGGGTACGGCCCCGGCCCCAGCCGATCTGGGCCCGGTAGCTGCCCAGCAGGCCGGACTCGGCGAGCGCGAGCTCGTCGAACGGCGGCTGCGGATGGGTCTGCGGGGCGACGAACAGGGCGTCCGTCGGGCAGTTGGCCTCGCACTGGAAGCAGGTCTGGCAGTCGCTCTGCCGGGCGATCACCGGGATACCGTCCGCGCCCCGGTCGAAGACGTCCGTCGGGCAGACCTTGATGCACTTGTCGCAGCTGATGCAGCGCTCGGGCGAGACGAGTTCGATCACGCCGCCACCGCCGTCAGCGGCCGGGTCCAGACCCGGTCGAGGCCGCCGGAGGCGATCCGGTGGTGCTGGTCCGCATCCTGCTCGGGGAAGTCCAGCCGCCTGGCCATCCCCCGGCTCTCGGTCCTGGCCAGCGCGGACCGGTACATCCAGCGGGCGTTGGCCGTCAGCGCGGCGGCCTGCCTGGCCGCCACGACCTCCCGGCCGGTGCCGTGCAACCCGCTGCGCAGCCGTGCCCAGGTCTCGTCCAGCACATCGAGCGCCCCGGTCAGCACCTCGCCGTGCCGCAGGTAGTTCTTGTCGTACGGGAGCACCTCTCCCTGCACCGCCCGGATCACCTCCCGCGCGTCGGCGTCCCGGTTGCCGAGGGGCCGCAGCCCCGCGCCACCGGCCGGGCTGACGGCGCGGCCGACCGCGCCGGCCCCCAGCGCCAGCGCGTACCCGGCCGCGCCCCGACCCGCCCAACTGCCGGAGGACATCGCCCAGGCGGCGTTGTGGCTGCCGCCGCCGGTGAAGCCACCGCAGATCTCCTCCCGGGTGGCCGCGTCGCCCGCCGCGTACAGACCCGGCACGGTGGTGCGGCAGTCGTCCCCGGTGATCCGGATGCCACCGGTGCCGCGTACCGTCCCCTCGGCGAGCAGGGTGACCGCGAAGCGCTCGGTGAAGGGGTCGACACCCAACCGGTCGAAGGTGAGGAAGAAGTTCGGCTGGGCCAGCCGCATCGCCGCCCTGGCCGCCTCGTCCGCCCGGTCCAGACGGCAGTACACCTTGCCCTCCAGCAGCGCACGGGCGATCACCGAGCGCCCGCCCTGGCTGGCCGCGCCCTCCAACACCGCGCCGTCCTCCTGGTAGAAGGTGGCGAAGGAGTAGAACGCGGTCTTGGTCACCGAGGTGTGCTCGGGCGCGATGCCGTACGCGTTGGAGAACTCCATCCCCGACATCTCCGCACCGACCTCGGCCGCGTACAGCGCCCCGTCCCCGGTGTTGGTGTCGGTGCCGAGCGCCTTGCTGAGGAAGGCACAGCCCCCGGTGGCCAGCACCACCGCCCCTGCCCTGACCCGGTAGCCGTGGCCCTCCTGGCGCCGGTACCCCGCCGCTCCCGCCACCGATCCGTCGGCGGCGGTGAGCAGTTCGGTCACCGGGCTGTGGTCGAGCACCCGCACCCCGGCCCGCCTGATCCTGATCCGCATCCGGCGCATGTACTCGGGCCCCTGCAGGCCGTTGCGCAGCTGCCGCCCGTCCGGACCGGTCGGGAAGGGGTAACTCCCGCTGTCAGCCAGCTCGTTCATGATGTCGTAGGTGCGCTCCAGTACCCGGCCCATCCAGCGGCGGCCGGCCAGGTAGCCGCCCAGCGCCTCCCGGCTCGCCATCGCGGCCTCCCGCGCCGCCGGTTCGGGCTCGACGTACCAGACTCCCGTCCCCCCGGCGGCAGTTGCTCCGCTGGTACCGCAGTACCCTTTGTCGGCGAGGACCACGTCCACGCCCGCTCGTGCCGCATCCAGCGCGGCCCAGGTGGCGGCCGGGCCGCCCCCGACCACCAGCACGTCCGTACTCAGCTCCTGCACGGCTCTCTCCTCAACTGTTGAGCGGGGCGCGCCAGGCGGTGAACCGGCGTTCGAGCCAGACCAGCAGCTGGTTGAAGGCCACCCCGATGACGGAGATGGTGACGATGCCCGCGTACATCTGCGGGATCGCGAAGTTGTACTGCGAAGCGTTGATCAGATAGCCCAGGCCGGCCTTCGCACCGACCATCTCGGCCGCGACCAGCACCAGGATCGACACCGCCCCCGCCAGCCGGATGCCGGTGAACACCACCGGCACCGAGGCGGGCAGGATCACCTTCTGGAACAGCCGCACCGGCGACAGGTCCAGCGAACGGGCCAGCCGCAGCAGAGTGGGGTCGACGCTGCGTACGGCGCTGATGGTGTTCAGCAGGATCGGCCACAGGCAGGCGTACAGCACGATCGAGATCTTGGAAGTCTCCCCGATCCCGAGGATCAGCACGAAAACCGGCAGCAGTGCCAACGCGGCGGTGTTGCGGAACAGTTCGAGCAACGGGCTGAGCAGATTGGCCACCGGTCGGTACCAGCCGATCAGCAGGCCGAGCGGCACGCCGATCGCCACCGCCAGGCCGAAACCACTGAGCGAACGGGCCAGGCTGGCCCAGGTGTTGACCGCCAGCTGACCACTGTTCAACAGGCCGATCCAGGCGTCCAGCACCTCGCTGGCCGGGGGCAGGAAGGTCCGGTCCACCAGGTCGAAGCGCGGCGCCAGCTCCCAGATCACCAGCAGCAGCGCGATCGCCACCGACTTGGTGACGGCGGTGAACAGTAGCCCGGGCAACCGGGACGGGCGGCGCGCCGGAGCGAGCGTCTTCGGGGTCGGCAGGCTGATCGACGGTGCAGTCCTCAGGTCGGTGCTGAGGTCAGTGCTCAGGTCGGTGCTCATACGTGGGCCACCTCTCGCTCCAACTGCTGCGCCCGGCTGACCTCGTCGTGCAGGAGGCTCCAGATCTCGTGCCGGTACCGGGCGAACTCCGGTGCGGAGCGCAGGTCCTGTGCCTTGGTCCGCTCGCCCAGGTCGATCGGGACCACCTCCTTCACCCGGCCCGGACGGGAGGTCAGCACCGCCACCCGCTGGCCGAGGTAGACCGCCTCCTCGATGCCATGCGTGATGAACACGACCGTCTTGCCCGTGCGCTCCCAGATCCGCAGCAGCTCGTCCTGGAGCAGCTCCCTGGTCTGCGCGTCCAACGCCGCGAACGGCTCGTCCATCAGCAGCACCCCCGGGTCGTACGCCAGGCTGCGGGCGATCGCCACCCGCTGCTTCATCCCACCGGACAGCTCGTGCGGATGCCGGTCCTCAAAACCGGTCAGACCGACCAGATCGAGGTACTCCCGGGCCAGCGCCGCCCGTTGACGACGAGGGACCCCGACCGCCTCCAGCCCGAACTCGACGTTGCCCTGCGCGGTCCGCCACGGCAGCAGCGCGTACTGCTGGAACACCACGCTGCGGTCCAGGCCGGGCCCGGTGACCGGGCGGCCGTCCAGCAGGATCCGGCCCTCGGTGGGCTTCGTCAGCCCACCTGCCAGATCCAGCAGAGTCGACTTCCCGCAGCCGCTCGGTCCGACGATCACCACGAACTCACCTGCGGCGACGTCCAGATCGACCCGGTCCAGGGCGGTGAACTCGGTCCCGTCCTTGATCGGGAAGGTCTTGGTCACCTGGTGGAAACTGATGTGGGCAGTCATGCTCTCAACCCCCGTACTTGTTGAACTCGTTGGTGTAGAGGTCGGCAGGCTTGACCTGGCCCGCCTTGATGTCGCCGTGCGAGACCAGCCAGTCGATCCAGAGCTGGAACTCCTGGTCGTTGATCCGCCCGCCGGTCTCCGCGACACCGGTCGAGCGCCAGTACTTGAGAGTGGCGGTGTCCTCGTTCCGTCCCCGCTTCCGGATGATCTCGGTGCTGCGGGCGATCACCTCCTCGCGCGGCGTGGTCCTGGCCCACTCGATCGCCTTGGCCACACCGGTGACGAAGACCCGGGAGGTCTCCGGATTCTGCTTCAGGAAGCGGCTGGTCAGCACGAAGGTGCCCGCGCTGAACTTGCCGAGCAGCTCGTAGTCGCTGAACAGCGACCGGATCCCGCCCGTCGCCAGCGCCTTGTCACGCAGGATGCTGCTCAGGACCGCGACCTCGATCTGCTTCTGACGCAGCGTCTGCTCGCTGTTCACCGGTGGGATCACGATCGGCTCGACCTTGCCGATCTCGCCGGCCGAGAGCCCGTTGCGCTGCAGGTAGATGTCGAGCATCGCCTCGCTGTGCGCGCCCAGGGTGTTCATCCCGACCTTCTTGCCCTGCAGGTCCCGGGCCGACCGGATCGGGCTGTCCTCCAGCACGTAGTAACCGCTGAAGGTGAACTCGTCCACGCCGTAGTAGCTGATCACCGCCTTCACCGGGGCGCCCGCCGCGATCAGCTTCACCACCGCGCCGTTGAACGCGCCGCCGAAGTCGGTCTGGCCGGTGGCCGCCGACTGGATGTCCTGCGGGCCGCTGATCGTGTTGCCGACCCACTCCAGCTTCACATCGCCGAAGTAGCCGAGATCCTCGGCCAGTTCGGGCAGCGTGACCTGCCCGGCCCAGCCCTGGTAGCGAAGCTTCTTGGTCTCGCTCCCCCCGCCGCCCCCGGTGGCGGTGGCCCGGCCGCAGGCGGCGGACGCCGCGCCGACGGCGGCCAGTGCGAGGAAGGTGCGCCTGGAGGTGGTGGAGGCCATGGGGATGTGGTCCTTTACGGGCAGCAGGGAGCGCCCGACCGCCGAGACGGTCGATGGGGCTTCGGGATCGTCGAACAGCCCGCCCGGGAGACGGGGCGGACGTGGGTACGCGGTCAGCGATGCGGTGTCACGGAGCGCCGGGAGAACGGCGGCCGGGCAGGGGCGGGCGGTGCGTCGTCGTCAGCGACAGACGGCACAGATCGCGCTCGCATGCCGTCGGAGATCGACGTGCAGGCGGCCCACAAGGCTCACGGCTCGGCTCACGTCCCTCAGCGTTCCAGCGCTGCGGAGCCAGGTCAACGAATGTTCCCCCGATGGAAGAAACCCTGGCCGGGGACGTGCGGCGTGGGTGCTGTGGAGTCCCCTGTTCTCCACAGCACCCACGAGGCCTGGACCGGGCGATCGCTGCCCCGTCGTCGGCACGTACAGGACACGCCCCTCGACGGAGGAAGGTTGCGTCGAAAACCGGAAAACTTTTGGGGTTTTCCTGCCACCGGTCAGCCCGGACCGGTCAGACCCCTCGACGCCGTCCCGGCCACGCCGGTACCGCCCGTACTCGTCCCGGCCGCAGCTGTTCCGACCGCACCGAACTGTTCCGCCGCCGCCCGGAACTCCGGGTCCAGCACTGCGGCTTCGGCGAACCGGTCGGCCTGGTACTGCACCATCAGCACCCCCAGCTGACGGCCACTCACCCGGGTGGTGAACTCCTCCACCCGGCCCGGCACCCTGGTCGAACCGACCGCCACCGCCCGGTCGGTCCGCTCCCCCGCCGGCCAGCCCAGCCCCGCGCACTCCACCGGCCCGAGCAGCCGGGCCGCCGCCTGCGCCGCCTGCGACTCCGCGGGGAACTCCAGCAGGTACTGCACCGCCGTCACATTCGGCCGGCCGACATCCCCGTGCACCAACTCCCAGCGGTGCAGGGCACCCAACGAGTCCACCAGCTCCGGTACACACCCCTGCATGGTGGGCATCGCGAACGCCGAAGCCGCCAACAGCTGTGACCCCCAAGGACCGTAGCGCCCCTGGCTCACCGGTAGCTGCTCCCGGCCGAACAGCAGCCCGCCACCCGTCGCCCCCACCGGCATCACCGTCTCCACCGGTCCGACCGAATCGCCCGGCCCCGGCAGCACCAGGGTCGGCGTGATGGTCCGCAACGACGGCGGCCCCACCAGCTCGGCGGCTATCCCGCCACCGCCGCCCGGCACCCCGGCCAGACCGCACACCCCGGCCGAGACCAACACCCCAGCGACAAAGGTCAGTTCGACCCGCCGCCGACGGCGACGGCGTAGCGCCCGGACCACCAACTGATCGGGCTCGGGCATCCGCAGCCCGCTCAACTCCCCCCGCAGGCCGTCGAACAGGCCGTCCAACCGCGCGGTGGTGATGGCCGGACGATCCTGGTCGTCCATGGTGATCGCCCCCCTCTCAGCCACGAGCGCTCAGCGTCCTCTTCAAGTTACGCTCCCCGCCGCCCCGTTGCTCCGGCACTGCAGGGGCGGCGCCCTGCTTCCCCTGCTCGGACTGCGGCTGTAGTGGCTGCTCGGTCGGCTGTTTCGTCTGTTTCGGCTGTCTCGTCTCCGGCGACGGCGGCGGCGTGGCCATCGGGCCTGACGGCACATCCGGCTGACGGAGCGACAGACCGCCCTCGCCCTCCTCCTCCCCCAGCAGCTCGGCCAACGCCTGCCGCCCACGGTGCAGCCGCGCCTTCACCGTCCCGACCGGGACACCCTCCTCGGCCGCGATCTCGGCCACCGCCCGGCCTCCCATGTGATGCAGCACCAACGCGGACCGCTGCGCCTCGGGCAACCTCCGCAACGCCTCCACCAACGCCACCGACTCCGGCCCGGGCCCGGGCAGCGGACTCCCCTCGCCGTGCCGTACCCAGCTCCGCAACGCTGTCCTGGCCCGCCGCCACCGACTGATCGCGATCCGCTGACCGGTCAACCGCACCCAGGCCACCGGATTCTCGTACGCACTGAGCCGGCCCCAGTGACTCCAGGCCCGCACGAACGCTTCCTGTGCAGCGTCCTGCGCATCGCCGAGATCCCCGGTCAGGGCATAGAGGTGAGCCACCAACTGACCGTAGGCACCCTCGTAGAACGCCCGGAAGTCGCTCTCCGCCTCGTGCTCTCGGTCACCGCCCATGACGGGCCAGTGTGCCGTGGACGGAACGCCGAGGCAACTGGACAGGTGCCTTGGTCCGGAAATGCAGAAAGCCCCACCGGTTACCCGGCGGGGCTTTCTGACTAAAGATTGTTCGGCGGCGTCCTACTCTCCCACAGGGTCCCCCCTGCAGTACCATCGGCGCTATGAGGCTTAGC